>NZ_CP009244.1:0-1395092 GCF_001941425.1 Corynebacterium ammoniagenes DSM 20306
GTGTCTGACCAACAATCGTCCCTGAACTCCACGTGGCGTGTCATCGTTGAAGATCTCATTCGACGCTCTGAACAGCCGAACTCGGAAGTGCCCACTTTCAGTGCGCAGCAGCGGGTGTACCTGCAGCTTGTCAAGCCGATCATGATCAGTGATGGCTATGCCTTTTTGGCAACCCCAGATCAAACCGGGCGGGATATCGTCGAGGCTGAACTTTCCACGCATATCGCCGCTGGACTATCTCGCCACATGGGACGTCCATGCTCTGTTGCTATTACGGTGGCACCACCAGAAGAAACTGCACCCCCGCAGCCGCAGTCTTCGCAATACCCGAATCAACAGGATTCGGGGCGCCAGGGCAACCAATTCAATAATTATGAAGAAGACCGCCCGCGTTTAAACCAGGTCGACGTCACCAACCAAGACTTCCATGAAGTTCACCGTTCAGTTTATGGCCAATTCGATCAGGGCACTGGCCACAACCCCAATACCCAAAATTTTCATACACCGGAGTCCCAGACACGGTCTCCCCAACAACACCCCGGACAGCAACACTCTCAGACGCAGTCGCAGCAGCACCCTTCTGCACCCATGCAGGATCAGCGTGAGAACAACCCACGTTTTAATGACTTAGCAAGCAATCGTCACGATATGTCAGAAGATTCTTCTTCTGGATCTTTTGCCTCTCCGCAATCGTGGCACACCAGCCATTCACCAGCGAATTTGGATGATCTGGCTGATATCTACCAAAACCAGCAGTCCAACCAGTCTTCTTTCCAGGCACCGTCCTCTGCGCGAATTCCGCGTGAGCGCCCCGCGCATGACCCCAACCGTGAGCAATCACTAAATCCAACGCATACCTTCGATAACTTCGTCATTGGTTCCTCGAATCGTTTTGCTAATGGCGCAGCCGTTGCCGTCGCGGAAAATCCTGCCCGTGCCTATAACCCGTTGTTTATTTGGGGCGGGTCCGGACTCGGCAAAACACACCTTTTGCATGCGGCGGGCAATTACGCGCAACTGCTGCATAAAGGTCTACGCGTGAAGTATGTATCGTCGGAAGAATTTACGAATGACTACATCAACTCTTTGCGTGATGATAGGCAGGAGTCTTTCAAGCGTCGGTACCGCAACCTCGATATTTTGATGGTTGATGATATTCAGTTCTTAGAGGGCAAGGAATCGACTCAGGAAGAGTTCTTCCATACCTTTAATGCCCTGCATCAGGCCAATAAACAGATCATTTTGTCTTCTGACCGGCCGCCAAAACAATTGACCACGCTAGAAGACCGCTTGCGTACCCGCTTCGAGGGCGGGCTCATTACAGATATTCAGCCACCGGATCTAGAAACCCGCATCGCTATTTTGATGAAGAAGGCTTCCGCTGATGGCACCACTGTTGATCGCGCGGTGTTGGAACTTATCGCGTCCCGCTTCGAATCATCGATTCGTGAGCTCGAAGGTGCACTGATCCGTGTCTCGGCCTATTCCTCCTTGGTCAATGAACCAATCAACATTGAAATGGCTGAAGTCGCGCTGCGTGATTTGGCACCGGACTCGGCGGCCGAGCAAATTACACCCAATACGATCATTGAAGTCACCGCAGAGTTCTTCAATATTGATGTAGCAACCTTGACGGGGTCGGGTAAAAAGCGCGATATCGCCCACGCCCGTCAGCTAGCGATGTATCTGTGTCGTGAACTTACAGATCTCTCCTTGCCGAAACTCGGCGAGCAGTTCGGCGGTAAGGACCACACCACCGTTATGTACGCCGAGCGCAAGATCCGTCGCGAAATGACAGAAAAGCGCGAGACTTATGACGAGATCCAGGCGTTAACCCAACGTATTAAGGCACGCGGTCGCAACTAGACCTGTCATTGTCCGCTTAGTTGCTGAGTAAATCTTGGTGGCTAGGCGGATTTTCTAGTTTTACGGGGTTTACCAGGCTAAAAGTTATCCACAAAGTTATTCACACTTGTGTAATTCCATCATTGTAATTTAATGAGGTTGCTCACAGCATCTGTTTTCACAAGCGTAAGAAAACCTCCGACCTGCTGTGATCACTGCTGTGCGATCTCAGTGAATAACAAAGACCCACCTGTGGATAACTTTGATGTAATTTGAGTTATCCACATTTCGCCCGATCTATCCACAGATTGATCACATGTGATCACACACGTAGGTTTTGCTCCTCGACCATGGATTTCTTGTCATTATCCACAGGATTCACAACGGTTATTACTACTACTATCTTTATTTCTAGATCACTTAGAAGAAAAAGGGCCTGTGTGGAAGTTCGAGCGCCGCCCACCTGGAGCCGCCGAAATTGCGAATTACAAGAATCCGCCGGAAGTAGCGCTCAGGCCCTGCAACTGGTTAAGTTAGAAGCAGTTAGAAACGAGCAATTGTTGTAAGTTGCTCAACCTTTAAACATTTTGAAACCAGGTAGATTCAGGTCATTTCCTGCACCTGCGGTGATCGCCACCCAGTGGTTACTCGCCAGGCAAAAGCAAGAAATACCTAGTCGGCGTGCGTCGAATGACAAATAGCTCGCAAGCTAGGCACGACGCATCGAACGTGAGTCAAGGAGAGTAAAGACGCACATGGAAACCCTAACGACCAACGCCGTGTCTTTTCGTGTGGCTAAAGATGACCTCAGCCACGCAGTTGGATGGGTTGCCCGAAACCTACCGACGAAGGCAGCGCAGCCAGTCCTGCGCGCAATGATTTTCACCGCGGATGACAATGGCTTGGAAATTGCAGGATTCGACTATGAGGTTTCCACTCGTGTTCGGATCGCTGCGGAGATCGAAGAGCCTGGCCGCGTAGCTGTGGCCGGCAAGCTCATGTCTGACATTGTCAGCGCTATGCCTAATCGGCCGGTAGAGATTCGCCAAGAAGACACCAAGGTTCTCATTCAGTGTGGTTCTTCACGCTTTGAGCTGCCGACCATTTCCTTGGAAGACTACCCACAACTTCCGGTATTGCCCGAGGTCACCGGCAAGATCAACCCACAGCTTTTCTCTGAAGCGGTCTCCCAGGTCGCCGCAGCAGCGGGCAAAGATGACACGTTGCCAATGCTCACCGGCATCAGCATGTCCATCGAAGGCAAAGATGTGCATCTAACTGCCACTGACCGCTTCCGCCTGGCAGTGCGCACTTTTGAGTGGGAGCCCACGGCTGAGGATGTAAAGACCCAGCTGTTGGTACCAGCCAAGACTCTGCAGGAAACTGCGCGCACGCTGGACTCACACATCAATGACCCCATTGAAATTGCAGTCGGTACCGGCGACAGCATTGCTGCCGATGGCCTCTTTGGCCTGCACGCCGATAACCGTGAGACCACCACGCGCATGTTGGATGCAGATTTCCCGACGGTCTCGCACTTGCTGCCGAAGACGCACACTGCCATGGCCTCGGTTGAGATCGGTCCACTGCAGGAAGCTATTCGTCGTGTTTCTTTGTTGACGGACCGAAATGCTCAGATCCGTATGCTCTTTAGCGAAGGCGAAGTACAGCTTGCAGCAGGTGCAACGGATACGGGCAATGCCGAAGAAACCATCCCTTGTGCATTTACCGGCCGTGATGAACTGCTGATTGCTTTCAACCCGGCCTTCCTCAAAGACGGCCTAGCAGTTATTCCAACGGATCGCGTGGTCTTTGGCTTTACGGAACCATCACGCCCAGCGATTATGATTCCAGAGCCAGAAGAGCTCCCGGAAGCAGATGAAGATGGTAATTTCCCAACGCCTGATACCTTCTTCACCTACCTTTTGATGCCAGTGCGTTTGCCTGGTTAAACTACGCAATAGATGTATATTCGTGAGCTTGACCTGCGGGATTTCAGATCTTGGACGGAGCTAAAGCTAGATCTGGATCCCGGCATTGTCCTTTTTGTAGGCCGCAACGGTTTTGGTAAGACCAATATCGTTGAGGCCTTGGGCTATGTCGCGCACCTAAGTTCACACCGCGTTAATCAAGACGCACCTTTGGTGCGGCAAGGCACGGCCAGCGCCAGGGTTTCTGCGACCGCGGTCAACCAGGGCCGCGAACTGACAGCACACATGCTGATCAAACCTCATGCTGCTAATCAAGCCCAGATCAACCGCACCCGGTGTAAGTCCCCGCGCGAGCTTTTAGGCGTTGTAAAAACCGTGCTCTTTTCCCCGGAGGATTTAGCTTTGGTGCGCGGTGAGCCGGCAGAACGTCGCCGCTACCTTGATGACATCATCGCGACGCGAACTCCGCGTCTAGCTGGGGTGAAGGCAGACTATGACAAAGTTTTGCGCCAACGCAATGCTTTATTGAAATCTGCATCGGCAGCGATGCGTCGTGGATATGGGGATACCGAGGGTGCTTCGGCCCTGGCGACATTAGACGTGTGGGATACCCAGCTGGCGACGCTGGGCGCACAGGTTATCAATGCGCGCTTAGAGCTTATCGATGAGCTCTCAGATCTGATCCCTGCTGCGTATGAAGGTTTAGCGCCCGAATCAAGGCCTGCGCATATTGCGTATAAAGCAACGATTGATACCTCTGACCGTGATGTATTAGAAGCCGTCATGCTCGCGGAATTGGGAACTAAACGCCAACGTGAGATCGAGCGTGGAATTTCTTTGGTAGGCCCCCACCGTGATGACCTGGAATTACATTTGGGCACCGCCCCGGCCAAGGGGTTTGCTAGCCATGGTGAGACGTGGTCTTATGCCATTGCTTTGCGCTTTGCAGAATTCCAACTGCTGAGATCCGAGGATTCCGATCCTATTTTGATCCTGGATGACGTCTTTTCAGAGCTAGATGCCAAGCGCCGCGAAAAGCTGGTGAAACTCGCAGCAGATGTTGAACAGGTCTTTATCACCGCCGCTGTCGATGAGGATCTGCCAGAAAACCTCGTGCCCATCAAGCGCTATGAAATCGGTGTGGAAGATACCGCTGATGGCCGGGTTTCCGTCTTGGTTCAGCCTGATGATAGCCGCGATGGCCGCGGTATCGAAGAGTCTGCTTCTGCACCTAGAATAGAAGAACAGGAGCACGGCGGAACCACAAAGGCTGGTGGCAGCGATGTCTAATACAGACCCAGTGCAACAAGCCTTTGACCATATTCGTAAGCGTTCGCCGAATCCGCCGAAGCTACAGCATGTGTCCCGATCCAAGATCGCGAAGATGCAGGTGGAAAAGCCCCAGGGCGTCCCGGTGCCCCAGGTGCCGGGATTTGATATCTCGGAGCTGACAAAAACTCCGCAGAAACGTTATCGCGGCAAAGGCCGCGAAACCGGAGCTGATGGTCGTCGGCGCCGCAAGGGCGTGGATATTCCGAAATTGGGTTCTCATATTGCACGCGAGGTCACGTCGCGTGGCTGGGAACACGAATTAGCGCATGGCTGGATTACGGGGCATTGGCACAAGCTAGTCGGCGAAAAGATCGCGCAGCATACCCACCCAGATCGCATCGAAAATGGCATTATTTATGTCGCCTGCGATAACTCCAATTGGGGTACGCAACTGCGCTATTTGCAACGGCAGATTCTGCAGCGGATCTCGGAGCAAGTTGGCGTAGATGTCATTACACAACTGAAAATTTCCGGTCCGAAGCAACATAAAAATTACCAAGGGCCAATGTGGGTAAAACCGCAGGGCTCGAAGGATACATACGGTTAAATTATCAATCTGGTTCTAAAACACTGTTAACCAGCTCGTTCGCAGCATTCTTGAATCGGCGGGAGCCGATCTGCTCGGTGCAAACGTAAAAAATAACGCATAATTTGGCGTTTAACCGGAGTGACATCTGTCTAGGTAGGGGGACACAGTGTAGAATGGATAAAGTCTTAGAACTACACGGACGCGAAACCGTGGCCGTGATTAGTTCACCCTTTATTTAAAGGGGCATTGCATTATTGATTTCTACGATGGCATCTCGCCACCGTTTAAATTTGGAATAAAGGAGTACACGGTTTCGTGGCTACCCAACCAGAATATAACGCTGGGTCAATTACCATCCTGGAGGGCTTAGAAGCTGTCCGTAAGCGTCCAGGTATGTATATCGGCTCTACCGGACCTCGTGGTTTGCACCACCTGATCTGGGAGGTCGTCGATAACTCAGTGGATGAGGCCATGGCAGGACATGCCTCCAAGGTCATTGTTCGCCTCATGGAAGACGGCGGCGTTGAAGTTACCGATGATGGCCGCGGTATCCCCGTGGGCATGCACGCCTCGGGTGCACCGACCGTCCAGGTCGTGATGACCCAGCTGCACGCAGGCGGCAAGTTCGACTCGGACTCTTATGCCATCTCCGGTGGTCTGCACGGCGTCGGTATCTCCGTTGTCAACGCGTTGTCTACCCGCGTCGAAGCGGAAATTAAGACTGACGGCAAGCACTGGTACCAGGTCTTTAATAACTCCATCCCGGAAGAGCTCCAAGAAGGCGGCAACGCGCGTGGATCCGGAACCAAGATTCGATTTTGGGCGGATCCGGAGATCTTCGAGTCCGTCGAGTATGACTATGACACCATTGCGCGTCGTTTGCAGGAGATGGCATTCCTTAATAAGGGTTTGACCATTCAGCTCATTGATGAGCGCGTGACCAAAGAACAGCTGGATCTCGAAGCCATCGCAGACGCGGAATCCGGCGAAAAGCAGCTGGATGAGACCTCTTTTGATGATGAAGAGGTAGATGACTTCGTAGAAGAAGGCGCTGTTACACCTGCGCCTGTGGAGACGTCGGGTTCTTCCAAGAAGAAGCTGCAGAAGAAGGTTACGTACCACTACCCAGATGGTCTGATTGATTACGTCAAGTTCCTCAATAAGACCAAGTCTGCTATTCACCCCACCGTGGTTGCTTTTGATGTCAAGGGCAATGAACACGAGGTTGAGGTAGCCATGCAGTGGAACCAGGGCTACAAGGAATCCACGCACACTTTTGCCAACACCATCAACACTTATGAAGGTGGTACCCACGAAGAAGGTTTCCGTTCCGCACTGACATCGTTGATGAACCGGTACGCCAAAGAGCACAAGCTCATGCGTGAAAAAGATGGCAGCTTAACAGGTGATGACTGCCGTGAGGGCCTGGCAGCGGTGGTCTCGCTCAAGGTTGCTGATCCGCAGTTTGAGGGTCAGACCAAGACGAAGTTGGGCAACTCTGAGATCAAGGGCTTTGTTCAGCGTGCAGTCAATGAGCACCTCAATGACTGGTTTGATGCCAACCCGGCTGAGGCCAAGGCCATCGTAAATAAGGCCGTGGCGTCGTCGCAGGCTCGTGTGGCAGCGCGCAAGGCGCGTGAGTTGGTGCGCCGTAAGTCTGCGACGGACTTGGGTGGTTTGCCAGGTAAGCTCGCCGATTGCCGTACCAAGGATCCGAAGATCTCTGAGCTGTACATCGTGGAGGGTGACTCCGCAGGTGGTTCGGCCAAGGGCGGCCGTGACTCTATGTTCCAGGCTATTTTGCCGCTACGTGGCAAGATCTTGAACGTGGAGAAGGCGCGCATGGACAAGGTGTTGAAAAACGCCGAGGTTCAGGCCATCATCACCGCGCTGGGCACGGGTATCCATGAAGAATTTGATATCACTAAGCTGCGCTACAACAAGATTGTGCTGATGGCCGACGCCGACGTTGACGGCCAGCACATCGCCACGTTGCTGCTCACCTTGCTCTTCCGCTTCATGCCGCAGTTGGTCGAGGAAGGCCACGTCTACTTGGCTAACCCACCGCTGTACAAGCTCAAGTGGGGCAAGGGCAAGCCAGGTTATGCCTACTCTGATGCCGAGCGTGATGAGTTGCTGGAGGAAGGCCTTAATGCCGGCCGCAAGATCAACAAGGATGACGGCATCCAGCGCTACAAGGGTCTTGGTGAGATGAATGCATCTGAGTTGTGGGAGACCACGCTGGATCCATCCAACCGCATCCTGCGTCGTGTTGATTTGGAAGATGCGCAACGCGCTGATGAGCTCTTCTCCATCTTGATGGGTGATGACGTAGCCGCACGCCGTTCCTTCATTACTCGCCGTGCAAAGGATGTCCGCTTCTTGGATATCTAAGCCGTAAGGTTTTTCAAGCAGTTGCTTGTCGATGGCTAGTTCTTAACGAAACACCGTCATTACGTTTTAAAACGTAATGACGGTGTTTTCTCTATTCTTGAGCACATGACCGTTGAGATCATCACCACTCAGTTCATCGCTAAGCCCGAAGACCTTGATCGGGCCTATGCTCTTTATGAAAGCCGTATTGCGCAAGCGGATGCTCGGATTCTGGCGTATTCGGCAAAGCCGATTCCGAGCACAAACGAATTTGAGTTGTGGTCGCTTCGAACCCAGGCGGTTTATGACCGGCTTGATTCCCCTGAAGAGTGGAAGCTTTATGAACTCAATGCGTTGGTGGAGTTTGATGAAGCCAATGATGACGAGGTGAAAGAAAAGTTCTTCTTCGAAGATGACACTGAACCGACTGCTTTTCCAAGCTCGTTAGGTGGGGCTTTCGATATGAAGCTTGTGCGTGAGTCAAATATCGTGCCTGGTCACGACGGTCTTAGTTATGTCACGGTAGCGTTTTTTACGCATCCAGATAACCTATTGAAAGTGCCGGAGCTGTTCTCAGAGTTTGTCTCGGCAATTGATCCGATTGTATACGGTGGCGTCCCAACCGAAGTCGAAGAAGTTTATATGCCGCAATATGCCGGGCCGTTATGGTTGAAAGCCGCACAGCATGAGCTAGATCAAACTGGCGATGACACCAATTATGGGGCGAAGCGAATGTGGTTAGGGTGTGTGGTCATTGATGATGACGCAGAAAAGCTCGCAGAGCACCTGCCGGAATCATTAGATCCAGATAATTTCGTGCTCGCGAGCTTATATCCTGAGCCCTTCTAAGCGTGGACTACTTCATGTGCTTTTGAAGGATGCGGCCCAGCTCGGGGACTTTGCCTTCCACAATCTTGGCGCCCTTATTGCGCAGGGACTTGTAGGTCTTGGCTAGGGGGGCGACGTTGATGCGCTCGGCGTGGCGGTCAGCGGTGGACATCACGGCATCGGAGACTTCTGCAGAGTCTTTTTCCAAAAAGGTACCGAAGTCGGTGGCGCCGGCCTTTTCAAACTCAGCCCAGCGGGGTTCTAGATCACCCAGCATGCCCGGCAACATTTGGTTAATACCTTTGGGGATGATGTCTGCGTTAATTCGGGTTGCGGTTGATACCGCGCCCTTGATCGCCATCCCGGAAATTCCGGATTGTTCAGCGACGGTGTGTTGAATGAGCTCAGTCAGGTCGGTGATCAAGCCAGGACGAGTTCTAGGTTCGAGGAGCTGGGAAAGATTAGCCATGCACACCATAGTAATGGGGCGGTGCGCGCTATTAGCCACCATCGGCAACGGCGAGGTGGATTTTCGCGCAGATAGTAGCAAATTCCTTATTGTGGCCGCTTAGCGCTTCAACTTTCGTCAAGATTTCATAGAGGCTGGCGGCTTCTTGGCGGGGGTTGTCGTGGATCCGGATGCCATCGATAAGCGCATGCGCTGCGGCTGCCGCGGCTACCAACGCTGAATAGTTGCTGATGCGCACTCGATGCACTTCACAAAAGCGCTGCGCGACAATCAGTAATTGCTCAGCTCTCATAGCGAAGCCTGGCCCCGGGAACGGCGAATATCTGCTTCCAGCGCACTGCGGCCTTTGATGTGCTCGCGGGCAAGTTCATCCACGGTAGCGTCGTTTATGGTGCGCGCTGCGGCAAGCGCGATTGCGCGAACTACTGCCTCATGCTTGGAGGTGCCATGCGCGGAAGCGAGCAAGGTTAATGCGTGATCTTGTTCAGGAGTCAACCGAAGCGTCATTGCCATACTCGTTATGGTATCACCGTGATACCACAAACGGGCATTAAAGGCTTAAAACGGCTAGGATAAAGCCTTATGAGCGATGATAACGGCGATCTTTATGACAAGATCCACCCCATTGATATCAATGAGGAAATGGAAACCAGCTATATCGACTATGCAATGTCTGTCATTGTTGGTCGTGCGCTACCAGAAGTACGCGACGGTCTAAAGCCAGTACACCGTCGCATTTTGTATGCGATGTATGACTCGGGCTACCGTCCTGAGCGCGGCTATGTGAAGTCTGCGCGTCCAGTTGCAGATGCCATGGGTCATTTCCACCCACACGGTGACTCGGCTATTTATGACGCGCTGGTGCGTCTGGCGCAGCCATGGAATATGCGTTACCCAATGGTTGATGGCCAGGGTAACTTCGGCTCCCCAGGTAATGACGGCCCGGCAGCAATGCGTTATACCGAGTGCCGTATGACGCCTTTGGCGATGGAAATGGTCCGCGATATTCGTGAAAACACCGTGGACTTCTCACCAAACTACGATGGTAAGACCCAAGAGCCAGATATTCTGCCATCGCGTATTCCTAACCTGTTGATGAATGGTTCCGGCGGTATTGCCGTTGGTATGGCCACCAACATCCCGCCGCACAACCTCAAAGAATTGGCAGATGCCATTTTCTGGTTGCTAGAAAACGCAGAAGCTTCCGAAGAAGAATCTCTGGAAGCGTGCATGAAGTTTGTGAAAGGTCCAGACTTCCCAACTTACGGCTTGATCGTCGGCGATAGCGGTATTAAGGATGCTTACACCACCGGCCGTGGTTCTATCCGCATGCGCGGTGTGACCTCCATTGAAGAGCAGGGCTCACGCCAGACCATCGTTATTACGGAGCTGCCTTACCAGGTCAACCCAGATAACTTGGTCACCAATATCGCGGAGTCCGTAGCCAACGGCAAGATCGCTGGTATTTCCAAGATTGAAGATGAATCTTCTGACCGCGTGGGCATGCGCATTGTTATTACGCTCAAGCGTGATGCCGTAGCGCGCGTGGTGCTCAACAACCTGTACAAGCACTCCCAGCTGCAAACTTCCTTCGGCGCGAATATGCTCTCCATCGTTGATGGCGTGCCACGCACCCTGCGTATCGATCAGATGCTGCGCTACTACGTGGCTCACCAGATCGAGGTCATTGTTCGCCGTACCCAGTACCGCCTGGATGAAGCTGAAAAGCGCGCACACGTCCTGCGTGGTCTGGTTAAGGCACTGGATATGCTCGATGAGGTCATCGCGCTGATCCGCCGCAGCCCAACCGTGGATGAAGCCCGCGAAGGTTTGATGTCCCTGTTGGACGTTGACACCATCCAGGCCGATGCCATCTTGGCCATGCAGCTGCGTCGCTTGGCTGCTCTGGAGCGTCAAAAGATCGTTGATGAGTTGGCAGAGATCGAGCTTGAGATCGCTGACTACAAGGACATTCTGGCCAAGCCTGAGCGTCAGCGCGCGATTGTGCATGATGAACTGCAGGAAATCGTGGACAAGTATGGCGATGAGCGTCGTACACAGATTGTTGCCGCGACCGGTGATGTGACCGATGAAGACCTCATCGCTCGTGAAAATGTGGTTGTGACAATTACCTCAACCGGCTACGCCAAGCGCACCAAGGTTGACTCCTACAAGGCGCAAAAGCGCGGCGGCAAGGGCGTACGTGGTGCAGAGCTGAAGCAAGATGACATCGTCAAAAACTTCTTCATCTGTTCCACCCACGACTGGATTTTATTCTTTACCAACTTTGGTCGCGTCTACCGCCTTAAGGCCTATGAATTGCCAGAGGCATCACGCACCGCACGCGGCCAGCACGTGGCTAACTTGCTGGAGTTCCAGCCTGAAGAAAAGATCGCGCAAGTTATTCAGATTCAGTCCTATGAGGACGCGCCATACTTGGTTCTGGCTACCAAGCAGGGACGGGTTAAGAAGTCCCGTCTGACGGACTATGAGTCCGCGCGTTCGGCAGGTCTGATTGCTATTAACCTCAACGAGGGCGATTCCCTGATTGGCGCTGAGCTGGTCTCTGATGCAGATGACATCTTGTTGACTTCGGAGCAGGGCCAGGCCATCCGCTTTACTGCGGATGATGAGCAGCTGCGTCCAATGGGTCGTGCAACCGCTGGTGTTAAGGGCATGCGTTTCCGCGATGATGACCAGCTGTTGAGCTTGTCCGTTGTGCAAGAAGGTGGCTACCTCCTGGTGGCTACCTCAGGTGGCTACGGCAAGCGCACGGCCATTGAGGAATACGCACCACAAGGCCGCGGTGGCTTGGGCGTGATGACATTTAAGTACACGCCAAAGCGCGGCAAGCTGATCGGCGCCATCACCGTGATGGAAGATGATGAAATCTTTGCCATTACCTCTGTGGGCGGCGTAATCCGCACTGAAGTCAATGAGATTCGTCCATCCTCGCGTGCCACCATGGGCGTGCGTTTGGTCAACCTCAGTGACGATGTTGAGTTGCTTGTCATCGACCGTAACGTGGAAGATGATGGGGAAGAGGAAGCGCTGGCTGTAGCGAAGGGTGAAAAGACTGTGGAGGATGCTCGACAGGAATTAGACCCTAATAAGTCAGGTGACCAGGACAACGATTCCGAAAATAAGGAGTAATTCCTATGGCACGACGAAATGTTTCGCTGAAGCGAATCACACCGCTATCGGCGTTTCGCGTCGGTTTGGCCATGTCGCTAGTGGGCTTAGTGGCCTGGTTGATCGCAGTTGCGGTCTTGTACTTCGGCATGAGCCAGTTCGGGATTTGGGAGTCCATGAACTCCCTGATCTTCGACGTTGGTGGCAACCAGAGCATCACCTTCGGCATGGTATTTGCCGTGTGCGCCCTGATCGGCGTGGTGGTCGCGATTTTCAACACCATCCTCGCACCGTTATTGGCGCTGATCTACAACGCCGTGGTTGATCTCTTCGGCGGTTTAGATATCGGTTTGCAGGACTCCGCGAAGCCGTCTAAGGCAGCTAAGTAGCAACCAGCTTATTTCGCAGCAGATCAGGCTCTACATCGCCGCACGCTATGTGCGATGTAGAGCCTTTTGCTTGTCGATGCCCCCCTTCGCTTCCTTCTTCCATGTCCGCAACAAAGAAACTGCACATGAACTACTGGTTAAAAAGCGTTTTAACCAGGCGATTTGGTCAATTTCAAAGCCGCTTGTATAGTTACTATTCGTTCCGCTTAAGGGCCTATAGCTCAGTCGGTTAGAGCGCATCGCTGATAACGATGAGGTCGCAAGTTCGATTCTTGCTAGGCCCACCAACGGAACAATGGGGCATTAGCTCAATTGGTAGAGCACCTGCTTTGCAAGCAGGAGGTCAGGAGTTCGATTCTCCTATGCTCCACAGTTAAAGGCTTGGTAGAGAAATCTACCAAGCTTTTCGTGGTTCCACTCGCTGAGTGAGCCTGGGGGTTAAGGGAACAAAGGGGATGCGGACTGTTCTTGGGACAGTTTTGTTAATGAAGCCAGCAGGATTCGGTAAAACCGATGGGATAGTTTCGTGTCTTCCCTGCAGTTTCCGCCTAGGGCCAGGGCGTAATCTATACGACCGATTACATCACGTCGATGGGTAAAGACCTGCGTAAGCTATCCGTAACCGCGCGCAATTTACCAACGATGCCGCAATTCAGACCTTACGGTTGGGGATCCACAATTCACCTCAAATCAGGTAGTAAACCCAAACTGACACGATAACTACACCACCTAGAACTGCTGGAACCCATCGCGGAACTCTTTTTATGAAAAGGAGTGTGAGCATGACTAGAACAAGAAAGGTCGCTAAAACTGAGAAGTAAGTGTCCACTACACCCATCGTGCCCACGTCCTAAAGTTGGTACCGTACGCTCCACAGATTAGGGCGACGCCCTTCCCCTCAAAGCCGAGTACAGTTCTCCATAATTTCCTGAAATTACAATTCCGTGTGGAACGGTTGCTGCAACTACTCCCAGCGTAGCCAGTACCTCATCAATAAACCCATTCGATTACTGCCGCGCCAAGGCCCTGCAAGAAGAAGCCCTGGCCGGAGGAAACGTACCTTTTCCATTGTGCGCTCCGCGCAGTGGTTGGAATTCGGGTTGAATCCGACGGCGTATACATCGTCCATAGGCCGGGATAACCTAGATTACGGACGGTTTCGACTACCGACTTCGTCCGACGATACTCAGCTACAGCACTCTTTCGTTCTTCTAGGGCATGGGAGCGGTTCATCGAGAAAACCTTTCAAGATTCCTTCCGCATCCTCTTTTGTTACTAAGTTTGATCCTTTTACTCTGATCTCCACTGCAAAAGTTCGTCCTGAATATGACCTGTGGTTAAGGAGAACCATGTGCCGTATCGTTGGATGACACGGCAACCGGTGATGGGTGATTCTTATGAAGTGGAATCTTCAGGGCCAGCTTTTAAGCGGTCTATCTATCGGCGCATTGTTGTGCTCCGGGGCGTTGTCGGGATGTTCTTCTGGAGGAAGCCAGGCATCACTTCCAGCTACTACCAGCCTGGGCACGCCTGTGAACACGACCAGCGCGGACTCACCGCCGGAGGAATCGGAGGCTACCGAAATCGACGACATACCACGCACTGATCTTTCGCAGGAGCGCGCTGTTGATTGGCAACGCTATGAGCTTATCGATGAACACAGCATCCGAGTCTTCTTCTCCGCCGGCTCGAAGAGCTGTTATGGAACCCGCGCGGTGGTGGAAGAAACCGAATCAACCGTTGAAATTGCAGTCATTGAAGGAAGATTCCCTGGCGCACCGGATGTTTGCACGCTCATCGCAAGGCAAGCATCGATCCTGGTTGAGACATCACAGCCAGTCGGCGATCGCGAGGTTATCCCACTAGCAAACCCGGTATTGAACCAATAATGCAGCCCTACTGGCTATCTTCGGGATGGTGTTGGGTCTATGGCTAATCTCTTATTCCGCCAAGAAAATACGGAGGGGTGTGGTCCATGAGGGTCTGTGCTAGGTAGTCGCGTCCGAAAGATGCGAAGACTTCAGCCTGGGGATGGGGCTGCTTGCGTGGATAGACCAAGGACACCTCAACGGCGGGCGCATCCGAGATCGGGAGATAGGAAACATCGGATGTCTGATGGTTATGAATGGTGGCTTCGGCGGTAATGCCTACGGCTTCGCCGAGGGCGATGTGCGTGAGCCATTCATCGGTGCCGGAGACAGTGAAAGTGCGTGGACTTTCTTGCGGGTCTGACCATAATGCGGCGGTTGCTGTGGGGGCTGTCCGGCAGACAGCCAACGGCGTCTGTGCAAGTTGGGCCAAGCTCACCGTTTCCAAGCTACTGCGGGGATCATCGGCGGCGATGGCAGCGACCAGGCTCTCGGTAAAAAGCGGGGATTGGATATACCCGTCGAGCTCTGATGGGTTCGGCGGCGAGTGGCGAACGAGTGCTGCATCAATATGCTCATGTCGAAGAGCATTCATGGGATCGGCAGGGCGGCTGAGCTCTACCGGGTATGCATGTTCTTTCTTCCAGGCTTGTAGCAGCGGCACAGTGTGTCTACCGAAACCTGCCCACGCCCAGCCCAGCCGCAAAGGGGGTTGCTGTTTCATACCAATCGATGACAGGCGATCTTCCAGGCGGGCAAGAATATCACGCGCTTCTTCTGCCAGGGAGATACCGTCGCTGGTCAACCAGAATTCACGCGTGGTGCGTTCTACTAAACGCGCGCCTGTTATTTCCTCCAGCTGTTGAATTGTTCGTGACAGCGTCGGCTGAGTTGTATCGAGTTCTGCCGCAGTGATTGTGCAGTATCGAGGCACGCAGCCGGATGCAAACGTAGGCTGGTCACACAAGGTGTAATACTTCTTCAAAGGAGAAACTCTGATGGCTTTGACCGTTGATGATCTCATTACCCGTGAAGAGATCCGAGATGCGCTCAATGCATATTCGCAAGGACTCGATCAACGCAATTGGGAGCTTTATGACCAAGCGTTTACCGCAGATGCGTCGTTTGAAGCCCCAGACGAAGGCATTGATAAGATCACAGCTGCTGAACTGCAGCAACTGCTCCAAAGCAATAATGATACAACGCGTCTATCTGGCCAGCACTTACTGCACAACACTCACTTCACCATGCGCGGCGATACCGCGCGCACCATCACCGAAGTGGAGTGGGTAACGCTGCAGACCACGGATAAGCCGGGGATTATCTTCGAAGTACGTGCTGGTGGCATGTACGTTGATGATTTGGTCAAGACTGATGCAGGGTGGCGGATTCAACACCGCAAGCTCGTGACCAAGAACAAGTCCACCCGCGGAGTGAACTATTCATCCGAGCGGATTGAAAACATCCGTCGGCACTCCCTGGAGGCAAACTACTTCCTTTAATTAAGCCTAGGCTGGATCGTGTCCCAATCAGCATTCGAGAATGGAGATGGACATGAAGATTGCAGTTATTGGCGCGACAGGTACCGCTGGACGCAAGGTCGTCGAGCAGCTTGATGCACAAGGCCATGACACCGTGGAGGTTTCACGCTCCAAGGGCGTGGATGTCACCACCGGCAAAGGCCTAGACGAAGCTCTTGCTGGGGTCGAGGTGGTCATTGATGCATCGTCGCCGTGGCCAAGCGAGGACGCAGATATCGGCGAGTTTTTAGCCGGTGTGACTCGCACGATCCTGCAGGCAGCGGAAAGTGCCGGGGTAAAGCACATCGTGTATTTGTCGATTACGAACATCGACAAGCCTGAGGTTGCGAAGTTTGACTACTACCGTGCCAAAGCCACCCAAGAAAAAGTCTTGGCGCAAGGCACCGTGCCGTTTTCTATCGTGCGTTCCGCGCAGTGGATGGAGTTCGCGTTGAACCCGGCCGCGGTTGAAGAACGCGACGATGAAATCATTGCCTCCGACTGGAATATTCAGCCCATCGCCGTTGAGGAGGTGGCGAAGGTGCTCGCGGAAGTTGCCACATCCACACCCACTCACCGCACGGTGGCGGGACCGGAACCTATCCGTCTTCCGGAACTTACGCGCTTGTTAATGACAGCCCGCGGCGATAACCGTGAAGTAACAGCGAGTGAACCGCCGTTGGCATCGTTAGGCGATGGCAGCTTGCTTGCCCCAGCCGAAGCTGAACTGCTGGGCCCTTCGCCACAACAGTGGGTTGAGGCGCAGTCTTAGCACGAGCGCGGCGTGGGATAACCTCGAGGTTATGGCACGAACTCTGTGGGCAGTGAGCGATCTGCACGTCACGTTCAAGGAGAACCAGGCGGTCGTCGATAAGCTTGCTCCCCGCGACCCTGGTGACTGGTTAATTGTTGCCGGCGATGTTGCCGAGCGCATCCCAGATATCGTGCGCACTCTCAAACCCTTAGCCCAGCGTTTTGCCAAGGTAATCTGGGTACCGGGCAATCATGAACTGTTTAACCGTGCCACGGAAAGAGTCAAAGGCAAGGCCCGCTACCGTGCCCTGGTGGGCGAATTGCGCGCGATCGGCGTGGTCACACCCGAAGACCCGTACCCGGTCTTTGGTGGGGTGACAATCTGCCCGCTTTTTACGCTGTACGATTACAGCTTCCGCCCGCTGGGCCTGACAGCGAAGCAGGCAGTGGCACAAGCAAAGATCAAGCTTGACGATGAATTGGCCATCGCCCGATACGTTGATGTTGAACAGTGGTGTGCGGAACGGATTGAATACTCCGAAGACCGACTGGATGGGGTTAGTGGGCAGACGATTTTGGTCAATCACTGGCCGCTGGTGGTGGAACCAACCCATCGGCTTTTTGAACCAGATATTGCGCTGTGGTGCGGTACTACCGCGACTAGGCATTGGGCGGTGAAATACCATGCCAGCTTGGTCATTCACGGACATTTGCACATTCCTGCCGAAACCCGCGTGGACGGAGTAAGCCACATCGATGTATCGCTGGGCTACCCCTTTGAAAAACACCCTCCGCAGCACCAGCGGCGGTGGCCCCTGGAAGTTATGCAAGCGCCTTAGGCACAGGCGTATTCTCAAAGCTATGGTTTTGCCTCAAATTCATGTCAGCGCCGTAGTCTTTCGCGATTCCCAGGATAAAGTTCTGACCGTGCGCAAACGCGGCACGGAAAAATTCATGTTTCCCGGCGGCAAACCTGAACCTGGGGAGAGCCCAGTTGCCACCGCCGTGCGCGAAGTACAAGAAGAACTCGGCATTGACCTCGAGGACACCCAGCTAACTCAGCTTGGTGTGTTCGAAGCACCTGCCGCCAACGAAGCAGAGCACACCGTGGTTGCCACCGTGTTTTCCTATGATGGTGCCATCGCCCCGAACGCTGCCGCCGAAATTGCGGAACTGTCCTGGGTATCTCCACATCAGCCTGCTGTTGAGCTTGCGCCTTTGCTTGCTGATTATGTCTTCCCCGCGCTCAAATCCAGCGTGTCTTAACACTGAAGTTGGAAAGTCGGGTGTTTTCACCCACAGGAGAAGAAACCTAGTGGTAGGTTTCTATCACATAGTAGGTAGGTGCGAAAACGTCGCAGTAGCGCCGTACCCTTAAAGCTTCAACTTCCCCGATATCAAGACAGGTCGATAATGGCATCGCATGATCCTGGCCATCCACAGGTTAAAACCGCTGAACCAGTAACTGACTCTCACGTGGAGTCAGACCATCTCCAGCGCGGACTTAGCAACCGACATATCCAGTTGATTGCCATTGGGGGTGCCATCGGCACTGGACTATTTATGGGATCTGGCAAGACGATTTCGTTGGCTGGGCCTTCCGTGGTTTTGGTTTACGGCATCATTGGCTTCATGCTCTTCTTCGTCATGCGTGCGATGGGTGAGCTGCTGCTATCGAACCTAAACTACAAGTCACTGCGTGACGCCGTGTCAGACATTTTAGGCCCCACCGCTGGTTTCGTCTGCGGCTGGACCTATTGGTTTTGCTGGATTGTCACGGGTATGGCCGATGTCGTGGCTATTACTGGCTATGCCCAGTACTGGTGGCCGGATATCGCGCTGTGGATACCCGGAGCGTTAACGATTCTTCTCCTACTCGGGTTAAACCTCGTTGCTGTTCGCCTTTTTGGTGAGCTGGAATTCTGGTTCGCCATCATCAAACTAGTGGCCATCACCGCGCTCATCCTCGTCGGCGGGGTGATGATTCTGACTCATTTCCAGTCACCAGACGGCAACGTTGCGGCGGTTTCGAATCTGATTAACCACGGGGGCTTCTTCCCGAACGGTATCGCTGGCTTCCTCGCCGGATTCCAGATTGCTATCTTCGCTTTTGTCGGCGTGGAACTTGCTGGTACCGCTGCTGCTGAAACGAAAGACCCAGAAAAGAATCTGCCGCGCGCAATCAACTCGATTCCTGTCCGTATCGTTGTGTTCTACATCCTGGCGCTCGCAGTTATCATGATGGTTACTCCGTGGGACAAAGTCCACAATGACTCCAGTCCGTTTGTTCAGATGTTTGCCCTGGCTGGATTGCCGGCCGCAGCAGGCATTATCAACTTCGTGGTGCTGACATCGGCTGCATCATCGGCCAACAGCGGCATTTTCTCAACGTCACGAATGCTTTTCGGCCTGGCACGCGAAGGCCAAGCGCCCAAGCGCTGGGGAGTATTGTCCAGCCACCACGTGCCCGCCCGAGGCCTTTTCTTCTCGGTAGCATGCTTGGTCCCAAGCTTATTGATCTTGTATGCAGGATCCAGCGTGATCGAAGCCTTCACTTTGATTACCACCGTCTCATCTGTTTTGTTCATGGTGGTGTGGAGCCTTATCCTCGCCGCCTACCTCGTCTACCGCCGTAAGTTCCCTGAGCGCCACAAAGCATCCAGCTTCAAGGTGCCGGGCGGTCGGTTTATGTGCTGGGTTGTTCTCGCCTTCTTCGCATTTATGGTTGTTGTCCTGACCTTTGAAAACGACACCCGCTCCGCTTTGATGGTCACCCCGATTTGGTTCGTGATTCTGTTCGCCGGCTGGTACCTCACCGGTGGTGCGAAAGGCGCTGAGAAGCGAGCTACGCAGTAGTGAGTTAAGCAGCTGACTGGCTCTCGGCTCTGGGAGCCCGCAGGTGTAGTGTCGGGGTCTCTGGCAGATGAGATTCCTGTCAGCCTCACTGCAAATTGGTGCACTCTGCCTTCAAGGCGTGACATGTATTCAAAAATGTTGTAGGTTGAGCACCATGCATTTGTATTTCCTATAAGGCAAAGTTCGCCGGCCGTTACCCGATTGAACTGATCTCGGGTTCGCACGGAGGCAACTTGTCCTGACTCGTATCCTGGCGCAACGCTGTGTTCGCATGCGTCCAGTTGATTGTGGGAGTCGAAGTTTTTCCATGCCTAGCTGAAAACATCGAAAAGACGTCTTTTCAGTGTGTTGGGCATGAGTTTTTTAAAGGAAATACATGAATACCGACGCACGTCGTTTTCCGGCGCAGGAGCTTTCTGCTCGTCAACTTCCAGCTCGTGAACGCGCCCAAATCATTGCCTCTGAAGTAACCGTAGTTCGAGGCACCAATACCGTCTTGAAAGAAGTAGATCTGGTTCTTAACGCGGAGTCACGCGTGGGAATCGTGGGTGAAAATGGGCGTGGTAAATCCACGCTGTTGCATGTTCTCGCGGGGACTTTAGAACCTGACAGCGGCACGGTGTCGTGCATTGGCACCATTGGTGTGGCTGAGCAAGAAATGCAATCGCACGGTGAGCGCACCGTGGGCGATGCGGTGGCGGAAGCTATTGCAGAACCACTTGCTGCGCTGGCTGCTCTTGATGAGGCCGGTCAGAAACTTGCCGAGGGAAGTGATGACGCCAACGATGCCTATGCCGAATCCTTGGAATGGGTCGAGCGCCTGGATGCGTGGGGCGCGGAGCGCCGCGTGCATATCGCACTGGAGGCTCTCAATGCAGTTACGGACATGTCCGTCCGTTTGGCGCAGTTGTCCGTGGGCCAGCGCTACCGCATCCGCCTGGCCTGTTTGCTCGGCGCAGATGATGATTTCTTGTTGCTGGATGAGCCCACGAACCATCTCGACCGCAGTGGGCTGGAGTTTCTCACCGCGCAGATCAGCAACCGCACAGGTGGCGTTGCCGTGGTCAGCCACGACAGGGCCCTGCTGACGGACTTTGCACAGACCATCGTTGATGTGGATCCCACACCCGATGGCCGCCTGCGGATCTATGGCAATGGCTACGCCGGATACCGTGAGGGCCGTGCAGCTGAACTAGTCCGCTGGGAACAGGCCTATTACAAAGAGCAGGCTGAGCGCGCCCGGCTTGAGGCGAGTTTAGATGCCGCACAGAATCGCCTGGTTGATAAGTGGCGCCCAGGCAAAGGCACCCCGAAACATGCGCGCACAACGCGCGCTGGTGGTGCGGTTAAAGCGTTTCATCGCCGCCAAGAAGAACTGGAGTCCCATGCCATTACGATTCCCGAGCCACCGCAGGAATTTAAGTTTCCTCATTTGAAGACCCGTAAGTCCGCCACACTGATGGCGGTGGATGATGTCACCGTTACCGGGCGTCTAACCCAACCCGTATCGTTCGAGCTGGAACAGCGCGGAAGGCTAGTCATCACTGGGCCTAACGGTGCAGGAAAATCCACGCTGCTGGAGGCTATCAGTGGCCATCTCACCCCAAGTACGGGTCACGTATCTGTGCCGCAGGGAACACGCATTGGTTATCTCCGCCAAGAATCTGATCTGCCCGCCGAACAGCGTGTGGGGGAGTATTTCCTCCGCCAAGTCGAACACTTGGTGTCAACCGGTGCTATTAAAAAATCGCAGGCACTCGGGCTTCCGGAACTTGGTTTGCTGCGTGCACCAGAGATGGATAAACGCATTGGTGAACTATCCATGGGACAACAACGCCGCCTAGAGCTAGCGCTTGTACTAGCGGAGCTTCCGCATGTGCTGATCCTGGATGAGCCCACCAACCATCTCTCCATCGCATTGGTTGATGAACTCACCGAGGCACTTGAAGCAACAGAGGCCGCCGTAGTGTTGTCGTCGCATGACCGGCAGCTTCTTCGAGATACGCAGCAGTGGCCCAGAATCGAACTTATCTAGGCCAGAAAACATCAAGAGCCGTATTTTCCCAGCAAATAGTATTTATCTTGCTGCGGTGAAAGGAGCACACGTTGTTGGAATGGAATCAGATTATCCAAGAGATTGAAGAAGACTTGGATGTGGACATCGAAAAGCTGGCACGGCGCACACTAACCACGGAGTACCACCTGCGGAAGATGTTTAGCACCCTCGCGGGGATCACGCTGACCAGATACATCCGTAATCGGCGTTTAACATTGGCTGCCGCGGAACTGCGTGCCGGGATGACGGTGCTTGATGCGGCGGTGAAGTACGGATATGGATCCTCGGAAGCCTTTTCTCGGAGTTTCGCTAAGTTCCACGGCATCAACCCTTCTATGGCGCGAACTGATTCAGCCACGCTGAGTTCACAACCGCAGTTGAGATTCAATATTTCAGTGAAAGGAGCAAGTAAAATGCGTTTTCGCATTGTAGAAAAGAAGTCTTTCTACCTCAGTGGTTTCTCAACGACAGTAAACCTCGTGTTTGAAGGAGATAATCAGCAGATCAGTGACTTCGAAAAGTCACTTGATCCCCAAAGAACAGGAGCTTTGCTGGAATACAATGATGTAGAGCCTACAGGGCAGCTTGGTGTCAGTACCGAACTCGAAAACCAGCGTGAAGAAGGTTCGGAGTTGGAATATTGGCATGCAGTGGCAACGAGTGAGCCAGCGGACGGGTATGAGTCGACGAAGGTGCCAGCGGGCACGTGGGTCGTCTTTGATTCTGAAGGGACATTTCCTGACACAATCCAGCAGATGTGGGCAGATGCAGCCACCGAATGGTTTCCCGCAAATCCCTACTTGTGGGCACCAGGACCACAATTGCTACACGTTGAGTTTGAGGATGGTTCCACTGCACGTGCTCAACTGTGGATTCCTGTGATCTCCCAACAAAACCGTCAACAGTCAGAAAAGAACGGATGATGGATCTTTTCTAGCTAGATATCCATATTGTCGATCAGCCTGGTCCCACCAACGGTGATAGCTCCCAGGGCTAAAGCGGGTGCAGTTGGTGGCCAGGTAATGGGCTGCAAGGTATCGGGAGAGACGACCTCGAGGTAGTCCATGTCCACGCCGGGACAGTTGCGGAGTTGGTCGCGGGCTTGATCAAGATCGATGCGGCGATCGCGCAGTGCGGTTAGCGTTGTCGGCAGCGCGAGCGCTTTGCGACGATCGCTGGCGCTCAGGTGCTGGTTGCGGCTTGATTCCGCTAGACCATCCGCGCCACGGCTAATGGGAACGGCGCGGATATCAACGCGTAGGTTCAAATCGTGGACCATCCGCCTGATGATTGCTAGCTGCTGGGCATCTTTTTGCCCAAAGTAGGCGCGGTGCGGGCGGATGAGATTAAACAGTTTCGTGACCACGGTGGCAACACCGTCGAAATGCCCAGGCCGGCTGGCGCCTTCAAGCTGCGAACCCATCTCGCCGGTACTTACCCATACTTCCGGTGTGCGGAGCGGATACATTTCCGCCACCTCAGGGGCGAAGACAAAATCTACCCCGGCGGATTCCAAAAGCTGTGCATCCGCGTCGACATCCCTGGGGTAGTTGCGGTAATCATCGCAGTTGCCGAGCTGCGCGAACTGCAGTGGGTTGACAAAAATGCTGGCGATGACCACGTCGTTGTCAGAGTCGCTGTCGGCGTGTGCGGCGGAGATGAGGCTTAAGTGCCCATCGTGAAGCGCGCCCATAGTGGGCACTAGGGCGATGGTGCCGCGGACGGCTACGAGGGCATCGATAAGCTCTGCTGTGGTTTTAATCAGCTTCATTCGTAGGATTCCTCCACCGCTGGAAAATTGCGGGTGGAGACATCGTCGGCGTAGGCGCGGGCGGCATCGAAAAGTGAATCACCCAGGCTCGCGTAGTGGCGCACAAAGCGCGCGGTCTTGCCCCGGTTGAGACCGAAAGCATCCTGCCAGACCAAGATTTGGCCATCGGTGTCTGGGCCGGCGCCAATGCCGATTGTGGCGATGGAAATCTCGCGGGTAACCTCGGCCGCGATCTGAGCCGGTACCATTTCTAATACGACGGCGAATGCACCGGCAGCTTCTACGGCGCGGGCATCGCGAGCGAGTTTCTCCGCGCCAGAACCCCGGCCCTGAATAACTGGGCCGCCCAGCGCGTGCTCAGACTGCGGGGTAAAACCGATATGCCCGCACACTGGAACACCTGCGGCGACGATGGCTGCAATGGTGTCTGTGCGTTCTTCCCCGCCTTCTACCTTGACTGCGTGTGCGCCGGTTTCTTTCATAATTTTTACCGCCGTGGCAACTGCTTGCTCAGGGGAAGTTTCGTAGCTGCCAAACGGAAGATCCACGACCACCAACGCGCGGCGTGCCGCGAGTGCAACGGCCTTGGCAAAGACGATCATTTCCTCGACGGTGATCGATAGCGTGGTGTCCCGGCCAAGCACGACGTTGGCCGCGGAATCGCCGACGAGCAGCATATCGATGCCTGCCTCATCAAATATGCGTGCTGATAGCGCGTCGTAGCTAGTCAACGCCGAGATGGGAGAACCAGCGGCTTTGGCCTCGAAAAAGTGACGGGTGCGTACCCGTTTGGCTTCAATTCCTGACATGGCAAAAGTATAGCCATGAGCCGATCCATCAATACACCGTTTTGAGCGCAATAAATGTGCTGAGCAGGTATTTTTTCTCGAATGTTTAATTCTAACTAGTGCTGAGCCAGATCACGGCGGCGGAAACCGGCAAACCCCAGGGCTAAAAATGCCACGGTAATAACGCTTATCCACAGAAGCCCTGCCCACGAATCACCGCTATTGACCACATTCGGGATATGCCAGTACGGGCTAATGGCAAGAATCCAGTCCCACAAATTAAATGGCGGGCCAAGGATGGTCAGCGCAAACGAGATCAACACCCCAGCCCACGCTGCTAATAAGACCATGGGTCGCGCGCCGACCACGGCAACGGCCAAAGCTACAACCGTCCATACCGCAGGGATAACGGTCACAGCCTGGAGTAATACCTCGGCCAAGGACATACCAATATCCGCCTTATCAACGAATACAGCAATGACTGTGCCAGCTATTAGTACATAGGCTGCCGGTGCGAGCAGCACGATAACTACATTGCTGCCCAGGTAGCGGGTGCGGCTTATGGCCGTGGCAAGCAGCGGTTCCAGACGGTCTTCTAATTCTTCATGGCGGATCTTAATCATCATTTGCACACCAGAGACAGAGGCAATGATGCCCACCATGCTCAAAATGGTTACTATAAATTCCGAGATCAGCGCATCCGGTGTCGTCGCACCCGCAGCGAGAATCTGTGAGACCGCACTGTCATTGCGCAGGATCTCTTCGACCGAAGTAGCAAAGTAGCCAAAGACCACACCCAGTACGCCAAAGGCACAGGCCCACGCGATCATTGATCCGGTGTTGATTCTTAATGCCAAGCGCAATGGAGAATGCACCTTACCGCGAGCTGGCCCAGGGCGTGGGGGCGTAGCACCTTGACCAAAATCTCTCCGGGCATCAAGAATAAAGGCACTAACCAGTGCAACTGTGGTAAAAGCCACGGCTAAAAGAAGAGGCCACCAGTGATTTCCTGTTGCAGGGCGGGTTTCAGTCATCCACCCCAAAGGATTTACCCACACCGTCCACTGCGGAGCTTCAATAGAATAAGTAAACCCGCGCAATACAAATAACACGCCGAGTACGGACAACGCCAAGGTATTAGCGCTGTGGGCATCGCCTCCCAATTGCGCTGCGATCGCTGCGATTCCGGTAAACATCCATCCCGTGGCAGTAAAGGTGGCGCACAACAGCAGGGAGTTTTCCCATTCTCCGCCGCACAACGCCGTGGCTATTCCAGAGATGGCTCCGACTAAAACCGAGCAGATCAAAGCTAAACACATGCCCGTAAACAACCGCGTGCCACGACCCATGACCCCGGATGCCAATAGCTCCGCTTGCCCGGAATCTTCTTGCCCACGAGTTGCTTTGACCACGATGAAAATTGCGCCCAAGGCAGTGAGGAACCCGCCGAGAGCCAACGCTCGCCAGGCGTTAAAACCATCGCTGGTGGAAAGATCGAAAGCGGGACCAAAAATCAAGCTCAACGCTGGGTTGGATCCCACCACCGCAGCAAATTCCACGCGGTCCGCTTGCTCCGGATACACCCAGGGATAGACCACCACGGACGAGACCGATAGTGCTGTGGCGATGACAATCCACGGGGCAAAAGACTTCTTTTCGTACTTCAACGACGCCCGCAATAAAGGCCCTGTGCCCGCGAGCGTATGCCCAGCTAATGCACTCATGATTGCTCGTCCTTGTCATACAAGCGCAGAAATAATGACTCCAAGGTGGGCGGTTCTACAGTTAAAGAATCGAGCCCAAATGGCACCAGCTGCGTCATGGCCTCACCAATGCGATCAGAGTCTACGGAGGCGTTGAGGGTTTTATCATCCAGGTGGATGTCGGAAAATAGCGACAGCTCCGATTTCTGTGGCACCCGCTCCAACGTGGCTTGGATCGAGGTACGCGCGTGACTTTGCAGTTCAGCCAGGGAGCCAGTTTCTACAATCGTGCCATCGCGGATGATGGATAAACGATCCGCGAGTGTTTCCACCTCGGCCAGAATATGGCTGGACAAGAGCACCGAAGTACCACGCTCTTTGGCCTCTCCGATGACTTCTTGAAAGACCTTCTCCATCGGAGGGTCGAGCCCGTTGGTGGGCTCGTCCAAGATCAATAACTCCACGTTGGAGGACAATGCGGCGATGATGGCTACCTTTTGCCGGTTTCCTTTGGAGTACTGCCTGCCGCGTTTGGTGGGGTCCAGCTCAAAACGCTCAACGAGTTCTGCTCGCTTCTTCTCCTCCAACCCACCGCGAAGAGACCCCAGCAGGTCAATAGCCTCACCACCGGTCATCCCGGGCCACAAGGAGACATCACCGGGCACATACGCCAGCTTTCGATGCAGTTCCACCACATCCCGCCACGGATCTTGCCCCAGCACCGTCGCTGATCCACCGTCAGCTTTCAACAACCCCAGAAGCACTCGAATCGTGGTGGATTTGCCGGCCCCATTGGGACCGAGAAAGCCATGCACATGGCCTTGCTCCACAGTCAGATCCACCTGATCTAAAGCACGGAATTGACCAAAGGTCTTGGTCAACCCGCGTACATCGATGACCGCATTATTTGCCATGACTACGCTTCACTTCGTGGGAAGAACTGGGTATAGCTCAACGATAGACCCACTTTCGCCGGGACGGGGTTCGTTTCGGAGGCGATTTTCCCAGCGGTATGGGGGAGAGCTCTGGGGGTGGGTTACGCCAAGTTGGCAAAGCCGCGCAGGTTCACTAGTGTTCGCCTCTCGCAGTGTCAGTCCCAGGGTTTTTCGTACTGAATTACGGGCATGTTCGACCGTTGTTAAGTGTGCAAATTGTAGTTAGCAATTTCTGCCATGCCATTTGTTGAGATCGGCGGTATACGTCCGCGAATTCCCATATACTGTGATGTTGGTTATGTTGCAGCGTTAAATGAGAATGGAGTCTCACCGTGGACCTTTACGAGTACCAAGCTCGTGACTTGTTTGAAAAGCATGATGTACCTGTACTTCGCGGCATCGTCGCTACCTCACCCACTCAGGCGGAAGAGGCAGCGGAGAAGCTCGGTACAGACGTTGTGGTCGTAAAAGCCCAGGTGAAAGTCGGTGGTCGCGGCAAGGCCGGTGGCGTCAAGCTGGCCAAAAGCCCGGCTGAGGCCGCGCAGGCTGCCGATGACATCCTTGGGCTGAAGATCAAGGATCACACCGTACGCCGCGTCATGATTGCCGAAGGTGCAGATATCGCGGAAGAGTATTATTTCTCCATTCTCTTAGATCGCACCAAGCGCCGTTATTTGGTCATGCTGTCTAAAGAAGGTGGCGTGGAAATTGAAACCCTCGCTGTTGAACGCCCAGAAGCACTGGTTCGTCGCAGTTTCTCCCCGCTTGACGGAATGACCACCACTTTGGCGCGGGAGATTGCCACCGAAGCCGGTTTCAGCGAAGAAGATACCGATAAGCTGGTGCCAGTTTTCAAAAAACTCTATGACACCTACGAGGAAGAAGACGCGACGCTAGTGGAGGTCAACCCACTGGTGAAGACGTCTTCGGGCGATATCGTTGCTCTCGATGGCAAGGTATCTTTGGATGAAAATGCGGGATTCCGCCACCCAGAGCATGCGGAACTAGAAGACCACTACGCGCAGGATCCACTGGAGCTCAAAGCTCAGAAGATGGGCCTCAACTACGTCAAACTTGATGGTTCCGTCGGTGTGATTGGCAATGGTGCGGGTCTTGTGATGTCGACATTGGACGTTGTCGCCTATGCCGGTGAAGATCTCGCCAGCCAACCAAAGCCGGCGAACTTCCTTGATATCGGCGGCGGTGCGAACGCTGAAGTTATGGCCAATGGTCTGGAAGTAATCTTGGGAGATCCCCAGGTCAAGTCCGTCTTCGTCAATGTCTTCGGCGGCATTACTGCCTGCGATGAAGTTGCTAAGGGCATTGTTCAGGCGTTCCGTATTTTGGAATCGGAAGAAATTGAACCAAAGCCTCTTGTTGTTCGCTTGGACGGAAATAACGCGGACTTGGGTTGTTCCATCTTGAAGGATGCGGACCTGCCGAAACTGCGCCAAGTCGGAACCATGGATGAGGCAGCACGTGTTGCTGCAGAACTCGCTGACTCCGCCGTAGCGGTGAAGGCTTAAGCGCTTCAAAGTATAAAAGGACGAAGAAGAACACTCATGGCTATTTATCTCGATTCCAATTCCAAAATCATCGTTCAGGGTATGACCGGTTCTGAGGGCATGAAGCACACTCAGCGCATGCTTGGATCCGGTTCCAATATCGTGGGCGGAGTCAACCCTAAAAAGGCTGGCGAAACCGTGTCCTTTGAAACGGGTGAAAAGATCCCAGTCTTTGGCACGGTGCGTGAAGCAATTCAGGCCACTGGCGCTAATGTCAGCGTGATTTTCGTGCCCGCGAAGTTCACAAAAGCTGCGGTAGAAGAAGCAATCTATGCCAATATTCCGCTCGCTATCGTTATTACCGAAGGCGTGCCGGTCAAGGACACCGCGGAGTTTTTCGCCTTGGCGAAGGAATCCAATACCCGCATTATTGGCCCCAACTGCCCAGGTATTATCACCCCAGGGCAGTCCAACGCTGGCATCATTCCGGCAGAAACCGCACCGGAACCAGGATCCATTGGGCTGGTTTCGAAGTCCGGCACCCTGACTTATCAGATGATGTACGAGCTTTCTGATATCGGCTTTTCCACCTGCGTCGGCATCGGTGGTGACCCAATTATTGGTACAACACACATCGCTGCCATTGAAGAATTCCAAAAGGATCCTGACACCAAGGCCATCATGATGATTGGTGAAATTGGTGGCGACGCCGAAGAATACGCAGCTAATTACATTGCTGAGTATGCCACCAAGCCAGTCGTTGCGTATATTGCAGGCTTTACTGCTCCAGAAGGCAAGACGATGGGGCACGCTGGCGCTATTGTCTCTGGTTCTTCCGGTACCGCCGCTGGTAAAAAGCGTGCTTTGGAAGCAGCCGGTGTTCGCGTAGGCCGAACCCCGTCGCAGGCAGCGCAACTCATGCGCGAGGCACTCGAAGCCGCGGAAGCAAAGGTCGCGCGCGTGTAAATCTCACAGCACCGTGAAAATACAACAGGGTGGGTACCGTTCATCAGCAGAGGATCGGTACCCACCCTGCTTTATTGTGAGTTCTAGTTCCGGCGGATTAGTAGACCTCGATGGAGCGAATATGGTTGCCTAGCCCAACACGGTTAAATACGGTCCGCGCCGTGGTGGGATCATCAGCAGCGCCCATGGTCAGTAACAAGGGCACGAAATGGTCCGCAGTCGGGTGCGCAATTCGCGCGCCAGGGCCTTTAGCCAAGTAATCACGCAAAGAATCCACATCCCCGCGCGCGATAGTTTCGCCAGCCCAGTCATCAAAGTCCTGGATATAGGGTTGGAGTGAGGGATCGCGCATCACGGCAAAGCTATGTGTCATATAGCCCGAACCAACCACCAAGATTCCTTCTTCACGCAGACTGCGCAGCTTATTGCCTAATTCTTGCAGGTCGGATGGGTTCATCGAAGGCATGGATACTTGGATAACCGGTACATCACCGGCTGGGTACATGGCCATCATAGGGATAAATGCGCCGTGGTCTAGTCCGCGGTCGGTGAATTGGTGAACGGGGGAATATCCCAATAAACCAGCTACACGCTGGGCCAACTCAGTGGCATCTGGGGTTTCATACTTCAAGGTGTAGTAGCGCGGGTGGAAACCACCGAAGTCGTAGTACAACGGAGTGCCAGCTGCCGATGCAGAAATCGCCACCGGGGCATTTTCCCAGTGCGCGGAAATCATAACAACAGCACGCGGTTTCGGTAAGGACTGTGACCACTTGTAGAGGTAGCCCAACCATTCAGCGTCATCCAAGGTCGGGGGTGCGCCATGGCTGACAAAAAGTGCCGGTAGTGGCCCATCGCTGGGATCCCAGTGGCGTTGTTCGTGGGCACGCGGGATCGCCATGGCACGCAGATCGTCTAAAGCACCAGCGGGGCGTACCTGGGTGCGTGGATCGGGAAGAATGGACATATTTTCTCCTATACGCTTCAAGGCTTAAGTAAAAACTAACACGCGATACTTTAAAAGTAAAGCGATATTTAACAACTACCTGCTAGTCTGTGTTGAAATTGTTTCCCATTCTGATAGGCTGAGTCTTATGAATCGCACGGAAAATCAATCAGGAAAGGCTTCCGAACCTCAAACGCGTTGGCTCAATGATGAGCAAAAGGATGCCTTTTATACCCTCATGGCGTTGATTATTGAGGTGGATCGCTCACTAGATCATCAACTGACCCAAAATGCTGGCTTGAGCCACTTTGGCTATACCGCGCTGGCACGGCTATCGGAAGCGGACAATCGTTCCCTTCGGATGAGCGAATTGGCGGAAACGGCTAATGGTTCGTTGTCACGGTTATCGCAGGTTATCGCCAAGCTGGAGAAGAAGGGCTGGGTTACCCGCAGCGCGGATCCGGATGATGGGCGCTATACCGTCGCTACGCTTACCGATGCCGGCTATGACAAGGTAGTAGAAACTGCCCCCGGTCACGTTGAGCAGGTGCAAAAGGTGCTTTTTGATCCCTTGACTAAGACGCAAGTGCAGCAAGTCCACACCATTGGGCAACGAATTTTGCGCCGGATTAAAGAAGTGGATGCCAAGTAATTTCACCGGCAATCGGTATTAGTGTAAGCAGCCGTTTTGCTTGAGTAACGTGCGAAGAGTACCCTAAATACCTAGCGCAAGCTTGTAAAAGCGCGAGCTTGGGGCATTAGCTCAATTGGTAGAGCACCTGCTTTGCAAGCAGGAGGTCAGGAGTTCGATTCTCCTATGCTCCACAAGAGAAGGGCTTGGTAGAAAAATCTACCAAGCCCTTGTTCATTGCCTAGCCGCATTAAGGATTAGGCCAAGAGTTGGCTCCGGCGGGTGCGTGCTGCACGCAGGCCATTGAGGATGACTAAGACTTCGGCAACTTCGTGAATGAGAACGACAGTGGCAAGTCCCAGGACACCGAATAGTGCGAGCGGGAGCAGGGCAATGATGATTAATAACGACAAGATGATGTTTTGATTCATAATGCGACGCCCGCGGCGACCGTGGGCGAGTGCCTGTGGAATCAGCCGCAGGTCGTTTCCGGTAAAGGCAATATCAGCGGACTCAATGGCGGCGTCTGAACCGGTGGCTCCCATCGCGATGCCGACATCAGCGGACGCAAGCGCCGGACTATCGTTGATGCCATCGCCAATCATCGCGACCGTTTCGTCTACGCCAAGTTCCTTAATCGCGGCGGCTTTATCCTGTGGACGCAGCTGCGCGCGCACGTTTGTAATGCCAGCTTGGGAGGCAAGGGCCCGCGCCGTGTGGTTATTGTCGCCGGTGAGCATCGTCGTTGTGATGCCTTGGTCGTTGAGGGTTTGAATAACCTCGGGAACCTCTGCCCGTAATTCATCGCGCACCCCGATGGCCCCGATCAAGGAATTATGGTGATGCACCATCACCACGGACATGCCCTGGTGTTCTAACTCGTCTACGCGTTCAGCAAGCACGCCGGCATCAAGCCAGCGAGGGTTGCCAACAGCCACCGATACGCCATTAATAATGCCGGTGACTCCCTGCCCGGCCTGCTCCGATGTATCGGTGGCGGGCAAAGGTTGGGATGCTCCACTTGTAATTGCCTGGGCGAGTGGATGTGTACTGTGCTGCTCTAACCCAGCTGCAAGGTTGAGCACCTCGTCCTCGGTTGCATTATTGGTTGTCACAACCGCAGTAACGGTGGGTTCATTACGGGTTAATGTGCCAGTTTTATCAAGCGCTACGTGCTTAATATCGCCGAAGCGTTCAAAGGTTGCACCAGATTTGATGATCACTCCGAACTTGCTGGCCGAGCCGATGGCTGCCACGACGGTAATAGGAACAGAAATTGCCAGTGAGCACGGCGATGCAGCGACTAGTACAACCAGCGCGCGCGTGATCCACAGTTCCGGATCTCCGAATAGAGCTCCGAGCAGAGCAACGAGACCAGCGAGGATCAAAACCCCTGGTACCAAAGGACGGGCAATGCGATCAGCGATGCGTGCACGATGGCCCTTTTCGGATTGGGCCTTTTCCACCAATTCCACCATCGTGGTCAGGGAGTTATCTCCTCCCGCAGCGGTCGTCTCCACTTCCAGCAGGGCGGAGGTGTTCACAGCTCCGGCAGCAACCTCATCCCCGGGTCCAACTGTCACTGGGATGGACTCGCCCGTAATCGCGGAGGTATCTACGCTGCTGCGTCCAGATTTCACAAGGGCATCGGTGGCAACCCTTTCTCCGGGGCGCACCACCATGATTTGGCCTACTTTTAAGTCTGCCGCCGCAATCGTGACCGGGGATCCGTCGATGAGGACTGTTGCGGTATCCGGGACAAGTTTTAATAGGGCTCGCAGTCCATTGCGAGCGCGATCCATTGCCTTGTCCTCCAAGGCCTCCACGATGGAATACAAAAACGCGAGTGCAGCTGCTTCTGCGACATAACCGAGAATGACCGCGCCAACCGCACTGATTGTCATCAGCAGGCTAATGCCGAGTTTGCCCTGAAAAAGATTGCGAATTGCGCCAGGGGTAAAGGTGAAGGCTCCCAGCAGCAAACCAACCCAAAACAGGACAAGGGCAGGGGTGTCTACCCCGAGCCACTGGCAAACAAGGCCCGCGAGCAGCGCGATCCCTGAGAGTACGGGCAGGAGAATTTCCCTATCTTTCCACCAGGGGGCGTCGCCGTCATGGACGTCTTGAGGCTTTTCGATGTGCGTTGCTGTCGTCATTCTAAGCACTTCTTTCTGGCTCGCAGCAGCCGGGAACCTCGCACTGCGGATCGATGCACGGTGCGTTTTCATCAACAGCAAGGGTGACATTAACCAGTGCGTTCAAAGCAGCAGCGAGGTGGGGATCAGCAATGGAGTAGCGCGTTTGCCGGCCTTCGGGCTCGGCTATGACAATGCCGCAATCACGCAGGCACGTTAGATGGTTTGAAACATTCGAGCGGGTGAGCCCTAAAGCGCGCGATAAGACCGCAGGATAGCTGGGGGCTTCCAAGAGCGTCAGCAGAATTCGTGAGCGCGTGGGATCTGCCATGGCGCGTCCCAGGCGGTTCATCACATCAAGTTTGGTCTGATTGGTCAGCATGCACTGATCATACAGTGTATGCTGTACTATCTTCAATCCAATGACAAGAATTCATGCGGTATTCGCCGCCTCACGCAGGCATAATTGACGAAGAAGAGGTGAATGAAAAATGATCAATAATGAAAATATCAATAACACCCACCGCGAGATCGGCAATGCGCCCGTGACCAGCGGCGAGGGCCGTTCGGTGTTGCTGCGCCGAAACTACACGGCGTCAGTAGAAAGGGTGTGGAACGCACTAACCCAGCGTGAAGAGTTGGCGCAATGGTTTGGCCAGGTAGATGGCCAGCTGCGTACCGGAGGGACCTTTCAAGTCCAAGACAATGCTGGGGGAGACATCCTCGAGTGTGATGAGCCGCAGATGTATAAAGTCACATGGGCGATGGGCCCCGGCATGTCCACGGAGCTGTCTTTACGTCTTTTTGCCGACGGTGAGGCAACCACTGTCGAAGTAGAGCACTCCACCCCAGCGGAAATCTTTGATGAGCTGCTCAATAGCTATGGCCCCGGCGGCACGATTGGCATTGGTGTGGGCTGGGATCTCAGCCTCGTAGCGCTTGGCATGTACCTTGATGGGACAGCCTTTGATGTCGCCACCTGGGAAGATGTTCCGGAGACCAAGGAATTTGCCGCAGCAGCTTGCGATGCCTGGGGCGTGGTTGCGCAAAACGCCTGGGATATCGCTGATGCAGATATGGCCCCGGCGATTGCGTTTGCGAAAGCCCAGTACGCGCCGGATTCGCACTAGTTGTCAGGTAGTTACCTGGTGTTTTACAGCGTCAGCATGACCTTGGTGGCGCGGCGTTCATCCATGGCCTTGTAGGCTTCCGCTGCTTCTTCGATGGGTAGGACCAGGTCGAAGACAGCGCCAGGATTGATCTGATCGGTCATGATGAGATCAATAAGCTCCGGCAAAAAGCGGCGCACTGGCGCTGGTCCACCGAGCAGACCCACGGTGGATACAAAAAGATCAGTGCCGTCGAGTTCCACGCCATGGCTTACTCCCACAAAGCCCACGTGACCGCCTGGGCGCGTCGCGCCGATAGCTTGGGTCATGGATTCTTGGGTACCCACCGCCTCAATGGTGGAGTGCGCGCCGTAGCCACCGGTGAGCTCTTTGATCTTGGCAACGCCAACATCACCTCGTTCTTCCACGATATCGGTGGCACCGAACTGGCGCGCCAAAGCTTGGCGGTCAGCGTGCCGGGACATCGCGATAATACGCTCCGCACCCATCTGTTTTGCCGCGAGAATACCCAGCAGGCCAACAGCACCATCGCCGACTACGGCAACAGTCTTGCCCGGTCCTACTTGCGCGGCGTCAGCGGCAAACCAGCCCGTGCCCAAGACATCGGAGGCAGCCAGCAAACTCTTCGTCTGTTCCTCATTAGGGGTGCCATGGACTTTGACCAGGGTGCCATCGGCAAGCGGAATGCGTGCGTAATCTGCCTGCGTGCCAATCGAACCCATCATGACCTGGTGAATACAGCGGGATTGAAAGCCTGCCTCGCAAATTTCACAAGTGTTATCGGAGGCAACAAAAGAACCCACGACAAAATCACCGACTTCAACGGTGGAGACATCCTCGCCGATTTCCTCCACGACACCGATGTACTCATGGCCCATGTGCGAAGGTCCCTGCACGTCTTCCAAGTCACGGTAAGGCCACAGGTCAGAACCGCAGACACACGCTGCAGTAACACGAATAACGGCATCGGTGGGTTCCACAATGGAGGATTTTGCAACGTCCTCGACTCGGATATCGCCGGGGGCGTGTAGAACTACTTGGCGCATACTTTTCTCCTTGAGATCATCTATAAGAACGTGCTTCAACAAACGCACCATAATACGCCCTGATCCTTTTCTTACCCTGTGATCTAGAACGCAGTCGGTCTAGGGTGGAAGAAGAAACTGTCACAGCCTTGAGCAATATCAGGAGTAACGATGAGCCAGAACAATTTTGAGCAAATTTTTGCCACCGGGGAGACCAACGATGAATTAGCTGAGTATTTCATCGGTCAAAGCTATCGCGCACCGCTTGTCGATGGCACCGTGCCCGTTGCCAACATCACCTTTGAACCGGGGTGCCGCAATAATTGGCACATTCACCACGGTGACAATGGTGCCGGGGATCAGATCTTGTTGTGCACCGCGGGCTCTGGTTGGTACCAAGCCGAGGGCGAAGAAGCGGTGAGTTTAGAACCCGGTAGTGCTATTAGCATTCCCGCAGGGCTGAAGCACTGGCACGGTGCCAAGGCCGACTCGTGGTTTAGCCACCTTGCCTTTATCACTCCCGGCGAAGGCGTGCGCAACGAATGGCTTGAACCAGTCACCGACGAAGAATACGGCCAGCTGCCGAGTTAGCTTCTTATCCCGGCTACCCACCGTCCGAGCACCTAGGTGTTGTGAACTTCTGCGATGTCACCTGTAAAGATATTGCGGTCGATTGCGATGAAATCGGCGGATTTTCCGGGTTCGATCGTGCCAGTTTCATCGCCGATGCCCAGGGCTTGTGCTGATTGTCGGGTAAATGCGGCCATGGCCTGGTGCAGTGTGATGGCCTGATTGATATTGACCGTGCGATCGCCGTAGTTGGCATCGGATTGGTCAGCAGCGGCTTGGCGGGTGACCATACCTTCGATACCCAACCAGGGGTTTAAAACAGGCAGGCCAACCGGCCAATCGGAACCGCCCGCGATGAGAGCGCCGGTGGAGAGCAGGTCTTTGAAACGCCAGATATTCGCCATCGTTTCGTCGGTGACGAAATCCGAGATGCCATCGGTAAGCGGGCTTGGAAACCACATAAATGGACAGGCGTCAGCAGCGACGTTGAGCTCCGCGAAGCGCGGGAGATCCTGCTCGGAGATAAACGACATATGGGCAATCTGCATCGCGGGACCGCCGCCTGCGTCCTGGCGGACGATTTCAGCGGCATCGAGAGCCTGGCGCACCGACGCATCACCGGTGGCGTGCAGCTTGGCATCAAGTCCCAACTCCGCACAGCGGCGCAACGCGGCCACGAGATCATCCAAAGTCCAGTAGAGCTCACCGCGGAAGTTCGGATCGTGGCTGGAGTGATTGCCTTTATACGGATTTAACAGCGCGGTAGTATGCGTGGTGGGAACTCCATCTAAAACGAACTTCGCAAAGCGCGGCTTGACGTGCTCGCTTTCAAATTTCATGCCGGCGGCGAAGAGTTGTTCGCCCACGGTGCCGTCTTCAATGAAGGGCCGAATGGGCATCGATGCAATCACGCGCATGTCCAACGCGCCGGATTCTTCCAAAGCAGCTAGACCCGCAAAGTGCGGGAGCATGGTCGCGGCGTCTTGCACGGTGGTTATCCCCAGCGCAGCCAGACGATCTAGTGCGGTGCGTAGTGCTTTAACCTGGCGCTTTTGCGGATCAACGTGGGACCTAGCAGCGACACCTTCGGCCACCGCGCAGGCTAGCTCGCATAAAGCGCCGGTAAGCCGGCCTTGATCATCGCGAACGTACGTGCCGCCTTCCGGGTCAGGGGAGCCAGCGGTGATACCCATGGCTTCAAAAGCGGCGGTGTTGATCTGCCGGTTGTGCATGGTGTCATCGCGCAGAAGCACCAGATGGCCGTGGAAAGCTTCATCGAGTTTTTCTAGAAACTCCACGTTATTCAGTGTGGGCAGCACACCGCTGCCGATGATGCCGCCAATGACCCACTCACCCGGTTTCAGGCGCGACGTCCACTCGCGTACCTTCGCCAAGATAGTTTCAGCATCGTCGGTGGGATCTAAAGCCAGCTCGTGGGCCAATTGGGTACCGCCGAGGCTTAGGTGCAGGTGGCCATCGATAAGCCCTGGCGTAACAATGCCCTTATCAATGGTGATGGTCTCATGCTGCTCACCAACCTGGTCCTCGACGTGTTGCTGCGTTCCGGTGGCGATGATGCGGCCATCTGCAACGGCAAAAGCTTCGACCCAGTCATCATCAGCAACACCGGTCCAAATCTTTCCGGTGTATACGGTTGTCTGCGTCATTTACTGTTCCTTTGTCTCCCGCATGCTGTTGATGACCTGGCGGGCGGTGGTCATGCCTTTTTCTAGCGCGCCGTCGACGCAGACGCCGCGCCAGCCGTAGGCATAATCGGAGCCGGCGAAGAATAACTGCGAATCGATGTCGTCGAAAAGGCTCCAACCTTGGGTGAATTGGCCCTTGCGCAGGGTTCCCCAGGCCTGGCCAGCCCACTTATCGGCAACCCAGTTGTGGCCGGTGGTATCGACAACCTCGAGGTCATCGCGCCATTGGTTGATAACAGCTTGGGCGTCTTCGATGGAGTTGAGATCAATATTGGTGTTGTCGTAGCCAAATCCGACCAGGATGGTGGTGTCGTCATCCATGAAGTATTCGGAGCGCACCACGGACATCTTGGCTGGCTTTGGTGCATAGCCTAGGAAGCGGTGGTGACCTTTGATCTTGATCCAGATCTTCGCACCTTGGGAGTTCCACTTGTCATCGATAACGCTTTGTACAGCATCGGGCAGGGCAGGGGAGAATTCAATATTGCTCAGCGCGCCCACTGGCACGGTGCAGATTACTGCCGATGCTTCGATGACCTCACCCGATTCGGTAGTTACGGTTGCGCCATTGTCATGGTGCTCAACCTTCGCCACCGGGGTATTCAGGCGGATATCGGTGTTGAGGTCGCCGGCGATGCCATCGTAAAGCGAGCGCATGCCGTTATTCAGCTTCCACTTCAAGGTGATATCTTCCATCACGCGGTAGCGGTTATCGGACAGCGCGCCCCATTGCTTCGCCATCAACGCGGAGCCGGTGTATGGGTCGCCGATGTATCCGGCGCACCAGAAGGCATCGACAAGATCGATAGTTTCTTGGTCGAAACCGGCTTCTTTCACCAGGTCAATGGCATTTGTCTGGTCATCGGAAAGAAAGCGCTCCCGCACTTCAGCTGGGCCATCGAAGTCATCTGAGAGAACCCATAGCGGATCATGCGGGTTAGGGAAGTACTCTTCACTGCCTTCATAGGTCACGCCCATTGCAGCGGTGAGCTTTTCATCCAGGTCATCCTCGGTGCCTTTGACTACCTTGCCGTCCGTTACCCAGTGGGCATCATTGCCGGAAGGAGACGCCGTGATTTCAGTGCGCTGACCATAGCGCATGATCTCAGTCCAGGTGTGGGCTTGGAACCAGTGCACCCAGGTAGCGCCCAATTCCAGCGGGCGACCCATTCGCTCTTCGGTCCAAGCACGCCCGCCGATGCGGTCTTTGGCCTCCAAGATTTCATACTCAATGCCGGCGGTTTGCAGCTCGCGCGCGGCAACGAGGCCTGCGAATCCGGCACCGATGATGACAACTTTGTTCTTAGACATGATTAAGGTTTCCTTTTCTTGAAGTGAAAAATGTTGATGGCTTCGAGTAGGCAAACGCCTACACCGGCGCCGCGGGCGCAGGTTCTATCTCCGCTACCTCGCCCGTGATGTGCGCGGAGTTCATGGTGTTGCGGCGGATTAAAATCTCACCCCAGATAAGGCCAATGAGCCCGGATCCCAAGATGATGGCCGGCATGATCCAAATCATGAAGAAGTCTTCGGTGTCCATCATGAGGTTGAAGTTGATGAGAATCAGCGCGGTTACCGCCGCCATACCAATGCCGGCGAGCAGCGGCGCGATGGTTTTCACGAACACGCTGTATTCGCGGTGGTAACGGTTCGCCCACACCATTACAGCGAAGCTGGTGATAGCCAGCAGGAAGGTCAGGCCAAAGGCCGCGGCGTTGGTAAACCAGGTAAATAAGGTCACCACTGGAAACAGGAATTCTTGTTCCGAGCCACTGCCGACGATGGCAAAGACGGCCAGCACGACAATCGCCAGGATGGATTGCGCCAGAGAGCCACCAATCGGCGCACCGTTCTTCGCGGTTCTTCCGAAGGCTGCAGGAAGAACCCCGGATTGCCCAAGGGAGAAGAAATACCTTGCCGCAGCATTGTGAAAAGCAATCAACGCCGCCATGAGGCTGGTGACAAAAAGCAGGTGCGCGGCATTGGATGCGGTGGTGCTAAAGTCCGCGAGCCAGACAAAGACCAGGTCGGGACCAAATTCTTGCGCTTGGCTAACGATGCTCCCTGGACCCACGCCCATCTGCAACGCCCACGCCGAGAACGCATAAAAAGCAGCGATAATGCCGACGGCAATATATGTTGCACGTGAAACAGTACGCTCAGGGTTCTTGGCTTCCTCGGAGTAGATAGCGCCGGATTCAAAGCCCATAAACGCGGCCATCGTAAAGGCTAGAAGCACACCGATGCCTGGGGTGAAGAACTGATCCGGCTGCCAACCGCTGGTGCTGACTCCTTCTGGGGCATTGGCAATCGCCATGACGGAGAAGACAATGACCACCAAGAATTCCAAGGTGACGATGACGCCAAGTACCTTGGCCGAGAAATCGATGTTGTTCACGCCCAAGATGCCAACGATGAGCCATCCCACGATGCCAAGCAACCACCAGGGAAGCTCAATTCCGGCCAATGCTGTCAAAGCATTGGCCGCGGAGAACCCGAAGAGTCCATAAAGGCCAATCTGCATGAGGTTATACGCAACGAGCGCCAAAATAGCGCCCGCGATTCCTTGGCGCAGTCCCAAGCCACGCGCAATGAAGACGTAGAAAGCGCCTGAGGATTGAATCTGGCTGGCCATGCGCCCGTAGCCCACGGCGAAAAGCGCCAGGATGATGCCAAGCACCACGTACCCGATGGGCACTCCGAGCAGTCCTGCAACCGCGTAGTTAGTGGGCGCACCACCAGCGAGCACTGTCAAAGGTGCCGATGCCGCGATGATGATAAATACCAATGACGCCGTGGACAGCTTTCCGCTTTTGAGCCCATTGCGAGTGTCTTGTTGTGACGGTGAAGTAGCCATATCGGTCTTTTCTGCCGGGAATAAGGATTGACGTGAATCTCTCTACGTTCTTAAAGTGGTTCACGACACGTTTAAGTTCTACTAGTGTAGAGGATAAACTTGAAGTGACGCATTGGCAAGGGGATATCTGAAATTAGTTTGAACCACGCAACAACCAACTTGAGCAGCGAGAGTGCTTAGTACAATGTCAACAGCACTATTGAGTGGAGAAAATGAATGCCAAAAGTAGTTGACCATGTACAGCGCAAGCGGGAGCTTGTTGAATCAACGTGGCGGGTTATTGCGCGCCGGGGACTAGCTGGTGCCACTATGCGGCAGATTGCTGAAGAAGCAGGCTATGCCAATGGTGCGTTAAAGCCGTATTTTCCCACCAAGATGGACCTTTTAGAGGCCACGTTTGAACACGTTTATAGCTCCACTGAAGAGCGTATTGGCAAGTCCATCGAAGGCCTGCGTGGGTTTGAAGCAGTGCGTGCGATGTGCCTGGAAGTCCTTCCGTTTACTGAACGACTGCGTGATGAGGCGCGGATAGTTGTGTCATTCTGGGACAGTGCTGCCCAAGATGAAAAACGTGCGGCACTAGCTGCGGTTTCAACGAATCGGTGGTGCGAGATGATAGCCACCATGCTCAAGGAAGCTAAAGAAGATGGGCTGCTTCGTTCAATTTCCAACGTTGAAAGCACGGCAGAGATACTGGTGGTTTTCTTGCAAGGCTCGCAGATTACCGCGGTGATGGATCCGGAAGGATTTAGTAAACAAAGGATCATTAACCAGCTGGAGGCGTATTTGGATCTTCTGCGCGTATAAAGGGCTAGACTCGCGCAAAACTAATCCGAGAGAGTTTTGAGCCTAGAGGAGGATTCATATGCGGAGCGTTGAACTAGGCAGCAGCGGGCAACAAGTACCCAACATGATCGCGGGAATGATGCGCATCGGAGATAAGACTGATGCGGAAATTCGTGAGCTTTATGATTCCGCGCGTGAAGCGGGCGTGAGCTACTTCGATCATGCGGATCTTTAGGGTTTCAACTTTCCTGATGGTGGATACCACCTGTGTGAGCGTAGGTTTGCAGAAGCCGTGAAGCTTTCTTCGTCCGAGCGCGAGGGCATTGTTCTGCAGTCGAAGACAGGAATCGTTGAAGATCCGTGGGGCTATGACCAGTCTTATGAACACATTGTTGCTTCAGTAGATGAGTCCTTGAAATCATTGAATACGGACTACCTTGATGTGCTGTTGCTGCACCGTCCCGATGCACTGGTGGAACCAGAAGAAGTAGCGCGTGCCTTTGATGAACTTGAGGCAGCCGGCAAGGTGCGTGCCTTTGGCGTATCGAACCACACTCCGCGTCAGATTGATCTGCTCAAGACTGCTGTGAAACAGCCACTTCTTGTGAACCAGGTGCAGTTTTCTATCACGCATTCTTCGTTGATTGCGCAGGGGATGACATCCAATATGACAACGTCGGATGATGCGTTTACGCGCGATGGTGGCGGTCTAGTGGACTACGCGCGGGTGAATAAGATTACGCTGCAGGCATGGTCGCCAATTCAAATAGGCCATGAGCCCGGCATTTTCTTAGGTTCCCTAGACTATCCGGAACTCAACGCTGAGATTGAAGGTGCTGTTGCAAAGAGGAATTCCAGATGACTAACTATTTGTTAGTGTGCAGTGCAATGCTGGTGCCGGATCCGCCGTTTTCGTCGAAAACGCGAGTTTACAACAGCACCGTCTTTGTCTGCTCCAGACTGGTCAACGACATATAGCGTTTCTGCTGAATCCAGTCATCATGCTGCTCCGCGAGTACCGCCCCGACCAGACGAACCACTGCGTCCCGGTTTGGGAAGATGCCGACGACGTCGGTACGCCGGCGGATCTCTCGGTTCAACCGCTCGGTCGGATTATTCGACCAGACCTTCGTCCACACCGCCTTCGGGGCGTTCGTGAACGCCAGCAGCTCATGCAGAGCTTCCTCCAGATAATCCGCCACCTGCGGGAACTTTTCCTGACAGAACGCCACGACCTCCCGGGCCTGCTTCCATACTGCGTCGGCGTCCGGCACCTGAAAGATCGTGTGAAACATCGCCGACAAGGTCGGCCACTTAAGTCTTCGATACCAAGCCAGAGAGGTTCTTCGAAAAGTGCGTGCGGCACTGCTGCCAGGGCGCATTCGGTAGGATCTCGCCGATAGCGTGCTGGATGCCCAGGTGCGCGTCGCTGGTGACCAGGTAGACCTGATTAAGACCCCGGGCCTTGAGGTCCCTAAAGAAACCCGTCCAGGAGGCCACCGACTCTGCGGTGGCGACCTGCATACCGAGTAGTTCCCGGTAGCCAACAACACCGAGGTTTTGACGACGCGGCCGCCTTCGCGGACCTTCATGGTCAAGGCGTCACAGGAGACGTACAGGTAGGGGCCGGTATCCAGCGGCCGGGTATGAAAATCCTCGACCATAGAGTCCAGGTCTTTGGACATCTCGGATACCTGTGACTTCGAGAGATTGTTGATGCCCAGTGAGGCGACCAGGTCGTTCATCCTGCGGGTGGAGACACCCTTGAGATAGCAGGTCGCGATCACCGTGGTCAGGGCGCGTTCGGCCCGGGTGCGTCGTTCCAGCAGCCAGTCGGGGAAGAACGACCCTGCCCGAAGCTTCGGGACCGCGACATCTACGGTGCCAACCCTGGTGTCGAGGTCGCGGTGACGGTAACCGTTGCGGACGTTGGTACGGGCCTGGCTGGTGGTGGCGTAATCAGCACCGCAGATCTGGTCTGCTTGGGTGGACAGGATCTTCGTTGATGAAGCCCTGGAGCATCTGTCTCATCAAGTCCGGGGAGGCTTGGGACAGCAGGTCGTCGAGATAGGTGGTCGGATCGATAGAATAAGGGCCAGCGGCCATCGTGGGTTCCCTTTCGAGGAGATGTAGGAGTTGATTCGAAAGGTGACTTTGGTGGTCGCCCACGTCTTCCATGGGGCCCTCACCGACAGCTACAGATACACCACGCTAAAGGACGTAACCGAGGCGTCGCCGGCGGGTGGAAAGCCGCAGATTTCCAGGCGTAGTACGAGGACCGGTTGATCCTCAGGACTTGGCACAACCGCTTGACCTGATAGAGGTCTCGGTGGTCATCAACGAATCGGAAGCGGCTCTACCTGGTCGTCTCTCCCGCGAAATATTTCGCGGCCTTGGCAGCAGGATATCGCGCTCGGTTGGGAGTTTCTGCGTCTCCGAGCGCAGGTGCTGGACTTCTTTGTGCAGGCGCAACAGCTCGTCGGTGGGGTCTTCGGCGGTGCGGCTGGGCTGGACGCCGCGGGCCTTGCGGGCGGCGTAGACCCAGTTCTTCAGCGTCGCCCGGCTGATCCCGAGGTCCACGGCGATCGGGGAGAACGAGGCGCCTGTGGTGTCCTCATAGAGTCGGACCGCGTCCGTCTTGAACTCATCGGTGTAGGTGTTCTTCGCCCATGGTGGTTTCTCGCATTCTCCGGCCCATTTTGGGCCGGGGTCAGCGTGTTCACCAAACAGGGGACGGCCCCGTAGTCTTGCTGGTGGGACTGTTTGTTTGGTTTTTCTTCACACATTAATCGAAACAGGCAGTCCCCTTTTTATGTCCCCGCGACACGCCCCAGAGCGGCGATCGGACTGCGAGCGCTAAACCCCTATGAATAAGCCTCAATCCCCACAGGGCGCTCATGATGTTTATCCGGTGGCAGTCATGCCCCGTGTCTTGGCTTGGTGAGAATTAGCAGTTGTTCTCGTTGGCGTCTTGGCGTTGTTTGAATCGTTGTGCCAGGCGTTTGCCGTGGGTGAGTTCTCGAATGGTGTCTTCGCTATCGAAATTCGATCCGAGAGCACCCGCAACGGTGCCCATCGAGGCGCTGAGCCAGGCGATATCAACGTAGTTCCCGAGGGAGGCTTCCGCACCGATTTTCGATGACATGAATCCGGATTCGATGACACCTATTTCCCCGATGAGAATGCCGATAAATAGTACCAGGTAGAGCAAGATGACCGACAGCAGGAGAGTGGCCACGGTGGAGGCGTTATACATGGCGGCTTCGGTCAGGTCGCCTAGTTTTCGTGAATGTTCCCACAACCTGTTGGCACCGATCAGCCAGAGCACCATGGTCACAATGACCATCGCGGTAATCAGACCCAGTCGCCAGCTGGGCAAAGCGTCCGCCATTTCCCAAATTGAGGAGTAGAAGATGCCGAACGCCCCAGTTCCCGCCGCGGCAGCGAGTACTCCCGACAACTTCGATACCGTCGACAGGGGCTCATTGGTACGTACCATGCCCAGGACCAGTCGGAGTCTGCCCGGTCGCCACCAGGGAGAGGTGATGTAGACGGACCGGCCGGAACGAGACTCCTGCTCGTAGACCACCCCGGAGTCGGATGTGTGCTGGTCGGTTCCGGGTGTCTGCTGGTCGGCGAGAGCGTCCAGGGAGTCGAACAGTACATGGCGAAGTCTCTGGGTCACGCCCTGCCATCCCAGTGCTGGTAGGGAAATGATGACCAGACCTTCCCCGTAGTGCAGCGCGGCGATCTTGGGTTTTCGCCCGGCACGGCGGGGGATTTCGGTGACGATGGCCAGTAGATCTACGTCATCGTCTCGTGCCCATCCTCGAACGGTGTCGAGATCGAGCGTGCCATCTGGGCGCGCTGGGGTTCGACTTTTGTGGTGGGAGAAAAGATATCTGCCGACAGTTTTCTCTCCGTCATTGCCATCACCGAGGACACGTGAGACAGTGCGGGACGGTAGGCCAGGGTCGGCAAAAATAGCAACGCGCACTGGTTGGTTCATGAGGGCCATTATAGGGCCATTATTCGGAGGAACCCACTATTTCACAACCTGCCTGGGCCGACGCTGGTGCGCACTCACGGCGGTGCCGAAATCGAAGGATTCATCAGTCTCGAGCAAATGAGTGCCGAGCGCTTTATACGGATCAAGTCATCGATTAGTCATGATGCTCCAGAAAATCTATTACTGAAGGCCGGCCTGCAACTTCAAACTGGAATCATCGGGACGAGGGTAGCGTCGGTTCCTGGCGTGGTGATGAATTCAGAGCTACTCGGCATCATTCCTAGCGCAGTGGTTGAGAGCCTTGGCTGGTCCGACCGGACACAGATTTTGCCCAATCCGACCAGTGCTGAACCTATGGAAGTGTCGTTGATGTCAAGGGTGAAGCAACGCCGAACGAGGCCACAGAGGTGCTGTTGCAAACATGAATTCCGGATCACTAACTATTTGTTGGTGTGCAGCGCAACGCTGGTACCGGATCCGCCGTTTTCGACGAGAACGCGAGTTTGCAACAGCACCCTCTCATCCACCCGCCAGGAACTGGCCTGCCAGTCAGGTACCTGCCGGTACCACCGTGTTTGCTTGTCCAGCTCAGGGGCATATTTCTGGACCCAGCGGTAGATCGTGGTGTGATCGACCGGCACGCCCCGCTGAAGTCATCATTTCCTCCAGATCGCGGTAGCTCACCCCGTAGCGGCAGTACCACCGCACTGCCCACAGAATGATGTCACGGGGGAAATGACGACCGGAGAAGATACCCATGGCTGTGATTATTTCACGTCGCTTTTCCTACTGCCCCAACTTTGCAACAGCACCCTTAGTCCTTCAGCATCAATCCACTTCAAAAGCGAACAGGGCCCGCAAGGGGCGTCTGAAGCTGCGTTGTTTAAAGGGCCCCACCATTGCGGAATACCCCGTGGGGTATTATGGTTGTGGTGTATGACCGAGGAGAACTTCCCCGGTTGCCCCCGATTTCCTGTGAAGGAGAAACCATGCTCATCGAGCGCATCTACGACAAGGACCTGGCTCAGGCCAGCTACTTTATCGGCTGTCAGGCCAAGAACACGGCCGTGGTAGTCGATCCCCGCCGAGATATCGACGTCTACCAGGCAATGGCAGAAAAGAACGGTATGACGATCGTCGCCGTGGCCGAGACCCACATCCACGCCGATTACCTCTCAGGCACCCGGGAGCTGGCCGCAGCCGTTGGGGCGGATGTTTATGTCTCAGGTGAGGGTGGACAGGACTGGCAGTACGAGTTTGATGCCCAGCGGCTGTACGACGGTGACGAGATCCGTATCGGCAACATCACCATCGCGGCCGTCCACACCCCCGGCCACACGCCAGAGCATCTGTCCTTCCTGGTCACCGACGGTGCATTTGCCGATGAACCCGGCTACATGCTCACCGGTGACTTCGTTTTCGCCGGGGATCTGGGCCGACCCGATCTACTGGATGAGGCCGCCGGGGGTGTGGATACCCGTTTTGAAGGGGCTCAGCAGATGTTCGCCAGCCTGCGGGACAAGTTCCTCACCCTGCCCGACCACGTCCAGGTCTTCCCCGGTCACGGGGCGGGTTCTGCCTGCGGTAAGGCGTTGGGGTCTGTTCCTTCCACGACGGTCGGTTACGAGCGGAAATACTCCTGGTGGGGCCGCTATCTGGCCGACAATGACGAGCAGGGCTTCATCGATGAGCTGCTTGATGGTCAGCCTGATGCCCCGGCCTACTTCGGCCGGATGAAAAGGCAGAATCGTCGTGGTCCGGCCATCATGGGTGAGCGCGCCCCCCTCGCCGAGCTGGATGCCGCGACTGTCGCCGCCCAGTTGGAGGCCGATGAGGTGGCCTTCGTCGACACCCGCTTCGCCGATCAGGTCCACACCGGCACCGTTACCCGCGCCCTGAACATCCCGGCGGGCGGCTCGGTGGCCACCTACGCCGCCTGGGTCGTCGACCCGGAGAAAGATGCCCGTCCGTTGGTCCTGTTGGCCGAGGATCAGGAGTCCGCGCAGGAATTTTGGGACCACCTGGTGCGCGTGGGTATCGATACCGTCGCCGGCTATCTGACCAGTATCGAGGCGCTGCCGCAGGTTATGCCACAGGTGATCAATCCCGCCAAGCTCGAGTCCTTCGACGTCGCAGAGCTGCTTGATGTGCGGGCGAAGAGCGAGTACACCGCCGGGCACATCCCCGGGGCTACCCAGCTCCACGGCGGGCGGGTGCTGTGGAACCTGGACCAGCTCCCCGGAGAGGGGGCCATCGTGACCTACTGCCAGAGCGGTACTCGCAGTTCTGTAGCGGCCAGCGGTCTGCGCAATGCGGGCTTCGACGTGGTTGAACTGGAAGGCTCTTACGAGGGATGGCTCAACCACCAGGCCAAGGTGGATGCCACCCAGCGCTAGTTGAAACCGTGACAGGAGGGACCGTTCCATCAGGGACGGTCCCTCTTGCGATTCATCCTTGCCCCTTCCTGGAGATGGCCATGGGGATTAAGCGGGATTAGGGGGCTCACGCTCGTCGGATGTGAGTTCATGTCCCGCGGCACTGCTACGGTGCGGTCCTCTATCTCTCAAGACACAGAAAGGGGAGGTGGAACTAGGCACCGGTGGCAGGGGGGGCTCAGGCCGAAATCCCCGCATGCACTCGCGGATGTGTCTCGTATAGGCGTACTGCCACCACCAGTGCGGAGACCGCGCTGATAACTGCAGCCACCCACACGGCGGCATGCAGGCCCATGAGGTCGGCGACCATCCCACCGAGCAAGGCGCCAGCAGCGTAACCGAGGTCCCGCCGCACTCGGTCGACACCCACCGTGCGGTCCCGCTGGGCGGGGCGGGCGACATCGCCGACCACAGCCAACAGGGTGGGATAGACCAGGGCGGTGCCTGCCCCGAGGACGACCGTGCCGACAGCCCAATCCGGGAAACCCCTAAGGGCGATAACCACCAATCCCACGGCCTGGATGGCCATGCCGCTGGCAATAAAGGGTTTGCGGCCATACCTGTCGGAGGCCGCACCAGTAATCAGCTGCCCAACACCCCATACCCCGGGGTAGAGGGCGCCGAGCACCCCGATCTGGGTCAGGCTCAGCTCCGCGGTGGCAAACAGCAGGGGGGAACAGGCCCCAGGACAGTCCGAAGTTGAGGTTGTTGACCAACCCCGCCTGGCTGGCGGCGGACAGTGCTGGCTCGCGGATGCTGGTGTCGAGGAAGATATCCGAGTTGGTCCACATCGGAATAGGGGCATCAGGGTCGGGGCGGTTGGTTTCAGCAGCCTCCAAGTCAGCGTGGTCCCGGGTTTCACGTACCCCCAGGTGCTAATGCCCAGGGCAAGGACGGCGTAGGCCAGACCCAGTAGAAACGGGGCGGGGCACAAACCGTGGGTTTCAGCCAGGTGGCCGGCGAACAGGGAAGTGACCGCGACCGCGGCATGCCCGGCGGCTTCGTTAAGACCCACCGCCAGGCCCCGATGGGCAGGCCCTGCGAGATCGATTTTCGTCACCACGGTCGTTGACCAGGTCAGACCCTGGTTAAACCCGAGCAAGACGTTGGCGGCGATCGCCCACCATCAGGTCGGGGCGAGGATGAGCATGACTGGCACTGGCAAGGCAATCAACCAGCCGATCAGCAGGACCGGTTTGTGTCCGTACCGGTCCGACCACGTTCCGGCAAACCAGTTGGCGGCGGCCTTGGTCGCCCCGCAGGCAGCGATATAGGTGAATACGAAGGTGTAACCGGTCAGGCCGAATTCATGCTCGGCGAGTAGGAGAAGTACGGTCTGTTGTTGACCGATCATGCCGCCCACCAGGGCGTTGACCACCACCAGGAGGGTCAACTGTGTGGCGTTGGCCCGCAAACCCAGCACAGGGGCAGGCGATCGGCCAGCACACATGAAAACTGCTGTCAGAGATCAGCTAATGTCCACAGGCCGGTGATGGGGGAATCGGGACAGCAGGCGGATTCACAAGCCCAGGCAACGAAGCGGAGGAGGCCTGCGCAACAGCCAAGGCGTGTCCTCGACTCCGTGACCGAGGTGGGTGGCCTCCGGTCAACGGCGCGGGGACACGCCTTGGCTGATGAACTGGGTCGGTGAGCACGCTTGCAGGTGATGGGTGCGGGCACCGGGGATGGAAAAGTGGTGAGCCCTCTACCGGGTGGCGGCGGTGGTCCGCAGGGGGCAGGTGGGAACAGTGGACCAACAAACGGTTGCGGCGACGGCCACAAGAGCGGCAGCGATAGCAGCGATGCCGGTGGTGTTGAAAAGCTCCTGGATGAGGACAAAGACACCCATCACCAGGACAAAGACACCGAAGCCCTTGCGCAGCAGTGCTTCAGGGATGCGTCCAGCCAGGCGGGATCCGAGCAACGAGCCAAGGATCGCGGCAACAGTGACCGCACCCACCAGGGCCCAGTCCAGTTCGACGGAGGTGAGGTAGCCGGCCAGGCCAGCAAACGACTTCATGGTGATAACCACCAGGGAGGTGCCTACGGCCACCGGCATGGACAACCCACCCAGCAAAGCCAACGCGGGGACGACGAGGAACCCACCACCCGCGCCCACCAGACCGGTGATCACACCGACGACCAGACCGTCGAGGATCACCCTGCCCAGGGGCAGATCACGGTCTTTGACCTCACCGGCGGAGCCCTTGCGGCCACGGATCATTGCGATGGAGGTGGCGATCATCATCAACGCGAACGCGACCATCAACACCACGCTGGGGATGTGCCCGCCGAGCAATCCGCCGCCGAAAGCACCCGCCATGCCGGCGGCGCCGAAGATTACGCCGGTGCGCCACTTTACCCGGCGGTTGCGCGCGTGGTTGATCGCGCTGACCGCAGAAGTCACACCGACGACGAACAGGGAGGCGGCGATGGCTTCCTTCGGGTCGAGTCCAGCAACATAGGTCAAGATGGGCACGGTGAGGATCGATCCGCCGCCGCCGAGCAGGCCGAGCGACAGGCCGATCAGGATCGACAACAACAAGGTGAGGATAAGCGTGAGGGGCATGGGGTGTCCTAGTCGGGTAGCCGGGGTCTGGGTCAGCGGGTGGGTAGGCCGGCCCGCTGCCAGGCGGTCATCCCGCCGGCCATGGTATCGGCTGTGTACCCCGCCTGGTTGAGGGCATCGGCCACCGCAGCACTGCGGTTACCGCTACGGCACACGACAATAATGGGCCGGTCCTTATCAAGGTCGCCGAGTCGGGAGCCCAGTTGACCCATCGGAATGTGAAGGGCACCGGGAATCATGCCCTCGGCTACCTCGAAGCCCTCCCGAACGTCGAGGATTTGATCCTGGGTGTAGCGCTTCTGGGCGTCGGGGACGGTGATTTCTGCCATGGTCGTTCTCCTTATGGCGCTTAGGGGGGTAGAGAGTGGGGGATTAGGCTAACGGGTGGGGGATCTGGTTGATGGCCTCGTCTGCGGTGGGGGCAGCGGTGGTCTTGTTCCAGGGCATCACCGACAGGGCCTTGCCCATCGCGCAGGTGTTGGTCACTCCGGAAAATGTCAGGCCAGCGCCAATGGCTCCGGCGACGGTGCGCAGTTTCGGGGAGAGGAACTTACCGCCCACCAGGCCGGTGACAACGAGGGAACCGGCGACCAGGCGCACCTGACGCTCGAGGTCCCAACGCTGGGCACCTCGGACGACGTCTCCTCCGGCGGCGGCGAAGGCACTGACCCCACCGGTGAGCACCTGGGCGGTTTCCACCCCGGCGGCTCCGAGACGTTGGCGGGCCTGCTCCGCGCGGACACCGGACTGGCAGACCAGGATCACGCGCTCACCGAGACGCTCGGCGAGCTGTTCGGTGTGCTCGGAGACTAGCGGCAGTGGCACGTTGTAGGAACCACGGATGTGCAGGGCCTCAAATTCAGCCGGGGAGCGCACGTCAATGGCAACGAGGTCCTTGTGGTCGGTGATCCACTGGCGCACGGTGGCCGGCTCGACGGTAGTAATGGTGGTAGAAGGCGAGTTCATGGAGATCCTTTCAAGGCTGTTACTGGGAGCTTCACCCAGTCTGCCATATACCCCCCGGGGTATGCAAGATACGGGTGCGGGTATGCAAAATGCCCCTCTCCGTATAGGGTGAGAGTACGTTTCCACCCTGCACAAGGAGTCCTGATGCAACTCGAATCCAGCGAAATGAAGCCGGTTATCAACCGCCTCAAGCGCGCCCAAGGGCAGCTTTCTGCCGTGGTGCGCATGCTTGAGGAGGGGGGCGAGTGCAAGGAGGTTGTCACCCAACTCTCGGCGGCGACCAAGGCGCTCGACCGGGCGGGTTTTGCGATCATCGCCACCGGACTCGAGCAGTGTTTGACCAACCCGGAGGAGTCGATGGACAAAAAGGAAATGGAGAAGCTCTTCCTCTCCCTTGCGTGATCCGCCAGCCACTGTCAGGCTGGGGCGTGATGTCAGTGCCGAGTTCACCTATGTTTAAGGAGTCAGAGCATGTCCTACACCCACAGTATCACCGTGTCCCTGTCCTACAAGGACGCTGTCACACGTACCCGTGCGGCCCTGGCTGAGCACGGATTCGGCGTACTCAGCGAGATCGATGTCCGTGCCACTTTCGATAAGAAACTCGGAACCGACGCCGCCGAGGCAGTGGGAGACTACGTCATTCTCGGCGCCTGCAACCCCACCCTGGCCAGTAAAGCCCTGGCCGCGGAACCGGAGCTGGGGGCTTTGCTGCCGTGCAACGTTGTTGTCCGGCGGGGCCCAGGGGATGACGGGACTACCGTCGAGGCGATCGACCCGCAGACCATGGTGAAACTAGGCGAAAGTGACCAGGTCCGGGAGGTCGCCGCCGACGCTGACGCCCGGCTCCAGGCAGCGTTGGCCGACATCGCCGGGGGCAATGAGTCCGGCTCCTGATCCGGTGGCCAGTTAGGCCACACCCCAATAGGGCAGTTTTAGAATTTCTGTCGCCCTAGCGTGGTCGACCCCCTGCGGCAGCGGTCTTTCACAACTTCATAGGCGGTTCAGTTGATGCCGGTGAGGAAACCTAGAGAGGCCCTAGGAGCACGGGGGATGAGCTTATTAAAGGCCGAAGGCGCCGCCGCTGACGAGGATGAAGAGGTGCTGTTGCAAAGTTGGGGCAGTAGGAAGATCGACGTGAAATAATCACAGCCATGGGTATCTTCTCCGGTCGTCATTTCCCCCGTGACATCATTCTGTGGGCAGTGCGGTGGTACTGCCGCTACGGGGTGAGCTACCGCGATCTGGAGGAAATGATGACTTCAGCGGGGCGTGCCGGTCGATCACACCACGATCTACCGCTGGGTCCAGAAATATGCCCCTGAGCTGGACAAGCAAACACGGTGGTACCGGCAGGTACCTGACTGGCAGGCCAGTTCCTGGCGGGTGGATGAGACCTATATCCGGGTCGGCGGCAGGTGGTGCTACCTCTATCGGGCGATCACCGCCGGTGGCCAGACCCTGGACTTTTACCTCTCTCCGAAGCGGAACGTGGCCGCAGCGAAGCGTTTCCTGGCCAAGACGCTGCGATCGAATACGACAGCCGGGTCCCCGCGGGTCATCAACACCGACAAGGCACCAGCTCTGGCCAAGGCAATATCCGAGCTGAAGGCGGAGGGAATCTGCCCGCCAACAGTGGAACACCGGCAGGTGAAATACCTCAACAACATCCTGGAAGGCGACCATGGTCGGCTGAAGCGGATCCTCGGGCCGAAGGGCGCGTTTAAGAACCGGACATCTGCATATCGGACGTTGAAAGGGATGGAGGCGATGCACTCATTGCGGAAAGGCCAGGGCACGATGTTTGACCTCACGGGCACCCGCCTCAGACCGCAGAGACGCTTCTCACTCATCGCCGACACAGCCCGGACTTGATAGCTTCTCCAGGCAGGGCAGACCGGGGCACAGGGGAGGCAGTCCGTGCTCGTCATATATGGGGGCGGCGAGCGTCCCGCCAACGAGGAGCAGGTGCCGTAATCCACGTTTAGTGGGATACTTCCGTAACCTGCCTTCTCCTGCGCCAGCTGACGAGGCCGGTAACCGCAGGCCATGCAAGAGCCAGCATCGCGAGAACCAACAGGGGCGTATCCCCCATGCGCGCATACGGCGTCAAACCAGTATGAAGGGGAACGGTTGCCGTCAGCAGTTCGTTCGTGCCCAGGCCACTGAGTTGTGAGACTGTGCCGTCGGGCTGGATAACTGCGGAGTATCCGGTGGGGGCAGCCTGGAGAACGGTGCGGCCAAACTCGCGGGCACGCATCTGGGATGCGGCCACTTCAATTGCAGGTACTTCCTCGGTCACAAAAGACGCGGCGTTGGTCGGTGCGAGGAGTAGCTGCCCACCATTGCGAACGGCATCGGCGACCCGGTCGGCGAAGAAGACCTCATAAGAAATGACGATCCCCAATCGTGGTGTCCCGCTGGGATCGAGCACCGCCGGTCCCTCTCCGGCAATGGCGTCGCGGGGGATGAACCGTGCGTCCTCGCTGAGTCGTTCAATCAGATTGCGCATAGGGATGTACTCGCCGAACGGCACACGATGATGCTTCTCATAGCGTCCTAACCGGGTCCCGTCCGGTCCCCACACTATGGATGCGTTCCGGAAATGTTGATCCTCGGATTCGGTAATTCCGACAACGATGTTCGTGTCGAGTTGCCTGGCCAGTTCAGCGAAAGCTGCATCAACGCGCGTCCCGTCGATTGAGCCGTCGATATTGACGACGTTTTCGGGCAGCAGAACCAGATCAGGGTCCCCGGTGATATCTTCGGCAGCCTGTAGGTGCTGGCGGGTCGTATCAAACGGATCGGTATTGACCGCGCGAAGCCCGCGGGGGCCTCCACCCTGCACGAGCACGACGTCAAGGCTGCCTTCTGCCGTATCATCTACGATCGTTGGCGCGAACGCCGGTACCGCGAGTACCACGACCACTGCGACCACGGATGCTGCACGGGCTCGTCTCGGCCCGAAGATGACAGCGGTAACAACGGCCCCCGCAACTGCGGCCAACGCGGTCACCAGGAGAGTCCCACCCAGGGGCGCTGCCGCCATGAAAGGACCATCGGTCTGGCTGTATCCGAAAGCGGACAGCGGGAAACCGCCGAACGGGAACCGGTGCTGCACAGCCTCCAATAACACTAGGGCAGCAGGGGTGAGCAGCCACCAGCCCGACCAGCGGCTGCGAAAAGCCGCCTCGTTAGGCGATACCGCGGCAACCAGCATTAACAGTAGCGCCTGAACGGCAACAACAGCAGCGTATCCGGCAGTGTTGAAGTCGGTGAGCCAGTGCAGAGCAAGAGCGTAGTGCACCACCCCGCCCAACCCACCGAGCCACAAACGGTTACGTAGTGGTTGACCTGCCAAAGCCAGCATGAACATAGTCACGCCCACCGGGAACAGCACCCACCAACCGCGTGGCGGCAGCGCCAGCCACCAGACCACCGCAGCTCCCATCATGAGCGCGGTGGGACCGGCCAATCTGCGCCAGTTATCGCCGGCTATCCCCCGGGAAAGACGTGAGACTGTCACGTCTGCTGCAGTACTAGCCTTCACCGGAGATCACGGCCTTCTTCGGGTTGCTGCTCAGTTGTGAATATATGCCCAATCCTTCGAGTCATGTGACAGCAACTTTCAGTACTTTCCCAGTGGATCTGGGGGTGTTCGGCAAAGCGTTGACGAATCCGGATTTAGTTCAGGCCGGCGTAGGAGTGCAGGCCGGAGACGACCAGGTTGATGAAAAACAGGTTGAAGATTATCGTGGCCAGGGCCAGGATATTGATCCACGCGGCCTTGTGATCGCGCCACCCGGCCGTGGCACGGGCATGCAGGTAGGCGGCATAGAGCACCCAGGAGATAAAGGATGCGGTCTCCTTCGGATCCCATCCCCAAAACCGGCCCCACGAGACCTCCGCCCAGATCGCACCCAGAACAATGCCCAACCCCAGCACGGGCAACGTAATGATGGCGGATTTGTAGGCTAAGGCGTCGAGTTTCTTCGCATTAGGAAGCGGCTTGGCCACCGCACCAAAAAAGCCACGTTCTTTGCCCAGAGGTTGCCACATGCGCAGGAGGTAGAGCAGGGAGGCGATACCGGAGACGATGCCAATCGCCGCGCCCAGGGAGACGGTGGAGACGTGAACCGGTAGCCAGTAGGACTGTAGGGCAGGGACGACCGGGGCGGAGTCGGAGTAGAGGCTGGTGCCTGCGAAGAACAGCAGGACGAGGATGGGGACCAGCAGCCAGGGCCAGACGCTGCGCCATTCGCGGTGTTGAATGACGATCGCGGCGGCGATCATCGCCAGCACGCAGATCATGGAGATGTATTCGTACATATTTCCCAGCGGGAAGCGGTAGGTGGCTAGACCGCGCAGGACCACAGACATGAGGTGGATGGCCGCACCGACCCACACCAGGGCTTGGGTCATTCCGCCGAATTTGTGGGCGGAGGATTCTTTGGCCGCGAAGTGTTCATCGGTGAGTGGGGTGTCTGCGGCGGCAGTATCCTCATCGGGACTGTCAGTGAGGTCAGTGGTGCTGGCGCCGGTGCGCACGGCGACACGTTCGGGTTCTGCGATATGTTCGCGCAGTCGTCGGGCGTCAATGACCCCCTGCATCTTCACGTAGAAGATCAGGGAGAGCACCAGGGCGAGCAGGTAGACCACGAACGCGGTCTGGAAGGCAGTATCAGAGAAGGCGGAGAGAGTCTGATTGACAGGCATGAAGGCACGATTCCTTAGAATTGAAGGTGGGTATTACTGACTGGGGTGGGTAACCGACACTGGGGTAGCCTCCTCGGCGTCCTCATCGATGTCGTCGGGGTCGGGCAGCCCGAGCAACTCACGGTGGATGTCATCGAACTCGCTGCCCCAGCCAGCCCGGTCAGTCCGGGCTAGGCCGGCTATCTCTACGACGGTTGCGGTGCCATCAGCGGAAGGCTGCAGACGGATCCAGATACGCCGGCGCTTGATGACCAGAGAGCCGATGAGAGAGGCGAGCATGATCACGGTGGTCACCAGCACCCACGGTTGGAAGGGGTCGTGGCTGATCTGGTAATTGGCGAACTCGCTGGCCCCGTCAAAGGTGACGGTCGTACCGTCATCCAGGGTTACCTCCTCCCCCTGTTGAAGGTTGACGCGTTCGATTCGTTGCAGCTGTCCGTTGGCAATCAGCGTGTCGTCGAGTTCGAAGATGGACTGGGCACGGCCGGTGTCGAGGCCAGCGTCACCGCGGTAGATGTCAATGGCCACGGCCGGATCCCGCATCGCCGGATACGATGAGGTCAGCAGTTGACCGTTGTCCCCGCCCCACTCGGCGGTGGGGGCAAAGAGTCCCTCCAGCGCGATTTGGTTTTGCCGGCGTTCAAAGAGATCGGGATACATCCCGGCCGGTGGGTCAAACCGCATCGCACCAGAGGACAGGAAGAAGGTCGGATCTTCGGGGCCGAATTGCAGGGTCTGCGTGCGGGTTTCACCGTTGGGCCAGGTCACCGTGAAGGTGGGGGCATATCCGTGGCCCATCAGATAGATCCGGTCGCCGGCCACCCGCAGCGGGTGGTTGACCTGCAATTGGTAGTCGGTCCACTCCTCCTTCGGTGTGAGGATGTCGTCGCCGATGGCATAGGAGATATTGGAGGTAAACATCTCCGCCTGGCCATTGGGCAGGTAGTCGGCGGAAAAGTCGTGGGCGTCGAAGCAAAACGTGGTCAGTCCCGTGCCGTCGAAGGTCGGGCCAGCCCGGAACGAATCGAAGTTGGCGGTGGAGGTATTGCAGAACTCGGTGCTCTGTTCGATCGGCGGGGTCTCGTAGTTACCGGATTCGGTGACGATGATGACCATGCCCTCGTAGTAGACCATCCGACCGGCGGCGATCGTGACGAGCATGCCCACCAGCGAAAGATGGAACAGGAGGTTAGCCAGCTCCCGGGTATAACCGCGCTCCGCGGCGAGGGAAAACACCCCTGCCCGGTCCTGGTTCGGCTGATACTCGGCGACCTTCCATCTCTTCAGTCGTCGGTGAGCATGTGCGGTGACCTCTGATATCGGCTTGTCGATCATGCCGGTGGCATGTAATGGCAACCGGGCCAGGCTTTTCGGTGCCCGGGTCGGTGGGGTTTTCATCGCCTGGTAGTGGTCCCAGGAGCGTGGCAGGATACAGCCGACCAGGGAGATGGTCAGCAGCATGAAAATGGAATTGAACCAGGTGGATTCGAAGACGTCGAACAGCTGCAGTTGGTCGTAGATTTCCGCTAGGCGGCCGTTGTTGGCGATGTAGTCGGCGACGTTGCCTTGATTGAGGCTGCGCTGGGGCAATATGGTGCCAGGGATCGCTGCGATGGCGAGGACGAACAGCAGGACTAGCGCGGTGCGCATGCTGGTCAGCCAGTGCCAGGCCTTCTTCGGATACGTCCATAGGGTGCGCATCAGGGTGGTCATGAGTGTTCCTCTTCCAGACCCCAGCCGGCACCGGGCGGTAACGGCTGCAGGGATGGGGATTAAGTCGGTGTGACCGGTGGGGTGACCGGTCAGGTGTTAGATCAAGGTGGCGCCATATTCGACGGTCCACTGGCGTACCCAGTTGATGAAGTACGCCCACGCCCCGCTGGCCAGGGCAATGCCGACGGCGACCATGAGCACCCCGCCGAACATCTGGATCTTGCGTGAGTGGCGTCGCAGCCAGCCGACGGTGCGCATTGCGCGCGCCGAGCCGAAGGCCATGAGCAAAAACGGCAGTCCCAGGCCCAGGCAGTAGCCGAGGATGAGGATGACCCCACGCACGGCGGTCATACCCTCGGTGCCAGCCGAGACAGAGATGATCGCCGCGAGCGTGGGCCCCAGACACGGGGTCCATCCCAGAGCGAAGACCCCGCCTAACAGTGGGGCTCCCAGCCAGGTGGACCACTTCTTCGGAGCCATGCGGGTATCACGCTGCAGGGCAGGGACCATGCCCATGAACGTCAGCCCCATGAGGATGGTGGTCACCCCACCGATGCGCATCAGGGCCTCGGCATTGAGCGTGAGCATGCTGATCGCCCCGAAGACGGTGACCGTGGCCAACACGAAGACGACCGTGAAGCCAAGGATGAACAACCCGGCGGCACCGGCCACGGCCCACTGGCGTTTTTTGGTCACCACGGAGCCGTGTTCGGAGTCATAGCTGACCTCGCCGCCGACCACACTGGCCAGATACGACATATAACCAGGGACCAGCGGGACCACACACGGGGAGGCAAACGAGACGAGGCCAGCGGCAGCAGCAGCGAGGATGCCGATCAGCAGCGGCCCGGTGGCCGCAACGTCAGCGAACTGCTGGCCGATCGCCAGCTGTGCCATCACATCAACGGTCATGGTGCTGGTGCCTCCTTAGCCAGTGGGAGGGCGACGTCGAGGACGTCCTCGGCGTCGACCTCCCGGAGGAACACCGCTGCGGGGCGGTGCTGCTTGTCCAGGATGATCGTGGTCGGGATGACCGAGGTCGGTATCCCTCCCAGGGCCACGGCGGTACGAAACGGCGGGTCGTAGATTGAGGGGTAGGTCACACCGTTGTCGAGTTTGAAGTCCTGGGCGATGGTCTGGTTGTAGTCACGGACGTTGATGCCCAGCACCGTGCCACCGAGGGGGTCGAGAGTCTCCTGGACAAGCTGCAGGTCATCGACTTCCGCCCGACACGGTGCACACCACTGGCCCCAAGCGTTGAGGACGACGACCTCGCCTTCAAAATCAGACAGGCTGATCTCCTCACCCTCCTCCATCAGCGACGGGCCGGAGAAGTCCGGCAGCGGGGCACGTTCCTCCTCTGCGTAGATAATCTCGGTTTGGCCTCCTGGTGAGTGGAACTGGAAGGTGCCCCCGACGGCGACGGCGTTTCGGGCGCCGTCGCCTGAGGAACAGGCCGTCAGGGTCACGGCGGTGAGCACCGCGGCAACCGCTGTGGCGGCTCTGCGGGGTGTGCTCGGCATGGATTAGATCTCCTTATTCCGGGGCGGTGGGGAAGAAGACGGTGTTCTGGTTGTCCCGGAAGACCACAACACCGAGGAAGGTCATCGTGCTGCCCGGTGGGTGGTCTGCAGCGACCCAGCTCACCCCAGCGACCGACCATGCTGTGGGGTTAGGCGTACCGCAGGGAACTCATCATCCCGGTTTCCTGGTGATAAGCGTTGTGGCAGTGAAACGCCCACTCACCGGGGTTGTCGGCGATCAAGTCCGCGTCCACCGTTTCGCCGGGGAGAATGAGGACAGTGTCCTTGCGCAGGCCGCTACTTCCGGGAAGAGCCCAGGTATGCCCGTGCAGGTGCATCGGATGGGGCATGGCCGTGGGGTTGTGCATCCGCATCCGCAGGCGTTGGCCTTCTTGAACTGTGCCCGGGGAATCAGCACCGTCGATGCGCAGTCCCCACTGGTAAGGCATCATCTGGCCGGTTAATTCGACCTCTGTTTCCTTATCCACGTCACCGGCCGGGAGCAGGGCTCGTTCCGCCGGCTCAAAGGACGTCAAGAAGGTACCGGGGGCAGTGAGTTCGGGGAAGGTAGTCTCTGGTGCGGGGGTCTGGCCCGCGGCGGTCCGGATGACGGCAAACGCCCGGTCGTCCTTGCCGGCGGCCAGGGCGGTCAGGGGAAAGACACCATCACCGAGTACCACCTCCACGTCGACACGCTCACCCATCGAGAGGTAGAACGACTCGATGTCGTGGGGACGGACCGGGAAACCGTCGACGTGGGTGACGGTCATGCGGTGGCCACCGAGAGCCACCTTGAAGATGGTGTCACCGCCGGAGTTGATAAACCGCAGGCGGGCTTTATCCCCCGGTCGGGCATTAAACGTTCGGTGCGCCCGGGGAATGCGTCCGTTGATGAGGTAGTGCGGATACATGACATCACCGGCATCTCCGCCCAGAGCCGGATCGGGCGTGCCGTGGGCCATCATGCCCCCCTCACCACCCATATCCATCCCGCCGTGGCCACCCATGTCCATGTTTCCGTGTCCGCCCATGTCCATCCCCGTCAACATGGTCAGCTGATCTTCGGGACTGCTGCCGTCGATGCCGTCCAGCCAGTCGTCGAGCACGATGGTCCATTCGACGTCCTGATCCTCTGCGTCGTCCGGGTCGCGGACGATCAGAGGGGCGTGCAGACCCCGGTCGAGTTGTAGGCCGCTGTGGGAGTGGTAGAAGTAGGTGCCACCGTGGGGGACTTCAAAAACATAGGAGAAAGACTCGCCAGGTTCAATGGGGTCCTGGGTCATGCCGGGCACACCGTCGGCTGCGTTGTGGAGTGCGATGCCATGCCAGTGGATGGAGGTGCTCTCAGGCAGTTCATTGGTGATGTCGACCTGGAGGACGTCGCCGGCGGTGGCCTCAATGGCCGCATCCCCGGTGTCAGAGACGTATCCCCACGTCTTGGCTTCGATGCCGCCGATATCCAGAGAGAGGGGCCGGGCGGTCAGTGTCCGGCGCACCGTCGGCTCACCGAGCGCAGTGGGGGTGGGAGTGGGGCGAAGGGAGGGACCTGGTGCCGAGGCAGCGGGTCCAGGGTCGCTGGTGCAGGCGGCCAGGGCGCCGGTGCCGGCGAGTACGAGCCCGCCGAGCAGAACCTGTCGCCGGGAAAAATTACTTGTCATGGTTAAACCGTCCTTGGTGCAAGTCTGAGTGACACAGGGGAAGGATCAGGGGAAGGATCAGGGGAAACCCACTGCTGAGGCATCAGGTCAGGCGCAGGTCCGTGACACAGGTGGCCCCGTCCTCGGTGGTGGAGAACTCGGTGACACCGGTGCGCCCCTGATGGGTGATCTCGATGGTGCCGGTGGCCTCATCGGGGATCCAGAAGCCGACAAACCCGTTGTCGAAGGTGGTGGTTTGCTCATCGATCAGGACCTCGCCGGTCGCTTCATCGGTGATCGTGACCTGGATATCCTCATTGTCGAGTTCCCCCAGGCAGGTCGTGAGGCTGTGGTAGAAGCAGTCGTGGGTGGAGGTGATATACGGAGCAACCGAGACATACGTCTGATTGTCGGGAAGATCGACCACGACTTCCTGGTCATCGCTCGAGAGCAGCAGTTCATCGGCACGCACGGAGGCGATCAGATCCGTGGGACGCTCAGTGACCTTCTGCCGGTCGAGGTGATCAATGATCTCCACCGCGTCCATGGCGGCCAGGCCATGGGTAGTCAGGAATGTATCCTGGGACACCGTCCCGTTGGCGGTGGGTTCCGGGTCGGCGGCCGAACACCCCGTGAGGGCGAGGGTAAGGGCGGCGGCTGCGATCGCTGCTCGTTTCACGTCAATCTCCTTGGATCGTGGTAAGACCGTGAGAAGACACCGCCTCAAGGTCGATGCCATACCTTTTCTAGCACGGGTGCCTGACGGCCCAGAAATCAAAAACCCTGCTCACAGCCTTATAACAGGGCGAAAAGGGGGTGACTCCGGTGGGCTGGGTCACCACCGGGACACCACCCCACAGCCGTGGGCGATGTCCTTCTACCCGCCCCGGGTATGCGGTGCAGGCAGTGAAATCCCTGGTGGCGCCTGCTGAACTGACCAGGGGAGGCGATGCCGCCGGCCCGGGGTGGGGCACAGGGGTGACGGCGGTCGAAGGGTGATGTTTGAAGATTTGATGAAGGTTTCCCCGCAGGGCACTGAGCGAGGGTGGTATTCTCCCCTGGCCGGAGCGATACTGGGGTCTATGGCTGACCGCACACCGACCACCGCCACGCCCCCGGGGCGGGTGTTGGTCGTCGATGATGAACAACCCCTGGCTCAGATGGTGGCCTCCTACCTCATCCGGGCCGGCTTCGATACCCGCCAGGCGCACACCGGCACCCAGGCCGTGGACGAGGCCCGTCGCTTTTCCCCCGATGTTGTGGTGCTGGATCTGGGGCTGCCCGAACTCGATGGCCTGGAGGTGTGCCGACGGATCCGCACCTTCTCGGACTGCTACATCCTCATGCTCACCGCGCGTGGCAGCGAGGACGACAAGATTAGCGGTTTGACCCTGGGGGCGGATGACTACATCACCAAACCTTTTAGCATCCGGGAACTGGTGACCCGGGTGCATGCGGTGCTGCGCCGCCCGCGCACCAGCACCACCCCACCGCAGGTGACCACCCCCTTGATCGTTGGTGACCTCATCCTTGACCCCGTCGCCCATCAGGTGCGGGTGGGGGAGACGACCGTGGAGCTCACCCGCACGGAGTTCGAGCTGCTGGTTGCCCTGGCCCTGCGCCCCGGCCAGGTGCTGACCCGCCACGACCTGGTCACCGAGGTCTGGGACACCACCTGGGTCGGTGATGAACGCATCGTCGATGTCCACATCGGCAACTTGCGTCGCAAGCTCGGCACCGACACGCGGGGCCGGGGGTTTATCGACACCGTGCGTGGCGTGGGCTACCGGGTGGGGCAGCCATGAATCACGGACCCGGCCTGACCTTCCGCTTCCTGGCCGCCCAGGTGTTGGTCGTGGTGATTAGCCTGCTGGTTGCCGCGGCCGTGGCCACGGTGGTGGGCCCGACCCTGTTCCATGATCATATGTTGATGACCGGCCGGGAGGACCCCTCGCTGGAGCTGTTCCATGCCGAGCAGGCCTACCGGGACGCCAACCTGATCACCCTGGCCGTCGCCCTGCCCACCGCCTTGATCAGCGCCCTGCTGGCTAGCCTGTGGTTATCGCGTCGCCTGCGCACCCCCCTGCAGGATCTCACCCGCGCCGCTACCAGCCTGACGGCCGGCAACTACCGTATCCGCGTGCCTGCCGGAGAAGCAGGCCCCGAGGTCACCACCCTGGCGCATTCCTTCAACACCATGGCCGACCGGCTGGAACACACCGAACAGGTCCGCCGCCAGATGCTCTCTGATCTGGCCCACGAAATGGGCACCCCCTTATCGGTGCTCACGGTCTACCTCGATGGTCTCCAGGACGGGGTCGTGGACTGGAATAATGCCACCCACACGATCATGGCTGACCAACTCACCCGCCTGACCCGGTTGATGGAAGACATCGACGATGTCTCCCGGGCCCAGGAACACCGGATCGATTTGGACCTGGCGGAGGAAGGGCTCGGGGATCTGCTCCATACCGCCGCTGCTGCCGCGGGGGAAGCTTATGCTGACAAAGGCGTCGATTTACAGGTCGAGACCATTACGGACACCGCCCGGGTGCTCGTGGACCGGCAACGCTTCGGCCAGGTGATGAGCAATCTCCTGTCGAACGCGCTACGGCACACCCCGGCCGGCGGGCAGGTCCGGATCAGCGTCCACCGACAGGGGGCGTCCACCGCGCTCATCCACGTCGCCGATGACGGCGAGGGCATCCCACCTGGCCAGCTCGGACACATCTTCGAACGCTTCTACCGGGGGGATGCCGCCCGCAGCCGGGACAATGGCGGGGCCGGTATCGGTCTGACCATCTCCAAGGCATTGATCGAGGCCCACGGCGGCACTCTCACCGCCACCTCTCCTGGCCCCGGTGCCGGATCGGTCTTCACCATCCGTCTTCCCCTGCACCAGGAAAACGTGTCCCTGATGCTCAGTGACCCCCACTCCCGGGGACAATAATTCTGATGACCTCGGCAGCGATCCGTATCAACCCCTGGACAATACCCCATAGGGGTATATAATGGGAGGGGAAACCCCGCCTGATCCCCCGATCCCACAGGAGCGATCCGATGACCGCCCCGACTTCCCCCTTGCTGCCGCTGGCCTCCGACGGTTGTGGATGCTGCGCGCCCTCTACGCCGTCCGCGACCGTCTCCGCCCCGGCCGTGGCCGCGGCAACCGACGCAACACCTGAAGGTCCCACCACCTACCAGGTCACAGGCATGACCTGCGGACACTGCGCCGGCAACGTCACCGAGGCGGTGAGCGCTCTGCCCCAGGTCGACGACGTCCAGGTCGACCTCATCGCCGGTGGGGTCTCCATCGTCACGGTCACGGGTTCCGTGCCCCTGGAAACCGTCCACCGGGCGATTGAGGAGACCGGCTACACCGTCTTGTCCTGATCGATTCGCCCATCATCTCGACCCCGACCGGGTTGAGCGGAAGGAACCTCATGAGCACTCCCCACCACCACGGTGATCACCCCGCTCCGGAAACAGACCACACCCACCACCCGAATCATGCCGGTCACGAGCACCATGCGGATGCCGCCACCCACGGCCAGGCCATGCCGCACGATCATCCGCATTCCACTGTCGATGAAGAACACCAGGTCCACGGTCACGGTGAACACGCCGGCCACAGCGCCGCGATGTTCCGGGACCGCTTCTGGTGGTCGCTGATCCTGTCGGTTCCGGTGGTGTTCTTCAGCCCGATGTTCGCCGACCTGCTGGGATATAATATTCCGGAGATTCCGGGAGCCTACTGGATTCCTCCGGTCCTGGGCACGATCATCTTCCTCTACGGCGGCACCCCCTTCCTCAAGGGCGCAATGACCGAGCTGAAATCCCGCCAACCGGGCATGATGCTCCTGATCGCCATGGCGATCACCGTGGCGTTTATCGCCTCCTGGGTCACCACCCTGGGGCTGGGCGGGTTCCACCTAGATTTCTGGTGGGAACTGGCCCTGCTGGTGACCATCATGCTGCTGGGCCACTGGCTGGAGATGCGCGCTCTTGGTGGAGCCTCCTCCGCGCTTGACGCGCTGGCAGCGCTCCTGCCCGATGAGGCCGAGAAGGTCGTCGACGGGACCACCCGCACCGTAGCGATCTCAGAGCTGGCCGTCGACGATGTCGTGCTGGTCCGAGCCGGTGCCCGCGTCCCGGCCGACGGGACCATCATCGACGGAGCGGCCGAATTCGATGAGGCCATGATCACCGGTGAATCCCGCCCCGTCTTCCGGGATACCGGTGAGACCGTGGTGGCCGGCACCGTGGCCACCGACAACACCGTCCGGGTCCGGGTGGAGGCCACCGGTGGGGACACCTCCCTGGCAGGCATCCAGCGCATGGTCGCCGATGCCCAGGCCTCCTCCTCCCGGGCCCAGGCCCTGGCCGATCGAGCCGCAGCCTTCCTGTTCTGGTTCGCCCTGATCGCGGCCCTGATCACCGCCGTGGTCTGGACCATCATCGGCAGCCCCGATGATGCCGTGGTCCGCGCGGTGACCGTGCTGATCATCGCCTGTCCGCACGCCCTGGGCCTGGCCATCCCCCTGGTCATCGCGATCTCCACCGAGCGGGCCGCGAAATCCGGGGTGCTCATCAAGGACCGGTTGGCCTTGGAGCACATGCGCACCATCGACGTGGTCTTGTTTGATAAGACCGGCACCCTGACCGAAGGCGCACACGCCGTCACCGACATCATGGCTGCCGACGGCATTACCGAGGGCGAGCTGCTGTCCCTGGCCGCCGCCGCCGAGGCCGATAGCGAGCATCCCGTGGCCCGGGCGATCGTGGCTTCCGCGGCCGCACACCCGGAGGCCTCACGCCGCCCACTGCGCGCAACCGGTTTCACCGCCGCCTCCGGCCGCGGGATCCGGGCCACTGTCGATGGCACCCAAATCCTCGTGGGTGGGCCGAACATGTTGCGCGAATTCAGTCTGACCATCCCGGGTGAGCTCACCGACATCACCGGTTCCTGGACGCAGCGAGGCGCCGGAGTGCTCCACGTCGTCCGCGACGGTGAGATCATCGGTGCCGTGGCCGTCGAGGACAAGATCCGCCCCGAATCCCGCGCGGCGGTGCGCGCCCTGCAGGCCCGCGGGGTGAAGGTGGCGATGATCACCGGTGACGCCACCCAGGTCGCCCAGGCAGTGGGCAAGGATCTGGGGATCGATGAGGTCTTCGCCGAGGTTCTGCCGCAGGACAAGGACACCAAGGTCACCCAGCTGCAGGAGCGCGGTCTGAGCGTGGCCATGGTCGGCGACGGTGTCAATGACGCCCCGGCCCTGGCCCGGGCCGAGGTCGGTATTGCGATTGGCGCGGGTACAGATGTGGCGATGGAGTCCGCCGGGGTGGTCCTGGCCAGTGATGATCCCCGGGCCGTGCTGTCGATGATCGAGCTCTCCCATGCCAGCTACCGCAAGATGGTCCAGAACCTGGTCTGGGCGACCGGGTACAACATCGTGGCCGTTCCCCTGGCCGCCGGTGTGCTCGCCCCTATCGGTGTGCTGCTTCCCCCGGCGGCCGCCGCCTTCTTGATGTCCCTGTCCACGATCATCGTCGCCCTCAACGCCCAGCTGCTACGCCGGATCGACCTGGACCCGGCTCACCTGGCTCCGACCGACGGCTAATTCCAGCAGGAGACACCCACCGCGGTGCCCGACCCAGATCGCTCATGTCCGGGTCGGGCACCGCTGTATAAGCAGTTGATCAGGCGCACCGCGCCTTCTCGGAAGGCGTAGTCAGGTGCGTGAGGCTTCCGCGATAGTGCCGATTGTTTCATCCAGGACAGCGTCGAATTCGCGGTCGTCCTGGGTGACGGTGAGCCCTTCGGTCAGGGCGCGGGAGAAACTGGCGATTATTCCGGGGTTGCGTGCCAGGCGAGCGTTAGCTTCCGCGCGGGAGTAGCCGTCTGATAGTGCCAGCACCCGGATCACCCGCCGATGTTCCACGAGCTCGCGGTAGAAGTCATCAGTTTGATGCACCCAGATCCAACTGGCCGACACTACCCAGGACGACGTCGGCGCCCGCCGCGTCCAGTTGCTCCCGGTACCCGGCGTGGTCGATTCCTACCACCAGTCCGAAACCGCCGGCGTGTCCTGCCTTGACCCCGGACACGGCATCCTCGATGACCACGGAACGCTCCGGGGATACGCCGAGTCGACGTGCCGCCTCGAGGAACATCGCCGGATCCGGTTTGCCGGGCAAACCTTGATCTGCGGCCACCAGGCCGTCAACGATCACATCAAATGCCGGCTCCAGGCCCGCGGCCTCCAACAGAGCCTGCGCGTTACGGCTGGCTGTGACGAGGCCCACGGGGATGCCGCCGCCGCGCAGGCGTTCCAGCAGCGCCACGGTTCCGGGATAGACATCGACACCGTCACGGGCTAATGCGGTCAGGAACAGGTCATTTTTTCGGGCCCCAGTCCGGCGACAGACCAGGCATCCGGTCCGTCCTCCGGGCTGCCTGTGGGAAGCTGGATGCCGCGGGAGGTCAGGAAGGCGCGGATGCCGTCTTCGCGGCTGCGTCCGTCCACGTAAAGCCGGTAGTCCCGGTCTGCGTCGAACGGTGGCGTATCCGCTCCCAATCCGGATCTGGAGTCGGCCAGGACGGAGTCGAAGAGCTCCTTCCAGGCCGCCGCATGCACGCTGGTAGTCCGGGTAACGACCCCGTCCATGTCGAACAGCACCGCATCATAGGGCAAAGTGGCGAGATGATTCGACGACAAGGGCGGTGATGTCTTCCGAGGATGTGACGGTGCCATGTTAGAGCGGTTCCTCTCGTGCTTCCTGCTCGCATCGAAGGCCGGGGCCGGGGACAGCTGTCCATTGCCAGTTGTTGATTTCCGGCATGTCTTCGCCGTGGGTGCGGATGTACTGGTGGTGTTCGATCAGGGCGTTCTTGAATTTTTCGCGCACGGTGGCCGAGACGTCCTTGAGCCGCGGCACTCTGTCAATCACCGCCATGGCCAGGTGGAACCGGTCGATCCGGTTGAGTACACCCCAATAGGGCAGTTTTAGAATTTCTGTCGCGCTAACGTGGTCGAGTCCCTGCGGCAGCGGCTTTTCACAACTTCATGGGCGGTTCAGTTGATGCCGGTGAGGAAACCTAGAGAGGCCCTAGTAGCACGGGGGGTGAGTTTATTAAAGGCCGAAGGCGCCGCCGCTGACGAGGATGAAGATACCCAGGCCGATCAAGACGATAGGGAACAGCACATGCTCCCAGCGTTCGAGAATCTCCGCGATGGGTGGACGGGTGGCCACGAACTTCGCCAACAGGACCAGGCCCGCCACCAGGATCAGAAAGACGACGCAGTAGATGATAACGGTGGCGGTATCCACGTTGAGAAAAAACGGGACATAGACGCCGATATTGTCGCCACCGTTGGCAAAGGTCACCCCGGCGACGGTCAAGACGCTTACGTTCTTTCCGCTGACTTTCGCGTCATCGTCGTCGTCATCGTCTCCCCGCCAGGCTTGCCAGGCCGCCCACAGCCCCAGGGTCAGGGGGATTAGCCCGAAGTAGGGGATCGCCTCGGTGGGCAGGAAGGCATCCGCCCCTAGGGTGACCAGAATCGTGGCTGCGAGGATGCCCGCGAAACCAAGGTACTGCCCGGCCAGGATCCGAAGTGTGGTCCCTGCTTGGCCGGCCCCACGGGCGAAGAACAGCGAGAGCACGATGATGTCGTCGATATTGGTGGCGATAAACAGACCAACCGCTCGCAGACCGGCATGGCTCCACTCTCGGATCAGATCACATTCAAACTCCGCCGGGCAGGAAGATGTGGAACACTCTTCGGCCCCCGGAGGATGAGGTGCCGGTGTTTTCCTGCAGCGATCGAAACTCCACTCCTCTCGTTGTGCTGACGACAGAATGCCCCTCAGGGTTGCCGGCCAGGCGGGGATTACTTGACGGTCATGCCGAATGAGTCCGCGATGGCCCGGGCGGTCTGCTTGGCGTAGCGGCCTACCCCGGTGAGCGTGGCGGATCCGGGGCCGGTCCAGTCGCCGTAACCGACCAGGTGCAGGCCCGGGTATTTCGGGGTCGTGCCGTCCAGGAGCCGGCGCACCGGCCCGAGGGACGGCCGAAACCCGGTACACCAGATCAGATGATCGGCCCGTACTTCTTTGAGGGAGTTAAACATCGGCGTCGCCGCCAACCATCCGGCGTCGCGGGCAGCGCGCACCTCAGGCAGCACGACAATATCGCCGAGCTCCGAGTCGGCCCCCGGATCGGTCTCGCCGCGCTGGACGGCCAGGGCGCGTTGCCGGTTCCGGCGAAACAGCACCCGCCCGTCGACCTCATCGGGCATCCACCGGGGTGGATGGCGGGTATACCAGGTGACTTCGGCAACACCGGTGAGTTCGGCGGCGATTTGCGCGGCGGAGTTCGCCGCCCCCACCACAGCCACGGACGACCCCCGGAAGGGGCCCACCCCGGGATAGTTCGCCGAATGCCACTGCGTGCCGGTAAACAATCCCGGGTAGGCCGGGACGAAGGGAGTAGACCAGGTACCGGTGGCGGCTACGACATGGGGAGCCGTCCACGATCGATCACCGGCGTGGAGGCGGTAGCCTCCATCCTCCCGCTCGACGCGGTCCACGTGCACGGGGCGCTCGACGGGGATCCGGTAGCGCTGCTCATAGTCGGCAAGGTAGTCGATGACATGGTCCGACGGTGGGAACCCCTCGTAGGCTGGCATGAGCTTGCCCGGCAGGCTGGAAAACTCCGCGGTGGAAAACAACGTCATCGACGGCCACACATGCCGCCACGCCCCACCGGCGCCCTCCTGATCGTCGAGGACCAGGGTGTCCACGCCTGCTCGCAGCAGGTAGTAGGCGGTGGCCAGGCCCGCCTGGCCACCGCCTATAATGATCGCTTCGAAGTGTTTGCTGGTCACGTGTGTGATCGTCTCCTGCTCGTCGGTGGTGGGTTAGTCCATCTGTAACACGGTGCGCAGCTCCGCGAACAGCTCTGGGCGCACCTGATGGGTCATCGTCCGGCCGACCCGGACTTTGTCCAATAACCCGGCCTCGGTCAACCGCTTCAGGTGATGCGACACGGTCGGCTGACTCAACCCCGACGTCTCTGTCAGCTCCCCGACGCTGACCGGGCCGCAGCCTTCGGCCGACAACTGCGATAACAAGCGCAGGCGGGCGGGATCGGCCAACACCTTGAACAATGTGGCGTAGCGTTCGGCCTCACCACTGGTCAAGGGGCCAGCACCCAGTGAGCAGCAGGCGGACAAGTCCGCCAGCGGGAGAGTCTGCGAGAGTGTCATACCAACCATCCTATATTGACAAGCATCGATATCAAGACTACTTTTTGTATTGATGCTTGTCAATACTGTGAAAGGCTCGTATGAATTCTGACCACCGCCCACGCATGACCTTTTTAGATCGCTTCCTGCCGGTCTGGATCATTCTCGCCATGGCCGCTGGCCTGCTCATCGGCCGGGTGGTCCCCGGTATTGGTGACGCCCTGGGCGCTTTAGAGGTCGGTGGGATTTCCCTGCCGATAGCACTTGGCCTGCTGGTGATGATGTATCCGCCGCTGGCGAAGGTTCGCTACGACAAGGCCGGCGAGATCGCCGCCGATAAACGCCTGATGACGGTGTCCTTAGTGCTCAACTGGCTGGTCGGTCCGGCTTTCATGTTTGCCTTGGCCTGGATCTTCCTGCCGGATCAGCCGGAACTGCGCACCGGGTTGATCATCGTTGGCCTGGCTCGGTGTATTGCGATGGTGCTCGTCTGGAGTGATCTGTCATGTGGTGACCGGGAGGCCACGGCCGTGCTGGTGGCGATCAACTCGGTGTTCCAAGTCATCATGTTCGGCGTACTCGGCTGGTTCTACCTCCAGGTCCTGCCAGCCTGGCTGGGCCTGGCGACTACCTCGGCGGAATTTTCCTTCTGGTCGATCGTGGTTTCCGTGCTCGTATTCCTCGGCATCCCGCTGGCCGCCGGCGTGGCCTCCCGAATCATCGGTGAAAAAACCAAGGGCCGTGCCTGGTACGAAAACACCTACCTGCCGAAGATCTCCCCGCTGGCACTGATCGGCCTGCTCTATACCATCGTGCTGCTGTTTTCCCTGCAGGGCGAGCAGATTACCTCCCAACCGTGGACCGTGGCCCGCCTGGCTGTGCCGCTGCTGGCCTACTTCGTCGGCATGTTCGCCATCGCACTGATTGCCGCGAAGGCGTCGGGCATGAATTACGCTCAGTCGGCGTCGGTGTCGTTTACGGCCGCGGGCAATAACTTCGAGCTGGCCATCGCCGTGGCCATCGGCACCTTCGGGGCGACCTCCGCACAGGCGCTAGCCGGCACGATCGGCCCGTTGATCGAGATCCCGGTGCTTGTCGGCCTGGTCTACACCATGCTGTGGCTGGGACCGAAACTCTTCCCCCAGGATCCGACCCTACCCGTATCCTCGACACCGTCTCCGCAGACTGCTGTATCCGAGAAGGAGAACTTCACCTCATGAGCACCCACCCAACAGTCCTGTTCGTCTGCGTCGGCAACGGCGGCAAGTCCCAGATGGCCGCAGCCCTAGCCGCTAAGCACGCCGGTGACCGGATCGAGATCCACTCCGCCGGCACGACACCCGGCACGAAGCTCAACCCCCAGTCCGTCGAGGTTATCGCCGAGGCCGGTGCCGACATGTCCGCAGGCCACCCTAAGGGTGTAGATCCACAACTGTTGCGCGAGGTCGACCGCGTGATCATCCTGGGAGGTGATGCCCAGCTGGAGCTACCCGACGGTGCCCGCGGTACGTGCGAGCGGTGGGTGACTGACGAGCCGTCCCAGCGTGGCATCGAGGGCCTGGAGCGCATGCGTCTGGTCCGTGACGACATCGACGCCCGGGTACGCCGGCTCATTGCCGAGCTGCTCGAGAACTGACCACCCCACCTGACACCACCAACGACCCCGCGCGAATTCGCGCGGGGTCGTTGGTGTCTGCACCGGCTGTCAGCTCCTCGTCCGGGAGCCAGACACGCTGGTAGAGACCGGGATGTGTCGGGTTAGGACGTAGCCTGCGGGTGCTGCTTCTCCTGGTCACTGGTGGTCTCAGTGGTGTCGGTGTCGTCGTCGGCGACGATCTCGACCCCGCAGCAGTCGGAGGTGGAGTTTTTCTTGGTAAACAGGTCCTTGAAACCCATGAGAGTGTGTCCTTTCGGTAGGGGTACGTGGTTTAGAGGATGATCGTCATCGCGTAGCCGGCCAGCATGGCCGCCAGCAGAATGGTGATCACGAAGGTGGCCAACAGTTTCGGCTTGAACACCGCCGCCAACATGGAGACCTCCGGCGGAGAGGCCCCCGCCCCGCCGATCATCATCGCGAAGATCGGGCCGATGGCCACCCCGGCACCCGATAAAGCCAGGGCGACCGGCAGCATCGTCTCCAGTCGGACATACAGCGGGATACCGATCACCGCAGCCAGTGGAATCAGCCACCAGACGTTTCCACCGGCCATAAATCCCAGGCCGTCTTCGGGCACGACCCCGTAGATGAATGCACCGATGGCCACGCCGATGATCATCGGAAGGAGCATGGGGCGAAGATCGTCCCATGCCTGACGGATCGCTGCCGGGGTTTCTTGTTTGATTCCACGCCACGGGGTCCCGTCCAGCTGGCGCCCGCCCTTGACCTTGACCTTGCGCAGCTGGTCTTCCATGCCCAGCGCGGTCCAGGCCCAGGGTGCTCCCAGCGACAGCAGCACCATGATCACCGCGTAGCTGATCGCGACCTGCCAGGTAAAGATCAGCCAGATCCCGCCGACGATAACCGGGTTGAGCAGCGGCGAAGCGATCAGGTAGGTCACGGCGATACGAAAGGCCACCCCGGCTTTGAGCATGCTGACAAACATCGGGATCGTCGAACAGGAACAAAACGGAGTGATCGCCCCCAATGCCAGTCCTTTGAACTGGCCGGGAACCGCTCCACCAGCCATCCAGCTCTGCAACCGCTCCGGGCCGAAGCGCCGGTTGATCAACGCGACCGCATAGGAGATCACCAGAAACAGCAGGAGCAGTTCGACCAGGAGGATAGTGAACGTGCCGAGCGCGCTAATCAGCATCAACGACCTCGTTTCTCAGGGAGGTGTCCGTGCAGCAGGCGCGTTGTCCCTCCGGGGTCAACGTCGCCAGGTGCGCCAGCCAGCGCACCGGATCGGCCAGCTGAGCACAACACACCGAATTCAGCGTGGCACGACCCCTCGGCTCCGAGTCCACCAGTCCGGCCTTGCGCAGGGCAGCCAGATGATGGCTGACCAACGCCTGACTCATCCCGGTGGCCTCATGGAGCTGGCGGTTGGTCATCGACGTCTCCGCCAAGGTGAGCAGGATCGTCAACCGGTTTTCATCCGACAGCGCGGACAGGGTGGGCACGAGTAACTGGGCCCGCTCGGCGGGACTGAGATCCGACGCGGGGATGGATAAGGAAATCTCTGTAAGCACACTCCGATATTAACAAGCGAGTACTTGTATTTCAAGCAATGGTTTGAACATCGGAAAAGGGGTTCCTTCCGGCCTTTCCCGAGCGTCTCACTTTCAAGGAAGTGGGACACCATCAATGACAATGGATTGAAAATACACAGTCCCAGGAGGAGCATGTCCCACAAGTCATGCCACAGCCATGTCCCATAATGTCCGCTACAGAATGGACTTCCGGCACTATTCTGGTTATGGATACTGGCTACGCCCGGGTTTCGACCGCGAAACAAGACCTCGACCGACAGATCGACGCTCTGCGCCAGGAAGGTATTGCCAGCAAATACATTTACGTTGATAAGAAATCCGGATCCACCACCAACCGCCCCGGACTGCACAAGGCACTGGATCAGGCCCGTGAAGGCGATATCATTGTCGTCCACACGCTCGACCGGTCAGATGCTCCTCAAGCTATAGCAGCGTGTACACCCCAAAAGGACAGTTTTTAAATTACTGCCAGAGTCAGAAGGCGTTGGCACAGATGGCCCCGGCGAAGCAGGAGCCTTCGGCCGCCGAATTAATGCAAAAAGCATATGACAGTCTCGACGCCATGATCGACAAGGCACGATACGACCCGGCGACCGCCCAACACTTGTTCGAGTTAATGACGTATCCCCAGGCGACGAGAACGCACGCCAAGATGTTCGCAATTCGTTCGCCCATCTCAGCATCCCACTGGAATTTCTGTCGCGTTAGCGTGGTCGAGTCCCTGCGGCAGCGGCTTTTCACAACTTCATGGGCGGTTCAGTTGATGCCGGTGAGGAAACCTAGAGAGGCCCTAGTAGCACGGGGGGTGAGTTTATTAAAGGCCGAAGGCGCCGCCGCTGACGAGGATGAAGATACCCAGGCCGATCAAGACGATAGGGAACAGCACATGCTCCCAGCGTTCGAGAATCTCCGCGATGGGTGGACGGGTGGCCACGAACTTCGCCAACAGGACCAGGCCCGCCACCAGGATCAGAAAGACGACGCAGTAGATGATAACGGTGGCGGTATCCACGTTGAGAAAAAACGGGACATAGACGCCGATATTGTCGCCACCGTTGGCAAAGGTCACCCCGGCGACGGTCAAAACGCTTACGTTCTTTCCGCTGACTTTCGCGTCATCGTCGTCGTCATCGTCTCCCCGCCAGGCTTGCCAGGCCGCCCACAGCCCCAGGGTCAGGGGGATCAGCCCGAAGTAGGGGATCACCTCGGTGGGCAGGAAAGCATCCGCCCCTAGGGTGACCAGAATCGCGGCTGCGAGGATGCCCGCGAAACCAAGGTACTGCCCGGCCAGGATCCGAAGTGTGGTCCCTGCTTGGCCGGCCCCACGGGCGAAGAACAGCGAGAGCACGATGATGTCGTCGATATTGGTGGCGATAAACAGACCAACCGCCCCCAGGAGACCAGTTACCACTTCCTGTCCCCCTCTCCGGTGGCGCACCCGGGCACGTCACATGCCGAGTCAATACACGGGGCATTCTCGTCGGCAGCCAGAGTGGTATCCAGCAGTGAGTTCAACGCCTGGACAAGATGGGCGTCGACGATCTCGTAGCGGGTCTTCCGTCCCTGCGGTTCGGCGACCACAATTCCGCAGTCCCGTAGGCAAGTGAGGTGGTTCGACACATTTGACCGCGTCAGTTCCAGCTCCCGTGCGAGATCGGCCGGGTAGGCCGGGCCGTCCAGCAGGGCCAGGAGAATACGGGATCGGGAGGGATCGGACATCGCCCGGCCCAATCGGTTCATCACGTCCAAGCGTGTAGCAATAGTCAGCATGTACTGAACTATACAGCTGTTGCTGAACTGTCGCAACGAGGGTCGAACGTCGGCCCGACGGTGATGTGTGGGACACCAGCGCCCTTCGGTACTGTCTGCGTCGAAATCGTTGCACAACAATACGGTGCGGCAGGCAGAGATAGCGAGATGCCACCCATGCGGGACCGCCAGACCATGGCACGACGCGTACGCGGCTATGTCACCCAATCCAAAACCAACACAAGCCTCGGTTCCAGCGCTCCCGGACGCGCCACAAGCAGTGAGCGCAAAGCACTAGCCACCATGGGACGCAAAGGTGGCCAGAAAGCTGCACAACGCTGGAAAACCGATGGAGACGGAGAATACGCTCAGACAGCAAGGCAGAATCTCCAATCTGCGAATTCACGACGCGCAGCCAAAGGAAGAGTTAGCAAACGAGACATCGCTAACTACTTCGAGAGCACATTCATAGATACAGGAACTTGGCCAAGTTCAGCAGAAGCAATGAAAGAGTTTAATGTGTCCCGCCCTACTGTCTCTAGAGCATTAAAAGAAGCTGGAATCACTCTTCCGCGGGGACGACGGGCATCGCAGAAATAAATGTATCAAGCCGTAAGCAATATACGGTTCCCCTGCCGTTAGGCAGTGAGTAATAACCTCTTTGAAGAAAAGCTTGTAGCGCAAGGCTACTTATTATTTGGGGCTATGCGTTCTTCTCTATTCCAGAACTTATTCAAACCCCAGCGTTCATAATGTCGTCAGCATCTTCGTATTGTCGCCCGCGAGGCTTTCTAAAAGCTCGGATGTAGTGCAATCAGTGACTGACTGCAAGGCTCCAGAGCCTACCTCTGTCAAACGAATCAGAACACTTTGTCTTCTCATAAAGTGGAATACTTTGATTTTTACGTTTAGCTTTGTCCGCTCGCCCCATTAAGGTAGATGTCAACAGCAAATAAAAGGCGGAGTTATGGCTGAACACATTGATTCTATCGACGATTTAAAGCGTGCCCTTAGCATCGAGGATCTCCGAAATATGAGCAGCGAAAAAGTCCTTGAACTAGTCAAGTTGATTCAAAACGGCCAGGTAGGCGAAATTGTCCTACCTACCCTCTTTGCTGCTGCGCCAGACACTATGGCGAAAGTGTCTCAAGCAATGGCCGATTCTTTCCAACAGGCCCTATCTAGCAATAAATACAGCTCAGATAGGCTTTATGACAGTTTTGATAAGACGAAAAGCATACTTACGCAAGTCATTGACGACCCTAATTCATCAGAAGAAAGTCGCCGAGATGCCCTCGATCGGTTAGAACGCCTTGACGACAAGCTCATGGAGCATGACGTCAACAACAAAAGATTTAATCTGCAATCACTGCAGGTAAGTAAAGAAACAATTCTTATAGGCTCAGTTTTGGTTGCGAGTGCTGTGGTGGCAACTGTCAGTCCAGAGGCCAAGAAGCTTTTGGCTCAAAATGCACCAAAGGTATTATCCTCAACCGCCAAAATGTTACTTCCAGGTAAGAAATAGTCCCTATTTATAGATAGCTCCTGGCGGTTAATCCTGTCATCCTGGCTCTCGTCGAGCTGCAACTCTCGCATAGCGTGGTTGCTAAGGAGGTGTGCCCAATTGGATTACAAGTACCTACACACTTGATCGGTGCTGCACGTTTCAGGGTCCGGGTGCGCGGCGTCCTGTCTGAGGTCCGCGATAGTGTCGCGCAGCACGGAGAGCTGCGCGATCTGCTGCTCGATCTCAGCGAGGCGCACGTCAAGCAGGTCGCGCACGTGCTCGCAGGGCGCCTGGCCGCCGTCGCGGATGTCGAGGATCTGGCGGATCTGGGCGAGGGTGAGGCCCGCGGCCTGGCCGCGGTGGACGAAGTCGATCCGAGCGACTGTCTCGGGCGCGTAGTCGCGGTATCCGGACGGCGTGCGCTCGGTCGGGGGCAGAAGGCCCTGTTCCTCGTAGAAGCGAAGGGTCTTCGCGGTAGTGCCCGCCCTCTCGGCGAGTTCTCCGATCCGCATTGCTGTCTCCCTCCGTGGCCGCGCTTGACCTTCCCCTGCACTGGAAGGTCCAGTATGGCTGAGACAGAGCAGAAAGCCAAGAGTTGACAGGAGCAGAGATGCCTACGAAGTACGATCTCGCCATCATCGGATCGGGAGGCGGCGCGTTCGCCGCTGCGATCCGCGCCAGCACGCTCGGAAAGTCGGTGGTGATGATCGAGCGCGGGACGCTCGGCGGCACCTGCGTGAACACGGGCTGCGTCCCGTCGAAGGCGCTCATCGCCGCGGCCGGCGCGCGGCACGTCGCCGTCGACGCCGCAACCCGGTTCCCCGGGATCGCGTCGACGGCGGATCCCGTCGACATGCCCGCGCTGATCGCTGGGAAGCAAGCGTTGGTGGAGTCGCTGCGCGGCGAGAAGTACGCCGACGTCGCCGACTCCTACGGCTGGCAGGTCCTCCGCGGCGACGCCTCGTTCGTGGGCACCCCTGATGCGCCGGTTCTCGATGTTGCCGGAGCCGACAGAAGCGTCGAGACCATCGAGGCCCACCACTACCTGGTCGCGACTGGTTCTCGCCCGTGGGCACCGCCGATCGACGGCCTGGAGGAGACCGGATACCTGACCTCGACCACGGCGATGGAGCTGACGGAGGTCCCCGAGTCGCTGCTGGTGCTCGGCGGCGGCTACGTCGCCCTGGAGCAGGCGCAGCTGTTCGCCCGCCTCGGCTCGCAGGTCACGCTGCTCGTGCGGTCCCGGCTCGCCTCGAAGGAGGAGCCGGAGGTGTCGAAGGCGCTCCAGGAGGTGTTCGCCGACGAGGGCATCCGCGTCGTCAGCCGCGCAGTGCCCACCCGGGCCTCCCGCGGCACGGGAGGCGAGGCCGTCGTGACCGCCGCCGTGTCCGGCGGCTCGCAGGAGTTCCGCGCCGACCAGGTCCTGGTCGCCCTCGGACGCCGTCCCGTCACCGATGGCCTGAACCTCGATGCGGTCGGGGTGAAGACCGGAGACTCCGGCGAGGTGGTCGTCTCCGACCGGCTGCAGTCCTCGAACCCGCGGATCTGGGCCGCGGGCGACGTGACCGGGCACCCCGAGTTCGTCTACGTCGCCGCCCACCACGGCACCCTCGTCGCCGAGAACGCGTTCGCCGACGCCGACCGGTCCGTCGACTACGCCCGCCTGCCGCGGGTGACGTTCACCGGGCCCGCGATCGGCGCGGTCGGGATGACCGAGAAGGACGTCCTCGCCGCGGGGATCCGCTGCGACTGCCGCGTCCTGCCCCTGCACCACGTGCCCCGCGCCTTGGTGAACCGCGACACCCGCGGGTTCATCAAGATCGTCGTGAACGCCGAGACGAACGAGATCCTCGGCCTGACCGCCGTCGCCAAGGACGCCGGGGAGCTCGCCGCCGCAGGCGTCCACGTGCTCGGCAGGACCGTCGCCGAGATCGCCGACGCCTGGGCCCCCTACCTGACCATGGCCGAGGGCATCCGGATCGCCGCGAAGGCCTTCACCACCGACCCGTCGCTGCTGTCGTGCTGCGCATGAACGGCAACGCAGGCAATCGGGGAGATCTCATCCTGAAGAGGTGCAGACGATGAGCGCCCCTCCCCCTTGGTGGCTCCTGTCGGTTTTGAGATAAAGATGATTCGATAGGGCACACCCCAGGGGGACGGGTGCCCGGCAGGTGTCAGTGTCAGAAGGTGTTGGCACAGATCGGCCCTGGTGACCAGGGGTGTGACGACGACTTCTGAACACCATCCGGTCAGTCCTCATGGGCACTAGGACCTGTTATGAAAGTCGTTTGAGCCAGCGGTCAATGTTCGCGACCCGGATGACTGCCTCGAACCGGATGGCGAGTTTGTCGTATCGGGTGGCCACCCCGCGGTTGTGTTTGAGCGCGTTGAAGCAGCGTTCGACGACGTTGCGGCCCTTATACGCCTCAGAGTCGAAGGCCGGTGGCCGCCCACCGGCAGACCCTTTGGCCTGACGGTTGTCGGCCTGGTCCTTTTTGACCGGGATCGTGGTGGTGATCTTCCGGCACCGCAGGTACGACCGGTTCGCCTGTGAGGAGTAGGCCTTGTCCGCCAGCACCCGATCCGGCAGACTGCGGGGCCGACCGGGCCCGGGGCGGGCCACCCGAATCCGGTCCAGGACTTCGGTCAGCTGCGGGCTGTCACCGGCCTGCCCGGCGGTCAGCGTGAACGACACCGCCTGTAGGTGATGGTCACAGGCCAGATGAATCTTGGTGGAGAACCCGCCCCGAGACCGGCCGAGGGCATGGTTGTCCGGTTCGCCGTCGAGGCGGTCGGAGGAATCTCGCCGCGCTCCGGCGGCGTGGATATGCGCCCGGCTGGTAGTCGAGTCCACGGAGATGTCCCATCCGAGTTGTCCCTGGCCATCGGCTCGGGACTGAAGGGCGGCTTCGATCTGTGCCCAGGTGCCGGATAGTTGCCAGGCACGAAACAGGGCGTAGACCCGCGTGGAGGGTTCCCCAGCGCACGCCGGTGGGAGCTGGGGACAGTGTGGAGAAGATCACTAAAGGGGCCGCAAGGTGGACATCGGAGAAGTTCAGGCGTTAGTGTTACCTCCGTTAGATAACGGAACGGTAACGGTCTGATCTCCAACGGACATATCGCTGGAATTGCTCAGGGCGGGACAACAGACAACGACGGAAGACGAGTCATGCGCCTGAAGGCTTCGCGGTCATCCGGAGGAAAACACCGCACGATCACCACCTCGCAGACCAAGGGGCGTCTCGCCCTCGTGGCTGTAGCCGCCGGCGGTGGAGACTGCGCCGATGGCAGCGGCCATGAGGGCGATGCGGCTCTTAGTGGACCGCTGATTCGGGCTGGAAATGGTTCTACTCCTGTCATGCTGCCCACTGCACGGGCCTGGGCGATAACTCAATCGTGAGCACATCGTGACCGTTTCGTTATTGATTCGCAGAACCATACATACGGGCCTTGGGGTATGCAAGCCCCCCGTCAGCCTATAATTTGACTGTCAGAATCCCGGGCCGTATGCAGGGGAAAAAGCCCAGGTTAGCGCGCAAGTGGGAGAAGGGTGTCAGGATTCTTCCAGCTCAGACCCAGTTTCTGAGTGGAGAAATGCGCTCCGAATCACAAAGGCCACACGCTCCCGGGAGCGTGTGGCCTTGAAGGAAAGGTGGGGAGGGGGTGGCGTGGATAAGCGGGGGTCAGACAGCTCTACGCCGGTGGAACCCGTGATAGAAGACGGCCGTGATGATGGCGACGCCAGCCAGCGCGGCGTACATGGTGCCGTAACCGCGGGAAGCGACCAAGGCTTCCCGGAGGAGCATCGTCACCGCGTAAGTCACGAAAAAAGAACCGCTTTGGGATGAACTAGTCCCCGGGGCTCACCCGCCAGGTCCATCCCGGAATCGTGCCATTATAAGCCAGAACCTGAGCCTGACATCCGCGGATATCCACCTCTTGCTGGGCGGCAACTATCTTCACCTGCAGTAGCCCGTCCTGGCTGTGAAGTACTTCCGGCTGCCATAGGTCTCCTCCCACGAGGATGCCCGCGTCGTCGCCACCAGAGACCTGGGAGAAGAGGCGAATGGGTGGGCCCAGGGCAACCCGGTCTTGGAGACGCCGATTCCACCCGGGCCCATTGTCCTCGGCTGAGTGGCGTCAGGGCCTAATCTTTATCCTTACGGTTCTCAAGACGCCGCCGTTTCTCGTCGTACTCAGTGGCGTCGATCTCCCCTCGGGCATAGCGCTCATCGAGCATGTCTCGTGCCCGATTGCGCTCCGGTCCCTGAGCCCTGTCATCGCCTCCTGGGCCTCGTCCTATTCGGCCGCGGAAAATGCCGACCATGATCATGATCAAGACCACGATACCGAGCACGAGTAGGGCCAGGACCAACCAGCCCATTCCCATGCCCCAGCCCCCCATGTGGTCTCCATCCCAGTGCATGTTTCACTCCTTCGGGGTTTCCCGAGCAGCTGACCATCGTCGCCGGGGGAGCGCCAGGCCTTCCACATTTTCCGGATCAGTACCGCCAGCAGCTCTTCTTCTGCCTGTGGCCACCAGAATAGGTGGCATGCTCTCCTGCCTCGACTATTGAGGAGAACCCAGTCACAAAGCCAGTCTGGGACGAGAATCTTCACGAATTCTTCATCAGAGAGGACATGCAGGAACTCATCCTGGGTGGCTGTCTTTATCTCCAGAGAAGGGCAGCTGAATGATCACGTCAGACGAGGCTTGCTGTCAGGGGCAGAAGTCGTTTGCCTGCCTTTACCTCACGGAGGATGTGTGTGGCTAGGCGCCGAGGTATGACACTGTCACGCGGAGTCGATAGTAGGTCAGAGACGGTTTCGCTGGCCTGAGGGTGAACGCGGCTTCGGACTGTTCTCGAAACTGCCCCCACTGGTGACTGGCAGGGGGAAGCGTCAGTGCGTGGGCTTATCTTCGTGGTCGATGCCAGCGTGTTCCTTGCCCTTCTGGAAGTTGAGCAGGCGCAGCGCGTTTGCGACGACGATGAGAGTGGATCCCTCGTGGATAAGCACGACGGCGCCGATATTCAACCCGAGGAAGGTCGCGATGATGAGGACAACGACGACTGCGAGGCTGGCGATGAGGTTTTGCCGGATGATCTGGCCAGTCGCCCGGCTCAGCCGGACAGCGAACGGGACGCGTCCGAGGTCGTCACTCATCAACGCGATGTCACAGGTCTCCAGCGCGACCGTCGACCCAGCGGCACCCATCGCAATGCCGACGTCGGCGCGGGCCATGGCGGGGGCATCGTTGACACCGTCGCCGACCATCGCGATCGGATGGTATGTCTTGGCCAGGCCCGTGATGTGGGTGACCTTATCCTCGGGGAGCAGCTCTCCGATCGCCGTGTCGACGCCGACTTCCCGGCCGACCGCGTCGGCCACCCGCTGGTTGTCGCCGGAGATCATGACCAGATGGCCCACCCCTGTGTCCCGGAGCATGCTGAGCACCTGGGCAGATTCGTTGCGGGAGGCATCCATCACTCCGACGACCCCAAGGAAGCGGTCACCACGACGGACCACCATCAACGTCTGCCCCGAGTCGCGGGCCTTCGTGTAGGCCTCGGCCAGCGAAGGAGGCAGCTTAAGCTGCTGCTCATCGAACATGCGGAGGTTGCCCACTTCCACCCGTTCTCCGTCGATCGTCGCAGTGATGCCGCGTCCAGTGAGGGCAGAGAGATCGGTGGCCACCAACCGCTCGGTCTCCGGGACGCGGGGGGCAAGGTCGCGGACGATCGCGGCAGCGAGGGGGTGATCGCTGAGCGATTCGACAGCCACAAGTGTGGGGATCAGTTCCGCTTCGGACGTATCGTTGGCGGAGGCCAGTGAGGTCACTCGGGGCGCGCCCCACGTGAGGGTGCCGGTCTTGTCGAACGCTATCGCCTTTACTCGGCCCAGTGTCTCGAGCGGGGCACCGCCCTTGACGAGCACGCCGGCCCGGGCAGCGCGAGCCACACCCGCCAGGACCGCGGCTGGGGTGGCGATCGCGAGAGCACATGGACTCGCGGCGACGAGCACGGTCATGGCGAGGTAGAAAGCGTCGGAGAACGGTTGTGCGAACACGAACATCGACACCAACAAGGTGGCGATGACCCCGAGGATCACGGCGGGCACGTACCAGCGCTGGAACCGGTCTATGAACTGCTGGGTCGGGGACACGGCCTGGTCGGCGGTGCGAACGAGCTCGACGACTTTGCTCAGCGTTGAGTCGGCGGCGGTCGCGGTGACCTCGATCTCGAGCACGCCGGACCCGTTCACGGTGCCGGCGAACACTCGATTGGCGGCGGGGAGGGTGTCAATCGTGTGCATCGTCCGCTGTGGGTCGGCCACCGGTTCCTTCTCCACGGGGATCGACTCGCCCGTGACCGCTGATTGATCAACGGCGGACATCCCGGAGATAACGAACCCGTCCGAGGGGATGCGGGAATTCGGGCGGATGACCACGATGTCTCCGACCACGAGTTCCTCCACGGGCACTTCCACGGGTTCGGTATCACCGCGGCGCACCAGGGCGTGGCGGGGGGCGAGTTCGGCGAGGGCCTCAATGGACTTGCTGGCGCGGCTGAGGGCGTACTCCTCGAGGGCGTGGCCGAGGCTGAACAAGAACAGCAGCACCGCTCCCTCCGCCCACCGGCCGATGAGGGCAGCGCCGACCGCGGCGACAAGCATGAGGAAGTCAACCTCGAACTTCCCCCGCAGCGTGGAGGAGATCGCGGTGCGGATGGTGAAGAACCCGCCGAAGAAGTAGGTGGCGAGAAAGAACGCCAACGGCCATCCGACCATCGGCAGCCCCAAGGCGAACTGCGCAATCATCCCACCGGCGTAAGTGACGCCGGCGGCGATCGAGAACCCCAACTCCCAGCGTGCGGAGCCGTGGGCATGATCGCCGGTAGGGGTGGTCGGCGCTGTCGGTGTCAGGGTTGTGGGGGATCCGTTCGGGGCATGGGGCTGGCCGGGGTCATGGCCGTGGTCGGGCGTGCTCATGCCTGTAGCCTAGCAGGGAAAACCCCTTATTGAAAGCTTATTGAAAATGCTTGATGGCATCCGGTCTGGTACGGCCCACGCAAGTGTGAGGCGGGTTGAACGGTGCTGCGGGGAAGGCCACGGTTAGAACCGTTCGCGCTGGCGACGAGCGAATTTTCGGGAGTGATCCGGTCGACTGTCACCGTAGCGGTCGTGCAACATGCGTGAACGGTCACCGGAGGATGCGGACGTGGTGGTTCCGGTAGGGGCGGGGCCAGGGGTGTCGTTCTCCGGATGAGTGGTGCGGAGGGTGCCCATCGTGCCGGAATCCGTGTCACCGTCCTGTTGGTCCGTGGTCTGCTCGGCGGATGCGGCGTCGACGGAAAGCTCGGCCTCCTCGCGGCGCACGCGGCGGTGTTCCTTTAACTCCGCCCAGATGAAGTAGCCCAGGCCGAGCGGGGCCATGATGCCAAAGGCGATCCACTGGAAGGCGTAGGACAGGTGTGAGCCGCGGTCGAGCATGGGCACCGGGATGGCGTTGATCTCCCCGGCCTGTCCCTCGGCCAGCTGCACATAGTCCTGTGCGAGATCTGTGCCGGTTACCTCGGCGATCTGCTCGGTGTTGATGCCGTAGACCTGGCGGTAGCCCTGGTCCTCGATCGGCGGGGACATCGGTGTCTGCTCGGCAAATCGGGCGTGGCCGAGAATGGACTGCTCACCGGTCGGCGGGGTGTCCATCGGGGGGGACACCGCCCTCGAACGGCGGTTGAAAACCACGGTTGACCAGGATCACCTCACCGGAGTTCAGCTGGAAGGGGGTCAGGGCGTGGAAGGCGGAGGAGGAGTCGACCGGACGGTTGCGCATCAAGACCTCATCCTCGGGCAGATAGTGGCCCTCAAGGATGACCCGCGCCCATTCCTCCTCAGGCTCAATGCTGCCCTGGGCGTCGAAGACCTCCTCGGCGGGGACGGGCTCGACCTCGAAGGCGGCCTCGATCTGATCGTTGCGCTCGACGATGGCACCGTCCCTGCTCAGCTGCCATGGGGCCAGAAAGGTAAAGGAGAAATAGGAGAAGGCGATGATGGCGAGGACACCGAACACCCAGCCGGGCCGGAGGAATGTCCACCAGCCCTTCTTCTGCGCGGCCCGCTCGTACCTGCGTTCATGTGTGCTGCTCACGGCCATGACTTCTACTTCCCCGTCCGGTGAGAAAATGCATTCTTTTCCAGTGTGCTGATGGGTGAAAACACTAGTAGACCCGGGTCTTTCCGTGCGCATCCTCATCCGTTGGAACCGTGGCCGTCGCCACCGGGTTGAGGTCAGGATGCTTGGTGCGGGCGGCCCGTAGGCCGTTGGTGATGACGATGACCTCGGCCACCTCGTGGACCAGGACCACCGCCGCCAGTCCCAGCACGCCGGTGATCGCCAGCGGGAGCAAAACGATGATGATCGCCAGGGACAGGACGATGTTCTGGTTGATGATGGCCCGTCCCCGGCGGGCATGGTGCAAGGCGCGGGGGATCAGGCGCAGGTCATCGCCGGTAAACGCCACGTCCGCGGACTCGATCGCGGCATCCGAACCCTTAGCACCCATGGCGATGCCGATGTCTGCCGAGGCCAGGGCGGGGGCGTCGTTGATGCCGTCGCCGATCATCGCCACCGGACCCCGCTCATGCAGGTCAGCCACGGCCCGGGCCTTGTCCTCCGGGCGCAGCTCGGCTCGAACGTCCGCGATGCCGGCCTCATGAGCCAGGGCGGTGGCGGTACGCGTGTTATCACCGGTGAGCATGGTGATCCCAAAACCCTCGGCCGCAAGCGACGCGATGACCTGAGGTGTTTCCGGGCGGAGTTCATCGCGCACCCCGACTGCACCCACGGGCTGGTCGTCGCGGTGGACGATGACCACGGTCATGCCCTTGTTCTCCAGGTCCTCGATCTGGGTGGCCAGGGGGCCAGGGAAAAGCCAGCGGGGGCTGCCCACCGCAATGCGCACCCCGTCGACCACCCCGGTCATCCCTTGGCCGGCGGCCTCGTCGACCTGCTGGGCGGCCGGGGCCTGCGGTGTGGCGGCGGTGATCGCCGATGCCAGAGGGTGGGTGGAGTGGGCCTCCAGTGCTGCCGCCCAGCCCAGGACATCGGCCTGGCTGGCGTTCTCGGTGGTGAGCACCTGGGCGACGGTGGGCTGGTTACGGGTCAAGGTACCGGTCTTATCGAGTGCCAGATGCCGGATGCCACCGAGGCGCTCAAAGGCGGCGCCGGACTTGATGACCACGCCGAACTTACTGGCCGCCCCGATGGCGGAGACCACCGTGACCGGCACCGAGATCGCCAACGCACACGGCGACGCGGCGACCAGGACAACCAAGGCACGTTCGATCCACACACCTGGATCCCCGAACAGGGACCCGATCACGGCGACCAGGACGGCGAGGATGAGGACACCGGGCACCAAGGGGCGGGCCAACCGGTCGGCGATACGCGCGCGTTGGCCCTTATCGTTTTGGGCCTGCTCCACCAGCTCGACGACGGTGGTCAGGGAGTTATCCGTGCCGGCGGCGGTGGCCTCAACCTCCAGTGCCCCGGTGGTGTTGATCGACCCGGCCAGCACCGCATCGCCGGGCCCGACCTCGACGGGGATAGATTCGCCGGTGATCGCCGAAGTGTCCAGGCTGCTGCGCCCAGACTGGACCACCCCGTCGGTGGCCAGGCGTTCCCCCGCGGCCAAGCGCAACACGTCACCCGGGATGAGGTCTTCGACCTGTACGGTGCGGGTCGCCCCATGGGCGGCGATGATCGTCGCGGCCGAGGGGATCAGGGCCAGCAGGGCACGCAGGCCCGAGCGGGCCTTGTCCATCGCCTTATCCTCCAGCGCCTCGGCGATGGAGTAGAGGAAGGCCAGGGCGGCGGCCTCCTCGATGAAGCCCAACAGGACGGCACCGATGGCGCTGATCGTCATCAACAGCCCGATGCCCAGCTTGCCCCGGGTGACCAGTCCCGTGAGGGCTCCGGGGACGAACTGGGAGGCACCCAGCAGCAGGGAGGCCCAGAACAATACGGTGGCCACCAGCCCGGCCCCGGGGATAAACCACTCGAGGATCAGGCCGATGAGCAGGAACATTCCGGAAGCCACCGGGAGGAGGATGGCGCGGTCACGCCACCACGGGGTGTGCTCATCTTCTTCGGTCATCGGTGCGGACGGTTCACAACCACAGGCAGACGTCATGACTGCTGGCCTCCGTCCGTATCGCAGCAACCGGCGACCGGGCACTGCGGGTCCAGGCAGGCGGCGTCCTCATCGACGGCGAGGGTGGTCTCCACCAGGGCGTTAAGGGCACGCGCCAGGTGGGCATCAGCAATGTCATAGCGGGTGCGCCGCCCCTCTGGCTCGGCGACCACGATCCCGCAGTCCCGCAGGCACGTCAGGTGATTGGAGACGTTTGAGCGCGTCAACCCTAGTTCCCGGGCCAGCTGCGCCGGATACCCGGGCGCCTCCAGCAGGGATAACAGGATCCGGGACCGGGTGGGATCGGCCATGGCACGTCCCAGCCGGTTCATCACATCAAGACGAGAAGCAATAGTCAGCATGCACTGACCATACAGTGGGGACTGATTAGTCTGCAATTGTCCCTCGGGTGGTCGCCCCTGGATGTCCGACGAACGTCAGGTGGGAGGTGGGGTCCTGAAACCGCGTCAGCCTGGAGGGAGATTGACCCGCGGCATGGCACACCGGCGCTCAGGATGTAGCGGGAGTCTTCTGCTTCCTAACGCCTGTCACGGCTCCGGACAACCAGCACGATGGCCCCGGCGATGACGCCGAAGAGGGCCAACCCCGCGAGGGTCAGGACTATCGGATTACTGACTACGGAGGTGGCCCCCTCGGCGGTGTTCTCGGCGGCTGTGGTCTCCTCCACAGGCTTGGCGTCGGTGCCCGTGGTGGTGGCGGTCGTTTGGGCGTCACCGACGACGGTGAAGGTGGTCGCGCTGCGGGTGGCGTGGCCGTCGGAGGAGAGGATCTGGAAGCCGATGGTGTAGTCACCTGGCCCGCCGCTGACATCCGCAGGTAGATCAAGGGTCACCAGTAGGCCGTCGATGGTCGGCTCACCACTGAACAGGAGATCACCGGAGTTCTGGTCGGTGATGGCTACGGTGCTGAAACCTTCCTGGGGAAGCCCGGAGAACTCCAGCTCGATGCTGCGCGGAAATTCTTCGACCACGTCACCGTCCGCGGGATTGCCGCCGATCACGGAGTCATGCGCGAGGGCAACCGGGGTGGCTACGACGGTCAGGGCCCCGACCGCCACAACAGTAGCCAGCACACGACGAGGGAGCGTGGGGGAGATGATCACGAAAGTCCTCCTGGGTTGGGCCGGTTCTTCAACCGGATGTGAGCGACTAAGACACCTGCCTGCGGGAGGTACCAAGACACTAGTCGGAACAGGCGGGAGGAAAGTTCCCGGCCACGGCGCCTTCACCGGGTGTTGTTCTTCCCAGGTCGGTGCCCCCTGCAGGGGGTGAACCGGGGGAAGATACCGGTCCCTGGGCAATTTACAAGAACACCCGCAGGCCCTATTAGGGTGAACCTCACGCCCGCTTCCGAGCACACCATGAGAGTGGAGGCGGCATGGACGGCGAAATGGACACAGATGACCCACCCGGTAAATAACACCCCCACTGCCACGGATACGACCGCAGGGACGACCCCCGCCATCGGGCGCCGGCCTCAGGAGCGGGTACGCCCCACGTGGCCGTTGTACCTGCTCTTTTTCGCCGTCGCAGGTGCCGTCGGCGGGACGGTTGCCTACAGCTTCCTCGGCGAATCCCTCGCGGCCCTGGGGATCCCCAACCCGGGCATCGCGACCACCTTCGGGTTGCCGTTTTTCCGTGCGGTCGGTTGGATGCTCGCTGCCCTGTCGGCCGGTTCTTTCTTGTTCGCTGCTTTCCTCATCTCCCCACGGTTGCCCGGCGGTGATCACGACCGCCTGCACCAGGCCTCGTTGAGTGTGGACGGGCACCTGGCCTCGCGTACCGGTGCGGTCGCGGCCATCTGCTTCGGACTGATCGCGTTGTTGATGATCCCGCTGGTGCTCTCAGATGTCTCCGGCACCCCCCTGGCCCAGACACTCGGCCTGGAGACCCTGACGGTGGCCGTCGAGCAGGTGGCCATGGCCCGGGTGTGGCTGATCGTCGCGCTTATTGCCCTGGTCACCGGTGGTACGGGCCTGATGAGCCGGGCGTGGATCACCCAACCACTGTTGCTCCTCGGGTCAATCCTCATGATCATCCCCCTGGGCCTGACAGGGCACTCCTCCTCGGGCGGCAACCACGACCACGGCACCAACTCCTACCTGTGGCACCTGGTCTTCTTAGTCCTGTGGGTCGGCGGACTCATGGCCCTGCTCGCCCACGGGCGTCGCCTGGGACCTGACCTGGATATTGCGCTGCGCCGCTACTCGACAATCGCCCTGGTCTCCATCATCGTCATGGCCGTGTCCGGGTTAGTCAACGCCGCCATCCGCATCGAGCTGACGGATCTGTTGACCACCCGGTACGGGTTAATCATCGTGGCCAAGACCATCGGCGTGATCATCCTCGGTGTCTTCGGGTGGATCCACCGGGCGTGGGTCATTCCGCAGGTGCAGGCCAACCCCGCTGATCGCCGCCTGTTCCGCCAGGTCGCCATCGTCGAGGTGCTTGTCATGGCGGCGGTCACCGGTATCGCCATCACCATGGGGCGCACCCCGCCGCCCTCACCGCGCATCCCGAACCTCTCGCAGATGGCCACCAAGCTCGGCTACGAGCTGTCCGAGAAGCCCACCATCCTCAACGTGTGGGGCATGTGGCGCTTTGACCTGCTGTTTGGTGCCCTCGCCCTGCTTCTGGCCGTCGGCTATCTCTCCGCTGTGTGGCGCACCCGCCAGACAGGTCACACCTGGTCAAGCACCCCCACCGCCTGGTGGTTGGCCGGATGTGTGACCCTGCTGGTGACGATGAGTTCCGGGATCGGGCTGAATATGCCCGCGGTCTTCTCGGTGCACATGGTCGGTCACATCATCTTGTCGCTGGTCATCCCCATCTTCCTGGTGATGGGTGCCCCGCTGACCCTGCTGATGACCGCCTTCGCCCCGGGGGCCCCGGGTAGGCCGAATATCCACGACTGGGTGCGCGCCTTCACCCGCAGCCGGTTGGTGGGGGTGATCACCCATCCGGTGGTCAACACCCTGCAGTTCCTGGTGTTCTTCTACGTCATGTACCTGTTCATCCCGCTCTATGAGCTGCTGATCTCCAAGTACGCGGGGCAGCTGATCATGAACACCGTGCTCCTGGTCTCCGGGTGCTTCTACGTCTGGGGGATGCTCGGCCCCGACCTGATCCCGCGCCGTCGCCCGGCCGCCGTCCGCCTGGGGTGGCTGGTCGCCTCCCTGCCCGTCCACCTGCTTGTCGGGGTCTATCTCCTGCGCCTGGACACGATCCTGGGCGAGGAGTTCTACCGCTCCCTGCTTTTGCCCTGGGAGCTCGATCTGCTCGCTGACCAACGCGCCGCCGTCCTGGCCTGGGCCACAGGTGTGGTTCCGCTGGCCTTTGTCACCTTTGCGCTCCTCCGGCAGGTGCGGGGGAGCGGCGAAAACGCCCGGGTTTCCGGGGAGTAGGCCACCACCGACCCCGGCGAGGGATCGCTGGCCTGCCAGCGATACCCGGGGCACTGGTACACCCTCACCGTCCACGCCGACCCGGTACTTCTGGTGGGAGGTCGCCGGGAGTGGCCAGGAAGTCGGCGATAGCCGGAGTTCTGACAGGGCCACCCCGGTCGTGCCCGATTTCTCTTGAGGTCACCTACTGGCAGGGAACAGCCCTCCGGCACGTTGGGGCCACCTCCCCGCCCCCTGACAACCCTGGGGGAGTCGCCTGTGAGAAGGGTGGAAGAGTCGCCGACCCCGCCTGGCGGCTGGATCTTTGGGGGAAGGGGAGGTTAGTGTTACGTCCGTAAATAACGGAACGGTCACAATCTAGTCTCCACCGTGCATAGCGGTGGGCTTGAGTGGGACGGACCAACGGACAACGACGGAAGAAGATTCATGCGACTGAAGGCTCAGCGACCAGCCGGAGGAAAACACCGCAAGATCCCCACCCCGCAAACCAAGAGCCGCGTAGCCCTGGTGGCCGTGGCCACGGGCGCGGTCTCGTCTGCGGGTCTCAGTGGTGCCGCCGCCGCCACGCTGCAGACCCAGGCTGAGGCCCCGATCTCCCCGCAGGACATTGTCGGTGGCGTGCAGTTGGCCACCAATAACACCGCGCTGCCCCCGGACACGACGGAGACGGCCCCGCAGATCCTGACGATCTCGGAGTATAAGCCGGTAACCAATATCAACGAGCAGTTGGACAAGGCGGTTGAGTACGCCGCCGAGCGCACCGAGGCCGCCCGCGCTGAGGCTGCACGTCTGGAAGCAGAACGGATTGAGGCAGAACGCCTGGCCAACGCCTCATCCGTGGTCAAACCCACTGAAGGCACCTTCACCTCCGGTTTCGGTATGCGCTGGGGCAGCCTCCACGCAGGACTAGACATCGCCAACGTCGTGGGCACCCCAATTCTTGCGGCCATGGGCGGCACCGTCATCGACTCCGGCCCGGCTTCCGGTTTCGGCCAGTGGATCCGCATCCAGCACGATGACGGCTCCATTGCCGTCTACGGCCACATGGAAACCCTCGATGTCAGCGTGGGTGAGCAGGTCACCGCCGGCCAGAAGATCGCCGGCATGGGTAACCAAGGTTTCTCCACCGGTTCCCACCTGCATTTTGAGCTCTACCCGACCGGCAGCGGCGCCGTCGACCCCGCCCCCTGGTTCGCCCAGCACGGCATCACCTTCTAACCTTCCCCCACCCGGGAGAAAACCCGGTCCTGACCCTCAGGCCAGCATCTGTGGTCCGGGTGTCAACATGCTCCAGGTCATCTCGCACTCCTCCGCCGAGGGCACCGAGGAGTAGTACAGGGGATTGTGTACTGTCTACGATTATGAGCACGGTGACCGTCACTCACACCTCGGCGTTGTCCCGGGTGGGCCATGCCCTGTCTGATGACACCCGGACCGGGATCCTGTTGGCCTTGCGCCACGGGCCCGCCCGACCCTCGGACCTGGCCCGGCAGTTGGATGTCTCCAAACAGGTGATGTCGAATCAGTTGGCCTGTCTGCGCGGATGCGGGCGGGTGGCCTCCACCCCGGAGGGGCGCAGCGTCTGGTATTCTCTGGCTGATCCCCAGCTGGGTCACGCCCTTGGCGAGTTACTGGAGTTGGTGGTCACCATCGATCCGGCCTGTTGTTCGCCGGACGGATGCACCTGCTGATGACCGCCTCGGTCCTGGAGGACTTCGTCGCCACCGTGCCGGGTCCCCCGGGGCCCACGGCCTCGACACCCCTTAATTTCCACCAGAGATAGAACGGAACCCTCGTGAGCACCCCCACCACCCGCACCACCTCCACCCGGCCCTCCGGGAATTGGAGAAAAGCCCGGATCATTGTCTGGGCGTTATTGGCAATCGTCGTCATCGCCGGGATCGTCGCCTTTTTCCTCGGCCGATCCGACTCCGCTTCTGCGCCCGCCCCGGAAACCGTGACCAGTGATGCGGGGCAGGTGGTCCGGGACAACAGTCGGGTGCTGTCCCAGGCGCCGAACGAGAAGGCCGTGCTGGTGGAGTTCCTCGACTTCGAGTGCGAGGCCTGCCGGGCGGCTTACCCCTTCGTGGAGGAACTTCGTGCGGAGTACTCCGACACCGTCACCTTCGTCAACCGTTACTTCCCGCTGCCGGGTCACCGCAACTCCATGCCCGCTGCCGTGGCTGTGGAGGCTGCCGCCCAGCAGGACCAGTACGAAGCGATGTACCACCGGATGTTTGAGACCCAGTCTGAGTGGGGTGAGTCCGCCGAGGACAAAAGCGCGGTCTTCCGCGGCTTCGCCGAGGACCTGGGTCTGGACATGGCCGCCTTTGACGCCGCTGTGGCCGATCCGGCCACCGAGGAACGGGTCCGACTCGATGTGGCTGACGGCACGGCCCTGGGTGTGCGCGGCACCCCGACCTTCTTCCTCGACGGTCAGCTCCTGACCCCGGACTCCCTGGAGCAGTTCCGGGCCGAGGTCGACGCGGCTGCCGCCGACTAACCCGAATCCATGACGCACTCACCCACCGCCGACGACAATGAGGTTCTTGTGACCGAGACGAACACTGACCCCTCTTTGCCGGCCGTCGCCCGGAACCGTCCTTTCGCCCTCATCCTGTTGATCACCGGTGTGATCGGATGGGTGGCCTCGGGCATCCTGGTGCTCGAACGCCTGGCCCTCTACGAGGACGCCGAGCATGTCACCACCTGTGACATCAACGCGTTGGTTTCCTGTGGAAAGGTGATGGGCACCTGGCAGTCCGAACTCTTCGGCTTCCCCAACCCGTTGATCGGCATCGTCGCCTTCGCCGTGGTCATCACCACCGCGATGGCCATGCTGTCGGGGGCACGCTTCGCCGACTGGTACTGGGGAGGTTTGCAGGCGGGTGTGACCGTGGGCCTGCTGTTCATCATCTGGCTGTGGTACCAGGCGCTGTTCGTCATCCATATTTTGTGCCTGTACTGCATGGTGGTGTGGGCGATGATGGTCCCGCTGTTTATCCTGCTCACAGTACGCAACCTCGCCCACGGCCTCTTCCCCGCCTCGCCTGCTGTGGTGCGGTTTGCCTCCCAGTGGGCAGGCACCCTGATCGCCGTGGTCTACGTCGCCGTGGCCGCCTCGGTGTTTGTCAGCTTCTACTCCGATTTCACCAGCCTCTGACCTTGGCGAGCGGCCACTTCCCAGCGCCGGTGATTCCGGGGCCATGTGTGACGCAGGCCCAGACCTGGGGTGACCTGCATCAACTCGAATGGGCTTCGGGTGGAGACCTTCGTCACGTTCTCGGAACTTTCCGTTCAGCCGGACCGACAACTTGGGTATACCTGAATTTAGATCGGGTGTCGGCAGGAATCGCGAGCCGGGAGTGTGTGAGGCCAGTTCGCCACGCCTGCCGGAAAAGAAGCTGTCGCGGTGGCGATGAGTTACTGTGCCGGTTTTTCAACTGCGAAAGGCATACGCTGTGGATCTTGTCGATGTCTCACGCTGGCAATTTGGCATCACGACTGTCTATCACTTCATTTTCGTCCCCCTGACCATCGGACTCGCTCCGCTGGTGGCAATCATGCAGACGGCCTGGCATCGCACCGGTAAAGATATGTGGTACCGCGCCACCCGGTTTTTCGGCACGCTGTTCCTGGTCAACTTCGCCATGGGCGTGGTCACCGGCCTTGTCCAGGAGTTCCAGTTCGGCATGAACTGGAGTGAGTACTCTCGCTTTGTCGGCGATGTTTTTGGTGGTCCGCTCGCCCTGGAGGGGCTGGCAGCTTTCTTCTTTGAGTCCATCTTCTTGGGCATTTGGATCTTTGGTTGGGGAAGAGTCCCCCGCTGGATACACCTGGCGTCCATCTGGATCGTCGCAGCCGCGACTAATGTCTCGGCCTACTTCATCATCGTGGCGAACTCCTTTATGCAGCACCCGGTGGGGGCGGCGATGAACTACGAGAACGGTCGCGCGGAACTGATCAACGTCTGGGAACTGCTGAGCAATCCGGTGGCCCTGGTGGCCTTCCCGCACGCGGTGGCCGGTTCCGTGCTTGTGGCCGGCACCTTCGTCGCCGGCATTAGTGCGTGGTGGATGGTGCGCGATCGTCGTCACGCCGCAAAGACGGGCGAAAACGCCGAGGATGCCGGGCAGTTGTGGCGGCCCCTGCTGCGCATGGGACTGTGGGTCACATTATTGGGGATCGTCTCCGTTTCCATCACCGGTGATCTGCAGGCCAAGGTGATGTTCGAGGTCCAGCCGATGAAGATGGCCTCCGCGGAGGCCCTTTGCTATACGGAGGAGGACCCGTGGTTTTCCATCTTGGCTATCAGCACGTTCAACGACTGCAACTCCGTCTCCGAGATTTTCAGTGTGCCCTGGGTTCTGTCATTCCTGGCCGGCGGCCAATTCAGCGGTGTAACGCTGCAGGGTGTCACGGACCTGCAGGCCCAGGCCGAGCAGCTCTACGGTCCGGGCAACTACTCTCCGAACCTGTTCGTGACCTACTGGTCCTTCCGTCTGATGATCGGCTTCATGGCCGCCTCCATCCTGGTGGTTATCGTCGGTTTCTGGTTGACCCGTAAGAAACGCACCACCGACAGGCGGTGGTTCGCCTGGCTGGGTCTCATCGCGATTCCGTTCCCCTTCCTGTCTAACTCCGCCGGCTGGATCTTCACCGAGATGGGGCGCCAGCCCTGGGTGGTGTACCCGAATCCTGACTTCGGTCCGGAGAATAGCCCGAACGGGGAGAACGACATCCACCTGATCGTGGACTTCGGGGTGTCCAACCACTCGGTGGCCACCGTCTGGATTTCCCTGATCGCCTTCACCCTGATCTACGGCATCCTCGCCGTGGTCTGGTTCTGGCTCATGCGCCGCTTCGTGGTTGCCGGGGCACTGGCATCTGGCGCTTCCGAGAACATCGTCGAGGACACCTACGGGCCGGACGCCGAGGAGCTAGAACCGCTGAGCTTCAACGCCGACAGCTCCGACGACTTCCCCAGCGCCGAAGAGTCCGAACCCGCCGACCGGGGTTCCGCAGCTGTCACCACGAAACCACGCCGACAGCGTGATGAGCGCACCGTTGATGAGAAGGGGAATTGATCATGGATCTGCAGACCTTGTGGTTCATCGTGATCGCTTTCCTGTTCGTCGGTTATTTCGTCCTGGAGGGTTTCGACTTCGGTGTCGGTATGCTTCTGCCCTTCCTGGGCGGTGACGGTGAGGAGCGTGCGCGGCGTCGCGACGCGGTGGCCACTAGCATCGGACCGGTGTGGAACGGCAACGAGGTGTGGCTTATCGTGGCGGTGGGTGGCATGTTCGCAGCCTTCCCTGAGTGGTACGCCACGATGTTTTCCGGTTTCTATCTCCCGTTGCTGCTCATTTTGCTCTCCCTAATCCTGCGGGGCGTCGCCCTGGAGTGGCGCGTCAAAGTCGACACCCAGGCCTGGCGGGACCGCTGCGATATCGGGTTGGCTATCGGCAGTTGGGTGCCAGCGATTTTTTGGGGTGTAGCCTTCGCCAATATCGTCCAGGGCGTGGCGATCGACGCCAACCGGCAGATCGATTCCAGTCTGACCGCGATGTTTGGCCTGTTCAATCCCTACGGTCTGCTGGGAGCGGGGACCTTCGTTCTGGTGTTCATGGTGCACGGCGCGACCTTTTTGGGGCTCAAGGTGCACGAACCGTTGCGCAGCCGGGCCCATCGCCTAGCCCAACGGCTGACTATCCCGACAGCCGTGGTGGCCGTCGGGTTCGCGGTATGGACTCAGCTGGCACATGGTGATCCCGTCATCTGGATCGCGGTGGGTGTGCTCGCACTGTGCGTGCTCATCGGTTCGGTGGCCATCATGCGGGGCCACGACGGCCTCGCGTTCGCGGCCACTGCCGTGGCTGTGGCCACCCTGGTGGTGCAGATTTTCGTCACCTTGTTCCCGAACGTGATGCCTACCTCCCTGCCGGGCGGGGTGTCTCTGGACATCTATAACGCCTCTAGTTCGGACTACACGCTGGTCTTTTTGTCCTGGGGTGTGCTGATCCTGGTGCCGTTCATCCTGGCCGCTCAGGGCTGGACCTTCTGGTCCTTCGCCAAGCGGATCACGGTGTGAGCCGCGTGCAGGGACCCATTGACCCCAGACTCCTTGCTCTGGTTCCGCCGGTGTGGGGCCTGATCCTGCGTACCGGCGTTCTGCAGGCGCTCACCACCGTGTTAGTGCTCGCCCGCGGGGTGCTCATCGGCTGGATCGCAGCCCGCGTCATCTTGGACCGCGGCGCCGACTGGGACGTGCTGACCTGGCCAGTGGTGGCACTTTTCGTGGTCATTGCTGTCCACGGCGTCGTGTCCGGTCATGCGCAACGCGCCTCCTCGGAGAGCGTCGGACGGGTCGTGGATACGCTGCGGGCCAAGGCTCTGACCGCGTTGCGACGCCGCGATCCCCGCCGCGTGCAGGAGGAATCGGCCCACTGGCGTGAGGTACTCACCGACGGTATCGAGGACTTCCGGCCCTACTTGAGCGAATTTCTGCCCTCGCTGGTCGCCGTCGTGCTGGCTACTCCGGCCGCTTTGGTGGTGGTGCTGGTGGCGGACCCGGTCTCCGGAATCTTGGCGCTGGTGACGGTGCCGCTGATCCCGGCCTTCATGGTGTTGATCGGCAAGCTGACCGCCGCGCATACCCGACGCCGCCTGGAGGTGACCGCTGCTTTGGGCGGGCAGCTGGCGGATCTACTCTCCGGCTCGCTAACGCTGCGGGCGCTGGGAGCCATCCGTCATCCGAGTAGGCAGCTGCGGTCCACGGGGCGTCGCCATGAAAAGGCCACCATGTCGGTGCTGCGCCTGGCATTCCTCTCTTCCTTCGCCCTGGAGTTCCTGGCCACCCTCGCGGTGGCGCTAGTTGCTGTGAGCATCGGGCTGCGCCTGGTGGACGGGAACATGGAGTTGACCGCCGGGCTGATCGCGCTGATCGTGGTCCCGGAGGTGTACAACCCGATCCGGCAGGTGGGTACGAACTTCCACGCCGCAGCCGATGGGCTGGCCGCCGTCGAGGAGATCTTGGAGCTGCTGGATGAGGATGCCAAAGCAACCGACACATCCGGGGCCGGAGCGGACCACCGCGGCCGGACCTATCTGACCCACCGCGAATCACCTGGAGACGCCCAACTGACGGTCACCGGCCTCAGCGTGAGAGGCCGCGACGGCATGAAGCCGGAGAACTTGAGCTTCACCGCCGAACCTGGGACGATCACCGTGTTGTACGGCGACAACGGTTCCGGAAAATCCACTGTGTTCCTCGCCGTCCTGGGCGCGCTGCCGGATGATCTGGTCACCGGACGGGTCGTCGCTGCGCCGTTGGTGCGCACGGCCTATCTGCCGGCCCGGCCGGTACTGGTGCAGGGCAGCGTAGAGGACAACCTCGTGCTGCTGGGTGCGGAGCGTGGGCCGGCCACCGAAACCGCTCGGAACCTGGGCTTCGACGTGTCGCTGGAACGCCGCCTCGGACCGGCGGGGGAAGGCATCTCGGCGGGCCAGGGCCAACGCCTGGCCCTGGCGCGCACCCTGGCGGGCGGCACCGGCCCCACGCTGTATCTGCTGGATGAACCTAGCGCGCACTTGAGTCCGGAGCTGGTGGAGGCCCTCTCCGCTGAGCTGCGGCGGCGTGCAACGGCCGGACACACGGTGGTGGTGGCCAGTCATGACGTCCGGCTGGCCGCGATCGCGGATGAGGTGGTGTACCTGTGAAGTCCGAATTTCGCGCCCTGAGCGCCATGCTGCGCCTGGCCGGCGTGCGCTACCGCGAGGTCGTCGCGGGTATCGCTGCCGGTTCCATCACGCTGATCTCTGCGTTGACCCTGACGATCGTTTCCGGTTGGTTAATCACCAAGGCTTGGCAGATACCACCGGTGCTGGACCTCTCGGTCGCGGTCACCGCGGTGCGCGGCCTGGGCATCTCCCGGGCAGTATTCCGCTACGTGGACCGGCTGCTCAGCCACCGCATCGCGCTGCGGGCCCTGACCACATTGCGGTCACGGGTCTTCGACGCGCTGGCTTTTGACCACACCGGCACCGGCCGAGGACACCTCTTCACCCGCGGTGACGGGCTGGTGCGCCTGGTCGCCGACACCGAACGCATCACTGACGTCATCGTCCGTTCTGTCGTCCCCGGTGGGGTGGCATTGGTGCTCACCGTGTTCGCGGTGGCCGGCGCTACCTGGCTGCACCCGGCAGCGGGCCTGGTCCTGACTCTCGGCTTCATGGTCACCGGCCTTATCACCCCGTGGCTGGCGGTGCGGGCGGCCAGACGTTCACGCCGAGTGTTCGCCGAGGACAACCTCGACGTGGCCCTGGATGAACTGCTGGACCACCGCGTCGAGTTCGCCGCCGCCGGCCTGGGGGCGAAACGCGAGGAGTGGGCCCTCACGGCGTCGCGACGCAGCAGCGACGCCACCGTCGCCGCCGAGAAACCGCTGGCCACCTCACAGGTCTTGATCACCTGGTCCACCGGTCTGGCGGCGGCGCTGACCGTGGTCGTTGGCGCGCTGACCTACACCGGGGACCCCACCTGGCTGGGCATGATGGTGCTGCTGCCGCTGGCCGCCTTCGAGTCTCACGCCCAGCTCTCAGAAGCTGCGATCCACGCCGACGAGGCCTCCCGCAGCGCCCACCGACTCACCGACCTGGTCAAAGAATCCGACACCACTTCGGCGACGGACGGCGGGGAGGCGACGGCGTGGGAGCTCGATGGCTGTCACCTTAAAGCCACCGACCTACGTTGCCGCTTCGGCGATACCACCTGGCAGGTGGATCTGCCACCCGGTGAGCGCATGGTCATTCGCGGCCCCAGCGGTTGCGGCAAGACCACACTGCTGCAGACCCTGGGTGGCCTGGTGCCACCACGCAGCGGTTCTGTCACGCTGGGAGGGCAACGTGTGCCGGAGATCGACCCGGCCGCGTTGCGGAAGACCGTCCGCGTGCACGCGGAGGACGAATGGCTCTTCTCCACCACTATCCGACAGAACCTCCTCGTGGCCAACCCGGCCGCCAGTGACGGGGAACTATGGGAGGTCCTGCATGCGGTGGGGTTAGATGACTGGCTGCGGGAGACTGTGGGACCGGTCACCGACCCGCTGGACCTGCTGCTTGCCGACGGCGCGGGTTCCCTGTCGAGCGGGCAGCGCCGCCGTCTGCTGCTGGCCAGGGCGCTATGTTCCACCGCGCCGGTGCTGCTGTTAGATGAGCCGACCGAACACATTGACGCGGCAGATGCCGACGACCTGCTGGACACCCTCCTGGCCAAGCCGCTACCCGGACCGCGGACCCGACGCAGCGTCATCGTGGTCACCCACCGGTCGGATAAGCAGGACGGCGGGAACACTGAAGTCGGAGAAGTAGACATCCGCCGCTACGCCGACCCGGTGACGGAGCACCCCTAAGTGCTTATCTGCTTGTCGACGCCTCCTGAGCCCGGAGGCAAGTCGGGGTGAGCCGGTCACCGCAGGGTGATGCCGATGTGCTCGACACCCACCAAACCGGCATCGAGCTGCCCCTCACAAGGCAAGAGAACACCGCAATATAAGTACCCAGGTCCCCTGACCGTGTGGTCGGGGACCTGGGTGCTGCCCTCTTCGGTTTCTGCCCTAGTGCGAGTTGATCCTCGTTGACGGTGAGCATCTGCCTCACCATCCGGTAGGCGTGCTCGTCCCACCCTTGGCGTACAGCATCGCGGACGAGTCGGGAGCGTTCCCACCGGTGACCGCAGCCAATGACAGGGGTATTGTCGCGGCGGCGGCCGATCTCCCCGGCAGATGCTCTCGGCCTGGGTCGCCGACCGCAAGTGGTCCCTCATCGACGGGGACGGTCGATGATCGATCGTTCCGGGGGGGGGCTGGGGCATTTACCCTGATGAGTTGACCTACGTTTCACTCCATTTCCCCTGATCATATACCCCCTAGGGTACTTCTTGTTCAATACCCCTGGGGGTATTATGGTGGTGTCGTAGGACCGGGGAAGACGTCCCCGGCTGTCCCCGATTTCCTGCGAAGGAGAAACCATGCTCATCGAACGCATCTAGGACGAGGACCTGGCCCAGGCGAGCTACTTCATCGGCTGCCAGGCCAAGAACACGGCCGTGGTGGTCGATCCCCGCCGAGACATCGAGGTCTACCGGGCGATGGCCGAAAAAACGACATGACGATCGTCGCGGTGACCGAGACCCACATCCACGCCGACTACCTGTCGGGTACCCGTGAGCTGGCCGAGGCAATTATCAACGGCGCGGAAAACAAGGGCCTGACCGTGGAGATGGTCGACCACGCCACCCCGATCACCGGCAAGGGCATCCGCGCCCAGGTCGACGGTCAGACTGTCGCCGTCGGCTCCGCAGACCTGCTTGATGTCACCCCGGACAACACCCGCATCCTCGAGCTCAACGACCAGGGCAAGACCGCCATGTACGTCGGCGTCGACGGACGCGCCATCGGCATCGTCGCCGTCGCCGACACCATCCGCGATGACGCGTACGCCGCAGTCCAGGCCCTGCACGAGAAGGGCGCCAGAGTCATCATGGCCACCGGTGACGCCGAGCGGGTGGCCCGCAACGTCGCCGCCGAACTCGGGGTCGACGAGGTTCACGCCGAGCTGATGCCTGAGGACAAGCTCACCATCGTGCGTGAGCTGCAGGAAAAGGGCCACACCGTGGCCATGGTCGGTGACGGCGTCAACGACACCCCCGCACTCGCCCAGGCCGACATCGGCGTGGCCATGGGAGCCGCCGGCTCCCCGGCTGCCATCGAAACTGCCGACATCGCCCTGATGGCCGATAAGCTGCCTCGCCTGCCCTACGCCCTGGGTCTGGCTCAGCGCACGGTACGCACCATGCGTGTCAACATCGCCATCGCCCTGGCCACGGTGGCCATCCTCCTGGTCGACGCGGCTGCCGCCGACTAACCCGAACCCATGACGCACTCACCCACCGCCGAAGACGAAACTGAGGTTCTCGTGACCGAGACGAACACTGACCCCTCTTTGCCGGCCGTCGCCCGGAACCGTCCTTTCGCCCTCATCCTGTTGATCACCGGTGTGATCGGATGGGTGGCCTCGGGCATCCTGGTGCTCGAACGCCTGGCCCTCTACGAGGACGCCGAACATGTCACCACCTGCGACATCAACGCGTTGGTTTCCTGTGGAAAGGTGATGGGCACCTGGCAGTCCGAACTGCTCGGCTTCCCCAACCCCCTGATCGGCATCGTCGCTTTCGCCGTGGTCATCACCACGGCGATGGCCATGCTATCCGGGGCCCGCTTCGCCGACTGGTACTGGGGGGCTCTGCAGGCAGGGGTGACCGTGGGCCTGCTGTTCATCGTCTGGTTGTGGTACCAGGCCCTGTTCGTCATCCATATTCTCTGCCTGTACTGCATGGTGGTGTGGGCCATGATGGTTCCGCTGTTCATCCTGCTTACCGTGCGCAACCTCGCTCATGGACTCTTCCCCGCTTCCCCTGCTGTGGTGCGGTTTTCCTCCCAATGGGCGGGCACCCTGATCGCCGTGATCTACGTCGCCGTCGCAGCCTCGGTGTTTTTCAGTTTCTACTCGGATTTCATCACTCTTTGATCCTGGTGATCGGCCGGTGCTGTTGTCGCGACCACCCCGGGAGGAAGGGGGTCGTAACCAGCAGACGGAGACAAAATATCTGCCTCTGAGCTGTGGTCAGGTGTGATGCCCTCGGGGAGAAGGTTTCCGATAGTGACCACGGTGGTAGCAGTTTTCGGGATACCAGACGGTGGGTTGAGGCTTAGGATGATCCTCAGAACGGACCTACCCGCGACGATGATCACCGGCAGAGAGAACCTACTGGATGTCTGCTCCCATTCGACACCGTGACGAACCCCATGGAACAGGCCATCATGCCCGGTTGAACTGGCTGCGTGCCGGTGTTCTCGGCGCCAATGACGGCATAGTCTCCATTGCGGCCTTATTGCTCGGTGTTATCGCCACAGGCATGGGGGAGGGGTCATTGCCATAGGAATTGGACTCACGGAATTTGCCGTCACGTCCCTGGATTCGATGCTCCAACCCCTCCCTCATTGCAGTGCTCCGAGCGTCTGCGATGGCTTCTGCCTGTGTGTCATATCGCTTCGAGACCCGCTCTGCGCCATCTCGGCGATTAGCCCACCCATCTCCTGAGCGCACTGTGTTGATATTCCTCTTTGCCATATTTCCTCCACACGTCACTGATCGCACTCATATTCGAGCATTGACCTGATTATAGAGGAAAGAGGATCTTAGTTTCCTTGTATAGTTCCCTCCCTGAGGTTCTGAATTGGGACCGAGTGTTCAATCAGGCAGCTCGGCCCTGACCCCGCCACGCTTTCGGCGAGCGTCTACAGAGTAGCGGGCCCAGGCACCCCGTTTCTCAGACGCTGTAATACGCCCACCTATAGAGGCGGTTACCGATACTGGTCCCACCGGCAAACGCGAGGCCCTGTATCTGCACTATGGAAAATGACCGAGAAATCCGACATATCTCCCACTGCCTTGCTGATGATTCTGTTCAACTTCCATCCCTACATGGCAGTCATGTGCCACATGGGTACACCTTAGGTGAACACATTTCAAATGACAGGAATGTCACCAAAGTCAATGTTCACTAGGGTTGGGTTATGGATAATGAAACAGAACCGTCACTGCCTCTAGAGATTCCTGAACAGGCTGAGGTTATTGCCGGGCAGAAAGTCGGCTACGCGAGGGTTAGCTCTAAAGACCAAAACTTAGAGCGGCAAACTGCAGCACTGAAGAAAGAAAAGTGCTTTCGTATATTCGACGATACCGTCAGCGGTTCATCTACTGATCGCCCTGGGCTTGATGGTGCTTTAAATGGTGCTGTTGCAAACTCGCGTTTTCGTCGAAAACGGCGGATCCGGTACCAGCGTTGCGCTGCACACTAACAAATAGTTAGTTATCTGGAATTCCTGTTTGCAACAGCACCTGACGGGGACCGTTTCCCAGGCGGGTGGATGAAAACTCCAGCCGGCCGCGCCGTCTGAGACGACGTCCAGCGAGGAGAACTCCTCTATCTCACCCCACCCGGTGGTGCCGGTGTCGTCGCGGCCGTAGTAGACCTGCGCTTTAGTGATGTGCTTGTACGAGCGGTGAATCTTCAGCAGCGCCTTAAGGTTTCCTTTTCTTGAAGTGAAAAATGTTGATGGCTTCGAGTAGGCAAACGCCTACACCGGCGCCGCGGGCGCAGGTTCTATCTCCGCTACCTCGCCCGTGATGTGCGCGGAGTTCATGGTGTTGCGGCGGATTAAAATCTCACCCCAGATAAGGCCAATGAGCCCGGATCCCAAGATGATGGCCGGCATGATCCAAATCATGAAGAAGTCTTCGGTGTCCATCATGAGGTTGAAGTTGATGAGAATCAGCGCGGTTACCGCCGCCATACCAATGCCGGCGAGCAGCGGCGCGATGGTTTTCACGAACACGCTGTATTCGCGGTGGTAACGGTTCGCCCACACCATTACAGCGAAGCTGGTGATAGCCAGCAGGAAGGTCAGGCCAAAGGCCGCGGCGTTGGTAAACCAGGTAAATAAGGTCACCAATGGAAACAGGAATTCTTGTTCCGAACCGCTGCAGACGATGGCGAAGATAGGTTGCTGCGTCCTCTCCCTGACGTTGACAGCACGGCAGAGCTATTGGTGGTTTTCCTGCAGGGCTCACAAATTACAGCAGTAATGGATCCAGAAGGTTTTAGTACTGAGCGGATCCTCAACCAACTTGAGGCTTATTTAACGCTTCTGCGTCGCTAAACGGATAGACTCGCGCAGTACTCAATCCGTGCGAGCTGAACGCTAATCCAAGAGGAAATTAATATGCGAAGTATTGAATTAGGAACAAGTGGGCAAGAAGTGCCCAATATTATCGCGGGCATGATGCGCATTGGTGATAAGACGGATGTGCAGATTCGCGATCTGTATGCCGCCGCGCGAGAGGCTGGCGTTAATTACTTCGACCACGCGGATCTTTATGGTTTCAATGTTCCCGAGGGCGGGTATCACTTGTGCGAGCGGAGGTTCGCAGAGGCGTTGAAGCTATCTTCAGCGGAGCGCGAAGATATTATTGTGCAGTCGAAAACGGGAATCATCGACAAACCATGGGGCTATGACCAGTCCTATGAGCACATTGTTGCTTCAGCTGAGCGATCGTTGAAAGCCCTGAATATGGACTATTTAGATGTGCTGTTGCTGCACCGCCCGGATGCACTGGTGGAACCAGAAGAAGTAGCACGCGCATTTGATGAACTTGAGGCAGCTGGGAAGGTACGTGCCTTTGGTGTATCGAACCACACTCCACGTCAGATTGATCTGCTCAAGACTGCCGTGGAGCAGCCGATTCTGATCAACCAGGTGCAGCTGTCAATTACACATTCTGCTTTGGTTGCGCAGGGCATGACGTCGAATATGACTACTACTGGGGACGCCATCACCCGCGATGGAGGCGGATTAGTGGACTACGCGCGGATTAATGACATCACGCTGCAGGCCTGGTCACCTCTGCAAAAAGGGAGTGAGCCGGGAATCTTCCTGGGCTCGCCAGACTATCCGGAACTCAATGCTGAGATTGAGCGTCTCGCTGAGAAATATGGCGTGGAACCCATCGCCGTTGCGTGCGCCTGGATCACGCGTCATCCTGCGAACATGCAGGTTGTGCTGGGCACGACGACGCCTTCTCGCATCGTCGATGCCGCAGCGGGTTCAGATATTTCGCTATCCCGCGCTGAGTGGTACAGCCTTATTCAGGCAGCTGGTCACAAGCTGCCTTAGGCTGATGGGTTACTGAGCGGGTTCGATTTCGCTTTCGGTAACCCACTTGTGGTTTTTCATGGTCATCTCATCATTATCAATGTCGACCATGTACACCGTTTCCTGCGTGGAGTAATCAATCGTGGCCTCGGCGTCCTTCATCCCGGGCATGTGCTCAGCGGTCATCACTGCCTTGGCGCCATCAGCAAGCGGTGCTTCGCCGGGATCCACGAGTTCTTCGTGCACAACCCAACGGTGATCAGTAACTGGAGCATCGCCGTTGGTGGGGGTGTAACTCACGGAGTAGGTCGTGGTATCAAAGGCTCCGGAGATGGTTGCGGTTGCGCCATCCATGCCGGGCATGTGATCCGCGGTCAAGGTGACCTCAGTGCCGACTGGGTAGGTCGGGTTTTCTGCTTCCTCAATTCCGGCTGGGGGAGCGCCGCCGTCTTCAGGATGGTCGTGAGCCATGTCTTTGTGCCCTTCGTCCTCCGTCGCGTTTTCTGAAGTCGCAGCGTTGTCCGAGCTATCGGCACTTTCGGAAGTAGCCGGCGCAGGCTCTGCGGAATCTGAGGCGTCGCTGCAGGCACTCAAGGTAAGACCAGCGGCGAGCGTGAGAGCGATGAGAGAAGTGGAATGTTTCATGTGAAACCTTTCTGAGGTTGAGAAAATTATGGTTTAGAAAGCTTTATCATCAAGCGTTTATGGTTGAAGTTTTTCGCTTGAGGTAGCGGGTGCTACATGCGTTGGTTTTAGATCGATCCTCCTTAAAAGTTGGGCATTGAAGGCCACGATTATGGTCGACAATGACATCAAAATTGCGCCCACCGCTGGCGAGAGAACAAAGCCAATGGGAGCTAGTACACCAGCAGCGAGTGGGACTGCGAGGATGTTGTAGCCCGATGCCCAGACCAAGTTTTGAACCATCTTGGAGTAGCTGGCCTTGGACAACGTGATCATGGACAACACCGCGCGGGGATCATCGCTGGCGAGCACAACGCCAGCGGATTCCATGGCTACATCTGTGCCCGCCCCGATAGCGATGCCAATATCGGCCCGTGCCAGGGCAGGCGCGTCATTGACGCCATCGCCGACCATGGCCACGTCGAATCCGCGTTTCTGCAGTTCAGTGACTTTAGTGTCTTTGTCCTGCGGTAGAACCTCGGCAAAGACTTCGTCGATACCCAATTCTTGGGCCACGCTTTCTGCAACTTGAGAAGCATCGCCGGTAATCAGCGCGACTTTCACACCCGCATCTTGCAGTGCGCGGACGGCATCGCGGGATTCAGGGCGGATGTGATCCTCGACGGCTATGGCCCCAATGACTTCCTTGTTGCGAAGTACGTGCAAGACTCCTGCGCCGCGGGAGGTCCACGTAGAAATCTTGTCGTGCAGTGAGTCAGGGGAGTCAACGCCAAGCTCGCGCAGCATATTGGGGCCTCCAACCATGATGTTTTCTCCATCGACGGTTGCTTGCACGCCACGACCCGCGGCGGTGCGGAAATCCGAGCCAACGCGCGGGCTTTGCGATGCCACTGGGTGCGCGGCTGCAGCAGTGACGATCGCTCGGGCTAGTGGATGCTCACTATTAATTTCAGCTGCAGAAGCTAGGGCCAGAACATCTCCCTCCGGCACTTCCGATGCTGCCGCGACACCGGTGACCGCGTGTGCACCTTCGGTTAAGGTGCCAGTTTTATCAAATAAAACAATATCGATGGAGCGCATGCGTTCAAGGGCAAGCCGGTCCTTGATGAGTAAGCCAGTTTTGGCGGCGCGCTCCGTAGAAATGGCAATGACCAGGGGGATGGCCAGGCCCAGGGCATGGGGGCAGGCTATGACCAGCACGGTGACGGTGCGGACAATGGCGTCATCAGGGCTGCCGATGATTGTCCAGACGATGGCCGTAATAATGCCAGCGGCCAAGGCAAACCAGAAGAGCAAAGCCGCGGCCCTATCGGCCAGGGCTTGCGCACGGGAAGAAGAATTTTGTGCTTCGGCAACCATGCGTTGAATACCAGCCAAGGTGGTATCAGCGCCGATCTTTTCCACTCGGACGCGCACGGTGTTATCCGTAGCCACGGTGCCGGCGATAACTGTTTCGCCACTGTTGCGATATACAGGCTGGGATTCGCCAGTGATCATCGATTCGTCGAATTCGGCGAAACCATCGATGATGGTGCCGTCAGCAGGCACTCGCGCGCCGGGGCGAACTAGCACGATGTCATCAGCAGTAAGTTCTGAGATGGCTACCGAGTGGATAGCATCGCCGTCAACCTTTTCGGCTTTCTCTGGAAGGAGGGCAGCTAAGGCATCGAGGGCAGAAGATGCAGAACCTAGGGCCCGCATTTCCATCCAATGGCCCAACAACATGATGACAACCAGCAGGGCAAGCTCCCACCAGAAGTCGAGTTCAAAACCACCGATGCCCAAAGTGGTAACCCATGAAGCGACAAATGCGACTGTGATCGCCATGGCAATCAGCAGCATCATGCCCGGTTGACGCGAGCGAATCTCTGACACGCCACCTTGGAGGAAAGGGCTGCCGCCGTAGAGGAAAATCACGGTTCCTAGAACCGGGGCGACCCAGGTTGAACCTGAGAATTCCGGCACGGTGTAGCCCAGGAAGGTGGCAAACATGGGGCTGAAGACAATCACCGGGATGGATAGTAGGAGGCTCAGCCAAAAGCGGTCTTTAAACTTTGTAACGCTGTGACCCGCATGTTCATCATGGTTATGTCCTTCATGGCCTTCATGGCCATCATGGCTTGAGGACTTGTGATCGTGGTGTGGGGTACTCATGTCACTTCTTTTCTCAATTTTTAGGATTCTAGGAAACCGAGATATGGCGGAGATAGATATTTAAGCGCTATGAACAACGGTATACCCCGACAGGGTATGTTTCAAGGAAAGCTAGCTCTTTGTCGGGATAGGAGAAATGGTGCTATTAATTAGCCTATGGAAAATATTCAGGATGGAGCTGGATCGCAACCAGCTAGCCCCCAGCGCGCTGCGAGAAAAAGCGCATCAATTTTTAGCGCTATCGTCGGTGCTTCTCTCGCTTTAAGTGCTTGTTCATCCTCGGGCACGGAGCAGGAAGAAGTACTAAACGCGTACGGCCTAGAAGGGATGGATGCTCGCGAGATTATTGACTATCTGGATCAGCAACCGATCGCTGAACGCCCTACTGATTTGATGGCTTCAGTAAGAAGCGAAGAATTGATCCTGAGCAATCAGGCGGGAGAAGTGACACTCGCTATGCCTGAGGACCGGAGTTATGTCTCGGTCGCCCCCTTCGTGTCGCAAACCCATGATTGCTACTATCACAGCCTTACCACCTGCGTGGGAGAGCTGGACAATGAGCCAGTAGAGGTATCAGTTTTTGATGAGGAAACCGGCACAACGCTTGTCGATGGCCCCGCCACGACCTTCGATAATGGCTTTGCCGGGTTTTGGGTTCCGCGCGGAAGCGCCGGTACCATTACGGTGAATTACCAGGGATTAGAGGGCACAACGGAATTTGCCACGGGAACAGAAGACGCAACGTGTATCACCGATTTGCGCCTTAGCTAGGGTGTCAAGCCCACACTTGTTTTATGGCTGCGGCAAAAGCGTCAATGTCGTTTTCAGTGGTGTCGAAGGAGCACATCCAGCGCACTTCATTGCGCGTGGCATCCCAGTCGTAGAAGTGGAAGTTTTGGCGCAGTTCATCGGCAATGCCGTCGGGCAGGGTGGCAAAGACCGCATTAGATTCGGTGGCTTGGGTAAATTTCAAGCCCGGTAGGTTGGCTTCTTCGAGTTTGCTGCGCAGGCGCTTGGCCATCGCGTTGGAATGACGAGCGTTGTTAAGCCACACGTCGCCTTCATATAGGGCGATGATTTGTGCGGAGATAAAGCGCATTTTGGAAGCTAATTGCATCGATAGTTTGCGCACAAACGGCAACGCCTCCGCGCCACCGACTAGCGCATCGGGGTTTAAAACCACTACGGCTTCCGCACCCAGTGCGCCATTTTTGGTGCCGCCCAGGCTGAGGACATCTACGCCGGCCTCGGTGGTAAAAGCAGACAGCGGCAGCCCGAGTGTTGCGGCCGCATTTGAAAGACGCGCGCCATCCATGTGCAGGGCCATGCCGCGAGCGTGCACATGATCCGCTAGCGCCCGAATTTCCTCTGGGGTGTAGCAGGTACCCATCTCTGTGGTCTGGGTAATGGAAACCACCAGCGGTTGCGCGCGGTGCTCATTGCCAAATCCCCATGCCTCGCGGTTGACTAATTCCGGGGTGAGCTTGCCGTCCTTGGTTGGCACGGGCAATAACTTGATTGAGCCCATGCGTTCGGGTGCGCCGCCTTCATCGACATTGATGTGCGCAGTCGCAGCACAAATCACCGCGCCCCAGCGCGGCAACAATGCCTGCAAGCCCACAACGTTTGCGCCAGTTCCGTTAAAAACCGGATACGCGGTGGCGGTGGAGCCAAAATGCTTCACGATGACATCGTCAAGCAATGCCGTGTACTCATCCGCCCCATATGCCGCCTGGTGCCCGCCATTAGCTGTCGTCAACGCCGCCAGTACCTCCGGGGCAATGCCCGAATAATTATCGGAGGCAAAGCTATGCGCGACGGGATCGTGCAGGGGTTTCACAAAATCTCCTTCAGGAATGCCGGGCTCTGCTAAAAACGGTACACCACCGCCCAGTGGTGGCGTCGCGAAGTGTCTAGAGAATCATGTACAGCAAAGCTGGTCACAGCGAGAACTTGTGGGGGTCCATGCGGTCATCTGGGAATTGGTCGAGTGTGAAAGGGGTGAGCATGAACCTGCTAATCCACGGAAGAGGGAACTCCCATACGTAATCCCAGTCATCTTCTCCTTGTTCTGCTTCCTCCCGCGTTAAGTAGGCCTTCATTGGGATAAAGTCACTGAACTCTGCGGCCAGCGGATCGTTTTGGTCCATGGAGATCTGGCCTGGAATGAATACGGAAGTTGGTGGAGAGTCGGGATCTACGGTGAATGCGAGAGGCACCTCGGCCGAGATGAGAGGTGTTCCTTTTGCTCGGGCCTTATCTGCCAGGCTACGGACCTCATCTTCTGTCCACACTGATCCACAAACAACTGTCCACGTACGCGGATCGTTTGGGCTATCGTCCCAGGTCACAGTTCTGCCTCGGTAGATAATAAACATGCTGTTCATCGGCACTCCTTATGCAGGTCGGGGTTACAGGATCGAATCATGTACTGAACAATTTTCAGAGACGAGGCGTGAGAATGCTTGTGCATAGTCCTTTGCAAAGCTATGCGCGACGGGATCGTGCATGGGTTTCATCATCTCTCCTTGAAACAGCGCTACAGTTTCTGCGCGCCGGGTTGTGAAGCACACGGTACACCGAGTGGGGGAGAGGCCGTTGCCCAGCGAGGTTGAGGTCAGTTAGTGTGGTGAGTACAGACACGGGGTGCCGTAGAAAGCGGCTGAGATTACACCCGTTGAACCTGATCTAGCTAGGACTGGCGAAGGGATTGTCCGGGATGACACTGGTCGTGCGATCACGAGGGACAATCTGGCTTCGCTCTTGAAGAAAGTTGAACGTGATGAGCCTTTCCCCCAATGCTGCGTTGCTGGATAAGCTGCGCGCGCACCATCCGCTGGTGCAGTGCATTACAAACTCCGTCGTTCCTAATTTCACCGCTAATGTTTTATTGGCCATTGGTGCGGCACCAGCCATGACGGATATCGTTGGTGAATCGGGCTCTTTTGCCCGGGTAGCCAGTGGGCTTTTGGTCAATCTGGGCACGCCGACGCCCGAGCAGCGCGAGGCGATGGAAGAAGCGGTGATTGCCGCTAATGATGCCGCCACGCCCTGGGTTTTGGATCCGGTGGCCATTGGCTTTTTGCCGATTCGCACGAGGTTGGCACAACAGCTGGCACCACAAAATCCCTTTGCGGTTCGCGGCAATGCTTCAGAGATCTTGGCGCTAGCCGGGGAAGGAGCAGGCGGCAAGGGCGTGGAGTCGGTTGATTCCACCGATGCTGCCGCGCCCGCGGCCATCGCTTTGGCTCAGCGTTTGCGCACCGTCGTTGCGGTGTCTGGTCCCGAGGACCTCATTACTGATGGTCAGCGGATCATTCGCGTGGGCAATGGTGATGAGTTGTTGACCAAGGTCACCGGCGGTGGGTGCGCATTGGGTGCGTTGATTGCGGCTTTTGCCGCAGTGCGCGGTGACTACGCCCCGGTAGAGGCAGTTACGGCAGCGCATTGCGTCTATGACATCGCCGCCGAAAAGGCCGCCGCGCAGGCTGCCGGCCCAGGTTCCTTCGCAGTTTCGCTTATCGATGCCCTATCCACCCTCACCGCTGCCGATATCACCACTGCGGAAAAAATCCGCGAAGAAAAGGTGCAGGCATGAACGAATTGCACGATTACGGGATTTACTTCATCACGGACCGCGAGTTATGCGGGGAGCGTGGGGTGAAAGAAACGGTGCGCGCTGCTGTCGATGGCGGGGTGCGCACAGTGCAGTTGCGCGATAAGCATTCCAGCTTTGACCAGCAGCTTCAACAGCTCGAAGAGCTTGCAGAAGTAATCGACGGTCGGGCAGCGTTGGTGATCAATGACCGCGTCGATGTCGCCGTTGAAGCTTATCGACGCGGGATTGCCATCGACGGTGTGCACGTCGGACAAGGTGACGCCGCAGTGGTACAAGCCCGCGAAGAACTAGGTCCTGATGCCATCGTGGGGCTGACGGCTAATACCGAAGAACACTTGCAGGCCGTGGCCGCATTACCGGAAGGCACCGTGGATTATCTCGGCGTTGGTGTTATCCGGCCAACGTCTACCAAACCAGACCACCCGCCGGCCTTGGGCATTGACGGTTTTCGCCACCTAAATTCCGTCTCACCTGTGCCGACTGTAGCCATTGGCGGCGTGCGCGAAGAAGATATCAGTCCTCTTCGCGCCGCGGGTGCTGCGGGCATTTGCTTTGTCTCTGCCCTTTGCGCCGCCCCAGACGCCGAAGCAACCGCTCGCCGCTTTGTTGCGCAGTGGCACGGTGCTAGCTAGAGCTTCTCCACCGAATCAATCGCTTGCTGCCAGAAGGCTGCCTCCAGGCGGGTTGCGGTGCGGAAGATGTCCACGAGCTCGTCAAAACGCTGGGCGGATACACCGCCGGTGGTAAGCGCCGTGATGCGCGTGGTGGCAGCCTGGGCGGATTCTTGAAACTCTGCACCGGCGTATTCACTGATCCACTCCGCATACGGGTGCTCTTCATGGGAAAGACGTGCGGGGGCGAGAGCCGCACCGATTTCGGCATAGCCAATGGTGCATGGCGATAGCGCTACGTGTAAGTCGAGGAGATCGCCCGACATGCCGGCATCCAAGACGTAGCGAGTATAAGCCACCGTCGTGCGCTTTTCTGGCGCGGCGAGCAGCTCGTCTTCGGCAATGCCCCACTGCGCGGTCAAACGCTTGTGCAGTTCTGTTTCGTGCAAAATCGCCTGCACTGCTTGGGTGGCGCTTGTAATATCCGCGAGAGTGCGGCTTTTGTATGCTGCCAGGGCATTTGCGCGCGCAAATTGCACCAGGAAGTGGTAATCCTGCACCAAATAATCCTGAAATACTTCCAGTGGCAACGTGCCCTCACCCAGCTGTTTTACAAATTCATGCTCCGTAAAATCCGTCCATTCCGAACCAATGGCCGCTTTTAGATCATCAAAAATAGACATGTGTGTTCTCCTTGAAATCACAGTGAAAGAGGGTGGGTGTAGCTGGCATCAAAAAATGCCAATTCAATATCAACGGCTCGCCGGAAGAAATCTGCCGCGATATCAGCGTGCGCTGGGCCAACGCGGTCCATCTCGGCGCGTAAAAAGGCAATGCGCTCGTGGAACTCGGGGAAATCATGCAGGCGAATCCATTCCGCATAAACAAAATTCTCCGGCTTTGCTCGCGCAGCGCCATCTACTTCTCGGGTAGCCCAGTCGAGGTAGAGCCATTCAGCAACGAGCAACACCGCGATAATCGCCGCATACTCGCGCGTGCCAGCCGCCTCGCGCATGAGCGCAATAAACGCCGTGGTCGGCTCCGTATTCGGGATTTCTTCCCGTTGTTCCTCAGTGACCCCGAGCGCGGCAAAGGCATCTAGGAAATAGGTATTTTCATCGCCGGCAATCTCGCCGATAAACTGCGAAATCCGCAGGCGTGGCTCCAGAGAATCAGCGCTGGCCACAGCGGATCCCAAAAGCATCAAGAAGCTATCGAGGAAGCGATAGTCTTGCACCAGGTAGCCGGCCATGACTGGGTCGGCGATGGTGGCATCGAAAAGCTCGTGCACAAACCGATGGCCAACGGCCTTTTCCCATGTGTCGTGGTTTTGCTGGCGCAGCTGGTCGCTAAAACGGGGCGTGGAGGTATCAGTCATGACTGCACTTTCTGGGTGGTGTGATCCCACAGGGCGTGGAAGTGATGGACAGGCCCGTGGCCGGAGCCCACATCCAATTCATCGGCATGACGCAACGCCGCAGTCAGGTACTCTTTGGCGCGGCGCACCGCTTCCACGTATCCGTAGCGGGGCACAAGTGCGGCGATAGCGGCAGATAAAGTACACCCGGTTCCGTGGTCATTGATGGTATCTACCCGTGGTGCGGTGAATTCTGCGGTTTCTTCGCCGGTGAGGATATCCAGGCTTTCTGCACCGTCTAAGTGCCCGCCTTTGAGCAGCACCCAGTCCGCGCCCAAATCGCGCAAATCGGCTAAAGACTCGCGCATTTCTTCTATCGAGGCCATCTCTGTGTCGCGGCCTAATAAGACGGCCGCTTCCGGCAGATTCGGCGTAATCAGCGTGGCGCGCGGTACCAAACGCTCCCGGATGGCATCAACGTCCTGTTGATTGAGCAGATGGTCACCACTTTTAGCCACCATGACCGGGTCCAAGACCACCGGGCACTGCGCGTATTTGTCCAGTGATTGCGTAATCGCATCCGCGATCTCGGCATTTGCCACCATGCCGATTTTTACCGCATCCACGCGGACATCATCGAAGACCGCGGCGATTTGTTCCGCCACGAATTCAGGTTCCATCGCGACGATGCTGCCCACCCCGCGAGTATTTTGCGCAACCACCGCGGTGACCACGCTCATTCCGTAGGCACCATGGGCGGAAAATGCTTTGAGGTCAGCCTGGATTCCTGCCCCGCCCGTGGGATCTGTGCCAGCGATGGTTAATACGTTGGGAATCAACGCTTGTAACTCCATTTCATACTCATATCGAGTACGACTACGCAGAGCCTGCCACAGCAGATACAGGTGTGCCTGTATATCCTGTTGCGTCGATTACCGACATTCCTCCGCGAGTACGAACTCGATCAGGTTCTCGGGTGTTATCTCAGCCCTTTCGGGCACCCCGTGTCTGGCGCCCACGCTAGCACAGAAATTCGCGGGTATGTTTTACGCGAAGACGCTGAGCCCGTATAAGACGAACACGGAAAGGTTCGCGCTGCCGTGCACCGCAGTGACGCGATGCGCGGTAAAAGTAGCGATGCTCAGCAGCAGGCTGATGACGAGGAAGACCAGGTTAGCGGGAGTTTCCGCCAAGATGACGGTTTGGTTGGTCACAAGGCCGATGGCCAGTACTACCGGCAACGTCAGCCCCACGCAGGACACCAGTGCGCCATGGGCCAAGTTGGTCACCCGTTGGGCCTCGCCTTGCCACGCAGCGCGGACCGTGGTGATGGCTTCGGGCAAAAAGACAATCATGGCGATGATGACACCGGAAAGCGCAAGGGGTGCGCCGATGCGGGTGAGGCCATCATCGAGAAGCGAAGCCATGTCGTGCGACAGCAAGACAATCGGGATGACCGTAATGAGAAGCACCACAGCGCGGGTGAGGATTTCACCTTTATATTCTCGCAGGATAACCCCTATACTCGGGCTGTGTGGTGCAGGTTCTTCCGCCGCGCCGGGTGCTTCCATGACTTCTATGTAATCGCCGTGTTGTGCACCTGTTTGCCGGTACAAGAAGAATCCGTAAAGCACAATCGTCAACGTAATAATCGTGATGGCCTGCCCAGTGTTATAAGAACCGTCGGTGCCAATGACCGCGGGCACGGCGAAGGCCGTAGCGATGAGCACGACCAACATCGACAAATACGTAGAAATTCCGGTGCGGTTGACCCGGAGATTATCGTGGCGCATCCCGCCAACGATGAGTGCTAGGCCGATGACCAGGTTCAGCACAATCATGACGGTGGCCATCACGGAATCGCGCGCGATGGTCTGATGATCACTAGGGCCCAGCATGACTGCGGAGATCAAAATGACCTCGATTGCCACAATCGATAGGGTGAGCACCAGAGTGCCGTAGGGATCACCTAATCGGTGCGCGAGGTGTTCGGCTTGGGTCACCACACCGCCGGAGCACACGATGATGACCGCAACGATGGCTGCCAGCACTAAGAAAACCAACGGCGTGGACAAACCGCTCGCTAAAAATGACGAAGCCAGGGAAAGTATGAGGACTGCGACCCAGCCCAGCACAATCCGGGCGATTACGGAGCCAGTGAAAACGCTGCGCAGGGCAGTAGAGGCTGACATGGACGAATACTCCTTATAGTGCAGGGTCGTCCCAGCTCTAGCTTTAACTGTGCAGGTCGTCCTGCCAGTGTGTTTCAACCCCGCAGCCTAGCACGAAGCTCCATTGCCGCGATGAAAACGCGGCAGATCTGTGGATAACTTGCCTGTTTCGGTGACGTGTCAGCACGGTTATCCACAGCTTGTCGATGCTTCCCTCGCGCCCGTCATGTCGTGCCGCTTAGCGTCGAAGGCATGGACATATTCCAAGCATTCGTGCTTTTAAACAGCCACGGCATCGGGCTGCTGCGAGCCATCGCTGAGCGCTCGCCTTACGATGTGGCCAGCTCCGGCATCGCGCTTTCGACGGCCAAGCAGTACGCCACGCTTGCCGATGTCCTTTTTGGCCCCGCCGACTCCCCACGCCTCCAGCGCGACTCCGTTGCGCTTGCCGAACAGCGCGAATTAAGCGTGGAGCATCTCTTGATGGTCAACAAGCACGCCAAGAAGCTGAAGAAGCGTGGTGCCGCCTGGAAACTGCGCGCAGAACTCATTGCGCATCAAGGCACGTTCGAGGAAGTCGATGCCTATGGTGCACAACGGGTCAAAGATGAAGTCGGCGAAAAGCCGAAAGAACCCGGGGTTCGCATTGGCCGCGCGGTAGGCGGCATGCGCACCATCAGCGTGACCGATACCCAACGGCGCATTACGGATTTTGAGAAAACCCTCGACGCCACCGAAACGTCTGACCAACTGCGCTCTACAGCACTGCTGGAGGCATTTTGGAAACAGGTCAACGGCAGGGGCGGAATACTGCGGCCCGAATACCGCACCGTCATTGCCATCGGCCTGGATGACTTCGCCAAAGTATCGTGTGGCAACGGCGATGAGGTCATCGTAGGCTTATCCGATGGCACCACCATGACCGGAGCAGAACTTATCAACGCCGCGCTATCCGGCGCGCTGGGTGAGAACCTCTACGCTGGACTATTTCACCCGACTGCTGGCCCCGTCAACCTGTATGAAGCGCGGTTTGCATCGTTGAAGCAGCGGATTATGGCGACCGCGGAAAACCTGGTCTGCCCGTGGCCTGATTGCAACGTGCCTGCTGATAGGTGCCAGGTACACCACATCGACGCCCACAAAACCGGTGGGCACACCACGCCGTCGAATCTGACGATGCTGTGCCGCTATCACAACGGCGTCAACGACGATGATCCGATAAAACGAAGACGCGGACGCATGCAACGACACCGTGGCCAAGTTCGCCTCATCACTCCAGGCGGAAAACTCCTCGGCAACACACATGACTTAAGCAGCATGGGAGCTATGGATTTACTGGCATAGCCTGAACTTCCCCTGCGCGGACACCGTCGACCGAAAGGTGGAAGAGAAATCGGTCTCGGTGGACTATGGTTGTTGACATGAACGCAACTGCTGTTGAGATCATTTCTTCCCGCGCGGTTCCGCTCGGCGGGCCTCGCGCGATGACTGTGCATCGGTCCCTCCCGCACCGCCAGCGCTCACTGATTGGAGCTTGGTGCTTCGTCGATCATTTCGGCCCAGATGATGTCTCGAAAACCGGCGGCATGGATGTTGGCCCGCACCCGCACACAGGTTTACAGACCGCCACCTGGTTATTTACTGGCGAGATTAGCCACATTGATGCCGGCGGTGGCCGCGGCATGGTGCATCCCGGTGAGTTCTATTTGATGACTGCAGGCAACGGCATCTCCCACACGGAGACCACCACGGAAGCCACCACCGTCTTACATGGGGTGCAGTTATGGATTGCGTTGCCGGATGCCACACGCAGCACCGCGGAACGTGATTTGGCCTATTTCAAACCACCGAGCACACCGCTCGACGGCGGTCAGATCAAGGTATTTATGGGTGAGCTCATGGGGGCATCCAGCCCAGTTCACTCTCATACCCCCATGGTCGGGGCAGAGCTGACCATCGAGCCTCACTCCGAAATTATTCTACAGCTTAATCCGGATTTTGAACATGGCGTCATTGCAGATACTGGCACCATCCTGGTCGAAGGCGTAGAAGTCGAGAAAACCCAGATTGGCTACACCGGTATTGGTGAGACCACCCTGCGTATTCGCAATGACTCGGATGAGGCAGGACGCGCGCTCTTTATCGGCGGCGAACCCCTGCGGGAAGAAATCCTGATGTGGTGGAATTTCATCGGCCGTGACCATGATGAAATCGTTCGCTACCGCGATGAGTGGCAAGCCAGCCAGGGCGTAGACGTTGACGGCCAGTTTGGCTTCGTCGAAGGCTATATCGGCCACGGCGGGGTGGGTGAAGACGGTCTCGGCCGCAATGCCGACGGCATGACCTGGCTTCCTGCTCCACGCCTGCCCAATGCGCGGATGCGGACACGCACGCTGACTGAACCTGTGGCGCGGCCGAATCTCTAGGAAATTTCCGCGAAAATTTCCTAGTTGTGCTGTGCCACCGCGTGCTTTCGCGTGGTGTTGAAACCGTAAAATAACACTACCGCGAGAGCCGCAAATAGCACGATGCCAGGCACGCCCATGGGCGCGGCAAGTACGCGATCCCACGTATCACCAGGAGCAATCAATAGTGCTGGTGCCGCGGCCATCGCATTGAAGAACGCATGGCCGATGACAGCCGGCAATACGCTGCGCGAGCGAATGCTCAGCCAGCTAAGAAGCGCACCGAAGGCGATGCAGAACACCGTAAAGAGCACGACCGCGGCGATCCCGGGGATTTGATTTTCAAAGTTGTAGCCGGCCGCGATCAGCGGCGCGTGCCACAGGCCCCACATGGCTCCCGTGAGAAGAATCTGGCGCAGGCGCCCGAGCGGTTCCAAAGCTTGCTGCAGCCACCCGCGCCAGCCGGCTTCCTCGCCAAAAGTCATGACCGCGTTGATCGTCACGCTGGCGAACAGCGCCTGGATAACCGTGATGAGAAGGAGGACGCCGGGGGAGATGGTGACGCCGGCATCGGCAAGCGGTGCAAGCGTTTGCGACATGCTCCAATCTGGCTCAAGCCAACCTGCGGCGATGGCAACGGCGGTGGAGGCAGCGATCACCACGGCGATGAGCACAAGCCCAAGAAGTGATGATGTAATAATCTTTTTCCACTGCCCCTGGGCGAAAGACTCCCGGCTGAGCCCAACCGCTGGGAGCCACTTTTCGCGCGTGACCCAGCGACATATGATCACCGTCGCGATAAGCGGGGTAAACATTCGTAGGCTAATGGGCACGATGGCCAGCGGATTAGCTAAGCCCATGGTGGTTAAGACAACGGCATCAATGATAAAAGCCAAGCCGTACGAGATGAGAACGAAGATGCCTACGGCTTTCCAGTCCACAGTATTTCGCGTTCGTGGAAGTGATGCGGTCATGAGTGTGGCCTTTCTGTTAGTGCTTGTTCGGCGGGGACAAACCACAGGCCAGCCATGGTGCCATCGGCGTTATAGCTTAAGCGTGCTACGAGGTCGGCTGCCTCGAATGCGAGATGCTGTTCAACCACGATGATGTCATCGGGCAAACCGATAGCATCGGATTTCAAGCGCGCCTCTAACTCGCCGCCCAGCGCGGTGACCTGCGCCCATGTTGCTGCCAACCCCTCGGCATCGAGCTGGCTGCCGATCACCGGACCGAGTTGCTGCGCTGCGTTCTCCCACTGGTGCGCAGTTAGAGCGTCCAGAAATGACTCGGCCTGCGCACGCGCCTCATCGCGCCTGTGCTTGCTTGGTTTATTCATAGCTTCTCCTGTTCGAGGATCGACGGGCGTGCCAAATCTTTGGAATGCCGCTTGCCGCGAAATTCCTAATGCATCACCAATGACCTGCCAGGTAACCCCGCGATTGCGAGCATCAGTGATGAGATGCGCCAACGACTCATCAGCCAAAGCCCGCAATGATCGCGCAGTCGCCAGCGCATGGGTGATGTCACTGCGTAAGTCCTGCGCAGTGGACGCTTCATTTTCGGTCGCCGCGAGTTCCTCAGCCAGCAATGTCGCAACCCGCTGGATGCGTTCGGCTAACTTATGACCTGGTTCAATACCCACGTGTCAAGCTTGCCTTTACAACGCTTTCTTTGTCAAGCAAAACTTGACACACGTTGAATGCTGATACAAAGGAGTGGGAGTGAAAGCAAGGAGACCATCATGGATAACGAGTGGGGGCTGACTCCAAAGAAGACTTTTCCGACTCTGGTGATGCTGATTGCTGTCTACCTCGTTGCTGTGCTCTTTAGTATCGAGTCGATCGTTGTATCAGTAACGGTATTTTTAGCCGGGTGGGCAGCGATTTTTAGCACGGTCTACCTGCGCGAGGTGTTGCGGAAAAGGAATAGAAAGCTGCCTGGACTGGTTCTTTTCTTCATTTTCGTGTTTGCGGCAGTCGTATTTTTTCTTCTGCTGAAGTGGATTGCTGATTTATCCTTCTAACGCGCGCGCGGATTCGCCGCTTCTTTCGAACCTATTAGCCATATACTGGTGGCCATGATCGAGTTTGAACACGTCACCAAGTCCTACCCGGATGGCACCGTGGCGGTAGCTGATTTCTCGCTCCGGATTAACTCGCATCGCACCATCGCGCTCGTGGGGTCATCAGGTTCGGGCAAGACAACGCTGCTGCGGATGGTCAATCGCATGGTAGATCCCACCGCCGGTCGCGTGCTTATCGATGACAACGATATCGCCGCCGTAGATCCCGTAAAGTTGCGGCGCTCTATTGGCTATGTCATGCAGCAAGGAGGGCTGCTTCCACACCGCACCGTGCTGGATAATGTCGCCGCTGTGCTGCGTTTAAACGGTATGGCGAAAGCTGAATCGCGCGAGCGTGCTTTGACCATGATGGATCGGGTGGGGTTGGACAGGTCGATGGCCAAGCGTTACCCGGGACAGCTATCCGGTGGCCAGCAACAACGTGTTGGCGTGGCTCGCGCCCTGGCACCAGAGCCAAATATTTTGCTCATGGATGAGCCGTTTGGTGCGGTCGATCCGATCGTGCGCCGAGAGCTACAAGATGAGCTTTTGCGCCTGCAAGCCGAGTTGGGCAAGACCATTTTATTTGTCACCCATGACATTGAGGAAGCATTTCGCCTGGGAGACGAGGTAGTTATTTTGCAGCCCGGGGGAGTCATCGCCCAGCATGACACCCCGGCGGAAATCTTGAGCAACCCGGCGGATGATTTCGTGCGCGGATTTGTCGGAAGCGACCGCGCAGAACGGCAACTGCGCACAGAAACCCGTAACGGCCGCACGATTGCGCTTGATGCGGATGGTAAGCCAGTCGGCGTGATCAGCGAATGAAGTGGCTGCAGCTTAATTGGCCACAGGCGCTCGAGCTTTTGTGGGCACACCTGGCTCTTTCCATCCCCGCCATTGTGCTTAGCGCGGTCATTGCTATCCCCGTGGGACGTTTTGCGTTTAAAAAGCCGCGCGTGGGCGGACCCGTTTTAAGTACCGCGACCCTGCTATATGCCATTCCCGCATTGCCGCTGCTGATTATCATTCCGGTAATTTTTGGCGTTTCACTGCGATCGCCTATCACGATGATCATCGCGTTGACCTGCTACGGCGTGGCATTATATGTGCGCACCAGCGCCGATGCATTTGGCTCCGTGGATCGCACCGTGCGAGATTCCGCGACCGCGATGGGCTATGCACCACGCACCTTGTTTTGGAAGGTTGACCTGCCTTTGGCCATACCGGTGCTCATCGCGGGATTGCGCGTGGTATCCGTATCCACCATCGGACTGGTAACGATTGGCGCGCTCATCGGTGTGCAAAACCTCGGCACCTTAATGACCGATGGCTTCCAGCGCGGTATCGCGGGAGAAGTCGGCGTTGGTGTCATTCTCACCGTGCTGCTCGCGTTGGCTATCGATGCTTTATTGCTGGCCATCGGCAAAGTGCTCACGCCATGGACGCACCGGGTAAAAGCAAATAAGGCGGTGGGCGCATGAACCTCGTAACTGAAGCATGGCTCTGGCTCAGCGATCCCGCGCAGTGGAGCGGGGTCTCCGGGATTTCCAACCGCTTGCTGGAACATATCGCCGTGACCTTTGCGGCGTTGCTCGTCGCAGCACTCATCGCCGTGCCCGTGGGCCTTATCATCGGCCACACCCGCCGGGGAGAAGCACTCGTTGGCGCCATCACCGGTGGCATGCGCGCTATCCCGACGTTGGGCTTATTAACGCTTTTTGGATTGTGGCTGGGCATCGGCATCGAAGCACCGTTTCTTGCCTTGGTCATTCTCGCAATTCCCTCGTTGCTCGTCGGCGCATATTCCGGAGTGGAAGCTATTTCCGCAGATACCCCGCGGGCGGCACAAGCCATTGGTATGCGCCCAGCCCAAGTCCTGCTCACTGTGGAATTGCCGCTAGCCCTGCCGGTCATCGTCGGCGGCATTCGTGCCGCCACGTTGCAATTGGTGGCAACGACCACGCTGGCTGCATACACTGCGGATACGGGACTCGGCCGCTATATCTTCTCCGGCCTGAAAACCCGTGACTACGCAGAGATGCTCGGTGGAGCAGTCCTGGTTATCCTCGTGGCGGTTATCCTGGAAGTTATCCTCGCGAGCTGCCAACACTTCGCCCGCCGAGTCGCACAACCTAGCCCCTTAACATAGAAAAACAAAGGACAATCCCTATGACCCGAATCAAACGCACCCTCACTGTTGCAGCAGCGGCACTAAGCAGCGCCCTGGTGCTTTCCGCCTGCGGTAGCAACAGCAGCCCTTTGGAAGAAGAGGGCGCTGACACCGACAATAGCCAGGCCAGTGAGGAAGCTATTGTCATTGGCTCCCAGGATTACTACTCCAATGAAATCATCGCGGAAGCCTACGCCCAGGCTCTAGAAAACGCAGGCTATGAGGTTGACCGCCAGTTCCGCATCGGCCAGCGCGAGGCGTACCTACCTGAGATCGAAGCCGGCGATATTGACCTCTTCCCGGAATACTCCGGGCCGGTATTGCAGTACTGGGAGCCAGACACCGAAGCACGCTTGCCTGACGATGTCTACGCGGAACTCGAAGAAGCCGCCCCAGACGGGCTCAACGTCCTTGAACAATCACCGGCAACGGACCAAGACTCTTATGTGGTTACCCAGGAGTTCGCCGATGAGTGGGACTTAGAAACCGTCGAAGACCTCGATAAAGTTACAGAGCCGTTGACTTTGGGCGCGAACTCGGAGGCCGAATCACGCCCGAACGGCCCCGAGGGGCTGGCGGAAACCTACGGCATTGAAGTGGGATTTTCCCCGATTGAAGATAGCGGCGGACCGCTGACCGTCAAGGCATTGCAAGATGGCGATGTCCAAATGGCGATCATCTACACGGCAGATCCTTCGATTGAGGCCAATGATTTGGTATCGCTCGAAGACACCAAGGGTCTGTTCTTATCGTCCAATGTGGTGCCTTTGGCCAGCGACAAAGTCGATGAAGAAGCAGCACAGATTATCAATGATGTCTCTGCTGCGATGAGCCCCGACGACCTCATCTCCCTCAACAACCGAAGCGTCACCGACCAGTTGCCCGCCGCAGAAATTGCCAAGGACTGGCTGGAAGAAAAGGGCTTGATCTAAAAGCGCTTGACCAGTACGAAGTGCCCCTCGCGCTCACTGACCAGTTCAAACCCTAAGTGGAGGTACAGCCGGTGGGCGCGTTCATTTTCTGCCGCCACCGACAGTGAAATACCTGGGGCACCCATCTGACGGGCAAGTTCCGTTGCGGCTTCCAACAAGGCAGTACCGATTCCCTCACCCTGAAAACGGTTTTCTACCGCCAAAGCGAGCTCTGGGATACCTTCCTCGACGTGCCCAAAGCCGTGGAATTCATCGGTGCCCCAGTTCAACCACACGCCACCGGCAGGAATCCGGCCGCGCCAGGCGATGAATCCGCCCTTATCTTCCGACCAGTTTTCCAGATAATAAATCCAGTCGCGTTCGAATTCGGCGGATACCTCTCCGAATTCATCACCGAAGGTATCGGTGAGCAGGTTCAAACGCGACAGATACGTGCGGTCAGATTCAGTTGCGACGACCAGTACCAAGTCGCTTTTTGGAGTGGAATTCATGCGTACCATTTTAACGCGATATACAGTGGAACCCAGCTTTAACAAGGGGAGGGCTCATGGGTAAAGCTTTCAGTACATTTATGGCATTAGTTGCGGTTTACGTGTGGGCGCTGCCGATGGGGGACTTTATTAAAGGCAGCTCTGACAGTGGAGCAGCACGGTTCCTGGTCTACATGGCGGGACTCATGTTCCTTTTCGCGGTCACCGATTTCCTGCATGCCATCTACGTGGATGTATATCGCACAAGTGCCGGACGGTTCACAGTACTCGTCGGTTTTGCTGCTCTTGGACTCGTCATCGGTGCCGTTGGTGTGTTTGTTCTGCCATTTGAATGGAACCCGTTTTGGGTTTCCATTCTTGGCATTTTGGTATTTGTGGTGGTTGAGATAGTCACTAGCGCGTACCGTGTTCCCACTGGGCATACGAGCGAGCGTAGTGCCCACCAAGCGCAATCAAGGATTCGTGGTCGCCGTCTTCGATGATCTCCCCGGCTTCCATCACCAGAATCCGGTCGGCTTCGCGGGCCTGATCTAAACGGTGCGCCACCACCAACGTCGTGCGGCCGCGGGCTACCGCACGAGCCGCGGACTCCAGCGCTTCCGCGTGTTCACTGCCGGCCTCCGATGTTGCTTCATCCATGATCAATACCGGCGGCTGACGCAAAAACATCCGCGCCAGCGAAAGCTGTTGTGCCACCTCCGCGCCGACGTCGGGGTTGCCAGCACCGATTTCAGTATTTAACCCCTTCGGCAGCCAACGATCCCACGCTGGGGTGCCGTGGCGCAGACCAACGGTAGCAAGCGCGGTCAGTAGCTCATTATCGTTGGCATCGGGTTTGGCTAGCAGCAGGTCATTGCGCACGGTGCCTGAAAATAGGTGCACATCTTGGGTAATCAACGCAACATGCTGGCTAATCCACACATTAGGCACCGTTGCGGTATCGGTCCCATCAACAATAATCTTGCCGGCGGTGGGATACTGCAAACCCGCGACCAAAGCCGCCAACGTAGATTTACCAGCACCAGAAGTACCGACCAGCGCGGTGGTGGTGCCGGCTTTTAAGGTCACGGAGACATCGGAAAGCACGTGCGCGCCGCCGGGGTAGGCGTAGCTTAGCTTGTCGATGACCACCGATGGCTGCGATGCCACCGCCGGCAGGTTGGCACTGGTGGAGATGTCATCATCGGCGATTTTGCCCAATGCCACCGCGCGGCCTAAGGCGGTGAGCGCATGCTGGATATCGCCGGCGGAAAAGAGCAAGGTAAACACGTGCATTTCCAGCCGCATGACCAATAACACGGCAGCGGCTGCTTCACCGACGCTGAGCCAGTCCGCGGCAACCATCGGCATGGAGATGACCAACGAACCCAGCAGCAAGAACCCGAACGCAATGCTGCCTTGGCCCATGATGCGGTTAAATAGCGGAATCCTATCGCCCCAGGATTGCACCGTTTCCCACGAGACATAATCCATGCGGCGGTGTGCCCAGCGCATAAGACGAAATTGCCGCAAGGTTTCCAGCGCGCGAATGCTATCGAGTAAGACATTATTGCGCTTGGCCTCGACCGCAGAGACCACGTTGGTGACCACGGGAACATCCCGAATGACCTGTTTAATCCACGGCCACATGATCACACCCGTGGCCAGCATGACCAGCAAATAGGCCGGGTGCATTAACACCAAGGTCACGGCGGTGACGGGGATAAAGACCAAGGTCACAATGAGCCGGTCACCGGTGTGGCTGATGGTGGAGACCGTGGTGTCAATATCCTTGGATAACCGGGTGATCACATTGCCGGTACCTAATTCCAAAATCCGTGGCACGGGCGCGCGCATGACGGCATCGAGAGCTGTTTTGCGCAGGTCGATGCTCAAACGCCGTGTCGCAGTATTGATGAGAAAAAGATTGAGCGCGCGCCCGACGGTTTCTACAACTAGCGCGATGGCGAAGATGATCATCGCTAAGCTCACGGCATCTCGGCCGGAACCTAAAAAGGCGGAAGTGCCACCGGAGATGAGATCCACGATGGAGCCAATGACCGTGGCGCCAATATTCATGGCCACCGCCGCGATGACAATGGAGATGAGCGTGAAAATAACCTGATACCGCTTCGGCGCGGACGGCAACGAGGTGATAAAACCCCAGATGTCTTTGGCGCTGGCCGGGGCCAGCGCATCGGCTTGGCGGATGACTGGCTTGGATTGTGCAGGTTTCGTCATCGGACGACCACCTCATCGGCAACTGCAGCCCAGGACGGGGAAGAAGAGATCACCACGGTCATGCGGTGACCACGCAGGTCAGCCACGCGCCGGGCTACAGTGGCCAACGTGATGGAATCTAAGCCCGTGGTCGGTTCATCAAGGACTAGTACGTCGGGGTCATAGGCCAAAGCGCGCGCTAAGGCCACGCGCTGGCGTTGACCACCGGAAAGGTTCAACCCGGCCTCACCGATACCCGTGGTGGGAAGCTGCCCGTCGGGGCCAAACCCGCCGAGGCGGGTGACAATATCCTGACACGCTGCAGCATGAAGTGCATCATGGACCTGCGATAACGCGAAGCTGTCTTCGGGATTGATATTATCCGCCAAGGTTCCCTCCAATACGGAAACTTGGTGCGGCGGGCACAGTGCGCCCAAGGATCCGAGCAATTCTATGTCGCGGACAATCTGGTGGCGGCCGTCCACGGTATTGGGTTGCCACACGGTCAGCCCTTCGCTGAGATTAAACGCCGTGGCAATGGAGTGCTCATTGCTGGTGGCGGAATCGGCGGGAGGGGAGTGGGGCTGGAGGTCATCGACAAGCGATGCAATACGCTGGGTTGATGCCAACCCGCGGGCATAGAACTGCGTGAGAAAGCCCAAGGAATAACCCGTGGACGTCAACGCCGGCGGGACCAGCATGACGATGGTCATCAGCGCGCCGGTGGATAACTCTCCCGCGTATGTCTGCGCGATGGCATACAGCACCAGCCCGATAGCCCAGATGGTGGGCACCATCTGGCGAACCAGGGTGGTCCACGTTAAAGTGCGAACTTCTTTGAGCATGGAATCTAAGGCAGTGGAGGAGACCTCCGCAAAACGCGATGCGATGATATTGCCTGCGCCGAGGCCTTTGACCACCCGGTTTCCTTGTGCGGCATCGGTGGCCAGGCTCAATGCCACGTTGTCATTCGCGCGGCGTTCGGCGGTGACCTTCGTCAGCGACTTCGCCGTGAAATACGACACCACCATGGTTAGGGCCACGCCGACCGGCAGCGCGATGGCTACCGTGGGAGACGATGGCGCGATGACGATGATGGCACCGGCGACATAGCCCAACATCATCACGGGGAAGTTGAGGATCTCTTTCAACAGGCCAATGTTGTTGCTGTCCTCATCCATGGTGTTGAGCAACCGGCCCGGGTTGAGCCCCTGCGTGCGAGAACGCAATAACCGCTGCAAGAGCCCCAAGCGCAAATCATGCGTGGTGCGCGCGGTGCCGAGTTCCGTAAAGGCATCCGCGGTCGATTCTGCCACCCACTGAAACCACAATAATAAGATGGTCAACAGCACGGGGACGAGCAGGGAAGCCCACGTGAGCTCAGTAAAGACCGATTCCGTGGCGTAGCCAATCACTGCCGATACCGCCGCGCCCACCGGCGCAGACAACACCATGCTCAGCAGCGTCATCCACACGCTGGTGCGGTGCATGCCCAGCAACGACAAGCTTGCCCGGACGGGTTTATCCCACCGGGTGGCATCAATGTCATACGTGCTCGGTGGCGAATCATCGGGCACATACCACGCCCACGTTCGCATCCGTGGGTACTTCGGCACAGTCATGGTGTCTTAGTCTATGCCGATCCCCGCCCCCACACAGCACTTTTTCTGCTCAGAAGAGCAAAAACCTGCCTCGTGAATAAAATAGGCAGGCTTGTGGTTTAGTTCATGGTGTAGCGCTCGACGTCCGCGCCGTTAAAGACCTGCTCATAGCCATCAGAGTCTAAAGAGCGGAAATCGCTAGAATTCTCAATCGCCTCACGCAGCAAATCCACCCGAGCGGAGCTATCTCCAATTACCGCACCAACGGGGAAGTAGTGAGTTTTTCCATTCTTCAGGTTAACGGTAAGTGTTTCGTAGCTCATTGAAATCAGGGCCTCCATAGGACAGGGAACATGGGCGAATAGAAATGTATCCGACCGACACCACAAGTTGTCATGTCAATGCGGTTATAGGGTTCTATCACTGGTTTTAATAGCGTTTCGCATAATTGAACCAGTGGCCATCACAAACTTCAATCGAGTGGGATCTACATTACTTTCCGTCCACCCCCAAACGGTTAAACCGTGGCAAATCTCGGACAATGAGGTCTACGTAGTCGTGGGAAAAGGGCGGGGTATCCAATTGCTGCCCGGGTGCTAGCAATAACGCATCGCGTGGACTAGGCTGAATCACCTAGGGAGAAAGTGATTCAGGAGGTGGAATGCGATGGATACGCAGCTTGTGGCGAGCCAAATTACTCACGCGCTTGTGCGGGCGAATATGAGCCAGCGGCGCTTGGCGGATGAAACCGAAATTTCTCAATCAACCCTGTCTCGCATCATCTCTGGTGAGCGTGCCGTGACCATGCCTGAGCTCATTCTCATTGCCCGGGCAACGGGCACGACCGTTGCTCAGCTGGCCGGAACCAGCAGTGTGTCGCAACGAGTGCAATATGCGGCACGGTCCACTAATGCTTCGTCGATGGAATCCATGCGTCACAAGCTCCTGCACTTTGTTGAGCTCAATGATTATCTAGACGATCACGGTATTCCTTCTGTCTGACAAGGACGGCAATTTAATCCATGACTCCGGAACAACAGGGAAAAGTAGCTGCGGAAGAGTTTCGTGCGCGGCACAATTTGGGCTCACGGTCCTTGCATGATCTGGTTTTTATTATTGAGCAAACTACTGAACATGAAGTCGCTGTGCTCGATGTAGAAGATGCCGACGAGCATGGCCTGACCATGTGGGATCCCAAAAGGCGGGTTGCGTTCATGGGAGTTGCGCGGACACGAAATCTTATGCGGCAGCGCAGCACCCTGGCGCATGAGCTAGCGCACGTTGTTTTCGCTGACTGGTCCAATGGCAGCAGTGAGGAGTTGTCTGCGAGAACTCCGCAAGAGATCCGCGCGGATGCTTTTGCTCGCCATTTACTGATTCCGGCAAAAGGGTTGGTGAATCTTTTAGGTGAGCCGGGTGCGAAGCTCACTGAAGCTGACCTTTCCGCTGTGGTGCAACAGTTTCTAGTCTCCCCGGCAGTAGCTGCTATCGCACTGTGTAATGGCGGATATATTCCTAGCTCCACCAAAGACGCGTGGATGAAAATGACCACACGGATGCTGGCAACACGGTTTGGTTGGTCTGACCAGTATCGAATGCTGCAGCACGATGCTGATCAAACTCGGGTCCCTCAGCGGTTACTCTCCAGAGCAATAACCGGGTACAAAGCAGGAATCATCCCTGTGCAGGCCATTGCTGTATTGCGAGGGGTTCCGGAAGAAGAAGTTGTTGCTGACTTGGAGGAAGCAGGGATTGTCGCGGAAAATGCCGATGCTCGATGGATGGATTCAGATGAACTTCCGTCGGTCGATATCAATCTAGCTGATCTTGATGACATTCTCGGTCCTGAATCCCTGGATCACAAGGGGAGCGACGCAGGCTAATGGATAGTCGTCCAATCATGGATGCCGGCCCTGGGCTGAATTTCTTCTCTATCCACAAGGAACGGTTACTAATTAGCGTTCTTGGTCCTTTGCATATTCCTCAAACTGTCGAGGGTGAAATCCTGCGTAAAGCGCGATCCGACCCTCGATTCGCTCCAGCGGAAACCGTGATTAGGAAGCTTCCGGCCAAATACTTGGCAATTCTCCCCGACACGGCAACGGATGAATTAGTGCAGGCTGTAACCCGAGTATCGGGGGACTCCTTTTCATCAGCGTTTGAGTATTAGCCGCGATTTGGGGGAAATGATGGTGATTGCTCACGCAGTCGTAGCAGCAGAGGCAGGTGCCGACATTATTGTTTTGATTGATGAAGGCAATGGAAGACGAATAGCAGGGATTGAACAGCGTCGATTGGCTCGCCTTCGAAGCAGTGGCCAAGACGTTGGAAGTATTTCGTTAGTTAACACCGAAACAGTGTTGAAACGTGCAGTGTCAGACAATCTCATCACGGGAAAGGCCGAAATGCGCAGTATTTATCAAAGATTACGTGAACTTGATGATGGCCTGATGCCCATTGGCGAAACGGGCCTATTGTCCGCGCACCTGTGGCAAAAATAAAAAGACCTCAAGACTCCTGATCTGAAACTCCGGCTTTAATCAAAGTCGAAGAATCAGAACTGGAGACACTTGAGGTCTCTATTCCCCACGTGTTGGCGGGGAGTGGGGCAGAAGGGGTCTAGTTTTCGTCGCCTTCGAGGCGGTGCTTGCCTTCGTCCTCGGAGTCATCGGTCACTCGCGCGGTGTCGGTGGCGGCATCGTCTGCTTCGGCGGTTTCTACGTCAACAGTTTCTGCGTCGGTCTGCTCGCGGTGTGCAGCGAGCTGCTCCTCGAGGGAGTTGAGCAGTTCTTCATCGCGTTCTTCGGCACCTTCTTCTGCCAGGTCGCCGGCTACCTTGGTTGCATTGGCAACTGGGGCACCTTCCTTGACGTCATCCTCGGTGGTGGAGGTGTAGACCAAGGTGGAGCCGGTGTCATCGGGCTGCGACTTATCGGCAAAGTCTTCCACGCGTGGTGGAACTTCACCCGGGGTGTCGTTGCGGCGCAGCAGGTAGTAAACCCCGCCCAAGACTGCGGCGATCAGCGCGATGATGCCAGCGATGGAGAAGAAAGACTTGGACTTAGACTTCTGCTTGCCCAGTTTCTTGTCCAACTTCTTATTTGCGGTCTTCTCCAGCTGCTTGCGCTTAGATTGTGCTGCCTTCTGGGCTTGATTGGCCTGCTTGCGGGCATTCTTGCGGGTCTTTTTCAAGGTCTTCTGCGCGCTCTTACGCGAAGAACGAGTGGCCTTTTCCGCACGATTACCCAAGTCGGAGGCGGCGGAGGCTAAGCGCTCGCCGGCTTCTTCACCGCGCGAGTTAAATTCCGCTAGGGCGCGCTCCACGCGGTCATGTGCGGCCTTGGTGACAGCACCGGCCTGTTTGCGTGCTTCCGGGAAGCGGGATTCCACATCATCGCTGAAATTATCTGCGTTGTCTTTCACGTTGGAGGCGGCTTCTTCCAGCGCGGAGTAGGCCTGCGCGGCCTTGTCCTTGCGGTACTTATTGAACTGACCCCACAACGAGGATGCCACCTTCAACGCTTGTTGCGCTGCAATGGGATTCATATCCTTCTAACTCCTTAACTTCAGCCGAATTCTTAGATGGTGGTTTTCACTACTTAGCTACCAACAGTAGTTGTCTTTGTCATGGTTGTGGGAGTAATTATCAGAAATTTCTCCACCGGCCACCCCAAAAATAGACAGCTTGGTTCATAAGGGGCCGATTTTATTCACGTGGGTTTTCCGCCTTTGCCATGGCAGAGCAATTTCAAAGGTATCACCATTAAAAACACCTGTCGGAAAAAGTGAACAGCTTGGTACATTTTGGGTACTTGCACATCAACTACCAGCACAGGAGGAATCATGGTGCCTCGCATGTCAGCATCTGCGCCGCTCGATTATCTTGAGCTGGACTCTGCCGGAAACACCTTGCAACCTGATGAGGGTAAAGCTCCGGGCCGTACCGCTTTGTCTTTTGAAGTCATCCCACCGCGGCATGACGCAGATAGCGCGAAAACCGAAAACTTATTGCAGGTTCTCAGTGGCTATAACCCGGACTACATCGCGGTGACTAGTTCGAAACGCTCCGGCTGGCTGGAAGGAACCGCGAAATTCATCGCGCAGATTTCTTCTACCACCGCCATGCGCCCATTAGCGCACCTGGCGTGCACCGCCGGAAATAAACAAGAACTCACCGAGTGGATCAACGTTTTAGTCGATGCCGGAGTGCGCGGTTTCCTAGCGCTGCGCGGAGACTTGGAACCAGGTCAGCGCGAGCTTCCCGATGGCTACTTGCAGCACGGCGATGAACTGGTGCGCCTTATCCGGCAACTAGAAAGCCAGCAAGCAGCACGCTTTGCCGCAGGCCGCCTGGCGGTAGGGGTGGCGTGTTATCCCAACGGCCATGCGGAATCCGCGCACGACGATGAAGACTTCGATGTCTTATTGTCCAAGCAACGCTCAGGGGCAGATCTCGCCATCACGCAGCTATTTTTCGACGCCGAAGACTACCTCAAATTCGCACAGCGCGCGCGGTTGGCGGGAACCCGAATGCCACTGATTCCCGGCATCATGCCCATTACTTCGCTCAAACGAGCCCAGCGCATGGGGGAGCTATCGGGATTGGAGGTGCCGCCGAAGCTCATCGACAAGCTCTCGCGTGCCCGTGGCCCCGATGAGGAATATGCCATCGGCATGGCGCACACCGTCGAATTAGCCCAGGCGGTGCTCGCGGGCGGCGCTGGCTGTTTGCACATCTATACCCACAACAACGCAAGTATCACCCAAGAACTACTGACTGCCATCGGCATTAAATCCTTCAAGGAGAAACCATGACTTACACACCATTTCCCAAGGCCACGATTGAAGGATACCCACGCGTGGGCCCACAGCGTGAGCTGAAAAAGGCGCTGGAGGCTTTCTGGGCTGGCAAGATTGACCAGGAAACTTTTGAATCCGCCGCACATTCCCTGCGCGTGGACACCTATGCTCGCTTAAAGGACTTAGGTCTGAATGAGGACTACGCCATCCCCGCGGATGTTGCCTTGTATGACCAGGTGCTAGAGACCGCCTTGACCGTCGGCGCTGTGGGTGGCGAGGCCAAGGAAGTATCCCTGGACGAGGAATTTGCCTTAGCCCGCGGAAATGCCGACCGCGCACCGTTGGAGATGACTAAGTGGTTTGATACCAACTACCACTACATTGTGCCGGAAATTGCTGATGACCAGGCCTTTACTGCCCGCCCGCAGCGCGTGGTTCGCCTGGTGGAAGAAGCCCGTGCCCAAGGCCATGCCGTACGCCCGTACCTGGTGGGTCCTGTGACCGTGCTGGCCTTGTCCAAGCAGGCGGAAGGCTCCACTGACCAGCCCCTGGACCGCTTAGATGACCTGGTGGATTCTTATATCCAGGTACTTGCCGCGCTTTTCGATGCCGGCGTGCAGTGGGTACAGATTGCCGAACCCGCCACCGTGGCCGATTTAGCTGTTGCTAACGATGCCGAGATTGCCGCGCACCTGAAGGCGGCATACTCCAAGATCTTGGCGGCGGAAAACCGCCCGCAGGTCTATGTGACCACCCCATATGGCTCCGCGCGCGCCGGGCTGGAGGTGCTGGCTAAGCTTGCGCCGGAGGCACTACACGTGGACTTGTCCGTGGGAACGCAGGCTTTGGATAGCGACTACGTCAACCGCGTCAAAAACACCGTGGACACTGCAAAGACCCAGCTGGTGACCGGTTTGGTTGATGGCCGCAACGTGTGGGCTGGCAACCTGCGCGCGCTGCGTGAGGTCTTTGAGCAATTTGATGGCGCGTCTGTATCCACCTCGGTATCGCTACAACACGTGCCGCACACGGTGGAAGCGGAGCCGAACCTGCCGGTTGATGTCGCCGCGTGGTTCTCCTTTGCCAATGAGAAGATAGGCGAGGTTGTTGCCTTGGCGCAAGGCCCACTGAATGCTGCGGAAGCCTATGCCCGCGCGGACCGTGCAGTGCGTACCCGCGCTGAATCTACCCGTACCCACAACCAGCAGGTGGCAGACCGCACGGCCGCGCTGCCTGAGGGCCAGGTACAGCGTGAGCCTGCTTTCGCTGAGCGTCAGGAAGCGCAGAAGGCGTTGGAGTTGCCGGTTCTGCCGACCACGACGATTGGTTCTTTCCCGCAGACCACGGATATCCGTAAGGCCCGCGCGGATCACCGCAATGGTGTGTTGAGCGATGAGCAGTATGTTGAGGAGCTGCGCAAGGAAGTAGCCAGCGTCATTGAGCTGCAAGAACGCCTCGGTTTGGATGTGCTGGTGCACGGCGAGCCAGAGCGCAATGGCATGGTGCAGTACTTCGCAGAGCTTCTCGATGGCTTCGTGGTCACCGAAAATGGCTGGGTCCAGTCCTACGGCTCCCGTTGCACCCGTCCGCCAATCGTGGTCGGCGATGTCTCCCGCCCGAAGGCCATGACCGTGGAGTGGGCACAGTACGCACAGTCCCTGTCTGACAAGCACGTCAAGGGCATGCTGACTGGACCTGTCACCATCTTGGCGTGGTCATTTGTGCGCGATGATGTGCCGCAGTCGGTCTCTGCCGACCAGATTGGTGTGGCCTTGGCCGATGAGGTCAAGGACCTGGAAGAAGCCGGCATTGAAATCATTCAGATTGATGAGCCTGCGCTGCGTGAGCTGCTGCCGCTGCGTGAAGAAGACCGTCCTTCCTACCTGGATTGGGCCGTGCGTTCCTTCCGCCTGGTGTCATTGGATGCTGCGCCAACCACGCAGATTCACACCCACCTGTGCTATTCCGAATTCGGCCAGATCATCGATGCCGTTGCTGGTTTGGATGCCGATGTCACCTCCATCGAAGCAGCGCGCTCGCGCATGGAGCTGCTGCAAGATATTGATGAGAAGTTCCACTCGGAGATTGGCCCAGGCATCTACGATATCCACTCACCACGCATCCCGTCCGTAGGGGAGATGGCTGAGCTGATCCGCGCTGCGTTGAAGCACGTTCCGCTGGAGCGCCTATGGGTCAACCCAGACTGCGGCCTCAAGACCCGCGGCTACGAAGAAACCGAGCAGTCCCTGCGCAACATGGTTCTAGCCCGCGATGAAGTTGCCGCGAACCTGAAGGTTGGCGCTTCCGTCTAGTTTCGATTTGGTTCGTGTTTAGTGCCTAAACGCAGAGCCAAAGGCTCGAGTATTAGGCACTAAACACCAGCTGACTCAGTGAGGTAATTACCTCCTGGTCAGCTGGTTGTGGTTTTGGCTGGTTAGCAAGGCCCTGGTAGAAATACACACCTTTAAGGCCAGCCTGGCGTGGGGCTTCAACATCATTGAGCCAGTTATCGCCGATCATGACGGTTCGCTCGGGTGCAGTGCCGATGATTTCACAGCCCAGAGAATACGCCCCCGGACGTGGTTTTGGCGCATCATATTCCACCAGCGGAATCAGCTCCACGCCATCAATGACCAAGTCGCCGGCGCGGACTTTGCCCTCCTGCATTTCTCGGGCTCCGTTGGTTAAAATACCCACTTTCTTTCCAGCGGCCAGCGCGGTGTGGATAGTAGGAATGGCATTATCAAAAGCCGCCCAATGGGCTTGGTAACCGCGGATAAATCCATCGTAAAGCTTGGTTGCTTGCTCATCAGTTAAATGCAGTTGCCCCGTGAACTCTTTGGCACGTTCACGGCGTTGCTGCGGGTGGGATAGATCCCCGCGTTCGTAGCGGCTGACCCACTTAAATTCAATCTCTGCCCAACGCTGATATTGCCCGGTGGGCAGCCCTAACTCTTGACACCAGCTATCGAGACCTTTGATGGACGCACCCGTGTGATCCATGAGCGTGTCATCTAAATCGAAGAGAATTCCGTCATAACCAGCAAGATTCATAATTCTTCAGTGTACAAAAGTTTAAACCTGTGTGGCGCGATGGTGATCGCTGTGCGCGAGCATTCTCCGGTACGCATGCCAAGGCTTTAGAACTTTGTTTACAATGGCTGTCATGACTCAGAAGACTGCAACTGCAACGCTGCACACCAACCTCGGTGACATCGTCATCGACTTGTTCGGTAACCACGCACCAGTAACTGTTGAAAACTTTATCGGCCTCGCAACCGGTGAGAAGGAATACTCTGCTCAAAACGCTAAGGGCGAGCAGTCCGGCCCGTTCTACGACGGCGCTATCTTCCACCGCATTATTGACAACTTCATGATCCAGGGCGGCGACCCAACCGGCACCGGCCGTGGTGGCCCTGGCTACCAGTTCCAGGATGAGTTCCACCCAGAGCTCACCTTCGACCGCCCATACCTGTTGGCTATGGCAAACGCTGGCCCTGGCACCAACGGTTCCCAGTTCTTTATCACCGTGGCACCAACCCCACACCTGAACAACCACCACACCATCTTCGGTGAGGTGACCGACCCAGCGTCCCAGGAAGTTGTGGCCAAGATGGCTAAGGTTCAGACCGACCGCATGGACCGCCCAGCTGAAGATGTTGTTATTGAATCCATCGACGTTGAAAAGGCTTAATGCCGCTTCTTATTCGTTGATTTAACATTAATCTTCATCTTTCGCCCGCGTCAGGGTGCTCTCAAGTGATGTCTTTAGAGCACGCCCCGCGGGCTTTTCTAGTTTTATTGTGAGGAACATTAGCTCATGCAGACCTGGCTGAAGACTTTCTATCGCACGGCTCCCGCGACACTGCTTATTACCGGTGCCTGCATCGTGTTGTGGATTATCGCAGCGATTCAGGCGCGATCTTTAACCAGTGTCTTTAGCAATTCAGAACTAGTGCACACCATGATGGTGTGGGGGCCGGCCTTTGAAATTACCCACCACTGGTGGACTCCGCTGACTTATGCCTTCATGCACCTTGATATCGGCCATCTCACGGTCAATATGATCATGCTGCTGTTGATTGGCCGTGAGGTTGAACGACACTTTGGCACGAAATTGTTCGTCGCGCTTTATATCTCTGCGGCGATTAGCTCAGGCCTGCTTATTTTGACGCTCGACTTCATGGCGCCCACCGCTGGCGCCTCCGGCGCGCTATTTGCGCTCATGGTCTTGTTAATCTCTGTCTACCGCAGCCGCGGCGCTGACCTCCGCGCCCCCACCGTGCTGGTGGTGGTCAATGTGGTCTACACATTCATCACCACGGGCGTATCGCTGTGGGGCCACCTCGGTGGTCTGTTCGCCGGCGTCATCCTGGCGCTGTGCGTGGGCCGCAAAGCACCGGCTATTCACTGGGTGGGCATCATCGGATTGCCCATTGCAGCCTATCTTTTATACACAGCCCTAGGGATGTAGTCTCCAGATACTTTAAGGTGCCTTCCACGGCCAAGAATGAGCTGAACTGCTCCGTGGAGGGCGCCTTTTGTGATCCTGAGATAAGCCCAATGCCCGTCGCAGCTGTGTGTTGTGTGGTGGCTGTCGTAGAAGATCAGCACCGGCCGCGTCGCAGAACTACAAAAGTTTTCCGCTGTGTTACCGTGCGCTCTGAGCAGGGAAGTGGGGATAACTTCGGCGTGTTATCCACGGGGGCCGCTGTGCGAAAGTAATTCACAATAGTTATCCACATTGTGGATAACTACATGGGTGTAATTGTCGAAAGAAAACTCGAATCGAACATATAAAACGCCAGGTATTCCGATCTTTCGCGCTTTTTTCGAAATTCTAAAGCCCTGTTAAAACATTGAAAAAGTTATCCACAGGCTGTGTGTAAACCTGTGGACACGTGAATTTCACAGAGTTGTCCCCACCCTGTGGATAACTTTGTACACGTGCGGTGTAAAACCGTGGAGAACTTTGCAATTCCACCAAGATCGACGCCATCGCGGTCACTTTGAGAAAAATTTATACGTCATGACCTGCATGAATAGGCGGCAGTGTTAATTAATTGGCGTTTTGGGTTGTGCACAACTTTATTTTGCGCTTACTATGTCATTAAACGATATATCGGGTAGTGATGCATCGTTAAGCGATGTAAAGGAGATGTGCAATGGCTCGGAAACCTGGCTGGGATGTGGACAACCTGCCTGAAGCAGCATTTTTTATTTTGCTTGCGCTACGGCAAACGCGTCATGGCTACTCCATCATGCAGTTTCTGGAAGAACGCACGGCAGGGCTCGTTGTGATTGGTCCGGCGTCGTTGTACACGACTTTAAAAAAGCTTGTCGATGCCGGATTGATCGAAGAAGTAGCTCCTGCCGATGACCGCACTGGGGAGCGCCGCCGCAGCTACTGCATGACTGCGCAAGGTAAGGCGGCGGCCGCAAACAACCTTAAGCGGCGTCAACAACTAGTCGCGGCAGCGGACAAAATGTTAAATGACAAGAACGGAGACACCAATGTCTAAACGACTAAGTACAGGCCTGGCTATTAACCCGCAACGCGAATTACGACTCTTTCGCAAGATGGCACTGCAGGGTGAACATCTCACAGGAACTTCGTACGCCGGGCACGGCTGGGAATTTACGCCGGGTGAGAAAGAAGATGTCATCTTCGATATGACCACTGAGCACGATGCCAATGAAGACTTCTTCACCATGTGCCAGCAAGCCGGATGGAACCATGTGCTGACGGTGGGAGATAATCACATTTTTAAGGCAGCGCCCGGTACCGTTGGCCTGCATACGGAGGACGAACTGACGTCTGAAGTATTAGAGAAACAGCGCAATAGCTTTGCCAAGGCTTCTGTGATTACAGCGGTCATTTTCGCCGCTGTGGTTGTGCTTATCGCTAATGTGGACTGGCCTAATTTCCTCGAAGTTGCGCTGTGCGTCATCACCATGATTCCACTGGTTTATTCGGTGGTGCCGCTGATTGGATATCAAACCAAAGTGATGAAAGCTCGCAGAGACGACGTGGCGGCCTAAGGCAACAATAAAAAGAGCGAGATGGTTACACCATCTCGCTCGATTGTCGTTTTAATCAGTTAGCGCCTGTTGGGCTAAGGCCAGGCTAACGCCAGCCCATGGTCATGAGAAGACCAATGATGGCAAGACCGAAGCCGATGGCATAATTCCACGCGCCGAGTGCGGCCATAAACGCGATCTGCTCGCCGGCGAGGTAGTTGACAACAATCCATGCCAAGCCGATGATCATCAAACCCAGCATGAGAACGATGTACCACTTCGGAGTACCCTCAGCATTTACCTTGACTGGGGTACGGTTTGCTGCGGAGCCTGAGCTAGTGGGTGCAGCAGTCGCAGATGGGTTGTACTTTGCTTTTGGCATGAGCCTCTATCAACCTTTTCACGAAGTTGTAATCGAGCAATATTTATATTGTGCGATCAGACTCTACCAGCTTGCACTGGCAGATGTCTGTACGCTTCCCGGTGAAACACGCGGCTAGTTAGTCCGCAGAAGTTCACCAATTTCAAATTCCCACAACCGGATATCAATATCTTGGTTGCGACGGATGGAATCGCCGGCCTTGACCTCCGACCAGGCAATTAGATCATTGTCGACCGCGGCGCCGGTATCTACCGGCTGGCCAACGTTGAAGCTACCGGACCAGCCGGCATCGCGAAGCGCACGCTCGGCGTCGCTTTGAGTCTTGCGCGTCAAGTCTGGTGCCACGATGAGTTGACCGTTGGAAACCTGCACCGTGACGGTGCTGTCCACCGGTACCTGGCTGCCTTCATCGGAAACCGAAAGCACTTGGCCATCGGTTTCGGTGGAATCAACGCTGTCGACTTCCACGTTTAATCCCATGGAATCCAATGTGGAGCGAACACTTTCAATATCCTGGCCAACCAGGTTCGAAGGAATCCGTACCATGCGCGGGCCGGTGCCGACGGTAACTGTCACGCGTGAACCACGCGAGAGTTGGGAACCGGCGGCAGGATTTTGCTGCGTGACCAGTCCAGTGTTTTGCGAACTAGATTCCTCTTCTTCGACGGCATCGGCCATGTGCAGGCCGGCATCGGAAAGCGCACGCGATGCCTCTTCCAAGCTCAGGCCAACAACATCTGGCACATCTGTGACTTCCCGGCCCGAAGAAACCGTGAGAATCACCGTGGAATTGCGTTGCAATTGCGAACCCGGAGCTGGGTTGATGCGAATCGCATTATCACGCGCAATGTCGGGATTAGCTTCCTCATTGACGGTGACCAGCAGTTCCAAGTCCTCTAATTCCGCCAGCACATCACCGCGCGGACGGTTTTCCACATCCGGAACAGTGACCATATTGGCCTGCTCTTCTTGCTGCTGTTCCTGCTCCGCCTGGCGTTCGCGGGAGGTGTTCCAGTAATCAAACCCGAAACCAATAAGGACAGCGGCGAGCACGATGGCCAAGATAATCGCGATCCACTTCATCCACGGACGGGATTTGTGGTCATCGTCGTCATACTCGTCGGAGTCCACGCCCGGATCAGCGACGGGAACTCCGGCGGCAGCTGCGGGTTGCGGTTCCATCGTGGTAGTTGCTGGATGCAAAGCCGCAACGCGCGTGGTGTCTTCGGGCTGGCTATGAGCAGAAGGCTCGTCGTCATCGATATGCATCTGTGCCGCGCGAGTGACATTGCCGGTGCTCATGCGCTCTAAGTCGGCGCCAAATTCCTGCGCCGACTGATAACGATCGGAAGGATCCTTCGCCATGGACGTCAGCACCACGGCGTCAAGATTTACCCGCTCGGTAGGAGACATGGAATCTGGGTTGAGCGATTCCGAGGGGGCGGTGGGTTCTTCCTGCACATGTTGATATGCCACGGCGAACGGAGTCTCGCCTTCAAAAGGTGCATGACCTGTCACGGCCTCATAGAGCACGCAACCTAAGGCATAGACATCCGAGCGGGCATCGGCAGGTTTTCCTTGTGCCTGCTCCGGGGAAAGATACTGCGCGGTACCAATAACCGCAGAGGTCTGCGTCATGGCCGAGGTGGAATCATCCAAAGCACGGGCAATGCCAAAGTCCATGACTTTGACCTGCCCGGTGTTGGTGATCATGATATTTGCCGGCTTGACATCGCGGTGGATAATTCCCGCCTCATGTGAGGCCTGCAATGCATGAGCTACCGGAACTAATACTTCCGCGGCTTCGCGCGGTGACAACGGGCCGTCTTCGCGCACCAGATCGCGCAACGTGCGCCCGTGCACGAGTTCCATGACGATATATGGAATCGCCATTCCATCATCCTCGGCTTCGCCGGTGTCATATACCGCAACGATATTGGGATGATTTAGCCGACCTGAATTTTGTGCTTCCTTGCGGAAACGCTCGCGAAAATTCACATCGCGCGCCATTTCCGGGCGCAACATCTTGATGGCCACATCGCGGCCGAGCAGTGAGTCGTTTGCGACGTAGACTTCCGACATTCCGCCGGTGCCAATGACGTCGCCTAAACGGTAGCGATCATTAACCATTGGCACCTCCCTCAAGGTCGTCTATGATGTCTCCAATAATATCCTCACCAGGGTTGGTTCCGGAGTCACCACCAGTGTTTCCACCGTTGGTGTCGCTCGGTTGCCCGGAGTTTCCACCAGTTCCGTTGCCGCCACCAGGGGTCGAGCCATTATTTCCATTGCCACCGCCGTTTCCTGGCGCAGGCGAGGTGCCATTGCCAGGAGATGTATTAGTAGGCGACGGCGAATTACCCGTCGGGCTCGGGGATGGTGACGGTGATGGACTGGAAGGCTCGTTATCCGGCGACGTGTAGGTTGTTTGTGGTTCTTCTGGCTCTACCTCTTCCGGTGCCGGCTCATTTTCCGTGGTGACATATTCGGTCACGATGGACGGCTCAGTCGACGTGGTCGGTTCCGCAGCTGTGTCATCGCCGCTGAACATGGTGGCAGCGTAAAAACCACCGCCGACTAAAGCAACCGCGAGCGCTGCGATACCTACGCCGATGCCGAAATTCTTGCCGGCACCTGACTTCTTCGCAGTCTTAGTGCTGACACTTTTGCCAGCTCCGGCCGCAGTAGTTGCACCCGCTGCTGCCCGGGTGCCGGTAACAGCAGGGGCATCCGGATCGGTGCCGGGATGTGCTGTGACCGCGGGGTGAATCGTGGTTGGGTTCGTTGCTTCACCCAACATCGCGGTGGCAGCCGTCGGGGAAGGTTCCGGCGCAATGACATTATTCGGCATCGCTTTAGGCTGCGGTGGGCGCTTGCCCAACCGCACCGCGGACACCGCCAGCGCTAATTCATTGCCACCGGCATAACGAGTATTCGGGTCCTTGCGCAAAGTAATGCCAATGAGCTCACGTACGGGAGCAGAGACATTCGTCGATAGCGCGGCGGGGGCTTGGCTGATATGAGCTAAGGCAACGGACACGGAAGAATCGCCCGAAAAAGGCCGCTCGCCGGCAAGCATTTCGTAGCCAACGACACCGAGTGAATACACATCGGAAGCTTCCGTGACATCTTTGCCCTGCGCCTGCTCAGGGGAGACGTACTGCGCGGTACCGACCACCATGCCGGTACGGGTCAACGGAACTGCGGCAGCAGCTTTCGCAATGCCAAAGTCGGTGATTTTCACCTGGCCATTTTGCGTAATCAACAGGTTGCCCGGCTTGATATCGCGGTGTACTAAATCCATGCGGTGGATGACCGAAAGCCCATGGGCGGTTTGCTCCAGCACATCGAGTGCCAAAGATTCCGGCAGCATTTTCTCGCGCGCGAGCAAATCCGCCAAAGATTCACCGCGAACGTATTCCATCACGATGAAACAAAAGCGATATCCGGAAGGGTCTTCTACCTCGCGGTAATCATAGGTCTTGACCACATTGTCGGAATCAATATTTTCCGCAGCATCAGCTTCGTTGCGAAATCGCGAAAGGAATTCCTCATTATTGGAAAATTCCGGACGCAGAACTTTCAGCGCCACTTCACGCTCATTGCGGACATCATCGGCCAACCACACGGTCGACATTCCGCCGTGTCCGATGACCCACTGCAAAATATAGTCATCACCGATAAGCGATTGCAGCAGTTCCTGGTTGTCGGCAGTATTCACTACTGACCCCCTCCGTAGTTGTCCAGGATTGCGCGGCCAATCGGCGCGGAAACCTGGCCGCCGGTAGCGGATTCGCCGAGGTTACCACCGTTTTTCACCACCACGCCGACGGCAATATCGCGCTCTGGATCAAAAGCTACGTACCACACGTGGGGTGGCAAGCCATCGCCGTGCTCAGCGGTACCGGTCTTGGAAGCGTAGCTATTTCCGTTATAGCCGCTGGTATTGCGCTCGGAGGCGTACATCAGATCGGTCAAGGTTGCAGCAACATCTTCGCTCACGGCTGTCGATGCTTCCTTCGGCGCGGTAGTACGGATGTCATTCATCGTGGAATCGGTAATGCGGTTGACCAAGTATGGCTTCATGCGCACACCATCATTAGCCACGGTTGCGGCCATGCCGGCTGCCTGCAGTGCTGACATCGACACATCGCGCTGGCCGATGGAGGATTGGCCAACAGCGGCATCATCCGGCATTTCGCCGATGTTGCCAGGGGCAGTTTCTACTCCGATATCGGCGGCTTCGCCGATGCCGAATCCTTCGGCGTAGCTGCGCAATTCATCAGCGCCAACATCCATGCCCATTTCCACAAACGCCGTGTTACACGACAGGGAGAAGGCAGTGGTCAAAGAAACCTGCTGGGATCCACCACAGACTTGTCCACCATAGTTCGTCAGTTGCGTATTGGTATTTGGCAAGGTGATCTCGGATGCACCCGTCAGGGTGGAATCCGGGCTGTAGCCGTTATTCAAACCAGCTGCGGTGGTGATGATCTTGAAAATAGATCCCGGAGGCAAGGTTTCCTGGGTGGCGTGGTTGAGCAGCGGGGTGCCTTCTTGTTCTTGTAATTGCTCCCACTGTTCATCAACGTTATTGGGGTTATAAGAAGGGCTAGATGCCATTGCCAAAATCTTGCCTGACGATGGCTGCAAAGCCACAGCTGCGCCTTCATAACCAGACTGGGTGAGCTGGTCATAAGCAACTTCTTGCAGCTGCGGATCAATGGTGACTTCTACATTGGCACCGTCTGGTTGTTCACCGGTGATGAGATTTTTGAAATTTGAGGTCACCAGTGAATCATCGGTGCCATTGAGAATGCTATTTTGGGAAGCTTCCAGTTGAGAAGCGCCATATTGCGTGGATAGGTAGCCAGTCACTGGACCCCATGCTGCAGAATCGACGGGGTAAGAACGCGAGTAGATCCCTTCTTCATCCGCCGTGGACTGCGCCAGGACGGTCCCGCCGGCGAAGATTTGTCCACGCGCGATGGTTTGCATGTCATAGAAGTTGCGTTGGTTTTTCGGATTTTCAGCGTATTTATCAACGCTAAATGCCTGCACGATCGTCAAGTTAATGAGCAAGACGATGGTGAGCAGGATAGAAAACAGCGCGGTTACGCGAATTGATTTGTTCATGAGCGAACCTCCGCCACGTCAGCGTTATCAGTGGACGCAGCAATGTCGGCCTGGGGGCGACGGGCGGTATTAGAAATACGCAGCAAGATGGCCAAAAGAATATAGTTTGCCATCAGTGCCGAACCACCGGCGGAAATAAATGGAGTGGTCAGACCTGTCATCGGCAGCAGGGCGGAAATACCGCCGGTGACGACGAAGATCTGAATAGCAATGGTCAATGACAACCCACCGGCAACGAGCTTGCCGTAGGAATCACGAACCTTCATCGCGGAATTAAACCCACGCGAGACCAGCAGTGCAAAAAGAACCAGGACTGCGGATAGGCCAATCAAACCGAACTCCTCACCGATGGCAGCGAGAATAAAGTCCGAATGCGCCACGGGTACCAGTTCTGGGTAGCCATTGCCGAGGCCGGATCCGGTGATACCACCCGAGGACATGCCAAAGAGCGCCTGGGAAAGCTGGTAGCCGGTGTTGTCATAGTTTGCCAATGGATCCAAGAAATTGGAGAAACGATCTTGGATTTTGTCAGAGACCATCCAGATTCCGGTAGCACCAACGGCGACGAGAATGACGCCGATGACCAACCAAGACACGCGCCCGGTAGCCATGTACAGCATGCCCAGCACTGTGGAAAATAGCAGCAGGGCGGGACCAAAGTCATTGGAGATAGCCATGATGACAATGGCGATAGCCCACACGATGAGAATTGGGGCCAAGTCGCGCAAGCGCGGCAGGGATAGACCTAAGAAGCGGTAGCCGGCCACGGTGAACAACGAGCGCTTTTGTACCAGCAGCATGGCGAAAAACAGCAGCAGCAAGATCTTGGAGAACTCACCGGGCTGGATAGAAAATGGTCCTAACCAGATCCAGATGCGAGCCTCGGCACCCGGTGGCTGTGGCCACACCAACGGCAAAGCGAGAAGGACGATTCCGAGCACGCCAAGGATATAGGAATAGCGGGTGAAGACCTTGTGGTCGCGCACAATGGCCAGAACGGCAGCGAATAAAATAAGCCCCACGACGGTCCACATGACCTGCCGTGATGCCAGGTTTAAATCTTGGGCAATATCGATACGTGCCAGCATGAGCAGGCCAATACCGTTGAGCACCGCCACGATAGGCAGCATTAGCTGATCAGAATGCGGCGCTAAAAAGCACAACACAATGTGCGCGACAACGAGCACGCCTAAGAACCCGCCGATGATCCACAAGATTTCCGTGGACAGCGGGTTGCCCTGGGATACTTCCAAGCTCACCAACGTGATGGTGAATACAGCCGCAGCCATAATCAGCAGGGAGAGCTCAGTCCAACGACTGTGAAACTCTTTGAGCATTTAGTTCACCTCCCGGCAGTCAACACCCGGGTTCGACCGGAACTTGTCCTTGTCGGTTGTAGATTCGCGGCATTTGGGCAGTGCACGCTCGGATAGTTGCGTTAATTGAGATTGCACCTCGTCATAAGAACCTGATTGCAGGTTTCCTACAGCGCTGCGCTCTGATGGCGGTAAATCATCGAGAGAAAAAGCCTGCGTGCCCGACGGGCACGAGGTTGCCGCGAGCTGTAACGCGCCTTCTTCTCGCAGACACGCCACCTGATAAGGCTGGTTGAGCCCGTTATTAAAGACTTCCATGTCAATGCCTTGCATGATGCGGATGTCTTGGTCTGCGTCGTCTGCGGTCTCGACGGCGACGTAGTAGTTATTGCTCAGGTAGTTTTTGCCGACCATCCACACACCAGCCACAATCGCGATGATGACAACGATGGAGACAATCAACGGCCAACCAAAGAACTTGCGGCGTCTGCGAGGCTCCTCATCGCTTGAATCGGCACCAGCCGAATCTCCCGTACCGGCTGTACCCTCAGTATCCGCGTCATCTACGGGATTAGTGGGATGACCTCCGGTTGGAGACACGGTTGTCCGTGGAGCACCTTTAGCGGTGGTGGGGCCAGTGTAGGGCTCAATGACCTGCGGGCGACGGTTTAAAGCCGCGGCCCTTGATGCAGCAGAATCCGGGTGCGTAGGCTCTGGTACTTCACCAGCAATCGCGCCGACCATAATGGCTTCGGGGTTAATGACAGGTGACTTCTCGTTCTGTGCCTCGTCCTTGGCCTCATCCTGTGCGGCAGCAAATTGCGCCGTGTCGGCATCGTTAGCGCCAGCGATATTACTAACTTGTGCTGCCGCAGCCTCGTCCTCGGTGGCTTCAACCACATCAGCTAAGACAATGGTGACATTGTCAGGTCCACCAGAACGCAGCGCGAGTTCCACTAAGCGCGTAGCTACTTCTTCTAAGGAACCGGTCAAAAGCGCGCTCTCAATGGTAGATGCTGTGACTGGATCGGATAAACCATCGGAGCACAACAAGATGCGGTCACCTGGTTGCGCATCAAATAGAAACAGCGTTGGTTGTACGTCGCGGCCGTTATAAGCCTTCAAAATCAAAGACTTTTGCGGGTGCGAGGTGACGTCTTCGGGGTCTAACTTGCCTTCATCGACAAGCGATTGCACGTAGGTGTCATCCTTGGTGACCTGCTGCAACTTCTTATCGCGCAGCAAATAACCACGGGAATCACCCGCGTGACACACCGCGAACTGGGAGCCGTTGAACATCATCGATGTCAACGTCGTGCCCATGCCATCGGTCTCAGGGTTTTTCTTAATATGCTCCGAGATCGACCAATTAGCTTCGGTGGACACGGTGCCCAAAAGGGCCAACATATCGTTGTCACCTGGGAATTTATCCAAACCCATCAGGTGCGTAATCATCAACTGGGAGGCAACCTCACCAGCGGCATGCCCACCCATACCATCAGCCAATGCCAGAAGATACGGACCTGCATACGCCGAGTCTTCATTATTTCCACGGACCAAACCGCGGTCGGAGGCGGCGGCGAAATTAAGCTTCAGCATTCCTACGCCACCAGCCTTAAGGTAGAGCGACCCATCTTGATATCGGTGTTCACACCTACCTGTTCAGGCTGGTCAATGCGGTTGCCGGAGATAAATGTGCCGTTGCGGGATTCAAGATCCTCGACAAACCACTGGCTGCCGCGACGGAAAAGCCGGGCGTGACGTGAGGAGGCGTAGTCATCGCCTAAGACAAAATCGCAGTCTTGGGCACGGCCCAAGGTGAAATCTTCCAGCCCGGACAAAGCCATGTGGGAGCCCGCCAGCGGGCCATCAATAATTTTTACTTCGCGCGGCGCAGAAGCGCGCCCTTTGACGCGCGGGGCAGCAGCCGGTTCTGCCTTTAGCGCTTGATACGACCCGGCAGCTTTATTAGCGTCGCGGCGCATTGCGTTTAGGGCCACCAGAATAAACAGCCACAGGAGAATCAGCAGTCCGATTCTCAGTCCGGACATAATGACTGAATCCATGGGGACCTCCTCATTAAAACGTATGAAACCAGCTTAGTCAGGCACGCCCACTAATTCAGTAGTGCTGGCACTAGTTCTTAAGCGCAAAAGCTTAACCGGTTTCAGGTCTTGGGAAAAATATAAAAGCTCGCTGTGACGATGATTTATCACCATGGTGCGAGCTATGTAACCTCACTAGTCATCTAAACCAGTGATGCGAACCTCAATCTGCGAGTGGCCCATTGTAATGATGTCACCGTCAGCGAGCAGCCAATTTTCAATCGGCGTCTCGTTGACCGTGGTGCCATTCGTCGACTGCAAGTCTGCAAGCACTGCATCCTGGCCATCCCAGGTAATTTCGGCGTGCTGGCGCGATACACCAGTATCAGGCAAACGCAGGTGTGCATCATTGCTGCGTCCGATGATATTGGAACCTTCCTGCACGTGATAGGTGCGTGAGGATCCGTCTTGCAGCAGCAAGTTAACAGCTGGGCCGTGGGTGGCTGCTTGTTCTTCAGAGGCTTCCTGGCGTACGAATGAGGTAGTTGCTGCTTCCTCAGCCGGATAATTGGAATCTGGGGTAGTCATGGAATTCTCCTGAGCTTGTGCGGACGAAGATTGCGCATCCTCATCCTCGTTGGCGTCGTGAAAAATCGCGTCATAGCCGGTGTCTGCGTCGGGTTCCTTATCAATAAAGGAGGAAACACGAAGCTGGCCTGTGCGCAGTGATGATTCCTCACCGATGCGAACCACAACGGGACCGGCTAGTTGCCAGCCATTGTTGCGGATGAACCGGGAGATTTGATCAGCCAGGCCAGCCGGGGTTGAGCGATTGCGTGACAGATGTTCTACATCTTTGGAGCTCACGCCGACTGAGTAGACGTTGGGGCAGTACAGCAGCTCATCATCTCCACGCTGGACATTGTCCAGCGCTTCTTGTTTGAGCAGTTCTTCAATTTCTGCGGGAACAACTTTGCCACCAAAGACAAATGCCATCCCGTTATCGAGGCCCCGCTGCATGGCGGAATCTAAACGAGCTAGTTTTTCTAAAAGTTCCATGGGTGCGGCGCCTCCTTTCTGACTGCGTTCTTAATGAAACCTTCTTTATTATAGGCAACCTTAGACCGAAACGAGTAGTGAGTGCGCGGCAAACCACTAGTTTTGCCAGGAAAAGTCACGGTAGTTTTTATTTAGTGAACTGCCGTTTTGGTATAAATGTGATTTCTCATGCTATCGTTGTTTAGTCGATATGAGCCGTAAGGTTTCATGTCCATCACCCAGCCCGGGTGGCGGAATTGGCAGACGCGCTGGCTTCAGGTGCCAGTGTCCTTATAGGACGTGTGGGTTCAAGTCCCACTCCGGGCACAAACGCAGATAGAACTGCACAACCGGAGGTTACGCACTCGAAAGGGTGGATGGCCTCCGGTTTTGTGTTGTTCAGGCGGTAGTACGTTCGCCGCACGCGGATGATGCATACTTATTCGGTGATGGATTTACGCGAGAAAATGCCGAAGCTGGTTCCACCCATATCGCTGTGGATTGGAATCTTTGGTGTCATTGCGTTCGCCATCAATTTCTACGTCACGCCTGAGGCGTTCATGCGGCCGTGGATTGTGGTGGCCACCGCCCTGACCATTTTCTTAATGTTCCTCGTGGCCTGGTTTCCGCGTTTGGCCTGGCTGGGATGTTTAGTTTTATACGGTTATATGATGGCGCAGCCGGAAATTGGGGTCCCAGCATTAATACTCATGACGCCGATTATCGGCACGGTGGTGGCTTACCGCGGCTATATTGTCGCCGCTGTCGTAGGAACACTATTTCTGTGGTACGTCGGCTCGGTTGATGTATTTTATGGACGCTACCTTCCCGTCGATTGGCTGGCCTTCGCGCTTTCCGGTTTAATTCTGTGCCTTCCCGTTGCCATTGGGTATTCCTTGTATCGTTCCGGTTGGCAGCAAAAGCAGTTGAAAAAGCAGTGGGATACTGATGTGAAAACGCGTCGGGAAACCCTGGGACGAATTTTGCATGATTCCGTTGCCTCCTCGCTGACCTCATTGATTATGCGCTTGGAGGCCATGAGCATGCAGAAAAGCTTGGATGATGAAACCAGGCAAGAGATGGTGGACTTAGCGGAGCAGGCTCGCTTGTCGATGAAAGAAGTCCGCGAATTACTACACACCCTCAGTACCGACGACAGTCCACGTCCACACGAACCGGCACCGTCGGTGGTAGCGCAAGTGCAGCTGATGGCAGGAGCGTTAAAAGAGCACGGTTTTACGGTGAAGATCTCCGGCAATATCTCGGATCTGCGGCTGACAGCCGATGATTTGGTGGTTCTGCAAGAAGTGCTGCGGGAATTGTCGACCAATATTGTGAAATACGCCGAACCCGCGTCCACGGTAGTCATCAACTTCGCGGATACGAGTGCTTCGGTCATGTTGAAGATTTCTAATGTCCCCAGCACCGGGCAGCACAGGACCTTGCTGACATCCGGAATGGGGATACCCGCGCTGTCGCAAGTGATGGAAAGCATGGGAGGCAGCCTCGCCATCGTCAGCAGCTTAGAGCAATGGACAACGGAGCTGGACATTCCGCGAGAGTGCGGCGAGTAACCCCAATCAGGTGGTGACGTTCGTTCCTGATTTCCGGTAAAAGTGGGGATGAGTAGGGCTGATAGGGAAAAATAAGGAGCTGTAGAAAAACTCATATCTCACACGAGGAAAGCGATCTTCGCATGAATAACATTAAAGGCAGAAGTATCGCGGCACTGCTTGCTGCGTTCTTGCTGGTACAGCCAGGTGTAGCAACGGTCTCAGCCATGCCGACGCAAGCTTCAGCGGTAAGTACGAGCAGCGAAACACCAGAGGAAGAAACGCTGGTCACCTCACTATTTGCCAGCTTTAAACAAGCATTCTCCTGCAAGGATCGCCCACACCTCGTGTGGTGCAAATAGAGTTAAAGAATGAGTACAAAAAGCTCCTCCACCATCTGGGTGATGGTCGTTGACGATGATCCGACGGTTCTGTCCTCTTTAAGAACCTATTTTTCCTCCACCCGCGATATTCGGGTGTTGGCAGAAGCACGCAATGGAGTAGATGCCTTAGAGCAGCTGCGCCACGTCGATGTGGACATCGTGCTGGCAGATATTCACATGCCAGAAATGGATGGAGTGACGTTGCTGCATGAGATCCGTGCGCTGGATAACCCACCGTTTTTCGTCGCTATTACCGCGCTCGATACCGATGAAACCATGCTGGAGGTTCTAGCAGGTGGGGGAGCGGGCTACATCGTAAAAAGCTCCCGTCCGCAGACAATTATCGCTGCGATACGCGACGCCGTGGCCGGCGGAACCACGGTGTCACCGCATGCTTTGAAACGCCTCGTTGGCCACCTTCCCGGCGACAAGCTACCGGCGCAGCGCGACTCTCGGGACTCCGTGCTTACAGAAAGCAGAATAACCAAGACGGAGAAGAAGGTCTTGAAGCACCTGTGCGATGGAAAATCGAATGCTGAGATTTCTGAGGCCTTAAACCTGTCCGAATCAACGGTGAAAAAGCAGGTCTCCAACCTCATTGGCGAATTTGGAGTCAATTCTCGGCTGCAATTGGCGGTTTCCGTGATCCGCTCTGGTTATCTTGATGCCTAATCACTAGGCCTGAACCTGGTGTAAAAAATCCTGCAGCACGTCAATGGTGGGCAGACTGTAATGATCGTGGTCGGGGATGACGGTGAGATTGACATCGTCAAAGCCTTCGTTGCGGTACCACGTGGCTCCTTGGTGGGCTGCACGCAGCGCATCGAAGCCATCTTGCGACGTAGAACCGTCGTCGAATTCGCCGACGACCCAATACAGCGGGGTGGTGGTGAGGTACTCATGATTAAAGCTCTTATTTTCCCACGTCGGACCACCTCCACCGGCCATCATGATGGCGCCTCCGGTGACCAATTCGGGGCTTTTGTGAAGCAATGAGTAGCTAATAAATTCGGCACCGCCGGAATAGCCTGACCACCACAGTCGACTGTCATCCACCTGGAAATCTTGCACGAGCTGCGCGCTAAGGTCATTGACCCATCGTTGGTTTGCCTTGGTGTTTTTCCACCACGTTCCAGATTTAGTATCGGGAGTGCGCGGTATAACCGTAATTAAATTGTGCTGAGCCGCCACAGCTGCGGCGCAGGTGGCGAATCCTTCTGGGACATCATATTCATCCCCGCCATCGCCATGTAAGTGAACAAGCAGTCCCACCGGTTGCGAGGTATCAATGCCATGCTGGAATACGTGGTACGAAGATTGTATCCCTCGAGAATCAGTAAAACCTTGCTCCAAAAGCACGTCTTTTTCGATTGCGCTCAGCGCAGGAGCGACAAGCTTATCCGCTGCTATGCCTGAGGACTGCCCGAATGCGGGGTCTTGCCACACGGTCTCGGCAGGGAATCCAGCTCATCCCAATCCACTGGGGTATACGCTGCTTCGGCACAGATGACTTGCCAAGCAGGCGAGATTACTCGATGGGGGAAGTGCTGACGTTAAAACCCCAATCCACGCCGAACTTATCTTTCAGGCCGCCGAACATATCGCCCCATTGCTGCTCAACCAAGGGCATCTGTACCTCGCCGCCGGCGGAGAGGGCCTCGAATTGAGACTTCATGGTTTCCACGTCGTCGCCCCAGACCACGATATTCATGCGTTGTGCTGCCGAGTCTTCCGCACCCATCTCGGGATTATCCGCGCACATGAGATCCCAACCAGCTGCCGTGGTGAGGTGACCATGCATGACGAGCTTTTCTTCATTATCGGGCCAATCCATAATCTGAAACTCGCCGCCAAAGACCTCGCGGTAAAAGTGGAGAGCTTCCCGGGCATTGCCCCGAAAACCTACATAAGTGGTTGCTTTAATCGTCATGGTCAAGCCCTTTCATCAACTGATGGCTGCCGCGATAGGTGGCATGTTTTTCTGCTCGCGAGTGTACTTAAATTCCTCCTTGTGGATCATCATTGACGGCATCAGTCAGCGTGATTGTGTGATCGATGCCGATCTGATTGCAGAAATCATCATCGTGGCTAATGACAATCAGCGCTCCGTTGTAGGTGGCTAGGGCATCGATAAGCCATTGCGTGGTGGAGATGTCCAAGTTGTTGGTGGGCTCATCCAGAATCAAAAGTTGCGGCGCCGCCAGTGCATTGCAGGCAAACTCGACTCGGAAGCGTTCCCCGCCGGAGAGCTGGCCCATCTGTTGGTTAACCGTGTCTTTGTGAAAGAGCAGCTGAGCTAGTTGGTCACGCAGTTCTTGCTGGCTAAGTGCCGGCAGACGTGCCGCAACAGTGTCCATGACCGTTAGCTGCGGATCAAATTCAATACGCTGCCGCAAATACCCAACGGAATCAATGACGTAATCCACCCCGTCATCTTCATCAGCGCCAAGTATGTGATTAATCAGCGTGGTTTTCCCAGAACCATTCTTACCGGCGATACGCAGGTGCTCTGGTCCCACCATGATAAATTCCGAGCGACTTTCCGCATTGGCAGGCAATTGCAGGTGGAGAACTTTTGTTCCCGCCGCCAAGTGCGTGGGCGGAACCGCGATATACACCTGCGCCTCTTTGCGCACGCTACGCTGGGCCGAATCAAGGCTTTCTTCAGCTTTCGCAAGATTTTGTTCATGGATTCTTGTTTGCTTAGCTGCCGTCATTTGCGCACGGACTTTATCGTTGCCCAAGGCAATGCGAGACTTTTTCCGGTTGATCGCATTCTTTTTGCCTTGCTTCGCACCCCGAGCAATATTTGTTTGCAGTGCAGCGCGCTCTTGCTTTTCTTTCTTCACGGTGGATTTCGCATCCCGGACCTTTTGCTGGGCTGCTTCTTGTTCCTGGGCAATGGCCGCGCGATAGTCCTCATAATTGCCGCTGAATTGGCGAAGCCGGCCATTAAAAAGCTCCGCGATTTCATCCATGTGCGCTAATAAGTCACGGTCGTGGCTGACCACAATCGCCGGAATGGACGAGGTCCGCAGCATGGAGATGAGCTGGTCTTTGGCCTCGGAGTCTAGGTTATTCGTGGGCTCATCGAGTAGTACCAAGTCCGGGCGCTGTGCAAATACCGCTCCCAAAGCCACGGATACGGCTTCACCACCAGACAAGGTGCCAATGGTGCGGCGGATATCAAGTGCTCCAATAAATGGCTGGGTTCTTTCCTCCACATCCCAGTCATTGCCAATGACAGCGAGGAGCTCTTCGCTGTAGTGACCAGCTTCAATGGATTCAATGGCGGAGAGGATCTCACTGACACCAAAAACATCCGCGATGGTCGCATCTGTCTTCAGTCCCAAATCCTGTGGCAGGTAGCCAACCCTGCTCGGGGCTTCAATATGGCCAGCGGAAGGTAAATGCTTACCCAAGATGAGATTGAGCAAAGTGGATTTGCCCGAACCATTATCCCCAATGAGACCGGTGAGGTGAGCTGAGAATGTTCCAGAAATATCGTGCAGACATTTCTTCCCATTCGGCCAGGTAAAAGATACTTTGTTGAAAGTGACGTGTGAAAACGAAGAAGTTTGAGAAATAGACATGCAGCCAACGCCTTAAGTGCAGTAGAAATGTACATTCCTGCTAAAAGGCAAGCTCTAATGCGCGCGCTTTAGCAGTGGTTATGCGGTGCGGCGTGCAGTCTTCACGTCTTCATCCTGTTCTTTGACAGCAAATACGTACATAACTCTAGCACCGAGTAATTTCTGGCGGTAGTGTTTTTCCAATGTCACGTGCTTCAACCATGGACGTTTATCACGCGCGCCGGATTGTGATCCAGGGTGTTACTGGTGCTGGGAAATCTACGGCCGCGCGCAGGTGGGCGCAGCTGAAAAATTTGCATGTCATTGACTATGACAATGACGTGTTGTGGGTACCCGCCAAGGTTGCACCGTGGACTCTGTATTCTCCTGCCCAGCAGCGTCAACGCGTGCGGAGTCAGATGGAATCTGGGACGTGGGTTATGGCTGCGTGTGGTTCCAAGGTCACCGATATTGTTTATCCTCAGACCGATGTGATTATTTACCTGGATTACTCACCGGTGGTCACTTTTGGCCAACTTCTCCGGCGCACGGTGCAGCGTTCACTGTTGGGTCAGACCTGCTGTAATGGCAATCGGGAATCGTTGCGGCGGGCAGTCCTGAGCACAGAATCGATCTTCGCGTGGTGGTGGCAGACGTGGCGCTCGCGCCGGGCGGAGGGACGCGACATGGAAGCAGATCCGACGATGCCGCCGGTGTACCGGCTGACAAAACCACATCAGTTTGCGGATCTTCTCCACTACGCTGCCGAGCTAGAACTTTGAGTAAATAAGAGCCTAAGCTGGGTGCATGCCCACAATTTACGGTCACACCACAGATGACGCGGGTCGCTGCGTGCACTATCACTCAGACGTAGATGTCATTGCCAATAAATGCGCTGAGTGCGATACATATTGGGCCTGCTATCAGTGCCACCAAGAAGCCACTGACCATGGCTTTGGGGCGATGGACCTGGAATCCAATGCCGTGATGTGCGGTCAGTGTCGCCATGAGATGAACTTTGAAGAATATGCGGGAAGCACAAATGGCTGCCCACAATGTGGACAGCCATTTAATCCGGGGTGTGCGTTACACCGCCATATTTATTTCCAGCTTCAGTAGCGGTTTTAGAACGAAGAGCCAGGGATATTCGCGGTCATATCCTGGAAGGCATCCTGTGCCATCTTTGCTGCATCCGGGATACGGAAGGTAGCAACGTTAGGAACTGGTACATCCACGGTTGGCATGCCTGGCTGCACGAGAACCGGAATGACCTGGTTGCCCGACGGGGCAGGGTTGGAGTGGTTACCAGGGGCGTTATTGCCGGAGTTATTGGTATTACCGCCGTTGCCACCATTACCGCCGTTGCCGCCGGAGTTGTTGCCGAGGCCGCAGCGGTTGATGGCTTCATCCATGCGCGCAATTGCGCCGCGGATTTCGCCACCGCGTGGGTGGAAATTAGCAGCTGCTAGCGCTTGGCGCTTCTTGGAGGCGTAATCAGAAGGGTTGGTGTACTGGGACTTGGCCTGGGAGCAAGAGATTTGGCCCGAAGGCATTTTTGCCAGCATATCGTCAACAATGTCGGCAGAAGCGATAGCTGGGCTGGCAAGGGTGGCAGTAAGGGTGGCAGCGGCTGCAATCAGCCCGGTCTTCGCGGAAATCAGTTTCGGCATAAGCGCATTATGTCACACCACAGCCAGTTGTAATACCGGGAGAGCGAAAAATCTGCTCAGCCCCCGTCTTAGGAAAGACCCATAAACTTATGCACCAACGAATGATAAGCCTGCACCGTAAGCTCCAAGTCTTCTAGATACAGGTGTTCATCATGGCTGTGTAGCTGCGAATTGGCGCTGGCCATGTCGCGCTCACGTGCGTGCATCGCAAAGCCATAAGCACGTCCTCCATTGGCACCTTCCAATCGGCGCGCAAAGCGTAAGTCCGAACCACCGGTTGCATGCACAGGCACTACCGCGGCCTCGGGGAAGAATTCCTTGGTGGTGGCAACAATCGCATCCCACAGTGGGCCATCGGCAGGCGAGTGCGTGGCCGGTTCGGTAATCAGGTGCTCAATTTCTACCTCATCGGCTAAATCACCCAGGGCCGTGCGGAGGAAGTCATCCAAATCTTCTTGGGTTTGACCCGGGAAGGGGCGAATATCCATTTCCAGCCACGCATGCGAAGGCAAGACGTTGATCGCACCGCCCGCGCGCAGAACCGTTTGCGCGATGGTGGTGTGTGAAAATGCATGGGCATAGGCAGACAGCGCGCCGAAGTTGTCATAGTCGGCGTCGGTGCCGGAGCCATCGATAAGCGACTGCTCCGTGGCGGCATCAAACTTGAATGCCTTGACGAAACCCTTCCACGTCTCATTTGATACCGCCGGTGGCTGCGCGGCGGCGATGCGGCGTGCCACCTCGGCTATTTTGACCACGGCGAAGTCTTTGCCAAAAGGCGTGGAGCCATGACCGGCATCGCCGTGCACGTGAATGCGGCGCTGACCGGCACCTTTCTCGCCAACGTTAAAACCAATCGCATCACTGCCATCGCTGACAGGCAGGTGCGAACCACCGGTTTCTGAGAGGCAGTTGCGCCAGGAAAATGCTTCTGGCTGGTTTTCGGAAATCCACTTCGCGCCGAGTCCACCGCGGGCTTCCTCATCAGCCAAACCCACGAAGGTCAGCGTGCCTTTCGGGGGCTGACCTTGTGCTGCCTTGCGTGCTACCTCCCGGGTTACCGCTGCCTGGCTGGCGGTAATAAACAACATATCGATGGCACCGCGGCCATATAACTTGCCATCTTCAATCAGCGCCTCAAAAGGCGGTTTGGTCCATTTGGGCTCATCCACCGGGACGACATCGATATGGCCTAAAAGCGTTAACGGCTCAGCGTTCGGATCGGAGCCCTCCACGGTAAATGACACCGAGACCCTGCCCGGGTGTGGCTCAAATTTCTGCACCTTGACGTCAGTGCCCTCAAAAAACTTCTCTAGGGTTGCCGCATTGCGGTATTCCTCGCCCGAATCCGGCGTTAGATCATTGACGCACGCATTGCGGATTAGTTCTTGCAGCAATTCCAAAGTGTCATCATAAAGGCTCATAACCTGCCATCGTACTGGCGAAAGGCCTTGTGGGGTGGAGATTCATGCAGGTAGCGAGAACGAGACGACGGTGTCGTGAAGAAGAAAATTACCCTACAATGAGGGAATTAAACGCTGTTTAAGTGGATTGTTTGAACAGTGTTTAATTTATGGTTTATGCTGCTGTGTCATGACTATTATTGACGTCGCACGCGACAAGGCGCTTGGCCTCGGCCACGGATTGAACAAAGATGAGCTCACCCAGGTCTTAACCTGTGATGACACCCAGTTAGAGCAGCTGGCAGATATCGCGCACCAGACACGGTTGAAGTGGTGCGGGCCGGCAGTGGAGGTGGAAGGGATCATCTCCATCAAAACAGGTGGCTGCCCGGAGGATTGTCATTTCTGTTCGCAGTCAGGGTTGTTCCAGTCGCCAGTGCGCGCGGCACGGTTGGATATTGCGGAGCTGGTGGAAGCAGCGAAGAAGACGCAGAAATCAGGGGCGACGGAATTTTGCATCGTGGCGGCGGTAAAGTCGCCGGACCAAGGGTTGTTGGATCAGGTTGCGGTGGCAATCCAGGCCATTGAGCGCGAGGTCGATATTGATATCTCCTGTTCTTTGGGCACGTTGACCCCGGATCAGGCACAGCAGCTGCGGGAGATGGGGGTTAAGCGCTATAACCACAATCTGGAAACCGCACGCAGCTTTTTCCCGCAGGTGGTAACCACCCACACGTGGGAAGAACGCAAGGAAACCTTGGATCTGGTGCGTTCCGTGGGCATGGAAGTGTGCTCCGGTGGAATTATTGGCATGGGCGAATCCGTGGAACAGCGCGCGGAATTTGCAGTCCAGTTGGCGGAGATTTCCCCCTGTGAGGTGCCGATGAACTTCCTCGATCCCCGCCCGGGCACGCCTTTTGCGCAGCGTCCGCTGGTGCCGATGGGGGAGGCATTGCGTGCGGTGGTCGCATTTCGCTTGGCGATGCCGTCGACCACCTTGCGCTTTGCCGGCGGTCGCGAGCTCTCCTTGGGTGATGACGGAACGGAAAAGGGCCTGTTGTCTGGCATTAACGCGATCATTGCGGGTAATTACCTGACCACCTTGGGCCAGCAGATTGAAAAAGACATTGACATGTTAGGACGTATCGACCTGCCGATTAAGGCGTTGTAATGCCGTCGTGCTGGCCGCCCCAACTGGGTGAATTGGCAGCGGCGGTAGCCGCTGAAGACGCACCGATTTTTCATCCTAATACCGGGCAAAAGCTTAGCGATGCCCCCGAGGTTCACGTACACGCGGCCGCCGCAGCCGGGCTGGATGTGCCGCGCTATTGCCAGGTCTGTGGCCGGCGCATGGTGGTTCAAGTTCGCCCCGATGGCTGGTTGGCACGCTGTTCGCGCCACGGCGAGCTGGACTCGGTACTTTTAGATAATTAGCCACACGGGCTTAAGCATTATGCTGAAAACCATGGCTTTTCATGACGCAGAGGTAGAACTTGCTCACCGCTCCGCGCTGCGCTCCATCGCCCGAGTGGTCGAAGATACCGCTGTGCCGACCGCGCGGGAGCTGGCGCTGGCTGGCATCGCAAAGCAACTGCGTCGCGGCCCCGCCGTGGTGCTCACTGGCGCCGGGGTCTCCACCGATTCCGGCATTCCTGACTACCGCGGTCCGCAGGGCTCACTGTCTCGGCACCGGCCCATGACCTATCAGGAATTTCGCTACGATCCGGTCGCCTCGCATCGTTATTGGGCGCGAAGTTTCGTTGGCTGGCGCGTGATGAACCAGGCGCAACCCAACCGCACCCACCATGCCTTGGTGGAATTAGAGCGCGCCGGGTTGATCAATGGCGTGATTACACAAAACGTTGATGGCCTGCACAAACTCGCCGGCACGCACACCCTGGTTGCCCTGCACGGGGATATGGAAACCGTGATGTGCTTGGAGTGCGGCAATATTGAAGACCGCAACGAGTTTGATGTCCGTTTAAATGATCTCAACCCAGGCTATGTGGAATCTTTGCTGGTCAGTGCCGATATGGTCAACCCTGACGGTGATGTGACCTTGGATGATTCTGCGGTCGAACGCTTTCACATGGCAGGCTGCACGCGCTGTGGCTCGAAGCTGTTAAAACCTGATGTGGTCTACTTCGGGGAATCCGTGCCGCACAAGCGCAAGGCGGACGCCTATTCGCTTCTCGATGCCGCCTCGTCCCTCCTCGTTGCCGGCTCCTCCCTAGCGGTGATGAGTGGCATGCGCTTTGTGCTCGAAGCCCGCAAACAAGACAAGCCCGTGGCGATTATCAATGGCGGTCCGGGACGCGCGGATACGCGTGCTGATATCTTATGGCGAACCCAAGTGGGCACGGCTTTTGATGCGCTTTTGGATGAGCTCGATCTGTCCTGATGTGCCTTAGTCGTCGCGGCGGACAGTACCCGTGAGCGGGCCAATTTGGCGCAAGATGGTGCGCGCAATAACGCGCACGCGCTTATCCACCGGTAAATCGTGGTGGAGAACCACCGCGCGGCGGTCAAAGTCTTGGACGTAGATATTGCGCACGGTGCCATCTTTGACCTTGTGGGGCGCAAGGAAACACGATTCCGGTGGCACCACGACGGCATCGGACCGGGTGACGATATTGGTATAAGTCACGCCCTCATCCAAGTCCCCATCGCGATTGACCTCATCGAGGATATCGCTGCCCACAATTTGCTGCGGGCCGGCGGCGCCAAAGTAGGCATCAATAATAGAAGACATGACATTATCTGCCCGGCGATTAGTCACCAGCGGGGAGAGAATACCGCCCTGGGTGGTGCCATGATTCGGCGTGCCGATGCACATCAAATGCTTGACGTATTTCGCACCACCCAAGACCCTCATCCAATACCGTGCGACCAACCCACCCTGAGAATGACCCGCAATAATGACCTGCTCCGTGTCCGTGGCATGCATGACAGCCTGGATATAAGCACCGACTTGAGCCGCCGATTCCGGAATCAGCCCCGTGGCGCGCGTGCCATAATCCGGGGCGAATACCGCCCAGCCGTCTTCGCGCAGATCCGCGGCAAAAAGCTGCCAGATGCCTTTGGAATCACAGGTGCCGTGCAACAGAATCACCGGCCACGGGCGCTTATCCGTTACCGTCGCAGTCCAGTCATCTTCAAAAATGCCGCGAGGTTTTAAACGCGCGCCCAAAGGCAAGGACTTCACCGTGCTACCGGAACCGGCCTGTTCCATACCGTCATTGGTGGTGGCCACGCCCACGCGCGTATTCGTATCTTCTGTTTCTTCATCCTCGCCGGTGGTATCAAAACTCGCTGCCTGCGAAGGATTAGAGTGCAAGCGCGCCGCAATTTCTGATGCCACTTCATTACGCAGCGACACCGCCGGCGCCGTCTGCGTAATACCGACCCGGCGTGGGCTATTGCGCCACTCCCGCAGCTCCGATATCGCATTTTCAATCGGAGCTAAGGCTCCCGGCAGCCCCTTGGAGTCATCCTCAGAGTCTTTGTTGTCGTCTTGGGGCGTGAGGAAGTTTTTTAAGTGGTCAGAGATAACAGCGCGAAGTTCGGCTAATGAATCTTGAGCGGGCAAAAGGCAGCCTCCCATTCATGATGCTCGAGTTTCATTCTAACGATCTTCTCAAACTCGCAACGATCTATGCTTGGTGGGAATATATTCAAATTTCCTTTTCGTCGGCTCACCTGCATGGATAAAAAGAATTCTTCACTATCCATAAAAAGATTGAGAAAAAGGGTTGACGCTACCTCTGCGTGATGTAAAGTAAGGCTTGCCTAATCACGGGCGGCACGATGTAGGAGATGCGCTCCACACCCTGCATTGTGTCGGAGATTAGTCATGGGGAGAAGGGCCCGCCAGTGCGCAGCTGGCGGGCCCTTCGTTTAAATTTCTCAGTTGGTGGATTCTAGTGGGTATCTACCTGCTGCAGATCCCGCCTCCAGGCGTGTTCGCGGCCGGTGCGAATAAAGAGCAGCACGAAGTGGCGAAGCATCGCGATAAACACGATCGCCCACACCGCAACCGCGATCCATACCGCCACCTCACCGAGGGCTTCGACGGTAGGAAGACTATCAACCCGACCCAAGGTAACCGATGCGACAGAGAACATACCGATGGGAAAGACCATCGACCACAATGTCGGGGTATAAGCCAGCGGGATCTTGCGAATGAAATGCCGCCACACGCCGGCACCCACCAGCATGGGAATCAGCCACAGACAAAAGCTCCAGAACACAACGATGGTGCCTTCAATCAGCGTTCGAGTCGCCTCCACCATGGGTGTGGATTCCATATTGACGATATTGGTTCCCGCCACCACCGCAATAGCCAGCGCGCCCATGGCCACCCAATACGGTGGTTCAAATTCGCGTGCGGTGATGCCGTAGTGGATAACGCGCAGCAGTACCAAGATGGCAATGCCGGCATACAGTGCCACGCCCACCGACCAGGACAGCACGGTTAAAATCCCGACCCACCTGCCATCGCCAGGCAGGAAAGGCTGCGCATTTGCCAACCCGAGGGCAACGGACTGGCTGGCAACAGCCCAGATGAACCACGAGCCATTGGTGCGCGACAAGATAGGTTTGCCATCGCGGGTCATAAATACCTGCCAGGGCAGCACGTATCCGAAAATAAACCACAGCACGGCCGCGAAAAGGACCAGCGGAATAGCCAGGCCCGCATACCCAGAGTGCAAGAGCCTCACGGCTAAAACCCCAGTGCCCGCGACAACGGTAAAGTACGCAAAGGCCATCTCCGGACCACGGAGGTCACGACGCATTGCTTGTCGATGCCTCACCGCCCGCCAAATATACAACCCCCACAACACCACGTACGCTGCCGCTGTGATCCAGAGCAGTACCGTGGATAGGCGCATAAATCCCACTAGGTACAGGCCGACGGAAACAATGCCGGTGGCCATCACCAGTGCGAAATATCCGGGGGAGAGCCGCTCTAGCGCACTGGATAACACCGACTTGATCCCAGCATCTGCTTCCTTCGCGATACCTGCCTGCACGTGCTCACTCATGCCGCTTACTTTAGCGTTTGTAGAAAGCGCTACCTGCCTGACCTAGAACTATCTAGGACTGCTAGCCAATTCCTACCAGCGTGGCAACGGTTGGCAGGAAGAAGATGATGAGCGCGCCACCGATGATGTCGAAGCTGATTCCGGTACGAATCATGCGTGCGATGGACACACAACCTGAGCCGTAGACAATCGCATTTTGCGGGGTGGAAATAGGCAGCATGAAGCCAAAGGATGCACCGAATGTTGCGGCCATGGCCGGGATGACCGGGTCGACTCCCGCCGCCATGGCCAGCGGAACCACGATAGGCACGGTAACGGCTGCGGCCGCAGTATTACTGGTGGTCTCAGAAATGAGAATGGCCAGCAATACCGCCATTGCAGTAATTACCAACGCGCTGGAGACGCCGAGCATGTTGTTTAAGCCAGAACCAATGGATTCTGCCAGGCCAGAGTCACCGAGCATCGCGCCAAAGATCATGCCGCAGCCGAAGAGGATGATGGTTCCCCAGTCAATTTTTGCCGCGTCAGACCAATCAAGCGTGTACTGCAACTTCCTCGGCTCAACTGGAAGAATGAACAGCAGTACCGCGCCGAGGACTGCGACGATGCCTTCGTTCAGGCGTTCATCGACAGCCTCATAAATTGCGGAATCGGTGCCCACGAACATGCCTAGGATGGCTGGGAAGATCCACAAAAATACGGTGATGGAAAAAGCGATGATTGTGTTGATCTCCGCCCGCGACATTTTTCCCTGTTGCTTTTTATGCTCAGCAACGTACTCCGCAACGCCTTCGATGCGGCGGGTTTCAGGCTTGTTGACTAAAAAGAGGATGACGGCCAAAGCCAGCAGCATGCACAGGCAGATGGGCAGGGCAGTCATGACCCATTGTCCAAAGGAAATGCGCACACCGGTCGCTTCTTCAATAAGGCCACGCCCAATGAGGTTCGGTGGTGCTCCCACGGGAGTGAGCAGGCCGCCGATGGATGCGCCATACGCCAACATCAACATCAATGCGGCGCCCACGCGCAAGCGCAGTGGATCAAAATCCTCTTTCACAATGCCTTTGTCCTGCATGAGTTTCGCAATCACGGTGAGAATGCCTAACGCCGTGGGCAAAAGCATCGCCACCGTGGCGGTATTAGACACGAATGCCGACAGCACGCAGGTGATTCCGCCAAAAGCCAAAATGATCCGCACCGTGGAATTTCCGATACCCGGAAGCCCCAGCACAAAGTACGCTAAGCGCTGGGCAACACCATGTTTCAGCATGGCCTGGGCCAAAATGAACGCACCAATGAACGTGAAGATCGTCGTTGAGCCAAATGGTGCCAAGACATCCGATGCAGGCGCAGTGCCGATGAGCACCATGAGTCCTACGCCCAATAACGCCGTAATCGGAATCGGTAGCGATTCACACAGCCACAGCAAAATCACGGCTACTAAGACGGCAGCTACTTTTTGTTGAGTGGGCTCCATCCCGCTGGGGACAAACATCATGAACAAGAAACCCAGTGGGGCAAGGATGAAACCGGAGATGCGCCGAATAGTTTCAAACTTTTCTTCCACCGGAGAAAGCTGTTGCTGCTCTAAGCTGCGGTAGGTTCCTCCGCTGAGTAAAACTTCTTTCACATTGGTTCGAATCGTCCGCGTACCCGGGCTGGTAGCGGTGGTGATATCGTTGGGCATTTTCATGCCTCCCTCCTGATAGTTGCTACTATCAGCATGAGATGTGATGTGAGTTACGTCCAAGACAAATACTCACTACCACTCATAGATAATTCCTATGTCAGGAGGACGCATGGATATCCGACAGCTAACTTATTTTCTCGGAATTATTGACTATGGGGGATTTGGCCGGGCAGCAGAAGCCTTGCACGTGGCTCAGCCGTCGTTATCGCAATCAATTCGCACTTTAGAAAAGCGCCTTGGCGTGGAGCTTTTTCACCGCACCGGCCGCAAGGCAGAACTAACCAGCGCGGGGGAGCGTTTAGTCATGCCAGCGCGCCAAATACTGCGCGATCTCGATGCCGCCCAGCGAGCTGTCTCCTCCGTGAAAGAACTTGATTCCGGCACGGTCGACATAGTGGCAATGCCTAGTCCAGGCGTTGAGCCTCTGACCGGATTAATCAAAGCATTTCACTCACGGTATCCCGGAATGATGCTTAATGTTGACGCTGCTTTTACCGCGGCTGAGACCGTGGAAGCCGTTCGCACGGGCACTGCCGAAATCGGACTCCTTGGCTCTTCGGGGCAACCGCAAACTGCTGATTTAGATGTGGTTCAGCTAGAAGCCCAGCCCTTGGTGTTGATTTCTCCACCCGGAACTGAAGCGTCGGCGGATACCATCGACAGGCAAGCTCTCGATGGCCTGCGCTTTGTAATTTCCCAGCGCGGCTCCCTAATGCGGCAATTGATTGACAGCGCACTCGTGCATGACCCTGCCACCAGTGTCGTTGCCGAAGTTGCCCACCGCACCTCGCTGTTGCCCTTGGTGTGCGCAAACGTGGGGCACACCGTAATGCCCGAAGCCTGGCGAGAAATTGCCGAAAGCAGCGGGTGCGTGGTGCGCCGAATACTTCCCGAGGTTCACTTAGACATTTTCGTTGTCAGCCGTCGCGGAGAGTTGAGTCCTGGGGCGCAAGCTTTGATGGCCTTGATTCATGGACGTGCATGGAATTCTGAATTCTAAATCCTGAGGCATAGGGCAAACCTATCGGGGGATATGAAAATAGGTCTTGGACTTCCTTTGTCAGCCAACTTTAAATGGAATGTGTCACATCCACTTAAAGGACAAGGGAAACTCACATGACTTCGCAAACTTTTGAAATTGCCTCGATTCCAGCCGATGGAGTGGGCCACGAAGTGGTCGAAGCAGGACGTAACGTGCTTGGTGCTTTGGCCAAAAACTCCGCCGGGGCATTTTCTTTCGATTGGAAAGACTTCGACTGGGGCAGCGACTACTATGCGCGTACTGGCCGCATGATGCCTGAAGATGGCCTCGACCAGCTCAAAGACCTCGATGCCATCTTCTTTGGTGCCGTGGGCTGGCCAACGGTGCCGGACCACGTCAGCCTGTGGGGTTTGCGCATCGCTATTTGCCAGGGCTTTGACCAGTGGGCAAATATCCGCCCGGTGAACTTCTTGCCCAATGTGGCATCACCCATCGTTGATGCGCATGACCGCAACCTGGACTGGATCGTGGTGCGTGAAAACTCCGAAGGCGAGTACTCCGGTTTCGGTGGCAGGAACTTCTCTGGCCGCGCTGGTTTAGGTGAAGTAGCAACCCAAGCAGCTGTATTTACAGAGGTTGGTTGTGAACGCATCTTTCGCTACTCCTTTGAGCTAGCGCGCACCCGACCACGCAAAAAGGTCTCTAAAGTAACCAAATCGAATGCGCAACAGTATGGCATGGTCCTGTGGGATGACGTATTCGACCGCGTCGCCCAGGAGTATCCAGACGTGGAGACCGAGTCTGTTCTGGTAGACGCCATGGCCGCCAAGTTCGTCCTCAACCCAGAAGACTTAGACGTGGTGGTTGCTTCCAACCTGCATGCTGACATCTTGTCAGACTTGGGCTCCGCCATGGCCGGCTCACTGGGGCTGGCCGCAAGTGCGAACTTGAATCCCGAGCGCCGATTCCCCTCGATGTTTGAGCCAGTACATGGCTCCGCTCCCGATATCGCCGGTCAAGGAATCGCCAATCCCATCGGCCAGATTGGCTCCGCTGCGTTGATGCTGGATCACTTCGGTCTTGACGTCGAGGCGAAACGGGTCCGCACCGCGATTGAAAAGACCTGTGCCGCCGGTATTCGCAGTCGTGAAGTCGGCGGCAACGCATCGACCAGCGATATAACCTCGGCCATCATCGACAATTTGTCCTAATGTCTACCGTCTTAATCTGCTGCGATAAGTTCAAGGGTTCCGCTACCTCCGCTGAGGTTTCCGAAGCATTGGCTACAGGGCTGACGCGGGCCGGGCACGATGTCGCCGTTAGCCCGCTTGCCGATGGCGGCGATGGCACCCTTGAAGCGTTTGATTCCTTGGGATACCGCAGGATACCGACTCACGCACGCGGCTCTGATGGCCGCGTCATAGCCACGGAATATGGCATGAAGGATTCCACCGCGGTTATTGAAATCGCTCGGGTCTGCGGTTTGGATCAAGCCTCGCCTGACGGCCAAACGCCTGCCTCAGACGCCGCCCGCCAGGCCAGTTCCTGCGGAGTAGGGGATCTGATTATTGATGCTGTGGATCAGGGTGCATCCCGGATCATTATCGGCCTGGGCGGAAGTGCGACCACGGATGCCGGCTTTGGCCTGGCTCAAGCACTCGGTGTGGAATTTTTTGATGCTAAGAGCTCCCCGGTATCCCATGTCCGCGATATGGGATCCGTTGCTAGGGCGTCGCTGGTTCGTATCGATCCTCGACTAGCTTCGGTGGAGTTTGTCATTGCCTCTGATGTTCGCAATCCCTTAACAGGATCTACCGGGGCAGCGGCTGTATATGGTCCGCAAAAAGGATTAAATAGTGCCGACGTCCAAGAAATTCATCAAGCTATTGGTCACTTCGCGCAGGTTGTTGAAGAGACAACCGGACTTCCCGGAATAGCTCAGAGACCAGGTGCCGGTGCTGCCGGCGGGCTTGGTTTCATGGCTGCGGCGTTGCTATCAGCCACGATGTGTTCAGGTGTGGACTTGATCCTGGATGAAACCGGAGGTGAAAAGCTGCTTGAACAAGCAGATCTAGTGATCACCGGTGAAGGCAGAATTGATGCGCAGACCCTCAGCGGGAAGGCTCCAGCGGGAATCGCTGAGCGGGCTCGCAGCCGAGGTATCCCCGTCGTCGCTGTCTGTGGGCAAAACCAACTAGAGGGTGCATCGGCAAGCAGCTTATTCGAAGCCATCTATAGCCTGGCCGAATATGAAAGCGATGTGCACGAGTGCATTCGCAATCCGCTTCCTATTTTGGAAAACATCGGCCGAGACATTGCAGAGCACCACTTTGCATAGCCTCGACGATTGCTTCCTCGCTACACCGGTTGGTACCCGGTGTTGGTTTCAATGAGCAGCTCAACATGATCGGGAGAGGGAATGAGGTCGCGCTCGGGGATATCCTCACAGATGCTATCCCAGCGTAGCTGCTGCTCGTCGGTCCAATCATCGGTGCTTTCAATGTGCACGCTGCCGAGGTATCCATCATCAACAAAGAACTGGATAGTAAAGGTGAGATCCCCAAAAGCGGTGAATTGGCCAATGACCGGGAACCGGTAGTTGCCGGGCACAAGTCGGGGGATGTGATTCGGCACGTGGAATTGACCAGCGTTAAAGTCCGGCTCGGCGCCATTCCAGTGATAAACGCTAGATGCAGCAAGCTGTTCGCGCAGCTGGGGTGAACCGAATTCATCGGTGGCTTCCAACATCGCCGTCATGATTGCCCACAGATCATCCGGGACCTCATGCAGCGTGCGAACGGGCATGGTCCGCACAGGGGCTTCCGTGCCAAACTCGCCGAACTTGCCGAATTCCTCGACGTTCGCATCGGCAGCATTGTCGATGCGGCGACCAAGCCACCAGGCAGTCGCAGCGACAGCACCTTCACCGGCAGCGAGCCACAAGCGTGGGCGGCGCGCTCCTGCACGTTTGATTTTGTCGTGTAAGCGGGCATCGAGTGCTTCACCCACTTCGGTGAATCCGAAGGCTGTGCCGGCAGAACCAGTGGTAATCGCAGCGCGTCCAACCGGGCCGATGAGGTCAAAGTCCTCGTCGATTGGACGAAGGCTTGCATGCATGATCCACGCGTTTAACCCGGCTACCGCACCGCGATAGGCTAACCGACTTCCCGTGGTGAGCTTGCGTGGATCTACCAGCGCCAATCCGGTGATTGCTGCAGTAGAGGCAACGCCATGGACAAAGCTGTTTGGACTGTTGAGCTTTCGCAAAATTCCTTGAAGTTCCATTGCCTAAAAACTACATGATTTCGGTGTCCACACCCTGTGGTGCAGTGTTATTCTTGCTGCGAACTGCCACGGCTTGGACGGCGAGAGGAAACCAGACCTCATGATTGGTATCGCAATCATCATCGCAGAAATCCTCTTCTGGGTATTTTTGCTGGGAGGATTATTTTCCCGCTACGGCCTGGGGTGGAAGAAATTCGGGTTGGGTCTGCTCATCCTGACACCGATTGTCGACCTTGTACTGATAGCACTGACTTACAGTGATTTAGCGAGCGGTGAAAGTCCCACATTTTTTCACGGGCTCTCCGCATATTACGTCGGCTTCTCCCTGGTCTTTGGCCACGATGTCATCTCTTCTTTGGCCACGATGTCATCTCTTCTTTGGACAAGAAATTCCAGCAGCGTTTCGGCAATAGTTCTGATGCAGGCACTAACACGCGCAAAGCTATCGATGATCACTACCAAGAGCAGCTTCGACTGTGGAAGAAGTCGTGGATAGCGTGCCTTCTGGCCTTCATTTTGTTGGGGATTGGGATTGTCATAGTCGGTCTTGCCGGCGCTTTCTGGCTGATGTACTGGGCTGTTGCTCTAGTTTCCATCCCACTGGTGTGGTGGTTTATCGGTCCCGCGCGAGCGCGTAAGTAACGAGGGTGGCTGGGAATCTTATCCTGAAATTTCATGCCGGCACGCTTAGGCTCGGGATAGATAACTCAAAGCTCGATGAAAGGAGCACAGCATGGCTGTTATTAAAGGCACCAAGTTTGATGTATTCCCTCTGAATTTGGGTGGCAACCCCTTCGGGTGGACCGCCGACCGTGACGCAACCTTTGAGATTCTCGATGCTTTTGTTGCCGCCGGCGGCAATTTTGTCGATACAGCGGATTCTTATTCGATATGGGCCGAGGGTAACGAGGGCGGCGAATCCGAGCGCGAAATCGGGGCATGGCTCAAAGAACGCGGCCGGGACAAGCTCATCGTTGCTACGAAATCGGGCGAGCTGCAGGGCGTCGAAGGACGCTCCCGCGAGGCAACCTACAAGGCAGTCGAAGGCTCCTTGGAGCGGCTCGGCATCGATCAAATCGATATTTTCTACTATCACTATGACGATGAAAACGTCAGCATCGATAACCAAATCGCCATCGCCAACGACCTCATCGCCGAAAGAAAAATTAAGCACCTCGCGCTGTCGAACTACACGCCGGCACGCCTGCGGGAATTCTTCGAAAAATCTGCCGGAACCCCAGCTCGACCAGTTGCTCTGCAGCCGCACTACAACCTTTTGGCACGAAAGGAGTATGAGGAAAATGTCCAGCCGATCATCGACAAGCATGGCGTCGCAGTCTTTCCTTACTTCTCCTTGGCTGCCGGCCTGTTGACCGGCAAGTACGCCAGCGAAGAAGAAATCGCCGGCAAGCAACGCACCGGCCAGCTGGAAGGCTATGTCACCAAGGAAGCCTTCGAGGTCGTCGATGAATTGCGCGCCGTGGCCAAGGAACTCGACGCTGCTCCCACTACTGTTGCGCTGGCTTGGCTGATTGCGCACGGAGTTACCGCACCTATCGCCTCTGTCTCTAACCCGGAGCAGCTGACGGATCTGATGGCGGTGAAAGAGCTTAAGCTTTCCGATGCCCATGTGGCACGCTTGGATAAAGCTTCAGCACCATTTGCTTAAGGCACAGCACCAAAGACGTAGCTAGGATTGCCAGCATGAGTGATTTGCAGCATGCGCACACGGTAGATGAGGCTATTGATCGACTAGTTGAGCTGTATGAATCATCATGCCAACTAGCGCGAGAGTCCCTGAAAAGTGGCGATTATGATGCCTACCGCCACGTGGTCTATCCCAAGATCGTCGTCGACGTTCGCGAATGGCGCCCGATTGACCGCTCCCAACCATTTGGCTACGTCGATGAAGCGGGGCGGTACAGCGCGACGCTTTCGAAGCCGCATATCATTCGTGACTACCTGCACGAACAGCTGACGCGCCTGACCGAGAACTATCCGTGCGATATTTTCGTCGGCCAGTCATCGCTGCGCATCCCGCCGGAGTACATTCGCGATGTTGGTGATACTTCCGAGGCGCGCCGGGCTGGCGATGTCGCTGATGCCATCCCGCGTCCGACCTTGGATGAAGTCCACGACGCGATCATCGATGGTGATTGGGACGCTTTCCATGGTGAAGAAAAGCCGCTGTTTCACTTTGGTCCGCAGCGTTTTGATATCGCGTGTGCCCGGATTGAGCACTACACCGGTGTGGAAATTGATACCGTGCAAAAGTTCATCCTCTTTACCAACTACGCCATGCACACCACTGAGTTCGTGCGGTTTGGATTGAGCCAGTTAGCGCAGGAAGACTCCCGGTACACGGCGATGGTCCTGCCCAATGGGGAAACGTTGCATTCCGACGATGCGGTCAATGTCGATTATGAACAGCTGACCTTGACTTCCCGTTTTCAGATGCCGCGCTTTGATTTGGTCACGGCAGCAGGCGATGGCATCACGATGATCAACATTGGCGTGGGGCCATCGAATGCCAAGACTATTACCGACTGCCTAGCGGTCTTGCGCCCCGAGGCCTGGATCATGATTGGCCACTGCGCCGGCCTGGATGGCCGCATGCGTATTGGGGACTTAATCCTCGGTAACGCGTATCAGCGCGAAGACAATCTTTTGGATGGATACGTTGGTTCGCACAACCCGATTCCTGCTATCCCTGAAGTCCAGCGCATGCTCGAAGTATCAGTTGATGAAATCTACGGTAAAAATAAAACCTTGATGCGCACGGGCACCGTGTTATCGACCGATGACCGCAACTGGGAATGGCGCACCAGCCGGCAGCTGTGGGAATGGCTTCGCGCCTCAACCGCTGTGGCCGTGGACATGGAATCCTGCACCATTGCCGCCAACGGATACCGCTACCGCGTGCCGTATGGCACCTTGCTCTCAGTCTCCGATCTCCCGCTGCACGCGGTGCCAAAGCTACCGGCGCAGGCGCAGGCTTTTTATTCCAACTCCAAGGAAGCACACGTGATGTGTGCGGTGCGCACGGTGGAGCAACTTGCGGATAATCCGCAGCGTTTGCACACGCGCAAGCTGCGCCGCACCATCGGCGAGGTGCCATTCCGGTAGAACCGGATCGCTGGGGGTGCAACTTTCGGAGGAACTTTGCACAACTCGTTGCATTTTAGGTAACCCTAACCTTATAGTTGGGGGCAGTGAAGTCAACGATTGTCGCTTGCTCGGCGACGACCTGAAGGAGAAAACGCCATGACTGTTGCAACCTCGCAGCCACTGTCCGCAGCCCTGAAAGAGGCAACCGCCGCGGCGCACGAAGATGCCGAAGGCTCCCGTTTTATGGAAGAGCTCCTCAGCGGTCAGCTCAACCGAGGCGCGGTGGCCGAATTTACCGGCCAGTTATGGTTTATCTACGAAGCGCTGGAACGCGCCGTGCGCGAGATTGAAGATCACCCCTTGGCGGCTTCCATCGTGGACCGTCGCCTGGAGCGCCAAGTCTCGCTCGAGGCTGACTTAGCGGGAATGTACGGCTCCAACTGGCGTGATGCTATCCGTATCCTTCCCGCGACGATGAAATATGTGTCCCGGCTCGAGGAACTTACCGGCACGGGCGATGCAGTTCCAGTCATTGCTCATCACTACGTGCGTTACCTCGGTGACGTATCCGGCGGGCAGGTCATAGCCGCACGTTTGGGCACGTACTATGATATCGACTCGGAGTCGTTGAACTTTTATGACTTCTCGGCCATCGGCAAGATTCCTCCCTACCGCAATAGCTACCGCGCTGCATTGGATGAGTTGGATTTAGATGACAAGCAGCGCCAGCACCTCGTTGAAGAAGCGCGCCGCGCTTTCGGGTTTAATTCCGCGGTCTTTGCCGATCTCGCGCAACGCCACTGCGCCCTATAAATGAGGTAGTCATTGGTTTGATGGCTGAGCTATGAAGTAAAAGCTATCAAACTGTGATGATTAAAAACCGTGGCTGTTCTGCGTGTTTAAGCTTGTAATCTTAGGGTTTCCAAATTTTGGGTGGGCTTACCTACGTGGCACAGGCTGCGCAAGCCCTCTAATGTTGTAAGCGAACGCAGCGGACAGAAGCTGCGCGGTAGGTACCGAAGGCTAACGGTTTTCTGTGCACGCTTTTAGTACCTGCAACACTCGCATTTTGAAGAGTATGACGTAGAAGTACGAAGGAAGAGGAAAATCATGAATGAGAAGCTCGTTACCGCAATTAATAACCAGGTCACCAATGAGCACCAGGCTGCAATGATCTACACCCAGCTGGGCTACGAAATGGATGACCTGTCCTTTACCGGCATGCGTGACTGGTTTATGGCGCAGGCAGAAGAAGAACGCGTGCACGCGCAGAAGTTCTCTGATCACTTGCTCGCTCGCGGATACCGCGTCGAGCTCGGTGATATCACCATGCCATCCATCAAGGCAGCCACCCCATTGGACGCTTTTGAGACGGCACTTGCTCACGAGCAGAAGGTTTCCGAAGACATCCGCGAAATCGTTCGTATCGCTGATGAGGTCAAGGACCTTGATTCCCGCTCCTTGCTCAACTGGTTCATGAATGAGCAGATCGAGGAAGAGGACACCGTTTCCGAAATCATCGACCAGGTCAAGCTGGTTGGCAATGACGGTGCTGGCTTGCTGCGCATCGACCGCGGTTTGGCGTCTCGCCAGCCTGCTATCGATGCATAAAATGCGTCGCAGGTAGCCGCTCGCACCATGTCTTGCGCATGGGCGGGCGGCATCGCTATGTAAATATCGAGGTAAATAGCCACTTTTTAGTGAAGTAGGTCATTCGGGAAATAACATCTCGGTATATTTCCGCGAATTTTCTTTCATTCTGACTATGACAAGTGGCAGAATACTTGCTATGTCACCAAAGCAAAAGATCGCGTTGTGCGCATTCCTGATCAGTTTAGGGTTTGCCATGATGTGTGGAGTCACCCTGATGGCTACGCAAGTAGCCTTAGGGACTTTTCTTTTCGCGTTCGCCCTCATGCTTGCCCCGCTGGCCGCAATTTTCATGTTGCTGGTCAGCTGGTACATGAACGTGGGCACTATTTCTAGAGCCCTGTTTGGGTTAAGCGGAACCTTGGTTATGGCGTCTATGGCTTTTGCCATTTTCACTCCCTTTGGCACGCTGCCTGGAATTAGCATTCCTGTCTTTATGGCAGGTACCGCGGTTGGGGTAGGGGCTGTGTTATTGGTCAGCCCCTATGCCAGGTTGGAAGGTCCCTTCAAGGTGCTGCAACCAAAATCTGGCTCCTCGGCTGAGCTATCCAACACTAGTCATTTAGTGGGCAGCCGATAACCACTATTTATGCTGACCGCGCAGAAGAGATTCTGCGCGGTCAGCATTGTTTTTATGTCACGGATTCGGGCAGCAAACACAGCTTTGGTGATAAATCATTAAACTGGGTCAGCGTAGTTGGCACAGGCAAGGACTGGTTAGAATCTAAACATGAGTACGCGAGTGTTATTTGACCTCTACGGGGTCTTTCTCACGCGGGGAGTAGAGGACTCTCTGCTCCAAATCACGGACGTGGTAAACGCCGACGCTGCTCAACAATTCCGCCAGACGTACTTGGAACTGCGCCCCGAATTAGAAGCGGGAAATATCAGTGATGAACGCTGGTGGCAGCAGCTAGCCCAGCGCTCCGGCGTGCACAACGGCGAAATCTCCGAAATTGCCCGGGCTCTAGATTCCACCTTTGAGCTCAACCTGCAGGGGCTCGAGATGGCGACCACGGTCATCGATGCCGGATACGTTACCGGCATCTTCGCCAACATCTCACCCGGGATGGCCCAGCTCGCCCGCGAGCGTTTCGCGTGGCTGGAAGATTTCGCCGCGGTTATCTTCAGCTGCGATATCGGCGTGTGCAAGCCAGACCCGGCAGCTTATGAAGTCGCCGCAGAATCTTTAGGCGCCCCGGTGAAAGACACCATCTACTTCGGTTCGAATGAAGTATTTGTCGCTGCAGCCAGCAATTTAGGCATGCAGGCGTTTATGTACCGCTCGCCGCAGCAAGTCTTCGACGTGCTCGACGGCCGCAACGGACATTAACTGCGCACAGACGCGGTGCTGGGCTGCAGTGACAGTGGCACGCGCAGTAGCGGATCCAAGGCGACGGCACGCGCAATCGCACGGACAATCTCCCGGTGAGTGGGGATCAGGCGCAGCTGCGCATCAGTGTTGTGCTGGCGAAGCGAGGACGCGAACAGCTTCGCTGCATGCGGATCATCAATAAAGGCAGAACCGGCGAGCACCACGGTGACCGGGTTGTGTTCGGTGACCAAGTCGGCTGCGATGGATGCCAGCAAATGGGCACGTTCATCTAAAATGCCGCGCGCCGTCTCATTATCTTCGGCGATAGTGGCGGCTTCGGCCAGGGTGCTGGCGGAAATCTCACGCGCTGCGAGGGCATCCAATACGGCTTGGGTGGCAACGTTGTCTTCCGATGCGGAATCGTGCAGGTTCAGCAGCTCAGAGGAAATCCGCGGCAAGGGCACCAACTGGGTGACACCTGCTTCGGTGGACAACGCTGCGCCCGTGGAGTCATCGGCGAAAAGAACTAAGACCTTACCCGTTTGATTCAAATCCGCGCTTTGGGTCTCAGAGCCCAAAATGGCAGGAATCGCAGAAGAGACCACCACGGGAACATTAAATTGGTAGCGCAAGCGCGCAGCAATATCGACGCCTTCCCACCCCAGGTTGGCAGCCCAGACTAACCCGTCTTCATCGACGTTGCCCGATGTCGTAACACCCACGGACACCAGCGTGCGGGAAATTCCCGTGGTCAAGCGGTTAACGCCAGCCATGATGTGCTCAATGAAATCAGATTCACTCAAACGCGCCACGGGAGTGGAGATATCGTCTTCGCGCAGCGTGCGACCCATGGTGTCAAAAAGCGCGATGTGCGTGCGGGAGGTACCGATGGCAATGCCGGCCAGAATCCACTTATTATCGGCTACTTCTAAGGGAACGGTAGGCCGCCCCCGGCCGCGCGTGCGGGTGAGGTCGGTGCGCTCCTGCACCAAGCCGGCTTCTAATAACGCTGCAGTAGCGCGGGTAATCGTCGGCTGAGACAGTCCAGTGGCCTCCACTAATTCACTGCGCGTGATGATCGGGTTAAGCCGCACCAAATGTAAGCAACGCGCAGCAGGGGTTTGTGGAGGCGAAAATACTGAACCGGGCTTAATCATGACGTTATATTAACCTGCATAGACCGCATTGTCTAATACTCTCAACCGAGCTGTCTACAGAAATTCACGATTTGCCCATTCAACAGGAAGAATGCGTGAGGAGTCATCAATAGACTAAGCGGTTCGAAATGCCTTCCTATTTCAGCTTATTTCAGGATTGCAGGCAGCGCCGCTGCCGCGGTATCTTCAATCCACACCGTTGCTAAATCTGTTAAATCACTGCGGTGCGGGGATACCTCAATAATGGGGGTGCCCGCCCGGTGCGCGATGCTTGGCAGTCCCGCCGCCGGCCAGACCGAGCCCGAAGTCCCGACGATGACCACCACATCCGCCGCCCGCATATTCTCTTCCGCCTTCTCCCACTGATCTTGCGGCAGTGATTCTCCAAACCACACCACGCCGGGGCGAATGAGCCCGCCACATTCTTCACAGTGCGGTGGGCGCAGCCGGCTAACCGGCTTACTCGGTAGCTCAATGTGGTGGGGGTAGGGAAGGTGGCAGGAGGAGCATCGAAAAGCGACAAGCGAACCGTGCAAGTGTGCAACGTCGCTGCACCCTGAGCGCTCATGCAGGTCATCGATGTTTTGGGTGGTAACAGACACCTGCGATGACCGTTGCGCGAGTGAGCCAATGGCTAGGTGGCCAGCGTGCGGCTGCGACTGATGCGCGAGGTGAGCACGCCACAAATACCAGGCCCACATAGGCTCAGGGTCCCGCTGCCACGCTTCAATCGATGCCATGTCCTGCGGATTTACTTTCTGCCACAGGCCCGTTTGGGCATCCCGGAAAGTGTCCAAGCCGGAGTCAGCGGACATGCCGGCGCCAGTGAAAAAGTGCACGTGGGAGGCTGCATGAATGATCTCACGTGCTGTAGCCACGGTATCCATGGGTTTAAGCTTATATGCTGAAAGACATGAAGTCAGTCGCTGTTTATTGTGGATCCACACTTGGAAACTCCCCGCGCTTTGAGCAAGCTGCCCAGCAAGTGGGCGCTGAACTGGCGCGTCGCGGACTGCGCATGGTCTATGGCGGCGGCAACGTTGGCCTTATGGGCACGGTGGCAGATGCAGCGGTGGCAGCCGGCGGCGAGGTGGTAGGTGTAATTCCTCGCCAATTAATTGATAGAGAAATGGCGCACGCCGGGCTGACGGAGCTCGAGGTTGTAGACACCATGGCGCAGCGCAAAACACGCATGGAAGAGCTTGCCGATGCCTTCCTGTGCCTGCCCGGCGGCGTTGGCACCTTGGAAGAATTGGTGGAGGTGTTGACCATGCAGCAATTAGGGCACGTCCACGGGCCGGTGGGATTGGTCAATGTCGATGGGTTTTGGCAGCCTTTCCTGCAGACTTTGCAGTCGATGGCGGCGTGCGGTTTTGTTCAGCAGCGCTACATTGATGCCATAGCGTTATCTTCCGATCCGGCCGAAATTTTGGATGAATTCGCTGGTTGGACCCCGATTGGTGCGAAATGGGCGTAAACTAGACACGCCGCGCTATTGTTTGGGTGTGCAACCACCTTTATTGAAAGATAGACTTTGCAGTCATGAGTTCTGAGCATCAACCAGCTCGCGAGCCATCCTTGCTGGATGCCTCCTGCGATAACTTTCTTGCAGACCTTGCGAAGCTAACCCCCACCGATGCCACCGAGTGGGGCATTGAAGGCTACGAAGGGGAGCTGCAAGATTTCTCCCCGGATTACTTCACCGCCGTCGCCGACCGTACCCGCGAGATGGTCGCTGACTTGGACGCACTGGATGACAGTACTGATGAGTCGGACGACGATGATGATTTTGACGACGTCGATTACGTCACCGCCGAAGTCCTGCGCGATCGCCTGTGCTTGGAGCTGGATTTGCACCACCACGGCGAAGATATCCGCAATCTCAATAATATTGCCTCGCCCGTGCAGACTATTCGCGATAGTTTGCTGCTGATGCCGCATGAGACGGCGGAGGAAAAAGACGCGATTCGTTCGCGCTTGTCCAAGGTGAGCGCTTCGCTGCAGGGATATCGTGAGTCCTTGGTCGAAGCCGCTAACCAGGGCATGGTTCCACCAACCAGGCAGATCAATGAAGTCATTGGCCAATGCAATGCGCTTGCCGATGCTTCCTCGATGCTCGATGGGCTCGGCCTTGAAGAAGACAATGCCGAGGTCGAAAGCGCCAAGGCCGCCTTCGATGAGTTCTCGGCGTGGTTATCTGCCGAGTTGCAGCCTTCTTCTGCCAATGAAGATGCCGTTGGTCGCGAGCGCTACGCACGTTTTTCCAAGCTTTTTGTGGGTGATGCCGTCGATCTCGATGAGGCTTATGAATGGGGCTTGCACCGCCTGCAGGAAATTCATGCGGAGCAAATCAAGATTGCCCAGGAATTGTATGGTCCGAGCACCTCGTTGCGTACTGCGGTGCGCAAGCTCAATGCCGATGAGCGCTACCAGCTGCACGGCACAGATGCGCTGGTGGAGTGGATGCAAACTGTTGCCGATAAGGTCATCGCGGATCTTAACGGCACCTATTTTGATATCCCCGAGCAAATCCAAACCATCGAGTGCAAGATTGACCCAGCCGGTACCGGCGGCATTTTCTACACGCAGCCGACGGAAGACTTCTCCCGTCCGGGCCGCATGTGGTGGTCCGTCCCGGCAGGACAAGAAATCTTCCACACGTGGCAGGAGCTGACCACCGTCCACCATGAGGGCGCACCGGGACACCACCTGCAAATTGGTACGGCGTTGATGGAGCCGAACCTGAACTCGTGGCGTCGCAATGCCTGCTGGAATTCCGGCCACGGCGAGGGCTGGGCGCTTTACGGGGAGCAGCTTATGGCCGAGCTCGGTTACTTGGACGATCCCGGTTTCCGCATGGGCCTGCTGGATTCGCAGCGTCTGCGTGCCGCGCGCGTGGTTGTTGATATCGGACTGCACCTGGGCAAAAAGATGCCCGATGGCTCTGGCATTTGGGACAAGGCGCACATGAAGTCCTTCATGCGTGAAAACACCGCTATGGACGATGCCAACCTGGCCTTTGAAGTCAACCGCTACCTGGGCTGGCCCGGCCAGGCACCAAGTTATGCGATTGGCGAGCGGTTGTGGGAAAAGACCCGCGACGATGCCGTCGCCCAAGGCTTAAGCCCCCGCGAGTTCCACTCCCAGGCGCTGGCCTTAGGTTCGATCCCCATGTCGATTTTGCGCGAGACCATCCTGGACTAACGTCACTCGGTCTAAGAGCGGCGTTTGAAGAGGAAATTCAAAATCTGGGGCAGGTAGGCCGCGACGGTGAGTACCAGAATCAGGCGGATTATCTGCAAAGAGACCACCACGGGGCCTGCTCCGCCTTCGGAGGATAGCGCGAGGACCGTTTCCAGCGCGCCGGGGCTGGTGGCCAGGTAGGACTCGAAATAGGTGATATCAAAAATCGCCATCACCGGTATCGCCAGCAGCGCGCACACGGCCAAGACCAGGCCAATCAGGCCAAAGGTAGCCGGAAGTTGGCGCGCGAAGTGCTTTAAGGTGGGCAAATCCAACCCGCCGCCGCAGACCCAGCCGATGGAGATAAACGCCATAATGCGAAAGATCTCCAGCGGCTGCAAGGTGATGTCATCCGGCAACAAGAACGACACCAGTACGGTCAGAACGACTGGCCCCATCACCGATGCCACGGGGATGCGGAGCTTTTTGCCCAAAGGCTCGCCGAAGGCAGCAATCGCTATAACGATGAGCAGCACCCACCACGTGGTACTGGCTTGAATCGACGCGTTGTCGGAGCCGGATGGCTGCGCCATGAAGGTAACCAGCAGCGGCAAACTGACCGAAACACACAATAAGCGCAGGTACTGGGTCAGGGCGACGTAGCGGTAGTCGGCGCCGAGGGCATCGGCAAGCGGGGGCATCATCGATGCACCACCTGGTAGCAGCGATAACACGCCGGTTTCGCGGGTAATGGCGCCGTGTTGCATCTTGTAGAGCAAAAGCCCGCCCGCCATGCAAAAGGCCACGGACACCAGGCCGACGATGATACCCACGGGCAAGTACTGCACCAGCTGGCTCGCTGGGGTTATGGTCAACGGCACCGCCGCCATGACGCCGATGAAACCGCGAGAGAGACCGTAGAAATTCTTATTGACGGGCATATCGCGTTGGGAAATCAAAGCGACAGAACCGGAGGCCACAATCGCGGCCAAAATCCACGAGGCAGGAACGTTGAGCCAATCAAAAAGCAATCCCAGCAGGATGGATGCCGGGACTACTATTAACCAGCGGAGATCCATGTGCCTGCTTTCAGAAATAAAATTAGAGTGTATTTAAATGCAATAACTAAGGGTTACTAGGTTAGCACCGGTTTATAGTTATGCCATGGAGCTAGAGCTTGCGCAGTGGGCGCTACTTATCGGTGGCGCGGCGGTGGCCGGATGGGTCGATGCCGTAATCGGCGGCGGTGGATTGGTGCTCATTCCGCTCATCATGGCCGTGGTGCCCGGCATTGCCCCGGCCACGGCGTTGGCCACAAACAAGCTGGCCGCGGTATCGGGTACGGCATCGGCCGCCTTTACGCTGATGCGCACCGTGAAACCACCGATGAAAGAAACGCTGAAGCTCGCCGCCATCGCGGGCGTGGCTTCGGCAACCGGCGCCTTGGCGGCCACGGTGATTCAAGAAGAGTTCATGCGCCCGCTGATTATCGTGCTGCTGGTGGCAGTCGGGATCTTCGTGGCCTTCAAACCGAATTTCGGCACCGGTACCTCCGATGGAGTACGCGGTGGCTGGCGTACCTGGGCGGCGCTGGCGGCGGTTGCCGGCATTGGCTTTTACGATGGAATCTTCGGACCTGGCACCGGCATGTTCCTCATCATGAGCTTTACCGCCATCTTTTCGCAGAACTTCATCAAATCCGCCGCGATGGCCAAAGTAGTCAACACCGCCACCAACCTCGGCGGTCTCGCCACTTTCATTATCGGCGGCCACGTCTGGTGGACCCTGGGAATTGCGTTAGCGATCGCCAATATCGCCGGCGCCCAACTCGGCGCCCGCACCGTGCTTGGCGGCGGTACTAAACTAGTCCGCTACGCACTGCTTACCCTCGTCGTCGTAATGTCCGTCAACCTCGCCTGGCAGCAGTGGTTTTAAAGCGCTGAGCCAGCTTATTTTATGAGGTCCATTGCTCCCATGTTGCTGAGGTGGTGTGTGTTGCCGAGTAGTTTTCCGCCTGGGGTAATGAGGCGGACTTGGCCGCGGTGGCGTTGTATTCGTCCGCGTCTTCGTTTTGTCGGATCATCGTCGTTGACGCCGTTGTGATAGCGGCACAGCATCGTCAGGTTGGAGGGTGTGGTGTGTCCGCCGTTTTTGTGGGCGTCGATGTGGTGTACCTGGCACCTATCGGCCGGCACGTTGCAGTCTGGCCAGGGGCAGACAAGGTTTTCTGCGGTGGCCACGATGCGCTGTTTCAACGAGGCGAACCGCGCTTCATACAGGTTGACGGGGCCAGCAGTCGGGTGAAATAGTCCAGCGTAGAGGTTCTCACCCAGTGCACCGGATAGTGCGGCGTTGATAAGTTCTGCCCCGGTCATGGTGGTGCCATCGGAGAGTCCGACGATGACGTCGTCTCCAGAACCGCATGATACTTTCGCGAAATCATCCACGCCAATGGCAATCACGGTGCGGTATTCCGGGCGCAGCACGCCGCCGCTGCCGTCGACTCGTTTCCAAAATGCTTCCAGCAGTGCTGTGGAGCGGGGTTGGTCCGTGGTGTCGGTGGCGTCGAGGGTTTTCTCAAAATCCGTAATGCGTCGTTGGGTATCGGTCACGCTAATCGTGCGCATGCCGCTTGCAGCGCGGCCGATGCGAACCCCGGGTTCTTTCGGCTTCTCGCCGATTTCTTCTTTGACGCGTTGTGCGCCATAGGCATCGGCTTCTTCGAAGCTGCCTTGATGCGCGATGAGTTCGGCGCGCAGTTTCCACGCAGCACCACGCTTCTTCAGCTTCTTGGCGTGCTTGTTTACCATTAACAAATGCTCCACGCTTAATTCGCGCTGTTCGGCCAGGGCGACCGACTCGCGTTGCAGGCGGGGTGAGTCGGCGGGGCCAAAAAGGACATCGGCAAGCGTGGCGTACTGCTTCGCTGTTGACAGCGCGATGCCGGAGCTTGCCACATCGTACGGCGAGCGCTCAGCGATGGCTCGCAGCAGCCCGATGCCGTGGCTGTTTAAAAGCACGAATGCTTGGAAAATGTCCATGGCCCCTACGCTAAGCGGCACGATATGACGGGCGCGAGGGAAGCATCGACAAGCTGTGGATAACCGTGCTGACACGTCAACGAATGCGGCAAGTTATCCACAGATTCCTACATCCGGTTCTTGGTGCGCGCGGTGGCTTGCGCCGTCCAGGGGTCTTCTGGCCACGGATGTTTGGGATAGCGGCCGCGCATATCGGCGCGCACGCCGGTATAGGGCCCGGACCAAAAGCTTTTGAGGTCATCGGTGACTGCCAGCGGTCGACCCGCGGGGGAGAGTAAGTGAAACTGCACGCGCACCCCGGCGCATTCGGGAGATTCCGCCAGGCCAAAGCATTCTTGGAGTTTCACCCGCACCACCGGCCGCCCGGTGGAGTAATCAATCCGCGGCTGCGAACCAGACGGCACCGACAGGCGTGCGGGTGCGAGTTCATCCATGGCATTTGCCTCCGGCCAGGGCAACAGCCGTTGTAAGGCTTGATGCATATCGATGCTTTTGGGCGCCATCCCATGCGCCATGGAGTTTAGCTCCGGGCCCAGCCAGTATTCGGGGTCGGCGGATTCCACATCGGGCCAGGGTTCACCGAGTTGGGCGTGCAAGAAATTCATGCGCTCGCGCAGGGCTTGCGCCTTGTCCGAGAAGGTAAAAAGGGATAGGCCGTGGGTGCGGATGCCATCGGCAAGCGCGGCGGCAGCCTGATCTGGTGCAACCTTGACCGGGGTACTTGATAGCTCGATGGCACCTGCGCGTTTGATGGCGCGGCCTTGTACCTTGCCACCTTTCATCGTGGCGGTAATAGTTTCTTCGACCCCGATGATGCTGGTGGCGTCGTGCTCGGTGATCGTCGCAGCGGCGCGGATGACCGAACCTGCCTTGCCCATGCCTGCTTGGGCGACGGTGACCTCTGCGATAGCTAACCACTCGCTGGCTGGAATGGCACTTCCCGGCGGCAGCCAGGCGCGGGTGCCGGAGGCCAGCAGGTACTCGGCATCGGTGACCTTTTTTCCAATGCGCATGGGAAAAGCCAATCCCGTAATCACACCGGGATCACTACTACCTGAGCCCTGGGACACTAGGCGCTGCAGGCGCTTGACTTCGCGCTGCGGCGGCTGCGCGGTGGCAATATTGCCCGCCGGCGAATCCGACAACACCGCGATGGTGGACGCCGCGCGCGGACCGCACTCCAGCAGCGCCCGGCCTAAGCGCGGATGCAGCGGCAGCTGCGAAAGGCGCGTGCCCAACTCGGTGATGGTGCCATCTTGCATCGCACCAATATCTTCTAGCGCATCGTGAGCCTGCGCCCACGCATTATGCGGTGGCTTATCCGGCAGCGGGAAGTCGGCGCCGCCACCCCAGGCGGCAATCATCAAGGCGGCCTCGGTGAGATCGGACGTCGCAATCTCCGGGGTGATATGCGCGGCGGCATGCTGATAATCCGACTGCGCATAGGCGCGAATCACGGTGCCGGGACCTTCACGCCCGGCGCGACCCGCGCGCTGATCCACGGTGGATTGCGCTGCAGACACGGTGACCAAACCAGTCATGCCGCGGGCAGCATCACGGCGCGGAACGCGCGAGAGCCCCGAATCCACCACGGCGCGCACTCCAGGCACAGTCAGCGAGGATTCCGCGATGGAGGTAGAGACAATAATGCGCGGGGAGGCAGAAGGGCTCAGCGCCTGGTCTTGGTCGGCGGAAGTCAGCCGGCCGTGCAGCGGCAGTGCGCCAGGAATCTGCGCGCAGACATGTTCAACCTCGCGCACTCCGGGCACAAAGACCAGCACGGAATGCCCGGTTGTCTCTCGCGCTTGCACAGCTTGCTGCGCCAGGTGGTTAAGAAATTCCCGCGTGCATCCGGCACGGCCCGGATGCGGGCGGTAGTGTGTATCCAGCGGGTAGGTCACCGCCGGGGTGGCGAGCACGGACGCATTCATCAGCTCGGCAAAGCGCTGGGCATCTAAGGTCGCGGACATGGCAACGAGCGAGAGGTCATCGCGAAGCTCAGCGAGCTCAAGCAACATCGCGAGCACGATATCGGTATCCAGCTGGCGCTCATGCACCTCATCGATCGCAACCGCGCCGACACCGGGCAGCTCCGGGTCATTGAGCAGCCTGCGCAGCAACACCCCCGGGGTCATAAACTCCACATGAGTGCCCGGATGGTGTTCCCCGCGGATGTTAAAACCAACCTTTTGCCCAACACGGCTGCCATCAAGCTGCGCTAACCGCCGCGCAGCAGCACGCACCGCCACGCGCCGGGGCGCGGTGACAAGGACTTTGCCGCGGCCATGCCCCAAGTAGTTCGCCAGCGCCGGCGGCAACAGAGTGGTCTTACCGGTGCCAGGCGGGGCGTGCACCACCAACCGGCCTGTGGTAGACAACAGCCCAGGCAGCCGGTCGATATCGCCGGCAACAGGCAGGCCTTGACCGAGGGCCGCAAGAGAAAAAGGCGCGGTCATTGAACCGGCCCCGCACACTCGTCGCGCTCCAGCGGCTGGGAGCCATCCAGGGTGCGCACTACCTTGCCGGGAGAACCCAGCACCAGGCTATTATCAGGGATATCACGGGTGACCAGCGTGCCAGCGCCGATCACGCATTGCTTTCCGATGCTTACCCCCGGCAACACCGTCACATTCGCGCCCAGCCAGGTGTTGTCCCCAATAGCAATGGGTTTCGCCTGCTCCCAGCCCTCGCGGCGCATCTGGTGGTCAGCGACCGGGTGGCCCACGGTAATCAAGGAGCAGTTTGGGCCGATCATGACGTCATCGCCAAGCGTGATGGGAGCTTGGGCCAAAATAGTGGCGTTGAAATTGATAAAGACGCGCTCGCCGCAGCGCAGGTTGCAGCCGAATTCGATATTGACCGGCGCATGAATCATGGTGGCACCGGAATCGGGGTGAATCATTTCCGCAATAAGGCGACGGGCTTTATCGGGATCGGTATTGCTGGCATCGTTAAGCTGCTTGGCGAGCTCAAACCCGCGGGCATGCTCTGTGGCTGTGCCTGGGCGGCCGGGCATATACCACTGACCGGAGGTCATTGCCTCCCACGTGCCATAGTCATCCAGGTGGGATCGCTGGTCGAATTCGCTCATGGACATATTGTCTCAAATCCCCGCGCAACTAGGATGGGGGCCATGTTGTTTCATGACATTGGGCGCAACCCCACCAAGATTAAGCCGGGTGTTGCGCATGTCCCTGGCTGGTTGGATGTGCCTACCCAGCGGGGATTGGTGGAGCAGCTTCGCGATGAAGCCCGGATCATGGCCGGCACGCCCATGGCGATGCGCAAGCCGATACTCAAATCCGGCGGGCAAATGAGCACATTTACGCTGCACCTGGGGCATCACTGGGATCATCAAGGCTATCGGTATGTGGACCGCATCGGGGGTACCAGCGTGCGCCCGGTGCCTGAGAACCTGCTGGAGCTTGCCCACCGGGGTTTGCGCGCCGCAGCGGAAGTCGCTGAGGAATTACAGCCGTGGATCGCGGGCTTTGGCCCCGATATGGCGCTGGTGAATTTCTACCCGCCGGGTGCGACGATGGGCATGCACCAAGATGCCTATGAAACAACGCTGGCCCCGATTGTGTCTTTATCCATCGGCGATGAAGCCGTCTTTCGCCTGGGTAGTACCGAACACCGCAATAAACCCTGGGACGATATCGCGCTGCTATCCGGTGACCTCATTGTCTTCGGCGGGCCCAACCGCCAAGCCTTCCACGGCGTTCCCGAAACCCGCCCCGGCACCCTCGATGAAGCCTGCGGGCTGAAAGAAGGCCGGATTAATATCACCTTCCGGCAGGTCTATCCGCGGTAGTACACGATCCCTGGAGCCCTAGAATTGTGAATTTAACTAGAATCTGCGCTGTGGCAGGGGTCTCAGTGGCCTAGGGTGGTGTGCATGAGTATCCCAGAGAATCAAAAAGTTGCAGTAGTAACAGGTGCATCGTCAGGCATTGGCGCGGCGAGTGCGCGTTTGCTTGCCGATGATGGCTGGCACGTTGTGGTTGCGGCGCGCCGCAAAGACAAGCTGGAGGCGCTGGCTGAGGAAATCGGCGGCACCGCAATCGAGCTGGATGTGACCAAGCAAGAATCCGTAGATGCTTTTGCTCAGCAGCTGCCGCGCGTTGACCTTTTGGTCAATAACGCCGGTGGCGCCAAGGGCTTGGAACCGCTGGTCGATACCGCGATTGATGACTGGAACTGGATGTATGAGACCAATGTTTTGGGCACCGTACGTTTGATTCAGGCATTGATTAAGAAAATTGAGGCAGCGCCGGATAATTCCGGCCTGATCATCAATATGAGCTCGGTCGCCGCCTGGGGCGTGTATGCGGGCGGCTCCGGCTACAACGCGGCGAAGCACGGCGTGCGCGTAATCTCTCGCGCGCTGCGCTTGGAAAATCACAATATTCGCACCACTGAACTTATTCCGGGCCGCGTGGCCACGGACTTTTCCCTGGTGCGTTTCGAAGGCGATGAGGATCGCGCCAAGGCCGTCTACGACGGTCAGCTCAACCTCGTTGCCGAAGATGTTGCAGAAGCTGTGCGGTGGGTAGCGTCGTTGCCGTCGCACGTGAACATCGACAAGCTAGAAATCCGTCCTCGCACCCAAAGCTAATTCCGACCTGGGCGCTGTATGCTGGGGGCCATGATTTTTACTACCACCCACAATGTTGAAGGCCGCGAGATTGACTCCTACATCCGCATCATCGCGGGTGAAACAGTCACTGGTATTAACTTCCTCAAAGACATCGGGGCGTCGTTTCGTTCCTTTACCGGTGGGCGTTCCGCCGGTTATGAGGAAGAAGCGGTTCGCGCGCGCGAATCTGCGCTGAATGAACTGTGGAACCGTGGCCAGGAAATTGGTGCGGATGCCGTCGTGGGAATCTCTTTTGATTATTCTCCGATGGGCGCGTCCAATGACATGCTGATGGTCACCGTCATGGGCACGGCGGTCAAGCTCAAGCCTCTGCAGTAGCTCATGTCGACACCACCTGAGCCAGCCCAGCGGGTTTTAGCACTCGCTGGGCTGATTCCGCCGGGCAATGTCTCCACCTATGGGGAAGTGGGCAAAGCCGCCGGTGTTTCTGCGCGCCAAGTGGGCTCGGTAATGCGGCAGTGGGGATCGCAGGTGCCGTGGTGGCGGGTCATCAAAGCCGATGGCACTTCCCACGATTATGAGCGTGCGAAAGCGAAATGGGAAGCCGAAGGGCTTGTCCTGCGCGGTCGGGCCGTCCGGATGGATTTGTGCGGGTTGGATCACCGCGATTTAGAAAATCTTGCGCGGAAATAGTTAGCTTCCTCCACCGAAGCTGTGAATACTGCAGTCAGCTGTAAACTAAGTGCTTATGAGCGACATCGAAGTACCTATCACGGGTGAGTCCATCAAACTGGGCCAGTTTATTAAGCTGGCCAGCCTCGTCGCCACCGGTGGCGAAGCAAAAACTGCGATTGCCGAAGGTGCAGTCACCGTCAACGGCGAGGTAGATACCCGCCGCGGCGCGAGCTTACGCGCAGGTGACAAGGTGTGCGTTGGCACGATGTGCGCTGTTGTCGCGGAAGCAGATGACGATGATGACTACTTCGATGAAGCCACGGCCGACGATGATTTTGATCCTGAAAAGTGGAGGAACCTCTAAACCATGCCCGCATTTATGTCTGAAGTAGGCATGCCCTACTGGATTGATCTCACCACTTCGAACCCGGAAAAGTCCGCAGAGTTTTACCGCCGGGTACTCGGGTGGGAAGTGACCGCTGAGACTGATGAATACCGCATCGGTCGCATGCAGGGTCTTCCCATCGGTGGCTTTATCCCGCAGCCGGTGGATTCCACCATGCCTGATACCTGGGTGACCTACTTCCGCGCCGGCAACTTGGACAAGGAATGCCAGCGTGCGGAAGAACTGGGAGGTCGCGTGCTTTCTGGTCCGCAGCAGGTAGAGCTGGGGCAGATGGCATTGCTTACCGATGCCGCCGGTGCCCTTTTTGGACTCATTGAACCCACCAACACCGAACAATTCGTTGCTGCCGGCGAACCAGGTCTGCCCGTGTGGCATGAGCTGACCGCGACCGATGGTTTTGCCAAGGCGCTCGATTTTTATGGCGAGCTGTTTAATTGGGAGATCCGCACCCAGTCGATTACCGGCTCCGGCCCGGTTGATGAAGCTGATTATGCGACCGCGGAAGAAGAAGGCGCACCTTTTGCCGGGATTTGGAATGCCAAGGGCAAGTTCCCGCCGCAGGTAGGTGGCTTTTGGCAGACTTACCTGGGCGTTCGCAATATGGAAGAGGCCGTGAAAGCTGCGGTGGACTGCGGGGGCGAAGTTATTCGTGAGCCGTGGCTGTCGACGTTCGGGCTGATGGCTTTGGTGGCAGACTCGACCGGCGCGACCATTACCTTGACTGAGGTTGAGGACGCTCCCGAAGATGACGCGACGGAAGCTGATGACCTTCTTGGCTTGGACGTGGAGTTTCCGGAGCAATAACTAAGGCTTTCGCTACGCTTGCCCCTGCAGGATGTTGTCGCAAGGATGCTGCGGGGGTATAGCTGTGCCCTAAATCAGCCCGGAACAGCCGCGTGCTGTGAATGCACAGGCGGGCGAAGACAAAGTACATGATCGCCATGATGACGATGATTTTGATGACCATCGGGGTCATGGCCACCAAGTCATAATTCCACGCGAAGTGAATGCCAAAGGCCACCAGCCACCAGCCTACGACCGTGCGCACGCGCCACCAGCGCGATTGATCCGCGGTGAACAGTGCGCGGCCGATGCCCCAACCAGCAATCGCGGTGCAGATAATGTGCACGCCTGGACCGGCGAGAACGCGCAGCGCCCAGGATTGCCAGAATCCGGCCCAGTCCGAGTCTTGGTGCATTTGCGCACCACCAGCGCCGTATAAAACATTTTCTACGGTTTCAAAACCCAAGCCGATCACCGCGCCCACCAGCAACCCATGCCACGGGCGCGAAAGTTGGGTAAATGCCAGGCAGATGACTAAGACACCGAGTGTCTTTACTATCTCTTCCGGGTACGCCCCGCCCCAAGAGGCGGCCGATGCACGACTGGAGGTATAGGCAAAAATGGCCATGACCGGGGTGCCGATGGGAAGAGTCATGGCAATGGAGACCCCGCCGCCCCATAAGAGTGCGGCATACAGCCACAACCGTGATTGACCGGGGCGTGTGCGCGGCCAAAACGGCAAGCGCGAGAGCAAGAAGATCACGATGGCAAAATACACCGCAGACAAGACCATGCTTAAAGCACCGAGGCCAGGTGACATCAGCAGCGCCGTTAAAAACATAAAGGCGCTCACGCACGCGCCAACAACCATGCTGATGATGGTGAGAATGTAGAAAATCTTACTCATGCGGCCACCTTCATGTCCTTCGGCAAATCCACCGGCAGGGGTTCGGGCCGGAAGCTATTCCAAATCTGATGGGCCAGTGGTGCCAGCTTATCTGGTGCTCCTTGCAGCAAAATCTGGAACTCCTCGCCGTCATGCTCTGGTGTTTGGTTGCGGATATTCATCGCCACCATGTTGTAGTGCGGCAGCACCATCACGCCGGCATGGCCGACGTGGACAATGGGCTCACGCGGAAGCGGCGCGAGCGTATTCGCGCGCACGGCACGGCGTAGGGAATGGTCAGAGTCTTGGGGCTCGTTGACCCAATTGACTTGAACGGTGACATTGTTGCACACGTAGGCATCGACAAGCATGTTTTCCGGATCCCACTGGCACTCGACGCCCTCGATGGGCCGTTCCCACTCGGTCTCCGCCGTGGTGATCACCAGCGGTTCTGTGGCTTTGGGCTGTTGCGAGACCACGGATAAAACAATGACTGGCGCCGCGATAGCTAGTGCTACAACGACGCAGAGCAGCGCAAAGTATTTCCCCGTCTTTGCCGGCTGAAATCGGTATGATGCCATAGTTTCCAGGTTACAAGCCCGGGTGGTTTACGCTTCAGCGGCAACCTCAGCCACGGTGGATTTATTGAGTGATTTCAACACCACCGCGATAACGCCCAGGGCCACAATCATGCTGATAAAGCCAATGATGGCAGAGGTGGTGATGGCAAACAGCACATATCCAACTAGGGCGGCGGCCGCGCCTACGAATGCATAGGGCAACTGCGTATTGACGTGAGTGCCCACGGAACAGCCCGCGCCGGTAGATGACAAAATGGTGGTATCGGAAATAGGGGAGGAGTGATCGCCCCAAACCGCGCCAGCTAGCACCGCGCCGAAGGCGGGAATCAATAAAGTGCCATCCGGAGACGCCGCGTTCATGATCTCACCTGCCAAGGGAAGCAAGATTCCAAAAGAACCCCACGAGGTACCGGTGGCAAAAGCCATGCCCCCGGCCACGAGGAAGAGAATCGGTACCAACCACACCGCGGAAACGGACAAGCTAGTCACGAGACTGGCGAAGTACTCACCGGTGCCCAGCTGGCCAATGAGTGAGCCGAGCATCCACGCCAAGAGCAAAATATAGATAGCTGGCAGCATGGACTTGGCGCCATCGAGCGAGCCGCGGGTAATGACGCTGGCGCTAAATTGTGGGTCATTGCGCGTGTAGCGAATGCAGTAGGCAAGACCCACGAGAAGGCCTGCCACGCCCCCGATATTGAGCGAGGCCGCGACATCCGCATTGGCCATGACCTCTAAGACGCCCCAGGAGCCAGCGGCCAATCCGCCGGTGATGTACATGCCGCCGATGACTCCTATGACCAGCACCACGAAGGGAATGGCCAAGGCTTGGATGGTGCCGCGGTCATGGGTGGGTAGGGCCTCAGTAATTTGTCCGGGAACTTCGTCATTGTCCGCCATGACGCCGTGCCCGTGGGCGGCGCGTTGTTCTTCTTTGCGCATGGGACCGAAGTCCAGCTGCCAGATGACAACAACCCACAACAAAATAATCGCGGCAATGGCGTAGAAGTTCATCGCCGCGGAGCGTAGGAATACTTCCATCTCACTCATGGTCAGCGCAGAGGCCGCGAGGATCGGAGCCATGATGCCGATGATGGACGCGCCCCAGCTCGACAGCGGAACGAGAACGACGGTGGGGGCAGAACTGGAATCCACCAGGTAGGCAAGCTTTGCGCGCGAGACATTTTGTTGATCGGAAATAGGGCGCGAAATCTGGCCGACGGCCAAGGCGTTGAAGTAGTCATCAATGAAAATGACCATGCCCAAAATAGCGGTCAGAACCTGCGAGTCCCGGCGATTTTTCACACGCTTGCGCGCCCAATTAGAAAATGCTTTGGTGCCACCCGACATCAAGACGACCGCGGTTAGCGCGCCGAGTTCGAGCAAGAACGTCAGGATCAAAATGTTGTACCAATTGAGCTCACCCTCGACCCAGAACAGCTCAACCACGCCGGAAATAAGAAGTTTGAGACTCTCTAGCGGGTGAAAATTTGTGATCAGCAATATACTCAGCAGCGATCCCGAAAGTAAAGATATTAATACCTTGCGGGTGGCAATTACCATGATAATTGCTACTAGGGGCGGTAAAATTGTCAAGATTGGAATCGACTCGACCATCGTGGGGCTCCGATCAATTGAAAAATTCTAAGCAAGCATAATCTATTTTCATCAGATTGTCTCATCAGATGGACAGACGGGCGACACTAGGTCTAATTAGACATTCGGCGTAACCGAAAGTGCTGCCTTCGTGATGGGTTTTCGCATAATGTGGGCGGTATGACGCAACTCAATGATTTGTACCAATTTGTTAACGGACCTTGGCTAAAGTCCCACGTCATCCCCGATGACCGCGGTGTGGATGGCACCTTCCATAAACTGCGTGACCAGGCTGAAGAGCTCTCGCACGAGATTGTAAAAGAAGATACCGGTCGTGCCGGTACGGTCTACAACTCCTATATGGATACTGACGGCATTAATGGCGCTGGCATGGCGCCGCTCGATGCCGATTTAGATCGCCTCTCAGTGGCGGACATTAATGAGTTTGCCACCGTCATCGGTAAGCTCGAGCGCTTGGGCGTGAGCTCTCCTGTGACCTTCTGGGTGGAAAAGGACTCCGGCTCGGAAGATTGCGTTGCCTACATCATCCAGTCCGGCCTGGGGCTGCCTGATGAGGCCTACTACCGCGAAGAAGCACACGCCGATACCTTGGCGGCGTATCAAAAGCACGTGGAAGAGATGCTGGAATTCCTCGACCCTGCGCGTCTATTTGGCCTTGGTGCCCAGGTAGCTGCCGAGCGTATCGTCAACCTGGAAAAGAAGATTGCCGCTGGCCACTGGGACGTGGTGGCAACCCGTGACGCTGTGAAGACCTATAACCCCACGGAGTTTCAGGACCTGCCGGAAATTGTGCGCACCATTTTGACCGGCGGCGGACTGCCCGAGCACCGCGTGGTCAACATGATGCCGTCCTACCAGGAACATCTCGCGCAGCTGCTGACGGAAACCCAGCTCGCGGACTGGCAACTGTGGGCCACCTGGGCCATCCTGCGCGCTCGCGCCGGGGTTTTGCCTGAGGAAGTTGGCAAGAAGAACTTCGAGTTCTACGGCACCAAGCTCACCGGCGCTACCCAACAGCGTGACCGCTGGAAGCGTGCCTTGGGTCTCGCCGAAGGCATGGTCGGCCAGGAAATCGGCAAAATCTTCGTCGACCGGCACTTCCCTAAGTCCTCCAAGGCAGAAATGGATGAACTGGTGGAGTACCTGGTGCGCGCCTACCGCGAGCGCATTTCCGATCTTGCCTGGATGACACCTGAAACCCGTGAGCGAGCCTTGGAAAAGCTGGGCAAATTTAAAGCCAAGATTGGCTACCCAGATACCTGGCGTGATTACTCCGGTCTGGAATTTTCTGCCGCCGGTGCCGACTTGGTGGACAACCTGCGCAACGGCAATGCCTGGGCGCATGATTTTGAGCTCAACAAGATTGGCAAGCCCACCGACCGCGATGAATGGTTTAGCACCCCGCAGACCGTCAACGCTTTCTACAACCCAGTGGTCAATGACATCACTTTCCCCGCAGCAATCCTGCGCCCGCCGTTTTATAACCCCGAGGCAGACGCCGCAGAAAACTTCGGCGCCATCGGAGCCGTCATTGGCCACGAAATCGGCCACGGCTTTGATGACCAGGGCTCGCAGTATGACGGCGATGGCAACTTGAACTCCTGGTGGTCGGATGCCGACCGCTCGGCATTTGAGAACTTAACGTCCAAGCTGGTTGAGCAATTCGACGGCGAAGTGCCCTCCGTATTGAAGGAAGCCGGGATTGAATCCAACGGCGTCAACGGCGAATTTACCCTCGGTGAAAACATCGGTGACCTCGGCGGATTGGGCATTTCCGTGGTCGCCTACCGCATGTACTGCGAGGACAAGGGCTTGGATATCAACGGCCAAAAGGCCAAGTTCGACATCGAAGGCGGCTCAGAGGAGCTCGCCGCCGGGGAGTTCACCGGGCTACAAAGGTTGTTCTTGGCATGGGCTCGCGTGTGGCGCACCGCCATTCGTCCAGAGATGGCTAAGCAGTACTTAGCGATGGACCCTCACTCCCCAGCGGAGTTCCGCTGCAACCTGATTGCGGCCAATATCGCCGAATTCTACGAGGCATTCGACGTTGCAGAAGACGGGCCGATGTTCCTGGAGGAAAAAGACCGCGTCACCATCTGGTAGTGACCTAGTACTCTGAGGTGCATGACTGACACGGTAAATGATGGGGATAATCAGCAGTGGCACATCGGTGGCTATGACCACGCAATGAGCCAAGAGGATCAGCTCGAGCAGCTGTATTCACAGATCGAGGCTCATTTTCCCCTTCCTGATTTCACTCCACCCTGGAAAGGCGGCTTGGGCGATCCCACCGCGGCGGATAATTACAGCGCCAAGCTGACCGATCGCATCACCCAAGCAGCGATGATGGTGCTGGGCAGCGCGGTGGATCATTCCATGCCCGGGGTAGCATTTACCGAGGGCATTGATGTCTCCAATCCCAGCGAAGAGCTCACGCAATTCACGCCAGCCGAAACAACGTCTACAACGTGGATTGTGTCCTTCCACTCGGGCGGTTGGTGGCGGGGGTCTGGTGCGGCATTAGAAATGCAGTGGCAGCCGGAAGTTGCCGCTGTTGCGAACCTCGCTGGGGTGATGGCAGTTGATGTGGATTATCCACTCGCCCCGCAGCACACCGTCGCCGATATGGTGCGCTCCGGCCGCGCAGCCATTGAGTATGCGCGCAACAACGGCGCGGAAAAGATTGTGCTGTGGGGATATTCTTCCGGCGCTGCGCTGGCCGCATTGCTTATCGATGCCGCCGATGCCCTCATCCTCACCTATCCCGACTTCGCCGCGCTGGATGGCCTGCCAGACGACATTCGCGGCGAGGCAACCCTGCCGGATAGCACGTCGTGGCCGACGACCTATCTACAAACCGCCACGCACGACGAAGTTGTAGACGCCAGCAGCACCCGCGCGGTGGCCGCGGATGCTCCGGATATCACCTGGGCGGATTACGTCTCGCGTCACCGGATTTCGACACCAGAAGTAGCGCGGCAGCGCGTGCAGGATATCGCGGACCTCATTAAAAACTTGGCAGCATAGATAGACCGCACGGTTCAGAATCGGGAATATAAGACGATTCTGAACCGATATTATTCATTCGCAGAAACTCCGTTGAGGTGCGCATTCATTCGCTTTCTTGAGGCGCGTAATGGGGGAGTGTGGACACTGAGGGTGAGATTTACTAGTCTCGCTTGGTATTATCGTTGCAAGACAGACCAGTCTATTGATTGTTGAATAGTCGGTCTATTGCTTGGGATCCGAGTGAAAGATGCAGCACCAGTGCCACATGACCACAATCTTCACCGCCTCGACCGCAGGCGGTTTCTTCAGCTGGGCGCTTTAGCGACCGCTGGAGCCGCGGTCGCGGGTTTGGCTGGGTGTGCGCCAACATCCACCAAGGCACAACCAACAGAGAGCACTCCGTTAACCATTGGCTATGTGCCGATTGCGTGCTCCGCGCCGATTGCGATTGCCGATGCCCTGGGGCTTTTCGAAAAGCATGGCGCGAATGTCGTGTTGAAAAAGTTCTCCGGCTGGGCGGATCTGTGGACGGCTTATGCCACAGAGCAGCTCGATGTCGCACACATGCTCTCGCCCATGACTGTGGCCATTGACGCGGGCGTGACCAATGCGGCACGTCCCACGGAATTGTCCTTTACCCAAAACACCAATGGACAGGCCATTACGTTGGCGTCGAAGCACTATGGCTCGGTGACATCCGTGGAGGATTTCAAGGGCATGGTGCTGGGTATTCCTTTTGAGTACTCCGTGCATGCTTTGCTGTTGCGGGATTACTTGGCAGCTAATGGCGTAGACCCCATTGCCGATGTGGAGCTGCGCTTGCTGCGCCCAGCGGACATGGTCGCGCAGCTATCGGTGGAAGGCATCGATGGCTTTATCGGCCCAGAGCCTTTTAATGAACGTGCTATTCAAAACGGCTCTGGCAAAATCTGGTTGCAGACCAAGCAGCTATGGGATAAACATCCCTGCTGTTCTGTGGCGATGGCAAAAGAATGGAAAGCAGAACACGGTGACACCGCGCAGGCGGTCGTTGCCGCGCTAGAAGAGGCTGCGGACATCTTGAGTACCCCGGCGCAATTTGCATCGTCAGCGCGCACCTTGGGCCAAGAAAAATACCTCAACCAGCCTGCGGAATTGCTGGAAGGACCGTTTTCCGGGGTGTACCAAGACTGGCACGGCAACACGCACACGGATTTAGACCGCATGTCTTTTGGTGATCCCACAGATCCCGCCGCGATTGTCTGGATGGCCACGCAAATGGCCCGGTGGGGTTTGGGTGGCGAGACCTTGACCATGGATGATTCCAGCATCATCGCCGCCGCGCGCAGCGTGTTAGCGCCAGGCCTTGCACTATCGGGCGAGCACTTAAGCATCAATGGCGTGGATTTTGATCCATTTGCCCCTACCCGTGGATATGACCACATGGACTCGGTGATTTTTCGGTGAAAACTAAACCACAACCGCTTCACGCCATCATCATTGGCGTCGTGATGTTTCTGCTCACCATCGGCATTTGGCAATATGCTGCCCATGCTGGGTGGATTAGCGATATCGCGCCGACTCCAATCAATACCTTTCAGCGCGCGGTCGAGATTTTATCCGATCCCTTCTACCAAGATGGCCCCGCCAGCGTGGGCATCTTTTGGCATTTGCTCGCGAGTCTTCGACGCGTGCTTTTAGGTTTCCTGCTGGCCGCCGTTATCGCTTTGCCCGTCGGCTTTATCTTGGGCCGCAGCACCACGCTGCGCTGGGCTGTGGATCCAGTGGTGCAGATTCTGCGCCCGGTCTCCCCGCTGGCGTGGTTGCCGTTGGGGTTGGCGCTGTTGAAAGATGCAGAAAACACCGCAGTCTTTGTCATCTTGCTGTCCGCACTGTGGCCGATTCTCATCAACACCATTGACGCGGTCCGCAGCGTGAACCCGACCTATATCAACCTCGCGGACACCATCGGCACTAACTGGTGGTCGCGCATCATCTACATCTGGCTGCCGGCGTCCTTGCCCGGCATTATTACCGGACTTCGCTTGTCCTTATCTACCGCGTGGCTGGTCATCGTTGCCGCGGAGATGCTCATCGGTGGCCGCGGCGTGGGCTTTTTCGTGTGGAATGCATGGAACCGCCTAGATATTGACGCCATTGTCGTGGCCATTTTCATCATCGGTATCGCAGGCCTTGTCCTTGACCATCTCGTCGGCGCATTGCAGAAAGTAGTTCGCTATGACTAAAACGCTCAATACCACCTCCACAGATGCCTCAGTCGAGCTTGATTCCATCACCAAGTCCTATGGTTCGACCACGATCATTGGTGATACCAGCATCAATATCCATGACGGTGAATTTGTCGCCCTGCTGGGTCCTTCTGGCTGCGGCAAGTCCACCATTTTGAAGATGATTGCGGGCTTGGCTGAACCGTCTACCGGAATCGTGAGCACTGGGCACAAGCAAGTCCAGGGGCCAGGGCCTGATCGCGGCATGGTTTTCCAGGATCACGCGTTGTTGCCGTGGATGACCGCGCGCGGCAATATTGATTTCGGGTTGCGCTCTGCTCGTCCTGGTTTGAGCAAGTCCGAGCGCGCGGAGATTACCAAGACCCACTTGGAGCAAGTAGGGCTTTCCGATGCCGCCGAACGCCGCCCCGCCCGCCTTTCCGGCGGCATGCAGCAGCGCGTGGGCATCGCGCGCGCCTTTGCCATCGACCCGCCGATCATGCTTCTCGATGAACCCTTCGGCGCCCTTGATGCCCTTACCCGCCGCGAGCTGCAACTGCAATTGCTCAATATCTGGGAAGCATCGCAGCGTACCGTCGTGATGGTCACCCACGACGTCGATGAAGCCATCTTGCTATCCGATCGCGTGCTCGTGATGTCTAAAAGCCCCGAGTCCACCATCATCGCCGACATCGACGTCGACCTGCCACGCCCGCGCCACGAGGCCAGCGAAGACCCGGCCGTAGAAGCTAGGACCGCGGAGCTGCGCAGAGAAATGCTGCACCTGCTCGAGCACTAGTCCTGTTTCGACATCTCATCTCGTCTACCCTGAAGAAGGCAACTATTGGTGCAACCGGCAGGGGACGATGAGATTTCTGAAAGGCACAGTCGCGTTATTGGCTGTCGCAGGCGTGGCCTTTGGCGGTTCCATAGCGGGGACAACGTATGTTTTAGATTCCCGGGAAGAAGCCGCACACGAAGCTCAACAGGAAGCGGTCTTGGCGCAAGAGCGTAGCGAGATTATCGCCGGTCTAGATGACAGCGTTGAGGCAGCCGAAAACGCGCCTGAGGTCAGAGACAATATCGGAACCTACACGGTGCGCTGCCAGGTTCACGAAGAAGATGAGCAGGGACCGCTTCTAGGATTTGTCTTTGGAAACCACCACGAAAGCATCGACACTGCGGAGCTTGTTGCCGAGAACTATCTCTCCCGCGTCGCGCCCATGGGCAATGGGGAATTAAGCCACTGCCGGACGTGGGAGAACTACACCTCACAGGGAGCGATTGATGCTCAGGGAAATCCTCTATAAGCATTACTGATATAGCAAAACCCGCACCCAGGTTTGGGTGCGGGTTTTCTGCTCGGAGGCGAGAGTGGTTATTCTTCGCCTTCCTTGCGGATCTTCATCTCGGAGTTTTGCCACCAGCCGGAGCGGGTGATTTCCTCGTAGTTGATATCCGCCGGATCTGGGGTGACGCCCTGGGAGTTAGTGCGCAGTTCATACTTTTGGATTGCGCCCCAATCGCGAGCCCAGTCGCCGTCCAGGTAGGACGGGATCTCATAGGAGTAGTTCACAGCTTCGGCTGTTGCCATCGCGCCACCACCGGAGAAGGACTGGAAGTCCGTCAGCGAATTCTGTGCCGGAGCATCCGGCAAAATCCGGTATTCCGGAATCTCCGTGACACCAGCGAAGTGATCGAAGGTGCGCTGGCATGGGAACTGGAAGGCGGTCGACCAATCCAGCAAGCCGGGCATGGAGGAGTCAAACTGCGAATTCAAGGTCGTCAGCTCCGGCACGCGTGGTGGGGTAAAGGCCAACCAGGAATCTTCGTCCGTGGAGTCATCGACAGCCACGAGGCGAACGACATTGGCGTCGTCTGGGATCTCATCCAGCGCGATGCGCAGGTTGCGCCACTTGGGGGAAGCGCCGACATCGCGAAGCTCTAGCTCACCGGTGTTGGTGACCTCATCGCCCTCGCCGAGGGTGCCGTACTCCAAGGTCAGTTCCATGCCCTCTTGCTCAACGTCATTGACATCGTGGTGGTAGATATCGCCGGCAGCCGCAACCGACAGCACCGGGGTGTTTTCCCCAGGAGCTTCCGGCAGGTTGTACCACTGTGTGGTGACCTCAGAGGTACCGCGCTGGCCGGTGTCATAAGAGCCTAGTACTGGCACCTTGGTGTAGTCCAAGTTAAACGGCAGGTGCATGGTGGAACCATTAACGCCGTCGGTGCCGCGAATACCACCGGAGGAAGTATCGGTGACATTTTCGGCATTGGCCTGCGGACTCGAAGCATTGCTTTGCTCCTCGGTTTGACCGCCCAATGAGGGATCGGTGCCGGAGGTAGCTTGCTCAGAATCAGAGGAGGTGGAACCGGTCTGGGTAGAACCAATCGCACCCACAGACGCGGAGTTGAGGTTCTCCGGCTCAATGTCTTCGGGGATGAAGTTCGGATCAAATCCGCGGTTATCTTCCTCAGGATTGATCAGGGATTCGCCGAGATCACCAGTAACTGGAGTTAGGAAAGACTCATTGGTATTGGTCTCGATCAATGCCGCATCCGCCAGCTGGCACTCATTGCCGCCGATGGCCTTTAAGTTGCCTTGGCCGACCGAGTAGCTCGGCGATTGGGAAATATAGGCCTTGGCAAAGGACAGGCAGGAGAAGGCCACGATGGCAATGCATGCGATGGCCAGCGGCGCGGACAAAATGCTCGTCCAGCGCTTGGCGGAAACTTGTGGCTGTTCGATGCCGTGGTTCTTGCGGTAGTTATGGCGCAGTGCTTGGACGATGCCGATGGCGACGATGATAAGGCCGATGACCATGACCACGGTGGAGGCTTCGATGGTCTTAAATTGCACGGATCGGTCCCACCACGGAACACCGAAGGAAGACACGTACCACCAGGCGTTCCAGCCGGCCAAAGAAATAGCCATGAGGAAGACCACTGAGGCCACGGCGAAGGTGCGGGCGCGCGGGGAGCGCATCGCAATTTGCGATAAGACCACGGCGCCGAGAGCTGCAATCACACCAGCAATACCGGCGTAGATACCAAAGTGGTGGGTCCACTTGGTCGGGGTGAACATGAGGAAGAACATGCTCAGACCCATAATCACCAACAGGCGCTGGGTTGGTCCCTTGGACGTGCCCAGGACCTTTTTGTCACGAATGAAGGCGTAGATGATCAGGGCTAGGGCGAAGAGCATCGTGAACATCGCAAAGCGGCGCGTCAGCGAGCCATCGACGGAGCCCTCGAACAATGTGGTGTAGCGAACGTATTCGTCGTACCAATTCAACGATGGACCCACTGCGGAGCGCACGCGGGTGGATTCCAAGACGGTGGCCAAGGTTTGATCACTAAAGACCAAAGCGAGCACGGACGTACCCACGGCTAAGAACGGTGCAATCAGTGGCAGCCAACCACCGGCGGAGTCTTTGCGGCGGCTGAAGATGCTAAATAGCGCCGGCAAGCTGACCAAGAATACGCCAACGGCCAACAGGCCAGTAGGTCCTGCCGTAAGCGTCAAGGTAGCGGCGATGGTGCCTACTGCTGCTGGCAGCATGCGCGAGGTGGCGATGGAGCGCTCAAAGGATGCCCAGGTGAAAATGACGCCGAAGGCAACGATGGGCTCTGGGCGGATGCCGTTGTTGTATGGCAGCCAGAATGCCAAGAACATAAACGCGGCGGTCCAGTGCGCAACGCGACGATCATTAATCATCGGGCCAAAGCGCGGCAGGATTTCTCGCGAGAGAATAAACCACGTCAATATTGCCGCAATCAGCGTCGGAATGCGCATGAAGACCGAGGTGGCCGAGATATTAGACAACAGGGCCACGAGGTCGTAGTACGGAGTACCAAAAGGTGCCTCCGGTACGCCGTACCAACGGTAGTAGTTGGCCATGTACGTCGCGTGCTCTTTGACCCGACCCATGGTCAAAATAAAGCCATCATCGGAGGTATTGGCACCAAAGATGTGCCAGAAGACCAGGACGGCCGAAACCACACCATCGAGTGGGCGGATCTGCTTCCAGGTGGCCGGCATGAAGCTGATCTTCTTGCCGTCGAGGCGATCCAGGCGCGCGATGCAGACCAGCGCGGCCAGCATCATGATGAGACCACCAATCATCGCCACCAGTTTGATGGTGGTCGGTGAAGAGGTAAAGCGCGAGTTAATGTCTACGTGGACATTGAGTCCGGCCTCAGAAAGCTGCTCCAGGTTTTCTGGAGTGTCTTCGATTTCAGTAAAGACACCAACAACTTGCGGGCGCAGATCTTCAGTCGACTTTTCCGAGTACTCACCGACAGAAACCGTGGTGGCGTCTTCGGTGGAGTGGATGGTGATCTCGTCGTCATCGGAAAGCTCCTGCACCTGTTCTTCCGATAAGGAGAGCACGACCTCATCCAAGGAAATAACCGACAAGCCCTGCTCACCCGCGCGCACGAACATGCCGCGGTTGGAAGCTTCCTCCGACTCCGGGGGCACGGTCGCATACAGCAAATCCTGGCCGTCGCGCAGCATGTCAGTAGCTGCGACGGGGATGGTGGCATCAATTTCTTCCGGGGATACGGAAATCAGCGGGGCTGTAACCGAATTCAGCGAATCTTCCCGTGGCCAATCAAACGACGACTGCGTCTGCGTGACTGGCAAAAATGGCGTGGCCAGGAACAACACAAAGCCAATGAGGCCGGTGATGATTGCGGCCAACCGCAGCCCCTTGGGGGCTGGGCGTGCGCTTAGCTCAGGAAGTTCGGCGGTGTAGACATCATTCACGTCGAATACCTTAGTTCACTCGAGCGACGACAACGAAAGGACCTATTTGCTCAACGTCCCAATATTCGGAATCGTTGAACACCTCTGGGTCAAACAAGATGGCGTCATAACGGACATTGGGCTGGTTAGGGAAGATATCCACGGCGAGGTGTTCTTTATAGCCATCATCCGGCGAATCAATATCGCCGCGGAAAATCATGGCGTCCGGCACATCCCAAGGATTGTTTTCAAGTGTTTCCACGAATTCCTCTGGGGTTTGATCCCAGGAATTTTCTGCCCACGTCGACATTTCTTCATTGCGCTGCTTGAACTGCCCCAGCGGGTTGGCGTAGTGCGCGGTAAAAGCATTGAAGCCGTAGTAGGGGTAGTAGGCCATAAATAGCTTTTCATCCGTCATCACGACATCAACGTTGTGATCTTGGAAGAATCCGTCAATCTCTTCGTAGTACCGTGCTGAGTCCGCGGGGAATTTATCGGCGCGCTCACCATTGCCGTCGGTATCGGAGTACGCGTTATCAAGTGCGGTCTGGTGCTCCGCTGGGATCTCTTGCATGTAGAAAATTCCGGCCAAGGCGGTGATAACGGTGACCACGGCGGTGAGGTGCTCACGTGTGCGATATTTTTCATATGCATGCGCCAGACCCAAAACACCGGCGGTCGCCATGATGAGTACTACCAGAATTTCCAGGCGGAACCCTAGCAGTGAGGTGCCGAGCAACGGCAAGATCATCGAGGCCACAATCCACAGGTAGACACCGATGAGTGCCCAGCCCAAGGTGCGGATGTGTACGTTTTTGATCCGCGCTACGAGGTAGACAATGCCAATCAGACACAGCAAGCCCACCAATGATGGGGCGAGAAACGGAACAGGAACCTCGGTACCTTCTGCGGGAAGGTAGTGCTGGGCTGCAGTTTCCGTGGGGAAATCTGCCTGTAATACGGCCAGCACATAAGGACCCCAGGCCACCGCTGCGATGGCCAACGAACCAAAGCCAATGACTAAAAGCCGCAGGATAGGTTTAAATGACCGCTCCACAAGTGCCGTGACCACCGCGACGAAGGAAACGACGGTAACTGCAATAGCGCCGGTAAAAAGCGTGTAAAAGGTCGCCGAAATACCGAGAAAGACCAACAGGCCCACGGTCGAGCCCCAGGAGCCGTGGAAGGCGCGGGAACACATGATGGCGGCGGCTGGAACACCTAAGGCAATGACTGCGGAATACGGCTCTTCCACCGCCAGCGTCAACGTCAATGCCGTGGTGGCCAGCGCGATGATCGTGCCCAGCGGCAACGAACCAGTCAAGCGCTGCCAGACGGGAACCAGGATGCAGCAGGCCATGGCGATAGAGACCAAGGACCAGGGCTGGAAAGCCTCCCAGCCCTGCAGACCTAAGAGGTTGGCCATGCGCCCGCCGAGCCAGAACCAACCCATGGGGTAGAAGGTGGGCATATCGGCGTAGTTCATATCCGCATAGCCGCCCTCGACGGTCATGCGGGTTAAGAACTGGGTGCGAAAGACCTGGTCAACCTGGATACCTTGCAGCCACAACTTAGTAGCCGACAGTGGCATGCCCAGGCTGCTGATCACAATCAGCGCCGGTGAAAGATATGCCACCACCACGGTCAGCCAGGACAGAGGTCCTTGGCCAGCCACGCCCCGTTTGGTCCACAGGTAGAGCAAGCCGGCCACAATGACGACCGTGGCAACAATGCCCGCGGTAGATAAACCGCGAGTGACCATGGAAGTGCTAAAAGCGGGCAAAGAGACCTGCTTGAACACAAACCAGGCGGCAAGGGTGACAACGCCGCCACCAATGGCTGCCGCTGCCATGCCCAGCAAGACACCCAAAAAGCTCGTGGTATCGCGAGTAGCAGGGGTCAAAGGACGCGAATCGCGCACGGGAGAAGAGGAGGCAGGCTGATGAGCCTCCGCTGAATCGGTCACAGTCATGGGGTTAGTCTCCCATACATTCGGGTTATTCCTTGCTTAAGGCCGCTTCCAAAAATGGGAATGGAAGCGGCCTTAAAAGTCAGAGATCGGCGAAGAATTAACTTATATGTTTCGGCGCTAGGCGCCTTTTAAAACGGCAGACGGCGGAAGATCGTCTGTGGGATGAACTTGAATGCCAAAGAAACGTACTGGAACAGTGGGTGGACAAAGACGGACTCTTTGCCTTCCAGCACTGCCTTGACGGTGGCTTTGGCAACATCATCCACGTCCACGGTCAGCGGTGCCTCGCCGGCATCAGCGGACATCTTGGTGCGAACCTGACCGGGGCGAACAACGACAACATTCGCGCCAGAGCCACGCAAGGCTTCGTTCAGGTTGACGTAGAAACCGTCGGTGCCAGCCTTGGAAGCGCCATAGACAAAGTTCGAGCGTCGCACGCGCATGCCAGCAACAGAGCTCATAGCAACGATGGTGCCGTGGCCTTGGGCTTTGAACTTCTCGCCGAGCAGCACACCCACCGAGACCGGCGCAGTGTAGTTAATTTCAGCAGAGGCCACGGCCTTGGCCTGGTCCTGCCAAAGTTCTTCCTGGTCGCCCAAGGTGCCGAAGGCAACCACGGCCACATCAACATCGCCGCGGGCAAATGCCTTGTCGATGACCCCTGGGTGGGACTCAAAATCCGTCGCGTCGAAATCAATAATTTCCACGTCTGCACCCTGTGCTTCAAGCATTTTGGCAGAATCTGCAATACGTGGGGAGTCTTTACGAGCCGCGAGCGTGACCTTGGCGGAGCCGCGCTCTAAGAACTCGGAGATGATCCCCAGTCCGATTTCGCTGGTACCGCCGAGCAGCAGCAGGTGTTGTGCTTGTCCAGTTGCGTTAAGCATGTCAGTCCTTTCTTAGCGCAGCTCGAGGCGGCGTGACATATCGGAGGCGAAGACGCCCATGGGGTCAATGTTGTTGCGGGTTTTCAGCCAGCCCTCAAGGCCTGGGTACATGGTGTGGAAATTCTCAGCGGAGGTGCGGGATTCCTTAGCCAGGTACAAACGGCCGCCGAATTCCATCACGCGCTTATCCAAATCATCCAAGAACTCTCCCAGACCTGGGCGGATAGGGAAGTCCACGCAGACATTCCAGCCAGGCATGGGGTAGCTCAACGGTGCCTTGTTACCAGGGCCGAAAAGCTTGAAGACGTTCAGCGCGGAGTAGTGGCCAGACTTTTGCATATCGCGGATGATGTCCTTGAAAGGCTCCACCGCATCCATCGGAACCACGAACTGGTACTGCAAGAAGCCCTTGGAGCCATAACCGCGGTTCCACTCGCCAATGAGATCCAGCGGTTGGTAGAACTGCGTGAGGTTATTGATTTGGTTCTTCGCAGGTGAGCCCATGGCATAGTACGCCTCACCAATAGCCATCAAGGTCAGCTTGTTCATGGTCCAGGATGGGAAGATATCCGGCACCGTCATCAGCTGCGGTGCATTGAACTTCAACGGATCAGCAGCCAGCTTCGGTGCAAATTCCTTAAGCTGCTCCAAAGTGGCCAAAGAACCACGCGAGATGGTGGAACGGCCAAGCTTTGGCTCCGGGGAGATGACATCAAACCACGCCGACGAGTAGGTGTAGTTGTGCTCAGAGCCATCAGAGTGCGCGGCGATGGTCTCGTCCAAGTTGCTCGTGCGCTCGGTATCCGCAATAAAGTATGCGGTTTCGGTCTTGGTCATGCGAATGCTAGCGCGCAGGATAATGCCGGTCAGACCCATGCCGCCAACAGTGGCCCAAAACAGCTCAGCATCTGGGTCATCGCTGCTGCCCTCTGGGGTGATGTGCAGGACGCGGCCATCAGCTACCAGCAGGTCCATGGAGGTGACATGGTCACCGAAAGAGCCTTCGGAGTGGTGGTTTTTGCCGTGAATATCTGGTCCAATAGCGCCACCGATGGTGACCTGGCGGGTACCGGGTAGTACGGGCACCCACAAACCAAAGGGCAGCGCAGCCTTCATTAATTGGTCCAAAGTAACGCCGGCATCGACATCAACAATGGCGGTTTCCGGATCAATAGAGTGGATGCGATTCAGCGACTGCATGTCGATGACGAGTCCACCAGCGTTTTGCGCCGGGTCGCCGTAGGAGCGGCCCATACCGCGAGCAATGATGCCGCGGCGAAGGTGTTCTGGTTTATCAGCGTTGTCATCGGCGACCATGGCAACAGCCTGACGGATTTCATCGACGTCAGCGGTTGCCAGCACATGTGCGGTTGTTGGAGCCGTGCGGCCCCAGCCATGTAATGATTTTACGGTGGTGTGCAATTCCATGGTTGTCAGCTTACCTAGCTATAAGCATTCAACACCTAACCAACGGGGCACAATGACCGATTACACAGGTGATTATCAGGACACCGGCTGGTGCGATGGAGATTTAATACAAATCCATGATGTCGCGGATTTCTTTCGGCAACTCATCCTGCGTGGTAATTTCGGGGCCTTCGTACTCGCGGAGGAGTTTGTAGACCAGCCCACGGGAGTTGGAATCCAGCATGGGGATCTCTTCGGCCATTAGCCGAGTCATGAAATCATTGAGCGGAAGATTCGTACGCTCAGCGGCAATGAAACGGCCATTGCGCTTGTCATCTTCCGTGCGCTCATCTTGCGCGGCCTGCTGGGCTGGGGTCAGGTTTTCCATCTTGCCGTCATACATGACCCCAAGCCTAGTCCTTGGGGTTAAACCACTGCGCCTTCAGCTTCCGCAGCTGTGACTTTCGGGATAAACAACGAGGTCGCTACCGAGATACCCAAGATGATGGCGCCGACCAAAAATGCAGTGGTGTAGCCTGCAAGAGAGTCCGAACCAGCGGGGGAACCAGCGACCATAAAGACCGGAAGAATGGCGAAGGAAACACCAGCGCCCAAGTTAAAGGCCGCGGAGTTCATGCCGGGCAAAAAGCCTTCATTATCTTTCGGCGAGTTCACTACACCTAAGTTATTAAGCACAATATTGCCAATGCCGGCGTAGGTAATACCCAGCAAAATGACCGCGATAATCAGCACGCTCTTGGAGTGCACGCCGACGAACGCTAGAAGCAGAAGCAATAGTGCGGAAGCAGCATTGCCGATACGCAGCAGGTTACCGTAGCCAATAACTGGTGCAAAGCGGCCTGCGAAGGGGCCTACGACGAGACCGATAAGAGCATAGGGGGCCAACAAGAATAGGGAGGCGGCATCCGCGCTCATGCTAAAACCTGCGTCGGGGTTTTGCGCCAGAGACACAGCCACGCCATTGACGGCGGCGAAGATGCCAGTCATGGTTAACACCGTGGTCAGCAACAGCCCCCAGGTGGAACGGCGCTTGAGGTACTTCGGCGCAACCAGTGGCTGGTCGTGCTTGTTTTCCCACTTCCAAAAGACGGCGAATACCGCGAGCCCGATGACCAAGCCAATGATGACGGCAATCCAGTTGGCGTTGCCGGCCTTGCCTGCTTCATTGACCGCCAAGGTAATGGCGCAAACACTGATGACCAAAAACAGTGCGCCCCACCAGTCGACCTTGATGCCGCTCGATGGCTTGGATTCTGGTGCCCAGATAGCAACCATGGCTACGGCGATAAAGCCGACGATGGCAATCAACCAGAACACCGAGCGGAAGCCCCAGTTCTCTGCCATCCAACCGGATACCAGCACGTCCACGCCCGCGACACCGCCGTTAATAGCAGCGACGAGGCCCAGCAAGGTGCCCAGGCGAACCTCGTTTTTGACCTGGCTGCGCAGGATAATCAGGGTCATCGGAATGGTGGGGCCGGCAATACCTTGCAGCGCACGAGCGAACATGAGCACTCCGATATTGGGAGCAAGCGCTGCGATCACACCACCCAGTGCCATCACCGAGAGCATCAGCAGCAAGATCTTGCGCCGGCCGACGATATCGGACAGTCGCGGGAGGAAGAGTCCACACAGCGCACCGCCGGTAAAGAACGCGGTTTGGGTCAACCCCACCGTGGCTTCATCGGTATCAAGCTCCACCGCCATGGGTGGCAGCACCGGAGACAGCATGGATGCGTTGAGCTGGAAGGCCACCGCAGCAGCCAAGAGCACCGCCATCAGCAGCGGGAGGCCACCTTTGCGGGTATCAACGGGGTCAACGACGGCGTTCGGAGGGGTCTGTGTCATCAGGATCTCCTGGGTAGATACGAGCGCTTAGAAGTGCGCGGTGTTAAAAGTTGGTGTTTCCAATACGGCGCAGCGCATCTAAGAGAAGATTCCAAAACTTTTCGGTATCCACATCCACGGCAACGGAGGTATTGGGGGACGAAGCTTCTGGATCATCAACAAGACCCAAACCACTCGGGTCATTATTAGACCAGGTGCGGCGGAAATCAACAATGGTCTGCCCACGCGCGTGTGCACCTTGAGTTTCCACGTAGATGGGAGCGCGGATGGTGCGCACTACCGATGGGTCCGCAACTGCTGCCACGGCCAACGGATCGTGCATGGGCGGGCCGGGGTAGTTGCGTTCTTTCATATAAGAAGCGCCGAAGAACTCCACGAGCTCCGCGATAAACTGGGAAACGTCGGTGCCAACTTCCTTAAGCTGTTCCATGCGCTCGGGCACGGCAAGCACCTGGTGGGTGACATCCAGACCAATCATCGTCACCGGCCAGGATTCTTCGAAGACAATCGCCGCGGCGTCCGGATCCGCTAAGATATTAAACTCCGCCGCCGGAGTCATATTGCCGGTGTGGTGGCCGCCGCCCATCAAGGTCACACCGCCGACGCGTTCTACTAGCTCTGGGTACATGCGCGCGAACAGGGCGATGTTGGTCAGTGAACCGGTGGGGATAATGACCACGGAGCCTGGTTCATTGTCCCGGATGACCTGGGCAATGAGGTTGACCGCGTGCATATCCTCCAATGGCGCGCCGGGCTCGGGTAGCTGCGGACCATCCAAGCCGGAATCACCGTGAATTTCGTCGGGGATAAGCTGCGGTCCCACCAAAGGCCGCGACGCGCCTGCGGCAAAGGGGACACCGGTGATATTTCCAACGCGTGCCAAAGCCCGCGCATTCGTGGTGACTTTTTCTAGGGTTTGATTACCCGCTACGGTGGTGACAGCGAGCAATTCGAGGTTCGGGTTGCCGTGCGCCAGCAGCATCGCGATGGCATCATCATGGCCTGGATCGCAGTCCAGAATGATCTTCTGTGCAGGTGAGTTGGTATCTGCGTTCATGCTCTCAGATTCTACCCCCTATGTGTGTCTCCAGCGCTTCCTGCCGCCGGTGAAAATACGCGGGTATTCTGGGGCGCTATGCAAAACACTACTGATGCCGTGCACGTGGAAGAAGACAATTACGCCCTCGATGACACCTTGGCTGGACGCGTGGTCCAAGCAGGGTTTGCGGGCGCCGCCTTATCTTTTCCGGATTACATCAAAAAGCCCACGCCACTGATCGTCACTTATCTTGTGACCCTGGCATCGTTTACCGGGCTCGTTGGTTACTTAAACGCCATCGACGAAGATGAAGAGATTACGCCGGAACCACCCGCCGAGTCGAATATTTCTTTGTGGCAGATCATCGCTGGTTTAAGCGTTCTTGGTGTGCTGAAAGTAGCGGGGCTGCGCGGGCTGGCCAAGGCGCTGCGCAAGCGCGGCGTGAAAAAGCCGTGGACCTTATTCGGTGGCCTAGGCGCAGCCACTGTTTTCGCTGCTAGTGAATACGCTGCACGTCGCAGCTTGTGACATTTAAGTACGCTGGGGACTATGTCAGGCACCGGAGTATTTGACCTCGACAGCCTTCGTGACCGCAAAAATCGCGAGCGCGCTGGCGGCGAGAGCCACGACTCCCAAGACACGTCTGTCGAATTACGCCGGGAACCGCTCACCGTTATTGTGCAGGTATCCAATGTCCGCGAAGATGCTGAAGTCCACCGTCACATCGGCATCAATGATGCGTTGACGTTTTCGCAGCTTCACAATGTTTTGGTGATTTGCTTCGACCTGCCCGCCGAAGAGTCCCCGTGGCATTTTTATCACCTAGATAAAAACGCCGATAAAGCAGCGCAAAAAACTGAATCCCGCAGGATCGATCCCAGCCATCACGTCGCGGAATTTTTATGGCGCGAGGATGAAGTGGTGGAATTCACCTGGGGTCTGTGGGACTTTTCCATCACAGTCGCAGATATCTATCCGCGCGATAAGGGCACGCCCCAAGCTTTGTGCGTGGGTGGGTCCGGATCCTTTCCCGGATCGAAATTTGATCTTACCGCCATCAACGCCGAATTAACCGGACAAGCCGTCATCGATGAGGTTCTGACCTACCTCACCCCACCGGCGCGCAGCATCGTCGAGCGCTCCCGGCTCTTTGATTTCGTACCTCTTCTCCAAGCGCTAGATCTTAGCCGTAACGTGGAATTATCCACCGACGTGCGCAAAAAATTAGCATCGTTGCCACGCGAGGTCACCACCGAAGGACAAGACGCATTTTGGTCCATTGTTCTAGGGCTTGCGTGCATGGGCAGTGAAGAGCTGATGGGCGCGGTTACCGCCACCACCATGGAAGCGTTGGGCTGGATTTCTGATGACGGGGAGGAATTAACGGCGGAGGAAATCTGGGAGATGTGCGGGGCATCGACAAGCGTCTTGGCGTCGGTGGGTGCCTGCGGGCCCAACGCCGCGGCGCCGGTCGACCGTTTGGATATCTTCCGTGCGCTGTTGCGTGGGGTAGGCTAACCCTTCGTGACTTCATCGAATAACTCTTTAAAGACCCAGCTGTCGCGGTTTGTATTCGTGGGCATTTTTACCGCGATCCTGGACTATTCAGTCACCATGGTGCTGACGTACTTTGGTCTGCACCGCTCTGCGGCAAAGGCCATTGGCTGGGTCTTTGGTACCGTCGCTGCATACTTAGTCAATGCGCGATGGACTTTTGGCGCGAAGATTAGCGGCAAGACCGCCATTAGCGTGGCGTTGTTGTACGCCTCGACTTTCGCGGTGCAAAACGTGTTGTACTGGCTGCTGAATTCGCCGCTACAAACCATTGGCCTGCACGGTCTGACTAAAGATACAGTCGCGTTTATTATTGCCCAAGGCGTTGCCACGGTGACAAACTTTGTTATCCAACGCGTCTTTGTATTTAACTCGAAATAGGTAGGAACCTGCGATGACATCTGAGGGTGCCCAGCGCCTGGCCAAGTCGAATTCGCTGCGCGGCCAATCCACCAAATTTGCTATTACCGGTGGTATCTCCGCAGTCATTGACGCCAGTTTGACCTGGACCTTTCAGATTGCCCTGGAGCTTCTAGGCAATATCGCCGCCCGCTCCGTGGGCTTTGTCTTCGGCACCTTAACCGCCTACCTGCTCAACCGCCGGTGGACGTTTCGGGCGCAGCCGTCCAAGCGCCGCTTTGCGATGGTCGCGCTGACCTACGGCATTACCTACGCCATCAATATTGTGATCTACCGCTGGGCGTTCCCATTTTTCGATCACACCCTAGACTGGAATTCCACGGCGTCATTAATCGTGGCCTTTATCCTCGCCCAGGGAACCGCCACCGTCATCAATTTCTTTGTGCAACGGTGGCTCATTTTCCGCAACGCCCCCAAAGTGCGCGAGGTTTAGCGCGTGGCTTAACACGAAGCCTAACCGTGCTCAGGGCGGCGGAAATCCTCCCGGCGACCGCGGTTATGCAGCGTCAGCCACTCGATAAAGCCCTTGGGATCATGCTGTTGGACGAGGAAGAACCAACCAAAGCGTGCGAATTCTTGTGGCAATAACTTGCGCATGCCGCGCTGCCACAGCAAGTAGCCGCGGTTGCGGTAGGTGAAAAAGCGTTTGAAATCGCCGTCTGGGTACTGGGTGTGCATCGCACCGCCCAAAATCGGCTTAAACTCCGCTGAACCATCCGGGTGCAGGTAGGCACAGGTTAAAGCCGTGCCGAAGCTTAGCCCGGAATTGACCAGCCGGCGGTGGTATTCCACCTCATCACCGCGGATAAACAGCCGGTAGTCCGGCACGCCGATGATTTCCATGGCCGCGGCCGAAATGAGCGCGCCATTAAATAACGAGGCGATACCGGGTAAGAAATCGCCTTCAAGTTCTTCCATGCGCCGGCGCCACACCACGCCTTGGCGCAGCGGGAAGGCCAGCGCGCCGGGGTCATCGATATTGCATACCGCGGGGGAGACCTCATGCAGGTGGTTATCTTCGGCGACGCGGTAGAGCTCTTTGAGCACCGCGTTATCGGCGGGGCGGCCATCATCATCAGCGCACCAAATGGCATCTGCGCCCAGGGCTAGCGCGGTGAGAAAGCCCAAGGCAAAACCACCCGCACCACCCAGATTGGTTTCTGAAGGTACATACACCGCGCGCTCACCGGCGACCTCAGCTACTAAATCTTCCACGGCGTTGTCCGCGCCGTTGTCGACCACGATGACCCACTGCACCGGGTGGGTTTGGTGGACGACTTGTTCCAAAGAAGCGCGCAATAATTCCACGCGGTTGTGGGTCACAATGACCGCGGCGAGGGAACCAGTTGAGCTAAGTGGGGCAATCTGTGGGGCCGAAGAGCGCGAAGTGGGCATGGCGTTTATTCTTCCATGAAATCCCCGGTGGTAGCATTTCGCCATGGATCTTGCGCGCATCTGGCCGCCTTTTGGATTAGAAATCACAGCACACAACGGCCGTGAGGAAATAACCTTGCGCGCCATGCGTGATGAAGACATCCTCGCCATCGCCGATGTCACCCCCGCAGATATCTTCGGCCCCGAGATTCCGGAGCACGCCTTCGGCTGGCTTTTCGATGCCCACAATAACCCCGCCCAATTTCGCTGGGCCCATCGCGCGCAGATGTCCCCCGCGCACTGGTCATTAGACCTAGCAATCGTGCACAAAGGCCAAGTTATTGGTTCAGTAGATATGCGCGCGAATGATTTCCCCGCGAATAAGACCATTGAAACCGGCTCGTGGATCTACTACTCCCTGCAAGGTAAAGGACTTGGCACCTTGGTACGCCACGCCATTGCCCAGACCGGGTTTAACCATTTTGGTGCCGCCAAACTCACCACCGCCTGGGCGTCAAGCAATAAAGCCTCCGCAGCGGTGAGCGCAAAGCTGGGCTATGCCACCATTGCTGAGACCACCGTCGAAGGCCTTGGCCCTGATAACCACACCGCACCCGGCGAAAGAGCCGAACTATTACGCCAGAATTACCAACACCCCGATAACCTGCACGTCACCGTTGATGGCGTGAACCCCGCTTTAGAAAAGCTGCTGGGCCTGTAAGGAGAAAACCCAAAGACAGCGGCACAAGCTCTCATCTTTTAATGAAAAGGAGAGCTTGTGCCGCGTGTTTATTGCGGTGGGATAAGACTTAGCGAACTAGCGCAGGGCGCTTCGCGTCGAATTCCCAATCCTTGATCAGATACTGCATCGCGAGTGCATCATCGCGGCCGCCCAATCCGTGCTGGTTATACAGTTCATTCGCTTCCGCCAGGCGGTCTTCATTAATCTGCAGACCCAGACCACCCGTATACGGAACATCGATTTCGCCGTTGACAATCTGCAGCGGATTCTTGGTCAATGCTTGACCATCCTGCCAAATCCAGTGGGTATCAAGCGCGGTGATTTCCCCTGGGGCTGCGGCGCCCACGTGGGTGAACATGGCCAAAGAAATATCGAAGTGGTTATTGGAGTGCGAACCCCACGTCAGGCCAAAGTCATGGCACAGCTGCGCGACGCGGGTGGAACCAGACATGGTCCAAAAGTGCGGGTCAGCCAATGGAATATCTACTGAGCCTTCGCGTACCGCATGCGCCATTTCGCGCCAATCGGTGGCAATCATATTGGTTGCTGTGCGCAAACCGGTAGCGCGGCGGAATTCAGCCATGACCTCGCGGGAGGAAAAGCGCCCTTCCGCGCCGCATGGATCTTCTGCATAAGCAATGAGTCCCTGCATGGCCTTGCCGTAGCGGATGGCATCGTCCAAGAGCCAGCCACCGTTGGGATCCAAGGTAATGCGCGCATCAGGAAACGCTTCTTTGAGGGCACGGATGGTTTCTACTTCATCATCGCCAGAAAGCACGCCGCCTTTGAGCTTGAAGTCTTTGAAACCATACTTTTCGGACGCCGCACGACCCAGCTCCACGACGGCTTCTGGGGTCAGCGCTTCCTCGCGGCGAATACGGTCCCAGCCTTGGGCCTCTGGCTCGCGCAGGTAAGGCAAGTCCGTCCTATCAGGATCCCCCACGTAGAAGAGGTAACCCAGGATGGGGACACTGGCGCGCTGTTGACCATCGCCAAGCAACTCGGCAACTGGAACGCCGAGGAGCTGGCCCATCAAGTCCAGCAGGCTGGACTCAATGGCTGTGACCGCATGTACGCCAATGCGCTGGTCGAAGGTCTGGTTGCCGCGTCCGCCGACATCTTTGCCCGCTACCTTGGCGCGAAACTGATTGAGCAAGGACTTGTACTGGGCAACGGGCTTGCCAATTAGAAGATCACGGGCTTCCTCAATGGTTTGCCGAATGGCTTCTCCACCTGGAACTTCGCCGAGGCCAACGCGGCCGTCGGAGTCCGTAATCAACGTGATATTTCGGGTGAAAAAAGGGGCATGAGCTCCGGAAAGATTTAACAACATGGAGTCGTGTCCGGCAACGGGAACGACCCGAAGTTGTTCAATAGTGGTGTTGTTCATCGCGATTCTCGCTTCGAATAGAGGATGAGGGGAAAGTTAGAACTGTCCGTCGAATACTTGTGGAACATCCCAGGGGTTGGCATCTCGCACAGGTGCTGGGCGCAGCGATTCTGGGAAGGATTGGTAGGCGACCGGTCGCTGGAAACGCTCAATTGCCAAAGTGCCCACGCTGGTGGTGGAGCCATTGGTAGTAGCTGGGAACGGTCCACCGTGAACCATTGCGTGGCCTACTTCGACACCGGTGGGCCAACCACCGAAGAGAATGCGTCCGGCAATTTCTTCTACGTGTGGCAACAGCTTCTCAACCTCTGCGAAGTCGCTTTCGGCAGCTTGGAAGGTAGCCGTGAGCTGTCCTTCGAGGCCATCAATGACGCGGATGAGGTCATCGACCGTGTTGTAGCGAATGACAAGTGAGGCCGGGCCGAAGAGTTCAACTTCGAGCACATCATTGGATTCAAAGGTGGCCAAGTCAGTATCAAAGATGACTGGCGCAGGAGCGTTTTCTCCCTCTCCAGCAGCACCTTCACCGGCTACGCGCACGCCGTCTTGGGAACGCAACTTCGACGTTGCCTCCAACCAGGCATTCGCAATATTTTTGGTCAACATGGTCTGGCCGTGGGAATTGTTGAAGTGCTCAGCGAGTGCGGCAACGAACTTATCGCCGGCATCACCTGCTGGCAAAAAGAGCAGTCCAGGCTTGGTGCACAGCTGACCTGCAGAACCAGTGACCGAGCCAAAGAAACCTTCTGCAAGACCCGCGGCATCATCCAGCGCGCCGGGCAAGACAAAGACGGGGTTGACCGCGCTCATCTCGGCATAGACTGGGATGGGCTTGGGACGTTCATTAGCGGTGTGGAAAATGGCCATGCCGCCGGTGCGTGAACCAGTAAAGCCCACGGCGGTAATAGATGGATCGGATACGAGGCGTTGGCCAATCTTGGCGCCGGGGCCAAAGACGAGGTTAAACACGCCGGGGTGCAAGCCTTGCTTGTCGATGGCCGCTTGAATTGCCTGGGCAACAATTTCCGAGGTACCAGGGTGTGCGTTATGGGCTTTAAAGACTACTGGGCAACCTGCGGCGAGAGCAGAGGCGGTGTCTCCGCCGGCGGTGGAAAAGGCCAGGGGAAAGTTGCTGGCACCGAAGACTGCAACCGGTCCCAATGGCACGCGGCGCTGGCGAATATCCACGCGCGGTGCTGGCGTGCGATCCGGCTGTGCGGGATCAATGCGCACACTATTGTCATTGCCGTGGCGCAGTACCTTCGCGAAAAGACGCAGCTGATTGCTGGTGCGTGAAGTCTCCCCGGTGAGGCGTGCTTCGGGAAGTCCGGTTTCTTGGGTTGCGCGAGCGAGGATGTCCTCGCGGCGTGCTTCAATTTGCTCTGCAATCTCGTCGAGGAAGGCTGCGCGTTCTTCGGGAGTGGTTGCCCGGTAGCTAGCAAAAGCATCCTTTGCTGCAGCGGTGGCTTGATCAAGTTGGTCTGCGCCGAGAAGCGAGAATTCTGGTTCAAGTGCTTCATTAGTTGCTGGGTTGAGACCAGTTACTGTGCCTTCAGAGCCAGTAACCCATTCGCCGTTAATTAGTGATTTGCCGTAGATATGCGTGCTCAAAGTAGTTCCTTTCTGAACGTATGGTGCGGATATTTACTTGGCTGGCTCGTGCTTTTCGGCACCGGCGCCAGAAGAGTCAATGAGGTTTTTCAAATCTTCCAAGTCCTTATCGGAAAGATTCTGCAGTGGTGGGCGAACTGGGCCGCAGTCGCGGCCTTGAACCTTCAGCCCGCCCTTGACAATGGAGACACCGAAGCCGTGCCCGCGGTCGCGAATATTGAGGTAGGGGAGAACAAAGTCCTTGAGCTTTTGCTGCACTGCCTCGGTGTTGTGCGCGCGGACATCGCGGTAGAAATTCAATGCGAAATCTGGCACGAAATTGAACATGGCGGAAGAGTACGTGCTCATGCCCATTTCCAGGAGGGACAGCGCGTAGGTTTCGGCAGTAGGTAATCCACCCAGGTAGAACAGGCGGTCACCGTTGGTGGTGGTCACTCGTGCCAGGTGCTCAATGTCGGCGGTTGCGTCCTTGTATCCCACAAAGTTTTCATGGCGCTCGGCCAGGCGTGCCAGGGTATCTGCGCCGTAGACCGCATTGGCACGGTTGTAGACGATGACGGACAGGGAGGTGGAACCAATGATGGCCGAAGCATGTTCAAATAGACCATCTTGGTCGCACTCGGTCAGGTATGGCGGCAGCAAGAGCAGACCTTCCGCTCCGGCCTTTTCTGCTCCCTGAGCGTGCTCAATAGCCTGGTGAGTGTTGCCGCCTGCGGAGCCTAGAACCGGCACATCTGGGTGAGATGCGTCTACGGCCAACTTGGTCACGCGGTGGTTTTCTTCCGGAGTCAGGCTGAAGCCTTCACCGGTACCGCCGGCGGCGAACAGCCCCGCGACCGGGTAGCTCGATTGCCACTCGATGTGGTTTTGGTAGGCCTTTTCATCCACTTCGTAGGTGGAGTCAAAAGCAGTGGCAGGAAAAGACAACAGACCGTCCTTGAGCTGCTGCTGCAACTCGGTCGGGGTAAAACGTGACATTTATAAACTCCTTGGTACGTGATGTGGATTACTCAACTCCGGAGTCTATGGAGAGTTGCAATACCTGTCCAACACTTTTAAGGCATACGTTAATACTCAAAAGGTATGGTCTGACTGGCTGGCATCTTCGCTGATGAGTTCAAAGAGTCGGTGGACGATGGGGTTGTCGGATGGGTGCTTGGCAATGATCTGGGTCTTGATAATTTCCTTTTCCAAATCCTCAAAGTGGCGAAGTCTTACTCCGGGGAAAGAAATGTGCTGTGCGGATTCAGGAACCAGTGCGATGCCGTGTCCGGATGCAACTAGGGCGATCATGGCGCCTACTTGGCTCAGCGAGTACGCCACTTGGTGGTGATTGACCTGGAAGTTGCGCACCGTGATGTCATAGAAATACCGCGCCTTGGTGGGCGAGTAAATGATAAGCGGGTGCCCACCGACGTGCTCGCGTAGTAGCGGTTTGTCCTGCAGCATCAAGGGATGGTCCACCGGAGCTGCCAGGACCAAGCTTTCGTGATGGATTTCTTCAATTCGGTAGTCGTCGTCGCTGTCTGCAAGGCGCCCGATGGCTACGTCGATGGTTTCATTTTCGAGTGCTTCTAACTGTTCTTGGGTGACCATCTCAAAGACTTCGATTTGAATTGCGGGAATTTTATTCTTGATAAATCGCAGCAGCGGGCCGAGTACGCTAAGTCCGGACGCGGCCGTATAGGCAATGCGAATCTGCCCACGCAAACCCGCAGCGGAAAGTTGGGCGAGCTTGCGTGCGTTCTCTGCAGAATTCAAGATGGTGCGCGCTTGCAGTACAAAGGTTGCACCAGCAGGCGTGAGTTCCACCTTGCGGTTATTGCGAAGCAACAGTGGGGTGCCAACATCTTTTTCTAACTTTTGAATCTGCCGGCTCAGCGGCGGCTGAGTCATGTTGAGTTCTTCTGCGGCGCGCCCGAAATGGAGATGCTCAGCGACGGTGACAAAGCACTGCAATTGGTCGAGGGTGTACATCCGGCTCCTGACGTATATGCGTTTAAGGTATTACTGGATACCTTAATAACCTTAGACAAACATCAATGAGCCTCTTTACGATTTCTTCTAGATGTGATGCCACGCACAAGATTTTTGTTTCGGCGGCAGCGCACTTGTGAACAATCGAAAAGAATTCAGGAGCTCCGGCTCCGACTATCCCTCAACGAAGGAGGACGATCGTGCCGCTACTGATCGTCGCACTGGCCGTGGTTGTGCTGCTGGTGTTAATGACCAAATTTAGGCTCAATGGATTTATCGCCCTGCTCACCGTTGCCATCGGTGTTGCCCTGTGGGGTGCATCCAGCGGAAATCTCGCTATCGACGGAGAAAACGTCGGAATCGACGCCATTCCAAAAATCGTTGCTTCAGGTTTAGGTGACCAGCTTTCTCACACGTTGATTGTCATCGGGCTTGGCGCGATGGTTGGTCGCGTCGTCGGTGACGCTGGCGCAGCGCAGCGAATTGCGCTCAAGATTGTTGATGTCTTCGGTGAAAAGAATGTCCAATGGGCGATGATTGTCACCTCGATGATCATCGGTATCACGATGTTCTACGAAACCGCTTTCGTCATCGTCGTTCCCGTTGCCTTTACTCTCGTTCGCGCTACTAAGACCAACCTGCTGTGGGTCGGTTTGCCCATGTCGATTTCGTTATCGACTATGCACTCCTTCCTGCCACCGCACCCAGGACCAGTAGCGGCCGCCGGTATCTATGAAGCATCAACTGGCCGAACCATTCTCTACGGTTTCGCCATCGCCGTTATCGCGGGTGTCATCGTCGCCATGATCTGGCCTCGCCTGCCGTTTGTGAAGAAGATGAATCCTTCCATCCCCGAAGGCCTAGCGCCGAAGCGGATGTTTGAAGAAGATGAAATGCCAGATACCTTCACCTCCATCGGTGTAGCAATTCTGCCCATCATCCTCATCGCTGGCGCGGAAATCTATGCAATGTTCGCGAACACCGAATCCACGCTTGGACGCATTATTGCGATGGTCGGTGCACCGGAAGTCGCGCTGCTTATTACGCTTTTCGTTGCCATTATCGTCTTTGGCCCGATGCGCGGTACGCCAATGTCTGAAATCGCAGCCTCCATGTCGGATTCTGCTCGCGGCATGGTCATGATCATCATGGTCATCGGTGCCGGCGGTTCACTCAAGGAGGTTCTGGTTTCCACAGGAATTGCTGATTACATCGCGGACTTCACTGGCGGTTGGGATCTCAACCCCATCATCTTGGTCTGGTTCACTGCCGTCATCCTGCGTGTAGCGCTTGGTTCTGCTTCTGTTGCAGTAACCACCGCGGCCGGTATCGCCGCACCGCTCGTGGCCGCCAGTGGCGTCTCTCCAGAGCTTATGGTCTTGGCAACCGCGTGTGGCTCCATCGCCTTTAGCCACGTCAATGACCCAGGCTTCTGGATGTTTAAGGAGTACTTCAACCTCACCGTTATCAACACCATCAAGGTACGTACCACCTATACCACCGTGCTTTCTATCCTCGGACTCTTCGGCGTCCTGGGTATGAGCCTGATTGTCTAATCATCACTTCCGCGTCATCCACGCACTTAAAACCATTCTTTGAAAGGTAACTACCATGTCTGCCAGCATCGATGCCATCCGCAAGGTCAAACTATCCTCCATTGTGCTTCCCCTCAAAACCGCAATCTCTGACGCAAAGGTCTTCACTGGTCGGCAAAAGCCGATGACAGAAGTCGTCTTCCTCTTTGCCGAGATCACGACCGAATCCGGCCATGAAGGCATCGGTTTTTCTTACTCCAAGCGCGCCGGTGGCCCCGCTCAGTACGCCCATGCTTGCGAGGTTGCGGATAACCTCATTGGTGAAGACCCCAACGATATCCCTCGTCTCTATGACAAATTGCTGTGGGCAGGCGCTTCCGTCGGCCGTTCCGGGGTGGCAACTCAAGCTTTAGCTGCGATTGATATTGCCCTGTATGACCTGAAAGCAAAGCGCGCCAGCTTACCGTTGGCCAAACTTCTTGGCCCTTACCGTAATTCCGTGCGAACCTACAACACCTCCGGTGGCTTCCTCAATGCAACAATCGAAGAGGTCAAAGACCGTGCTACTCAATCCATTGAGGAAGGCATTGGCGGAATCAAGATCAAGGTAGGACTTCCTGATAATAAGGAAGATATCCGCCGCGTGGCAGCGGTACGCGAGCACATCGGGGATGATGTTCCACTCATGGTGGACGCGAACCAGCAGTGGGATCGCGCAACCGCATTGCGCATGGGACGCGCGTTGGACGAATTCAACTTGGTGTGGATTGAAGAGCCTTTGGATGCCTACGATGCCATCGGCCATGCTGATCTTCGCCAAGCTTTGGATACACCGATTGCCACGGGCGAAATGCTCGCCTCAGTGCGCGAGCACCAGGACTTAATTGATACTCGATCGTGCGATATTATCCAGCCGGACTGCCCGCGCGTCGGCGGAATTACCCAGTTCCAGAAGTTATTGACTCGTGCGGATGCAGCAGGCTTAGATCTCGCACCACACTTTGCGATGGAAATTCACCTGCACATGGCAGCGCTCTTTCCTCGTGAACCATGGGTGGAGCACTTTGACTGGTTGGATCCATTGTTTAATGAAAAGCTCGAAACCCGCGATGGCCGAATGATTGTTCCGGACCGGCCTGGACTGGGCATTACGTTGACAGATCAAGCCCGCGCGTGGACTCGCGAATCAGCCACCTTCGGTGATTAATTAAGACACAAGAAATTATCCGCTTCCCCTTTTCACAGATGGGGAAGCGGATTTTTGTGTTATTCCGCAGCAACGTGTGGCAGCGGCATGCCGGCTTGCAGTGCGACGTTATAGATGATGGCGCCGACGGCTAAAACGCTGCCGAGGGCAAGGAGGATGTCGAGGTTGGTGCCAATTGGGTCGCCGTTTTCGATGTCTTTTTTGACGGAGCTTTTGGCAAGACCCCAGCTGGATTCAATGACTCCATCGGAAACGCGCTCGGAGCTGCGGTCGCGAAGAAATTCTGAGGATTGATTAGCAGTGCTGACAGAGCTGGTGGGTTGTTTGAGCAAGGTCCCGCTGAATGGAGATTCAGCCTGCCACTTGAGTAAGTCTTTGCGGATTTGGCTATCAGAGGCGGTGCTGCCGGTACCAAGGCCTTGGGCGGAGGCAACACCAGTAGAGACACCGGTGGATAAGGACAGGGCGGTTACTGCTGCCACGGCAGCGGCGATGATGCGCTTCATGAAAATCTTCCTGAGTAGGGCTGAAATAAACATGGTGGGTAGGGGCAATCAAGTGCCCCTACCCACGTAATCAGCACCCAGGAAAATCTGCAGCGCGAGCGGGCGTTATGCCCACTGTGGTGATTAAATTCGCCGACTTATCGGCGAATTTTAGATACGCCTTAGGCGTCTTCGCGCTCAAAACGCTCGCGCATATCGCGAACATATTCGCCAACTTCGGGGCCTTCGTATTCGCCCACGACATCGGCCACTTCACCCGCGGAGCGAATCTCGCCCTTATCAATCCACAGCGCGGTATTGCACAGCTGCGCGAGGAAGTCATTGGAGTGCGAGGCAAAGACCAAGATGCCGGAGCGTTTGACGAGCTCTTCCAAGCGCACGCGGGCTTTGGCCATAAAGGCGGCATCGACGGCGCCGATGCCTTCATCGAGAAGCAAGATTTCTGGCTCAATGGAGGTCACCACGCCCAAGGCTAGGCGCACGCGCATACCGGTGGAGTAGGTGCGCAGCGGCATGCCTAAGTAATCACCAAGTTCGGAAAACTCCGCGATTTCATCCATCTTGGCTTTCATTTGCTTGATGGTCTGGCCCAAAAATAGCCCGCGAATGATGATGTTGTCGTAGCCGGAGACCTCCGGGTCCATGCCCACGCCAAGGTCAAAGACCGGCGCCACACGGCCGCGTACATCAGACGAGCCGCGGGTGGGCTCATAGATATTGGACAACAAACGCAGCAAGGTGGACTTGCCGGCGCCGTTGTGGCCGACCAGCCCAACGCGGTCGCCTTCGCGCAGGTGTAGGTTGATGTTTTTTAGCGCCTCAACCACCACGACGTTGTCATCGTTTTTGCCAATGGCGCCGCCAGCGGAAGAAAGCATGGCTTTTTTCAGCGACCGGGACTTGGCATCAAAGATGGGAAAGTCCACGCACGCGTTATATGTATCGATAGAAACCATGGTTCTCCTTAAACCCAGTAGCTCACGCGGAAGCGCCATTGGCGCATCGCCAGCATGGCAACAAGTAGTCCAACTGCGGTAAATGCCAGCACAATCCACCAGTGGTAGGCCTCAATGGGCTCGCCAATTAGCGGTGAGCGCACAATCTCCAGGTAGTGGTACAGCGGGTTGATCTCCGCCAACCGCGCGCGGTCAGCAACCGCGCCACCTTGATCCGTCAGGGTCTTGGTCGTCCATACAATTGGGGTGACATAAAACAGCAATTGTGTCAGGGCTTCCAGCAAGGGGGCAACATCGCGGAAGCGCGTGGCCACCATACCGAAGAACATCGCTACCCACACGCCGTTGACGACCAACAGCAGCATACCTGGGATGACCAGGAAAAACTCCCAGCCCAGGCTGCGCGGGAAGATCACAATCAGCAGCAGCCAAATAATCAGGTTGTGGCCCAAAAACAGCGTTTGCCGCCACACCAGGCGGTAGACGTGCACTGATAAAGGCGCCGGCAACTGTTTAATCAAACCTTCGTTATCAATGAAGATCGTGGAGCCTTCCCGGATGGCACCGGAGATGAAATTCCACATAATCAAACCCACCGTCACGTGCGGCAGGAAGTCAGCCAGTGGAAGTTGAAAGAGCATCGAGTACAACAAACCCAATGCCAACGCCATCACACCGGTGGCGATGGTGATCCAAAAAGGACCCAAAATCGACCGGCGATAGCGCTGCTTGATGTCTTGCAGACCCAGCATAAGCCACAGTTCGTGCTGTTTAGCGCCCTGGAGGAGGTCTTTAAACGCCGCGCCGAAAGTCTTGGAATTAGACGGCGGTACGGTTTGACCCTCTGGAGTGCCCGTCATGCGCGCAATATCTGCGGCAAGTGTATTTTTATCTTGCTCCATGCCGAATACCCTAGTGCCAAGAGGCTCACTAGGTGGTTTTCACCCGCCCATAAACCCGTATAGAGTAGTGAGCGTCAAGAGCCAGCAGGAGGGAGAGCTTGACGTGGATGTTGCTAGCGTGCGCGGCCTTTATGCAGGGCTGTCTGACGGCTGGACATACCTAAATGCGCACGATACGCCACAGATCGCGGAGCAAGTCTCTGCAGGAGTAGCTCGAGCTTTTCGTATGTCGCCAGCTGTTGCGGCGATCGATGCCCCCAGTGGCTCGCATTCCGCTCCCGTGGTCGCGGGGCATTTAGAACGCGCGGATTTCATCACTACTGCGCGCCTGGCCATTGCGGATCTCACCGGTGCGCACCAAAGCGCTGTGGTTTTGGGTCCGAGTTTGCCCGTTTTATATTCCACGTTGGCATCCAACCTGGGTCCCTTGCTGCGCCGTAATTCGGCCGTGGTCTTGCAGCGTTTAGACTCGGCTTCTTTGGGTGATATTGACGCTACTATCCACTGGGCGCAGCCAGATTTGGGTACGGGGGAGTTGCCGGGCTTTCAGTTCAATGAGCTTGTCGATGGCACTACGAGGTTCGTTTCATTTACCGCCGCGCACACCACACTCGGGGCAGTGGCTCCAGTGGAAAAGATCACAGACATCGTACGGAACACATCGCGCGCATGGTCGCTTGTCGATGTCTCCGCGTTAGCCACCTACCGCTCCATCGATATCGATGAGCTCGGTGCAGATATCGTCGGTATTGATCTGGCCCAGCTGGGCGGCCCCGAAATCTCCGCGCTGGTCTTTCGCGATACCAGCATGTTCAAGCGGTTAAATATTCAACGCGAGGATTTAGAATCCCGGGTCTCTGCCGGTCTCGCCGGTGGCGTGGGGCCTTTGGTGGATCATTTGGCGCGCTTGGGTGACCCCGATGATGAGCTGCGGGGATCGCGTCGCACGCGGTTGCGCAATTCGATGGCGAAGGTTTCCGCGCATATGCGCCAGCTCAGTGATGAACTGTATTCCTTGATGGGCACGCTGCCTGCCGTGCACATTCTGGGTGTCACGGGTGAGGCTGCCGTGGGTGCACGCACCGATAACCGCATTCCGCGTCTGTCTTTCGCGGTGAAAAACGTTCCCGCCGAAACCGTGCACCAGCGCCTTTTCGGCAATGGCTTAGTCACGACATTGACGCCGCGTAGCGAGCTGCTTACGGAGATGGGTGTCGATGATATCGGCGGGGCAGTCACGGTGTCCCTGAGCCCGTTTAACACGGCTCAGGACATCGAGCACCTCGTTCGCGTGGTGGCCTCGCTGGCCTAGGACTAAGCAGGAGACTTAGTCCAACGGGTCGAGAACAATATCTTTATTGTTCTAGTACGAGCTTGCCGGTATGCGTGCTGTCCACCAAGTGCTTTAAAGCAGTGGAGGCTTGCGCCAGGGGCAGAACTTCATGGATGTGGTGTTTAACGCGACCATCTTCGAGCATCGGCCACACATTCTCGATCGTTTGGCGGACAATTTCTGCCTTGACCTCCAGCGAGCGGCGGCGCAGGGTCGTGCCGTGCAGGGAGATACCCTTCATCATCATCACGCCCATGTTGATCTCGGCCTTATTGCCGCCCTGCAAGCCAATGGTGACCATGCGGCCGCCTTCGGCGAGCGCGAACATATTCTTTTTCAAATAGGGCCCGCCCACGATATCGAGGATGACATCGCATTTATTTTTTAGCTCTTCGGCAAAGTCCTGCTCTTTGTAGTTGATCAGGATATCCGCGCCGTATTTCTGACATACCTCGAGCTTGCCCGCGGAACCCGCGGTAACCGCCACGGTGGCGCCTAGTGCTTTGGCAATCTGAGTGGCCATCAGGCCAATGCCGCCGCCACCGCCGTGAATCAGGATGGTCTCGCCTTTTTTCAGGCCGACTTCCATCACGATATTGGACCAGACGGTACATGCGGTTTCAACCACCGCTGCGGTCTCAGCGAAAGACCAGCCCTCTGGAATCGGCAGCAGCTGGCCTTCGGGAACCGCGACGTATTCGGCGTAGCCGCCGCCGACGAGCAGTGCTCCGACTTTCTCGCCTACACTCCGATCAGTATCGCCGGTATCGGCGATTTCACCAGCGCATTCCAGGCCAATGATTTCCGAGCCACCCTTTGGTGGTGGGTAGTTGCCCTGGGCTTGGGAGAGATCCGCGCGGTTTACACCTGAGGCCGCGACCTTTACTAAAACCTCGCCAGGTTGTAGCTGCGGCTTGGGTACTTCTTGGATTTCCAGCGCCTCTGGATCTCCTTCGGTGGTTTGGACGATTGCTTTCATCACATCAGTCATGTCTTCCACGCTAATCAAGTTTGAGCACTCAGGCACGCAGTTTTAGTCTTTAACATTCGATCGGGTAGTCTTTTTGTGTGCTTGAGATCAGACATTTCAATATGTGTGAATCTTTTTCATAGCGCACGGAGACGTGGCAGAGCGGCCGAATGCACTGGTCTTGAAAACCAGCGTGGGGAAACTCACCGAGGGTTCAAATCCCTCCGTCTCCGCCAAATTTTTGTGTGTCTCGAGACATCGTTCCGCATGGCGATGCTCGAGATTTCTTTTTGCGAATTGGGCACAGAAAAACAACACCGGTAGCAAAGCTTGTTTGTCGATGAAGACGAACAAGCTGCTACCGGTGAAGAAAGCCAGCCGGATCGTGGAAGATTACTTCTTCATCTTCCAGTCTTTGCCACAATCCTGGCAAAGGGCAGTCTTTACGTTCTTCGTCTTGGTTTTGTGGGTGCCTCTGGACTTTTTCCACACCAGGTTGGACATACCGAGGGTGCCCAACGCGGTCATGGTTCGTGCGGCGTTGTTCATGTTGCCGCCAAGGCCAGTGCCGTGAGAAGCGGTGCGAGTGCCTTGCTCTACGAAGCTAATCTGGACGTTTGCGCCATTGCAGCTAGGACAATTCATGAGAAAGTACCTTTTCAATTTTCACAGGGATAGGGAATACCCCGCTGACCAGCGGGAGTAACGATGAAGATAATACTGGACTTCTGCGAGGTTGGGAAGGTGATGTCCGTCCCTTTTTAATCCCGACTAAATTTTCCTATTGGGCTACTGCTTGTCCAGCCACGCATCAATGCCGCCACGCAGCGAGTAGATTCCTTCGGTGAACCCGCGCTGGTTTAATGCTTCGACCGCACGCGCCGAACGAATACCACCGGCGCAGTGCAGAACTACCGGGCGTGAGTGCTCTTGGGCCGGGGAAATCTCTTCGGGGGTTTCCCCGGCCATGATGCGTGAGAGCGGGAATTTTACAGTGCCGGGGATGGCGAACATTTCTACTTCATCCGGATTACGCACATCAATAACAAGAGCGTTTTCTGGTATCTCATCGACTTCGGCAACGGTGGGGACAGAGTCATCGGCAGCTGGCGGCTCTTCGAAAGCCTCGGCGCCCTGCGTTGGCCCGTGTTCGCGAACCTGTTGTACAACCTCGGGATTGCCAACGAGTGGAATGTACTCCCATATGCCTTCCAAGGCTGTGAAATACCCAATCTTGCCAATTAACGGGGTGCCTACGCCGGTGACGAGTTTCATGGCTTCGAGCGCCATAGCTGAACCGACCACACCCACGGTGGGGCCGAGCACGCCTGCTTGAGAGCACGACGGAACCGAACCAGGTGCCGGTGGGACAGGGAAGAGGTCTTCATAGATTGGGCCGTGATCGGCATAGAAAACAGTTAGCTGTGCATCGAATCCCAAAATGGATGCCCATACGTGCGGGATGCCCAGGACTGCGCAGGCCCATGACGCGTTATAGCGCGTGGCGAAGTTATCTGTGCCGTCTAAAACCACATTCGCGCCGCGTAAGTATTCAACGATGTTGTGTTCATCTAGGCGCTCTTCGACGACATCAATGGTGCTTTCCGGGTTCAGCGCCTGTAGCGTTTGACGTGCAGACTCTGCCTTATTCACGCCAATTTTCTCGGTGGAGTGAATGACTTGGCGGTGCAGGTTAGAGATATCGACGGTATCGGAATCGAAGATCGTGATTTTTCCAACGCCGGCGCCTGCCAAATACAACAGGGCAGGTGAACCGAGACCGCCGGCGCCGATGACGGCGACGTGGGCATCGCGAAGCTTATCTTGCGCTTCCCGCCCGAACCCGGCGAGCGATAACTGCCGGCGGTAGCGGGAGATTTCCTGCGGTGAAAACTCGGTCATTCTAATCCCACCCACTGGGTACCACCCGAGGACAATTCTTGTTCTTTCCAAATTGGAACTTCGGCCTTGACAGCATCGGCAAGCTGCGACGCCGCCTCAAATGCTTCGCGTCGGTGCGCGGCGGCGGCGATGACGGTAAAGGCTAAGTCACCGATATCCAGTGCTCCGGTGCGGTGTGCACACCACAGGCGAACGTGCGGGTGCTGCTTACTTATGCGTTCGGTGACCGCTTCAATTTCTTGCTGCGCCAACGGGTGAGAAGAATAGATTAATTTGCTCACGCCCTGGCCACCGTCATGATCACGGACCACGCCATCGAAGGTGACTACCGCGCCCATGGCATCGGTGATGACTTCCGCACGTGCTTTCTCCACGATATCTTCAATCGGTTCGGTCATCATCAGCGCTTGGATGACCTTGCCTGTTTGCGCATGGACATAATCCGGATCATGAGCTGGATCGTGATTAGTGGACATTATTTCCTTCCATCGTGTCGATGATGTGCCCCAAAATTCCTTCAAGCACCGCGCAACCATCTTTGACTCCACCAGTGGACCCAGGCAGCGTCATTACAAAAGTCTTATCTGTGACACCCGCGATACACCGCGACAGTGCTGCCGTGGGAACATTTTCTAAACCCTTATTCCAAAAGGCGACGGCGATTCCGGGCATTTCTGCACGAAGATGGCCTTTGACTGCTTCAACAGTGCGATCATCGGGAGTAATCCCCGTTCCACCTGAAGTTAATAAAACATCTGGAACATCACTTCCGGACAGTGCTTTATCCACCGCGGACTGGATATCAGCATCCGCGACAACTAGTGGCTCCGGGGTATCGAACCCCTGGCTGCGCAAAAACTCCACGGCAATGGGACCGGAGCGATCTTCGTATTCGCCCGTCGCAGCACGCGTTGATGCGACAATCACCATTCCGGTGCGTGACATAGGCTGTTACCTCTCAGTAGCAGGATTAGAGACGATAGATTTGTACAACACTGCCGGCTTCCAGCGCAGCACCTGCCGGGATGCGGATGAGATGCGTTGCTTCCACGGCTTGAGTGATCAAATGAGAGCCAGCTCCGCCGAGGATATGCGTCACCGTTGTGCCATCTGCTTGATATTCCACGCGGCCTCGGCGAAATTGTTCGCGACCAGCAATCCCCGTAACAGCAGCGCCCAACCTTGCCCAGGCATCTGGTGCAACATTCCCTAGTGCCGGCGCAACAAACAGCCGGAAGCTGACCAAGGTGGAGACCGGATTACCCGGCAAACAAATAACCGGCACGCCAGCAAATAACGCCATACCCTGCGGTCCACCTGGCTGCTGGTCAACATGGCCAAACCAAGCATGGGGATCCGCAGCTTCTAAAACCTGGCGCACGACTTCAAATTTGCCGGCACTAATACCACCAGAAGTCACCACAGCATCAGGTTCAAATTCCGCAACGGCAGCCGACAACGCCGACGCTAAAGCTTCCGGGTCATCATCAGTACGAATATGACCCACCACCTCAATGCCGGCGGCAGCTGCCAGCGCGCGCAACATCGGAGCGTTAGCATCCGGAATAGTGGCAGAGCTGGGATTAGTCTCAGTATTACTCGACTGGATTTCTGCACCACCGGTGCAGAGGAGGACGCGCGCCGGGCTGCGAACCTCTACCTCGGTGATAGATTGCCCCGCTAACGTAGCCACGGCTGCGGCACTAATGATTGTTCCGTCAGAAACAATGACACTGCCAGCGGCAACATCGGCTCCTTGTAAACGAATGAACTGATTCGGCTCGGTTGTGGGTACCTCAATGCGCTCACCAGGATTGAGAAACTCCGCCGGGGAAGTGTTCTCGATCGGAATGATGGCGGCGGCATCAGCGGGTACGGCAGCGCCCGTCATAATGGGTGCAGCCCGTCCATCTAATAAAGCTGGGGAATCTCCTGCGGCGATGGTGGCTGCGACAGTAAAGACACCACCATCTGCGTTCGGCACGGCGTAGCCGTCCATCTGGGAGTTATTAAACCGCGGGGAATCAAAGCGGGCGACGATATCCGATACCGTTACGTGCCCTAGGGATTGGTCAATCGGAATCTGCTGTGTTGTGCGTTGAACGTGATTGCCGATGAGCTGGCGAATCCGTTCCAGGTGAGATTCCGGGGAAGTCATAAATCCATTGTAGGATAAGAATCATGGTTGACGTGCACTTCTTCGCCGCGGCCCGGGACGCCGCAGGTTGTACCCACACCAACCTGGCAGGTACAGACGTCCCGGCAACGTTGGGCGATCTTTTACAGTTCCTATCCACCACTTTCACCGGCTCTACCGGCGCCGGAACCTCCATGGCGGATGTCCTTCAGCGCTGCTCTTTCCTCTTAGACGGCAAAACAGGAACGGCAGAGACACCACTTGCGGGTATCTCCCGCGTGGATGTACTCCCGCCTTTCGCCGGCGGATAAACCCTAAGCGCGGGCGCGCAGTGGGCTGGTGAAGAAATTAACGATTCCGGAGATGATCGCCAGCACAATCGCGCCCAGGATGGCGGGCCACAGCCCATCGATGTGAAAGCTCGAGTCCTGGAATCCCAGGAGGTTAAACAGCCATTCGGCAAGCATCAGCACAATTCCGTTGATGACAAGCGCAAACAATCCAAGCGTGATGCAGGTCAGCGGCAAGCCAACTACCCGTAGTACTGGTGCAACGACTGCGTTGACGATGACGAAGACGGCGGCCAGTACCAAGAAGGCCGTGAGTTCTTGGCCTGGTGCGGCGGTGAGATCAATGCCGGGGATAAATTCCACGACCACCCACAAACCGGCAGCAATGGCGATGACGTTGAGGACAAAATTCCACAGGGTGCTCATATAAGAAAAGTATAAGTGAGTTTTTACCTGAGAGCCGAAAGCCCCAAAACCCCAGTTGAGAAACCTGCTCCAAGAACAGTTCACGCTTTGTGCCACCTTATTTGGCCGATAAGGGAAGCGGAAGGTAAGCTAAAATTCGCCTGTTTATAGGCAATCTAGGAGACGTGCCAGAGCGGCCGAATGGGGCTCACTGCTAATGAGTTGCCCTTCCAACGGAGGGCCGGAGGTTCAAATCCTCTCGTCTCCGCATAGTTTGAAACCCCCTGTTAACGCAGGGGGTTTCACTTTTTCCACAGCTAGCTTGAATTCTTCGCGCCTAGCTTATTTGGGGTTGTTAGCTGTTATGCCTTTAGATGGCGCATCGCGAGCTAATGATTAAGTTAGTAGTTCTTCTTGGGCCTAGTAATGTGCTTAAACTAACCTGCGCTTTTACTAGGTCTTCAATCCGTGGCTATTACTATTCACCAAGAATTTAAGATTGGTCCTGAGAGGCGCTGTAGGGAGTGAAATGGCTCTATCGAAATGTCGCGAACATTGTTAGTTATATCTGTGGTTTTGCCGAGTAATTCACAAAACTGAATTTTCCGTAACGAACAAAGCTTGCATATCGATTGCGAGAACTCTAGTATGTGTTTATACGAAAAGTCACGTTGAATACTGATGGGCAGCTTGGGTTCAGATCTCGAAATTGCCTGTATAGTATTCACCGCCTTATTTGGGCTCAATTTTTGAAAACGTAGCCTTGCATGGGGTTTGCCCGAGAGGGCTCGTTGGTTAGCCCCATATTGGGGTGATTCGGCGTTTGGTGGAACGTCGGTCTTTTTTTCGAGCTCAGCATGTAGTTCCTAGTGAGACCAGATTTCTCGAGATTTTGCATAGATTTCATTCTGTGAATATTGCGCGATGATTCAGCCCGATCTTGCAACTGGGGCACAAGTTAGTGAATACTTCTAGGAAAGAGTTCGTAACGGGCGAGCTCACACTGACTGAAAGGAACAATTATGTTCTCTGATATCATCACCGCTCTGGGCACCGCTTTCTCCCAGGTTGTAAACCTCGTTTCCGGCGTCTTCGGTGGCGGCTTCGACGCAATCTCCGAGCTGTCCTCCGGCCTGTTCTAATAAGGCTGAATCTTAGCCCCGTCTTCCTGCTTTAAGGTTGGCTTAAAGGGGCGGATTTATAGGCAGTGTCCCCACACCCAAGGTGTGGGGACACTGCCTTTTTGCTTGGCTTAGACAAAGGCAGGGCCTAAGGGCTAAGGGAACAAAAACGTGTCTATCGGCGTGTCGGGTTAGGTGCCGATCCAGCCTTTTTGGATGCCGAGGTTGTGGCTGTATTCGGTTGAGATAGCGTTGTCGTAGAGGGCTGGTCTTCCTGTTTCTTGGTTGGCTTGGTTCTCGTTGTGGGTCGTGGCGTTTACCTTGGACAGTGCGTCACGGCCCCAATTGCATTCTTTGGCTATTTCTTGTGGGTCTTTCGGGCGATGTGTGCGCAGGTATAGCCACCAGTCGATGGTTTTGCGTTGTCGTTCACCGCTTCTTCCTCGGTGGAGTCTGGCGTGTTGTTTGAGTGGGGAGTTAAATCCGCCTTCCAGGCTGTTGGTGGTGCAGGCCCACTTAATATCGGGGTCAGCCGGATTCTGTGGTGGGTTGAGGTAGGTAAATAGCCATTGTTTACGGTCGAGGTTTTCGAGACTGTAATAGGCTTTACGCACTCGAAGGTGGGTAAATTCTCTTTTCCCGGTGATGATCGACAAGGTCTTTTCGTTGAGGTAGTCCTTGTATGTCACATAGAAGTTGTGCAGTTGTGCCGACCATTGAGCTGCTTGGTCCAGGTCGGTAATTCGGCTGAGTGTGCGTGCCAGGCGGTAGATGTCTTGTCCGGCGTTGGTGCGTGGTTGTGAGGTGACATAGCGGCGTACGACGCGTTGGGCGTGGACGAGGCAGCGTTGGATGCGTGTGCTGGGCCAGTCTTTTTTGATGGCGCTGTAGGCACCGCGTCCACCGTCTAAGCAAACCATCAGGGGTGCGGGGATCGGTTGGAGCAGCCTGAGGTAGTCATGGGTGTTTTCTTCTTTCGCCCAAACCCAGTTGACGATGTGGTTTTTCGTGGAGGCAATTAGTAGACAACCGGCAGAGAGGTGGGTTCCGTCGATAAATAGTTGGTCGAAGATGCGGTGGGGATCGACTGGGTCTGGGGTGGGGATGTACCAGAAGGTGCGAAACCGGGTGCTGAGGTAGCGGCGTGATATTCCCATGTCACAGGCGATGGTGTCCATGGATTGTTGGCCTGTGACATGGGTGATGAAGCGTTTAAAGTCCGCAGCGAGTCGCTTATCGCGGCGTTGTTTCGTGGTGCTAGCGCCGCAGGTTGTGGATTTACAGCGCCAGCGTTGTGTGCCTTTGGAGGTAAATCCATTGCGTTTCATCAGCTCATGGCAGACCGGGCATAGTGGATGGTTTTTCGTCATTCCACCAGCAGATAACGGCAGGTAACACAGGTTTGGTACTGATCCCGGTATTGACCGAGATTGAGCTGTTTATAACACTGAAAAGATTACATACCTACGCTTTATTAGAGACAACCTGGGGATATATCAGGATCCTGGACACACTTCTGTTCCCTTAGCCCGGGCCTAAGGGGGGAAGTAAGGGCAACGTAAATGAGGTGTGGTTTGCGCTTCACGGCGTAGCCGCTGGAAGTGCCAGGGATTTATTAAGTTTTGTCACCATAATTGATCTCGTTTTTGAAAAATAATCACGATAAATCTAGTGCAAGTGCAGTCAGGTGATGATGAAGTCGAATTTCTGCATTTTTGCTGACGACAGTAAGTGCTATAGTATGATGAATAGCTGAGCTCGCCGACTGGCTAGCTTAAATCACACGAAAGGATCTCATCATGATCGAGACACTTATTGACTCTCTTGCAACCGCATTCGGCCAGGTTGTTGACCTCGTTAGCAGCTTCTTCGTTGGTCCTGACGCAGAAGGCGGCGTTTTCGGTGCTTTCAGCGACCTGTCCTCCAAGCTCTTCACCGAGGGTGAGTAATAGTCCTGCTCTCCTGATCTAAGGGCAGCCCCACGGGGCTAGAGTTTTAAGCGACGCTGCCGCCATCTAGAAAGATGGCGGCAGCGTCGCTTTCTGCATATCCATAGTCGGGGAATTATAGCGGCTGTGGAAGCACTTTCTAAGACACCGGGAATGGAACGTAGAAAACCATGTGACGCTTGTGTTCGGACGTTGAAATTGCAGATTGGTTAGGCCACTGAAGTGCTTGCGTTTTAGAATCTTTGATGGGTGAATTAAAAAGTTAAATGTTCCATGCGTGGTTCGGTAGCATCATCCATGCCGAGTTATATCGATACAGGGGTTTCAAGGGCTCACGACGAAGCTATCGGCTAGATCTAATTTCGTGAGAAGAAACGGAACTCAAGTTGCCTGGGGAGCGGTGTAGGTTACGAATCTTACGGGTTCTCGAATGGAACTAGCTAACACCGGGCTAACTACTGCGACGGGCTGGGAAACTAAGATCCTTGGTTCGGGAATGTTCCCTCGGTGCCGAGTTGGTTGGTGGCTTCGTCCCAGAAGAAGGTGACGGTGGCGGTGTAGTTGGGGGATTCGGCGTTGGAGCCGCCGGCATCGTCAAGCGCTTCCCAGTCTTTGTAGGTGACTACGAGGGCGTTGCCTTTGTCTTCGATGTTCATCGCTTGTTGCGGGTAGGTGGAATCAATGCCGATGTACTCGCCGTGGTGGAAGAACAGGATCTGGGTGCCGAACTGAGAGTTACCTTGGGGCCGTTGGACTAACAGTGCGTAGCTTAAATCAGCGCAGGGGTCGTAATTGCTGTCGCCTTCGTAGACCCAGGCGGTGTTGGGAGCACTTGGTGGTTCCAACGTGGAGATGGGCGCGGTGATGGCGTCGCTGGAGGGGGAGATGCCGCAATCCGCGGGAGGTGGCGTGGTTGCAGGGGGTTCTGTGGTTGCTTCGCCGTCATTGCCGGGGGCGGGGGACTCGGTGGTCTGAGGGGGTTCGTCGGCCGGGGCGGTGACGGTAGAGGTGACGGTGGTTGGGTTGGCCTCTTGGGCGGAGTCCTCAGTGCCTGAGCATGATGTCAGGGCGAGTGAGGTTAAAGCTGCGGCTATGACGGGAAGTGCGCGGCGCATTGTGGGCGCTCCTTAGTGCGTGGGCAGTAGTAATTGATCGTACTGCGTCTTATCCCGTGTGTGAATAGGCGATTTTAGGATTGTTTCGGGCCAGCGTGCGATTTTAGTTTCGGATTGCTAGTTAAATTGCCCGTTATAGTGCGTATATGACTTTCGGCAATTAATTATCAGGCAGTCTAAGCTAGGTAGGGCTGAAGAAAAGTTTTCCACATCTCGTAAAAGTTGCGGGCGGCAATTGATGGCTGCCTGACGATGACGCAGGAATGATGTGGTCCATGGAGGTGCACATGAGCGATACGACTGAACAGTCTATGGATGTCTTAGATGATTGGCTGAAGACTGAAAAGGGCATCGACCCGAAAGATGCGCCTCGATTGCAAAAGCTGCTGGCGGAGACGCCGCTCCAAGAGGTCATCGCGCTCGTGGAGCGCCACAACGCGGTGCGCGCAGCCTTAGCATTGCGGCTTTTGCCGCGGCAGCGCTCCATTGAGGTCTTTGACGCGTTGGACTCCGCGCACCAGGCAGACCTCATTGACGAGCTGGGTAATGCGGAAGTCTTTGAATTCTTCGATGAACTAGACCCTGATGACCGAGTGTCACTGCTTGATGAGTTGCCCGCGGAAATTGCTGACCGATTGCTGCGTTCTTTGGATAAGGATGAGCGCGACGTCACGGGCGTGGTCCTGGGGTACCCGAAGGGAAGCATCGGTAGGCGAATGAGCCCGCAGGTGCCGCAGATTTACCCCGAGATGACTGTCGTCGAAGCCTTGGCGCGGGTCCGCGAGACTGCGGATGAGCTAGAAACCATCTACACCTTGCCGGTTACGCGCAAAGACCGCCGGTTAGTGGGAGTTATTTCTTTCCGCACCTTGTTCACTGCGCGCGGAAACCGATTGGTTGAAGACTTAATGAGCGACCCAGTCTTTGCCTATGCACACGATGACGCAGAAGAGACCGCCCGCTGGTTCATGCCGTTGGACTTTCTTGCTATGCCGATCGTGGATGAATCCCGTCGGCTCGTGGGAATTTTGATGTGGGATGACGCAGCGGACATCCTAGAGGAAGAAGACACTGAGGACTCGGCGCGCTCTGGCGGTACGGAAGCACTGCAGCAGCCTTATATGTCCACGCCGCTGTTGAAGTTAGTGCGCTCGCGCATCGTTTGGCTTCTAGTTCTTGCTGTCTCGGCACTGCTGACAGTAAAAGTATTGGATAGCTTTGAAGATACACTCGCCGCAGCCGTGGTGCTTTCGCTGTTTATCCCCTTGCTAACGGGTACTGGCGGCAACACTGGCAACCAGGCTGCAACTACCGTCACGCGTGCTTTAGCGCTCGGTGACGTTCGCTCCAAAGACTTCATTCAAGTGCTCTGGCGCGAGCTGCGCGTGGGCCTAGTTCTGGGCAGTATGCTCGGTGCCTTGGGCTTTATTCTGGCCACCTTTGTCTACGGCCTAGACATTGGCATCGTAATCGGACTGACCCTACTGTTGATCTGTACGATGTCAGCAACGGTTGGCGGACTGATGCCGATTTTGGCTAAGACTATCGGCGCCGACCCAGCAGTATTCTCTAATCCCTTTATCTCGACCTTCTGTGACGCAACGGGACTCATCATCTACTTCCTCATTGCAACCTCGGTGCTAGGTTTGTAAAGGTCTGTATTAGCAAAAACACTCAAATTCCCTAAATTACGTCGATGTAATTTACCTATACGATCGGGGGTGATTTGGGTGTATTTTTGATATCAAAATAGGCGAGAATTCCTTTCTTGTTAAGAAGTTTTGTAGGTTGTCCGTAGCACCCTTTCTGTGAATAGAGTCTCTTTCAGCCTTCAAGTTGGTGAGAATTTCGTTTATGCTCTGCACGATTTTCACCACATTGGCGCTTGGGGTCTTGGTTTATGGAAAGTAGCACCGAGATGAATTAGGAGCACACAATCTTATGTCGACCCCAGTAACGCACGAATCGACGCACGAAGCGGCAGGTGAAGAAGACAAGGGGCCCAAAGCGCAAGAATGGCGCCGTCAATTAACCGGGCTTTTCGTAGGCCTAATCCTGGCCGCATTGGTTTACCTATTCTTTCCTTCCAACTCAGTTGAAACTGTTATGGAATCAACTGGTGCTGATCCAGAAGGAGAGTACACTCACCAGTCCCTCCGCATCGTCGCCGCCACCACCGTGCTTATGGGCGCGTGGTGGATGACAGAGGCAATTCCGCTCGCAGCCACTGCCTTGCTGCCTATCGTCATCTTCCCGATCACTGGCGTCGCAGAATTTTCTTCCGTCGGCGGGCCTTATGCTTCATCCACGATTTTCCTATTCATGGGCGGTTTCTTACTGGCCCTTGGCCTACAGCGCTGGAACCTGCACCGTAGGTTGGCGCTGTATGTGGTGAAGGTTGTCGGTACTTCGCCAAAACGCCTCATTCTCGGCTTTATGATTGCCACTGGCTTTATGTCCATGTGGGTATCCAACACCGCAACCGCCGTGGTTATGTTGCCAATTGGCATTTCCGTGTTGCAGCTCACCGCTGAAACAGTCGGTGGAATGAAAAACCAAAAGAAGTTTGCTACGGCGCTCATGCTGGCTATTGCTTACTCCGCATCGATCGGCTCTCTAGGAACCTTGATTGGTACCCCGCCAAATGCCTTGCTTGCCGGGTACATGAAAGAATCCCACGGAATCACCATTGGCTTCGGCCAATGGATGCTGGTGGGGTTGCCCGTCGCCATTGTCTTTACCGTTATTGCATGGTTGGTTCTTATCACCGTGTTCAAACCAGAAATGGATCACATCCCCGGTGGCAAGGAACTCATCAACGATGAGGTTGAAAAGCTGGGCAAGTGGACCGGTCCGCAGATTCAAGTAGGCATCATCTTCCTGTTGGCGGCATTTACCTGGGTTGCAGTGCCATTGCTTATGGACACTATGGGTTGGGACTTCCCTTATGACGATGCCATCGTGGGTATGACTGCAGGCTTGTTAATGTTCATTCTTCCTGCGGACCGCAAGACTGGTGTGCGCCTGCTGGACTGGAAGACTGCAAATGAACTGCCGTGGGACGTCCTGCTGCTTTTCGGTGGTGGCTTATCACTATCCGCAATGTTTACCGCGTCAGGCTTGTCCCTATGGATCGGTGAGGTAGCTAAGGGGCTGGGAAGCCTCCCAATCTTCTTGCTCATGGGCGCGGTTGCAGCCTTGGTACTTGTCCTGACGGAGTTCACATCCAACACGGCAACCGCAGCGACCTTCCTGCCGATTATGGGAGGCGTTTCCGTTGGTATTGGTCTGACAGCAACCGGCGAAATTAACGTTCTGCTCCTGACTATCCCAGTGGCGCTGGCCGCAACGTGTGCCTTTATGATGCCGGTGGCCACCCCGCCAAACGCGATTGCCTTCGGCTCGGGTTATGTCACCATCGGCGAAATGATCAAGGGCGGCGTCTGGCTCAACCTTATTTCTCTGGTTCTGATTACCCTGGCCGCGTATTTTATCGCTGTGCCGGTATTCGGGTTGGTGTTCTAGCCGCGCTTCTTACTTAGTCCAGCTTTTCCACCTTCGATGGGCCAGTGCTTCAATTGATGCCCACCGAAAGGGAGAAAGCTGGACTTTTGTCATAGCGTATAAAACCGTCGATAAATGCTCGGTAACCAGCGGTTTTGTTAGTTTGAGAAAGTGTGAGTATAGTTAAGCAACGTTGCAGGGAACACCGCATAGGGGTTCACGGCAATGGAACGCGCCCGTAGCTCAACGGATAGAGCATCTGACTACGGATCAGAAGGTTGGAGGTTCGAATCCTTTCGGGCGCACAGTGGAAAATCCCGCTACCAGCAAGAATGAACTTGCATGGTAGCGGGATTTGTCGTTTCCTCCCTCGCAATCCGGGGCGGTACGGGAAAGCGGTAGCGTTTAGAAGTCAGCACACGGTCCGCGATCAGGAAGGCACTCACATAGATGGCTGCACAATCATCAACACTGGAATCTTTTCCTACCAGCGATATGCCCACCGATATCGCACCTGCGATTGTCATTGGCGTTAGTGCTGTCGGCGCGATCCTGCTTGTCGCCGGCATCTATATCCTCATTCGCGATGGCAGGCGTATTGCCACACCGATTTACATAACCATGGGCATCGGTCTGCTCGCTATTGGCATCGGAATGCTCTTTAGCAACTTCGGTGACCCGTTTCCGCTGCTAGTCATTCTCGTTGTTGCCGTGAGCATTTTCCTTTTGGGCAACGTATTAGGCTATCCAGCTTTAGTAATTTTCTTGCTCTATGCCGGGCTGACCATCCTGCGCAGAGAAAGCCGCTCTTTAGGTAATGCCTTAGCTCTACTCGCGGGCATCGGGCTATTGCTTCTGCCATCGATCTTGCAGCGGTTGGCACCGTCCGACACGATGCGCCTGGATGCGGCCTATATGGCCAAGTTTGCCCTTCACCTGTCGGTGGTTTTGATTGTTTTATACTTTGGCTTCATCTTCGCGGCGTTTATTGCTGCGTTCGTGCTGTATCGGTGGCGCCGCTACCGCACCGAGCCCGAGGCCGTTATTGTTTTGGGCTCCGGTCTAATCAATGGCGAAGTTCCACCACTTCTGGCTGCGCGCTTAGATAAAAGCTTGGAGGTTCAAAAGAAATTCTCCAATCACCCCGTCATCATCACCAGTGGTGGTCAGGGATCCGATGAGCCGCGGCCGGAAGGTGAAGCGATGCGGGATTATCTACTGTCCAAGGGAGTCGAGCCCGCACGCGTAGTTGCAGAAACCGAATCCCGGAACACGGAAGAAAACCTGCACTTTTCACGCAAGCTACTAACAGACCCATCTGACCAGGTCGTTGTTGCTACCAGTAGCTACCACGTATTTCGCGCGGCGTTGCTGACGAGGACATTAGGAATGCGTGCACACGTCGTTGGCGCACGCACCGCCTGGTACTACTTCCCGAGTGCATTACTGCGCGAATTTGTCGGCATCATCCGCGATAGGTTGTGGTTTACGGTCTTAAGCGTCGCGGTACTTATCGTCTTCGCGATTAGTTGCACCGCGGTTATCGTGCCCGCTGTGGTCTACGCTGCAGGGTAAACCTAGGCTTTCGCTGGAACTTTGTCCTCTTGGCGGGCAGGCCGTGGTCCCGAGGCCCGACGTGCAGCCGAGTACATGACAGCTTCCAAAGGTCCGCGACGGAAGAAGCGGAACCACACGGCAGCAAAGATCATGGGGATGACGATGAAGACGACAAGAAAGATCCACAGGGAATACTCGCCGCCGCCGATGAGTACCACGGCGAGGAATCCCACGATATGCGCGACGTAGTAAGTCAAAGCCATGCGTCCCAGATTGTTCACGGGAGCGAGCACAGGGGCAGCAACGCGCTCGAGAAGCGACAGCCCGGCCAGAAGAAGCAGTGCAAAGCCGATTCCGCCAATAATTTCCGTGATGGATCCGGAGTGGTGAGAAGCAAATAACAAGCTTTTCGGGTCATTGGTATTGGTGACACCAAAGTCGGCGTAGACGATAGCACCGTAGATATCCAGAAGCTTGTCATCGGAAGCATGAGCAAGCGCTGGATCGAACTCGCGGTAAGGAGCAACACGTCCGGAGATGACATCGGTGACGTTGGTCAGTACCCAACTGGTGCCATAGCCGACGATGGCCAGAATAAGACCTGCAGTAGCCGATAGTCGCGCGGTAAAAGTGCCGCTGATAATCAAACGGCCAATGACAATGCCGGCGAGCAAGAAGGGGATCCAGGTTAGGACGGGGTACATGCCATCGACAAGCAACTGGCGAATGGCCTGCCCCGTGCCCTCTAGGCTGGTGAAGCTAGCGATGCTGGGAACACCGCCGATAACTATTTCATCGCCGGTATTTGGCCACGTAGAGCGAATCCAAAACGATAGTACGGGGGCGACAAACGCCGTGACGGCGGTCAATCCCGCGACATAACGGGTGCGCAGGCGCAGCACCGGAATGGCCAGCAAGTAAAGCACGGAGTAGGTGGCCAAGATGATGATGGGGCCGACGCTGATAAGTGGCAACGTGATACCAAGTACGAAAAGGATGATTCCGCGCACGAAGAGATTACGGGAGGAATAGGCATTGGTATAGCCCAAGCGCTCGTGCTCTGTCACCGCGCCGCTGCGGGCAATCAAGGTAGTGGAAACGCCAGCGAGGACGGCAAAGACGATGGCGGAGCGACCGGAGACAAGGTTTAAGACGAAGTCTGGGAGCGGGATAAACGCCGCGATATGCGCCAGCAGCATGCCGATGATGGCCAAAGCACGCGCGGCATCGAGATAATCAATGCGAGGGCGGGGAGTGCGCACTGGGTGCGCCCCGGAGGTTGTAGTAGTCATATCAAGTATTTCACTCGACTACGCGCCGAATTGAAACAGCGTGGACGATACTCTTCCACGTAGAGCTGAGACTACCCACGTTCTATGCTCCAGGGCTTAAACCCAATAATTCGCCGCCCCAAAATGTCCGTTTTAGTCCTGCTAGCCCAGCATCTGCGCGCTGCAGTTTTCAGTCCAACCAGAGGTTCCGTCTGTGAAAAAGGTTGTTCCGGTCTGATGTTTGGATGGATCGCCACAATGCGAAATAGTTTTGTCTAACTCCGTGATTTCAGAAACGCTTGGTGCGCCAGTAAGGCCACGCACGGGTGGGGTAGCGGGTGTTTGTTCAACGGGTACCGCTTGTACAGGAGATTCCTGCACGAGTGTCTCCTGCGCTGGCGCCGCAGGCATTGCCGGTTGCTCCACAGCAGCATTTTGGGTTGGCTCCGGCGCAGATGGCGCACCGTTGGAGGTGGAAGTCTTATCGAGTTCCGTGGCTAGGTCGAATTCCCAGCGTGTATCAGAGCTAGTTTCTGTAAGGCGCAATGCTGTCGCATCCTCAGGCACGTCCATATAGTGTGTGCGTATTTCCGTGTCTCCAGTCTTCATCGGATTTCCCCATGGTTGCGCGTCTGTGTCGTAGCAAGAGGCAGAGGAACGAAGCGCAGTGTTCACTCCATCGCTGGTAAGCGCCGACCAATCTGCAGTTGCGGGGAAGTTGCCCGGGTTGAAGTATTCCTGGGTCGACTCTTTCGTTATGACCCGTACGGTTGCCTTGACCAAATACGTTTCCTCGGGTTGCTCCTCCATTAGAAACGCATCACACTCGTCGAGTTGCGTTAGTTCCTCGACCTCAAAATGAACTGAGCAGTCATCCTCATTTTCGCAGTCCATTCCATGCTGGACTCCGACCTTGCCTTCGATAGTTTCGCGCGTGTTTTGGGACGAGCTGGTGGATGTTGTTTCTTTCGTAGTGGCTTCAGCGGCGGGCGTCTCCGCTAGGGTGTCCGTTTGCGGTTGGGAACAACCGGCAAGAACCATCGTCAGCGCGATGACAACACCGGCGAAATATTTGGCTTTCATGTCAATCTTTCAGGGTAGGGAGGAAATAGGGGAAGTCATCGTCAAGCAATGACTGCCTTGATTAAAGCATCGGCGACCGACATATTTCCTGGTTATCGTTCTAATGCGTTCGAGCCATGTGGATCTATACCTGAATTGCGTCTGAGATTTCGGCCAAAGCCCAATCCAGGGTGTCATCGTCATGCGAGCCGAATCCGAAGACAATGCCGTTTTCTGCGCCGCTGCTGCCACCCCAGTACTGCGAGAGCGCGGTGACGGAGATGCCGCGCTCATTAAGTTCAGCAACGACGTCATCGGCGGGGCGTTGACAGATGACAACGGCGTGAAGGCCACCTTTGATGGGGCGTAGTTCGGCATCGTCAATATCGTCAAAAACGCGTTGCACGGTGGCGCGGCGGCGACGGTAAACCCGGCGTAAGCGTTGAGTGCGGCGTCGTAACGCACCGCTGTCTAGGAAGTTAGCGACAGCGGATTGGGTAATGGCGCTGACCGGTTGTCCCAGTACGCCGCGCAGTTCGGTCATCTCAGCCGCGAAGGCAGAAGGGGCGACCAAGTAGCCACAAGAAATATGGGGGCTAATGACAGAGGAGAAGGTGCCGAGCAAGATGGTGCGCTCCGCAGCAAGAGCGGTTAGCGGAGGCAGCGGCATACCGACGTAGCGCAGCTCGGAATCGAAGTCATCTTCAATCAACAAGGTATCGGTGTGTTCGGCCCAGTTCACCAGCTCGGTTCGACGAGCCGCAGGCAAAGAACCACCGTAGGGGTATTGATGGCTGGGAGTAATCAACACCGCATCAAGGTCAGTTGGGAGGTCGTCTACCACCAAGCCTTCGGCATCGGTCGGGAGATCGACAATATGATGGCCAAGCACTTGGGGAACCCGGCGCAAACTGGGATAGCCCGGAGATTCCACACCAATGCGCGCCGGGCCATCAAAGGTACGCAGCAGCAAAGTTAGCCCTTCACGCGCACCGGCAGTGACGATGATGCGTGAAGGATCGGTGATCAACCCGCGCATACGGCGTAGGTGCTCGGCGATTTCCACGCGCAAAGCAGGTAGTCCTTGCGCTGGACGATGCGCTGGGGGATTCGACGATGCCTCGCGCCACGATGCGCGCCACTCCGAGTTGATCAGCGTGGAAGTATCCGGAACACCGGGATCAAGGTTGAGGTGGAAAGGGTTAGCCGGCGCGTCTTCCCGTGGAATATCGGCAGTGTCCAACTCCTTGGGCTTGAGCAAATGCAAGCTCGGGTTGATCGTGGTGCCGGAGCCATGCGCGGTGACAATATAGCCTTCCGCCGCGAGCTGGTCATAGGCAGTGACCACGCTTCCGCGCGAGATTCCGAGCTGTTTAGCTAAGCCGCGGGTGCTGGGAATGTGATCGCCGGGGCTTAATATTCGCGTGGCGACGAGCTCTCGAATCTGTGTGGTTAGCTGCGTGGGAATCGGCAACGACTGCTCCGGGTCGAGGACCAGCGGCAATGTAGAAACAAGATCGGAGCGCATGAATTAATCTTGGCCTGAAAAGTGGTCTAATGCAATTGCCCTAATGTGGCTCTATTCATAAACCACTTTCCGGGGTTGGATGGTGTCCATGACCCAAACATTTGTTGAAGAAAACCAAGGCAATACTCCACCGAATGTGGCTGCAACTCGCGTCAACCGCGGCATTGCAGATTCTTTCAAAGGCGGCGTGATCATGGATGTGGTGACCCCAGAGCAGGCGCGCATTGCCGAAGCTTCTGGCGCTACCGCAGTGATGGCTTTGGAGCGTGTACCAGCTGATATTCGTGCCCAAGGTGGTGTGGCGCGTATGAGCGACCCAGACCTCATCGAGGGCATCGTCAATGCTGTTTCCATCCCCGTGATGGCCAAGGCTCGTATCGGACACTTCGTGGAAGCCCAGGTGCTCGAAGCACTCGGCGTGGACTTCATCGATGAATCTGAGGTGTTAAGCCCTGCGGATTACACCCACCACATCAACAAGTGGAAGTTCAAAGTGCCCTTTGTCTGTGGCGCCACCAACCTGGGTGAGGCATTGCGCCGTATCACCGAAGGTGCTGCCATGATTCGCTCCAAGGGCGAAGCCGGAACCGGTGACGTTTCGGAAGCCGTACGTCACCTGCGCACCATCCGCGGTGATATCAACCGTCTACGTTCTTTGGACGAAGATGAACTTTTCGTCGCCGCTAAAGAATTCCAGGCACCGTATGACTTGGTGCGCGAAGTGGCATCGACAGGCAAACTGCCCGTGACTACTTTCGTAGCAGGCGGAGTCTCCACGCCTGCCGATGCCGCACTCGTTCGCCAGATGGGCGCCGAAGGCGTCTTCGTCGGCTCCGGCATCTTCAAATCCGGCAACCCGGAAGCTCGCGCTGTTGCAATCGTTAAGGCAGCCACCAACTACGATGACCCATCGGTCATCGCTGAGGTGTCTCGCGGCCTGGGCGAAGCCATGGTCGGTATCAATGTTTCTGACGTGCCTGCGCCGCACCGCCTTGCGGAGCGCGGCTGGTAACCAATAGCCTTAAGACACACACCACGCCCTCTCGCGATGCAAATCGTGATGGTGTGGTTTTCTTTTTTCCAAGGCTACGCATCGGAAAGGCCAGCTTGAAGCCCTAGGTGCTGCAGCTAGTCAATGAGCTTTTTAAAAGACCTCGATGCGCCCACCTAGAGACTCGGCTTGTTTCAGGGTGGAGACCCAGCCGTAGGAGCCGGGCTGTAGGCGCAGGACGGGCCGGGAAGAAATCTTGACGGGGGAGACGGAGTTCTTGTGCGCGTTGGAGCGGGCATCCAGTCGGGTGCGGGCGCGGTAGCCGGCATCGGCGAGATAGGACATATCGGCGGGGTCGGCGGCGAGATTGTCGCGGGCATCGGCAAGCAGGATCAGTGCTTCATCCAAGGCTTCGACAAGGGCTGCGGAGTTGGTTTCACACATCTGGCGCACCAGGGTAGGAGAGGTGCCCGCGACGCGGGTGCCGTCTTTAAACGAGCTGGCAGCCAAGGACTGTGCCAAAATTCCGCCGTTATCGCCGACGACGGCAAGCGCTTCAGCGAGTACGTGCGGCAGGTGCGAGACGCGGGCAACGGCGGCGTCGTGGTTGGCCACGTGCACGGGGATAGCTTCCGCGCCAGCGAGCTGGATGAGCTTGGTGACATCGGTGAAAAGCTCAATCCAAAACTTGCCGGGATCGTCATTGTCCACGGCGTAGTCAAAAGCAATAGCCCAGGCAGCTTGTTTAAACAGACCGGTGTGAGAATGACTCCAACCGGAATCGGCCGTACCGGCCATAGGGTGGGAGCCCACATAGTGCGATTCCAGATCGCGTTCTTTGACCAGGCGAAGTACTTCCTTCTTGACGGAGACAACGTCGGTGAAACCGCAATTGGGAGCGTGCTGCATTATGGCATCTAAAATCTCGCCCACCGCGTGCATGGGCACGGCAATGACAATCAAGGCGTCATCGGCAGCCGCGCGCTGCAAGGTGGCAATTAGATCATCGGAGGCATCGAAGCCTTCTTTGATGGCGGCGCGCACCCCGGAGGTAGAGCGGTTGAAGCCATAAACAGTCTGGCCACGGGCCGCGACATCACGAAGGAGGGAACCACCGATTAAACCTAAACCGATGATGCAGGTAGGGCGAAACACATCTTTTGAACTCACAGTGACAATTCTGGCATACAACGACTAATCTCACGCATATGAGCGATGACGACTTTGACGGCTACTCATTTGCCATTACCGCCACGGTGGGCGATGGCGTATGGGATGTGCGCAGCTTTAATGATCCTTTTAAATCTCCGCAGGACGCTTTAAATGCGGTGCGCAGACTGCGCTCGGAAGGCGCAGCCTTTGCCCTTTTGTGCGTTGATGATGACTACTTTGTGGTAGTTCGCCCAGTTCCAGGCGGCGCACGGTGGTTTATCTCCGATGCCACCATGGCTGTCGATGATGACTTTGCCGCGGGCGTTTTAGAAGAGGCCGGCTGCGAAATCCCGGATATCGCGCCGGAGGATTTAGACGATGTCGATGGCTACGCCGATGGTGATTTTGAAATCTTTGCCGATTTCGGGGTCACGGAATATCAATTGGCCGCTTATGTGGACAATAATGAGGATTACCCCTCTGACATGCTGTTGCGCATCGCCGGCGAATTAGGCTTTGGAGATGAGCTCGAAGAAGAAATTAATTCCTAGCGTGACGGGAACTTCGCAGCAAGGTGGATTGCCGCAGGCACAGGGGCATCGACAAGCAATGGCGCGGATGCAGCGTGCCTTGGACGTTGCTGCGACCACCCCGGCAGGTGATGTGCCGGTCGGTGCGGTGATCTATGGCCCCGATGGCGCGGAATTGGCCACCGGCGTTAATCGGCGCGAGGCGTTAGCGGACCCGACCGCGCACGCCGAGGTGGAAGCTATCCGCGCTGCGGTGCGCGAATATGGCGATTCTTGGCGCTTGGAAGGCTGCGAATTGGTGGTCACTTTAGAACCGTGCGCCATGTGCGCGGGCGCTGCCCAGGCCGCGCGGGTTTCTTCGGTCGTCTTTGGGGCGTGGGAGCCGAAAACCGGGGCGTGTGGCTCGCTTGTCGATGTCTTGCGTGCCCCCGGTGCCCTGTTTGTTCCCGAGGTACGCGCCGGGGTTTTAGAAGCGGAATGCCAGGAAGTTCTACGCAAGTTCTTCGAAAATTTACGCAGCGCCGCGCGGGAATAGTGCGTATCATGGGAAGAGTAAAACAAACGCTTAACAATGAAGGAGGCTCATCATGAGCGATATGGAAAACAAGAAGGACGAATTCGTCGGCAAGGCAAAGGAAGCTTACGGCGAAGCAACTGGTGATGACAAGGCTGCCAACGAAGGCAAGGCCGATCAGGTTATCTCTGATGCGAAGGAAAAGGCTTCTGACGCAGCTGATGCCATCAAGGACAAGGCCAATGAGGTTATTGGCTCCTTCAAGAAGGACAAGAACGAAAATTAATTAACTTTTCGTGATTAAGCTTCCACCGCTCGCCGCTGCCGGCACCTGAGCCACCATTGATGATGGTGTGACGGGGTGTCGCGGCGGCGATTTGGTTTCTGGGATCTTGCTGCAGTAACCTTGTTCGCGGTGGCGTGTCCGAGCGGCCGAAGGTTCTCGCCTCGAAAGCGAGTGTTGGGTAACCCCCAACCGAGGGTTCAAATCCCTCCGCCACCGCCAAAAAATAATAAGTCCCAAGGGCATCGTTTGAATGAAAAGACAAGCGATAACCTTGGGACTTTTTGTGTTACTACCTTAGAGTTTGCGGTGGATACTTTTATAGCTGAGGTATGCGCTAAGGCCGCACGTTGTGCTCAAAAGCGCCCAAGACCGCAATGACTTTGGACGTCACGGTCCTGCCAGGTTCTCGGTTTCCACCAGCCATGGTGCATGCTCCTTTGCAAAAATTAGTCCGCGATAAAATCTAACCCTAGCCCGGTGCGTGCTGCCCGCGGTGAGGTTTTAATGAACCTTGCCTAGACACCACGAATCCTGCGGAGAAATAAAAAGAAGTGATTGACCGGCGCTGGGACTGGCAGATTTCACAGAGATCGATCCATGCCTAAACTAGAGGCTCAAGTCTTTTTAGGTTCTTTTCTGTTGTCTGGTTGAAGGTAGTTTGTAACTGTGGCTAAGTTTCTTTTCCGCGTAGGTCGCTGGTCGTACCTCAACAAGTGGAAAGTCATCATCGCGTGGGTCTTGTTGCTCGCCGGCGTCGGCGGTGCAGCAGCGGCGCTGATGAAGCCGATGACATCAGAGTTTTCAATTTCTGGCACCCCAGCGATTGAAGCAACCCAGCGCACCATGGAGCTATTTCCCGAAGGCGGAAACCCCGCGAATGCGGCCTCTGTGAACCTGGTGTTTAAAGCACCCGAGGGTGAAAAGCTCTCCGATCCGGCCAATGACGCAGCTATTGATGAAGTCATCTCCTATCTAGAAAACAACCTGGATATGGGCGATACCATGCGTTTTGGTAACCCTTTGGAAGTCTCTCCGGAGCTGGAACAGGGAGTCATTGACCAGTTCACCGATATGGGTCTTCCAGAAGAAGCCGCCCGCGAAGACGCGGAGAACCTATCGATGGTCAATGAGGACGAGACCATCGCGTATACCACCTTCAATTTTGACGCTGAAAGCCCTTATTCCGTAGAGCAATCCGATAAGGACATTGTCACCGAAGCCATGGACATCGGCCGCGATGCCGGCCTGCAAGTAGAAGCTGGCGGCGCGGGTTTTGGTGATGCGATTACGGTTAACACCACCTCAGAAATCATCGGTATTGCCGTTGCTTTCTTGGTCTTGATTTTTACCTTCGGCTCGTTGGTCTCTGCCGGTATGCCGCTGATTTCCGCAGTTATCGGTGTCGGCCTTGGCGCCCTGGGGTTGATGATTGCCACGCACTGGATTGAACTCAACAACATCACCCCAGTTCTGGCCGTGATGATTGGCCTGGCGGTGGGCATTGACTACGCGCTGTTTATTTTGTCGCGGTATCGCTCCGAACGCGATACCAAGGACGGCCCCGATGCCGCCGGCATGGCCGCTGGTACCGCGGGCTCTTCCGTGGTCTTTGCAGGTGCCACGGTCTTTATTGCCCTATTCGCGCTCGTGGTGGCCAATATTGGCTTCCTCACCGCGATGGGTCTCGCCGCAGCCGCAACGGTGGCAATCTCCGTCGTTGTCGCCCTGACCTTGATTCCTGCGTTGTTGGGCCTATTCGGGGATAAAGCCTTCGCCGGACGCATTCCTGGCGTTGCTGGCAATCGCCGCCGCGCCAAAAAGCACAAGCACACCAAGCAAGATGCCAAGTCGCAGCAGCTAGCACGAGAAGTCGGCGTGGCTGGTGAGCAGCCGACAGAGGAATTCCCTGCGCAAGCGAGCTCCGCACAAACAAGCTCCGCTGAGGCGAGTCCCGCGAAGGGCAAGTTCCGGATGACGCCCACCATGGGCAACCGTTGGGTGCGCTTGGTGCGCAAGATGCCCGGCGTGGTCATGGCATTCGTGGTCTTAAGCTTGGGCGCGATGTCCGCGCCCGTGCTGAATATGGAATTGTCCCTACCGGCAGATACCACCTCGAACCCAGATACCACCCAGCGTAAGGCAGCAGATCTGCTGTCCGAAGGTTTCTATCCAGGCGTCAATGGCCCCTTCTTGGTCATCGTCGATGCCGAAGATGTCAACGCTGAAGCGCCCGCGCTGCAACCGTTAATGAGCGCCCAGGGTGATGAATCCACTCCGACGGAACAGGCACAGCTGTCCTCATTTATGTACACCGCGGATGCGCTCAAGCGCGTTGGTGGAGTACGTCATGCCCAGATCGTGGGCTTGAGCGAGGATGGGCAAGCCGCACAAATCATGGTCTCCCCGCAGACATCACCTACTGATCCCGCAACTGTCGGCGTGGCCAGTGCACTGCGTGATGCCAATGCGCGCATCGAAGATGCCACGGGTGCGACACTCGGTCTGACCGGCTTGACCGCGGTGCAGCTGGATATCACCGAGCGCCTCGAAGAAGCCATGCCGCTGTATCTGGCCATCGTCGTGGGTCTTGCCATCTTGCTGTTGTTCTTGGTCTTCCGCTCACTGCTGGTACCCGTGGTGGCAGCACTAGGCTTTTTGCTCTCGGTTGGCAGTGCCTTTGGTCTAACCGTCTTGGTATGGCAGGAAGGCCTGTGGGACTTGGTTCCCGCACCAGGGCCACTGATTTCCTTTATGCCCATCTTCCTTATCGGCGTGACCTTTGGTCTGGCCATGGACTACCAGGTCTTTTTGGTCACGCGCATGCGCGAGCATTATTCGCACACGGGCGGAAAACCGTCGCCGGGCTCGCCGTATTCCGGCGTGGATGAATCCACCATTGTCGGCTTTACCCAAGGCGCGCGCGTGGTCACAGCCGCGGCAATTATTATGATTTCGGTCTTCGTGGCCTTTATCAACCAGCCTTTGCCGTTTATTCAAATCTTTGGCTTCGCACTCGCCGTCTCGGTCTTCTTCGATGCCTTCTTCATTCGCATGTCGCTGGTACCAGCGACCATGTTCTTGATGGGCAAGGCCACGTGGTGGATGCCGAAGTGGCTGGATAAGCTGCTGCCCTCGCTAGATATTGAAGGTACTGCTTTGGAAAAAGAGTGGGAAGAGAAGCACAAGGCGACCGTGGAATAGTCACAGATTAGACTGGTTGGCTATGAGCCACGAGCACTCTGATGATTTGTCCTTTGACGTGACAACCCGCCTGGGCGATGGCAGCCCCGGCAAGCATGGCCGCACCGGAGTTATCCATACTCCACACGGCGATATTCAAACCCCAGCCTTTATTCCGGTTGCCACCAAGGCAACCGTGAAGACACTGACCCCGGAGCAGATTAAAAGCACCGGCGCGCAGGCGATTTTGTCCAACGCCTACCACCTGTACCTGCAGCCCGGCCACGACATTGTCGATGAAGCCGGCGGCGTTGCAGCCTTTGAAAATTGGGATGGGCCTACTTATACCGACTCCGGTGGGTTCCAGGTGATGAGCCTGGGCGTGGGCTTTAAAAAGGTCCTCGCCATGGATGTGGCTAAGTTGACCGAGGGCGATATCCGCGCCGCCAAGAAAGAACGTCTGGCGCATGTCGATGAAGATGGCGTGGATTTCCGCTCTTTCATCGATGGTTCCAAGCATCGTTTTACCCCGGAGTTTTCCATGCAGATTCAGCATGGGCTCGGCGCAGACATCATGTTTGCTTTCGATGAATTGACCACGTTGGTTGATACCCGCCTGTACCAAGAAGCTTCTGTCGACCGCACGCACCGCTGGGCAAAGCGCTGCTTGGAAGAACATGAGCGTTTGACTAATGAACGCACCCATCGCCCGAAGCAATCGTTGTGGGGTGTGGTCCAGGGCGCGCAGTATGAAGATTTGCGCCGTCAGGCAACCCGCGGCCTCGTGCAGCTTTCCGATGAAGCAGAGGCCGAAGGAAAGCGCGGTTTCGGCGGCTTCGGCATCGGTGGTGCGCTGGAGAAAGAAAACCTGGGCACGATTGTGGGCTGGTGCAGCGATGAGCTGCCGGAAAACAAGCCACGCCACCTCCTAGGCATCTCCGAGCCCGATGACATGTTTACCGCGATTGAAGCCGGTGCCGATACCTTTGACTGCGTGGCTCCCACCCGTTTGGGACGCCGCGGTGGTGTGTACACCCTCGATGGCCGCATGAACCTGATGGGCGCGAAATTCAAGCGTGATTTCTCCGGCGTGGATGAAGAATTCGGCGGCTACGTTTCAGAGAATTACTCGCGTGCGTATATCCACCACCTGCTCAAGGCCAAAGAATTCCTCGCGGGTACTTTGTGCACGATCCACAACCTGCAGTTCATGATCAGCCTGGTTGATAACATCCGTAAATCCATCGACGGTGGCTACTACGAGGCCTACCGCGATGAATTTATGGGCCGTTACTACGCCAATAAAAAGTAGCCCCGCTACCTGCGTTATTGACGGTGCTGCATCGATGCAGCACCGTGTTAAGCCAGCAGCGCGTTAAAGACCTCGGTGCTGGAGGGGTGGGTGTAGATGGTATCGCCGATGACGCTGGCGGGGATCTTATTGCTCATCGCCACAGCAGCGAGGTTAATCAGCTCTTGGGAATCCACGCAGTACAAGGTCGCGCCTAAGATCTGATCGTCTTCGACATCAATGATGAACTTGGCTACGCCTTCAGGAGTGCCCACGATTTTTGGCCGCGGCATGATGGGAATATCCGCGATTTCCTTAAACCGTACTTCTGCCGTGTGCCCGCGGGAGGCGGCATTGGTCTTCGCATCTTCTTCACCCATGCCGATGGTTGACAGTGGGGGATTGGTAAAGGTCGTAGTAGGAATCAAACGGCCAGTGGTCACACGCGAGCCGTCGCTCCAGCGGTCGGATAAAATCACGCGGTGGTCGTCATAAGAGACGTAGGTAAATTGCGGACCACCGTTGACATCACCCGCGGCGTAGATACCTTCCACATTGGTGCGCAGGTGTTCATCAACGGCAATCGCACCGCGCGAGGTGGTATTAATACCGGCGGCTTCTAGTCCCAGGCCGTCCGTGGCAGGTTTGCGGCCAATAGCAAAGAGCACATTCGTGGCATCCATGCTGTGTTCGGTATCGCCATCGGAATAGCGCACGCTGACGCTGTTTGCGCCATCTTCTACACCGGTGACATCAGCATTGTTGATAATGGTGATGCCCTTGGCCTCAAGGTCTTTTTTGAGCGCTTGGGCGATGTCATCATCGAAAGCCGTGCCGAACTGCGCACCACGGTCCAAGATGGTGACCTTGGTGCCAAATTGCGCAAACATCGTGGCAAATTCCATGCCAATGGGGCCACCGCCAACAATGACCAAAGACTCTGGGGTTTCCTCCAAGTGCTGTGCGGAGGTGGAATCAATAACACGAGAAGAATCAATCCCCGGGATATCGGGAAGGATAGGTTCGGAGCCGGTATTGATAATGATGGTGGTCGCGGTAATAGTTAGTTCTTCTTGACCACCAGTAACCAGCACCGAATCCGTCCCGGTAAATTCTGCGTGGCCATCGACTACTATGACCCCGGCGTCGTCGGCAAGCTGCTTATTAACCTTATTTAAGGTGGCGATGAAGTTATCGCGGTGTTCTACCGAGTCGGGGTATTTCACGCCGCGTTCGGAATCCACCAGCATGGTTTTGGTGGGAATACATGCAATATTGATGCATGTGCCGCCGTACATCTTCGGCGATTGTTCTACCAAGATGACGCGGTCACCCTGCTCAGCGCGGTTCATGGCGATGGTTTTACCCGCTTTGCCAAAACCAATGACGAGAACGTCTGCTGTCGTTGAGGCCTGGTTATCTATTGTATTCATATCTATCCCTGCCTTTTCAAAAAAGAAGCGGCCAAGAAAGCCAAAAGGCTTGGTGAGCCAAAATATTCTTGCTACACCAAGCCTATACAAATTTCGAGCAGGTTTTATTTCATGCCGGAACGTAATCCTCGCGCTTTTTCACCCACGCGATGACACGGGTCGTTACCGGAAGCAGCACAATTTCAATCAGGGTCTTCCACACAAAACCCACGGCCACGTAGTTAAAGAACCCACCGATGGAATCCACGCCAATCACTGATGCCGCGATGGCGCAAAACAGTACCGTATCGCCCAATTCGCCCACCACGGTGGATGCGATCAAACGGGTTTTGAGCTTGCCCTCACCGGAACGCTTTTTCATGGCATTCATAATCCAGGCGTTGAGCAGCTGGCCTACGAGGTAGCCAGCCAGGGAGGCGAGAACAATCTGCGGTACGAGCCCCAAGGTGGCAGCGAAGGCTTCTTGGCCTTCATAAAAGCTTGCCGATGGCAGCCAGATCGCAATATAAAAACACACCACGGCCAAAATAGCCATGCAAAAGCCGATGTAGATAGCGCGCCGGGTGGATTTGAACCCGTAGCACTCAGCGAGCACGTCGCCGACGATATAGGCCAAGGGGAACAGGAAAAATGCGCCGTCCGTAATGAGCGGGCCTAGGGCAACGCCTTTGGTGGCGTTGATATTGGAAATTAAAAAGACGACGACAAACACCGTGACCAACCACGGATACAGGGTGGACTGTACCGGGATGAATCGGATGCTCTCGCCGCCATTGTCTGCGGTTGCGGTTGCCGATTTACTTGTCATGGAATACATCATCGCACCTGGAGCCGTAACCTAGAAATTATGCAATCTCCGCCACGAAGCAACGAACCCAGCGCAAGCAACGAGAAGCAGTCCGGTACGCAGCCGGGCAGGCACCGGAGCCAGCCACAGGGCACCTCGCAGAATGCACCGCAGAGCGCCTCGCAAGGCGCGGGACGGTATGCCCCAAGTCCTTCCGGAGACCTGCACTTTGGCAACCTGCGCACCGCCTTGTTGTCGTGGTTATATGCGCGCAGCACCGGGCGACAATTTTTCATGCGGGTAGAAGATATTGATCAGCAGCGCTCGTCGATGGATGCTGCCCAGCACCAGCTCGAAGATTTAGACCACCTCGGCCTGGAATGGGACGGCGAGGTCATCTACCAGCAAGATCGTTACAGCGCTTATGAGGAAGCGCTGGCGAGGTTGCCGCACTATGAGTGCTATTGCTCGCGCAAGGATATTCAGGAAGCATCGCGCGCTCCACATGCCATCCCCGGGCAGTATCCCGGTACATGTCGGAATTTAAGTGAAGAGGAAAGAAAAGCACAAAGAGCATTGCTTGTCGATGCCTCCCGTATCCCCGCTTTACGCCTGCGCTCCGAGGTGTCCAGCTTTACCGTCCATGATGAGCTGGCAGGTAACTACACTGGCGAGGTCGATGACATGATCTTGCGTCGCGGCGGCAATGCCAATCAAATGGGTCCACTGGGGCCTGATTGGGCCTATAACCTCGCGGTTGTCGTCGATGACGGCGAGCAGGGCATCGACCAAGTCGTACGCGGTGATGACCTGCTATCTTCTGCACCGCGGCAAGCGTATTTAGCGCAGTTATTAGGCTATGACATCCCGCAGTACGTGCATGTCCCGCTGGTGCTCAACCACGAGGGCAAGCGCTTGGCCAAGCGGGATGGCGCAGTGACCTTGCGCGAGATGCTCGAAGAATCCGACCTCGCATCAATAATTGGCCACCTAGCGCAGTCCTTGGGGTATGAGGGAATTGGCAACGCCGATGAATTATTAGAGGCCTTTGACCCGGTGGAGTTTGCACAACATGGCTCCGCGCATAAGCCTTTTACCTGGACTAACCTGCTCTAAGACTGGGATTCGACATGGATGTTTTGATGATCCTCACCGGGTTGCTCGCCGCCACCGTGGGCGCAGTAGCGCTGGGAAATAAGACTGGCCTGCCTTGGCCCGCACTGTTGACGTTACTGACCACCGCGGTGGTCTTTATTCCGGGATTTACCACGTTTACCGTGCCCTCGGAGTTGATTTTGCCTATCTTCCTCCCGCCGCTGCTGTGGGCTCTAGCCCGGCGCACATCGTGGGGCGTGATTCGCGAGCAGTGGCGCACCATCTTGCTGCTCTCTGTGGTCTTGGTGGTACTCACCACGGCCGGGGTCGGTGTTGCGGCCTATTTCTGGTTGCCTGGCATCGGTCTCGCGGGCGCTATTCTCATCGGCGCTGCCATCGCGCCGCCTGATCCCGTCGCGGTGGAAGCCGTGGCGGAGCCCGCCGGAATCCCGCACCGCATTACCACATCGCTGCAGACTGAAGGGCTTTTTAATGACGCCGCCTCGATTGTGTTATTTCACTTAGCGCTCTTTGCGATTACCGAAGGCGATGACCTTTCGGTGGCCGGCGGCGTGCTGAACTTTGTGTACTCATCAGTTGTGGCCGCCATTTTGGGCTTGGTGGTTGGCTGGGTCGCTGCCTGGTTTATGAAACACATCGATGACTCCACTGCACGCAATGCACTGACGTGGGTGATACCTTTCGGTACCTATATCACCGCTGAGTTTTTAGAGGCCTCCGGCGTTATTGCAGTGGTTATCGCTGCTATCGAGTTAAGCTCACGCGCGCCACTATTTGCCGAAGATCGTTCTTCAGGACGAAACTTCTGGGAAACCGCGGAGTTGTTATTTACCGGCGTCGCCTTTGGTCTCATTGGCATGTCGGTGCGCAATGCTATCGATGAAGTCGGCGCGGACCTGTGGCACTCCGTATTCGTCGGTGTTGGGCTATCAATAGTTGCCATCGTCATCCGCGGGGTGTGGATGTATATCGTCTGCCTGATCAATCAAAAGACCGGGCAGCGGCGAAGCGCACCGACTCGCTTGCAAGAAGTCCTGTTGATGACCTGGTCAGGAATGCGCGGGCTGGTTACCTTGGCGCTGATTTTGTCCATCCCCACTGGCGCTTTGGCCTACCACCATGAGCTTGCGGTTGTGGCCCTAACGGTGCTGCTTATCACCATGGTGATTCCGGGGCTGCTGCTGCCGTGGCTGATGAACCAACTGTCGCTGCAAACCCAATCCGAAGCCGCTGAGGACGCCATGCGCGCCGTGATCTCGGAACGCTCCCGCCAAGCAGCCATGCGCAGTTTGCGTGGCTACGCTGACACCCTCGATCCCGATATCGCAGCGGCCATTGATAACTGGTTTGAAGAAACCCTCGGCGCCGGTGACCTTTCTGCCGAAAACCGCAGCGTGCGTATGGAAAAGATCAAACGTGCTCGCAAGGAAGCCAGCAAAGCACGGGAAGTAGCACTACTGGCTTCACAACAAGAGCTCATACACATGCGCAATAACCGCGAATACAACCCCGTGCTCGTGGATGAAATCCTCGGTGAAGTGGATCGCGCACTGCTGACGGTGAAAGACCGGCAGTAATTAAGTACTTCTGGCTACACTGGCGGCCATGGATGGGCAGGGAATTTATGAATACGCCGAACTCGATAACAGCATGGACTATCTATACGAGTTCTTCGACAAGGACCTCAAAGACCGCCTCGATATTGAACGGCAATACATTCCCGAAGGATTAGAAGATCTGATCGGGGATAATTCTCTGCTCGACTACGTCTGGCTGTGGATTAAAGACACTGGTCCACGTGGTTTCCGCCAGTACCTCTTCGATGGCGGTTATGGAGAACCGGACGTAACCGAAGCCTTTTTGGCCAAGCGTCAGGAGTGGGGAATGAATACGCCACCGCACTTGGAGTGGCTCGCGCAAGATGAGTTCGATGAGCAATCGCTCAAGGTCTAAGTCGCGCTGCTGAGCTGTGCTTGCGTACGCTGCTGGGCCTAGAACTCAACGGGCCCGGAAAACTTAAAAGGGACCCCGCGCACCCGACAGAGCCTGCTGACCCTTGCTGCATTCCTGCCCTGGGGGAGTTCACAGGATGACGCCACGCGGAATCCTGTTCTAGAGCCTAGCGCTTTGTCGGCCGCAATATCAAATGCAGAAAAGTAGCGCGGGTTTCTAGGTATTGAGGCGAAATGCGGAGCGAGTTTATCGCCGCGAAGTAATCGAGAAGCAATTAATCAGCGGAGTGCAGAAGATGGTTTCAGTTATTTCGTGGAAAAGCGTGTTGACCAGCTGATTTTGTTTCAACTTACCTGTGCTGATAATGTTTCCCCTTGGAGGATTCGACTAGCGGCCTATGTCACACGCCTGGAACGCGTGCGGGGTTCACGCCCCTCGTGGGTTCAAATCCCACATCCTCCGCCAGAGAAAATCTCGGGTTACTGCACTTAGTGCGGGACCCGAGATTTTTGTTTGCCTGCTCTTTCTAGCTTCGCTTTTGAAGTCTTTCAGCCCCTCTTTAAGTTTCTTGGTAAGTGGCTGCCCGCAAATGCGGGGATGTGCGCCCAGCGGTCGTATTAATTGGCTACTATTGGACTCCACATAGGGCCTTATACAGAACCGAAAGGTAGGCGAGCACGTCTCATGTCGCTGCTTGAACTTGACTCTGATCAGCTCAAAGAATTAGCTGACCGCACGCGCACACAATATGAAGAGCTCAAGGCTAAAGGTCTCAAGCTGGATCTGACTCGCGGCAAGCCGTCCGCTGAACAGCTGGACATAGCCAATGAGCTGCTAGCCCTGCCCGGCGAAGACAACTACACCGATAAAAATGGCGCGGATCTGCGCAATTACGGCAATGGCGAAGGCATCGCCGATATCCGTGAGCTGTGGGGCGAGCTGCTCGGTATCAACCCAGCGCAATTGCTGGCTGCGGATTCCTCGTCGTTGAATATCCAATTCGACTTGATCTCTTGGTCTTGCGCATTTGGCAACAACGATTCGGAGCAGCCATGGTTTGCGGACGAAAAGCGCAAGTGGATCTGTCCGGTGCCGGGCTACGATCGCCACCACACCATCTCCGAGCAATTCGGCTTTGAAAACGTCACGGTCCCCATGCTGGATGATGGCCCAGATGTTGACGCCATTGCGGAACTGGTCAAAGACCCCTCCGTGAAGGGGATGTGGGCGGTTCCTACTTTCTCTAACCCGACTGGGGTGACGTTTAGCAAGGAAAGCATCGACAAGCTGGCGTCGATGGAAACTGCTGCGCCGGATTTCCGCATCATGTGGGATAACGCGTATGCCGTGCACACCTTGACTGATGAATTCCCGGAAATTGTTGATGTGTTGGACATCGCGGAAAAGGCCGGCAACCCGAACCGTTTCTGGGTACTGTCCTCGACCTCGAAGATCACCTTTGCTGGTGCTGGCGTGGCATTTTTTGCCTCCTCGAAAGAGAACCTGGATTGGTATTTGAGCATTGCCTCTGCCCGCGGCATTGGTCCTAATAAGCTCAACCAGCTGGCCCACGCGAAGTACTTCGGATCCGCCGAAGGAGTGCGCGCAATCATGCGCAAGCACTCCGGCATTTTGGCACCGAAGTTCAAAGCCGTGGAAAAGATCCTGGAAGAGCGCTTGGGTGAGTATGAAGTCGCGCGCTGGACGGAACCAGAAGGTGGCTACTTCATTTCCATGGACGTCATTGACGGCACGGCATCGCGCGTGTGGGAACTGGCAAAAGACGCCGGCATTGTGCTGACCAAGGCTGGTTCGGCATTTCCGGGCAATGATGACCCGAATGACCGCAACATTCGTCTGGCACCTTCTTTGCCACCACAAGAAGAAGTCGAAGAAGCCATGGATGGCGTGGCAACGTGTGTCCTGCTCGCTGCAATTGAGAAGTTGGGTGCCTAAATTAACCGCGAAGAAACTGCTGTTTGGCTCGATGACATCATCCCTGCTGACCTGGAATTTAAAAAGGTCGACGGCAGGCACTTAGGTCTTGCTGCGCTCGATGACGAGCAAAACCTTGCCGTGACCACACAGTTCGCCGATGTGGATACGGGCTTGGTCAAAGAAGGCTCGGATATGCCCGTGCGCTGTGAACTTATTGCGGTCGCGCGGGCACCGCAGGCCGCGGTTGCCGCGGCCGTAGTCGGGGTGGCGGCAAAGCTGGAGGAAGCCCAAGGTCAGATTCCTGCGCAGCCGGGTGTCTTAGTGCCGGATATTGATTCCGCACTGAACCAGGCGGCGGATATTACCGTGGCGCATGGCATGTTAATTGCACCGTATCTGTGGGGCGGACCGTCGCCGCAGGTGCAGGAAGAAGACCGTTTGACGCTGGGTCTGCAGCTGATCATGTTGACGCATGCTGAATATGCCTACGCTGTCGAAGAGGGCGTGGCAGCGATGCAGCAGGCAGTGGCTGAGTCCAACATTGACATCTTGGACTGGACTCGCGCAGATTCCTAGCCCCATGTCATAGAAGGTAGAATCACCACCGTGGCTTTATACCGGAAGTATCGTCCAGCAACTTTTGCTGAAGTCGTTGGGCAGGAACAAGTAACCCAACCGCTCTCAGCAGCACTCGATGCAGGGCGCATTAACCATGCGTACCTATTTTCCGGTCCGCGCGGCTGCGGTAAGACCTCATCCGCGCGCATTATGGCGCGTTCCCTCAACTGCGTGCAAGGGCCGACCTCGCACCCATGTGGTGAGTGCGCCAGCTGTATTTCCCTAGCCCCAGGTGGCCCTGGCAACCTGGATGTCACGGAGTTGGATGCGGCGTCGCACAACTCGGTAGAAGATATGCGTGAGCTGCGTGAGCGCGCGTATTACGCACCGGCGGATTCCCGCTACCGCATCTTTATTATCGATGAGGCCCACATGGTGACCAACCAGGGCTTTAACGCATTGCTCAAGATTGTGGAGGAGCCACCAGAGCACCTCATCTTCATTTTTGCGACCACGGAGCCAGACAAAGTCATTGGCACCATCCGCTCGCGTACGCACCACTACCCGTTCCGCCTGCTCACCCCGCCGGCGATGAAGGGGCTGTTGGAGCGCACCGTTGCGGCAGAGGGCTTGTACGTTGAAGACTCCGTGTACCCGATGGTCATTTCCGCTGGTGGCGGTTCACCGCGCGATACGCTGTCGATTTTGGATCAGCTCTTGGCGGGTTCCGGGCCTGATGGGCTGACCTACGCCATTGCGCGGCCATTGTTGGGTGTTACCGATGAAACCTTGTTGGATGACACCATCGCCGCGCTGGCCCAAGGCGATAAGGCAGCGTTGTTTAAACACGTCGATGCCGTGATTGAAGCCGGGCATGAACCGCGCCGTTTTGCGGTGGACTTGCTCGGCCGTCTGCGCGATTTGATGATCTTGCAAGCAGTTCCGGATGCCATTTCCGCAGGGCTTGTCGATGCCCCCGTTGACCGCGGCCAAACGCTGACCGAGCAGGCTCAGTTGTTCAATGGCGCCCAGCTGGCGCACTATGCCGCGACTGTCAATGAACAAATCGGCGCTTTACGCGGTGCGACATCGCCGCGTTTATTGCTCGAAATCCTTTGTGCGCATTTGGTGATGGAGCCAACCACGACTGATGTTGCTGCCGCTGATGCCCCAGCGACTGGTCCCGCGCCTAGCGTTTCCTCCTCAGCCGGAGCGAACACACATGGCCAATCCACTGGACAACCAGGCACCAGTGCCGCATCTGCGGGCAATGCTCCGTCTGGCATCGCCGCTGCCCAACAAGCAGCCGCTGCGATTGCCGCACGCCGCAACCAGCAGCGTGACCAAACACAGCAAGGTGCCCAGAGCCCGTCAGCTGCCCAGCCGCGTCCGGCGCAGGCCCCACAGCAACAGGCGCCAGCGCAGCCGCAGGCACCTGCACAACCGCAGGCTCCAAGCCAGTCAAGCTCGCCTGCTGCACCTCAGCAACCTGCAGAGCAGCCAACGCATACACAGCCTGCACAGCAGCAACCTGCAGAGCAGCAATCAGCTGCACAGCAAGTGCCAGCGCCACAGCCGCAGGCTGGTTCGCAGCAGGAAGATTCACGTCCTGAGACTTCGCAGCACGAGCAGTCTGTGCGCGACGATGCACCACAAACGGATGCTCAGCCAGCGCAACAGGAGCAGTCGCAGCAGCCAGCACCTGGGGAAGGGCCAGCGGAGGAGCCGGCGGATACTCCATCTGCAGAACCTACGGCACCTGCCGCAGAAGCCGAGTCGGTGCAGGAAGCACAGGCGTCGCAAAGCCCCGATCAATTGGTGGAGCAGCTGCGCAATAATTGGCAGCAGCTGCGCGCTAGCGTGTCCAAACGCAATAAGATTGCCGGCATCATGCTCACCGAAGCGCGCGTTTTGGGATTGCGCGATGACACCTTAGTGCTTGGTCACACCACAGGTGCGCTGGCAGAGCGGTTGAATGCGCCAGCAAATAACAAAGATATTGTCGCGGTGGTCTCCGAAGAAGCCGGACATCAGTTGGCGGTCAATTGCATCGTGGGCACGGATCCGGAAGCTGCCGGATTTAGTGGACAAAAACCAAAACCTCAGACCTGGAATCCTCGGGCTGCGCAGGCACCCCAGGCTGCCACGCGGGAGACTGGTGATGATGATCAGGAGTCAGAGAGTCCTAGGGACTACAACAATTCCGCTCCTTCCCAGCCAGCGGATAAGTCTGTAGAAAACCAGGATCGAAACAACCGTCCAGCACAAGAGCCATCCGGATGGGGAGCTCCGCGTGCTCTGGGTGGTGAAGGCGCTGCGCCACAAGCATCGTCGCCACAGCAATCGGGCTCGCAGTCCACGGGCTCGCAGCCCAGGGACGCACAGCCTTCGCCGACGCCACCTGCAGCGGCGCAACCTACGTCGGCACCACACGACAGTGCACCAAACCGCACGGCGCCCAACCAGGCGCAGGCGCAATCAGAAGCCCCTGCGCAGGCACCAGCGCAAGCGCAGCCGGCACAGGATGATTGGCGCGCACGTATTGCCCAAGCCAAGGCTCAGACTCAGCAGCGTGAAGAGGAGCTGCGCAACTCGGGCACTTTCAGTGACGGTCGGCCGCTGCCGCCGGACCCAGGCCCAGATTCCTACCCAGAGTATGAATCGGTGCCTCCAGAAGATGCGTATCCACCATCCCCATCTCAACCGGCTGCAACGCCGCAACAGGCACCGGCGCCGAATTCTGGACGCAACCAGGGCGGATTTGGCGGCGGTGGGCAGCAACAAGCACAGGCGCCAGCGCCATCACAGCAGCAGGGGGCACCTGCACAGCGCTCAGCTCCTCCTGCTGGAGGACAGCAGAGCGCAGGTGCGTCGTCTGCCGGGTATTCCCGCGAGGCGCAAGAAAACGAGATGATGGACGATGCTCGTGAGCAAGGCCAATTGGATCGGCGCAGTGCCACTGAAGTGGCCATGGAATTGTTGGAAAGAGAACTCGGAGCCCGCAAGCTGTAGCATGTGACACGGTGTGCGTTGGCTGTTAGTGATCACGGCCTACTTTTCCGGGACGATGGCGGTCAAGCCGGTACACTCAATCGTAGAAACGCTGTATAAAAAACGCACTTATGGAAGGCGCACTATGACTACTCCAGATAACTCCACCCCAGACATGAATGACATCTTGGCGCAGGCTGCACGCGTGCAGGCAGAGTTGCAAAAGGCACAGGAAGAAATCCTGGCTACCAAGGTGGAAGGTACCGCCGGCAACGGCCTAGTAACCGTGACCATGACCGGTGGTGCAGAGCTCGTTGATTTGAAGATTGATAAGTCAGTTGTCGATCCAGAAGACGTAGAAACCTTGCAGGACCTCGTCTTCGGCGCTTTCAAAGATGCGCACGAAAAGGCCGGCCAGCTGGCACAAGATAAGATTGGCCCACTGTCGCAGGGCATGAACGATGGCGGCATGTCGGGCATGTTCGGCTAAGCTGAACTAGTTTCCACTTCTATAGACCGCGTGCGTTTTACGATAGTGAAACGGATGCGGTCTATAGGTGTTTTACCGCCCACCGTGCATCATGGTGTGGCGTAGATGATTGTGATGAAGGGACGTTAATAAGCGTGTTTGAAGGCCCGTTGCAAGACCTCATTGATGAGTTGTCGCGACTTCCTGGCGTGGGTCCCAAAAGCGCGCAAAGAATCGCCTTCCACGTGTTGCACATGGATCCGGAAGATATTGACCGGCTCTCCAGTGCTTTAGTGGCAGTGCGCGATGGCGTGACATTTTGTCGAATCTGCTGCAATATCTCGCGTGAATCTGTCTGCCGTATCTGCGTTAATTCTCAACGTGATCGCGGCACCATCTGCGTGGTGGAAGAACCGAAAGATATCCAGGTCATTGAGCGGACCGGAGAATATCAAGGCCGCTACCACGTGCTCGGCGGTGCCTTGGATCCCTTGGCAAATATCGGGCCGAAGGATTTGAATATCTCCCAGCTGTTGCAGCGCATCGGCGGGGTACTACCCGATCGTGAGCTGGCGGATTCCACCAAGGAAAATCCGCAATACGATGAAACCCCGGATGTCACGGAAGTCATCTTGGCCACGGATCCCAATACCGAAGGTGAAGCGACAGCAGCATACTTGGTGCGTTTGCTGCGCGATTTCCCAGACTTGAAAATCACGCGCCTGGCCTCAGGCATGCCCTTGGGCGGCGACTTGGAATTCGTTGATGAGTTGACGCTCTCGCGTGCACTACAGGGCCGGTTGACGGTCTAAGGACTAGTTGGTCTGCTGGGAGTAAAGCTGTGCGTAGGCGCCGTCTTTATCGAGTAGTTCTGCGTGCGTGCCGGATTCGATGATCTGGCCGTGGTCAATAACAAAGATGCGGTCAGCGCCTTCAATCGTAGAAAGCCTGTGGGCAATCGCGATGGTGGTGCGCCCCTCCGCGGCCGTATCGAGGGCATGCTGCACGGCACGTTCATTGACGGTATCTAATGCACTCGTGGCTTCATCCAAAACCAATACCCGCGGGTTCTTTAACAGCACGCGCGCAATCGCAATGCGTTGTTTTTCGCCGCCGGATAGGCGGTACCCGCGCTCGCCCACGATTGTGTCGTAGCCGGTATCAAAATTCGTGATGGTCTCATGAATATTGGCCAAACGTGCCGCGTGCTCCAAGTCTTCTTGGCTGGCATCGGGCTTGCCATAGCGCAGGTTATCCGCGATGGACGCGTGGAAAAGATATGGCTCTTGGGTGACCACGCCGATGTGGTCCATAAGCTCTTCTTGTTTGAGTGTGCGCACATCATCACCGGCATAAGAAACGGTGCCGGAGGTGGCATCATAAAGCCGGGGGATGAGATTGCCAATGGTGGTCTTACCGGATCCGGAGGCTCCGACAAAGGCCACAAACTGCCCGGGCTCGATATCAAAGGAAACATCATCCAGCGTGGGCGGTGAATCAGGTGATGCATCGGAATAGCGGAAGCTGACGTGATCGAATGCAACGTGCCCAGCCTTACCGGGAGAATCGGATGGCGATGTGGCATCTGGGGCATCGACGATGCCGGGCTGCAAGTCGAGGTATTCAAAGATACGCGCAAATAACGCCGAGGAAGTTTGCAGATCCAAGGCCACGCGCATCAACCCCATCATGGGAAAGAGCAGGCGCGATTGCACGGTGGTAAAAGCCACGATGGTTCCGGCAGTAATGCCGGCTGCCCCAAACGCGAAAGCGCCATCACTTCCGGCCGTCAACAGCCATCCAGAAGCTAGGTAGACAATGGCAGGAACCGCAGACATAAACACTTGCACGACGCCGAAAAAGAGCTGGCCAGTCATTGCTTGGCGCACCTGCAAGGAGATCTGCCGGGCATTTTCATCAGCGTAGCGGGTAATTTCAGCACTTTGCCGCGAGTAAGTCTTGGCCAATAGCACACCAGAAACCGACAAGGTTTCTTGCGTAATCGCGGACATCTCCGATAGTGATTCTTGGGTTTGGCCTGCAATCCGGGCGCGGATTTGGCCCACGCGACGCTGCCCCCACACCAAAAGCGGCAGGACTATAAACGCAATGATGGTTAGCTGCCAGCTCAACAGCACCATGGCGATAAAGGCAGAGATGACCGTGACGGTATTGCCAATAACGCTGGAGATCGTATTCGACAGCACGCCCGCAACACCGCCGACGTCGTTGTTCAGCCGCGATTGGATGACACCAGTTTTGGTGCGGGTGAAAAATGCCAGCTCCATAGACTGCAGGTGAGAAAAGAGCCGAATGCGTAAATCGCCCATGACTCGATTGCCCACGCGTGCGGTGTAATAGGCCTGCACGATGGAAATCAGCTGGATGATGATAAGAATCCCCAGCATGGTGCCAACGAGTTTGAGCAGGACCGGCATATTCGGCCCGCCGGTGCCGGGGAAGAGCCCATCATCGAAGACGCGCTGGGTGAGCAATGGCGGAATAATTCCCAACCCTGCCGAGAGCAGCACCATGACGATGATGATGGAGATGTGCACCCGGTAGGGGCGAAAGAGCGCGGCGATGCGACCGCCAAGATCGTGAATTTTCGGCGCTTGACGGTTAATTTCTTTTTGGGCTTGATGATCAGCCTTGGACACGCGCGCGCCTCGCGGTCCACCACCTGAACGCATAGTCATGTCCCCGCCAAGATTACTCGCTTTTTACCGGGGACAACGGTGGCGAGGCTAGCTGCGCAAACGCTCCGCGCGCAGTTGTTCGATAGCGGGCAAATCCAACGGTTCCAAATCTTCTAGGGTTTGGCCGGTGGCTTTGGCTAGGAGCAGGTCCGCCAACTGGGGGTTACGCGCTAGGCATGGCCCGTGCATGTAGGTGGCAATGACGCTGCCTTGCACAGCTCCTTCGCCGTGGCGCTGGGTCTTGCCATCACGCAAGTCAAAGGTGGCTGCTTCATCTGAGTTACCAGTACCGCGGGTAACCGTGCCCAAAGGCTGAGCCGAACTACCCAAAATGGTAGCGCCCAAGTGGTTTTCAAACCCGGTCAGAGGCTCGGTCAGACCAGCGGTAAAACCAACGCCGGTAGGAATAGACGCGACTTCGCCGATGGCGCGCTCGGCTAAGGGCGAGGTGGTGGCATCGATAAGCCCTAAGCCATCGACTACTCGGCCCGATGCGCGAAAGGATTCCCCGAGAACTTGCAAGCCTGCGCAGACCGCGAAGATTGGCCGTCCTGCCTGTGCCGCACGGGTAAGTCCTGGGTACTGCAGCAGGCGGTCGGCTGCGAGAATCTGCGCGGTATCTTCGCCACCGCCCACGGTGTAGAGATCCATGGTTTCCGGGATAGGGTCACCTAAATTGATGGGGTGAAATTCAGCCTTCCAGCCGCGCAGACGGGCACGCTGACGAAGTACGAGTGCATTGCCGTCATCACCGTAGGTTCCTAAGACATCGGGGAGCACGAGACCAATATTGAGCTCAATAGACATTTAGGACTCCTTTTCTTGGCGCTCGAGGGCCTTTTTCAGATCACGGAAAGCGGTGTAATTAGCCAGAACTTCCACGCGCCCCGGTGGGCACGCATCGATTGCTTCGACAGGATCGGGGATAAGTTCGTGGGTGATATCGGCATAGACCAAGCGCACCGCGAGGTCGGTTCCACGCTCGCCGGCGGCCTTGACGGATAGGTCATCGAAGTCTTCAAATTTCACATCCCACAGCCAGGACATATCCACACCATCGGCGACTTGGCCATTGGTGGCGATAACCAGGCCATCGGCGCTGCGGTCAATCATCGATAAAGCCTCTTGCCAACCTGCTGGGTTCTTAGCCAACAGCAGGCGGATTTCATGCTCGCCGCGGTGAATGGTGGAGTAGCGTCCTGCCACATCAGCAACCTTTTCAGCAGCGACGGTGGCCTCATCCACATCGACAGCAAATCCCTCTACGGCAGCAGCGATAGCTTGGGCAGCATTGCCACGATTCGCGCGGCCCGGAAGAGCGAGGTTGAGTTCCTTGTCTCCAGCGGGGGAGAACACGCCCTTATCATCGACTGCCCAGGAAGGCTGTGGGCGGCGGAATTCGCGGCCATCGGCAAGCTTTTTGACCGAGTACCAATCATCTTCCGTACGCACGATATGCCCACCTGTGCGCGGGCAACTTACGGAATCACCCAACCAACCCGCACCGGCGGACACCCACACGACGTTCGGGGCATCATATGCCACCGACGACATGAGCACGTCATCGCAGTTGGCAATGACCAACATGTCCGGGTTAGCTTCCACTGCGCCACGGAGAGCGCGTTCAATCTTGTTGATTTCACCGACGCGATCGAGCTGATCTCGCGAGAGGTTAAGCAACACCAGCGCCTGGGTGTTTAGCGCATCCGCCACGTGGGGGACGTGCAGCTCATCGACTTCTAAGACGATGTGGCTGGCATCCTCGCCGGCCATGAGCGCGGAGACAATGCCGGCGTCCATATTATCGCCGCCATCATTGGTAGCTATGGAATACTTGCTGCGCATCGCCGCCGCGAGCATGCGCGTGGTGGTGGATTTACCGTTGGTGCCAGTCACAATCACTGCTGGGCGATCACCGGCTAATTGCGTCATAATCGACGGGTCGATGGCACGGGCTACAAGGCCACCAATCATTCCGCCGGCGCCGCGGCCAGTCGCACGGGAGGCAAACGTAGCAAGGTGTGCTGCAGTCACCGCGGTTTTAGCGCGTAACTTCTTGATCTGTCGCGGCAGTTGAAAACTCATGGTTCTAGGGTAGTCGGAATTAGCACCGCAACGTTATATTGCAACCCTCGCGCCGGGGCAGAAGAGGACACAAGATAGAAAAATCCTAAAAATTAGGACTGCTTCTTCTGCTCTCCCGCACCACGGTTGCCGTCTGCGCCGCGATTATCGTGTCCACGGGAACGGTTGCGGTTTCTTCCACCGCGCCCCCCGCGACGCCGCCGACGATTATTGTTTTTCGAGCCACCGCCTTGGTGATTACGGCCTTGACCAGAATCCTGACCGGAATTCGAACCAGACTGCGATTGCGGTGACTTCTCCTGCGCATCGTGTGACTGCGGACGCTGCTTATTGTCGCTGTGGGAGTGCTGCTGATTTCCGCCACCTTGGCCTTGGTTCTGTCCCTGGCTCTGGTTTTGGGCATTGGAATGTGCAGGGTTGGAAGAACCACTGCGACGGCGACGACGCCTGCGGTTATTGGATTTACCGCTGGAAGAATTAGCCGAGGAAGCACCACCTGCGCTCGAGCCGCGTCGGGCCGGGGCGCTGGAATGCGGGTTGCGCTTTTGCGGGCGCGGGGCAGTGGTAGGTCTTTCTTCCACCTCCGGCTTAGGTCCTGGTTCTGCAATGCGCTCCAAAGCGGCCAGGAAAGCCTCATCGCCCATGAGCGGGATGTCCTTGCGATCTGCATGCATGGCTTTGCCGACTAGGTCGGTGGTGACATTGCAGACGACCACGGAAGTCTCGCGAGAGAGCTTTTCCACATAGTTCATTTCTTGGCGCACTGCGGCCTCAATGATGATGTCCGGGTCGATGGCGATCTCGGGTGCGACCACAAATTCCATACCGCGTACGAGCTCACGACCCGGGACATAAGGACCAGGGTTGTGGTGCATGCGTGGAGCCTCCATGGCATCAACGCGAATGTGTGAGCGTTGCAGCCCGAATTTATCGGCGCGCAGTTCCGCCGGATCCAAGCACACCACCTCACCGCGTTGGGCTTGCAGCTTGTGCAGCTGCCACAACAAAGCGGTGTTCTCCCGTGCGGTTTCTTCCGCGGGTGTCTGGGCACGGTCTACCGTCGCCGTCGGCGGGGTAGCCGCAATGCCGGAGGCAATAGCTACCGCAGCCAAGCGCAGATCCGTAATTGGAAGTTCCTGGCGGCGCGCGGTGGCCAAAGTATCAATAATGCCCGTGGGGCGCGGGATATGCCCGACCTTGATCCGACGCGAGCGATTACGGCTATTGCGGTTGCGCGAGCGATTTTGACGCGCTGCCGCAGTCATTGCACGACGTGCTTCCGATACCAAAAATCCCCAGGTGACGGTGGCATCGTGAACAATGAGCGTGCGGTCATCAAGAATGCGATCGACACGCTTTAATGCCTTGCTAAATGGAATACCCGCGGCTACTTCTTCTTGGCTAAGACCGTGCTGGTGCTTTGGGCCTGGATCCGAATCCGGGCTAAAGACCATAAAGGTGGCCTCACCGATTTCGCCGGCCGCATTGTAAGTGACGGCATCGAAAGAAATCAGACGCGAGGTTGCCGGGTGAATACCGGATGAGCCCAAAGACACCGCGACGAAAGGAAACTTGGCGACGGCTTCACGACGCGCTAGTTCAGCTTCGCTGGGTTGGCGTTCCCGGCGGTGGTTGGGCCGTGGGCTTGGCTGTGTGCCATCGGTGGCAGCGCTGGCATCGGCAGTACTGTTTGCCTGTGCTGACGATGCACCTACCGAGGTAGCTGTGGGCTTCGGAGAAGTCTGCGCGGGTTTGGCAGCAGGCCAGGAACCTGGGATTGGCCGCGGTGATTCAGTGGAATCCGCAGCGTGGTTCGCGGCGGCAGCACGGCGTGACCTAGTAACCGCGGGGCGGCTAGGGCGCTTGTCATCATTCGTGCTAGTCATCGCAATTAGTGTAGTTCACCCCTAGAACATCATGGAGTTCGGCCACCCCATGACGGCCGAAAATTTCATGTTCTAGGGGTGCGGGCAGCGCCGCATCTGATGCGCTGCTGCCGTAGGCGGATAGTGCTATGAGCGATTGCTCGTGAGCTTTTAGCTCAGCGCGCGGTTGACCGCAGAAGTCATAGCGCTCAGGGATGCACGCGTGGTGGAACCGGCGATACCCACGCCCCACATCTTCATGCCGTTGACATCAGCGCCGATGTAGCAGGCAGCCTCAGCGTCATCACCAGCGGTACGCGCGTGCTGGCTGTACTCCAGAACCTCGAAGTCAATCTCCAGCTTTTCCAGAGCATTGGCATACGCCGCGATCGGGCCGTTGCCTTGTCCAAAGATCTGGGTTTCCTTGCCGTTGTAGATCACTGTGGCGTCAACCGTGGCATCTTCCTCGTCGCTGTCAGCGTTATCGATTTCGAAGGCCGTTACTTCCAGTGGGGTAGTGCGCTCCAGGTACTCCTGGTTGAAGATATCCCACATGTGCTTGGAGTTGACCTCGCCGCCTTCGGCATCGGTGATCTCTTGCACTACGTTGGAAAATTCTGGCTGCATGGCGCGTGGCATCTTGATGCCGTGGTCGGTCTTCATGATGTAGGCAACGCCACCCTTGCCGGACTGGGAGTTCACGCGAATGACTGCCTCGTAGTCCCGGCCAATATCCTTCGGGTCAATGGGCAGGTAAGGAACTTCCCAGGTGGTATCGCGCAGCTCTTCGTAGGTGACATCGGTATTGGTGGAACCAGGACGTACCGAATCTGCCAGTGCATCCATGCCCTTATTGATGGCATCTTGGTGCGAGCCGGAGAACGCGGTAAAGACCAAGTCACCGCCGTAGGGGTGGCGCTCAGGAACGCGCAGCTGGTTGCAGTATTCCACGGTGGAACGGATGGTGGAGATATCCGTGAAGTCAATTTGTGGATCCACGCCCTGGGTCAGCATATTCAGACCCAAGGTCACCAGGTCTACGTTGCCGGTGCGCTCACCGTTGCCGAACAGGCAGCCTTCGATGCGGTCCGCACCGGCCAGGTAGCCCAGCTCCGCTGCGGCAATGCCCTCGCCGCGGTCATTGTGTGGGTGCAGGGACAAGATGATGGAGTCACGCTTGGTGAAGTTGCGGTGCATCCACTCAATGGAATCCGCGTAGACATTCGGGGTAATCATCTCCACCGTGGACGGCAGGTTGATGATCATCGGAGCTTCTGGCGTAGCTTCCATGATGTCGACGACGGAGTTGCAGACATCGACGGCGAAATCCAGCTCGGTGCCGGTGAAAGATTCTGGGGAGTACTGCCAGCGCCAGTTGGTGTTGGGGTAGTCCTTGGACACCGTCTTAATCAGTTCCGCAGCATCCGTGGCCAGCTTCTTAATAGCAGCCTGGTCCTTGCGGAAGACGACGCGGCGCTGCAACTTCGACGTGGAGTTATAAAAGTGCACGATGACGTTCTTGGCGCCTTCGCACGCTTCGAAGGTTCGGCGAATCAGATGCTCACGTGCTTGTACCAGAACCTGGATGGTGACATCGTCTGGGATCAGATCCTGTTCGATGATCTCACGTACGAAATTGAAATCTGTCTGGGATGCAGACGGGAAGCCCACCTCAATTTCCTTGTATCCCATTTTCACCAGCAGCTCGAACATGCGGTGTTTGCGGGCAGGGGACATTGGGTCAATCAGGGCTTGGTTGCCATCGCGCAGGTCCACCGCGCACCACTGTGGTGCAACTTCAATCTTTTTATCCGGCCAGGTGCGATCCGGCAGGGTGATGTCTTCGACTTCCTCAGCGAACGTCAGGTAGCGATCCACGGGCATGGCAGAGCCGCGCTGTTTATTCCACGCGGGTTGGCCTTCACGACGAGGTCCGGAGGGAGTAGTGATTTCGCGAGGAGCGGAGATGAAAGAGTCTTTAGGAGACATGGGAGAGAAATTCCTTCTTTGTTATGCCAGATAGCAACGCCCGAAATGAGTACAAAGCTCAAAAATTAAGGGGGCTAAGTCTGTAAATTCCGTGTCGTACGACCGGCAGAACAAACTCCGCGACGGGGCGCCGGTCGTACTTGAAACGACTACTGGAACCCGCCGCGGCTAAGAAGGAGTTGCCGTGCACGGTAAGTCATGGCTGCAATGCTAGCGCATAATTCTGGCTTCGGCACGAGGAAAATAATGATTTACCCCCTCGGGCTATGCATTGGGTTCTCATGTTATGAGAAATGTGTTTCGTGTACTGGTTAAATCCCAAGACTTCGTCCCGGGCGGTGTGGGCGTGGATCTTGAGCAATGGGGGCACGCTACGATCACAGATTATGAGTCACAGGCCGAACTCCGCAGAGAATGCACGCGCAGATACTCCGACCGCGTCATCGAAACGCACGGTAGCGCAGACTCTCGGGCTGGAGAAATGGCCTGGCGCTGATTTGCCTGGCGCCGATAGGCGTGGCGAGGATGAAGGCAAGGGGGCATCGACAAGCACTGCGAATCCTGCTGTGGGGGCGTGGGTGCTTGCGCTGATCGTCGTCAGTGTGGGAACCATCCTGCGCTTGGGCATGCTCGCGCTATTAGCCGTGGTCAATGACGATAACGTGTGGGGGTTGTTAAATAAATGGGATGCGGCGCATTACGTCGGCATCGCTGCGGAAGGCTATTTTGCCGGCACCATTGGTGATGCCCCGGCCGAAGAAATCCGCTTGGCATTTTTCCCAGCCTTTCCCATGATCATGCGCGTGATTCACAACCTGACCGCGTTGGACTTTGCGCTAGCTGGCATCATCTTCAATTTCTTGGCCACAGTCTGCTTGGCGCGCGGGATTATGGCTTTGAGTGCGCGCTGGGGCTATGGCCTGAAGGGTCAATGTGCGGCGGCGATCGTGGTGACCACCGCGCCGATGGCGATTGTTTTTAATATGCCGTACACCGAGGCACTTTTTGGTGCCTTGGCGATTTGGGCGCTGGTGGCTTTAGTGGATAAACGCTGGTGGCTAGCGGGAGTTTTTATTTTTGCGCTGTCGTTTGTGCGCATTACTGCCATTGCTCTGGTCGCGGTGTTTGCCATTGCGGTCTTGCTACATGCATGGCGCTCATGGAAAGCCTGGGTGGCGCTGGTGATATCCCCTCTGCCACTGGTCGGCTATATCTGGTGGGCATCCGCGCAATTAGACGGCGTGGGTGGCTATTTCGGAACACAGGACAAGCACTGGAATTCCGGCTTTGATGCCGGGGTGGCCACGTTAAAGTGGGTTTTTCAAACCTTAACCTCCACCGAAAATGCCGGCTATTTGCTGACCACCCTGGTCATTATCGGCGTTCCCTTCGCGCTGGTTGTAGCCTGGCGCCGGGTGGATGTGGGCACCTGGCTATTTAGCCTGGCCTTGTCAGCCAATGTCATCTTGTCCGATGGGGTGATGCATTCGCGCCCACGGTTATTGCTGCCGGCGGCTGTCTTATTTATCCCCTGGGCACATGCTGCCCTGCGGCATCTTCCACGGTGGGTGGCCTGGACGTGCATTGGCTGCTGGGCACTTTTTGGCACCTGGTTTTCCGCCTATATGCTGGCGGTCTTTCCCTGGGCTATCTAGCCACGGGATTTCTGCCCGCGGGAATCGCGCGGGGCAGTGGTCTGCGTAATCCGCGGCAGGGTGCTCATGGGCTTTTGCGATAACACGATGGTGGCAATAACCATGCAGGCGACGGCGAGGATCATAACCGTCCAGCCGAGGATGCTGTCGACCATAAATTGTTCTTTGAGCACGGCGTAGCCCAGGGTAAAAGCGATGAGGGGTTCGATGATTTTCATCGCGGGCAGTGAGTGTTTCAGCGGTCCGGCGTGGAAAGAATATTGCTGCAAGACAGTCCCGGCACCGGCAGCGAGGATCAGGACATATAGCGGCCAAGAGACAAGCAGTTCGCTGATGCCGGATTCTTTGAAGATATCCACCACTGCTTTGGATAATACCGCGACAAACCCGTATAAAATCCCGCAGACTACGCCCAATAACAATGCGCGCTGGGAGCGAATGCGCCGGGCGATAAAGCTCAAGAGCCCCATGGCAGCAAGGCCGAGGGCAAAAGCCGGTAGCCAACGCTCCAACGGCGGGGAGGTAATACCACCGGTCGGGCGGCCAAAGACCAAAATCACGCCCACAGATACCGTGAGCAGGCCGCACCACAACAGCTCTTCGGAGGACATGCGCCGGCCTTGGTACCAGGTGGCCAAGGGCAAGGTCAGCATCAAAGACAGCACCAAGATGGGCTGGACAATTAATAAGGTGCCAAAACCCAGCGCAATAAGTTGCAGGCCATAGGCCACCACGGCGCTGGCGGTGCCAATCCACCACAAGGGGCTGCGCATGGCGGTGCGCATGACAGAGCGCTGCGCGTTTTCGGCAATTCTTTGCCGCACGACGGTGCCCCACGCAATCACGAGTGCAGATGCCAGGGCAAATGCGATTGCTACGAGGTTAGAAAGCACGGTACATACCGTAGTGAAAAACCCGCCGAGGTGGAAATGGGAGATCGCGTTGGCACAGCAGGACGTTTGAGCAGTGCTTGTCGATGCCCCGACCCTGTTTCAATCACTGGAACTTCTGTCTCAAAATAGTGGGTCTGGGCTATGGCAAAAGGGGTCGAACCTGTACCATAGGGATTTGACTACTCAGTGATAGAAATTAAGTAGTTCTTCGATGTCAGTGCGTAAATTTCAGTCCCGGCCGGAAATTTTTGCGGTTGTGGAATGAAAACAAATCCGTGGTGGGCAGAAGAACTAACGTAAAATTTCCACTGTCAAACTTTTTAAGGACTAGGCGAAAGGCGGCTATACGACGTGGCCCTCATCGTTCAAAAGTACGGAGGCTCCTCTTTGGAGACCGCCGAACGTATTCGCGCAGTGGCGGAGCGAATTGTGGCAACGAAAAAAGCGGGCAACGACGTGGTTGTTGTGTGCTCCGCGATGGGCGATACAACAGATGAGTTGCTGGACCTAGCAGCACAGGTTAACCCGGTTCCCCCACAGCGTGAGATGGATATGCTGCTGACCGCTGGCGAGCGCATTTCTAATGCACTCGTGGCCATGGCGGTGGAGTCTTTGGGTGCAACCGCGCAGTCTTTTACCGGTTCTCAGGCTGGTGTTTTGACCACGGAGCGCCACGGTAATGCTCGTATTGTTGATGTCACCCCAGGTCGTTTGCAAGAGGCTCTAGATAAGGGCCGCATTTGTATCGTCGCCGGTTTCCAAGGTGTCAACAAAGACACCCGCGATGTCACCACCTTGGGCCGCGGTGGCTCGGATACCACCGCCGTTGCGCTTGCCGCCGCGCTCAATGCTGATGTGTGTGAGATTTATTCGGACGTGGACGGGGTTTACACCGCCGATCCGCGCATCGTTCCGAATGCACGCAAGCTTGACAAGCTGTCTTTTGAAGAGATGCTGGAGCTAGCCGCCGTTGGTTCCAAAATTTTGGTTCTGCGCAGCGTGGAGTACGCGCGTGCGTTTAATGTCCCACTTCGAGTTCGTTCATCGTATAGCAGCGATACCGGCACGTTGATTGCCGGTTCAATGGAGGAAATTCCCATGGAAGAAGCAGTACTAACTGGTGTAGCAACCGATAAGACGGAAGCAAAGGTCACCGTCTTGGGCATTCCTGATAAGCCCGGTGAGGCCGCAAAGGTCTTTCGCGCCGTCGCGGATGCTGAGATCAACATCGATATGGTCTTGCAAAACGTCTCTTCTTTGGAAGACGGCAAGACTGATATCACCTTTACGTGCCCACGCACCGATGGTCCGCGTGCGATGGAGATCTTGTCCAAGATGAAAGAAGAATTCTCCTGGGGCAATGTGCTCTACGATGACCAGGTAGGCAAGGTCTCTCTCGTCGGTGCTGGCATGAAGTCGCACCCCGGCGTGACCGCTGATTTCACCGAGGCACTGCGCGATGTCAACGTCAACATTGAGCTGATTTCCACCTCCGAAATCCGTATTTCCGTTCTCGTGCGTGAAGCTGACTTGGACCGTTCCGCGCGTGCACTGCATGAGACCTTCCAGCTCGGCGGCGACGAAGAAGCTACCGTCTACGCCGGCACCGGCCGCTAGAACGCGCAGCTACACTGCAGACTTAGTAGCCGCTAGAAAAATTTAGAATCTTAAATAAGACAGGGTTGATTAATCATGACCACTTTGGCAGTCGTTGGTGCTACCGGACAGGTTGGCCAAGTAATGCGCGATCTCTTAGAAGAGCGCAATTTCCCAGCTGACAAGGTACGCTTTTTCGCCTCCCCACGCTCCGCAGGCACGGAACTAGAATTCCGCGGGGACAAGATTGTTGTTGAAGACCTCTCTCAGATTACGGAAGAGTCCGTCGCCGACGTTGATATTGCATTGTTCTCCGCAGGTGGTTCTACCTCCAAGCAGTGGGCGCCAGTCTTTGCTGCAGCGGGTGCAACCGTGGTGGATAACTCTTCTGCCTACCGCAAGGACGCCGAGGTCCCACTGGTAGTGGCTGAAGTGAACCCACACGCGGCGAAGAACCCTACCAAGGGCATTATTGCCAATCCGAACTGCACCACCATGGCTGCGATGCCAGTGCTTAAGGTGCTGTCCAGCCTCGCTGGTCTCAACCGCTTGCACGTATCTTCCTACCAGGCAGTATCCGGCTCCGGTTTGGCTGGTGTGGAGGCGTTGACCAAGCAGGTTGCGCAGATCGGTGAGCACAACATTGATTTGGTCCGCTCCGGTGCTGCATTAGAGGTCGAGGATACCGAGCCTTATGTCGCTCCTATTGCCTATAACGCGCTGCCATTAGCTGGCAACCTGGTCGATGACGGCTCGGGTGAGACCGATGAAGAGCAAAAGCTGCGCAATGAGTCCCGCAAGATTCTGGAACTTCCAGAGCTGCGCGTTGCTGGTACCTGCGTGCGCGTGCCGGTATTTTCCGGTCACACCATGACCATCCACGCGGAATTTGATTCGGCTATTACCCCTGAGCAAGCTAGCGAAGCCCTCAGCAACGCTGCTGGCGTCAAGGTTGTTGACGTGCCGACTCCATTGGATGCCACCGGCATTGATGAAGTTCTCGTCGGTCGCATCCGCCAGGACCAGTCTGCTGATGACAACAAGGGTCTTGTTCTTGTTGTTGCCGGCGATAACCTGCGCAAGGGTGCAGCGCTGAACACCGTGCAGATTGCTGAGCTGCTGGTCTAAAACACCGCTACATAAGAAATCCACCTCCCTGCGCCCGGTCGGGCTAAGCAGGGAGGTGGATTTTCTTCTCAGCGACAGCTGCTCTCTGGTCTATTTGACCGTCAGATTATCCGTGCCATCGAAGTCGAGATCAGGATCGGTGGACGACGCAGGAGACGCATTGGATACACCGCCTGATTCTTCAGCCGGCTTATCTGCGGCCGCGATATCGCTTGCGTTGGCATCGCCCGCGATTGCATCGCCAGCATGCGCATCGTTAGCCGCAGCAGCGCCAGCTTCAGCTACGTCGTCATCTGCTTCTGGTACTTGCGGTTTTGTGTGCTGGACGTAGGTGACCGACGGAGCGGGGTCTTCGCGGTCGAAGTCATCCAGCTCTGCGTCTGCTTCGAGTTCATCTAAGACTTCATCGGAGACAACTTCCACGAATTCCGGGGTGTCCATATTGGATGCATCGGCTAGCGCCGCGAGCTCGCGCTCATTTTTCTTGGTAAAGCGCTTGCGCGGATCCAATCGACGAGAAATCAGTTTGCGAGCGCGCAGGCGGCGGTCTGTTTCGGTCTTGACCTGTCCGCGGTTTTTAATCCACGCGAACGACATCACGAAGATCATCAAGATGCCGATGTAGCCCAAGATGGGATAGACATTGGACACCAGTGCCTGGAATCCAACGAAGGACAAGACAAAGCCGATGCCACAGGCAATGACATATACGGTGTAAAACAGCTGTGGCTTATCGCGGGTAAGGCGCTTGGCCATCGCGTAGAACATGCCCACCGCAGTATTGAAGATCATGCCGTAGATGGCAAAGGTCATCACGTAGCCCAACGCAGGGTTAATTCCGTTGATTAGAGCCAGGACGGGAAGGTCGGTGCCGTTAACTTCAGGTGCGACGAAGAATAGGGAAGTAACCAACAGCGCCAAAAGCAGCAGCGTGGTCAGTCCGCCCAGCACACCGCCGAGGCCGACGGCGCGGTTATCTAAGATATTGCCGCCGATGACAATGGCCATCGAGACCGCACACATGATGTTCAAACCGGTGTAGTTCATCGCGGACAGCCACCAGTTGGGCAGTGGACCGTCAACATTGTTGACGGCGTAGTCATGCGCGGCGGACATATCTAAGTCAGTGGTCAACAGCGTGTAGCCGGTAACACCGACGATCAAAACAATGATGAACGGCGTGATGGTGCCAATGACCGTCGTGACTTTATCCACGTCCAAAAGACCGGTGGCAAGCACGAGCACTAACATGAGCAAGGCGCCGACCCACAGTGGCAGGCCGTCGAATTGCTGCGCCAAGTTGGAACCTGCGCCCGCGAACATGACGAAACCAATGCTAAACAGCGTAACGAGGGTGCCGATATCCAAAATCTTGGAGGTAATTGGACCAGAAACCCGGTCATAGACCGCGGTGTGTTCATTGGCTTGGAAATAAGAACCAAGCTGCAATACGGCGATACCGGTGATGGTGGTCAGCGCGGCAGCGACTAAAACGCCCCACAGACCCATCTCACCGAAAGAAACAAAATACTGCATTGCTTCCTGACCGGAAGCAAAACCGGCGCCCACGAGGACACCAACAAACGCCATGGAAATACCCAATGCGCGTTTAATCATAGGAAGACAACTCCAAATCGATTAATTTATCTCACGCCAAACGCCAAAAACGCGCAGCACACAGGGCTGCTTTTGACGTTTCGCGGTCGGCTTGTAGCCGGCAATTGTGCAATGCGAAAAATAACGCGCTTCCGGGTAAGAAGCGGTACAAGAGTCTCAATTTACAAGGCTTGGGTGATGTGTGTCATTAAAGAAACTAATGAAAAACACAGATTCGGCGAGGAGCTTTGAAGAAACAGCCAGCTAGATATGAAGAAACGGCGAAGTGTCAATGTTTCGTAACGATTGACGTTTCAGCTCAATCAGGCACCCTCAATGAGGTCTTTGCGCGCGCGGGAGACGCGGGAGCGAATGGTGCCGACACGAACGCCGGAGATTTTTGCGGCTTCTTCATAGGTGTATCCCAGCACCTGAGTGAGGATGAGTGCTTCACGGCGGTCTTCGGGTAAGGCATCAATCAAGGCGCGGGCATCAATCCATTCGGCCCAGGCGGTGGAGTTTTCCGGAGAGGCAGAATCTGCTGTTGCCTCTTCATATTCGGTAGCGGACTTGCGTGGCCGGGCCATGTCATGCCGGATGTTATCTACCCACACGCGCCGGGCTAAAGATAGCAGCCAGGTACGTGCAGAAGAGCGTGCCGCGAAGCGCGGGAGTGCGCTGATCACCCGCAAATAGGTTTCTTGGGTCAGATCGTCGGCGATTTCAGGGCCACCGAGGTGGACTAAAAGCCTCCAGACATCGTCTTGGGTGGCGCGGATGAATTCCGTGAGCGCTTTGCGATCACCGCGGCCGGCTTGGAGAGCCAGCTCGGTAACTCGCGCATCATCGCGCCCATGTTTGGAATTCACCCATCTCAATCTACCAGCCGTATTGGGGGTCATTCTTATGGTGGTATTTCCGTTAAAAGTCGCCGAGATGATGCAGATCATCCATGCTTATCTGGGGTGATATGGAGAACTTCTCAATCGACTGCGCCAATATTGGGTAAAACGTATAAATCTCTAATTATTGTTTGCCGAAGTTTATAAACGTGCGTAGAATCGTAGTCACCCATTGACAACCAATCTGACTGCATAGGAGCATCTATGTCTGCTGCTGATGAAGTACTGAAAAAGGGCGAGCGCGTCGCTGGACAGGGCAATTCCACCCGTCCATCCGGCCAGCCTGTCCCTTCTGAAAACACCTCGATCACTGCTGGTCCACAGGGACCAACCGTCCTCGACGATATCCACCTGATCGAAAAGCTGGCCCACTTCAACCGTGAGCGTGTGCCAGAGCGCACCCCTCACGCAAAGGGACACGGTGCATTCGGTGAACTGCACATTACGGAAGACGTTTCCGAGTTCACCAAGGCAAAGCTGTTCCAGAAGGACACCGTCACCCCAATGATGGTTCGTTTCTCCACGGTTGCTGGTGAGCAGGGCTCCCCAGATACCTGGCGTGACGTTCACGGTTTCGCACTGCGCTTCTACACCGAAGATGGCAACTACGACATCGTGGGTAACAACACCCCAACCTTCTTCCTGCGTGATGGCATTAAGTTCCCAGACTTCATCCACTCCCAGAAGCGTCTTGGCCGCAACGGCCTGCGTAACTCCGATATGCAGTGGGATTTCTGGACTCGTTCCCCAGAGTCCGCACACCAGGTGACCTACCTGATGGGCGACCGCGGTACCCCTAAGACCTCCCGTCACCAGGACGGCTTCGGCTCCCACACCTTCCAGTGGGTCAACGAAGAGGGCAAGCCAGTCTGGATCAAGTACCACTTCAAGACCCGTCAGGGCTGGGAGACCTTCACCGATGCTGAGGCAGCGGAGATGGCTGGTAAGAATGCGGACTACCACCGCGAAGATCTGTACAACGCGATTGAGCAGGGCGACTACCCAATCTGGGACGTTAAGGTCCAGATCATGCCTTTCGAGGATGCAGAAAACTACCGCTGGAACCCATTCGATCTGACCAAGACCTGGTCCCAGAAGGATTACCCACTGCACGACGTGGGCTACTTCGTTCTGAACCGCAACCCACGCAACTTCTTTGCACAGATTGAGCAGGTTGCACTGGATCCATCCAACTTGGTTCCAGGCGTTGGCCTGTCCCCAGACCGTATGCTGCAGGCACGTGCTTTCGCATACGCTGACCAGCAGCGCTACCGCATCGGTGCGAACTACAAGCAGCTGCCAGTGAACCAGCCGCTGAACGCAGACAAGGTCAACACCTATGAGCACGAGGGTTCCATGTCCTTCCTGTTCAACAACGAGGATGACCCTGTTTACTCCCCGAACCGTTACTCCAAGGGCGCTGGCTTCTTGGATGATGGCGAGACCTCTGCGCAGCCTAATGGCCAGGCAGCGGATCTTTACGTCAACCCAGATCCACACGGCACTGACTTGGTTCGTGCACCTTACGTCAAGCACCAGGATGATGATGACTTCATCCAGCCTGGCATCTTGTACCGCGAGGTCATGAATGATGACGAGAAGGAGCGTTTGGCTGACAACATCACCAACGCAATGGCTGGCATCTCCGAGCAGGTTGAGGAACAGGTCTACGAGTACTGGACCAACGTTGATGAAAACCTCGGCGCTCGCGTTCGTGAGCTGTTTGCTTCCAAGAAGTAGCAGCACCCTCGGTGCGCCTTGACCACTAAGGCGCTGGTGGTCGATAAGTTTTCGATATGACTTCTCGTACCATCCGCGCTTTATGGTCTTTGCTTTTGACCGTGCCCATTATTGTGGGCGCGGTCTTCGCGTTTTCCTCGTCTTGGGAACCATCCCAGGCGTGGTCGAGCGGCGATGACACCACCGGCGCGCCTGCCGATCAAGTATCAGCGGAAGATATCGTCAACGCCCGCCGGGCTGCGGGCGAGGCACAATCCCAAGCCGGCTTTTTAGTCTCTGGCGCCGAGCAGCTTGCCGATGGCACCACCGAGCTTCGTGAAGGCGCCGATGAATTAGGCCCTGGTGTTGATCAATTAGTCGAAGGCGCGCAAGCGCTGACTAATGGCATGACCGAGCTGCAAGCAGGTACGGGTCAGCTTGGCGATGGCGCCACGGAGCTTGCCAACGCCGTCGATGCCGCAGTCGGCCAAGTCGTGGGCTTAGGGGCTATGCAAGGACAGCTGGTTAAAGCAGTCGAGTCCGCAGAAGACGACCTCAAGGGCGTTAAGGGCAAGGAAGCCAAAGAAATTCGCAGCGCCATTGCCGATATCAAAAGCCAGTTAGAAGGCTTCGACGTGGACGCCGAAGTCACCGACCCGCTTAATGAACTGCAGCAAGGCTCCCGCGAGCTGTCCAATCAATTGGATGTACCGGGCTACGCCTATCACGATGGCATCTACTCGGCGACCGAAGGCAGCAAGCAATTGCTCGCTGGCTTACAAGAATTGCAGTCCGGCACTGGTGCCCTGACTGGCGGGTCGCAAGAGCTTGCCGATGGTGCTGACCGCGTCAAGTCCATGGCCGATCTTAATAAGACAAAAGCCGATGCCGTTCAACGCGCCTTGCCAGCCGTGCAGGCTCCAGCTGCAGGATCGGGCACTGGAGAAGTTGACCCAGAGCTTGCAGCTGCCGAAGAAGACACCACCGGTGCATTAAGCCCCGTGGTGGCCATGTTGTTGGCAGCACTTGTCATGTTAGGCGGCGCGGCACTGGGCTGGCTGGGCATCAACCGTATTGGCCGGCCAGTTATTACCTTGGTAGTCGGCACACTTGGTCTGGTTGTTGCAGGCACGATGTTGCTGTGGATTCTGGCTAGCTCTATTACCCCGCTGGGCGTATTCATTGGCGCGGGTCTGATGGCCTTGGCTTCACTTGCGTCCACTGTGATCACCCGCGCGGTGTTGGGACGGATGAGCACGACACCGGGGATTATCACCACGGCTATCGCGGGCATCGTGCAACTTGGGATCGTCGGCTACGTATGGAAGACCGCAACCACCGGTGAAATCGGCACCGTGTGGCAAGTTCTGGCGAACTTGACGCCATTGAACTGGGCAACCACCGGGCTCATCTCCGCCGGCAATGACGGCAGCACCACCATGCTGTGGACCTCAGCAGTGGTACTCGCAGCCATCGTCATCCTCGGATTTATTGTCGTAGGGCTTAATCACCGGCCACAGCAACAATTTGCGGATTCGCTTGACGATGACGCCGCCGATGACTCCGATTACGAAGAATCAGCAGTCTCAACGGCTTAATTCGCTGACGAGTTAAGCCAGAAGTGTGCATTACGGAGCTTTAATGTGCTCTGGTTCTTCGTAGAACTCTTCCGGGATAGGCATCTGTTTAGGCTCTTGCGCGCGGAACTGCTTTAACACTGGGCGCCAGTTTTTAGGGTTGGTGTCATACTGTTCAATCTCGCCCGTTTCGCGGTTGACCAGTGTCGGGCCAATGGAATTATCCGGGCGGCTGGCGCTAAAGAGCCAATGCGTCTCCGTCTCTGCCGCGCCTGCCAGCGGTCCGCGGTGGTGAAAGACTTTTTCTACAGCTTCATCAAAGGTAATCATCGCCTTCCACCATAGTATGTGTGTGATGCGGCCTTGACTGGAACTGTGGATAAGCGTCGAAATGTTTGCAATTAAATAATAGGTTCCTGTGAACGGTGCTATAGGTTGGACTTGAGATTTTTTGAGGTGCTACTGTGGGCAGTGCTCACGTAGTCCGCTTAGGGGGCGGACTGACGGTTTCTCCAATCCGTTGTGAGTGATAGGGAATAGGGCGGCGCCGCAGCTGTAGGGATGCGGCGCCGTTTCCCTGTTTTATCCGTGAAGCACCTGGTGCAAAACGTGACGTGTAAGCAACATTACAGTCGGGGGAGATCGGGCTAGATAAAAATCTCGGGGGTCGTGCTGGCGCTTGTGCGTCTGGCGGAACGCCGCAAAGTCTTGCGCAGCATATTCGCAAAATATGTGAAGATCACTAGTTTGTTTCCTATTTGTCAAATATTGCCGGGATGTGATGTGGCAAGCCCGGTATTGTGACCTTATGCACCGCTTTTGCATTTCATTTCTGCGCACACAATGCGTAAGTTGACGCTGTGATAGTGCCAACAGTGTGAATGGAAATGTAGTATGCAAACTCCCTTGGGTCTGACCATCATGGGTCTGCTCATTATTGGCGTCACCGTCGGAATCTTGATCCGTGGTAAAACCAACCCGATTATCCCCATGACGCTTGTCCCTGCAGTCGGCGTCTTCCTATTGGGATATGGGTTTGAAGACCTCGCGGATTTCTATGAAAGCGGCCTTGGGTCCGTGATGAGCGTCGTGGTGATGTTCATCTTTGCGATTATCTTCTTCGGTATTTTGCAAGATATTGGGCTATTTACCCCGGTGATTAAAGCACTCATTGTCGCTACCCGCGGCAATGTCATGCTCGTAACGCTCGGTACCGCAGCCATCGGTATTGTCGCTCACTTGGATGGTTCGGGCTCGACGACCTTCTTGCTGACCATTCCCGCGCTCTTGCCGCTGTATAAGGCCATGAATATGTCGCGCTATGTGCTGCTGACAATCGTGGCTATGGCCGCCTCCGTCATGAACATGGTTCCGTGGGCAGGTCCTTTGGGCCGCGCCGGCACAGTCATTGCACAAGACCCTAATGATATTTGGAAGCACCTGATTCCCATTCAGGCGGTTGCAGCGGTTCTAGTCTTCAGTATTGCGTTGATTTTGGGCTGGTCGGAAAAGCGTCGCATCGCAAAGCTGCATGCAGCCGGTGAATTCCAGGGCAGCAGTGAAGTCGATGTGGCAGCCCTGGCTGCGGATTTCCAAAAGGCTCAAGAAAAAGAGCAAGAAGAAGGCGCCTACCACTTCCGCAAGGGCCGCGCGATTACCTTCGTCAACATCGTGCTGGCACTCGCCGTCCTAGTCAGCTTGCTGTCTGGCTTGTTGCCGCCGGCACCTGCCTTCCTGATCGCCACCACTATTGCGCTGGTGGTTAACTTCAAAACTGCGGGCGACCAGTCCGAGGCGCTCAAGCGCCACGCACCAAACGCGCTGTCTATGGCTGGTGTCATCTTGGCTGCCGCCATGTTCCTGGGCGTTCTTAATGAGTCAGGAATGCTGGAAGAAATCGCGCTCATGCTGGTCTCCGTTTTGCCAGCGGCCGTTGGTCCGTACCTGCACCTGATCGTCGGTCTGCTCGGTGTTCCACTCGACCTGCTGACATCTACGGATGCTTATTACTTCTCGGTCCTGCCGATTGTTCAAGAAACCGTGGTCTCCTACGACGTCACCGGCTTGGGCGCAGCCTCCGCGCTGATTATCGGCAACGTGATTGGTACCTTTGTCTCCCCATTCTCGCCAGCACTGTGGCTGGCGCTGGGACTTGCGGGCGCGCAGATGGGTAAGTACCTCAAGCTGGCGTTCCCCATCGCGTGGATTTTATCCATCGCGATGGTGCTCGTGGCATTCTTCACCGGAATGCTCGTCTAAAAGCCTCACACCTTGTGTGGTCCCACTTGGTGAGGTTGGAACTGGGAATTGTGAAAGACCAGCGGTATTTGTTCCGCGTGGCTGGTGGCATCGAGGACTTCCAAGACAGCGAGGGTGTGGTCGCCGGTGGTAATTTCCTCGACTAGGCGGGTGGTAAAGGTGGCGGTGGCGCCATCGAGAAGCACTGCGGTGTCATTACTTGACCACGACACCCCATCGAAGCGCTTGTCTGCTGGACCAGCGAGCTGGCGGATGATGCCCGCGTGTTCGGCGGCGAGTGCAGAAATCCCAATGGAACCCGCTTGGCGCAGGCGCGGCCACGTCGTCGAGGTGTCCTGGATGGAAACACCGACGAGCGGAGGATCCAGGCTCAGCCCGATGAAAGAGGCGACGATCATGGAGGTCGGTTTGCCATCGACAAGCCCTGCGACCGCCGTAATTGGGGTGGGAGCCTGCGCGTGAATTGGGCGAAGTGCAACAGGTGAAAAAGTAGTAGGCATGATCTTTCCTTCGTTTGAGGTGGGATTTTAATCTTCGAAGGGGACATCGACTTGGTCTGCGAAGTCGAAGCTTTCTGGTAGAACACCCGCGCGTTCAAAGGCGCCGATGAGGTCATTTTGGGAATCAATGACTGTTTGATCCAGCGCGATGGGAAGCCGCGTGCTGCGCGCATTAATCTCCGCGGCCGCTTTCTCAGTGCCGGTTTCTTCCGCGAAAATCTTCGCCCATTCCTCCGGATTATCCTTCGTCCACTGATACGCGCGGTCGATGCGCCCTAGGAGGTCATCGATAGCTTCGGCGCGAGGGTCATCGGCAAGCGCTTTATCGCTAGCGACACCAAAGCCATAGCCATTGGAGACTCCTTCGGCGGTAATCAACGGCACGGCCCCGCCGACCTCCGCGATGGCGGTATACGGATCCCACACCGCCCAGGCATCAACCTGGCCGGACTCGAAAGCACTCTTGGAATCTGAAGGCTGCAAGAAATTAATATCCAGATCCCCTGGATCTACCCCGGCCTTTTCTAACTGCAAGGTGAGGTGACCATGCGCGCTGGAACCGCGCGCCACCGCCACACTTTTTCCTTTCAGATCCGCAACGGATTTAATGTCTGAACCCTGCGGAATGAGGATGGCATCGCCTTTCGCCTCGTTGCTATACGCCGAGATGACCTTGGTATCTGTTAGCCCGCCAACAATCGGTGGCGTATTACCCGTAATGGCGAAATCAATTTGTCCCGCATTCAGCGCTTCAATCTGTGGCGGACCAGAAGTAAACGTGGACCACGTGATGTCATAGGGGAGATCATCCAGCTCACCTGCGGCGGTGAGAATTTTCTCCGTGCCGGCGATCTGGTCGCCGACTTGCAGCGTGATATCTTGTGCCCCGGCTGGAGAGCATGCCACCAATGATGTGGCCACAAGACTTGCGATAGCGGTGATAGATAGTGGTTTTAGAATCTTGTTCATGAGGTGACCTTCAAAAGACGGAGGAGTTGGGCGGTATAGCGGGCAAATTGTGGGTTGTTGCGCTCGCGCGGCTTGGGAAGTTCAATGGTGATTTCATGGGAGATATGTCCGTCTTCCAGCAAAATCACACGATCGGCCAACGCGACTGCTTCGGCAACATCGTGGGTGACGAGCAAAACCCCGAAGTTTCGTGAAGCGGCTGTGTCCAACAGCAGTTGCTGGGCCGTAATGCGGGTCAGTGCATCGAGGGCACCAAAGGGCTCATCTAGGAGCAGGAGTTCCGGGTTGCTAATCAGCGCCCGGGCCAAAGACACCCGCTGTGACTGGCCGCCACTGAGCGTTTCTGGCCAGGAGGATTCAAACTCTTCCAAGCCGACTTCCTTTAATAGTGCGGAAGCGTGCTCGCGGGCTTGCTGGCCGGAGATATCTGACCTGTTGAGCCCTGCCGCGACGTTGTCTATGACTGATAGCCATGGAAATAGCCGGGGTTCCTGGAAAGCTACAGCCGGATAGCCTGCGACCTTCACCGAGCCCGAATGATCCGGGATGAGCCCAGCTAGAACCTTCAATATCGTGGATTTTCCAGAACCCGAACGGCCAATCAGTGCCACGACTTCACCACGCTGGATAGACAGGTTGATGTTGGTGAGGACCTCGCGGTGGCCAAAGGATTTACCTAATCCCTGCACATGGGCAGCAGCGGTGGTAGAGGCGGATGTTGATTCGGGGGTGTCGATATGTTGCTGTAATTGAGTGGTCATGGTGAATTCCCTTTCTCAGTGGACGCGGTAGCGAAAGACATGCTGTTCCCACCGGCGAATCAGTGCGTCAGTGAGTAGACCGAGGGTGGCGTAGATGATGAGACCGAAGATGACGACGTCGGTGCGGTAGAAGTCGCGCGCGTTGTTGATCATGAACCCAAGGCCCTGACTAGCGTTGACTTGTTCGGCGACGATTAACGTCAACCAGGCAGAAGCAGATGCCTGGCGCAGACCGACGAATAGTGCCGGTGCAGCGCCGGGGACGATGACTTTGCGGACACGCTGGCTAAAGCTAAATCCCAATACCCGGGCGGTTTCAAGAAGCTTCGGGTCTGCCTGCCGAAACCCAGAGGCGGTGTTGAGATACAGCGGGAAGAGCACGCCCAGTGCAATGAGCAATACCTTGGGCAGCTCGCCGATGCCGAACCAGATGATAAACAGCGGGACAAGACCTAAGTGGGGAAGTGCACGAAGTGCTTGGAGAAGCGGGTCGAGCGCGGCGTCGAAAAGTGACGACATTCCGACGAGCAATCCCAGTCCGATGCCCGCGACCACGCCGATGAGGAAACCTGTAATCACGCGCTGGCCGGAGGTAGCAAGGGCGATGGCGAGCGTGCCGTCTGTTAAGACTTCCCAGCCAGCAGTGATAATCGCGGTAGGCGCGGGAAGGATCCTTTCCGGAAGCAATCCCACAACGCTTAGCAGTTGCCACAGCAACACCGCGATGATGGGAGAGATTATGCGTCCGGAGATTCTCGGAGCTTTGAAGGATTTGGAGTATTTCTGAACTGGGGGAACAGTGGGCGATTGGGGGAGAGTATTGGTTGTCAGTGTCATTGGAATTCCATTCGAAGAATGCGCGGGCGGCTGTACCCACTACTGGGCGGAAACTGCGTGCGGGATAAATGGTGTGCAGTCAGCATGAGAAGTAGCGGCTGGGCGAGTGTGGATTTTGACGTCAATACCACGTGCTAGCAGGTGGGGGACGACTCCTTCGCCAAAGTGGAAGGCTTCTTCCAGGTCGGGGTAGCCAGAGAAAATAAAGTGTGAAAGGCCCAGGTTGGAGTATTCGATGATGCGGTCTGCAACCTCGGCATAAGAGCCGACCAAAGCAGTGCCGGCACCACCGCGGATAAGGCCCACGCCAGCCCAGAGGTTGGGGTAGATTTCCAAGTCACGCGCGGTGGTGTCATGCGTAAAACCGGTACCGCGACCGTGAAGAGCAGACATCCGGCGTTGTCCCTCCGACTGGGAAGACGCAAGGCCTGCTTGGGCGGCGTCTACTTTTTCTGGAGTGATGCCATCGAGAAGCTTTCCTGCCACTGCCCAAGCTTCAGCAGAGGTATCGCGTGCGATGACATGGAACCGAATGCCATGTTCCGGGCTACGGGAGTACTCGCTGGCCAAGGTGTTGATCCAGTTGAGCTTTTCGGCGACGGCTGTGGGCGGCTCGCCCCAGGTCAGGTAAGTATCGGCAAAGCGCGCGGCAACATCGCCGGCCGGTTGCGACGAACCACCAAAGTAGATCGGCGGGATAACCTCCGGCGGGTTGTTCAGCACCGCATTGTCGACCTGCAAGTGCTTGCCATGGTGGGTGACGTTCTCACCGCGCCACAGCTTGCCGATGATGTCGAGAAACTCCGCGCAACGCTCATAACGCTGCGCCTTATCCAAAGAGTCACCATATGTACGCTGCTCACGGTCTTCACCGCCGGTGACGACGTTGATGAGCAAACGGCCTTCGGAGTGACGCTGGAAGGTGGCGGCCATCTGCGCGGACAAGGTCGGGGAGACCAGTCCGGGACGCAAAGCAACCAGGAACTTCAAACGCTCCGTGGAGTCAATCAAAGCGGCATCGGTAAGCCAGGCATCTTCACACCATGCGCCGGTGGGAGTGAGGACGGATTCAAAGCCGTTGGTCTCGGCTGCGAGAGCCAATTGTTTGAGATAGCGAAGATCGAGCGTGCGGGATCCGGAGTGAATGGCTGAACCGTGGCCGCCGCCAACGATGCCTCGTGAATCTCCGGATGTGGGAAGGAACCAGTGAAATGTCAATGTCATGGCAAGAAGATAAACAGACTATGCAGTCTGTTGGCTACGATTTAATCCATCGTGAATTGAACTCCTTGTGTGGAAAATTTGGGCATTTGACGTGTTATATTCACGCCAATTAGACAGATCGGTATATATGTTGAGAAGCATATATAATGAAAAACAGCTGAAGTATGAAAGGTTAAGCCGAAATTCATAGACAGATATGTCTATTATTTTAGCTATGACAGTCGTCCAGAAAGCCTCAGTGAGCAATTCGGCGTGCCTTTTGCCCTCCGGTTCGCTGCATTTTCAGCTTCCGGCTAATTCACCTGCCCGAGTTCTGCATCAAGTGCGCACACTGAAATCACCGACCCGCGGCATGTTGCGTAAGACCCTGGGAATGTCTCAGCCCAGCGTGACGCGGCATGTACGCGCGCTGATTGATGCCGGCCTTGTCGAAGAACGCGAAGTCACTCACGATGGTGAACGCGTTGGACGCCCGCACGCCACTTTGGGTCTTGATGGCCGCCACATGGTGACATGGGGGATTCACGTGGGCGTTCGTACCACCGTGCTGACCATCAACGACGGTGCAGGCCGCCTGATCCGTGAACACGAACTCAATATCCCCGTGGCACTTACACCAATGGCCGAGGTGCTTGACCATATTGCACATCACTTACGTGAGATGGGCGAAGGTCTGCCGGCGCCGGTTAGCGTGGGGGCAGCGGTGTCAGCGCATATTGACCGCAACGGCATCGTTACCTCCCCCGAGTACAACTGGGACGAGGTAGATATTGCCGCTGAGCTAAGTTACCGCCTGGGCCACCCCGTCCATGTGGGGTCTGGTGCTGCCGCGATGGCTGCACAAGAACTGCTTAGCGCCCCGCTCAACGGTGAGGATCCCGGATCGACGCTGTATTTCTATGCCCGTGAAGTGGTGAACCACGCCTGGATAGTCAACGGGGCGGTGCATCGTCCGCATTCCGGCTCTACCACCACTGCATTTCATGATCTAGCCCGCGGCACGGGTCTTGAACATGAAGAAGTACATCCGCTAAGCGGTTTGGCTACTGTTGCCGCAGCACGGCAGGCCGGGATTAAAGCGCACTCGTACCGCGATCTCGTGCACGTTTCCAAGACTAATCCGGCCGCGCGACGATTTATCGATGCCCGCAACGAGCTCTTAGTTGATGCCCTTACCCTGGTGCTCGACATCGTGGATCCAGCGGCGCTGGTCTTAGCTGGTGAAGCATTTGTTATCGACAGAGTAGGGCTACGCAACATCGTGTCTCAGGTACGTGCGCGCCGGGCAACCAGCCAGTTGCGCATCAGCTTGGCTGGGCCTGCAGTGACCCGCGATGCGGCTCGCCTCACTGGTGTGTACCCACTCTGGGCGGATCCCCTGCTCACCTAAGTGCTGTGAGCTTAGAAAAATTGGTCGGGATAACAGGATTTGAACCTGCGACCTCGTCGTCCCGAACGACGCGCGCTACCAACCTGCGCCATATCCCGGAAAGCACAATGCACTGTGCTGCCTATCAACTATAACGCCGCACCCGGGGCGACCCCCAAATCACCGGCCACGAATTTGGGGGTGCAACGGTGTGCTTATTGCGACGTTTCGGTAATGCGCAGCAGCGTTGCCGATGGTCGGCAAAAGATACGCACGGGCGCAAACTTCGAGGTGCCCAGGCCATTCGACACGTGCATTTTCATGGGGCCGAAATCATGGAGTCCCTGCACGCGCTTGCGGTCGATACCAGAATTGGTCACTAAAGCTTTCGAGCCAGGCAAGCAGATCTGCCCGCCGTGGGTATGGCCGGACAGTGATAGCTGGTAGCCATCGTCAGCAAATTGCTCCAGCACGCGTGGTTCCGGGCTATGTAATAGTGCAATCGCTAAATCCGAATCCGGATTCGGGGCACCGGCAATATCGGCATAGTCATCCAGGTCATGGTGCGGGTCGTCGACACCAGCAACGGCAAGACGCACGTTTCCAACTTGGAATTCATGGCTTGCTTGGGTGGCATTGCGCCAACCATGTTCCATAAAGGCAGCCCGCATGCCGCGCCAGGGCAGATCCACATACGATGGCTCGCGCTTTGTACCAAACAGATACTTGAAAGGGTTCACCGGACGCGGGGCCCAATAATCATTGGTGCCGAAGACAAAAAGACCGGGACGCTTTAACAGTGGGCCCAGGGCGCGCAGCACATCGGGCACAGCGGCGACATCAGAGAGATTATCGCCGGTGTTAATGACCAGATCCGGTTCAAGTTCATCAAGTGCTGAAACCCACTCAATCTTTTTTTCTTGACCTGGAATCATGTGCAGGTCGGAGACGTGGAGAATCTTAAAATCCTTCTCACCGCGCAAAGTGCCTGGTTTGAGAAGTGGCACTGTTACTTCCTTGAGCTCGAATTTGGTCAATTCGGAGTAGCCCCACGCCAAGGTGGCAAGGCCCGCGAGAGCTGGAGTTAGGAGTATTGGCACTATTTTCTTCACGCAACCAGCCTACAGGGGTAAATTAGGAAACTATGAGTCAGTTAAAAGAAACGATCCGTGCCGACCTGAAGACCTCCATGAAGGCAAAAGAAAAAGAGCGCATTGGAGCAATCCGTGCACTTCTCGCCGCCATCCAGGCAGAAGAAACCACTGGTGCTCGCCATGAAATCACCGATGAAGACGTGCTGAAAGTCATCGCGCGCGAGATTAAAAAGCGCCGCGAATCTGCTCAGATGTACGCCGATAATGGCCGTCCGGAGCTGGCAGAAGCTGAGCTGTCGGAGGTGCCTTATTTCGAGGCCTACCAGCCAGCACAGCTTGATGATGCCGAGGTGGACAAGCTTGTCGATGATTCCATCGCCGAAGTCGGCGCCGATTCCATGGCGCAGATGGGCCAAGTCATGAAAATTGCCTCCGAAAAGGCAGCCGGTGCCGTTGACGGCAAGCGCCTTTCTGATGCCGTTAAAGCCAAGCTCAGCAAGTAGCCCCTAGTTTTAAGAGTAAGACTCTTCGGGTGAGGGTCGGATGCACTGCGCATCCGACCCATTTCTGTATCTAGCAGGTTGTGCGCACGGGGTTAATCCGACTTTAGCGGCAACGTGAGTGTGGCGATCGTGCCTTGCGGTTCATTCGGGGTGAACTGAATCGTGCCGCCATGGCGCTGTGCAATTTGTTCCGAGATAATAAGACCAATGCCTGAGCCATCTTCTTTGCTGCTAAAAGCCCCTAAAGCTAAACGATCGGCTGGGTGCTCTTTCATACCGCGTCCTTGATCTGCGATCGAAAGCGATGCTAAACCGCCGTCGTCCCGGAGGGTGACGTGGAGTTCTTTATTGTTGTCTGAGTCTTTGATTTCATCGATGGCGTTCATGCAGAGATTGATAATGACCTGACCGATAAGTACCTGCTCCCCTTCGAGAAGAAGTGGCTGGTTTCCCAGCTCTACTTTGACAGGTACGTCGAATTCTGTGGCTCGCAGCCGAACAAAGTATAGAGATTCCTTTACTGCGTCGAGCAGGTTAAAAGTTGCGGTGGTTGATTCAATGCGCCGCACGTAGCGCTTTGCTGAAGAGACAATCTCGGAGGCACGGTTGAGTTGTTTTTCGATCATCTCAATGCCGTAGCTCAATGTATCTGCTTCAACATGGGGGTCATTAATGCGTGTCTTCACGCCGCTTAAAAAGTTCAGTGACGCCGCCAGCGGTTGTCCCAGATCATGGGCGAGAAGTAATGCCATGTCACCCATCGCATTATACCTGCTGAGGTACTCTAACTGGGTTCTTTGAGCTGCAACGTGTTCTTCTGCTTCGATGCGGTCGGTGATATCTCGTACCATCAGCACGCTTAGATTCGTGTCGTCAATTTCCACGTTTTCTAAATACCCTGCGAGCCACCGGGAGGAATTATCGGCATTTTTGACTTTGATGCGGCAGTTAATCTTCTTATTGGGATCCGTGTCTTTTTGTTGAAAGTCCAACTCCGCTGACTCAGGGGACATCTTCCCAAGCTCAAGGACATGGATTCCGACTATGTCTTCTGAGGTTTTGCCGAATAGACCGGCGGCCAAAGGCGAAGCGCGCACCACGCGATCTGCATCGTCAAGCACCAAAATGCCAGACGATGTATGGGAAATGATGCGCTCTAACGACACCGTTGCCCAGTCGATGGGCTCTTCAGCGCCGATCTCATGGTCAGTCGGACGCAGCTCGACCATAATTACCTTTTGGCCATCGAGCCGGACAACCGTGGCTGTGGCATCGGTGAGAAACTCCGTGCCATCCGACGCCAAGTACTTCCACTGCCTGCTGCTCGAGCCAAAAAGTGCTGCAGAATGCAGCCACGCGACCCCGTCTTCTCTGTGGTACCGCTCGTTTTGGGAGCTCATATGGTGAGCCTTGAGTGAGCGTAATTCTGCGAGGTCGTATTTGAAAAGCTCGCACGCGGTTTGATTAGCCCACAAAATGCGCAGGGAATTAACTTCGTGCAGCAATACTCCCGTCGGGGATTGCTGAATCATCGACCGAAAGTCTTCATCAACAGGTTCCATAAAGTCAATGGTAGTTATTTCAAACGTGCTGGTGAATGAGGGGTTATCCGGTCGAGGGTAAAGAAACCTTTAGCGTTATACCGGTTTTCTCCTATTTTCATCGTGTGAACCGCGCCATAGTGTTTGGGGCATAGCAATACACACCGCAAGATTGATTGGAGTTGACTGTGGTTACAACAGTTGTGGATAGCGAAATCACATTAGGTGATGTCGAGGCTGCGCCTGAAGGTGCACCCCGCGAAGCTGCATTTCAGCATGCTTTAGAAGTATTGAAAGAACGCCGAGATGAGTTCGGGGAACAAGGCTTTGTTCCCCGGGACTTCATGGCACTACTCAAGAAAGCTGGAATGTTCCGGGTTTCTGTTCCCCAAGAATTTGGCGGCGATCCAATGCCACCAGCGCAGTTCCTCAAGATGGTCGAGCAGGTATCTGAAGTAGATCCCGCAACTGGTTGGGTTGCCAGCTTCGGCTCGGCAAGCGGTTACTTCGCCTCGCTGCCGATTGAAAGCCAGCGCGCGTTGTACAGTAAGAGCAAAGACATCGTGTTTGCAGCCGGCATGTTTCCCATGTTCGAAGCCGAAAAGGTAGATGGTGGCTATCTGGTCACCGGCGAATGGCAATTTGCCAGCGGTTGCAAGGGCGCTGACCTTTTGGGCATGGGTCTCAAGGGTGGTCCAGAAACAGAAGGTAAGCCGCTGACCGCGCTTGTTGATCGCAATGCAGTCGAGATTATCGACAACTGGGATGTTGCCGGAATGCGGGCCACCGGCTCTCACAATGTCCACGCCGATCGCGTATTTGTTCCAGAGGAACTGACTTTTGTCCGCGGAGGTCAGCCATCCATTGATGAACCTATTACCCGCTATCCTGGCTTAGCTTATGCAGCTCAGGTGCTGTCTGCTGTCACTTTAGGTGCAGCCCGTGGAGCTTTGGATTTCGTGATTGAAAAAGGTGCAGCAAGCACTTCCATTAATGGCGGACCCGCCAAGGGCAACCGTCCTGCGTACAAGACTGGTGTAGCTAAAGCCGAAGCACAACTGCGCTCCGCCCGTGCTTTCTTTTATGAAGCTACGGAAGAAGTGTGGGCAAAGGCCGAGGCCAATGAAGAAATTACAGACCACGATAAGGCATTGCTGCGTCTGTCTGCGACCCATGCTGCGCATGAAAGCAGAGAAGTAATTCTGTCCGCTTTCAACATTGCGGGTACCGGCGCGATCTTTAAATCCCATCCTCTGCAGCGCTTCCTCCAGGACGGAATCGTTCCTGCGCAACACGCCATGCTGCAAGAGCACACCTATGAGGCATCTGGTGCTCTCTTACTCAATCTTGACGCTGGGCTACCTAGCTTTCCTTGATTTCTGACTTGACTCGCTAAGGAGAAAAACTCATATGGCTACAGAAGCGCTACGTACTTTATTTTGCGTTGGGAACAACCAAAACTTCTTTGACTTACCCAAATCTGACATCGGTCCCGTATGGGAGGCAACCCAGGAATTCTTAGGCAGCCTCCGCGACCTCGACGGTGTGGACGTCATCGGAACGATGGATGATGACGCCCACATGGTGGGCCCCTCCGATAGCTACCCATGGACCTTCTACATCCTGGCTGATGTTCGAGACCAAGAAACAGTCAAGGAAGCCTGCAACCTGCTGCGCACCATCATGGTTGGCGAATTTGCACTGTGGAAGTACTTCAAAATTGAAGCTCGAATGGGCCGCGAACTCGTCATCCGAGATGACGTTGAACTTTAATTCCGAACTTCATTGACCCCTACTGATTCTAAGGAGAATCCCATGACTAGTTTCCGCGATGTTCAGGACAATTACGGCGATCTAGTGGCAAAAGACCGTGTTGCCGGTCAACTTTATACCGACCCGGAGATCTTCCAGGAAGAGATGGAAAAGATCTTCTATAAAACCTGGGTGTGGGTAGCGCACGAAAGTGAAATCCCAGAGTCTGGTTCTTTTAAGACCACTCAGGTGGGAGACCAGCCGGTGATCGTCAACCGGGACCGCAAGGGAAATTTCAACACTCTGCTTAACCGTTGCCGCCACCGTGGTGCGACCGTCTGTGATCAGACCAAGGGCAAGGCAAATGGTTTTACCTGTCCTTATCACAACTGGTCTTACACTCTGGATGGTCGTCTTCGTGGTATCCCTTACCCAGATGGCTACGAAGGTGTTGTAGATAAAAAGGATTTCCCGTTGCAGAAATTGCGTACGGAGTCCTACATGGGCATGATCTTTGCCACGTTTAACCAGGATGCACCACCTTTGGAAGAGCACCTGGGAGACTCCAAGATTTGGATGGAGCGTTTCTTTAAGCAGCTCAACGGTTTCCCAACCAAGGTTATTGGTATTCATAAATTCCGGTTCAAGGGTAACTGGAAGATTCAGATGGAAAATACCACTGATGGTTATCACTTCCCGATGGTTCACAAGTCCTGGATGGCATCGGTAGACGCAGAAACGGCCAACATGATGTCTTTCATGGATGACCCAAAGGCAGAAACCCACGCATTGGGCAACGGCCACAGCGTCAGCATCATGGCAGCAGAACATGCTGATCTAGACATCGATGATGGTACAGAAGAGGTTCAACCTCGATTCCAGCACATCGTGGACCAACTAGAAGCAGAGGGAGAATCACCAGAGCGTATTCGTCGCTTTATGCGTTCGATGCACGGCTGTGGATTTAACCTGAACTTCTTCCCCAACGTTGCAATGTCCTCCTCTTTCTTCCGAGTCCTGATTCCGATTTCGGTTGATGAAACAGAGATCTGGCACATGGCTTTAGGCATGGATGGCGGTCCGGAAAGCGTCAACCAAGAGCGTTTGCGTATCCACGAGCACTTCCAGGGACCATTCGGATTTGGCAGCCCAGACGATGCTGAAGGCTGGGACCGCGTGCAGATCGGCGCTGGCGGTAACCCCAATATGCCAATCATGATTAACCGCGGCATGGGCCGTGAGTATGAAAGCGATGAGAACTGGCCAACCTCCCACGTCACCGATGAAACCGGCATGCGTGAGTCTTACTACATGTGGAAGAAGATGATGAGCGATGACTAATGCGAATTTCCAAGATCAACGAGTGCTGCGCGCAATTGAGCTAGTGTGGCGCGAAGCCGCGCTTCTCGATGCAAAAGACTACCCGACCTGGGAAGAGCTCTTTACTGATGACGGCATTTATGTTGTTCCCATCGACCCAGACACCACGGATTACGCAACGTCGTTGAACATGATCTATGACGACAAGCGGATGCGCCACATGCGTGTGGAAAGAATGATCCAGGGATACGCCCCCTCCGCAGTAGCTGCTGCACGCACGGCGCGCACTGTTTCCAGCTTTGTTGTCAAGGAAGTCTCAGACACGGAAGTAACTCTTCGGTCTGCCCAGATTCTCTCAGCTTATAAGCGCAATGAGTTCCAGACTATTGGCGCAGAACTGACGCACACCATCGCGCTGGGAGATACCCCAGAATCCGATCAGATTAAGGAAAAGGTTGCTCGGCTCATCAATAGTGAATTCGCAGTCAATGCCGCGGGTTTCTTGATTTAGAGTCAGTGCACACTTGAGCCCGGTCATTCTCGGGCGATCTACAGAAGGGGTATGAATATGACGGATCCAGAACCGTATGAAGAAGTTGCAGTGGTCACCGGTGCCGCCGGTGGAATGGGGCAGTTTATTGTTCGGCACCTGCACGAGTCGGGTCGCAAGGTTTATCTCGCGGATATAGATATGGACAAAGCCCAGGCGCTCGCAGAAGATTTATCACCCGATGCCAGCACCGCTCGCGCAATTTACTTAGATGTCTCATCACGAGAATCTTTTGTCGCTGCATTAAAAGAGATTTCTTCTGAGTGGGCTACTCCGTCGGTATTGGTCAATAACGCTGCGGTGACAAAGGCAGCTGATCTGATGACCCTCGGTGAGGATGATTTCAACAAAGTTCTCACGACGAACGTGGACAGCATCTTCTTCGGTTGCCAAGTGTTTGGCGGTGCCATGGCTGAGCAAGGCTACGGCCGGATCATCAACATGGCGTCTTTAGCTGGGCAAAACGGCGGGACAGCCACGGGCGGGCATTATGCGGCATCCAAAGGCGCGATTATGACAACCACAAAAATCTTCGCCCGAGAGTTAGCTGCTCAAGGGGTAACAGTGAACTCCATTTCGCCAGGTCCACATGACCTTCCCGTAGTTCATCAGACCGTCCCGCCCGAGAAAATGAAGGGGATCCTCGCAGGGATCCCGGTACAGAAACTCGGTAATCCCGCCTTCATCGCAAAGACGGTGACGTTGCTTGCCGATAAGGACGCGAGCTTTGTCACGGGTGCCTGTTGGGATATCAACGGTGGGCTCTACCTTCGGTAGCCCGCAGCACCCTCAAGGGCACAAATATCTTCAATTTCCTATACACCTTTGAAAGGGGAGCGCATCAATGTCACTCATCGATGTCGTAGTCTCGGATATCACCCAAGAGACTCCAACTATCAAGTCGTTTCACCTAGCTAAACCGGACGGTACCTCGATTGGGCACTACACCCCTGGAGCACACATTGATGTTGTGGGACCGACCTCCTTGACCAGGCAGTACTCGCTGTGCGGCAGGCCAGACGGTGATGACGCTTATCTGTTTGCCGTTAAGCGGGAACAGAACGGACGGGGTGGGTCTGATGCGCTCCATGACCTTAAAGTCGGAGATACCTTGAAGATTTCAGCTCCACGAAATCTTCTCAAGATGGATGAAAGTGCGAAGCACCATGTCCTTGTTGCTGGCGGCATTGGAATTACTCCGATGCTGAGCTTGGCAAGGTACATGGACGTCCGTGATATCAGCTTTGAGCTGCACTATTTTGCTCGCAGTGAAGAAGAGGCAGCATTTCTACCATTGCTGACGGAACGGATGGAAGACAAGCTCTTTGCGCATCTTGGTGTGCCGCGTGATGTACAGACACAGTGCTTAGAGAGCATGGTTGATCACGCTCCCGAGGGCACGCACGTTTATGTATGCGGTCCAGCACCTTTTATGGATGAGGTTCGCTCCATTGCGGGACGCAAGCTTGCTGAAGAAGCTATCCACTTTGAAAACTTCCAACCGGCAGAGACTGATGAAAATCAAGTTAACACCGAATTTGAGGTGGAACTCGATGGTGAGACTTACGAGGTCCCGGCGGATCGCAGCATCGTCGAAGTGCTTAATGAAGCCGGGTGCGACATTGATACTTCTTGTGAGGAAGGCATATGCGGCACGTGCATCATGGAAGTACTCAGCGGGGTTCCAGAACATCGCGACAGCGTCTTGACCAAGTCCGAGCGTGAAGCGGGAGAAACCATGGCGATTTGTGTGTCGCGAACCAAAGATCCCAAGTTAGTGCTGGATTACTTCTAAGACAGCCTAGAAGGAGGAGTACTCAGTCCAACTTTCGGGGAGCAATTCAACCTGCCGCTAGCCTGTCTACTTTTCAGAGGTCACGCCACCTCGTCTTGTTTGATTGCATCGGCGACTTCTTCGGTCAAATCTGGGGCGTACTCCTGAAGACCAATTTGAGTAGAAGTGACCAAAGCTGCTGCATGGATCTCACCGTAACTTAAATGGCCAGTATCGAACGGGGCGAGGAGATTGCGCGCACGACTTTGGATGTTCATCGCGCAGTCTTGCTGACTGTCAGCAAACCGCTTCATGCCATTTGCCCTAATCCAAGCATAAGACAACGCTAGGAAGATGCTCGAATAAACAACTCAGAAACCAGAATCAGCTAAGTCTGGCAGTCTCTTATTAAGGCCCAGAAAATCAGAGTGAAATTCTGATTTTCTGGGCCTGCTTCCTTATGCCACTTTTTGAGTCAAATTTTTTTGATAACGAAATTATGCATTCTACGCACTCCATAAAAGAGGAGTGCCGCGAAAAATACCCCAATTAGATCAGAACCGCGTTCTCCATGTTCAATCTTAAAGCGCAGAAGAGGAACGAAAGTACCCACCTGTTTAAGGTCAATCATTGGCCGCCAACAATTGCCTGTTTAACACCTAATTTTCGATATTTTGCCTGAAAGGAGGGCTCTTTTTGTAAAAGGATGAAAAGTAGAAGTAATGCATCATCTTGTGATCTGAACGAATAAGTTTCCCGAGCGTGAATTGGGGAAATATAATGCCAATATCCGTACCGATCGGGTGTCCACTGCTTACGTGGTAACCGCATGTCCGATAGAAGCTTGGCAGGCGTGTTACTGCTTAGTGGGGCTAGTGTTCGAGACTTAAGAAAGAGAATTGCTTTGACTTTTAGAACTAAGCTCGCCACTACTATCACGTTAGCTTTTGTGCTTGCTCCAGTACCAGTCGCTACATCAGCGGAAATTTTGCATAACGAGGCCCAACACTTCGCTAATGCAGGAACGGAAAATGATGTGCTCGGTGAAAGAATTGATATGGCACAAGAGGAACAACAAGCACTCCTCGTAATCAATGAAGCTGACGAGAGCGGATATTCCGCTGAAGTGGTAAACGGTAACGTTCACAAAACTGCAGATGCAGTATTCGTAGAAAGCCCGACCGGCGAAAAGGAAGCTCTGCCTACTTCAAAGACGCTCACTACCGGAGATGTAGTCAACATCGATTACTCGGTCGAAGGAAATCAACTTACTGCAAAGTACTCAATGGATGTTGACCCGGCTTTGGTCGGCACTACTCTCATCCGTCCATACTCTGCTGCTGGGTGTGCGGGAGCCGTTCTTCTAGGGGGCGCAGCGACTGCAGCGTCTGTAATTGGGGTTATTTCTGCACCGGTTACAGGACCCATTGGCCCTACGATGGCCGCTGTTACCATGGCAACAGCATCTGGTTCTATCATTACAGCAGCTGACCAGTGCGGATAGACATAAGCAAAATGAAAAGCAAAGGAACAAGAATGAGCCTTGGGCGCAGAATGCTAATCATCGCTTTGAGCACTAACATAGCAATACTCTGTCTTGTGAGTGCAGTTCTACAGCTAGTTCTACCGAATGATGTACCACAGTGGCTTATACTGGGAAATATTGTTGTGTTCTTGGCTTGCGTTTACTACACATACAGAGCAGTAACTGTATGGCCAGATAATGAGAAGCCAGTCGCAACTAAGTAACCGCCAAAGTTCGTACACAACGTTTATGACTGGAATATGCGGGCAATCTCATTAAACGTATCTCCGCTGCGAAAACTAGAAGGTGCCTTCAGCACTATTTTTCGGTTTGGGACTACTCTCTTGCTGTCTCGGATGCTGGATAACGCGTATTGGCAGGAGCAAGGGCTTCGCTTAATTGTTACAACATAGCAAGATTTCAGTGCTCGTACTCGTGCGCTGGTCTAAAGGGACCGCCGTAGGCGATGAACCGCACGTGCGGTGGTGTGAGTAGGCTGCCGAGCAAACGGCCGGCCTACTCGGTTTTGTTTATCAAAGTAAGGACTTCCCTTGGTTACACGTGGTAATCAAGGGAAGTCTTTGGGCTTATTCCGGATTAGGGGAAAGGAACATCGAATCTTAAGATGTCTCTGGCTAGAGTCCCTATGCTGTCTGCGTCAGTTTTCATTTTGATGCGTGTGCGGTGAACGTCGACAGTTTTGACACTCATTCCAAGGCGCCGTCCGATATTTTGGCTGGGGAGTCCTTCGACTACCAACGCCAAGACTTCTAATTCTCGTGGTGTCAAGAGAGCTAGCTTCTCGGACAATTGACGAGATTTGAGATAGTTGTCGAATCGGACAGAAGCGCCTTCAATTCCAAACTGAACGGCATCAATGAGACGTTGCGGGTTGTAGGGCTTCTCTAGAAAATCTTGAGCTCCAGCTTTCATGGTAGAAACTGACATATTGATATCACCGTGTGCTGAGACGAAGATGATTGCCACATGGGGTGCTATCCGGTTCAACTGCTCTTGCAGTCGTGGTCCACTCATGCGTGGCATGCGCACATCAAGAATGATGCATGCTGGTCGTTGGCGGTCGAACTCCGTGAGGAATTCATCTGCATTGTGACAGATCGTTGAGTCAATGCCGGCGCTATCGAGAAGCCACGACACAGATTCGCAAAGCTCTGCGTCATCATCAACGATGTACACCTGCGTTGAGCGGCTGTCTTTTGCCGTATCCATAGCATTTGGAGCACTAGTGCTCGGTGGATAAAAAGTCGTCATTATTAGTCCCAGGCGGCATCGGCAGTCCAGTAGTTCATACCAACCGCGCTGACTTGATGCTTCCATTCGGTAGTACGACGTAGTTCTGGTTCTTCGCGCCGGACTGATTCATCTGCGGCTTCCGGACCGTCAGCTTCCACGGTCCAGTGAACCCAGTTCACTTCCCGGTCTAGTTCGTCGTGGACAAACAGGTCTACGTGATGCCATCCATAATTGAACGTATCTTCGTAGCACGTGAGAAACATACGGTGGTGGTTTACGGGACGAGGTTTGATTACCATGTCAGATCCTTCAATTCTGGGTAGGAGATTTCTTCAGATAGTGAATGCATTTTGCGCAGCACCCGCTCAAGACGTCGTCCAAGATTGAGCAACGACTTTTCCGAGCCTGGAAGCCCAATGAGTTGGATACCAAGCGGCAAGCCGGTCGTGGTTTTGGCTCCTGGGACAACCACTACGGGGAGCCCGAGCAGTTGCCAGGGACGGCTGAGATCGGGCGAGCCCGTTCCTGTGGTGAAATCCGGCGCGGGGCCAGATGCCGCTGGTCCGACGATGACGCCATTTTTGCCTAGAAGCCGCTCGAGGGAGGACTTGGAGCTCCTCGTTCGAGTCAGTGCCTCTTGGTAGCTGCGCTGCTCGATGGCCTGCCCGTTGATCAGCAAATCCTGAAGCTGCGGGCTCAACGCGTCTTTGTGCTTCGCAAGTGTGTCGGCCATTGTTTGTGCAGCTTCAAAACCCATGATGGTGCGATGATCGTCAGTGAGGGTTTGTATATGGTCTGACCAGCGGAGGGGTTTGGAACTAAGACCTAAAATGTCTAACAGGCGCGGAAGTTCGTTCAATAACCCGTGCAGTTGTGGCGCCAGAGGTAATATATCTGCGCCATCGCACAGGTGGATTTCTATTTCTTCCTGCGCTGGTTCCGGATCGACATCGGCTCCGATAAACGCGGAGTAGACCGTGTCGAGGTCCGTGGTGGAGCGGGTCAGAAAGCCAATGGAATCAAGAGTCGGGCTTAGCCCGTGGACTCCTTTCAGGGACGTGGAGCCAGGCGCCAAGACCATCCCCGCGGCCCCGCAATAGGAGGCGGGCCGGGTGAGGGAACCAGCGGTTTGTGTACCGAGCGCCACTTGAATGGTATTCGCTCCAACTGCTGCGGCTGAACCACTAGATGAGCCTCCTGGGGAGGCTTTATGTAACCACGGGTTTCTTGTGGGGCCAGGGGCGAAGTAGCCAAACTCAGTAGTGACTGTCTTTCCTTGAATCACAGCGCCGAGCGCGCGTAGTCGCTCCACGCAATCTGCATCCTGTTGGGCTGGATCTGTGGGAGTGATCGGCGAGCCACAGCGTGTGGGCAAGCCTGCGACATCGATGATGTCTTTCACTCCGACGGATATCCCCTCCAGTGGTCTGGGAGGCGCGTGTGTTTCTATGCCGGCCAGCACAGGAAGCTGCACCCAAGCTTGGAGTTTTTTCTCATAGCGGTTGATCTCGGTGCGAACAGCTGCTGCAAGCTGCGCACTCGAGATAATGCCAGTTTCGATGGCGCCTAACTGCTCGCTAATCAAGCTGTTTCGAAAAGTAGAAGTCAAAATCAAGCCTCCTTGGGTCGATGAAAAGGCCGTTAAAAGCGACGAGCACTATAAGCTTTACTTGACGTTAGTTCAGTCACATCGTTACTGGTAGGTTCTGCTTGTAAAGGTTTCCCTACTACCTTTGTAAGTCGTGTCACATTTAGTGTGATGTCAATCCGAAATCATAATCTGACCGCAAGGTTGGAGATAGGACTTGACATGACAGTTACGAAATCTTCAAAGGTGGCGCGTCACGCTTCTGATACCGCGAGACAGCAAAACAAGAAGCACCGACCTACTTCTCGCGCTTGGCTGATCGTTGCCTTGTTGGTGATTTTTCAGATCATTGCATTTGCCGACAAGGCAGTGCTTGGGCTCGTCGGCCCCTATGCAATGGCAGATCTGGGGTTGAATGCCACGCAATTTGGCTTCATCGGCAGTGCGTTCTTCTTCCTTTACGCCATTGTTTCGGTTGTGACCGGAATCCTGGCATCCAAAATTTCCGTGCATTGGATTCTCTTTACTCTGGGCGTTGTCTGGGCAGTGATGCAGTTCCCGATGCTTCTTGGCGGCGGTGCTGCGGTACTGCTGGCTACCCGCATCATCCTTGGCGGTGCGGAAGGGCCAGCCACTGCGATGTCGTTGACCTCGGCGCATACCTGGTTCCACCCGTCGCGTCGCGCGCTTCCGTCCAACCTTGTTGCCATCGGTTCCACAATGGGACCCGTATTCGCTGCTCCTTTTATTGCGTGGGTCATCGGAATGTGGGGTTGGCGCTGGGCCTTCGGTGCGTTAGGAATCATCGGCTTGGTCTGGATTGTCTCCTGGTTGGTATTAGGCGGCGATGGACCATATCGACAGGGCAGCGGGGATAAAAGCGCAACGGATGCAACAGATGCAACGGATGCTAATTCCGCCGAAGGTTCTGCCGTTGTCGAAGAAGCTGCGGCAGAAGAAGAAACAGAAACCGATAAGGTCGACGACCAAAAGCCCGTTAATATCTGGCGTGCTCTATTTAGCGTGGCATTCTTTGCAGCGTTGTTCGGCGCAATTTCAAACTTCTGGGTACAAGGCTTCCTCACCACGTGGTTGCCTCAATATTTGGGAACCGTCTTAGGCTTCTCACTCGCAGAAGTTGGCGTGTACACCACATTCCCATGGGTCTTGGGAGCACTAGTGCTTTTGATTATGGGTGCTCTTGGGCAGCGCTGGATGAGTCGCGGAGCTAATGCGCACGTAGCAATTGCGGTGCCATTTGGTTTATCCACCGCTATTGCCGGACTGGCATTCCTGTTGATTCCAAGTTCATCTGGTGTCCTCGGCGTTATCTTGCTGAGCATCGCCGGAGGCTGCAGCCTGGTCTTCCCGATGACTGCCTCGGCGATTGGCTATGCCGTGGGACCAAAGCAGCGACCAATCATGATGGCAACCCTGGGCGGCTTTGGTGCCTTCGGCGCAATTGTCTCCCCAGTCCTAGTCGGCTGGTTGATGACTGCAGCGGGATACGTCGCTCCCGAAAACGGTGCCGCTCCTTCCGGAGAGATGGTTGCGGCCATGACAAGCGGTGTCAATACCGCATTCATCATCACTGGAGTTCTGCTGGTCACCGCAGGTGCTGCCGCGGCAATCTTCCTTCGTCCCGAAAGGTTGGGACGAAAGCTTCAATCTCAGTACGTCCCTAAGGCGTCGTAGCTTCACACTCACCGCATTCTTGCGAAAGGAAATATCATGACTTCCACAGTTCCAAACACTTTTGATCCAAAGGTCTTCCGCGAAGTAATGGGCAATTACCCCACCGGAGTGGCCATCGTTACCGGCCGAACCGACGACGGAGAGCTCCTAGCATTGGTCGTGGGAACCTTCGCTTCCGTGTCTTTGGACCCACCGCTGGTGTCTTTCATGCCCATGAAGAGCTCACGTACCTTCCAGAAGCTACGTAATTGCAAGTCTTTGTGCATCAGCATTTTGGGCGGCGAACAACAGTCTGAAATGTTGGCTGTCGCCCAACGCTGGGAAAATAAGCTAGACGGGATTGATTGGTACCCTTCCCCCTCGGGTGATCCAATTCTGCGCAATGCAATTGCCTGGGTGGATACGACTATTGCCGAGGTAGTAGAGGCCGGCGACCACTGGATCGTGTTGTGCTCCGTTACCGACCTGCAAATTACTAACACGGTTCCACCACTGCTTTTCTTCCAAGGTGGTTATGGAAACTTCGCTGGCCTGGATTCCGGTTCACGCATGAGCAATGAAATCTTGCCCGCGATTCACGCAGCCCACAGTCAAAGTGAGCAATTGCGGAACCTAGCAGAATCGATTGGCTGCGAAGTCGCTGTCTACGTAGCTGTTAGCGATGATGAGCTGGCCACCGTATTTTCTGCACTATCCGCAGATGCCACTCGCGAAGGTGGATTGGCTAGCCGGGTTCCTTTGGTTCCTCCGATTGGAGATAGCTACCTCTTCGATAAACCTGTGGAGCTGCAAGAGAAGTGGATCGGAAAATTGCGCAAGCCTTCCGATGAAATTCGGGAACTCCACCAGCGCCGTTTGAAGTACATGCGCGATCATGGCTACCTGTTGAATTTTCTTCCTGAGAAAGATTCCAACGCATATGACCAAATGAATCGAGCAACTCGAGAGTACAAAAAGGCCGTGCTCACACCGCTCGAAGAGCGCAGCATCCGAGAAACGATCGGATCCACCCCAGTCGACTATGAGCCTCGGGATATCGTCGCCGGTGAGACCTACCATGTCGGTTCCGCTGTCTTCCCAGTTCGAGATCCCTTGGGCAAATACACCATGACCCTTCGCTTGTCTCAGCTCCCATGTGGCGTGAGTGGGGCAACCATTCAAGATTGGGTAAAGCGCGCACGCACTGTTATCGACGCCATCGAAAGCTCCGAAGAAACCGCTGAATAAGCACAGGAAGAAGGTAAGCCAATGACTGAAAGTCAGTTAGCTGAGCTAGCGCGCCGGGTTGATGTATTGGAAGCAGAGGCAAATATTCGTCGCATTCAAGCGCAGTATATGTTCTTGTGCGATACACCCTGCCCAGTATTTCCACCTATCGATGATGCCGAACGTATCGAGCGCATTGTGGATTTGTACACAGAAGACGCAGTATGGGAAGGCGTTGGGGAATACTATGATGGCCAATTTGGCCGAGCCGAAGGCAAGGATGAAATTCGTGCGCACTTCAACCGCTTTTGGGCCGTAGATCAGGAGCCGAAACTTCTGTTAAATGCGCACTATCTCACCTCAGAACAAATCAATGTGGACGGTGATGAAGCCACTGGTCTGTGGATTCATATGCAGCCGTGGTTGTTCTCAGATGGGACCGCGCTGCTTCGTTCCAGTCGTTTGAACAATGCTTTTCGACGCAGCGATGGAGAGTGGAAGATTACCCGAACTCGTACAGAAAACGTTTTTGTGGCGCCTTTACCCAAGAATTTTGCTGAGGCATTTCCCAGCAGTTCAGTTCTATTGAAATAACAGTAAGAAGGCGGGGCCAGATCAGAATCTGATCTGGCCCCGCCTTTGTGCGTAGCTTTTAGCTACGCCGAGAGATTACAGCTGCCTACTAGTTGAGACCAAAGGTCCGGCGTAGCTCATCGGTGAAATTATCAATATCTTCTTGGGAGATGAGCGGCGGTGGGTTGCTATTACCATTGCCACGACTATTGCCGCCGCCATTATTGCCGGAAGTATTACCACCATCACCGGAGCTGTCGCCGCCGGAATCGTTAGAGGATGGTGCGGTAAAGCCCGAACCGTCGGAGATCTGCAACGTGATCTCGGCGCCATCGGCAAGCCCATCGCTACCGGTCAGGGCACGAACTACGGTGCCGGATGCCTGGGCGTCAGGGACGGAGATAACACGTACCTTGTACCCTTCGCTTTCCAAGCTTTGACGCGCAGCGCTTTCAGTGCGCCCGCGCAGGGACTCTAAAAGACCTGAGGACTTGCCGCGGTCATAAGCGCGGTCGTAGCTCGGGATAGTGCCCTGCGTGGCGGATTCAAGCTGCGTGGCCATACCGAAGAAAGTGCGCGCAGGCTCGGTGCCGCCGAAGAGCGTACCGCTGCCACACTGGCGCACTGGGTTGGTGCACAGCGGGGAAGTGTTGGTGCCGTCATTGTAGATATACGGAGCTGCGGCCAGACCAGAGTTGAAGCCTAAGAATGCCGCGGACTGGTTGGATTCCGTCGTACCGGTCTTAGCGGCAATTTCGCCATTCCAGCCCATTTGGTTGGCGGCGTCCTCCGCGGTACCAATCTTGGCATCCTCGGTCATAGCATTAGCCAGTGCATCGGCTGCGCCACCGTTCATCACACGCTCACACGGAGTGGACTCAACGTAGACTTCGTTACCGTTGCGGTCTGTGATCTTGTCAATCGGATCAGGTTCACACCAGGTGCCATGCGATGCCAAAGTGGCACCAACATTGGACAACTCCAGCGGGTTTACCGCAGTAGGGCCGAGAGTAAAAGAGCCCATGGGAGCTTCTTTGGCGTAGTCCGCCAGGGAGTACTCCTCGTTGAAGCTGCCCTCATCGGTGTAGCTGCGCAGACCCAGCTTCACAGCCATATCCACGGTTGCTTCAATGCCCACCTGTTCTTCCAATTGGATAAACGTAGTGTTCGGAGAATGCGCCAGAGCTTCTTCAAAAGTCATGCGCGGCTTATAGGTGCCTGCGTTTTCCACGCAGTAGCGATTGGCAGGACAGTTGTCTGCGCCGCCGTAACCTAAGCCTTCGGCGTCATACCGAGTGGGAACATCGAGCATATTCTTAATGCCATAGCCAGCTTCAACTGCCGCAGCAGCGGTAAAGACCTTGAAGACAGAGCCAGCGCCGTTGCCGACCATAGAATACGGCTGAGGCAGCAACGTTTCATTTTGATCCAGGTCCAACCCATAGGTGCGCGAAGAGACCATCGCGAGCACGTCACGGTCAGTTTCCGAAGGACGCACCACGTTCATGACCGACGCAACGCCGGCGGCATCAGAGGACGTCTGAGCATTGACAGATTCCTTGGCCCGGTCTTGTACGACTGGGTTTAACGTGGTGTCGATGGTGTAGCCACCGCGCGATAGCTCTTCGGTGCTGATGCCGCGCTCATCGAGATACTGGAGAACATAATCACAGAAGAAACCGCGATCGCCGGCGCCGATGCAGCCATTGGGCAGGTTGTTCGGGCTATCGAGCACGCCTAGGGAATCAGTATTGGCTTCATCTGCTTCAGCCTGAGAGATATAGCCATTAGCGACCATAGATTGCAGCACGGTAGCGCGGCGCTTGAGTACTTCTTCTGTATTGGTATACGGGTTTAAGTACTCAGAGGACTGCACCATGCCGGCCAACATTGCTGATTGTGGCAAAGTTAGCTCATTAGCTCCGACGCCGAAGTAGGTACGAGCAGCAGCTTCGATGCCATAAGCATGGTTACCGAAGGGGACGAGGTTGAGGTAGTTCGCCAGAATCTCGTCTTTGGTCAAGGTTCGGTCAATCTCTGCGGCCATGCGCATTTCCCGCAGCTTACGCGGAATCGACTGCTCCGTCGCAGCCTGGCGTTCTTCGTCCGTTTCGGCATCGACCAGCAAGAGATAGTTCTTTACGTACTGCTGGTTTAGCGTGGACGCGCCCTGGGAGACATCCCCAGCTAATAGGTTGGTCGCTAGCGCGCGGAAATTGCCTTGAATGTCCACGCCTTCATGCTCGTAGAAGCGATGATCTTCAATGGAGACGATCGCGTCTTTCATATTCTGCGAGATCTGGTCGGGCTCGACCGGATGACGGCGCTGGTTAAACAGGTAAGCCATGTTATTGCCCTGGGAATCACGGACCGTGGTTACCCCCGGGATATTGCCCGCTTCCAGCGCCTCGATGTCTGATTTCATAGCGCCGGATGCCTTGGCGACCGCAACGCTGGACAAGCTCGCTGCGGGAGCGAGCGCCACGGCGATGAGTAGGCCAATGACAAGGGTGACCAAAGAGATTCTTCCTAGAGCTTTCACCCCCAATACCCTACAAGGTCTGTGCTCGGGACGAAACAAATTAACTCCCCCCCCTAAAGCGTGACGTGTTAGACAGCTTGCGAATGCTGTGAATACACTTACTACCAGAGCGTGAATACGCTTACGTTAAAAGATGTGTGTGGCTAAGCGGAAGGAGCGCCAAGATGACCGTGAGCTTGAATACGTCAACTCAGGCCGGAACCTACAATGCAACCCCGGAACGTGGGGAGTGGGTGACGCAAGCTAAGTGTCGAAATGGTGACCCTGATGCACTTTTTGTGCGCGGTGCAGAGCAGCGTAAGGCTGCCGTCATTTGTCGTCACTGTCCGGTAGTTAATGAATGTCGAGCAGATGCATTAGATAACCGAGTGGAATTCGGAGTCTGGGGTGGGCTGACAGAGCGGCAACGCCGTGCGCTATTGCGCAAGAACCCGCACATCACCAGCTGGGCTGAGCATCTTGCCGAAGGCGGGGAATTGGACGGGATTTAAACTTTCCGCTTCTTATTCCTTATATATCTGCTTTTATCTCCATAGTATTGCGCACTATTTCGCGAATTGATTCCACTGCTTGATTTGGGCAGTGGAATTTTTTGCTTCCCCCGCTTTGCGCCCACTTGACGCGTGCTGGGGCAGATTTGTTTAAGATGGGGCCATGAAGAAATGGGAATATGCAACCGCTCCAGTCCTTACTCACGCCACCAAGCAGATCCTTGACTCGTGGGGTGAAGACGGCTGGGAGCTCGTAACCATCACGCCAGGTATGAATCCAGAAAACGTCGTTGCTTACTTCAAGCGAGAGGTGCAGTAAAGCATGTCATTTAAGGCTCGTCTCGAAGAGCTCGGCTACACCTTGCCGGCCGTGGCTAAGCCATTGGCATCGTATGTTCCAGCAACCGTAGTGGGAAACCAGGTCTGGACTTCCGGCCAGTTGCCACTGGTTGACGGTGCACTACCTGCCTCCGGCAAAGTTGGCGCTGAGGTTTCCGCTGACAAGGCACAAGAGCTGGCGCGTACCAGCATCCTCAATGGCCTAGCAGCTATCGATGCCGAGGTGGGCCTGGATAACGTCACGCGCGTTATCAAGGTTGTCGGCTTTGTCTCTTCTGCCCCAGATTTCACGGGTCAGCCAGCAGTTATCAACGGTGCTTCGGATTTCATCGGCGAGGTATTCGGTGATGCTGGTGCTCACGCTCGCTCCGCAGTGGGCGTTGCGGTGCTGCCTAATGATGCCCCGGTGGAAGTAGAACTCATCGTGGAATTCGCAAAGTAATAGGCTAGGCTGACAAATATGGAGCATCCTGCATACAGTCAACTGCGTCCTGTCACGCAGCACGCCGGTGTAGTGTTGTGTGATAACCCCAGCTACACAGCGCTTGAAGGTACAAATACTTGGATCATCAAAGGCGATGAGGATGGTGCCGCGATCGTTGTCGATCCAGGCCCAGATGATGAAGGTCACCTCAACGTAGTTATCACGCAATCAGGTGGTGACGTAGCGCTAATCTTGCTCACGCACCGCCATGATGACCATGCGGCTGGAGCACTTCGTTTGCGTCAGTTAACGGGTGCCCCAATTCGGTCCTTTGACCCTAGTTACTGCAGCAAGGATGCCGAGGCTTTGACCGACGGAGAAATCATTTCTCTTGATGGCATTAGCCCCACTGTGGAAGTAGCTCACACCCCAGGGCACACCAGTGACTCGGTGAGCTTTTTTGTGTGGGCTAGCCAGCCGCACGAATCGGAGCTGGAAGGCATCGTCAGCGGCGATACTATCGCAGGACGTCACACCACCTTGCTCTCTGAGACCGACGGTGACCTCGAAGACTACTTAGAATCTTTGGACATGTTGGAAAAGCGCGGCAAGAATGTGCCATTGTTGCCCGGCCACGGACCGGATCTTCCTGATGTCTCCGAGGTGGCGCGCAAGTACATTGAGCGCCGTCACTTCCGCTTGGAACAGATTCGGGGATTGTGGGCCAAGTACGGCAAAGACGTTGACCTGCAAGTCATGATCAATGAAATGTACGACGATGTGGACCCAGTTCTGCGCCATGCTGCGGAGCAGTCCACGCGTGCTGCGTTGAAATATTTAAACGCACACCCGGAAAAGGTTTAATAACCGAGAGTTACCGAAAGCCGTAGCTAGCAAAAAGACCCAGTGATAATCACTGGGTCTTTTCTTATCGGACTGAAGTGCGTGCCAGCCCGATAACAGGCGCTAAAGAGTTTTCGGAAGCAGGTTTCTAGCGAGCACGCTTTGCCAAGTGCTCGGTATCCACGATGACTACGGACTTGCCTTCGAGGCGAATCCAGCCACGGTGAGCAAAGGTAGCCAATGCCTTGTTGACGGTCTCACGCGAAGCGCCTACGAGCTGCGCGATCTCTTCCTGGGTCAGGTCGTGGTTAACGCGCAGCGAGCCGCCTTCTTGGACACCGAAGCGGTTAGCCAGCTGCAACAACGTCTTGGCGACACGGCCAGGAACGTCGGTGAAAATGAGGTCTGCCAACGAAGCGTTGGTGCGACGCAGGCGACGTGCCAGAACACGTAAGAGTTGCTGGGCAATGGCAGGGTGGTCCGCGACCCATTGCTTGAGCATCTCGGAGTTCATGGTTGCTGCCTGAACCTCGGTGACACACACTGCCGAGGAGGTACGTGGGCCTGGGTCGAAGATGGACAACTCACCGAACATATCGGATGGGCCCATGATGGTCAGCAGGTTCTCACGGCCATCGGGAGCGTGGCGAGCCAGCTTAATCTTGCCGGCGGTGATGATGTACAGGCGGTCGCCTGGCTCACCTTCTTCGAAGATGGTGGTGCCGCGTGGGAAACGCACGGTTTCCATCTGCTCAATCAAGTTATTGACAGCTACCGGGTCGACACCCTGGAAAATACCAGCGCGCGATAGAATTTCCTGTACGCCTTCCACGTGCGTCTCCTTTACTCTTAACGCCTCAAAATCTATAACACTCCACATCCTACAGTGGAATTAGTCACTTTAGTGCAATTCCCCCCAACTAATCACGAAACTCCCGCTTAGGGAATTGTTGGGGTAGGGGATGTAGTGCTTAGCTATCAAGCACTTTTGTTTCGAGTTTTTCCATCAGGATGGCAAACAGTGCTAACCCGACGGGAACGAGGACTACTAAAACAATCATGTCTTAAGTTTAACTAATGAGGAATCGATTAAGTTCCCAAATCTCGATTTCTATCTAAATAGTTTAGCGGTCTAAGGAGATTTGTCATGGTCAATGCCCACCGTGCGGAATATATCAACGAGGTTTTAACGCAGACTTATCCCGATGCCCATTGCGAACTAGATTTTACTAACGCGCTGGAGCTGACCGTCGCCACCGTGTTGTCGGCGCAGACGACGGATGTGCGCGTTAATCAGGTAACACCTGATTTATTTAAGGCTTATCCTCGCGCGATTGATTACGCCCAAGCTGATGTCACAGACATTGAAGACATCATCCGTCCGCTGGGCCTTGCGCCGTCGAAGGCCAAGCGTTTAGTGGGATTGGGACAAAAATTAGTTGGCGATTTCGACGGTGAGGTGCCAACGAGCATCGCAGATTTAACCTCACTTCCGGGCGTGGGCCGAAAGACGGCGCTGGTCGTGCGCGGTAATGCATTCGGGCTGCCGGGCTTGGCGGTTGATACCCACGTCAAACGTGTTGCCTCGCGTTTAGGTCTGGCGCAAGGCGCGACTGAACTCAAGGTGGAAAAAGAATTGTGCGAGCAACTCCCAGAAGCAGAGTGGACGATGTTTTCTCACCGGCTCATTTTTCACGGGCGCCGTTGTTGCACCGCGAAGAAACCTGACTGTGCCGGTTGTCCGCTGCGGGATGTGTGTCCATTTCCAACGGCAGATTTTCCGGTAGCAAATGATGCTAGTTAGACTCAAAGAAGGATTTCCGGCACTGAGCTAAAAGAGGTACGTGGTGAAAAAGAGCGTTGTCCTTTCCATTGTGGGCGCGGTGGTGTTAACCATCGGTGTCATCATGGCGGCAATGTCCATTCTCAACACGGACTCTGCGGATTTAAACGCCGACGATCCGGCAGCGATGGAAACGTCCCAGGAGGACGTTTCCTCAGAGTTTCAGGCGCCGGAAAATGGGGATGAGGGGGCATCGACAAGCGATGTGCCACAACGCCCTGACTGCCCGCCAGGCCCTGTCGCTGGCGTTGACTTACCGTGCCTCGGCGGGGAAGAAGCTGGCGATGAAGCAACGGATGAAGGAATCTCCCTGGTCAATATTTGGGCCTGGTGGTGTGAACCATGCCGTGAGGAATTGCCCTACTTAGAAGAAATCTCCCAAAGCCACCCTGAGTGGAATGTGGTTGGCGTGCACGCTGATGCCAACGCGGGCAATGGCGCAGCTTTCCTTAATGACCTGGGCGTGGATATGCCCAGCTACCAAGATGAGTCCAACCTTTTTGCAGGAACCTTAGGTCTGCCTGGGGTTATTCCCATTACCTTGCTGGTGGTGGATGGCGAAGTGCAAGAACAGTTTATCCAACCGTTTAAGTCCGCAGAGGAGATAGAGACTTCCGTCACGGAAGCGCTGGCTTAAGTGGCTAGGATGGGGCCATGGCAGAAAAGTTCCCCGTTGCGGATTCTCCCGGCATAAATACCACGCTGATGCCTGAGAATGCACCGGAATGGTTGCGTTCGGCATTGCATGTCACTGGTGAGGACGTGGTGGAAACCATCGGCAAGCGAGCGCAGCAAGACGTGTTGCCCTCGCCGAAATCTGCGGCTGTGTTGATGCTTTTGGGTGGCGAAAGCCTCGAAGACGCGACGGTATTGCTCACGCACCGCTCGCCGCACTTGCGCTCGCACTCTGGGCAAATTGCTTTTCCCGGCGGCAAAATTGACCCGACTGATGTCAACCTCGTCGACGCTGCTTTGCGCGAGGCGTGGGAAGAAACTGGCCTGGATCGCACCTCTGTTACACCGCTGGCGCACTGGGGTGAAACCTTCGTGCCGGTGCGCCGCAACCGTATTAATGCGGTGCTTGCGCACTGGCACACCGCCTGCCCGGTGGGTGTGGTCAACCCTGAAGAAGCCGATGATGTTTTTGTCCTCCCCGTTGAACAACTACTGGATCCTGCCAACCGGTTGTCGTTGGCGTGGGATCAATGGACCACGCCGGCGTTTCGGATCAATGGCTACATCATCTGGGGTTTTACCGCGGCGGCACTGACGACTTTATTTAATCAAACCGGCTGGACACGCGAATGGGATCAAACAACCCACTGGGATTTGCATGAGACCATCGCGGGCTCGCGAAATAATGAGCGGAGAGTCTAGTAAAGTTCTGTAGGTTACGCAGTAAACGCTCAAGGGAGAAGTTGTGGATCCAGCGTGGATAGTTGATGGCCTCATCGTGGTGGCCGTCCTTGTAGCGATGGGTACCGGCTGGCGCCAGGGCGGATTTGCGTCCTTTTTAGCAGGCATCGGAATTTTTGCCGGCCTGGTTGTGGGCCTGGGTGTAGCACCCATGGTGCTCAAAATTACTGACCAGGTGGGCATTAGGTTTTTACTCGCCATCGGCATGCTGATCTTGCTCATTGGCTTAGGCCAGCTGCTGGGATCGGCCTTAGGCCATGCCATTCGTGACCGGATGAAGACCAAGTCTGCGCAGCGCATAGATTCTTCCATCGGTGCGGTCTTGATGGCGCTATTTTCCATCGTGCTCATCTGGCTGATAGCTACTCCCATGGCCGCGGGGTTAAATAATGAGGTGGGCAAGGGCTTACGCGAGTCCGCCATTTTGCGCGAGGTCAACCGCGTGATGCCCGCAGAACTTTCGCAAGTACCGCGCAGCATTGCGGGAATGCTCAATGAGTCCGGGCTGCCACCGGTGATGATGCCGTGGGAAGATGGCTCTTCTGTTGACGTGGAAGAACCGAATATTGAAGTCGCGAACCAAGATATGGTCCAGCAGGTGCGGCCTTCGGTAGTGCACGTGATTGCGGATGCTGATGGTTGCCGACGCCGCATGATGGGCTCTGGGTTTGTCACCGCGGACAACTATGTGGTGACCAACGCGCACGTGGTCGCCGGTACGCAGACCGCCTATGTGGATACGGTCTTAGGCATTAAAGAAGCCCGCGTGGTCTACTACAACCCCGATGTGGATATCGCGGTGCTCAAGGCAGAAGACTTAGGGCTGGAGCCATTGCCGTGGGCTGATACCCAGGCTGGCACCGGTGATGATGCCGTGGTGATGGGCTTTCCACATTCCGGGCCCTTTTCTGCCACTCCGGCACGCGTACGCGAGCGCGTCAATATTGCAGGTCCCGATATTTACTCCAATGACCGCGTCGAACGTGAATCTTATATCCTGCGCGGCACCGTGGTGCAGGGCAATTCCGGCGGCCCGTTAATCTCCCCGGATGGCCAAGTGCTGGGGCTTATCTTCGGCGCTTCGGTCGATGACACCGATACCGGCTACGCGATTACCGCCGAGGAAGTCCGCTCCCACATTGGGGATGTCACCCAATACCAAGACTCCGTCAACACCCAAGAATGCGTGGCGCAATAGGCGCACTCGGCGCGCACGAGACGCCAGATCGGCACAACAGAAGCCCGCACCTGGAGGCTAGATGCCTTCGGAAGGTGCGGGCTTGTGTGCGATACGGGGCGAGATTAGGACTCGTGTAAGCCGAGGTTTTCGCCGGTACCGATTTCGATGTGCATGCCGGGAACCGAGGTGATGAGGTTTTTCGTGTAGTCCTTGGAAGGATTATCGAAGATGTCATCGGTGCTGCCTTGCTCAACCACAGCACCCTTTTGCATGACCACGACATCATCTGCGGTTTGGCGAACCACAGCCAAGTCGTGGGTGATGAAAAGATAGGACAGGTTCAGATCCTTTTGCAGATCCGCCATCAGCTGAATGATCTGGTTTTGCACGAGAACGTCCAATGCGGACACGGCCTCATCCAAGACAATGACATCAGGGTTGAGGGCGAGCGCGCGGGCGATGGCAATGCGCTGGCGCTGACCACCGGATAGTTCATCTGGGTAGCGGCGCATGGCCGAACGGGGCATCGCGACCATGTCCAAAAGCTCGGCGACACGGGCTTCCCGGGCCTTGCGGTCACCGACTTTGTGCAGGCGCAGGGGCTCTTCGATGCACTTGAAGATGGAATAGAGCGGATCCAGCGAGCCATACGGGTTTTGGAAGACCACTTGCATTTTGCGGCGCAGTTCAAACAGCTGCTTGTTGTTGAGCGTTGAGGTATCTTGCCCCTCATAGGCAATGGTGCCGGAGGTGGGCTCCAGGAGGTTTAAGACCATATTCGCCACGGTGGATTTACCCGAACCGGATTCACCCACCAACGCCAAGGTTGAACCGCGGCGTAAGTCGAAGGAGACATTATCGACGGCCTTGAACTGTTGCTTCTTTCCACGGGAGTCACGGACGTTGAATTCCTTGGTCAAATCCCGCACCGAAATTACGGCTTCTTCCGAGCGTTCTTCGGAAGCGCCAGCAATGAGTTCCGAGGTCTCCAGCCCTGCCTCACGCGCTGCTCGAATACGCGATGATGCCAGCGACGGAGCGGCGGTCACAAGGCGCTTGGTGTAGGCATGCTGCGGGTTTTGCAGGATCTGGCGCGATGGGCCAGATTCCACAATGCGGCCGCGGTGCATCACAATGAGGTGCTCCGCACGCTCAGCAGCTAGACCCAAGTCGTGGGTAATAAATAGCACCGCGTTGCCTAGGTCTTTGGTCAAGGTTTCTAAGTGGTCCAGAATTTGTTTCTGAACGGTGACATCCAGCGCGGAGGTCGGCTCATCGGCAATGAGCAATTTCGGGCGCGCAGCCAAACCAATGCCGATGAGTGCACGCTGGCGCATACCGCCGGAGAATTCATGCGGGTATTGTTTTGCGCGTGCCGCGGCATCGGGAAGCCCTGCTTCTTCGAGGAGCTGTGCCACGCGCTCTTTGCGCTGTGAACCCTCGACCACGTGATTAGCCTTGAGAGATTCTTCTACCTGGGTGCCAATGCGCCACACCGGGTTGAGGTTGGACATCGGGTCCTGCGGCACGAGACCAATATGTGAGCCACGAATGCGCTCATAGTCTTTGTTGCTAAAGCCAGTGAGGTCTTCACCTTCGAAGATGATCTGTCCTTCGGTGACTTTGCCGTTGCCAGGAAGCAGACCCAGAATCGACATGGCGGTGGTGGATTTACCGGAGCCGGATTCACCCACGATAGCCACGGACTGGCCGGGGTAGATGGTCATGTCGACGCCACGGACTGCTTCGACGATGCCGGTCGAGGAGGAAAAGGCGATCTTGACGCCCTTCATCTCCAACAATGGCTGTTCAGCGTTGTGTTCAGTCATGGTTATCGCTTCCTTGCCTTGGGATCGAGCGCGTCGCGGACAACGTCGCCCATCATGATAAAGCTCAATACGGTCAGAGCCAGAGCGCCAGCGGGGTAGAACAAGACCAATGGCTGTTGACGCAGTGATGCTTGAGCCTGGGAGATATCTCCACCCCAGGAGACGATGGTTGGTGGCAGACCAATGCCCAGGAAGGACAACGTTGCCTCAGCCACGATGAACGTACCCAGTGCCACGGTGGCGTAGGAGATAATCGGTGCGGCCGCATTGGGCAGCACGTGGCTAAAGAGGATGCGCCAGCGCGAGGCACCGATGGAGCGTGCCGCCTGAACGAATTCCTCGTTCTTGATGGACATCACGGCACCGCGGGTAATACGCGCAATGCTGACCCAGCCGAAAAGTCCCAGGACTAAGACCACGGTGACAATCGTGCGGTATTCCTTGAACATCTGCATCACCACAATTGCTGCAAGCACCAGTGGGATGGCAAAGAAGATGTCAGTAATACGCGACAAGATGGTATCTACCCAGCCGCCGAAGAAACCAGCGATGGAACCAATGAGAGCACCGACAACGGTGACCAAAGCGGTGGTGAGAACACCCACGAGAACAGAGGCGCGGGCGCCGTAGATAACGCGGGAGTAGATGTCACAGCCTTGGCGGTCGAAGCCAAAGATATGCCCAGCTTCCGAAGGATTCAAAGACCGACCCAAATCACATGCGCGTGGGTCAACGGAGGTAAAAAGCGACGGGAAAATAGCCAGCAGGAGGGCAATCAAAATCATGACGGATGCGACCCAAAACAGTGGGCGCTTGCGCAGGTAGCGCCATGCTTCTGTCCACTGTGAGGAGGGTGCGGATTCATCCTTGACGGCATCTACTGCGCCGAGTCCGGTTTCATCTGTTTCCGCGATGAAGTGACCTTGGCCAGGGCGGCCATGGGTTACCAAGATTTCTTCGCCCAGTTCTTGGGGGTCTGTATTGCGATCGATATTAGGCATAGCGAATCCTTGGGTCGAGTACCGCGTAGAGAAGGTCAACCAGCAGGTTGGCGATGATATAGATAACTACGAGGACGGTGGTAAAGGACACGATGGTGGTGGGCTCACCGCGCAAAATAGCTTGGTAGAGCGTGCCACCGACGCCGTTGATGCCGAAGATGCCTTCTGTCACGATGGCACCGGTCATCAAAGAACCGAGGTCGGCGCCGATGAAGGTGGCAACGGGAATCAACGAGTTGCGCAGCACGTGGCGGGTCATAACGCTGCCACCGGACATGCCCTTGGCGCGGGCAGTACGTACGTAGTCGGCCCGCATATTTTCACTGACTGATTGTCGCGTCAGTCGGATGATGTACGCACACGAGAGTGCGCCCAGCACAATGGCCGGCATGAGCAGTGATTGGAAAGATTCATCTCTACCGACGGTCACCGGTAGTAAATCCCAGCGAATGCCGACGATGTACTGGAAGACAAAGCCGGTAACGAAGGAAGGAACTGCAATAACCAGCAGGGAGACGACCAATACGGTGGAGTCGAAGAATCCGCCGCGGCGAATACCAGAAAATACACCGAAGGCAATGCCAAAGATGGTCTCAAAGATAATGGCCATGAAAGCCAGTTTGAGTGTTACTGGGAAGACATTTCGCATGACCTCAGTAACAGGCACTCCGGAGAAGGTCGTGCCAAAGTCGAGGGTCAAAATTCCCTTGACGTAGAGTAAGTACTGAACGATAAACGGTTTGTCCAGGTTGTATTCTGCCTCAATGCGTGCCCGCGCGGCGTCAGTCAAGCCGCGGTCACCACCTAGTGCCTCTACCGGATCACCAGGCATGAGGAAGACAAGTGCGTAGATGAGCAAGGTTGCTCCGAAGAACACCGGAATCATCTGGAGCACTCGTCGCCCAATGTAGCGCAACATATATGTGTCCTTTACAAAATTGTGGTTCTAACTACCGATTCCGCAACGTTTCTAAGTCACCAAGTCGAGTTGTTGTGACCTATCTTAAGTCCACGCCCGTCTTAGTGATAATCGGCACAACCCCCAGTTAGGTACCGATTTTCTATCCGAAACTAGTTTAATGGGTGTCGCGTCCTACAGTGTGGCAAGTGAAAATTAATAAGCTGGGCTAATTCTCCACGCGAGCACACCATGTCCCATAACGCGGGAAAATGCCCGTGAGGTTTTATGGATTCGGATACCCCAAATAGAGGGCAATCCTTAGCTCTTAAGTCAGGGAAAGACTCGTGCTGGGCAGGAGTGGACATAGCTAAGCCCTCGCTATCCGATGCGGGCGGAGCGAGGGCTTAGGTCTACAACATGTCCCAAGTAGGCCGCAAGACTAGTGGCGGGTTAGTTCTTGGTGATGTCGGTGTACATAGGGACAGAGTCCCAGCCGAAGACGACGTTGTCGACATTTTCGGAGTAGCCAGCGGTTACGTTTGCGTACCACAGTGGGATTGCTGGGAGGTCTTCAAGCAAGATCGACTGGGCTTCCTTGAAGATTTCTGCTGCTTCCTCAGGGGAGCCGGCCGCGTCAGCCTCACGGATCTTCGCATCGAATTCTTCGTTGGAGTAGTCGCCATCATTGGAACCAGCGCCGGTGCCGTACAAGGCGGCGAGGAAGTTGCCCATGCCTGGGTAGTCAGCCTGCCAGCCGGTGCGGAATGCGGAGTCAATGGTGCGGTTGGTTACTTCATCGCGCAGGGACTTGAAGTCTGGGTATGGGTCGCCGACAGCTTCAATCTCCAAGGTGTTTTTGATGGAGTTGGCTGCTGCATCAACCCAGGCCTGGTGACCGCCGTCAGAGTTGTAGGCAATGGCAAACTCAGGGGAAGACCACTCATTCATTTCATCAGCCTGTGCCCAAAGCTCCTTGGCCTTTTCCGGATCGTATTCCAGAACCTCATTGCCCGGAACGTCCTCGGAGTAGCCAGCTACAACCGGAGAGGTGAAGTCATGGGCTGGGGTGCGGGTGCCTTCGAAGATGGTCTCGGTGATTTCTTCACGGTCGATGGCGTGTGAGAGAGCTTGACGGCGCAGTACGCCTTCTTCTCCACCGAAGTGTTCAAGGTTTTCACCGATGGTAAACGACTGGAAGACTGCAGACGGCTGGTTGACCGCGCGATCGCCCAAGTCAGACTCGTAGACCGAGAATGCAGAGTCAGGGATCTGGTCCAGGACATCGAGGTTGCCTGAGAGCAGGTCAGCATATGCTGCGTCCTGTGATGGGTAGAAGACGATATCGAGGCCGTCATTTTGTGCAGCATTATCGCCGGGGTAGTCAGGGTTAGGGACAAGCAATGCGTTGGAGTTGTGGTTCCACTCTTCCAACATGTACGGGCCGTTGCCAATGGGATTTTCGCCGAAGGCGTCCATGTCGTCGAACGCAGATTCAGGAAGTGGAGCGAAGGCAGAATAGCCAAGGCGCTGTGGGAAGTCCGCGGTAGGGGCGTTCATGGTGACCTTGAAAGTCTTGTCATCAATAACCTCAAGGCCCTCGAGCTCGTCAACGCCTTCCTCTGCATAACCCTTAACTGGTTCGAAGAAGTAGGCGCCCAGCTGTGCGTTTGCTACAGCGTAGTTCCAAGCATCAACGAAGGAATTGGCGGTGACGTCACTGCCGTCAGTGAACTTCCAGTCCTTCAACTTGATGGTGAACTCGGTATTATCGTCATTCGCCTCAATGGATTCCGCAACTTCGTTGTAGGTTTCGCCCTCGGCGTCATATCCCACGAGGCCGGAGAAGAGGGAGTCAACAATTTTGCCGCCACCAACTTCGTTGGTGTTGGCAGGAACGAGTGGGTTTTGTGGCTCAGTGCCGTTGACCAGGATGTAGTTGTCACCTCCGGAGGACCCGCCGTCGGAGGACGCAGAGTCGTCGGATGATGAATCGGAGCACGCCACGAGGGCAAGCGAGGTTGAGGCTGCAGCAAGCAGCGCGATCGTCTTCTTGATCGTCATGAGGGGTGACCTCCCGTTGAGATGAAAAAACCATGAGCCAAACCTGTGATGGGGCTTGGGGCAAATCTACCTTGTGAACGGGAACACAGACAAGAAAAACGAGATCTGCCCAGCTTGAATAGTATGAGTCTCACTGTATGAAACTGGAAACTACCTGCGAGGACAGTGAATTATTTTGCAAAAAATGTATTGTGTCGCACCCCGTTTAAGGGGTGAGACGTAGCCAACTAAAAATCGCGTCCACAAATCCTGTGGGATTTTCCATGTGCGGCATATTCTTCGCTTTCCGGATCATTGTTTCCTCAAAGCCGGATGCAGTACGTGCTCGGGCGCGACGGATTACAGGAAGCCAGAGCCGTTGGCCTGAATGCAGAAACAGCACGGGAGATTCAACGCGGCGTTCTAGCCAGCGCAGCGGCACGCCAGAGGTCAGCAGTCTGTGGTTGTATACGGTGCCGCGCTGCACGTTGCCAATTTGCGAGGCGGCATGCCGAAGACGTAGAAATTCTTCATAAATTAAGGCATTGTTTTTGCGGAACTTTGAGGAGGTATTGTTGTCCAGCTCTGCCTTGTAAAATTTCTGCGGGACGGTGCGCACGGGTAAGCGACACCAGATGGAGCTGACCAGAAGGTACATAAAATCCCACGGCCGTGCGGCAATGCTGCGCCGAAAGTCGACGGGGAATGCACCAGAAATGCTCACGACACCGCTCACGCGCTCTGGCTTATCGATGGCCACAGACCACGCCAAGGAGGCCCCTGTGTCATTGCCGGCCACGATGGCTGTGTCGTAGCCCAGCCCTTGGATAACACCGGAGATATCACCGGTGAGTGTGCGGATGTCTTGGCCGCCGCCTGCCGGTGGCTTATCCGACATACCAAAGCCGCGTAGATCTACTGCTGCGACGCGGAAACCTTTGTTGGCTAGTGGTGCGATGACATCTCGGAATTCAAACCAGCCACCAAAAGAACCGTGGATTAAAACGATTAATGGGTTGCCTTTTTCGCCTGCGGTCACCACGTGCAGTCGGATGCCGTGGGTGTGGACGAATTCATGCTCAAAGTCGCCTTTGAGTTCAACCACGGAAGGAGACAGAGGCTGGGAAGACAAATAGGGTCCTTAACGGTTGTAAGTGGCGGCTTCTCAGCCGCCGCGCGAGTAGTCGCAAAAAATCCGCCCGCAGCAAAGAAAAGGTGCGACGGGCGGATAGGACAGGCAGGGAGCAGTATTTAGGTGTACAGACCCTTATTGCGCTTTTCTACAGCGTCTTTGGCCTTGCCTGGTTTAAGGTGCTTGAGTTCCCCGACAGACTGAATAGTCTTTTCAGGTTTCTTGACCTTCTTAATCTGGCTAAAGCCAACTGCCGCCAGTAGACCTGCGATCACCAGCATGATCAAAAAGACGATCAGGTACGCGGCCCAGCGGTCGAACCACAAGTGGGTGAGCAGTTCCGCGAGGAAGAAGAAAAAGAAGAAAGAGCTGTATAAAGCGATGGTGCCTGCGGCGCCGAAAAGGCCAGCACCGATGCCGCCCTTCTTTGCGGACGCAGCCAGCTCAGTCTTAGCCAGCTCAATTTCCGAGCGAACCAGCGTGGAAATCTGCTCAGTCGCGTTCGAAACTAGCGTTCCGATAGAAGTCTCACCCGGCTTGCTGGTGTCAACATCCGATAGCGGAATGGAGTTGACCTTTGGGCCGAAGCTCTCGGTGCCATCGGTGTAGAGTCCGTCTTTGCTCACGGTAGAAAACCTTCCTCAAAAGGGTGCGCAGTGTCGTTTCATTAATCTTTAATAACCACAGTAGATCAAAAAAGTTCACTGTGACATACATTCCCATCCTAATAGATTTGCCGCAGGTCGCTCTGTTCGGCATGGTAATTTGCTAAAAAGACCCCCGTGGCGGCTTAGAAGAAGTCGCTAGTGCAGCGGAGATGGCAAAACCGTAGCGTGAATCTGTCCTTGGTATATGCGGCTATAACTAAGTCCTTCCCACTATTTTGTTTTAGATAGAGAGGATCTCGAATGCTCTGATTCGTGGTGTTGACCATGTTCCCACACCGACGATTGAAAGCACGGCGCCAAAAATTATGAATGCATGTGCAGGGCCGATCCAATCCGCGACTGCTCCAAAAAGGAAATTGGCAATTGGAGCTACGCCGAATGAGGCGAGCGTTAAAAGGGACATTACCCTACCGGTATAAGCCTTATCGGCAGCGACGAGAAACAAGGTGATCAATAGGGTGGCACATACTCCGCTAGAGGCGCCCGCAATGGCTAAGCCCGCGTAAATTAGTACAATCTGCGAAAAGATGCCGACGCTGGCGAAGCCGAACCCCATTATCACGATACTGCTGGTGACCAAGGTTCCAATTCTTCCCTTAGGCTGTTTGATGAGCATAAGCAGTGCTGTAAAAATCGCGCCTATACCGAAGGCGGAAAGTGCAAAACTAGTTTGAGCGCTGCTCCAATTTTGATCCGTTCCGAAAATTGCTAAACCTGAAATTGTGAGCCCAGACACGATTAATTCGCCTACGGTAATGAGGATAAGCGCAGGGCACAGAACTGAATCGCTTATCGCATACCTGATTCCGTCTCGGATTCCGCCATTGTCGGATGGTTCTCCTTCACTGCATCCTTGGCCGCTCAGTTCTTTAACAAATTGGAGCAAGAGGAAGGAGCTCAAAAACAGGAATGCGCATATGAGCAGAGGCTGGGATAGCCCCTGCGTTCCAAGAATGAGTCCACCAAGTGGAGGTCCGATCGCAGCTGCAATCCTCTGTACTACAGAACGTGCACTTTGTGCACGAGGCAGCGCCTTGGCGGAAACGATGCGGGGCGGCATTGCACCAACGGCCGGGAGGAAGAATGCGTCGATAAAACCAAATGTCAAGGATAGGGCATAAAGTACCCAAATATTGATTCCAAATAGCGCGATGAACAGTGCGAATGTGCCGGCTATGATGAATCTGAAAAAATCCGAATAGAGTGCAGCTCGGCGGGCGCCAATTCGGTCAGTAACTGCACCTCCGAAGAGAATGAATGTGGCACGAAGAAGCGCACCAACTGTTACGACCAAACTTGCTTGCAAAGGAGAGTTTGCGATCTGCGCGGCGGACCATGCCAATACAAAGTAGAAGATATGGTCGCCAATGAGTCCCAGACCAAAGCCTGAGATCCATAACGAGAAATTGACTCTAGTCTCTGCCATTAGTCTTGCCAGCATCCTCAATTGGGTGGAGCGCTATGTGCAAATCCTCCATTCCATGAATGTCGCCGGCATCGCAGATTTTCGGAATGCCGACGTACGCTATTCCGACGATATGGGCCCCTTTTGTAGCTAATAGTCCAAAGTGGATCCATTTGAGTGCAGATTTATTTGTCTGGTGTGAAGTCCCTGTAGCTTCAAATGCGGAAGGATGGGACCGCTGAGTCTTGCGGAGTGCCATGTCGACTTGATGTCCCATACATTTCCTAAGTTGCTTTCGGTTTTCGCGCAGATGATCAGTCACTTTAGGTTAATGTTGTGATTTGCACAATAGGAAAATATTCAGGTAAACGGACATGTAGGAGTGGGTTTCTCTCGGGGCTTTGCGTTCACGCCGCAAAAATTGTTTCCGGACATATCTGTCGGTATTCCCGGAAAATCATAAAACGAAGCCACGCTCGGGTGATGCGCCAGTGCGTAGAGCAATCTCTTCACGGTGGATACCCTAGCGGGATTAAGTAATTGCCCGGTATGTTTGTGGAACATATCTGCATGTGAGAATATGCTTGCCGCGCTTACTGGAATTTTACAGGGTGTGTTTGCTCGCTCAATATAGTTCTGGCCGGTATGTTTCTTGCTAGTTCTTGTGGCTGTCGCACGAATTCAGTCACCTCCCCAGTCGAAGTGGCGAAGACGTGCTAATTCGATGGGCGAATTCAGCTTTCCGCATCGTGTTTATTATGAGCCTTTACACCTGGATGGCAGGTTCCTTGATGTGGCATCTTGCAGTGGAGGCGTGCTGGATTGGTTAGCCACAAAGAGGTTGGACGACAAAGAACGGCACTAGCCAGCTAGCGGCGTGTGAAGCCACGTGAGAAAATCTGAGTTTTTCGTAGTCTTGCGCGGCTCGATTGTTGGGCGCTGAAACAACCAGATGCCGGCTACCACCAAAGCCGCGACACCAGCAACAACGGAGGCGCCAATGCCTACTTCTTTTGCGCCTGGCATGGTAAACAGCGGAACTGGGTCGCGGAAGGTGCGAATATCCCACCCGTTTTCCAGTGCAGTCTTCTTCATGACGCGGTCGGGGTTTACGGCGACGGGGTTTCCTACTAATTCCAGCATCGGAATATCGGTGGCGGAATCCGAGTAGGCAAAACTCTCGGCCAAGTTGATGTTTTCCGTGCGGCCAATTTCGGCCACGGCGTCAGCCTTGGCGTGGCCTTTGAGGTAATTGACTACCCCGCCGGTGAAATGGCCATCGACGGTTTCTAGTTCGGTGGCTACAACGTGTTCAACGCCTAGTTCTTCGGCGATCAGTCGTACCAACGTTGCCTCGGAAGCAGAGATAATGACTACTTCGTGACCGGCAGCTTGGTGGAATTGAATGAGCTCGCGAGCCTCGTGGTAAATCGCCGGGGTAACTACGGTGTGCATCGTCTCGCGAGCAATATTTTCTACTTCTTCCACGGACCAGCCGGTCACCATGGCGGCGAGTTGATCGCGGGTGGCATCCATTTGCTCGGAAGTCTGCCCGGCCATCATGTAGCTAGCCTTGGCCAAAGTCATCTGGAGCGCATCGGTGGGAGTAATAAGCCCGTTGTTCATGAACTCCTTGCCAAAGGCAAAAGCAGAAGAGGTAGCAATGATTGTCTTATCCAGGTCGAAGAAGGCACCAATGCGGGCGCCCTTCGCTGGTAAATAATCTTGTGAGCTCATGTCGTGCTTCCGTAAATTCATGTAACCGTTGTGCTGAGGTATGGGTTAAGCATAACAATTGAGTAAATTGTTAACTGCTGTGACTATTGTGGCACTCGGGTGGGTTGTTGTCTATAGGAAGAATCGTAGAACTTCTTCGTGGTGTTACTGAGTTATCCACAGCTAGAAAGGTGATGCGTCATTTAAACTACGCTCAAGTAGGTAGTTATCCACAGGCTAGATGATTGCCTCTAGTGCGCACTATGGTCTGCAAGACATAGTGAAGTCATGACGCAACACACGGAATTTATTCTCATAGCCTGCACAGACCCAGTGCTTGTGCCAGAGGCAGCGCACGCAGCCGCAGCAACAAGGCGCGAAGTTATTCATGTCACCGACCCGCGCGACTTGAGCAGGTATGCACCCGATGCCACCGCAGTGATTGTGGACTCTTCAACGGCCGCGCACATTGCTGCGACCGCACGGCAGTCTCGTATTTACTATGTGGCGCCGGAGCCGGGACCCATTGATTATGAAGCGGCACTGCGCTCCCGCGCGGAGCAAGCATTTATTCTGCCAGCAGAGTCTACGCAGCTGCTGCAGGCACTAGCGCGAGATACCGAGCACAAGCAAAAACATGCAGCGTTACGCATCGGAGTTGTCGGGGCGAGCGGGGGAGTTGGGGCATCAACGCTGGCGGCAGCCATCGCACGGTGCGCTAGTGCGCAGCACGGTACAGCATTGCTTATCGATGCTATCTCGTACTCCGGTGGCCTTGATTTATTGATGGGGCTGGAATCAGCGCCTGGTGCCCGCTGGCCTGATGTTTCTTTAGGGACAGGGGTCATTGATGCACACGATCTAATATCTGCCCTGCCTAATACTCCGGATGGAATCACGGTGTTATCAGCCGCGCGAAGTACCGTAGAGACTCCCTTTCGCCTAGAACCTGACGCTGTGGAGCGGATGGTGACGGCAGCGGGGCAGGGCTTTGACGTCATTGTGGTGGACGCACCCGCTACCGGAATTCCACATACTTTAGATCTAGCGGTCGTGGTGTGTGCCGCGGAAGTTCGATCGTCGGCCGCGGCGACAGAAATCTGCGCGGAATTAAAATCACGTGGTGCTTCCTTTACCGTGGCGCTACGCCACCGCGGCTGGTCCGGGTTAAGCGCACGGGATATTGAAAAAATCACTGGCGGTGATGTCGCTGCGGAGATTCCTCATTTAAAGGCACTGACCAAAACCACTGAGGTAGCCGGGCTGCCGGTGTCATTGCCTAAGAAACTTGCCGCACCAGCACGCACGTTGCTATCGGCGGCGGGGTGGTGAGGTCCATGGACAATACACAAGCATTAGTGGCTTCTTTGCAAAGCTCACTCGCAGAAGATCCGGCACTTGCGAAAAATCCTGCAGCACTCGCACGACGCATCCGCGATGAAGCAGGTGTCATCAGTGACGTGGAAGTCTTAGAGATTCTCCGTCGCCTGCGCAATGACACCTCTGGGATGGGTTTATTGGAGCAGGTCTTATCTCGTCCTGGTGTGACAGATGTTGTTGTCAACGGCCCCAATGATGTCTTTATTGATCAGGGCAATGGGTTATATCGAGTCGCTATTACTTTTGACTCGGATGCGGAAGTCCGCAGGCTCGCAACGCGGTTGGCAATTAGCTGTGGCCAGCGCTTAGATGACGCCCAACCTTTCGCCGATGCCCGCATAAACCGTGATGATGGCACGAGCCTGCGCATTCACGCACTCTTGGCGCCACCGAGTGAGACGGGGACTTGTATCAGCATCCGAGTGCTGCGCCAATCCAACACCACCTTGGATGATCTGGTAGCTAATAACACCATTACCAGTGCTATCGCCGAGACGTTGCGTGCACTTATCAAAGCCCGGCTGTCTTTTCTGGTTATCGGCGGCACCGGTTCCGGCAAAACTACGCTGCTATCAGCATTGTTATCTGAGGTATCGGAATCTGAACGCCTAGTCATTATTGAAGACACCGCGGAGCTCCATCCGAATCATCCGCATTCTGTCACTCTGGTTACGCGCCGGGCCAATGCCGAAGGAACCGGGGAGATCACCATGGCGCAGCTGTTGCGCCAGTCGCTAAGAATGAGACCGGACCGTATTGTCGTCGGAGAAATCCGCGGCGCCGAAGTAGTAGACCTCCTCGCTGCCTTAAACACCGGCCACGACGGCGGCGCAGGCACCTTGCACGCCAATTCACTACATGAAGTACCAGCTCGCATGGAAGCACTGGCAGCACTAGGAGGACTTGACCGCACCGGGTTGCATTCGCAATTAGCCGCAGCAGTCGATGTCGTTCTGACAATGTCGCGTGAGCCGCAAGGCCGACGACTACGAGAAATCGGAATATTGACTGACAACCCCGTAAAAGCTGAAATTATCTGGTCACTAGCCCATGGAGAACACACCAGGTACCAGGAATTTCTCGACAAACTCTCACAACGATTACCCGCCCCAGTTGCGTCAGCTACGAACACGCAAGATTCCTCTGCAGACGCAGGACGTGAGCAAGGATTACACATTCCCGCAGGGTTTCAGGGAGATATCACTAGCTTGTCGATGCCGGAGGCAGCATCATGACCCCTGCAACATACGCACTTATTCTGGTCGCAATACATGCATTCCTTCCCACGGTAAAAAGCACTGCGCGCGTGGAGACCACCCGGAAATCTCGGCAGTCACTGCCAGCGTGGATGATTCTCGGTGCCGTATTTCTCGTGGTATTCCTCTTTATTGCAGTAGGGCGACTGACCGTAATTGTCGCTGGTGTCATTGTTACCGGAACCATTGTTTACAGCCTGACGCAGATGCACGACAAGCGAGTGAATCTGCGAGCAGAAGATGCCATTGCCCAGCTTCTCGGAACTATGACCGCGGACTTGCGCGCCGGAGCCACTTTCCCGGCAGCCCTTAAACGCGGGGCAGATGAGCTTGCCGTGAGTGCAACGGTTTCGATGGACATCAAAGCAGCGATTGCTACGGCCGCGGTCATCGCTCATCGCGGTGGCAGTATCTCTACGGTCTTATCCACTTCACACCCACAGCTGACAAACCTTGGTGCTTTGTGCTCCTTAAATGAAAAACACGGGATCCCCTTATCCAATGTTTTTGAACAAGCCCATAACCAGATTGAATCCCGAAAACGCCACCGGGCAGCAACCAAAGCTAGTCTTCAAGGCCCGCAAGCTACCGCTATCGTGCTTACGCTGCTGCCACTAGCAGGAATTTTCATGGGAACCATCATGGGCGCAAACCCTGCGGGCTTTCTCTTCGGCGGGGGACTGGGCGGCTTGCTGCTCGTAGTCGGGGTGGCTCTAGCCTGCGCGGGGTTTATCTGGTCACGCATGCTCATCACAAACGCAGCTAGTTAATAAAGGACATGACATGAATTTCAGCGCTTTTGCCCTTATCCTCCTCGCTATCAACTGTTGGATTCCCGCCTCTGCCAGCAATGCTGCGCGAAGGATCAGCACAATATTAAATTGCAAGACCCCGCGCGCCGGGCCAGAGGAAACTGCAGAAAATCCCAGTGCTGTGTTTTCGGTGAAGAAATTGCTGCCGAAGCAATCAGTCTCGGTAGATCCCCTGGTCATTGCCGGTGATATTGAGCTATTCGTCGCCTGCGTGCGCGCCGGGTTATCTATTCAACAAGCCACGAGTGCAGTATCCGTCGTGGCGGAAGAACCAACCGTGACGTACTGGAAGCAAGTGAACTCCTTGCTCGCGTTGGGCGTTGAGCCCGAAAGAGCCTGGGTTCATATGCAACCTGTTCCGGGATTACAAGAACTAGCACGTCTTGTCATGATGTCTGAGCATTCTGGAGCGGCAATCGCTTCCGGGTGTCAGAGACTGGTGGATACCCTGCGTGCAGATGCCACCAGCAGCGCCATTGCCAAAGCAGAACGAGCGGGAGTGTTTATCTCCCTGCCACTCGCACTGTGTTTCCTACCCGCATTTATCATCCTCGGCTTGGTGCCCGTCGTTATCAGCTTGGGCGCTCAGCTTCTTTAAATTTCGACCAACCTTTCATCACAAAACTCATCTTCTAGACAAGGAAAAATCATGAACGCTTACAACAACCCCGCACGTCAGGCTCTGGCTTTGGTAGTTAAAAAGGCCGCCGCAGTAAACAATGACAAGGGCATGAGCACCGTGGAGTACGCGATGGGCTCGCTCGCCGCCGCAGCGTTAGCAGCCGTGCTTTACCTGGTGATTAATGGCGGCGCTGTCGTTGACGCCATTGAAGGAATTATCACCGATGCGCTATCGAATACTCCGGGATAGCGCGCACCGAACGAGTAGGAAATAGGGAGTAGAAAATGAAGAAGCTGGTGTTCAATGACCGCGGTTCAGTCACGATTGAAGCTGCTTTATCTTTAGCGGTATTGATGATTGTGGCGGCAGCTATCGTGGGAGCAATTGCCACCATGGCCGCCTATATTTCAGCCGTCGATATTGCCGGCGCAGCAGCACGTGCTCATGCCATCGGCGTTGAATACCAGCCTCCTCGTTCCGATATTGCACTAAATATTAGTGAATCCGCCGGTCTTATTACCGTGACGGCGAAGGTGCCCGGGGTCATCGGACAGATGAGTGCTGATGCCGTCTTCCCCGCCGAAGTAGGTGGGCAGTAATGCGAGGGCACGACACATCCCGCAGGCGCGGGGCAATTCTTGATGACTCCGGCTATGCCACTATCGCCTCATCGGGCATCATCATTGCGGCTGTCTCCCTGCTCTTGGTCGTAGCGGCAGTAGTCTCACGCGTCGTTGCGCTGCATGAAGCCCAAGTAGCCGCCGATATGGCCGCTATCTCGGGAGCCTTTGCTCACGCCCGGGGTGAGGATGGGTGCGCTGTAGCCTCCCACCTCGCCACCGCCAACGGTGCGCACTTGGCAACCTGCCACGTCATCGATAGCGACGTTCAAGTTGCCGTGAGCGTTCGCATGCGAACGTCAAGTGCGCAAGCAGGCCCGGTTTAGCGGAGGCGTCCTTCGCACCTTGCAACGCAGATTCAATCAGGTTGCTGCGCTCTAGTGCAGATCCGCTATCGACTGCCTCGGACCATTGCTTTTGGGTTCCCACGGCTGCGAAATTCGAGTTCAGCAAAGCCATCATTGTGGTGTGTACTGACTGGGCATCGACACTGCTAGCAGCGTTAGATAAGTTAAGTGTTTAAACGCGAGCCAGCACGAGCGCACCCAGGCAGATGAGCTGATGATGGTTGTCTCCGGTTATGGGCGAAAGTCCTTAAACACCACCGTGGAATTGATGGCGAAGCACTACGGAATGTCCGGCGCCAATTAAGAACCAGATCCGGCTGTCAGCGTGACCAAAGCACCCAGCAATTTCAAAGCCCCTGCTTTATCGAGTGGTTGATTGCCATTGCCGCACTTGGGCGATTGTACACACGAGGGGCAGCCGGATTCACACGGGCACGAGCGTACTGCTTCAAAAGTGGCGCTAATCCACTCGGGGAAGCGCTTGAACCCTTCTTCCGCGAAGCCAGCGCCGCCGGAGTGACCGTCATAGACAAACACGGTGGGCATCTGGGTGTCCTGGTGCAAGGCAGTAGACACGCCACCAATATCCCAGCGGTCGCAGGTAGCAATCAACGGCAATAGCCCAATGGCGGCATGCTCCGCCGCATGCAGCGCGCCGGGAATATCAGCGGCGCGAATCCCCATGGCCTCCAGCGCCAAAGGGTCGACCGTATACGCCACCGCGCGAGTGTGCAGGCGCTGCTCGGGAAGATCCAGCGGGATGAGATCCGAGGTAGTGCCATCGGCAAGCTTGCGAAAATAGCCTACTACTTGGTCGGTCACCTCAACATCGATAAGCGCTGCCCACACCCCGCCGCCATAATCGACCAGATCATCCTCCTTCGCGGCACTCATAATCGCGATATCGGTGGTGGAATTTGGCTGGGTGGAATACTCCGGCTCCCCGGGGGCGGCAAAGGCTATGCCTTCCTCGATGTCTAAATCTTCAATGACAAAGCTTTCACCCTGGTGCAGATACACCGCGCCGGGGTGCACCTGGGAGTGTGCACGCGCGGCATCGACGGTGCCTAATAGGCGGCCATCGCTGGTATCCATAATGAGTACGTTATTGCCAGCCCCGCCGCGCAGGCTGACCTGCGAGTGCGCTGTTTCCGGACGCAGATCGCCATCGAGTTGTGGCACGGCAAACCATCCCTGCGGGCGGCGGCGCACTAAGCCTTGCTGGGCTAGGGCTTCAATGACCTGTTCGGCGCGGTAAAAGCGCACCTCGGCATCTGTTAAAGGCTGCTCGATGCAGGCACAATAAATATGGCCGTAGAGAATATACGGATTCTCCGGATTAAACACGCTAGCTTCCACCGGCCGGCCCAACAGCGCGTCGGGGTTGTGCACCAAGTAGGTATCCATTGGTTCATCGCGCGCGACCAACACCACCAATGAGCCTTGCCCGCGGCGTCCGGCGCGGCCAGCCTGCTGCCAAAAACTTGCCACCGTTCCGGGAAAACCCGCGGTGACCACGGCATCTAGCCCGCCGACATCAATGCCTAGCTCCAAAGCAGAGGTAGTGGCAACGCCGAGCAACTCACCGCTATCGAGCGCGTTTTCCAGCTTGCGGCGGTCTTCCGCCAAATAACCCGCGCGGTAGGAAGCAATGCGCTGGGCAAAATCTGGCCGGGCTAGCGCGCCAGATAGTTCTGCCTGGCAGCGCAGCGCGACTTGCTCTGCCGAACGCCGCGAGCGTACAAAGGTCAACGTCCGCGCACCTTCGGCCACAATGGCCGCCATCATCTCCGCTGCTTCCGTCGTTGCCGCGCGACGCACAGGGGCACCGTTATCGCCTTCCGCACCCTCGATAAACCCGGGCTCCCACAACGCAATGGTGCGCTCACCCGTCGGCGCGCCGTCCTGGGTGACTTCTAAAAATCCCACGCGGCTGGTCAAACGTTTCATATGCTCTGCCGGATCATTCATGGTGGCAGAGGCGCCAATGATCGTCGGATGCGCGCCATAACGTGCACATATTCGAAGTAGTCGTCGCACTACTAGTGCAACGTGCGCACCAAATACTCCGCGGTAGGAATGGCATTCATCAATGACAATAAACTGCAGATGCCGTAAAAACCGCGTCCACCGTTCATGCGCGGCCAAAATGGACATGTGCACCATATCGGGGTTGGAAAAGACAAAACGCGCATGATCGCGAATCCCCGCCCGTGCCTCCGACGGGGTATCACCGTCATAAGGAGAGGGGATAACGGAAGCAAGCTTGTCGATGCCCCTAGTCAGCTCCATAATGGCCAACAACTGATCGGAACCCAGCGCTTTGGTCGGTGTTAAATATAGCGCGCACGCTGTGGGAGCTTCGGCCAGCCGGGTCAAGATGGGCAGTTGATAACCCAGTGATTTACCTGATGATGTGCCGGTGGCAACGACGACGTCCTGGGACGCGAACGCGGCGTCGGCAACTTCCCGCTGGTGCGAATACAACTGTGTGATGTCGCGCTCAGCAAATTTTTGCACCAGCTCCGGCAGTGCCCACTCAGGCCACGGGGCAAATTGCGCCTTTGTGGCCGGTTGGGAGACCGAATGGGTCAATGTCGAGGTAGAAAACCGGGGACTTAAGCCGGCGAGTAGTTCTTCACCAAAACTCAAAATCTACCCCCTTTTTAGGTAAGAGTGAAAAAGAATTCTCTTAAAGACTATCGCCAAGGGGTGCAGTCGTGTCACACTGTGGGTGGTCGCAGTTTCTTGGCGCAAGATTTAACACCACTTTGGTGCTCGCAAAAAGAGTTATAGCAAGATTTTATCGCGTGCACCCGGGGGACCGGGAGTTCGAAAAAGTTTGTTTGACCCGGCGTTGATAATTCTTCAACGACGAACCCCCTATTTTTTAAGGATATTTATCATGGCACAGGGAACCGTAAAATGGTTTAACGCTGAAAAGGGCTTCGGCTTCATCGCTCCAGAGGATGGCTCCGCAGACGTTTTCGTTCACTACTCCGAGATCCAGGGCAACGGCTTCCGTACCCTCGAAGAAAACCAGCAGGTTTCTTTTGAAATCGGTGAGGGCCAGAAGGGCCCACAGGCAACCAACGTTAACGCTCTCTAAGCATTAACCTGCCTTTATCCTCCACATACTTTTTAAGGGTGTGATGGCTGGATAATAAATTAAGGACTCCTTCGGGAGTCCTTTTTTCATGTCTACCCTCGCCGCTTTCTGGCTCCACGCTAATGTTTAGCTGGGTTCGTGGTTCCTCGCAGTCGGACGGTAGGAGCATCAGCCTCGTTCCAATGGAACAGAACCAAATGCCAAAGACCCAGGCTCTTTCGTGAAGGGTCGATTAAACCATGCGCGCCGGCCTCGATGAGACGGTCGCGCACTCTCCACGAGGATGGTGTTCCTCCCACAGCGGCAATGTCTTGCCAGGGAGCAATTGCGTCTGCAAGTTTAACTCCGATGGCCTCAAGCGCATGTGGATCGCGCAGGTCGATGATGTCAGGTGCATCGACATCAAGCTCGATGACCTCCAGCGCCTCAGCCCGAGCATCTTTGTGGGCAATCATCGCGGCTTCGACACCTTCGGCAGAAGAACTCAAGTAGAGGGTTGGTTCTTCGGCCCGTGAGTATCGTCCGTTCGAACGTGAACCTGCGATTGCAAACTCACGGAAGTTCGGATCAATGGCGCGATAAAACGTACCGCGAACTGTGGGGGCGAAGATTGGTTCTATGCCGGTCATGCCGCAGAGCTTATCACCGGACTGCGACCGGAAATCTCGCAATTTTCAAGCGATCGACGTAGTCAATCAGCGTTTGGCATCGCCGCGTTTAAGGCTTTATTTCGGCTCTTCAGTGGTGACGATTCCGGTGTATGGCGGCCAGATTTTGTCGAAGACCCACATGAATACGAACGTGTAGATGAGGAAGAAGACCAGCAGTCCAGCTTCAAGGACGAGAGCCTCGAGCAGGGATACTTTGAGGATCCAGGCGACTACGGGCACGAGGAAGACCAGCAGGCCGCCCTCAAAGCCAATGGAGTGAACAATGCGTCGCTTTACGGTACGAGTCTTGGATTCTTGACGCCGCTCCCAAGCTTCAAAGAGGGAAGTCCAGATGAAGTTCCAGATGACAGCTACGGTGGATGAGGCAATGGCTACGGCGCCGGATTGACCGCCGCCGAATCCGAGGACGGACAATCCCACAGTAACCGCCACAATTGCCACCAGCTCGTAGACGATGACGTAGATTATGCGGCGAGTTGTAGCTGACAAGGATTCCTCCAGAAAAGTTGAAATAAAGCGCGAGCTTAGAGCTTAGGTTTGATTTGGCCAGAAAGCATCTTTTACAACACGCACAGCCTAGCCCCGAACCGACAGACAACGAAGAAAATGGTCGAGGTTCAGTGCTGTTTATGTGGCCCACATACGATAGTTGAAGCACGGGGAACCGGGCGAGGATGGGCTTGTACTATCTAGAACATGCAATTTCAGATGTTCGAGGATTATGTGCGTCAGCACGGACTAAACGCGGACGTGGTTCCTAAGTCTCAAACCAGTGATTATGAATCAGGTGTTGTGACGATGGAAGGTGCCAATTGGCATATTCGAACCGCGCGAAATACCCCAACCAAACCAGGCGCATTTGTTGCGTTTTGGCGCCGAGATAAAAGCGGTGAAACTGCACCCTTTAATGCTGACGAAGTTGCAGCAGGATTAATGGTTTTCGTAGCATCGAACCAGCAGCGTGGGGTATTTCGATTTACTGCCGAACACTTGGAAGAGCTGGGTGTTACGAGGGGAAAGCATGCCGGGAAGCGCGGGTTTCGAGTGTATCCGGCATGGAGTACTGATTTGAATCCGCAAGCAGCGGCAACGCAGCGTGCTCAAATGGCAGCATTTAGCCAGTTTTAAGTACTTTCATTGCTGAGCAAACTGCTGTTTCGCCTCGAGTGGTAATTAATTGTGGGCTTCGGCGTAGCCGCGGCGAACATCAAGGGCGTCCATGAATTTGTTCTGTGCGCGCTGGACAACAAAGCCTAAGACGGTGGCTAATACTACGGACATGATCATCGCGATTAGCGGGCTGCCGGAGAAGACCACGCCGCCGAGGTAACCAATGGCCAACGCTTGTGCGGCCCAGAGCATGACCCCGATGGTGTCAAAGAGGAAAAACATCGGCCACGGAAAACGTACCGAGCCCAGCAAAATTGTCAGTAGGAGGCGGGCGGAGGGAATAAAGCGGGCGATGATGATGGCAGCACCGGCGTTGCGGCGCATATTGCGCTTGACCCACACCAGGGCGGTATAGGTCTTGGAGCCGCGGCGAATGCGGTTGATATAGGGCATAAGCCGGGTGCCCAGTAGGAAGCAGAGGTTGTCACCGACCACCGCGCACATCACGGCCACGATAAACATCAGCCCAATGTGTGGCTCACCGCGCGCACCTGACCAAGCACCGACTAGGTTCAGCGGGATTTCTGAGGGCAGGACAGGAAAGAAGCTGTCGCCGAAAATCATGGCGCCGACAACTGGGTAAACCCAAGCGGTGGACATGAGGGATTCAATCCACATCATGAGGGTGTCAACCACTGTTGAATACTCCCTTTCTGACGGTTATGAATCCGCCCCGTATATCAATTGGAAAACCAGCTTAAACGCCGACCTACACAGATTCTAGTGCCAAAAAGACAAAGTTCTACTGGGGAGTAACCAGTTCAACATCCGGCAGTGTAAGTGGCAGTTCAAAGCTAGCGAATTGGTAGCAAATAAAGGTGGTTATGAGCAATTATTGATCGAGTCGACGAGCGCGGCGGAATTTGTTGGCTTTTGTATCGTGTGATGAAGTAGTGGTAGAAACATCTGAGACAGCCCTATTAAATACAGTATCCAAGTGACAACAGTGCCCAAGATGTCTTGGTGGTTTATCTCGCTGTGTATTGTAGGGGCAATTAGACATTAGGTTCGAATCATCGAAGGAGATGAGGTCGACGTGGCGGAGCCATCAGGCAAGACATTAGTCATCGTGGAGTCAGGTACGAAGGCGAAGAAGATTCAGCCGTACCTAGGTGACAAATACATCGTTGAGGCCTCAGTAGGGCATATTCGCGATTTGCCTCGTGGTGCCGCTGACGTTCCGGCGAAGTTTAAAAAGGAGTCCTGGGCACGCCTTGGTGTCAACCCAGAAGATGACTTCACGCCGTTGTATGTCATTAGCCCGGATAAGAAAAAGAAGGTCGCTGACCTTAAAGCCAAGCTCAAAGAGTGCGACCAACTTTATCTGGCAACAGACCCGGACCGCGAAGGTGAAGCCATTGCGTGGCACTTGCTTGAGGTCTTAAAGCCCAAGGTGCCAGTTCGCCGCATGGTCTTTAATGAGATTACTAAGTCTGCCATTTTGGAAGCTGCGGAAAATACCCGTGAGCTTGATGAAGACTTGATTGATGCGCAGGAAACCCGCCGCATTCTGGACCGTTTGTACGGCTATGAAGTCTCCCCAGTGCTGTGGAAGAAAGTCATGCCACGGTTGTCTGCTGGTCGTGTGCAGTCGGTGGCGACTCGCGTCATCGTCGAGCGTGAGCGCGAGCGCATGGCCTTCGTCTCCGCAGAATACTGGGATCTGTCTGCAGATCTTGCCGCGAAAAACGCGGACGCCGCTAACCCCGGGCAGTTTAAAGCACGTCTGAGCAGCGTTGATGGTCAGCGAGTTGCTCAAGGTCGTGACTTTGGTGATGACGGCAAGCTCACCACCAATGAAGTAGTGGTCTTAGACCAACAGCGCGCCCAAGGCTTGGCTGATGGCCTCGATAGCGCTGATATGCACGTGGCATCGGTGGAGCATAAGCCTTATACCCGTAAGCCTTATGCGCCGTTTATGACCTCGACGCTGCAGCAGGAAGCAGGTCGGCGCCTGCACTTTACGTCCGAGCGCACCATGCGCATCGCGCAGCGCTTGTACGAAAACGGCCACATTACCTATATGCGTACCGACTCCACCTCGCTGTCGCAGCAAGGGCTAACCGCCGCGCGCGATGCCGCCGTGTCGAACTTCGGTAAGGAATACGCTGCCTCGAGTGCACGTCGTTATGACCGCAAGGTCAAAAACTCGCAGGAAGCCCACGAAGCTATTCGTCCTGCCGGCGAGACTTTCGCGACCCCAGGTCAGCTTTCTGGCCAGCTGGATGCTGAAGAGTTCAAGCTCTATGAGCTGATTTGGAAGCGCACCGTGGCATCGCAGATGGAAGATGCCAAGGGCCAATCGATGAAGGTCACGGTAGCCGGCCAGGCTTCCTCAGGTGAGAATGTGGAATTCTCCGCCACCGGCCGGACCATTACCTTCCCCGGTTTCTTAAAAGCCTATGAAGACCAGGGCGCGGCGAAAAACGATGATGAAAACCGTCTGCCACAGTTGGCAGAAGGCGATGATCTCAACGTTGCCGAAGTAACGGTCGATGGTCACGCGACCAACCCGCCAGCGCGTTATACCGAGGCCAGCTTGGTTAAAAAGATGGAAGACTTAGGCATTGGCCGTCCTTCTACCTATGCCTCGATCATCAAGACCATTCAGGATCGCGGCTACGTGCTCTCCCGCGGCAATGCTTTGGTGCCCAGCTGGGTAGCATTCGCGGTCGTTGGCTTGCTGGAGTCGCACTTTACGGAGCTGGTGGACTTTGATTTCACCTCTTCGATGGAAGATGAGCTGGATGCTATTGCCTCGGGCAATGAAGACCGCACCCGCTGGCTCAATGGTTTCTATTTCGGTGATGCCGATAAGGGCGATGACTCCTCGGATGTCAAAGCCGCATCCATTGCGCGTCACGGTGGGCTTAAATCGCTTGTCGATGTCAACCTGGAAAACATCGATGCCCGCAAGGTCAACTCGATTCGTCTCTATACCGATTCCGAAGGCCGCGATGTCTTTGTGCGCGTAGGACGCTACGGGCCTTATATCGAGCGCCAGGTCGGCGTTAATGCCGAGGGCGAGCCGGAATATCAGCGCGCGAACTTGTCGGAGACGACTACTCCGGATGAGCTCAATGAACAATTGGCAGAAAAGCTCTTTGCTACCCCACAGGGTGGCCGTGAGCTGGGTGAAAACCCTGCCAATGGCCGCACCGTAGTTGCCAAGGAAGGCCGCTTTGGCCCCTATGTCACGGAAGTAGTCCGCGATGATGAGCGTGCGAAGGCCGAAGCAGAAGCCGAAGATGTCGTTGCCGAAGAACGTGCTGCCGAAGATAAGCAGCGCAAGGAAGACGGCATGCGCGCGAAGAATTGGGAGACCAAGACTGCGGCGAAGCAAAAAGAAAAGCGTATTAACGAATACGTGGATCAAAAGCTCAAGCCGGGCACCGCGTCGCTGTTTAGCTCCATGGAGCCTTCCCAGGTCACCTTGGACGACGCCTTGAAGCTGTTGTCTTTGCCGCGTGAAGTAGGCGTGGATCCTTCAGATGATGAGATGATCACGGCGCAAAATGGCCGCTATGGTCCTTATCTGAAAAAGGGTACGGACTCGCGTTCTTTGGCTAATGAAGAACAAATCTTCTCCATTACCTTGGACGAGGCCCGCCGCATTTATGCCGAGCCCAAGCGACGTGGCCGTCAGGCTGCGCAACCGCCACTGAAGCAGCTGGGCGATAATGACGTCTCCGGCAAGCCGATGTCTGTCAAGGACGGACGCTTTGGGCCGTATGTCACCGATGGCACCACCAATGCCTCGTTGCGCAAGGGCGATTCACCGGAGAAGCTCACTGATCAGCGCGCCAATGAGCTGCTCTCCGAGCGTCGCGCCAAGCAAGCTGCCGATGGTGGTACCGCGAAGAAGACGACTAAGAAATCGACGGCTAAGAAGACCACGGCGAAGAAGTCCACCGCCAAGAAGACCGCTGCTAAGAAATCCACGGCGAAGAAGTCGACTGCCAAGAAGACCGCAGCTAAGAAGCCGTCGCCTGGAACGAAGAACGTGGTCAAGGCAGGATCTCGCCGGAAATAAAACGGCGGTAGGCTGGGCAGGGTTAGCACACGCACGAAAGGACTAACCCATGCCACAGCTGCCGCTTACTGAAACCCTGGATAAGGCTTTACAAGAATCCATCCCTGATTTCGCCCAGCTTCACAGCGATGATGAATTCTCGGTGCGCACGATTGAAGGGTTGCAAGCGTTGGTGGCATCGCTTCTTCCGCTTGCTCGTGAACAAGAGCGCCTAGCCGCAGGGATGCTTAACGATGCCAGCTTCTTTAGCCGCCTGCTGCCCTTTCTGCCGGCAGTACACCGGTTGGCAGAGCCAGCAATCTTATTGCTGTTGGCAGGCAACGCCATCGCCCGCGCCGGTGAGATTACCCCGGGCCATTACGTTTCTTTAGAAGACTACGCTCAGCAAACCCGGGAGCCAGGCTCTATCGATGCACCAACGGCGCAGCCACAAACGCTGGAATCTAGCTCGCTATGGCAAACCACCGGCGGACTAGTCGCTGGCGCGCTCGCACGCGTTGCCAAAAATTCGGCAGAAAAATCTCATAATCTGCGCACTCCATCGCGCTGGGGTGTGCGTGCCGTCGTGATGTCTAATCTGGGATACTCCGCCGCGGCCCTTGGTGCCGGAGCGCGCCCACAAGGCAAGACCATTGGCGTTTATGCAGGCGTGTGGGCTGCCGGTGTGGCTACCGCGCTGGTTGCTGCGAAACGCAAGAAAGTCTCCCAGCAGATGGTGCCAGCCGTGGTCTTCGGTGGGGCATCGTCCGCGCTGACAGCAGCGCTGGTCTCTGATGAATCCGTCTTTCGCTCCGGTTCTATCGCCGCGCGTGGGGCAAGCCACGGCGCTAACTTTCTTTTTGCCGGAGAATCCCTCACCTTTGCTCGCGCGCTGTTGGAAGAAGGCATCGAATCCAAGCCACATAAGCGCCACGTGTTAAAGCGCGGCCTGTACAACGTGCTGGGCGGGGTGGAAACCACCACCTCATTTATTGGACATCTGCTGCTCGCGGATGGACTCAACCGTCGGTAACTAGCGCCGCCAGTCGGCGCCGTTGGCGGTGCCGTTAACTGGCGCTGGTGGCTGGCGCTTTGAGCCCTGGCTGCATCGTCGGGCCATACGACAAGCGGCGATGCGCCTTTTCGAAAGGCCCTTGTATCCCGGTAATTTCTAATATCCACGCAAGAAGCAGGGATGCTGCCCAGACCGCGCATGCCAAAATAAATTGCGCGCTGACACTGGCTGGCGCAAAGCCAAACGCTACCGGATAGCAAATCAGGAAAAACGCCACGGACTGAATGAGGTAACCGCTCATCGAACGCTTGCCCAAAGCCATGGGCACTTTCAACCACATCGGAGGCTGCTTACCGCGATTCGCCGCGGCCTGGAATGGCTGCAAGGCAAGTGCGAACATAGCCAACAGCGCCGGGCCGGTGATAGCGCCCATAAACAAATTCACCGTGGCGAAAATGGGTCCTACCTCAGCTGGAAGAACCCCGATTTCTGCCAGACCCCACGGCAGGCCAATGACCAGGATAAATACTATGCCGATGACAGCCCAGGTCCCCAGTTCTTTGCGGTGCGAGGGGACATCGGAAAGCACCCCGCGACGTGCCCACGTAAAGCCAATGAGCATGATGGGCGCATAGGTTAATAAATACACTGGGTAGCTGGCAAAGTTCAGCAGAAAAGACAAGGCATTGAATGCCAAGACGCCGCCGTACGTACTCGTATCCACGGCTCCCATGCTGGTATCAGTCATGGCGCTCAAATCCCACCCGTCGGCTAATGCGGCAACCAACAGTCCCAGGCTGAAGATGGAAATCACGCCGAGGAGGACATAAGAAATGATGCTGAGGATTTTATCGCGCGCGGTAAGCATTAATCCGATGATCATGCCGGTCAGCCCGTAGTAGAACATGATGTCGCCGTAGAAGATAAAGATCAGGTGAATGGCACCAAAGACGGCGAGAAAGAAGTAGCGGCGGACAATGACCTGTCGGGCACGCTGAACAGGGAAGTGCTTGCGCCATAAGCTCATGGCGATAAGACCGACACCGAAACCCAGCAGGGTGGTAAAAAGCGGCAGCCCACGATTGTGCACGAACAAGGTAGACAGCACTGCCAGGACCTGGTCGAGGCCAGTGTTAATGGTTCCTAAAAACTTCGTCTCAGCAGCGCCGAGACTCAGCCACGCGGTGGGGATATTGGCAACGGCAATTCCCAAAAGCGAGAGTCCACGCGCAACATCGGGCACAATCATGCGTGCTTGAGCTTTTACTGATGAGGTCGGCGGAGCCGGGGTGGGCGAAGAGGTGGAAGGTCGTGGGGATCCGTGGTCAGCGTCTGCCATGCGGCTAAGACTAACAGCTATAACTCCGCGCGATCAGCCAAGGTTGCACGGATGGGACGGGCCAATTGCGTCATGCGGCGACGTCCGCGCAGCTCAATAGATTTCATGAAAGTCCAGCGAGCTTGTTCGGTTTCATTGGCGTTTTTCAATGTTGAGGCATTGGTTAGGACCCGACCCGGGGTTTCTTTCGCCAGCTCGGTTAACCTGGCGGCTTCGTTCACGGCGTCGCCAATGACGGTGTATTCGAAGCGGTCCAGCCCGCCGATGTGTCCAGCAACCACATGTCCGGACGCAACGCCGATGCCGGCTTGAAGCTCTAGGTTGCGTAGTTCGTGGCGTAGTTCGCGGGCAGCTTGCAACGCCATGGAGGTGGAGTCATAGACATTGAGCGGAGCACCGAAAATAGCCAGGGCGGCATCGCCTTGGAACTTATTAATGATGCCCTTGTTGCGGTGGACAACTTCTACGACGTGCTCAAAGAAGTTGTTGAGCTCTTCGACAACGCGCTCTGGGGTGTTGTTTACGGCGAAGGTAGTAGAGCCAATGACGTCAATAAATAGCACGGCGACCTTGCGGTCTTCGCCGCCGAGTTCGGGGCGTTCATCTAGAGCGCGCTGTGCGACTTCATCGCCGACATAGCGTCCAAAGAGGTCCCGCAGGCGTTGGCGTTCGTGCAGTCCGCGCATCATTTCATTGAAGCCGGCTTGCAGGACACCCAGTTCCGAGCCATCGTAGATATCTACTTCCACGTGACGTTCGCCGCGGCGCACACGGTTAATGGCATCTTGCAGCTCGTAGATGGGATCCACCACGCTCATGGTGGAGTACGCCGTGGCCATGGCACCAGTGCCGAAGGCGGTCAGAGTCAGGGCGACGACCGCGGGCAAAATATCATTGGCGTTGTCGGTAAAAAGCCCGCTGGTTTGTGCCACGAATACCAAAACAATGCCCAAAAGTGGCACGCCGGTGGACATGATCCACGACAGGTACAGGCGCTGTTTAATGGGTGGCTCGAGGGTGGAATCTTCAAAACGTCGCGCCAGCGCGGTAGCAGCAACGGGGCGCACCATGCGCTCTGCCTGCAAATAGGTAATGAGCACGACAATCATCCCGGCGAGCGTGGACGAGACACCCACCACCAGGGCAAGTCTGGCATCGGAGGCGGAGGTAATAGCCACCGTGATGCCGATTCCGATCAGCCATACTAAGGCAGCAACCGCTGCCTGATAGATCGGGATGCGCATGACCAGGTTGCGCACCATATTCGGGTCGTGCGCATCTGGATTGCGTTGCCAATCCCACACGGGTCTAAACAGCAAAATCGTTGCAGCCATGCCGACGATGACGGCAAAGATGACATAGGCTGCGCCTAGGCCAAAGAGGTTGTCGAAGTTTCTGGTGAACTCTTGGATCTCCGGCATGGGGAGGAAGAAAACCACGAAAGTCATGATCGCAACCGCGCCAACAATGTTGGTGCCCAGCACTATCGCGGCATAGATGGGCCACGAGGTGCTCATCAACCATGAAATACCGCGCATGACTCTGCTCATAGCTTTCCACTCTATCGTTAGTGCATCCACATTCGCGCGAAAAGGTGTGACATCCCCAGAACTTGGGGGAGGTGCAGCGGTCGAGGAAGATAAGGAGAAGAAAGTAATATGGGTGAGGTGAATGAGATTTCTTTAGATCGCAGCTCAGTAGCGCAGCGTTTAGCCGATCGGCCTGGGGTGCAACAGACCATCTTGCAGGCTGCCCGCGCTGCCCGCGGTCTGCCCGGTGCGGATCCGCGCGCGATGAGCCATTCCTGGCTTTTTACCGGCCCACCCGGCTCAGGGCGCTCGCACGCGGCGCTCGCCTTTGCCGCAGCGTTGATGTGCACCAATGTCGATGACAACGGCCCAGATGCCGAGCTTGGCTGCGGGCAGTGCGATGCCTGCCGCTCGGTGCTGGAGACCCAATCGCACGTGGACCTGAATTTTTGGACGCCGCAGGGTTTGACCATCAAAGTCGAAGAAGTCCGCGGCGTTATTAAAGATGCCATTGCCCTGCCCACCAGCGCGAAATATCGCGTCATTATCTTTGACAACGCGGATCGCCTCACCGCTGGGGCCTCCAACGCGCTGTTGAAAACGGTGGAGGAGCCCTCCGCACAGACCATTATCATCATGTGCGCGCCGTCTGCGGACCCGCAGGACTTTTCCCAAACCCTGCGCTCGCGGTGCCGTCACCTCTATATCCCATCGCCGTCGGTGGACTACATCGTGGAGCAATTGGTCTCCGAGGGAGCATCGCCTAACGATGCCCACCTCGCCGCCCTAACCTCCCTTCAGCACGTTGGGCGTGCTCGTCGATTAGTTACTAACCCAGACGCACAAAAACGTCGTGCGATGGCTATCAACCTGGCCGAAGACGTCTTTCACGGCTCGCAAGCCTTCCAATCCACCCAAGCGCTGATCAAACTTGTCAACGACGAAGCCAAGTCCGAAGGATCCGAGCGGGAAGAAAAAGAGATTTCCGATCTGGAAGTCGCCTATGGCGCCGGCGGTAAAGGTAAAGGCACGGGTCGTGAAAACCGCGACCTGAAATCCGCAGTCAAGCGCTTAAATGACCAACACAAGCTGCGGCAGACTCGGCGCCAACGTGACTACTTGGATCTGGTTCTCGTGGACCTGGCGGGAATCTATCGTGATGCGTTGATGCGCAAAGTCGGCGCCGATGTGGAACTTACTCATCCCGACTTTGAAGGCTTGGCCGATGAATTAGCCGAGCGCGTCAGCGAAGAAGGACTATTGGCGTGCCAGAACGCGATTACTAACTGCCGTGAGCAAATGAGCCACAATGTCACCCAGCAAATCGCCTTCGATGGGCTGGTGGGACGGCTGCGTTTAGCGTGCAAAACCCGCTGATAGGCATACTGATTTCACGCCCAGATATCAGCTGGGCTATTCTTTATAGGCGCTGATTTCTACTATCGGCGCATGCCGCTTTAGCTCAGTCGGTAGAGCGTCTCACTCGTAATGAGAAGGTCAGGAGTTCGATTCTCCTAAGCGGCTCAGTTAAGACCCAGCTGTGAAGACTAAACGTCCACGCTTGGGTCTTTTTGTTCGGCCAGGCTCGGCTACATCCGCGATTCCGCCGTCCAGTAGGGTGGATGTGATGGCGGTGTGCGATTGTGTCGAGTGTTGGTGGCGTCACATAGGCGATGGCCTATCATGGTGTGCACCATGAACGAACAAACTTTTCCGCAGGTGCCGAAATCCCTGCGGTTTAGCACGCACGGGATTGTGCCGGATAGTCGAATCCAGATGTGGGAAGGCCATAATGCCAAAGCGCTTATCCCGTTAGATATCCGCACCTTGGATAATCGCGTGTTGCATGCCACGGAGACGAACTTGCACCTGCCTTCGGTGCGGATGGCCAGCGTGTTTGGCACCTCCCAAATCGTGGAGCGTTCTGAGAGTTTCATTGCGGATAATCCCACGGGCGTTATTGCGATCTTTTTCGCTACCGAAGGTGATGCATTTTTCCATCACCGCGGCGGGCACATCCCCTTAAAGCCGGGACAAGCGATTATTTATGATGCCGATAGGCCGTTTATCCGCGGCTTTAACCACAAATTTCGGGAATTGGTGCTGACCATTCCCAGGCAGCGCTACTTTGACATCGTCGGCCCACAACGGCCAACGCTGCCCGTGTGCTTTGAGTTTGGAGCCACGGGAAATCCAGGTGAACAAGCGCTGGCGCGGTTGGTTAATACGGCGCTGCGACAGATAGAACACGGCAATGTGCAGTCGGTGGGTTCGCCAGATGTGCCGGAAAAGTCGTGGACGGAGATTGAAGAGGAAGCATTTGGGCTCCTGCGCAACGTTTTAGGAGATGGCCCAAGCAGTGGCGATGGTTTAATCGCTGCTGCCAAAAGTCATATTGAACTCAACATTGCTGATCGCGACCTGGGGCCTGGCCAAATTGCGGCAGCAGTGGGGATCAGTGAAAGGCAGTTGAGCCGCATTTTTGCGGAGGCGGGTACTACCGTGGGACGTTATGTCCTGCAGCAACGGCTCGAATTTGCCCAGCAAGCACTGTCAGCACGCGAGCAAGACATGATTTCGGTGGCGGAGATTGGACAACGCTTCGGGTTTTCCTCACCGAGTCATTTCAGCCGTACTTTCCGCGAACGCTTTGGAATGACGCCACTGCAGTGGCGTAAAGGGTCCCAGCGCCAGAGTCTGCGGCATTAATTTGTGCTGATTTTGACTTTCTCGGACGTGAAATAGTCTGCCACGGACAAGTTCCTACATCACTCTAGTGGACCGAATGTGACGTGCGTTAACTTTTGGGTGGTTTACGGAACAGTTCCGTAGCAAGTCGTACACAGCTTGCAAGGCAGAGCGAAAGGACTCGAAATGCAGTTTCACTACGAGGGATACAGCACCGGCGACCCATTGCAAATGCGTGCCGAAGGCAGTGGTCTCAACCGTCCCGACGAACTTCCAGATGTCATGGATGTACTCGTTGTGGGAGCCGGCCCTGCCGGAACAATTGCTGCGGCGCAGCTGTCGCGGTTTCCGAATGTGACCACGCGTCTTGTCGAACGCAGCGATCGCCGCTTGGAGTTGGCCAACGCCGACGGCGTGCACTCTCGCACAATTGAGACGTTCCAGGCCTTTGGTTTTGCCCATGAGATCTTGGCAGAAGCCCATGAGATCACCGATATGGCTTTTTGGAAACCAGATTCTGACAATCCCAGCCAAATCGTTCGTGATACCAGTACCCGCGAATTGCCGCAGCACATCAGTGAATTCCCCATGGCGCTGTTGACCCAGACTCGTATCATTGACCATTTCAATCGGTTTATGAAAAATGCTCCCACCCGAATGGAGCCGGACTACGGCTATGAATTCGTGGGCTTTACGGAAGCAGAAGCCCCAGACAACGTGGAATATCCAATTACGGTCACTCTGCGTCGAACTGCAGGCCCAAACGAGGGTAAAGAAGTAGTCGTGCGCACCAAGTACCTCGTGGGTGCAGACGGAGCGCGCAGCCAAGTTCGCAAGTCCTTGGGCTACCGACTGCAAGGCAAGCAGGCCAACCACGCGTGGGGCGTCATGGACATTCACGCAAACACAGACTTCCCGGATGTTCGCAAAAAGTGCACCATTAAGTCTGACTCCGGTCGCACCATCTTGCTCATCCCGCGTGAGGGAGGATACCTATTCCGCTTGTACGTGGACCTAGGCGAAGTCCCCGATGATGGCAGTAAGGCAGTGCGCAATACGCCACTGCAAGAGGTCATTGATACCGCCAATGAGATCATGGCCCCTTATACGGTGGACGTGAAAAACGTGGTGTGGAATTCCATCTACGAGGTCGGACACCGCGTTGCCGATCACTTCGACGATCGGGTCTCCGATAAGACGACAGGTGAGTGCCCACGTGTGTTCATAGCCGGCGATGCATGCCATACCCACAGTGCGAAGGCCGGGCAGGGCATGAACGTCTCCATGCAGGACGGCTTTAACCTGGGCTGGAAACTAGGCCACGTTGCCAGCGGGAACAGCCCGGAGGAGCTGTTACAGACGTATGCGGAAGAACGCGAAGATATCGCGTATAAGCTCATCGAATTCGACAAGAATTGGTCGTCTCTTATGGCCAAGCCCTCCAGTGAGATGGGCAGCGCGCAAGACTTGGAAGATTTCTACCGCGCCAACTCTGAGTTCAACGCTGGGTATATGACGCACTATGAACCATCAACAATCACCATGGATGGACGTCATCAAGACCTAGCCCAGGGATATCCCATTGGCCGACGCTTTAAATCAGCCATGGTGGGACGCGTGTGTGATCTCATTGAAACCCACCTGGGCCACCAAGCAAGTGCCGATGGCCGTATTCGGACTTATGTCTTTGCAGATGCGGACGCATTAAGCAGTAAAGATTCCACGTTGCACCAGTGGGCAGCGTGGGCAGATAAGAGCTTGGATCCAGAGCTTGTCGATGCCAAGGTGGTCTATCAAACTCCTCACACCGAATTCGACGTCTCGTCTGTGCCTGACGCGTTTAAACCTGCGGTTGGAGTACTGGGACTTACTAACCTTGAGAACTCGTTTGGCATCACGGCGGATTCTGACATCTTTGACCAGCGGGAGATCTCCCGCGATGGCGTGGTCGTGGTGGTACGCCCTGACCAGTACGTCTCGGGCATCTTCCCGCTGCATGACACAGCGGGACTGGAAGATTTCCTCAAGGCATACTTTCCACAGATGACAGGCGCCCAGCAGCCCGAAACGCAGTCTGAGGCTGTGCTGAGCTCTATTTAGAGCATGCGCGGGACAACCTTGCCGGTGGGGTTGCGCGGGAGTTCATCGCGAAAGTGCACGTCGCGCGGAACGGAGTGATCGGCGAGGTTGTCGCGCACGAAGTCGCGGATGGCGTCATCGGTAAGCGAATTGCCTGCCTCGTCGTCGCTGCGGACTACCCAGACTGCCACGCGCGCGAAGGTGTCTTCATCGTCGACGCCTTGCGCGTGCACGTCTTTGATGCCGGGCATTTCTTCTAAGATTTCAATGACCGATTGTGGGTGAACATTTTCGCCACCGACGATGATCATGTCATCGGCACGGCCCACGACATGGAGGTGGTTGTCTTCATCGATGAAACCTAAATCACCGATGGAGACAAGCCCCTCATTCTTTTTCACGTGCTTATTCGGGTTGGTGTAGCCAATGAGTGCGGTTTCATTAAAGAGGAAGATCTCACCGATTTCCCCGCGCGGCTTTTCCCGGCCATCTTTGCCGAGGATGCGCAGCTTGGTGCCCGAGGCAATCTTGCCGGCGGTGGTGGGGTCTTGTGCTACTTGCTCGGCAGTTGCCGCCGAGGCCAGCGCGAGTTCGGTGGAGCCGTAGGCATTGCACAAGATAGAACCGAAGCGGCCTTGGACTTCCTTGACTAGCTGCGGGGAGACCGCATTGCCGGCAGAGGCGATGAACTTCAACGTGGAAGTGTCGTATTTTTTCTCCGGGTCGGCCTGAATCATCTGCTTGTAAAAGACCGGGGAGGAGACCATGCCCTCGAGCTCATAGCGCTCGATGTCATCTAAGACGGTTTCCGGGTTGAAGATGCGGTGGGTGACCAAAGTATTGCGCGCGCCCAGGCCAAGGTTGACCGCTGCCCAGCCCCAGGTGTGGAACATGGATGCGGTAATTTGCACCTTTTGATCCGCACGCCAGGGAATGGTGCCCATCAACGTTGCTACCACCACCGGGAAGACCGGTTCATTGCGCATGATGCCCTTGGGGATGCCCGTGGTACCCGAAGACATTAAGACGATCACGCCGTGGCGTGGAAACATCGGTAGTTTCACGTTTTTAACCCGCTCGGGGTGCGCGACGATGTCTTTCATCAACGGGTAGTTGTGCTCGATGACCTCATAGGTTTCAGTGCCAGTGCCTTCCGATGCAGTGTCGAAACCAATGATGACCGGGATGTCATCTAATAATTCCGTGGGCATGCGGTCGGCAAATTCATCATCGATGATGAGGACATTAATGCCGCATTCTTTAATGGATCCGGCAAGCTGTTCTTTAGACGAGCTGACGTTGAGCAGGTAAATCGATGCTCCCACGTAGCCTTTCGCCGCCATAGGCGTGACGATGCCGCGGCCATTGCGCGCCATTACCCCCATGTGGATCTCATCGAGTCCCAGCGTGAGCAAATACTTCGCCAAGGTTCGCGAATCGTTGCGAAGTTGGCGGTAGGAGATAGCCCCGGTGTCATCGATAAGCGCAATGCGTTCGGGGCAGGTGGCATAACCTTGCTCCAATTCGCGCGCAGTTGTCAGGCGATAACGCGCCAGGTTCGCTGGTAGTACCGCAGTTGCTTTTAGTCCATGAGCTCCGATAATCCCGGAATTCACCAACGCTGGTACTAGCTCAGCTACCCCCTTGGCCTGGAACATTATTTCCTTAATGCCCTTGGGGGTAAGAAGTGCTGAAACATTTAGAGCCATAGCTACGATGAAGTCCTTAGAATTGAAAATAAAAGTAAGAGTGTTATTCCCTGACAGGAGTATCGCTCCGAGTCGCCTGGACGTTTCCTAAAGTGGCTGGAGTGACAAATGTTAATAATGATGTTTAAATTACCTAACCTACGCTAGCGAATATAGTGTACTTTTGTCGGGGAACACAACATAAATGAGGAATCGAAGGCTAAAGACATTGAAGAAACTTCGCACATTACTCGCCGCGGCGCTCATGGCGCTGACTGTTATCGCAGCTCCTACCGCCTCGGCGGCCGAGCGAAACCTTGTTGCCTTCGGCGACTCACTGATTGCTGACCCCAGCGCTGACGTTTATTTGTCTACACGTTTGACGTCTTCGACTGGCAACGGTGCCAACTGCCCATCGGGCTATAACTACGCCCAGCGTACGGCAGATAAGCTTGGCCTTCCTGTCCGGGATTTTTCTTGCTCTGGTGCAGTGTCGATGTCCCCAGGGCCACAAATTTCCACCCAGGTTGATACCGCATTGCGCACGGGCGCACTGAGCCCTGCAACCGAGCGCGTCATCTTTACCTCTGGGTTTAATGACACCTATAACAACAGCAACCTATCGCGTCAGCAAATGCGCGATCGCTTTGTGCGCACCACCGCGCCACAGATTGAGCGCATCAAGCAGGCTGCACCGAATGCGCGCATTCAGATTGTTGGTTACCCAACCATCGGCTCCGGCGACTACTACTGCTTGGTCCACGTAACCTCTAGCCCGTCTGATTCCACCTACTTGCCACAGATTCGTAACTGGGAAGACTCTGCGCAGTGGATGCAGGTTGACCTCGCGAACGCCACCGGCACCGAGTTTGTTGACTTAAAGGGTGCAACCCGCAATAACGGCATGTGTGCCGATGCTGGTCAGCGCTACTACGCCGGCCTGATTGATTTCACCGGCGGCAGCGGCAACCTGCCCATCCACATCAACACTCGTGGACATGAGGCCTTGTCCCATATCTTGGCCGGTAGCTAAACAACGAAACCAGTTCTATCGCTCCCACCCTGGGGTTTTTCTAGGGGGTGGGAACGATTTTTATTTTGCCGCCAGAAGCTAAATTTTTAGATAGTCTGGCCACATGAGCGAAACAGTAACTGGAGTAATCGCCCGTGAAAAGGGCGCAGAAGTAGAAACCGTAAACATTGTCATCCCAGAGCCAGGACCTAATGACGTTATCGTCAAAATCCAGGCCTGCGGCGTGTGCCACACAGACTTGGCTTACCGCGATGGCGATATCGAAGATGCCTTCCCATTCTTGCTGGGCCATGAGGCATCCGGCATCGTGGAAACCGTCGGTGAAGATGTCACCCACGTTCAAGAAGGCGACTTTGTCATCATGAACTGGCGCGCCGTGTGCGGCGAGTGCCGTGCATGTAAGAAGGGCGACCCAAAGTACTGCTTTAACACTCACAACGCTTCTAAGAAGATGACCTTGGAAGATGGCACGGAGCTTACTCCAGCGCTGGGCATTGGCGCTTTCGCGGACAAGACCTTAGTCCACGAAGGCCAGTGCACCAAGGTTGACTCGGAAGCAGATCCAGCAGCGGCTGGACTCCTCGGCTGCGGCATCATGGCAGGGCTCGGTGCAGCGGTCAATACCGCTGATATCCAGCGCGGTGAATCCGTCGCCGTCTTTGGCCTGGGCGGCGTGGGCATGGCAGCGATTGCCGGTGCCAAGCTGGCTGGCGCAAGCAAGATTATTGCCGTTGATATTGACTCCAAGAAGTTGGACTGGGCTAAGGAATTTGGGGCAACGCACGTTATTGATTCCTCCAAGTTGTCTGGCGAAGGTGACGACTCTGAGGTAGTCGCGCAGATTCGTGAGCTAACTGATGGCTTCGGTACCGATGTCACCATTGATGCCGTGGGCATTATGCCAACGTGGCAGCAGGCGTTTTACTCCCGCGACCATGCGGGCCGCATGGTGATGGTCGGCGTTCCCAACCTCACCTCACGCATTGATATCCCCGCGATTGATTTCTACGGCCGCGGTGGTTCCCTGCGCCCAGCGTGGTACGGCGACTGTCTGCCAGAGCGTGATTTCCCCACGTACGTCGACCTGCACCTGCAGGGCCGTTTCCCACTGGATAAATTCGTCTCTGAGCGCATTGGCATCAATGATGTGGAAGAAGCCTTTGGCACGATGAAGGCAGGCGACGTCTTGCGCTCGGTCGTGGAGATTTAAGACATGGATCTACAGCTTCAAGATCAAGTAATCCTGGTTCTCGGCGGTAATGGCACCATCGGCGCCGATGTCGTCAAGGTGCTGCAAGCGGAAGGCGCCACGCCCGTGGTGGCCTCACGCAGCAGTGAATTATCCATCGATGCCGCAGACGACGCCTCGGTGCGCGCCGGCATTGATGCCGTTGTGGAAAAGCACGGCCGCCTCGACGGACTCGTGGTCTCATCCGCCCCATCTGCGCAGACATTAAGCGCGGATAAGGCTGATGATCCACAACAGGTTATCGACGCCATCGACGGCAAAGCCATTACCTTCTTACGTGCGGCCAATGCCGCGTTGGATGTCATGCGCAAGCAAGGCTATGGACGCGTTATTGCGCTGTCTGGCATGAATTCCTACGTCACCAACAACACGACGGCAACGGCGCGCAATGCTTCGCTGAACGTGATTGCGAAGAACCTCGCTGACCAGCACGCGGGCAGCGGGATTACTGTCAACGTGGTGAGCCCGGGATATGTCATCTCCGACGAAAACGCGGAGGTTGACCGCGCTAATGGTCAGACCTCGCTGCGCGAAGTGGCAGATACCATCGTCTTTTTGCTCTCGCCCAAGATGGCGTCAATCTCCGGGGAGATCATCTCCGTGGGCCACAAGGCGAAGGGAGTCATTCTTCCTTAATCCAGCTCCATCAAGCGATGCTCTATGAAGCAGCGCGAACATCTTGAAAATCTAGATTCCTGTTAGCACCTGTGAAAGAACCCTCGTGGCTTTCACACAGAGAAAGGCAGATCCATGAAGATTGAAAAGTTAGTTACCTCCGGAAAGTTCCGTCTCGATGGCGGCGAATGGGACGTGGACAATAACGTCTATATCCTCGGCGGCAAGGGCGGTGTCTACATCATTGACCCCGCGCACAATGCTGAAGAAGTCATCGACGCAGTCGGCGACCGCCCAGTTCGCGGCATCATCTTGACCCACGCGCACAATGACCACTGTGAGCTCGCACCACAGCTGTCTGAGCACTACGGCGTGGAAGTACACTTGCACCCCGAAGATGACATGCTGTGGAAAGAAAGCAATGGCGATGCAGCCTACGTTCCATTGGCAGATAACCAGCAATTTGAGCTAGATGGGGAAACCATCACCGTCTTCCACACCCCAGGTCACTCACCTGGTTGCGTGGTCCTCCACCTGCCACAGGACAATGTATTGCTCTCTGGCGATACCTTGTTCAACGGCGGTCCTGGCGCAACGGGGCGTAAGTACTCTGACTTTGATGTCATCATCGAATCCCTGCGCAACGTGGTCTTCAACTTGCCGGGTAATACCAAGGTCTACCCAGGCCACGGCGATGAGACCACCATTGGTGCTGAAGCAGCGCGTATCGATGAATACGTGGAGCGCGGCTACTAAGTAGCACAAGCAAGCGTTAAAAGGCCGTATGGCCTTTTAACCTTCGCGGGCTACGGTGTGTAAATATGCACCGTAGCCCGATTTTTCTAGCGGTTTCGCCAGCTCATTTAATGCGGCCGCGCTAATGAAACCTTCGCGGTATGCGGCAACTTCCGGCGAACCAATGACCGCACCGGTGCGCTTTTGTAGGACTTCGACATAGGATGAGGCCTCGGACATGGAGTCCACGGTGCCGGTATCCAGCCACACATCGCCGCGCAGCAAGCGTTTGACGTGGAGTTTTCCTTGTTGCAGATAAGCGTCGTTGATGGCGGTGATTTCCAGCTCGCCGCGGGCAGAGGGCGCGATGGTTTTAGCGATCTCAACCACTGAGTTGTCGTAGAAATACAATCCCACCACCGCGTGGTTGGATTTCGGTTCGGTGGGTTTTTCCTCGATGGACAATGCCTGCCCGGCGTCATCGAATTCGACCACGCCGTAGCGCTGCGGATCAGAGACTTCGAAGGCAAAGATGATGCCGCCTACAGGATTGCGGCACTCCGATAGGGCTGTGGAAAAGCCGTGGCCGTCAAAGATATTATCGCCAAGCACGAGCGCGACATCGTCATCACCGATGAAGTCCTCGCCGATGATAAATGCCTGCGCCAGGCCCTCGGGCTTGGGCTGCACGGCGTAGCTGAGCATGATGCCCAGCTGGGAGCCATCACCTAATAAGCGCTCAAAGGCTGCGGAGTCCTCGGGCGTGGTGATGATGAGAATCTCGCGGATTCCTGCCTGGATCAACGTTGATAGCGGGTAGTACACCATCGGCTTGTCATAAATCGGCATCAACTGCTTCGAAATGCCTTTGGTGATGGGATACAGGCGCGTGCCAGACCCGCCGGCGAGGATGATTCCTTTCATAGCCATAAAGCCTAGCGTCTAGCTTTCCAATAAGGCGAGATACAAAGCCAGCGAGGAACGCCAATTGGACGGCTTAAATCCCGTAGCTTCAATCTTGGTCAGATCCAAAGTGGAGGCAGCAGGACGCAGCGCTTCTGGTGCCGGGGCAGGCTGGTTGTTCTCTGTTGCTTGTTGTACGCGGTGCTCGTTGTACTGCGCGGTGCTAACCGAGTGGACTTCGGTGGGGTCATGGCCCATGCCGATAAACACCGCCATGGCGATTTCATCGCGTCCTACCGCGTCACCGCCGGAGGTCAGGTTGTATACGCCATAGTCTGCGCGGGTATCAAGCAAATGCTTGATACCTTTGGCTAAATCTTCGGCGTAGGTCGGACGGCCAATTTGGTCATTGATCACTAGAGGTTCAATATTGCGCTGGGCAAGCGATGCCATCGTGGACATGAAGTTATTTCCTTCACCAAAGACCCACGCGGTGCGGATGACATAGCGCCGCGGTGCCGTTTGCGCAGCGGTATCGCCCGCGGCTTTCGATGCCCCATACGCCGATAACGGGGAGGGAAGCTCAGCCTCGGTGTGGACCTCTTGGGTGCCGTCAAAGATGTAATCGGAAGACACGTGCACGAAGGTGAGGTTATTTTCCGCAGCGATTGCTGCCAGGCGCGCCGGGGCAGTGGCATTGACTTCCCACGCGTCGGCGCGGTCAGTTTCAGCACCATTGACATCGTTGTAGGCAGCGCAGTTGATAATCGCGTCGTAAGAACGCCACGGGCGGGCGGTCGCGATATCTGCAGCGGTGATATCGAACTCGGTGCGCGTTGTGAATTCCACGTGTGCGGCATTTTTATACACCGCGCGCAGTGCGCGGCCCAGCTGGCCATCAGCACCGGTGACCAAAATCTTCCGCGGCGGCATCGGAGTGACATCGACAAGCTGTGGGTGCGCGCGGTCTTTTTCTGAAATCTCTGTAGGCGTTAGCGGCCAGTCCACCATGTCGAGGTTAACCGCGGTGTACTGCGCATCCGGGGACCAATGATCGGAGACCAGATAGGAATAGACGGTATTATCTTCTAAGGCCTGGAAGCCATTAGCTACCCCGCGCGGAACAAAGACGGCCTTATCCGGTCCAATTTCGGCATGCACCAGCTGGCCGTAGGATGTAGAACCTTCGCGGAGATCGCACCACGCACCAAATACCTTGCCGTAGGCGATGGAGACCAACTTATCCCAGGGCTCCGCATGCAGACCGCGGGTAACGCCGGCGGAGGCATTAAAAGACAAGTTGTGCTGCACGGGTCCAAAGTCCGGTAAGCCAGCCTGGCCCATGGTGGTTCGTTGCCAATTTTCTTTGAACCAGCCGCGGTTATCACCGTGGACATCGAGGTGGATAATGCTCAAACCATCGATATCGGTGGATTCAATGTGCACGCAGAAACTGCCTTTCTTTGTCGGTCATGTCCTAATAAAGCGAAAAACTACTGGCCTTTGGCGGCGTAGGTGGATTCCACATCGTCCTTGGCGGTCTTCCACCACGCGGTGTGCTCGGTGTACCAAGCAATGGTTTGCTTCAGCCCGTCGCGCAGGTTGGTGTATTGCGGCTGCCAGCCCAACTGCTCACGCAGCTTGGAGGCATCCATGGCATAGCGCTGATCGTGGCCGGGGCGATCAGCGACGTGTTCATATTGCCCGGGGATGCCCATGAGCTCACAAATTAATTCAATGACCTCGCGGTTATTAATATCTTGCTGGTCAGCGCCGATATTGTAAGTTTCGCCAAATTCTCCGTGCGCTAAAATCTCCAACACCGCCAGGTTATGATCATCGACGTGAATCCAGTCGCGGACCTGCTCACCCGTGCCATACAGCTTGGGCGTGCGCCCATCTAAAATATTGGTAATCTGCCGCGGGATGAACTTTTCAATGTGCTGATAGGGCCCATAATTATTAGAGCAATTAGACACGGTCACCTGCAGCCCAAAAGACCGTGCCCACGCGCGCACCAGGTGGTCAGAGCTGGCTTTGGAGGCAGAATATGGAGAAGACGGCGCATAGGCCGTGGTCTCTGTAAACGTGGTGGGAGCGCCGATTTCTAAATCGCCAAAGACTTCATCGGTGGACACGTGGTGCAGATACACCGAATGTTTGCGGGCAGCTTCTAATAAAACATAGGTGCCCATAATATTCGTCGTGATAAACGGAGAGGGGTCGTGCAAAGAATTATCGTTGTGAGACTCCGCCGCGAAATGCACAATGACATCGGTCTGCGCCACCAGTGAATCCACCAGCGCGGCATCAGTAATATCGCCGTGGACGAAGGCAGTTTGGGTGCCAGCGAGGTTATCCCGGTTGCCGGCATAAGTTAGCTTGTCGATGACAGTGACCTGACACTTCGGCCACTGCTTTTCCACGAGGCGCACGAAATTTGCGCCAATAAAACCTGCGCCGCCTGTCACCAACATGCGGGAGAGAGTCCGCGGGGTATCAGACAAGGCGGAGCGTGCCGATAAATGAGAAGTGCACATGAGGTCTAAGTCTACCGCCGCTGGCTACCGCCGGTGATAGCCGACGGGCTTAGGCAGGGAACTTCGGCAGGGGTGTGTGGTTGAGCCAGGCATCGGAAAGCCTTGCGATCTCATCTAGTGCGACCCCAGCTTCGAGCGCGGCATCATCCATGTGGCCGAAGAAGTCTTTCGGCGCCACGGTGCTGTTGCGTGCCTGGTGGAGGTAATTGCGAACCGCTGTAAAGAAGGCCTCATCACCTAATGCGCGGCGCAGCGCGTGGATGGCAATGGCACCGCGTTTGTAGACGCGATCATCAAACATATCGCGCGCGCCGGGATCAGCCAGCAGGAGATCTTCGTCCTTGCGGCTGAGCACCAAGTAGTGGCTGCGGGCGAGATCATGCGCGGTTTCTGAGCCTTTGTGCTCGACCCAGAGCCATTCGCAATAGCAGGCGAAACCTTCGTTGAGCCAGATATCTTTCCATTCGGCAATGCCCACGGAGTTACCAAACCATTGGTGCGCTAATTCATGGGCGATCAAACGCTCAAAGCGATGATTGCCCATGATGTGGTTGGAGCCGAAGATAGAGAGCCCTTGTGCTTCCAGCGGGATTTCTAACTCATCTTCGGTGATAACCACCTGGTAATCGGGGAAAGGGTAGTCCCCGAAGAGGGATTCAAAAAAGTCCAGCATTTCCTGCTGTTGTTTAAACTCTTCCATCACCCGCGCGCGCAAGTGACTTGGGGCCCACGCGGTGGTGTTGCGTCCGAGCTGGAATTTGCTAAATTCTCCCACCTGTATGGTGGCCAGGTACGTCGCCATGGGGCTATCGACGCGGTAGTGCCACTCGGTGGTGCTATTGCGGTTTTTCTTGGACACGAGCGTGCCATTGGAGATGACAGTGAAGGGATCATCCGCGGTGACGCGAATATCGTAAGTCGCTTTTTCGCCCGGGGTGTCATCACACGGGAACCAACTGGGAGCGCCATTGGGCTGTGAAGCAACGAGTGCGCCGGCTTCGGTTTCTTCCCAGCCGATTTCTCCCCACGTTGTTCGGATGGGGCGCGGGTTGCCGCCATAGCGCACGGTGAGAATGAATTCTTCGCCGGCTTCAATGACCTCATCGAAAGTAATGCGAATCTTGCCGCCCGACTGCCGAAAGCGCGTGATTTTGATGTGCTTATTCGCGGAGAGCCGACGCGTGGCCATCGCACCGCCCAGGTCAAGGGTGAGTTTGTCTAAGTCTTCCACGGTGCGAATGTGCAGCTTAGCCTCACCGGAAAGCAGGTTCGGCATAACCCGGTAGACCAAATCAAGCTCATAGTGCTCGATGGAAAAACCAACGTTGTAATCAACGCCGGTATAAGGATCGGTATATTCCCCGGACAAACGCCGAAGGGCGGTAGAAAGCAGCGACTTCATGATGCTGCAATTCTACCGCCCTTCAGGTAACTACCTAATTAGGTGTTCCTTGGACGAGAAGTTCCTCTGACTAGAAGAGGGCCTTTTCAAATACTGGCCAAGACTTCTCCAGGTCTTCGCGCCAGCCTGGCCAGGAGTGGGTGCCGGTGTCGCGGAAGTTGTAGGTCGCCGGGATGTTCTGGCTCTTCAACTTAGCTTCCAAGTTGTGAGTGCAGTGGTTAACGGCAGCTTCGATGACGCCGCCTTCAATCTGCAAGGTAGCTGCACCAACAGAAGCTGCAGCCGGGTTAACACCCTGACCGGTGTAGTAGGAAGGCATATCGGTCTCACCTGGCAGGCCATTGCCTGAGGAGATGTACAGTTCGGTGCCACGCAGCTTGTCAGAGTTCATCAAAGCATCGTTGTAGCGGTTCTTTTGAGAACCCATTGGGCCCCACATCTGCTCTGGCTCGCCGCCACCACGGTTTACAGTCAAACGCAGTGCCTCATACTCAAATGGCGCAGCGGTTGCTGCACAGCCTGCGAAAGAGCCGACTGCGTCATAAAAGCCTGGGTTGTGCTGAGCAAAGAGCAAGGACGAAGTAGCAGACATGGACATACCAGCTACCGCGCGCTTGTTATTGGCATTTAGGTGCGCTTCGAGTGGGCCAGGAAGCTCCTTGGTCAAGAAGGTCTCCCACTTTTGTGGGCCCTTCAAGTAGCTCTGGTTCGGGCTGACATCCCAGTCGGTGTAGTAGGAGAACGCACCGGCCTGTGGGACAACAACGTTGACATCCTTGTCAGCGTAGAACTCTACTGCTTCGGACTGGTTCAACCAGTCCGTGTCCTGCTCCGCACTACCTGCACCGTTGAGCAAGTAGATGGTAGGGCGATCAGGGTTTTGTGCCTTGATAACAGCAAGCGGGACAGCGCGGCCATCCATAGCAGGGGAGGTAGCTTCCAGCTTCAGTACGCGATCATCATCGGCGTACTTTTGGTACCACTTTTGGCCTTCAATTTCCTCGGTCGGCGTCAATTCGCGGACCTCAGAAAGCTGGGTATCTCCAGCAACCTGTGCAGGGGTTAATTCTGCTGCCGATGCTGCTGGTACAGCCAGCATGGCGCCTGCGACGGCAACGGTCGCGGCAAGTGATTTCATGCGTTTCATATTCTAAATTTTTCCGTTCTGTGTGATTCGGGAAAGGAAGCTGAGGTTAATTGTCTGATAGATCGAGGCCGCGCGCAAAAGTTGGCCACGACTCTGATAGATCCTTGCGCCACCCGGGCCACGAGTGGGTACCGGTGGGACGGAAATTCCAGTCCGCGGAAACACCCAAAGAATCCATCTTTGCCTTCAAATCATGGGTACAGGAATTGGCAGCTGCCTCAATGATTCCGCCTTCGATGATAAGCGTCGAAGAGCCCTGCGCCGCAGCTGACAGGCCTAAGTCTGCAATCTTCGACGATCCCATATCGGTCATGCCCGGCAGGCCAGAGTTTGACGAGACGTACACCGCGGAGCCCCGCAGATTTTCTGCGTTGACCAGTCCATCGTTGTACACGTTGTACTCGCCACCTTGCGGACCCCACATTTGCGTGGTATCGCCGCCACCGCGGTTGACGGTGAGATTGGCAAATAGGTTAGGAAATGGCCGTGATGTTGCAGCACACCCAGAAAATGACCCGACCGCGTCATAGAAACCTGGATTGTGCTCGGCAAGCACCAGCGCGGACGTTGCCGACATGGACATGCCCGCGATGGCACGCTTGCCATTGCCATTAATCGCGGATTCCAAGGCCTGTGGCAGCTCCTTGGTCAAGAAGGTTTCCCACTTGATGTTTTCCTGCCAGAGGTAATTGTTTTCTGGCGACTCCACCCAGTCGGTGTAATAGGAGAAAGCACCAGCCTGTGGGATAACGACGTTCACGCCTTTATCCTGGTAGAACTCGATGATGTTTTCTTCATCTTTCAAGTCCGAATAGGTCGTGGCAGTAATCCAGTCCATGCCCTGCTCGGCGCCACCAGCGCCATTGAGCATGTAGACGGTTGGACGTGCTTCATCAAACGTTCCATCCGGGGTAATCACCGCCAATGGAACTTCAAAGTCCATCGATGGGGAATAAGCATTAAACCCCTTGACACGCTCGAGCCAGTCCTTTGCACCGTCAGCGTTTTCATGGGTGTACACGCGGTGCATCCAGGTTTCCTGAAGCGGAACTTTCTTGCCCGCATCCCGGTAACCTTCCATCTTCTCTTCGATATCTAATCCAGAGATGACAGCCTGGCCTTGGGACGCTTCTACATCGAAAGTTTGCGGAGATTCGGTCTCCGAAGGCTCCTGCTCATCGAAAAGCTCGCCTTCGGCAGCATCGTCCGCGAATTCTTGCAGGGCATCAACCGCCGCTGCATCATCACCGTCAGTGGCGATGTAATCGCGGTCCTCATCTTGGATCGGCGCATCAGCGGCATCAAGCTCCGCAGTGCGCTCAGTGACATTCTGGCCATCTTGCGCGATAGCCGGCAGAGCAAACACGCCTGCAGACAGCGTCAAAGCCGCCGTCACAGCAGTTACATTGCGCAAAAGTTTCATAAACCAATGCTTCCTCGTGAATGGATGCTGACACCAAGGCACGGCGTCGAAAAGACGCCAAGTCTTTCGTATCAGAAGCCAGAAAACAATTATGAGCGAGATAATAATCCGCTGCTTAGCTATCGCCAGATGCCAGACTTTCGTTAGCAGAACTTAAGTTCCAACAGCTCAGAGTGGCCATCAAGTCCCGCTGAGCGGAGTTTCCTTAAAAGTTTTCTAAAGCAACCTGCAAAGCAGCTATTAATCATCGAACGGGCACAGCTTATCAGTAGTTCCGCCAGATTGCTGGTACTGGAGTGACAAATATGTCATAATCTTTTTCAAGCACCTTGCAGTGCGTAGGTTGAATATAGAAGAAAACTAGTCCGTCTACCTAGGCTTATAGCAATGATGCGGCTTGGGTGAGAGCGGGGCGCAGCCGGTAGTGATTGCCTGGCATTTTTCTGTATTGAACGTGCGATGCTGGCGACAAGGGCTTTGTCGTGCAGTTGGTAACAACCCGGACATCTCGACCGTTAGTAGTAGATGTCAGCGCGAAAACTTGTAGTCCGGTGTGAATCTGGCAGCCAGCTGAAACCTGAGATAGGTTACATCCGGTAAGAGAACTCGCCCCGTTATGTCCAAATCACATGAAAGAGCAGCACAATGAACTTTATTGATACCTTGATCGTCGCCTTTACCACCGCAATCGGCCCATTTGTGCACATGGGTTCCGCTGCATCTTCTAACCTCGCGCTTCTTTTCGGCTGGATCTAAGTCTGCGCCTTCATTTGAAGTACCCGAGGTAGCGACCTACCTCATTTTGGGGCTATCAGTGCCCACTTACCACCCAGCATTGCTGGGTGGTTTTGGGGTTTTGCCCCTTTTACATTCACAATGCGCTGTCGAAACGGGATTTGTGCGCGAATAAGTGATCCCGATGCAGACATTTGGGTACCGATTTAAGTACCCTAGTAGGCGTGACTAATGAACATTATGACGTAGTAGTAATCGGTGCGGGCCCTGGTGGCTACGTGTCCGCCATTCGTGCAGCACAGCTGGGCAAGAAAGTCGCAGTTGTAGAAAAGCAGTACTGGGGTGGTGTTTGCTTGAACGTGGGCTGTATTCCATCCAAGGCACTGCTTAAGAACGCTGAGGTGGCATACACCTTCAACCATGAGGCCAAGGACTTTGGTATCTCCGGTGATGTGAGCTTTGACTTCGGTGCAGCGCACAAGCGCTCCCGCAAGGTCTCCGAGGGGATCGTCAAGGGCGTTCACTACCTGATGAAGAAGAACAAGATTACCGAGATCGACGGTCTGGGAACTTTCAAGGACGCAAAGACCCTCGAAATTACTGAAGGCAATGATCAGGGTAAGACCATTACCTTTGACAACGCCATCATTGCTACCGGCTCGGTAGTGCGCTCCCTGCCTGGCGTGGAAATCGGTGGCAACATCGTTTCTTACGAAGAGCAGATTCTCGATGGGGAAGCGCCAAATTCCATGGTTATCGTCGGCGCTGGCGCCATCGGCATGGAGTTTGCTTATGTCTTGGCTAACTACGGTGTGGACGTCACCATCGTGGAGTTCATGGACCGCGTTCTTCCGAATGAGGATAAGGCTGTTTCCAAGGAGATTGCGAAGCAGTACAAGAAGCTGGGCGTAAAGATCTTGACCGGCTACAAGACCACCTCCATCAAGGACAACGGCGATGATGTCACCGTTGACATTGAATCCAAGGATGGCTCCAAGACGGATACCTTGACCGTGGATCGCTGCATGGTCTCCATTGGTTTCGCACCTCGCACTGAGGGCTTTGGCCTGGAAAACACCGGCGTGAAGCTCACCGAGCGCGGCGCAATCGATATTGATGATCGCATGCGCACCAACGTTGATGGCATCTACGCTATCGGTGACGTTACCGCGAAGCTGCAGCTGGCTCACGTGGCAGAAGCACAGGGCATTGTCGCAGCAGAGACCATCGCTGACGCTGAGACCCAAGAGCTGGGTGACTACATGATGATGCCTCGCGCAACATTCTGTAACCCACAGGTTGCGTCCTTCGGCTACACCCTGGAGCAGGCAAAGGAAAAGTTCCCTGACCGTGAGTTCAAGGAATCCACCTTCCCGTTCTCCGCTAACGGCAAGGCAGTCGGCATGAACGAAACCGCTGGCTTCGTCAAGCTGGTTGCTGACACCGAATTCGGTGAGCTAATTGGTGGCCACATGGTAGGCGCCAACGTGTCTGAGCTCATGCCAGAGCTGGCCCTCGCGCAGCGCTTTGATCTGACCGCAGACGAAATCAGCCGCAGCGTTCACATCCACCCAACGATGTCTGAGGCAATGAAGGAAGCTGCCCACGGTATCGCTGGACACATGATCAACCTGTAAGTATCTCCATCTGAGATTTCTACATGATCGCTTTCAGGGCGGTGTACTCCACTTAGTGGGTACACCGCCCTGAGTCGATCGTATAGCTAGTGTGAACGCTTAGGGGCTCTTCCGGTTCTAGAGTGTATCGGTGAGTTCTGACCGGGTTGGGTGCGGCAGATTGGTAAACGAGCCTCTTGTCGGTGATGGTTTAGGTGTCGAATCTATCCATTGACCAACAAGGGGCTCTTACTCGTGGGTTCTACTAGTAATGTCATCGCTGACACCATCTGCCGCACCGCAGAACTAGTTCTAGCGATTACCGGCGCTAGCGATCCCGGCGAATACACACTGATCGAAGCAGACGCCACCGCCTATATCGATAGATGTCCTACCTGCGATAACACCGGTATATTTCGTGACCACGTGCTGCGGACGTTAATGAATCTGCCTATTGTTGAATTCCCTACCAGGCTGCATGTGCGCCTGCCGCGCTATCGCTGCACGATGAGAGGCTGTCGGGTGAAGTTCTACCAGGCACAACTAGCGTGCGCCGAAGCCAATAAATAGGTCATCCACCGGGTCACCCGCTGGATATTACAACGCCTCGCGGTTGACCGTATGAGCATTTCCGCGACTGCGAAAACGCTCGGCATCGGCCGCGTTTTAACCTGCCAGCTAGCAATCGATATGTGCCGTGAGCTGGTCTATGACGACCCCGTACATCTAAACGGTGTCCAAGTTATCGGTGCCGATGAGTATAAATGGTCGCACAACCGACAAGTTCATGGGTCAGGCTTTGTGACCGTCAATGTTGATATGCCCCGCCATTACTGCGATAGCACGTCCCCAGCGAGGTTGCTTGATGTGGTGAAAGGCCGCAGCGCCGATGCACTGCGAGCGTGGCTTGCACACCGAAGCCCAGCATTTCGTCATCAGGTACGCATTGCGGCGATGGATGGATTCCAAGGCTATGCCACCGCGAGTAAAGAACTTTTACCCCGCGCCAAGCGGGTTATGGATCCATTCCATGTCGTGCGCTTGGCCGGTGACAAGCTCACCACATACCGGCAACGACTCCAACGTGAGAAATACCAGCGTCATGGACGCATACACGACCCGTTGTATAAAAACCGGAAAACCTTGTTGACCACGCAGAAATGGCTAGCGGAGAAACAACAAGCCCGCCTGGATGAAATCTGGGCCTACGGCAATTACTACGGGGCCATTAAAAATGACGTGGCTGGCCTACCAGGGCATTATTGACTGCGATCAGATGAGTGACAAACGCAAGGCCAAAGCCCGCATGCGCGAGATCATCGACTCATTGTGTGCACTCAACAACGCGAATAAAGAACTTGCACAACTTGGCCGCAGCCGCACTAAACGCCTTGGTGATGTCCTGGCATTTTTCGACGTAGGAGGGGTATCAAACGGATCCTGTTGAAGCTATCAACGGGCGCTTAGAGCATCTCAGTGGCATCGCGCTCGGATTTCGCAACTCAACCACTACATCCTGCGCAGCCTCATCCACTCCGGACAACTCACCCACAAAATCAATGCACTCTAAAACCGGAAGAGCCGGTAATGCGTTTGTATCAGTGCCGCCTGTCGTAATCCTAGGACCGGCACACAATCTCGGTTGGCTGAGTTTTGGTGTCGTTATAGCAATAAGTGATAGCAGGTTCTATGGGTCTATTCTGAAACGGGAAGTTCAAATACCTGCGGAGATTTCACTATTCCTATACTGTGAATAAGGATTTGATAAGTTCCTCACAGGTATTTTCTAGGAGAGCTTAATGCTGTCACGCCTCATAAGTCCACTTCTCAGTTTAGTCGTGATATTCACGATTTTCAGTGCGCCGTCCCCTGTGTTAGCGCAATCTCTACCCAAGTCGGAACCTCTATCTCCGGTGACTGAACTTAGCGGTGAAAATTCATCAGGCCAACAACCGGATTCGCAAGATCTTCTCACCGAGAGGATTGAAAGTCCAATACTTCCCGATTGGGCTAAAGAGCCTTACGGTGAAATTGTAGAACCAGAATTGCCTCCAGATGAGACATTTGATTGGTCGCCTACTGACTCTCCAAACCGCACCGTGGTGGCAGGTCAAATGCGCAGCGATTATGAAAGGATTCCAGAAGGGTTTACTAAGGAAGAGGCGGATCTCGCGGAGGTGAAGGAGGCACAGATTGAGCAAGAGACAAGTACGAGATTGAATTCGACTACAGGATGTCAAGTGTACTGGCCTTCGCCTTATGAAGTTTGTGGTGCAATTCGCATTCTCTATAATTCAATTGGCGGTCCCCGAAGTTTCCTAACTTTTCCCAAAAGTGGTGAATTGAAGAACCCCGATGGTGTCGGTCGGAGAACTGAGTTTGTAAATGGGTTCATATATTGGCATCCAACCCATGGAGCTCATACAGTTAGTATTCCTGCGACAGTTGTGTGGTCTGCTAATGGGTGGGAACGTGGGCATTTTGGTTACCCAGTAACTAATGATATTGCGCTTGGCGACGGCTGGTTTAAGCAACAGTACGAAGGCGGTTACATTTATACGCGAAATTCAGTTCCAGCAGTTCAGGCCGGAATTCAAGGCCGAATCTATGATAAATGGGCTGAACTTGGTGCTCAGGAGAGCTCTTTGGGCTATCCAATTGCGAGTGAAGAGGATATGCCAGACGGGATTGGAAAGTACAGTCTGTTTCAGCAGGGCATGATGATCTGGCACCCACAACATGGGGCGCACGCCATAACTGGTGATGTGCTACTTCAGTGGGTGTATTCGGGAGTCGTTGCAGAATCGATGGGGTACCCTACTGATGATCCGTTGGATTTTGAAGACAGTTGGAAGAAGCAAGAGTTCGAAGGAGGGGCAATCTATGGTAATCAACTCGACGAATTCTTTCCTGCTTTCAACCCAAACTCTGGCGAAGGTTTTGAGGCGTCAATGTTAAGAAGCCCAAACAGTGCTGGAGGCAACGACTATACAGACAAGATTCTAATGCAATCGAAGGATGGATGCGACGAGGATATTGTTCTGCGTCGTGGATGGTATAACCCTGAAGCTGGCCGTGGAGGTCCATGGGGATATGACAAGATTGTTCATAAGCATGGAATTTGGAGTATCTGGTCAATTAAAACAGTTCTCGAGAATTCATGCGTTAATAGGAGGGAAGGAGACGATGCGGTTTACGAGGAAATGGTATATGAAGTCGAGTGCTCCGACCCGGCTTGTGCAGTATTCCGCCCAACAGGAGAAAGCTTCCAATATCGAGCGATAAAAGAAACGACGATCTACATTGGTGGTGCCACAGAGACTCGAGGAATTAAGACCCTTTATCCGGTACGTAACACAGGTACACACGGCAACAGTGACGTAGCACCTCGATGGTTTAGTACACAAATTCCTACGCTAAATCTATGGTAATGCGACAACTAGAACCCTTCAATGTCCGCAAGATGGCCGAATATGTTGACGGGCTCCTGAAACGCCAACTGGAAAGCGAGAATATCTATATTTGGCGAGGTCGAAGGCATATACCAAAGCTTTCTACAGCAGCAGTTTGGTGGATGAATGACGAGCTGTACACGGTCATAAGAATTGAAACAGAAATGGGAATTGCCTACGTCGGCTATATTTCAAATCTGATTTTGGTAGAACCTGGAAACTTCGAGGTTAGTTTAGAACAATTCAATGCCCAACAATTGTGGTCGGGACAACTTGCCGGAGACTATCTTATAGGTGCTGCTAGGTTTGATGACCAAGATCTAATTGTTTGGAAAGCTGCTGAGGATTCAGACAGGGCCCCGGCTACCTGGCAGGAATTACATTGCAACTTGCGTGCGGAAGCACAGATTTGGCTTCCAGGTTAAGGGAGAGATTGCGGATAGGGTTTGTGATCTGGGAATCTGAAAAATCGTTCGAGGGTCTGGCGCGACCGGGGCAGGACCTCTTACTGGCTCTTCCGGTTTTAGAGTGCATTGATTTTGTGGGTGAGTTGTCCGGAGTGGATGAGGCTGCGCAGGATGTAGTGGTTGAGTTGCGAAATCCGAGCGCGATGCCACTGAGATGCTCTAAGCGCCCGTTGATAGCTTCAACAGGATCCGTTTGATACCCCTCCTACGTCGAAAAATGCCAGGACATCACCAAGGCGTTTAGTGCGGCTGCGGCCAAGTTGTGCAAGTTCTTTATTCGCGTTGTTGAGTGCACACAATGAGTCGATGATCTCGCGCATGCGGGCTTTGGCCTTGCGTTTGTCACTCATCTGATCGCAGTCAATAATGCCCTGGTAGGCCAGCCACGTCATTTTTAATGGCCCCGTAGTAATTGCCGTAGGCCCAGATTTCATCCAGGCGGGCTTGTTGTTTCTCCGCTAGCCATTTCTGCGTGGTCAACAAGGTTTTCCGGTTTTTATACAACGGGTCGTGTATGCGTCCATGACGCTGGTATTTCTCACGTTGGAGTCGTTGCCGGTATGTGGTGAGCTTGTCACCGGCCAAGCGCACGACATGGAATGGATCCATAACCCGCTTGGCGCGGGGTAAAAGTTCTTTACTCGCGGTGGCATAGCCTTGGAATCCATCCATCGCCGCAATGCGTACCTGATGACGAAATGCTGGGCTTCGGTGTGCAAGCCACGCTCGCAGTGCATCGGCGCTGCGGCCTTTCACCACATCAAGCAACCTCGCTGGGGACGTGCTATCGCAGTAATGGCGGGGCATATCAACATTGACGGTCACAAAGCCTGACCCATGAACTTGTCGGTTGTGCGACCATTTATACTCATCGGCACCGATAACTTGGACACCGTTTAGATGTACGGGGTCGTCATAGACCAGCTCACGGCACATATCGATTGCTAGCTGGCAGGTTAAAACGCGGCCGATGCCGAGCGTTTTCGCAGTCGCGGAAATGCTCATACGGTCAACCGCGAGGCGTTGTAATATCCAGCGGGTGACCCGGTGGATGACCTATTTATTGGCTTCGGCGCACGCTAGTTGTGCCTGGTAGAACTTCACCCGACAGCCTCTCATCGTGCAGCGATAGCGCGGCAGGCGCACATGCAGCCTGGTAGGGAATTCAACAATAGGCAGATTCATTAACGTCCGCAGCACGTGGTCACGAAATATACCGGTGTTATCGCAGGTAGGACATCTATCGATATAGGCGGTGGCGTCTGCTTCGATCAGTGTGTATTCGCCGGGATCGCTAGCGCCGGTAATCGCTAGAACTAGTTCTGCGGTGCGGCAGATGGTGTCAGCGATGACATTACTAGTAGAACCCACGAGTAAGAGCCCCTTGTTGGTCAATGGATAGATTCGACACCTAAACCATCACCGACAAGAGGCTCGTTTACCAATCTGCCGCACCCAACCCGGTCAGAACTCACCGATACACTCTAGAACCGGAAGAGCCCGCTTAGCCTCTAGTACGGTGCGACCGAACTGCGGTGCGCATCGATTTCCAGTGGTTCGTTGATAGCTGGGAAAGCGCGTTGTGCACAATTTTCCCGCGGGCACATGCGACAGCCAATGCCGATGGGCGTTGCCGCGGACATATCGCTGAGGTCAAGACCTTCGGCATAGATGGTGCGATCCGCGTGGCGTGCTTCGCAGCCCAGCCCGACGGAAAACAACTTGCTGGTGTCATTGAATTGCCCTTGGGGGTGACGAATAGCGCGCGCGATCCACAGGTAATTTCGTCCATCTGGCATTTGCGCCAACTGCCGGGAGATAACTCCGGGCTGCGCAAAGGTTTCGTAGACATTCCACAGCGGGCAGGTACCTCCGGAGTTAGAAAAGTGGACGCCCGTGGCAGATTGTCGCTTTGACATATTGCCCGCGCGATCGACGCGCACAAAAGTAAAAGGAATGCCACGTTGGTTCGGTCGTTGCAATGTGGAAAGCCGTGATGCCACGGTTTCATAACCGACGCCAAAGACTTGGCACAGGTATTCAATGTCGTACCCGCATTGTTCGGCTTCGGTATGGAATTTGTCGTACGGCATCAACGTCGCGGCAGCAAAGTAGCTAGCGATGCCACGGCGAGCAAGGTTTAACGAGGCTTCAGAGGTGAAAGGTTCTGCATCGGTAAGCTCTCCGAGCAATTCACCGACCTCGAGGAAGGACAACTCCGATGCCATGCGAAAAGCTCGCTGTCCTTCGGTCAGTCGGCTGGCTAGAGCCAACACTCCAGTTTCCGCGTCGAAGCTGTGCTGCGTTCCGTCCAAGGGAGACGTGGTAATGATTTCTACGTTGTGCTTATCCTTGAGCCGCGCGGCGAGTGCCTTTTCCGTATCTCGGATCTTGAAGTTAGTCACGCCCAGTTCGCCAGCAAGGTCTTCGGCAGCATTGTCTAGGTCATCGAGGTAGTTCTGGCGCGCGTAAAAGAAGTCACGGACTTCATCATGTGGCATCGATAGCGCTTGGGAGCCATCGCGGGTTCGGCGCGTATCCGTGGCCAATGACAATTTATCTCTGGCATTGCGGTAACGACGGTGAATATCAACCATAATCCGCGCAACGGAGGGATGGTTGTAGACCAATTCACTTAATTCCTGAAACTCGACCGGAGTTGGGCATAGCTCCTTATCCTGAACGACATCCTGGATTTCAGCGAGCAGGCGTGAATCGTCATCACGAGAGAAGAATGTGGCATCAACGCCAAAGACCTCTGTAATCCGAAGAAGCACGGGAACGGTTAAGGGCCGCACGTCATGTTCAATTTGGTTGACATAACTTGCGGACAGGCCGAGGGTGGCTGCGAGCGAAGCTTGGCTTAAATCGCGTTCACGGCGTAGTTGACGAAGGCGGGATCCCACGTAGGTCTTACTCATGCAGGCAAGGTTACCTAATGCAAATTACAGTTATCGGCAATTTAGCAAAGTTTGTGGCAAGTTCGTTCACGAATTTGCAAATGTGGCTATGAGTAGGGGTTTAGCGAAAGTTGCGAAGTCTTGTAGGGGTGGTCGCGGGGGAGGGCTGACGAAAGTATGACACCAATTGGGGTGAATATCTCACCCTTGGAGCGGCCTGTGCTTAACCTCACAGATGGCTAAATAATTACGCAACATCAATGTTTCTTAAATAATTGATCCCAAGCGTGCGGCGGTAATTCCAAATTGAAAGGAAGGTTAACCTAACCTTAAATTTGTGAAGGCGTCAACAAGAGCATGCTCAAAAACCGTCGCGAGCCTGTATATCGACTGGTAACCGGCGGTTATACCTGCGTAAGGTAATAGCGACTATGGAGGTGTCATGACTGTTAAGAATCCGGACCGTGAAGCAATAGAACACGGTCACATTACGAATGAGCCGCTGCGTGCCAAGCCGTCAACTCCGGCCTGGGCGCTAAAGCTAACCATGGCCGTAACCGGCCTTATTTTTGCGTTGTACGTTGTTGGTCACATGGCCGGCAACCTGAAGCTCTACGCTCCAGCTCACGGTGGGGAAGAAGCGCTCGATAAGTATGGTGAGTTCCTACGCACCATGGGCGAGCCAATTCTTCCTTATAGCTCTTTGTTGTGGGTCATCCGCATCGTATTGATCATCGCGCTGATTGCGCACATCTACGGCGCGATTGTCTTGCACAGCCGCTCCCGCGACTCCCGCGGTAAGTTCCGTCGCACCAAGTTGATGGGCGGTTTGCAGTCTTTCGCAACCCGCACCATGCTGGTCACTGGCGTTGTGCTCCTGCTTTTTGTTATTTTCCACCTTCTGGACCTGACGATGGGCGTAGCTCCAGCTGCTCCTGACACATTCGTCTCGGGTGCGGTCAAGGCCAATATGATTGCGACCTTTAGCCGCTGGCCAGTCACCATTTTCTATGTGCTGGCAATGGTATGTCTCTTCTTGCACTTGACCCACGGCATTAAGCTGGCTGGCTACGACTTGGGTCTGACTGGTTACAAGACTCGTCAGGTTTTCTTGTTCTTGGCTTATGTCATCCCTGCAATCGTGTGCTTGGGCAACATCATTATGCCGCTGTCCGTCGCTTTCGGCTGGGTCAGCTAGGAACCAGGATTGATAGGAAAGTTTGAATAACCCCATGACTAATACTGAACTCTTGCGCGAGCACCCAGATTTCTCGCACCCGAAGTCCATCGTTGACGGTGTCTCTGCAGGTCGCATCCTGGAATCCCATGAGCCGCACGGCGTGCCCATGAAGGATATGTGGAACTACCACAAGGACCACATGGAACTTGTGTCTCCACTTAACCGCCGTAAGTTCACCATCTTGGTTGTCGGCACTGGCCTGTCCGCAGGCGCAGCTGCCGCATCCTTGGGCGAGCTTGGCTACAACGTGAAGGTCTTTACTTACCACGACTCACCTCGTCGTGCGCACTCCATTGCAGCACAGGGTGGTGTGAACTCCTCACGTTCCAAGAAGGTAGATAACGACTCCGCTTACCGTCACGCAAAGGACACCGTGAAGGGCGGCGACTACCGTTGCCGTGAGTCCGACTGCTGGCGCTTGGCGATGGAATCCCCGCGCGTTATCGACCACATGAACGCTATCGGTGCACCGTTTGCCCGTGAATACGGTGGCACCTTGGCTACTCGTTCCTTCGGTGGTGTACAGGTCTCTCGTACTTACTACACCCGTGGACAAACAGGTCAGCAGCTGCAGCTGTCGACCACCTCGGCACTGTACCGTCAGCTCGGTCTTGGCAACGTGGAGCTTTTTGCTCACCACGACATGCAGGACGTCATCACCTACGATGACAATGGCAAGAACCGCGCTGGCGGCATCGTTACCCGTAACCTGATCACCGGCGAGCTCAAGGCTTACACTGGTCACGCAGTTATCTTGGGTACCGGTGGCTACGGTAACGTCTACCACATGTCGACCTTGGCTAAGAACTCGAATGCTGGCGCTTTGATGCGTGCATATGAGCAGGGCGCTTTCTTTGCTTCCCCAGGCTTTATTCAGTTCCACCCAACTGGTCTGCCGGTGAACTCCTCGTGGCAGTCCAAGACCATTTTGATGTCTGAGTCGCTGCGTAACGACGGCCGCATTTGGTCGCCAAAGAAGGAAGGCGACGACCGCGATCCGAATTCCATTCCGGATGACGAGCGCGATTACTTCCTTGAGCGCCGCTACCCAGCGTTCGGTAACTTGGTGCCTCGTGACGTTGCATCCCGTGCAATTTCTCAGCAGATCAACGCCGGCTACGGTGTAGGTCCGTTGAATAACTCGGTTTACCTGGACTTGGGCGATGCTATTAAGCGTCTGGGCAAGGACACCATCCGTGAGCGTTACTCCAACCTCATTGAGATGTACCAGGAAGCCATTGGTGAGTCCGCGTACGAGACCCCAATGCGTATTGCACCTACTTGCCACTTCACCATGGGTGGCCTGTGGACTGACTTCAACGAAATGACGTCGATTGAAGGCCTGTTCGCAGCTGGTGAGGCATCTTGGACCTACCACGGTGCAAACCGCTTGGGTGCAAACTCCCTGCTGTCTGCTTCCGTTGATGGTTGGTTCACCCTGCCATTTACCGTGCCAAACTTCTTGGCAGATCACTTGGGCGAGGACGCTCTTGCTGAAGATTCTGCTGAGGCCAAGGCTGCCGTGGAACGTTCGAAGGCGCGTATTGACCGCCTGATGAACATCCGCGGCAATGACCCACATGGTCCTGCGTACTACCACCGTCAGCTCGGTGAGATTTTGTACTGGGGCTGTGGCGTATCCCGTAACATCGAGGATCTGAAGACCTCGATTGAAAAGATTCGCGAACTGCGCAAGGACTTCTGGGAGAACGTACGTATCCCAGGTTCTGCAGATGACATGAACCAGGTACTGGAGTACGGTGCCCGCGTTGCTGACTACATTGATCTCGGCGAGCTCATGTGTATTGATGCTCTTGACCGTGATGAGTCCTGTGGTGCTCACTTCCGTGACGACCACTTGACTGAAGACGGCGAAGCGGAGCGCGATGATGAGAACTGGTGCTTTGTTTCGGCTTGGGAGCCAGGCGAAGCTGAAGGTGAATTCATCCGCCACGCTGAACCTTTGTACTTTGATTCGATCCCGTTGATGACTAGGAACTACAAGTAATGAAGCTGACTCTCAAGATCTGGCGTCAGGCTGGACCAACCCACGACGGTAACTTCGAGACCGTTCAAGTGGATGACGCCGAAGAACAAATGTCAATCCTCGAACTTCTGGACCACGTCAACGACCAGTTTATTGAGCGCGGCGAAGAACCATTCGCTTTCGCCTCTGACTGCCGTGAAGGCATCTGTGGTACCTGTGGTTTGACCGTCAATGGCCGCCCACACGGTCCTGGACAAAACACTCCTGCTTGCCAGCAGCGTTTGTTCCAGTTCACCGATGGCGACACCGTGACCCTGGAGCCTTTCCGCTCCGCTGCTTACCCAGTAATCAAGGACATGGTTGTTGACCGTCGCGCCCTTGACCAGGTCATGGAACAGGGTGGCTACGTCTCCATGGACGCAGGTACGGCGCCAGACGCAGATACCTTGCACCAAAACCATGAGACCGCAGAACTGGCCTTGGACCACGCAGCCTGCATTGGCTGTGGTGCTTGTGTCGCAGCGTGCCCGAACGGTGCTGCACACCTGTTTACCGGTGCCAAGCTGGTTCACCTGTCCCTGATGCCTTTGGGCCAGGACGAGCGCGGCCGCCGCGCACGCAACATGGTCGACGATCTGGAGACCAACTTCGGTCACTGCTCCCTGTACGGTGAGTGCGCCGATGTCTGCCCTGCAGGTATTCCATTGACTGCCGTGTCAGCTGTTACTCGCGAGCGTGCTCGTGCAGCTTTCCGCAGCAAGGATGACTAAGCTATAGTTATCTGTAGAAAACAGTAAAATACAAGGTACGAGAGAGAGATCCGAGCCGCTATGAGTTCACTTAATCCGGCAGTAGCTGACTTCCGCAGCGAGACCTATCCTGAGTTCTCTGGAAAGATTCAGGATACTTACATTGAGGGCTACGTTCCTAACTCTTTGTCGGCGCCTCACTCCTCCCTCCTGCGTACTTCGACGTGGGTGGGCATGGGCCTGATGATGGGTAGCGTGCCATTTGCCGGTATTTTGATTTGGGCGCTCGGTGTAATCACTGAACCAGCAGGCCTTCAAAGCGATGCGCAGCACCAGACCTTGCTGTGGATTGGCATCATCACCACCATTGTTGGTGTTGTTGTCGCTTCCTTCCTGATTTGGTTCGGTCGTCGGAATTACCGCCGCTACCGCGCTGAAACAGGGCGTAAGGATTAGCATTTAGTCTGATATCTCCAAAGCAAACCCGCCGGTTTAACCGGCGGGTTTTGTGATCGCATAGACTAATTGGGATTGAAGTTTTAGGTTTCAACTCGAATTATGGAGATGCATCACCATGGGGAAACACCGCGCCGTCGAACCGGAAGCTACCGGCGAGGACACCCACACGCAGGTCGCGAATGCGCCAACAGCGACGGCGACGGACGCGTCCACGGCGCCGGCCAACCGTGATGACTTCAGCAAGGTACCGGGTCCATCTCCGCAGGTAGAAGCACAACGGCGACGGACACTGCGCAACCATAAAGCGTTTGTGACCGCGCTGCTGATTGTTGCGGCGGTTATTTTCTTAGGCTGTTCCTGGTGGCAAAGCCAAGAAGGTGGCGCCCCGACGTGGGTAGGTTATGTCCGTGCCGCTTCAGAGGCCGGAATGATTGGTGGCTTGGCAGACTGGTTCGCAGTCACCGCGCTCTTTCGCCACCCCTTAGGCATCCCGATTCCGCACACGGCGTTGATCCGTGAGAAGAAGGATTCGGTTGGCGAGGCGCTTTCGGATTTCGTGGGGGAGAACTTCTTAAACGCCGCGCTGATTACCGATAAAGTCTCGCAGGCCAATATCCCGGAAAAATTGGGAGGCTGGCTTTCTCAGCCAACGAATGCCGAGAAGGTTGCCCGTGAGGCGGGACGTCTTACGGCCAATGCCATTCGCGCGTTGGATCCTAAAGATGCGGAGATGCTCATTCAAACGCAATTGATTGATAAGCTCGCGCAGCCGGAGTGGGGACCACCCCTGGGCAAACTACTTGAGGGTCTTATCGAGGACGGCAAAGTAGAACCAGTCGTTAATGAACTTATTGACTGGGGGCATAAAAAGGTACTGACGATGGAAGACTCCGTCGTCACGCTGATCGATGAACGCATGCCCACCTGGGCACCGCGCTTTGCCCGATCGTTGGTAGGGGAGCGGGTCTATAAAGAGCTCGTCTCGTGGGTAACTGACGTCAAAAACGATGAAAACCACGAAGCACGCCAGGCCATTCGCCGGGGCCTGCGGAATTTCGCAGCCGACTTGCAAACGGATCCTGAACTTATTGAGCGCGTCGAGTCTTTGAAATCAGACATCATGGGCTCCACACCTGTGCAAGGTGCTGCCGAAGCCATCTGGGCGAAAGTTTCCGAAGCCATCATTGACCAGGCGGAAACTACGGACTCTATGCTGCGCGAGAAGATCGTGGAGCTGTGTTTGCGGTGGGGTACCAATATCCAAGAGGATCCAGAACTTCGTGAATCTTTGGACAACCGCATTCAAGGCGCTGCTCGCTTCTTGGCAGAAAACTATGCCTCTGAGGTGACCAATATTATTTCCGAAACCATCGAGCGCTGGGATGCGGATGAAGCCTCCGACAAGATTGAGCTGATGGTGGGTAAAGACCTCCAGTACATCCGCCTCAACGGCACGATTGTCGGTGCAATCGCCGGGCTAGTTATTTATACGGTGAATCATCTCCTTTTCGGCGTGTAATAATTCTGCATACTTAATTTGGGCGGCACTATGTGATGGGCGCCGCTATTATGGAGAATAAACCTGTAGGGGCATACTGCAACACCGCTTCTATTGCAATAACGAACCTGCACAACTAATTGAACCAGGAGCAGATCATGGCTGAAGATAAATCCCCATACGATTCCTACGATGACGCAGTAGATCCGGCAGAAGACGCCGACGGCGCGAAGCACCGCAAAGATGAGGCGTCGGACGCAGGCGCAAATGAAACTCTCGAGTCCCTGAAGGCTGCGGGTACTTCTGTGTTCGGAGTGGCCAAAGAATTTACTAACCGGTTCCGTGAAGACCGCGCGACGCACAGCGATGACAGTCCAACCCCACCTTCGCCCGAGGCTTCAGAGGACGGTAAGAAGGGCTCGTTTATTGACCGTGCCACGGGCTTCGCAAAGGATATTGGCGGGTCGGTTCGCCGGGCGGCGGAAGAAACCCGCGATACCGAAACATTCACCGATGCCAAGGAAAAGGCTGGAAGCGCGTTTGGCGTGGTCCGGGAGGAAGCCACTGACGCGGTCCAGAACGTGAAGTCTCGTATCAATGAGCGTAAGGGTGCTAAGTCCGATGGCAATAAGCCAGTGAATAAAGGCGACGACGTGGCGGACCCGACAGCGGACATCGTGGATGGTGAAGTTATTTCCTCCGAAGATGACGCGCACAAGGATACTCCTTAGTCATCACGGTGTCGGTTCTCGCTTACTAGGTGCATTGTGCTCTCGGCTGATAGGATCACTAGAAGTATCGCGCGTCGAGAGCTATCTAGGCGCGAACCACCTTTAATGATTGAGACTTGACTGACGCATCATGGCTTTTGCAACTGCATTATTTGCTTTCGTGAATATTTTCCAGAACAACCTGTTCCGCGTGCTTGCCGTCGCGGCGATTGTTGGTCTAATCCTGGCGTTAACTACGCGTGAGGACGCCTTTCCTGCGGGAGACCGTCACCCAAAGATGATCTGGGTCGCCATCCTCGGTGGCTCAGCGTTTGCCATGTTATTCCCCTTGCCTATTTTGTCGTGGGTCGGTGCGGTGGCGACCGGAATTTATTGGTTCGATGTCCGCCCGCAGCTACGATCCATCATCAACGGCGAGTACAACTATTAGTTCGACATACTTATTCATGATTAAAGGGCGCAGAGGTTTCTGCGCCCTTTAATTTATATCAATCTAGCAAGGGGAATCATGCCGGAATTTCATGCGTTGTCGCTGCTGGGAGTATCTGTGCAGCAGCTGACACAATCGGTGAAACAGCTCAGCGCGTTGCCGCATATCGGCGAGCAGCGCATTCGTTTAGTGGTAGATCCAACGCAAGTGACCACCGCAGCGCAACTAGTAAAAGAAGGTCAGTTGCCGGCGATTATCGTCAGCGTCGCAGGGTATCCCACAGGCCGCCACCACACCTTGATTAAGGCGTCGGAGGCTCGCCTTGCCGTGCAGTCTGGGGCGGAGGAAATGTGGGTCAGCGTGGATGAGAGCATTGAAGATTCCAACACGCACTTAAGTGAGCTCATCACCATTCGCGAAGCATGCCCGGACCCTATCGAATTGGGCCTTGTTGCCAACGGCGACGACGAGACGCCATCAGGCACCCAGGCGGCAGTGCAGGCGGCGAGCTTGGCAGGTTTTCAGCGCATCATCGTCAAGCGCGACGCACCAGAGCTTGTCGATGCCGCCGCGCCCCTAGAGGTTCACGTCGTCGATCTTTAGCTCGCCGGCGCGGGATCTTCCACAGCCTCGGAGGTCTGCGACATTTGCTGGCTCATCTCTTGGAAATTCACGTTATCGCCCGCGACGCGGATGGAGACCGCTCCATCTTCAATGGTGACATCTTCAATCGCAAGGTCACCGGTGAACTGTTCTTGCATGCCCTTGCTCAGACCCTCGGAGATGGACTGTGTGGCTTCCTCAGGCAAGGAGATGCCAAAGAGCGTGGACTCAGTTGCTTCGAGGTGTAACTGGCCGTCAACAGCAGTTGGCTGCAAAGAAATGGTGGCTAACCCGCCGCCTAATTGAAAGTCCAGCACGCCCTGTTCGCCATTGGCGGTGATATCAGTGACGACGACATCACGCAACATATCTACACCGGACTGATCAGCAATGGCTTCTTGGAAGGTAATGAGCAAGTAGTCTTCTGGAATCAGCGTGGTGGCGACCATGTGGCGCGCCACTGGGTCATCGGACAGCGTCATCCCTTCCATATCAATGGTCGCTTCTGGCTGGCCGGTAATCACATTGCCATTGATCTGCAAGGTCGATGGGGTGTGCATTTCAAGCTGGGAAACCTCACCCTTTAAGACACCAAAGATCAGCGGGGAAGAGCCGAAGGAGATAGTTGGTTCTTCAGATACTTCAATACCATCTTCTTCAGCCGCAGCATGGAATTGGTCTTTCATTTGCTTTGCGGTAAACCACCGCATGCCAAATTCGGCGAGGAGGACGATGATGAGCACGGCCACCAAGACGCCGACGATGATTTTCCATGCGGTAGCACCCGCTGATTTAGTCTTTGCCATAACTACCAGTTTGACGCATGGGCACCGCTTCGAGCAATGCGAGACGGCAAGCGGGGTGACAATTCACAGTCAAACCGCAGGAGCTACAACGTCCCAGTCCACGGTCAGGACACAATCGCGAATGCGGCGACGAATCGGATGCAGTGGGATGCCTTGGTCAATCATGAGCTGACGAGCCTCCCGCCAGCGCACACGCGGGCCATAGGGAGCCCAACCAGCGGTGTGTGCCCATGCCTGGTCGGCTGCTTGGAGTAAGTCATAGATCGGCTCGCCCGGCACGTTGCGGTGAATGAGTGCTTTGGGTAAACGCTCCGCCAGCTGCGAGGGCGTATCCACGTCAAAAGGATCCCAAGCAAGCGTCAAGGTCTGTGGGCCTTGGGCGTTGAGCAAAATCCAGGTGCTGCGGCGGCCTAATTCATCGCAGGTGCCCTCGATGAAAAATCCGCCCGGGGCTAGTCGCGAACACACTGATTCCCAGGCTGCGGGCACCTGGTCCACGTCATATTGGCGCAGCACATTAAATGCACGCACCAACTGTGGGTGATATCCACGAAGCTCAAATCCGCCGAGTTCAAATCTCACGCCTTCGCGTGGCGGCAGGACGCGCTCGGGGTTAATCTCTAAGCCGGTAACACGCACATCGGGGTTGACCGTGCGCAGCCAGCGCGCCCATTCCACGGTGGTGGTATACGACGCGCCGTAGCCCACGTCCAAGGCCACGGGCTGGGCAGTCGTGCGCAGTAGCGAAGAAATCTGGGGATGATAAGCCATCCACCGGTCACAGCGCCGCAGCCGATTGTGGTTGGTGGTTCCACGGGTAATAACGCCAAATGGCCGACCAGCTACTGCATCAGCGCGCAGATTATGTGCATGGTCGGCCATGAATGGTTATGCCCGTTTAGTTACTTATAGTGGAGAAAACCTTAAAGGTTCTCAGAAATCCACTGCTCAGCCAGCTTAGCTTCGTTGCCGAAGAGCTCCTCGAGTGCTTCGCCCACCTTTGGCTCAATAGCAGCACCCATCAAAGGAATATTGATGGAGACATCGGTGGTGTAGTTCAGCTTGGTTGCTTCGCCTTCACCGGCCAGGTTGATATCACCCTTGAAATCAACAGGGGTGCCCTTAACATCAGCGTTGAAAGCGGTGGTGAACTTGTCTGCATCCAGTGCGCCGATGGTCAGCACGCGCTTGACCTTCAGGGACTGGGAGACCATGGCGCGCACAGCCTCTGGCAAAAGGGTGGTGGGAAGAACCTCAAACAAGGTGGCTTCTTCGCCGGTAAATTCGTTGACCTCGCCTGGTTCAGGGGAGAGGTTGGCTACAATGAACTCCCAAAATTCCTTGGTGGAGTACGCCTTGTGAACCTTTTCAATGGGGTGATTGATGGTTACGGTGTTTTCGCTACGGGTTGACATGGTTAACAGACTACCTTGGTAGGAGTGAACGATGAATTAATGACCCAGCACCTGAAAGAATTTGTCGGCGTGGAGATAGACGAGGAGTCTACTTTTGCCGAGATGACCACGTTGCGGGTGGGCGGACAACCCCGTTATACCGTGCGCTGTCATAACGCGGATGCGGCGAGCTTTGTCGTCCGCGTCCTCGATTCTGAAAATATCCCCCTGGTCATCGTCGGAGATGGTTCCAACCTGGTGGTCGCGGATGAGACTATGGGCCATGCCGAACTGGATTATATTGCGGTGTCTTTAGAATTCCCGCACATCCAGGTCAATGAAGAAAGCGGCATTGTGCGCGCCGGCGCCGGCGCCAATTGGGACAAGGTTGTCGCAGCGGCTGTCGATGCCGGCCTTGGCGGCATTGAGTGCCTATCAGGGATTCCTGGTCGCGCGGGAGCAGTACCGGTACAAAACGTCGGAGCTTATGGCACCGAGGTCTCTGACGTTTTAACCTGGGTGCGCCTTTATGACCGTGAGACCCAGGTGGATGATTGGTTCGAGGCATCCACGCTGGACCTGCGTTATCGCTACTCCAATATTAAGTTCACCCAGCGCGCGGTCGTGCTCGCCATTGAAATGCAGCTGACCACGGATGGCCTGTCCGCCCCGCTGAATTTCCGTCAGTTGACGGAAAACCCGGGGGAGCGTCGCGCGGTGGAGGAAGTACGTGAAATGGTCCTGCAGCTCCGTCGTGGCAAGGGCATGGTGCTCAACGCCACCGACAAGGACACCTGGTCTGCTGGGTCCTTTTTCACCAACCCCATTGTGCCGGCCGACCAGGCCGACGAAGTCGCACAGCGGGTTGCCACCAAGCTTGGCGATGAAGTCGCCGAGACCATGCCGCGTTTCGACGCCGAGGGTGGCAAGAAGCTATCTGCCGCTTGGCTGATTGAACGCGCCGGCTTCAAGCGCGGCTATCCCGGAATCGAAGCCCGGGCACGCTTATCGACGCTGCACACACTCGCGCTGACCAATCGCGGTGAGGCGACCTCGAAGGACATTGCCGACTTAGCGCGTACCATCCGCGATGGCGTCTTTAACGAGTTTGGCATCACGCTGGTTCCCGAGCCAGTGTGGCTGGGTATGGAAATTTAAAGGCTCGGTTTTCCCATGAGCATTGAAATTACGACCAGCGAGTTTCGAAGCGAATAGAGCCGTTACCTTGATGCTGCTCAGCGTGAACCTGTTTCTATTTTAGGCCGTGGTGCTCGTCGTGACGATGAAGAGATATCTCATGAAGAGCTCAAAGCCGAATTTGGCGTGTAGATTATCCTTCAAACTTCACATAGAAAAGCTCCCCGCTGACCGGACGTGATTTAACAGTCCGACTAGCGGGGAGCTCTTTCGTGTGAGCGGGTGTAGAGCGTGCGCTAGCGTTCGTTAGCGTGCTCTACACCGTCCTACTTTGTCCTACTTCGCCGGAGGGAAAGTGCCTTCGGCGGTAAGACGGATGTCGTCGTCAAGCAAGAGCGCAATTTCTGCGGCCTTGTCGGCGGCGACTGGGCCGTAGTTCTCAATCTCAACGGTGCCCGCTGCGTCAGGCAGGCGGCGGCCGTCGATGACCTCGAACAAGGTTTCCTTGCCAATCATGCCGGCTTCGAAGCGTGCTGCACCGGCGGCGAGGCGGGCATTTGCCTTCTCGCGCCATTCGGCAGCAGCCTCGGCCGAAACCTGCTGGGCAACGGCAGCCTCGAAGACACCTGGGTGCGCGTAGACAATCAATGCACCGACGTGACCGAAGCCGAGCGAGGTGAGCGCCGCGGCCTTGACCGGGCGGTTGGCTGCTTCCACATCTAGTGGGGAGCGTAGCCAGACCAAGTTCGTGGCCTTTGGCTCAATCAATGGATCCACACAATCCAGCGACAGGTTAGCTGGAATGCGTCCCGTGCGGAAGACGTCAATCAAACCGCCGGTCTGGAACAGCGCGGCACCAGCCTTGGAGTGACCAGTCAGTGACTTCTGCGAAATCACAAACAGTGGCTGGTCCACATCGCGGCCAATAGCAGGCCACAAGATGGAGTGCAGTTCCGACTCATTCGGGTCATTGGCGTTGGTCGAGGTGTCGTGCTTGGACAGTACCGAGACGTCATTTGGAGTCAGACCCAAACCAGCCAAGCCCTTGGCCAGGCGGGAGTTCTTCCGGCCACGGCCAGCGCCCAAAGCACCCAAACCTGGAGCAGGAATGGAGGTGTGGGCACCGTCGCCGTAGGACGCCGCGTGCGCAACGACCGCGTAGACCGGCAGACCCATCTCACGAGCCAGGGAACCGCGAACCAGAAGCACGGTACCGCCGCCTTCTGCCTCGAGGAAGCCGCCACGACGGCGGTCATTCGCACGGGAGATGAAGCGGTCATCAATGCCCTGATCGGTCATCTTCTTGGTCTCAGCGGTGGCGTTCATGTCGCCGAAGCCGGTCAAAGACTCAACTTGGACGTCATCGATACCACCGGCAACGACCAGGTCGGCCTTGCCCAGGGCAATCTTGTCCACGCCTTCTTCGATGGACACCGCAGCGGTGGCACAAGCACCGATAGGGTGAATCATCGAACCGTAGCCGCCCACCAAAGACTGCATGGTGTGCGCTGCAATAACGTTAGGCAGTGCTTCCTGCAGGATGTCGGAAGGACGGTCTTCACCGAGCAGACGGGTCACGAAGACCTTGTGCAGGGATTCCATGCCGCCGATACCGGTGCCCTGGGTGGTAGCAACCTGCGCTGGGTGAATAACCTGCAGCAACTCAGCCGGGCTAAAGCCCGCCTGGGTAAAGGCATCGACTGCGGTCACCAGGTTCCACACGGCCATGCGGTCGAGTGCATCCAGCATGTGGTCTGGAATGCCCCACTTGGCAGCATCGAAGTGATCCGGCATTTGACCAGCAACGGTACGAGTCAACGTTGCCTTGCGTGGCACGCGGGCGGTGGCACCCTTCAAACGGGTGACTTCCCACTCGCCGTCGACTTCGCGCAGCTTGGTAAACGATGGGTCGGCTTCTTCAATATCGAGTGCTTCTTGTTCGGTAGGAACGGTGAAGACGATATCGCGGTCCAAGAACACAGAAGTCAGGTCAATGGAGCCCTGGTCAACCATGTTGTACTTATCGGTCAAGGTACGGATACCGGAGCGAGCTACAACCTCGTCGCGGAAGCGAGCGTAGATATCTGCTTCATCGACTTCGGTGCCCTCTTCGTCGTACCAGGCTGGACGTGGGTCATTGGACCAGGAAATCAGTCCGGTCATCCATGCCAATTCCAAGACACCAGCGGCGGTCAGGTCCACAGCGCCATCGCGCTGCAAGCCATATTCTGCCTCAAAGCGGGTACGGCCCGAACCCCACGAGGAGACTTCGCCGACACCTGCGATGACGACCATGTCATCCAGATCCGTGGTTACGTCGCCCACTTCACCTTCCGGTAGCGCTGCAGGCAGCTCTACTGAACGGGTATTAGGCAGTGCTGGAATCGTGGCTGCAGGAGCTTCCGCAGCTGCGTCTGCATTATCACCGGAAGCAGCTTGTGCCTCGGCGTCCTCGCGGGCCTGGGCAGCCAGCTCGGAGATGGAGATCTTGGACGAGCCCAGACCACCGGTCAGATCCAGCTCTAGTGGAGCCTCGGCTGCCTTCGCGCGGGATTCTTCGGAAGCTAGGGAGATGAGCTGGGAAGAAATCTCTTCTGGGTCCCACACGTGGATGCCAGCGGCTTCCGCTGCCGGAATCAGAACGTCGTTGCCGCCCATCAGGGAGGTACCAGAGACCCAGCCAATCTTGGCTTGTGCCAAGGTAACACCTTCTGGCCAGCCTGCTTCTGCAGACCACTTGGCCAAAATAGCGTCCAAGGCTGCCTTGACTTCGCCGTAAGCGCCGTCGCCACCGAACATGCCGCGGTTCGGAGAACCAGGCAGCACAATGTGGCAGCGGGTATCCACGCCTTGCTGCGCCAGGTTGGACAGACCAGCGATGGTGCGCTCAACAGACCACAGCAGCAGGCGAGTCTGGTTTTCAGCCTGTGGGCCGGCATCGGCCACAGAACCGGACACGGAAGGTGCCGCGAATGGGAAGGCCAAGGTTGGGGTCAACGCTGGCTTGGTGATCTTGACTTCGTTGCCGACAGATTCACGCTGCTCATTACCAATCCAGTCAATGAGAGCATCAACATCGCGGTAGGAGCTCAAGTTCGCAGGAACAACCCACAGGGCAGCGCCAGGAATCGCGTGTGCAGCGTAGAGCTTGCGTGCAAATTCCTTACGGGACTGGCTGACACGTGACGCAGTCATGATGACGGTCGCGCCGCCTTCCAGCAGGCGTTCTACGAGAGCGGTAGCAATGGAGCCTGGGGCTGCACCGGTGACCAACGCGACATCGCCAGCGAATTCGCCGTCGAGTTCTTCGCGCGCTGCGGCAGCAATAGCATGCAGGGTCTCGGCAGAGGTTGCCTTCGCGTGCGCACCAGTGGAAGCAGCGGTGTTCTCCGCCCACCATTCCGCTTGCTTGGCGATGGTCTCTCCGGTTCCCTGGAAACGCTTGACTGGCAAGTCGATCTCGCCGAGTGCCACGCGGGCGAGATCTTCGCGAGCAGACGCCCAGCGGTCATCGAAAAGCACTGCGCGCTTGGCGTCAAAGGATGGGGTAACGGTCTTTTCCCAACCGGAACCCAGCTCGGCCTCGACGGTCTCGAACAAGGTGTTATCGGTCTCAGGGGTCTCAGGGGCTTCCTCGACCAAGCCCAGCTGAGCCAGAACCTGGCGAGCAGCAGTAGCGAGGACACCGTTTTCACCGGTGACGATATCTGCGTAAGCATCCAAGGCTGCGGAGTCGACGACTCCACCGCCGCCGGCGCCACTCGCAGCACCCATGGATACCGAGGTGCCGTGTGCTGCGGCTACGGCCTGGACCGCGGCATCGACAAGCGCATCGACATCGGCCTTCGACGACGCCGCGGAAGGAACGGTGGACAAGGAGCCACCGCGCACGGAGTCTTCTTCACGGGAGCCGAGCAAGATTTCAGCCTCAACGTGGGCTGCCCAGGACATAGGCAAGCCCCAAGTTCCGGTCACGCGCTCTGAAATGTAGGCCGGCTTGACGCCTGCTGCACCAGTGAGCTGGCGCAGACGAGCGGTAATAGCCTCAGACAAGACGGTGCCGAATGGCGAGTAGCCCGGAGCGGCAGTCTTGACGCGCTCACGCAAGGTTGCCACGTCAGCATCGGCTGCACCGTCAATGGCGGGCACGCCGATTTCTGCGGACATATCCATCAACAGTTGGTTACGGCGGGAGGAGACACCGTTGGTGAGCTCTTCGACCGTATCCGAGTCATTGATCTGGTCCTGGCGGATCTTGTTCTGGAAAGCGAACAGAACCATGATGGCTTCTGCTGCGGTAAATGGCAGGTCAGGAGCATCTGCGGCAGCGGTGCCGCCAGCTGGTGCGGCGGATGGTGCTGGTGCCTCTGCCACCGTTTGTGGCTCAGCCGATGGGATGGCCTGGGTATTATCCGAGGCCGCCGCAGCGGATTCACCTGGGGTTTCAGACGCTGCGGTCGAAGAGGTGGCCTCTCCTTCCTCGACGTCGAAGGAGGCAGCTGGTGCTTCCTGAACGTCTTGGAGCATGACCTGGTCTTGGTCGCGTTCGACGTTGAAGACCGGGAGGTCCACGCCGGCGATATCCATGGAGCGCTTGGCCAAGTTGGTCAGCGTTGGGGATGCCGCGAGACCGACTTCGATGATCTGGTCTACTTCTTCAAAGAGCAGCTGCTGGGTTTCAATCCAGCGCACAGGTGATGCGAACTGCCAGGACAATAGCTCAATCATGAGCAGGCGAGCAAGGGCTTGCTCATCGGTGTCTTCGACCTTGAGGTTATCCAGCTTGCCGGAAGGAGCCAAAGGCTTGACCTTATCGACAAATTCCTGGGTCAGCTCGAATGGCAGCGCCACCAGGTTCGGCACGTAGCGGCCGACCAGGGCGTCCAGGTCCAAGGTTTCTGGCAACAGTTCATCGAGCTTTTCTGCGAAAGCAGGAACGCCGTCGCGCAGTACCTGGGAGTGGAAAGGTACATCGATGCCTGGAACCGTGACATAAGCACGGTCCTTGACGGAGTTGGCCTTTTTCTTCAGGGCGGCCAAACCAGCCTTGGTACCCGCGATGGAGTACTGCTGACCAGCGATGTTGTAGTTGACGATTTCGAGGAATTCGCCAGTTTCTTCCGCGGTCTGCGCGATGTAGGCCTCAACCTGGTCTGCGGGAACACCAATCATGTTTGGACGCAGCGCGCCCATGCCGTAGTTGGAGTTACCGTTTTCATCACGTTCGACCAAGGTGCCCATGGCAGAGCCACGGGAGTAGACGATGTCGATAACCGCTTCGAGGTCAAAGATATTCGCCAACGATGCCAGCGCGGTGTACTCACCCAGTGAGTGACCGGCGTACATGGAGTTGGTGCCCAGAGCATCTGCTTCGCGCAGGCGCTCGGTTTGTGCATAAGCAACGACTGCGAGGGCAACCTGAGTGAACTGCGTTAAGTGCAGCACGCCATTGGGGTGGACGAACTTGGTGCCGCGAACGACGAGCTCGGTGGGGTTGTCATCGATGATCTGGCGAATAGAAAAGCCCAGTGCGGTGCGGGTGTGGCGGTCTGCACGACGCCATACCTCACGCGCTGCTGCCGAAGCATCGCGGTCACCACGGCCCATGCCCTCGGCCTGGATGCCCTGGCCTGGGTAGACATAAGCGGTGCGTGGCTGTGCCATGAGCGCCTGGCCGCGGGAGACTACTTCGCCGTCGATGCGGCAGGTGACCTCGAATGCTGCGTGAATGCCCTTGCGGCCTACGCGTTCGACGGTGATTTCTACTTCATCGTTGAGCTGGACCATGCCGTACATGGAATAGGTCCAACCCACCACGGTGCCGTGGTTGCCAGCTAGGTGCTGCGCGGTGGCAGATAGCCACATGCCGTGCACCAGTGGGGCGTCGAGGTTGACCAAGCGCGCGGCGTTGGTGGAGGTGTGAATTGGGTTGTAGTCACCGGAGACCAGCGCGAATGGGGTCATATCCGATGGCGCGGTGACAATGGCGCGATCCACGAAGGAACGTGGGGTGGTCTCAATCTTGTCCTGAGACTTGCCGCCGCCCCAGGATGGTGCAGAAACCGGAACGGAGGTGCCGGTAGCGCGGCCACGGATGGCAAAGCGCTGCATCTGCGTCGCCACAACTTCTTGAGTTGCGGCATCCCACAACTCAAGTTCCACGGTGACAATGCGACCGGAGTTGGATTCCGCGATGGATGCACAGCGGGAGGTGACGTCAATGCGACGGCCTTCGCCCTTTTCACCCTTTGCGAGTTCGTGAAGAGGAACACGCACATCGACGACGTGGTCGAGGTGGACTGCGTTGAGCAGGCCTTCAATGACCGGGAAGTCGGTGCCGGCTGGCTCACCGTGTTCTTCGGTCAATCGACCGGTGCCCAGCGCGGTGTAAATTGCTGGCCAGCAGGGGCCAACCAGCGCATCTGGGGTGCCTGCGTTGGCGGTGCCCAAGGCAGCGCCGGTTACCGCGGTGTGTGCGGTCAGCAGGGTAGAAGGCAAGGTAAAGGAGTATTCCACCAGGCCGTAAGGGTTTTCTTCGGAGACAGAGCCTTCGATGACCTTCGGCAGTTCGGTGATCTTATCGCCGGTCTCAGAGATAGACCCGACACCAGCAACGCCTGCGAGCAGGTCGAAGACTGCCTTTGGCAAACGCGCGTCATCAACAACAGGGGAGGCACCGGTTGCTACGGCTTCCGACAGCGCAACGGGGATATCAACGTGCTTGACGTAGAACGGACGCTGCTCTTCTGGGAGGTTATCCCAGTAGGAGTCAGAGTTGATGCGAATAGCAAAGCCTTCGCCGTCATCGACGATGTCAAAAGCTTCTTCTGGCAGCTCATACGCCGGGTTGGCAATGAGGTGACCGTGCCACATGATGGTTGGTGCATTGCGCAGGAACTCTTCTGCATTCTTGGCAGAAGCCAAGCGGGAGTAGAGCTCAACTGGTGCCACGCCGGCATCGTTAAGCGCTGCGGTGGTGGCGTCTTCGAAGCGACCGAGCAGGTTTGCGACGGGCTCATTCTTCTTGGTGATACCAGCAACCGAAACCGGTCCTGGAATGATGCGTACGCCGTCTGCGTCGTAGCGTGGGTCCTGGGCCTGCCACAGGGTGTCCTTGGCAAACCATTCCTTCAGGTCACCGTCAATAGCGGTGGTCCACGGCATTGGCTTGACGTGCTTGCGGATAAGGGTAGGGAACCATGCCTCATCGCGGGTGTTGACCTTGGTGGTCTTTGCATTCGGGTAGGCAGCCAGCAGCTTGGCTACTGCCTCTGGTGCGTTCTCGGAGTCGTCGAGTGTGGGGAATAGGGTCTCGATGTCGCCGTGGTCAGCGTCATTGAGACGCGCTTCTACGCGCTGGAGCAGATCGTGGAAACGATCGTGCCAGGTTGGATCCACCCAAGGGTAGGCGCGCTCTGCGAAACGAGCGACCCAATCCTCGTAGGTCATCTCCGACAGGTCACCGAAGTATGGCTTGGAGGTCTTGTCCAGAGCAGCAATGATCTCGTCGCGACGCTCGTCATACTCCTCGATCGGGATCGAGGTGATCATGCGCGAGGCCTTGGCAAACGAGTTATCAATCTCGTGCAAGTCAGCCAACAGGTGGGACTGGGAGGAGGAGACGCCGCCGTCGGCATCTAGTCGGCCTACCCAACCGCCATTGGTCTCTGGGGAAATACCTGGGGTATCAACTAGCAACTGCTTAACGTCATCATTAGCCGTTGCTTCCTTGGTCGCCATGGCTACGGTGCCCAAGAAGACACCATCAACCGGCATGATGGGCAAACCGTACTTGGTGGACCAGGTACCGGTCAGGTATTCCGATGCGCGGTCTGGGGAGTGGATGCCGCCACCAACAGTGATGGCCAGGTTGTCGTGCTCACGGGCAGATGCGTAGGTAGCCAGCAGCATTTCATCCAGATCCACCCAGGAGTGGTGGCCACCAGCGTGGCCGTCTTCAATTTGGATGATGACGCGGTGGGTGGGGTTATCCGCTGCGATAGCGATGCAGTCTTGAATCTGCTTGGTGGTGCCCGGCTTGAAAGAGATGTATGGGAAGCCATCGGAGGTGAGCTGGTCCAGCAATTCCTTGGCTTCATCCAGCTCTGGGATACCAGCGGAGATGGTCACGCCGGTAAACGCAGCACCATTAGCGCGTGCCTTGGGAACAATGCGGGTGACACCGAACTGTAGGTTCCACAGGTAGCGGTCAAAGAACATGGTGTTAAATGCTGCGGTGCGACCTGGCTCCAGCAGCTCCATCATGCCGTCTTTGTTGATGGTAAAAGCTTCATCGGAGTACTGACCGCCACCGGCCATCTCTGACCAGTAGCCACCGTTGGCCGCTGCGGCAACGATGCCCGGATCCATCGTGGTCGGCGTCATGCCGCCCAAAATGATGGGGGACATGCCGGTCCACTCGGAGAAACGAGTCTGAGTGTAGGACTTGCCGTTGGGCAAGGAGATGAGCTTTGGTGAGAACTTCTCGTAGTTCACCGCGGTAGGCAGCTCAGTGCCTGGGGTAGCCAGGTTATCGCGCTCCGCTGGCGTAGCAGCTGGAACCACAACCTTGCCGGTGCCGGCAATCAAAGGTGTAGTCAACGAAGACAGACCACGGTCTAAGGAGAGCAGGTAGGTGGAGTTGAGACCGGCCACGGTCTCAACCCAGCTATGTGGCTGAACCAGGATGGAATCTGCCAGCTCGCGTGCAAGCTCAGCGTCCAGGCCACACTGGGTGGCGTAGTCCACGGTCAGATCCGCTGCATCCTGCAGTGATGCGTGGTGGAAAGGAAGTGCCACGGCCAATACGTCGAAGACTGGGTTAATTTCGGAGCCGCCGATGCGGCGTTCTTCCAGCGCGTCGTTGTAGGACTCGGCAGCCTGGGTGAGGTTGGACTCGGTCTTAGCCAGATCCTCTGGGGTACCCGACAGTGCAAAGTGCACGCGGCCGTTGACCACGGCAATCGCAGCGTCACCAGCGAGGTATTCTTCGACCATCTCACGTGGTACGCCACGCACGGACAGCATGTGGGAGCGGGAATCATTCGCGCCCTGGGTCACCGCTGCTGCAGTACCCATCAAAACAGCAATAGCCAGGGCCTGGCGTGCATCCTTAACGGCTGCAACACCTAATGAACCCTGGGAGTGGCCTGCTAACTGCGCGGAATCGACATCGATGCCCAGCTCGCGCAGGTGCTCAATGGCACCAATTTGTCCCAGGACGATGCCGGGGATGGAGTAAGCCGGGTACGCGTCATATTCCTTGGCCACCGGTGCTTGGTCAGCGGGGGTCTGAGCAAGTTCTTCCAAGCGTTCATAAACGCCAGGGCACGACGACGCAATGATGCGTGCTACTGGGCCGGTGGTCGTGCGAACTTCTTTTAGGATGTCGCGCAATTGTGCGCCCTGGTGAGGGCTGGCTGCGGCATCAGCGATGGCCTTTTGCCATGCAGAACCCTGACCCGCAAACAGCACCGCGGGAGCAGTGCTGTCATTAGACAAGGTATGCAAGGGGGTCAACGACATAACTGGTAATCCTCTTCAAAATTATCGGGGAAAAGATTTTCGTGACTCGGAGTGAACTCAAGTCAGCAAAGTGCCGCGATGAGCGTCCAGGGTTTGTTAGAGATAACAAACCATCGCGATTACGTTACCGTAGCCTACCTGGACGTAGGTTAGGGGTTTCACACACCTAAATGTGAGGTTTTTCTCATCTTTTGAATCGGTGTAACAAATCGCGGCAATGGCCGTTGAATATCCCAGATACTAGTTCGGTTTTACCGGTCGTGAGCAGGCGAGATGCGGTTATTGAACATACCGTGTGCGCGGTTCTGCCAGCAGATGCTCGGCCATATAGGGCTGCGTAAAACGCACGTGCCCGTGGGATGATGGCTCAATAATTTCTTGCTTAATTAGTGCGGCACGGACACGACTAATCCCGGTGGTAGTGCGTTGTAGCAGCTGCGCAATTTCCCCGATGGATTGCTCTGTCCCGCCGAGTCGAGCCATAGAATGCAAGAAATCGCGCTGCAAATCAGTGACGTGTCGCAGCGCTGGTCGATGCACCTGCGAGCCAAAAGTATCAATGGCCTCGTCTAAAATCTCATCGATTACTGCCACCGAGACCTCCAACTCACCGCTGCTGTCTTCCGTCAAGCTATCGCGAGCAGACTGTGATGCCGCGGCCTTGTCCTTGGTCCTCTTCCACGCCAACGCGCCAATTAGTTGCACTAAGTAGGGGAAACCGTACGACGCCTCGGCCGCGCGCCGGGCTGCGGCATCCCCGAAGTGAATACCTGAGCCGGCAGCGGTGGCGGCGAGAAGGTTCACCGTATCCGTAGCGGTTAACGGGCCGAGTTCATAAGCGCTAGCGCGGCGCAAAAATGTGGTGCCGGGGAGATCCAGCAAGTCCCGGGTGCCCACGGTAAGACCCGCGAAGGCAAGGGCAACCGGCAACTCATCTTTAATGAGGTTTTGAAAAGCTTGGGCCACATCGGCCAAATCCTCGCTGGGTGCGTCTTGGACTTCATCAATCGCGATGAAGACGCCACTGCCACTGGTAAATTCCAAGAGCTGGCGAATACGAGTTTCTACGGTGGGGACTGGCTGCAACTGCCCATAGCGTGGGTCGAGCTCAGTTTCTACTCGGCCGAGTCCGGCGATTCCCAGCGTCTTCAACCGGGTCTCTGCCTGCGGGTTTAATTTCGCAATGTGAGTGGGAATAGCGGTGTGAATGAGGTGCTCCGCCATGCCGGAGCTGCCGATCGCGCGCACCGAAATCCACCCGCGCGCCTCAGCGAGATCCTCCAACTCGGTCAGCAGCACGGTCTTGCCAATCCCGCGGGTGCCACTAATTAACATGGCGCGATCTGGGTGGCCGACCGGGCTGTCGAGAGCTTCTGAAAACCCTTCCAAAATAACCGTCCGGCCCGCCCAAAAACGCGGCGAAGCACCGAAGGTCGGGCGGAAAGGATTAGGAGTTTCTGCGGGAAGCTCAGGACTGTTCGAACGCGAGGACATATGTATAAGTTACATAAATACATACGCCCGCGCCCAGGGTGATTTATTGCTCCAGCAGCCTGAGTAGGTCAGCGTGCACCTCGCGGCGACGAATCTTGCCCAGTTGATCCTTGGCTAGTTCCTCGAAGTGATAGAAGGTGCGTGGCACTTTGTAGCGCGTGAGACGCTCACGGGAAAATTCTTTGAGACCTTCTGGATCCAGTGCCGCGCCATCGCGCAGGGTGACACATGCGACAACATCTTCGGAGCCATCGTGGCGTGGGCGTCCGACGACTGCCACATCAGTGATATCAGGATGTGTCAGCAAAGCTTCTTCGACTTCTGCCGGGTAGACATTGAAACCACCGGTGATGATGATTTCCTTGATACGCGCAACGAGGCGTACAAAGCCGTCTGCTTCCATGACACCGACATCGCCCGTGCGGAACCAATCGCCGTGGAACGCCTCTTTCGTGGCTTCCGGCTTATTCAAGTATCCGGAAAATACCTGTGGTCCGCGCACCAAGAGCTCGCCTTCTTCGCCATCCGGCATGGTTTTATCCAAGTCCTCTGGGTCAGCAATGCGTACTTCGGTATCTGGGAATGGCAGGCCGACGTAGCCGGGGCGGGTCTTGCCATTCATGGGGTTGCCGCAAATAACCGGGGAGGTTTCCGTGAGCCCGTAGCCTTCTACCAACTTGCCGCCGGTGAGATTTTCCCAGTCTTCCACGGTGGAGACGGGCAATGTCGAGGCACCCGAGAAGGCATTATCAATGCCGGTGATGGCAATATTTTTCTCTTTAGCAACCTGGATAATCTTTTCATACAACGTGGGCACGCCTGGCGCAAAGGTTGGGGTATGCTTTTTTAGCACGTCAATAATCAACGGGATCTGTGGTGCCGGCAGCAGCACCATTTCTGCGCCCACATAGGGACCAAGGCCAGCGACCAGCATGAGCCCATAGACGTGGAACATGGGCAAGGTAGCGAGGAAGCGTTGTTGTTTATCACGCAAACCAGGCACCCAGGCTTCACCCATGACACACATAGAAGCCAAGTTGCCATGGCTCAAAAGCGCACCCTTGGGCTGTCCTGTAGTGCCGGAGGTGTACAAAATAAGCGCGGTGTCTTCCCTGGTTACTTCGGGAAATTCGGTACTTTTACCCGAGCCGCCAATCGCAGTTGAGCACAACGTCGCCCAGGGCACGGTATTGGGCGCATCACCAGTCAGCGCCTCCCGCTTGGCGGCAATCGGCGGAATAGGAATGCGCAGAAGCAGTTGCATGCGCCGTGGCATGGCTTCTGTCATATTGACGGAGATAATCGTTTCTAGATCCGTGGTTTCCCGAAGTTTATCCACGGTAGGTGCGGCCTTATCCCACACAATCGCCACCCGTGCTCCGTGGTCTTTGAAAAGACCTTCCAGCTCATGCGCGGTATACAGCGGGTTATGCTCCACGACGGTAGCGCCGAGTTTGAGCACAGCATAAAAGGCAGCGATGTGTTGCGGGCAGTTGGGCAAGACCAATGCCACGCGATCGCCAGGGCGAATACCAAAAGCCCGTAAACCAGCGGCGGCTGCATGCACTTGTTGGTCTAATTCACTATAGGTTTGAGTACGTCCGAAGAAATACGTGGCTGATTTATTGCCGTTTTTCTCCCGGTTGTTGGTGTAGAAATCAACCAGCGTTTCATCGCCATAATCTAAATGCGGTTTGGTCCACTCGGCATAATTGTGGATCCACGCTTTGGTTTCAAATGCCGACATGAGGCGTCCTCCTCAGGAAGGGGATAGGGGGTTTCTGCACCGGACAGAGAGAAAACTCCAGTGCCGAGGGCAGTGGTCGGTGTTTTATGCGAGCTTAGTGCACAGTCAAGGAGTGCACCACGTGAGGACACCCATGGGTTAGAGCCCATGGGTGTCCTTAGTCGGTACATGCTGCGGAGGTGATTGCGGTGGGTTACTTATCTTCGCCCAGCATTGCTAGTAAGTCTTGTTGGACTTCCCGACGACGAATCTTGCCCAGTTGGTCTTTGGCGAGATCATCAAAGTGGTAAAACGTGCGCGGTACTTTATAGCGGGTCAGGCGTTGCCGGGCGAATTCCTTCAGCCCTTCGGGATCTAGTGCCGCGCCATCGCGCAAGGTTACACACGCCACGACGTCCTCGGAGCCGTCATCACGCGGGCGCCCGACAACCGCGATGGTGTCAATATCTGGATGGTCCGACATGGCTTCTTCGACTTCTGCGGGGTAGACGTTGAAGCCGCCGGTGATGATGATTTCTTTCAAGCGCGCAACCAAGCGCACAAAGCCATCTTCTTCCATCACGCCGGCATCGCCGGTGCGGAACCAATCACCGTGGAAGGTTGCGGCTGTGGCTTCAGGGTTATTGAGATACCCCTTAAACACCTGCGGGCCGCGGACTAGAAGTTCGCCCTCTTCGCCATCGGGCATGGGTTCATCTAAGTTTTCTGGATTGACAATGCGCACCTCGGTATCCGGGAAAGGAATGCCGATGTAGCCGGGGCGGTGGTTGCCATCCATGGGGTTGGCGCAAATCACGGGTGCAGTTTCTGTCAGCCCGTAGCCTTCGACCAGCTTTCCGCCGGTGAATGCTTCCCACCGCGCAATCGTGCGCACCGGCAACGTTGCGGCACCGGAGAAAGAATTGGCGATGGAATGTTGGGTCTTTTCCATGCCCTTTTCTTCGGCCGCCGTTAAAATCTTGTCGTACAACGTAGGCACGCCAGGTGCCCAGGTCGGCGTGCGTTTTTTAATGACGTCCATGATCAACGGGATCTGTGGAGCCGGCAATAAAATAATTTCGGCACCGATATAGAGCCCCAGCGCGACCACGGTGGTCATGCCGTAGACGTGGAAGAAGGGCAGTGCCGCCAGGAAGCGTTCGGGCTTTTCGCCTAAACCGGGAACCCAGGCCTTGCCCATGACACAGTTAGCCAAAATATTGGCATGCGAGATCATCGCACCCTTTGGCGCGCCGGTGGTACCTGAGGTGTACAAGATTAAGGCGGTGTCCTCAGACGATACGTCGGCAGATTCTAAGTCTTTGCCGAGTCCGCCGATCGCCGGGGAGCATAGCGTTGCCCACGGCACGGTGTTGGGCGCTTCGCCAGTGAGAGCATCACGTTTGGCGGTGATGGGCGGAATGGGGATGCTGAGCAACAGTTGCATCCGCCGGGGCATGGCTTCTGTCATATTTACTGACACGATGGTTTCAAGATCCGTGGTATCACGAAGCTTTTCTACCGTGGGTGCGGCCTTGTCCCAGACAATCGCCACCCGTGCTCCGTGGTCTTTGAAAAGGCCTTCGAGCTCATGCGCGGTATACAGCGGGTTGTGCTCGACGACGGTGGCGCCGAGTTTTTGAATAGCCACAAATGCTGCCAGGTGCTGTGGGCAGTTGGGCAAGATGATGGCAACGCGGTCGCCAGGGCGGATGCCAAAGGCCTTGAGGCCGGCGGCTGCGGCACGTACCTGCTGGTCTAATTCTTTATAGGATTGGCCGCGGCCGAAGAAATAGGTGGCTGGTTTATCCGCGTTGCGCTCTAGGTTGCGGTCGTAGATGGACGCGAGGGTGTCATCGCTATATTCCAGTTCGTGTGGAGTCCAGGGTGCGTAGTGCTGGGTCCACGCCTTGGTATCAAATGCAGACATAAAGGTCCTTCCATGCGCATTAATGCCGAGTGAGTGAAGTGCATTTCTGTGGCTAAATATTTTGACCTCCACACTACCTGGCGAACATGACGAAAACCTCATCTTTTTACGGTTTGTCGTCAAAAAATTTCTCCAAGGCACGCAACGCAAGAAAAATCCCGCATCGACAAGCCCTGCTTTTCTTGCCACACACTGCGGGGCGGTAGGGCTATGTTGATGCGGGAGACGCTGGGGCATCCAGCAGACAAGCAACAGCTTAGCGATGTTACTGCATGCTATTTCTGCTTCTGCTTTTCGAGGCGATCGATGAGATCGGCTTGGACTTCGCGGCGGCGGATCTTGCCTAATTGGTCCTTGGCGAGTTCTTCAAAGTGGTAGAAGGTGCGCGGGACCTTGTAACGGGTCAATAGCTCGCGGGAGAATTCCTTGAGACCTTCTGGATCCAGTGCGGCACCATCGCGCAAGGTCACACACGCGACGACGTCCTCGGAGCCATCTGGGCGGGGGCGGCCAACCACTGCTGCTTCTTCCACATCGGGGTGTGAGAGCAATGCTTCTTCGACCTCACCGGGGTAAACGTTGAAGCCGCCGGTGATGATGACTTCCTTCAAGCGAGCGACGAGACGGATGAACCCGTCTTCTTCCATCACGCCGAGATCGCCGGTGCGGAACCAGCCATTGTGGAAAGCCTGCTCGGTCGCTTCAGGGTTGTTGAGATAGCCTTTGAAAACCTGTGGCCCGCGCGCGATGATCTCGCCTTCTTCACCGTCCGGCATGACCTCATCGGGATTGTCCGGATTAACAATGCGGATTTCCGTATCGGGGAATGGCACGCCGACATAGCCGGGGCGGCGACTATCAGTCATGGGGTTGCCAATGAGGATGGGGGAGCACTCAGTAAGGCCGAAGCCTTCTACGAGTCGGCCATCGGTAAGCTCTTCCCAATCTTCTACGGTTTTCACCGGAAGCGATGCAGCGCCCGAAAATGCGCTGCGGATGCCCTTGATGGCAATGCCTTTGTCCTGTGCGGCCTCGACAATCTTGCCGTACAAGGTGGGCACGCCCGGGACCCAGGTGGGCGTGTGTTTTTTCATGATGTCCATGATGAGCGGAATTTGCGGGGAAGGCAGAAGGACTAGCTCGCCGCCGATAAATTGTGCCAGCGTGAGGTTCATGGTCAGGCCATAGGCGTGGAAAAACGGCAACGCTGCGAGCATGCGCTCATCTTGATCGCCTAAGCCTGGGACCCATGCTTTGCCCTGGGCAATATTGGCAAATAGTGAACCGTGGGTAAGCTCCGCGCCCTTCGGCTTACCAGTCGTGCCGGAGGTGTACATGACGACCGCGGTGGTGTTGGTATCAACAGAAGGTTCTGATTCCACGTCTTTGCCATCGCCACCGATGGCATTACCAATGAGCGTGTCCCACGGAACGGAGTTGCGGGCTTCGCCTGATAATTGCGCGCGCTTTGCCTTCAGTGGCGGGATGGGAATGCGCAAGGCAAGCTGCTGCAGGGTGGGCATCGCGTCAATCATGTTGACGGAGATGACGGTTTCTAGTGCGGTGGTGCCGCGCAGTTTTTCCAAGGTCGGCGCGGCCTTGTCCCACACAATCGCCACGCGTGCGCCGTGGTCTTTAAACAAGCCTTCTAATTCGTGCGCGGTGTAGAGCGGATTATGTTCTACCACTGCTGCGCCCAGCTTGAGCACCGCGAAAAACGCGGCGACGTGCTGCGGGCAGTTCGGTAAGACAATGGCCACACGATCCCCTGGGCGAACGCCGAAAGCCTTCAAGCCGGCAGCGGCGCGACGTACTTGCCGGTCTAAGTCGGCATAAGACTGGCTGCGGCCGAAAAAGCTTAGGGCAGTCTTATGACCGTTGATGGCCAGGTTGTTGTCATAGACATCTAATAATGTGGTGTCGCCGTAATCCAAAGAGTGTGGCGTCGACTCAGAGTAGTGCTGAAGCCAGGTCTTATTTTCGGTAGCAGACATGTAATCCTTCTAATCTCAATTGAAAATCAAAGTATTGAGCAGCAATGCATGGTCTGGGGCGCAGGGCCTCACACCGTATAGCTAAAGTTTTTAAGCGCTTGTCGCATCCAGTGTAGCGACATAAACCTGAGGATTCCCTCACCAACGATAGTCAAATACGTCACGCAAGAAAGTATTTCGCGGATTAGCCTGCTTCTGCGCGGCGGTTGAAAATATCGCGGGCATCGATATCCAGCAGGCGCACAATTTCTTCTTTTAAGATGCGGTATTTCACGCCCAACTTGCCGCCGCCGACGATAAAGGATGCATCGTTAAGCAGCGAAGAATCCCCCACCACCTGCAACCCTTCGGGCAAGCCGACCGGTCCGACGCTATCGCGCTCCATCTGCGTTAGTTCCAAAGCGTCATCCATGGGCATAAATGAAACTTTGCCGCCGAGGGCCTGTTTCATGCCTTTATTGTCCAAGGTGTGAGTAGCCGGCACGAGGACGAGATAGGGTGTGCGCTCGCCATTGCTTTTGGCAGTGACCACCAGGCTGTTGAGGCTTTGCTCTGGCGCGATGTCGTATTTTTTCATAAAGGTTGCGGTATCAGAATCTTCGGCATCAACGGTTAAGACTTCGACAACGTTGTCGGGCTTGTGCGTGGATTTATCTGATGTGTGTGACATGACAGCAAGCTTCTTTCGTGGAAGATGTAGTGGGCGTGGTGAAAGTCTAGAATGAATGACATGAGAGTCGCCATGATTTCGATGCATACTTCGCCGATTGCCCAGCCCGGCTCAGGCGATGCCGGCGGGATGAATGTCTACGTGCTGTCGATTGCAACGCAGCTGGCACGCATGGGTATTGACGTGGATATTTTCACCCGCGCGACGCGTCCCAGCCAGGGCGAAATCGTGGACGTCGAGCCGCACCTGCGCGTCATTAATATTATTGCTGGGCCGTATGAGGGCTTGAGCAAGGAAGAATTGCCCACGCAGCTGGCTGCATTTGCCGGCGGCATGGTGCAATTTATCAAGTGCAATGAGTTGTACTACGACTTGGTGCATTCGCACTATTGGCTCTCCGGCCAGGTCGGCTGGTTGTTGCGCGATCTGTGGGGCACTCCTTTGGTGCACACCGCGCATACGCTCGCGGCGGTGAAAAATGCGTACCGCGCCGCTGATGATTCCCCGGAATCAGAGGCACGGCGTATCTGTGAGCAGCAGTTATCAGATAATGCAGATGTCTTAGTGGTTAACACCGACGAAGAAAAAAGCGAGCTCATTGCGCATTATGACGCCAATGATTGCCATATCTCGGTGATTACCCCAGGTGCGGATACTGAGCTTTTTACCCCCGGGACTGACCGTAATACCGAGCGCAGTCGCCGTGAGTTGGGTATTCCTTTGCACACCAAAGTGGTGGCTTTTGTCGGCCGATTGCAGAAATTTAAAGGCCCCGAGGTGCTCATCCGCGCCACAGCAGAGCTTTTTCAGCGGGATCCGCACCGGGATCTGCGCGTGGTTATTTGTGGTGGGGCATCCGGAGGGTCGTCAAAGGTGCAAAATTATCATGACTTGGCCAAGGAATTAGGTGTTGCGCACCGCATTCGTTTCTTAGATGCGCGCCCGCCGGAAGAACTCGTGGCTGTTTACCAGGCTGCGGATATCATTGCCGTGCCCAGCTACAACGAGTCTTTTGGGCTGGTAGCCATGGAAGCCCAGGCCACGGGGACCCCGGTCGTCGCAGCGCGCGTTGGCGGATTGCCCATCGCCGTGGACCACAATGTCACGGGCTTGCTTATCGATGGCCATGATCCCTCACTGTGGGCAGATTCTTTGGCCGAATTGTTAGATGATGACCAGCGGCGCATCACGATGGGCGAGGAAGCCGTGCGGCATGCGGCCAAGTTTAGCTGGGCGGCATCAGCGCAGCAGTTGCTGAAAGTCTATGAGCACGTCACCCAGATGGATATGTCGGAGTGCCACGGTCCGCGGCAGGCCACCGGAATTTAGCAATTTAGCCACCCACATCACAGTATTTAACAACGCGTGAGGGGTATTTTCGTGGCATGCTTGAAGGCATGACTAACGGAAAGCTAATTCTTTTACGCCATGGCCAGTCCACGTGGAATAAATCCAACCAATTCACCGGTTGGGTCGATGTGGATCTCACCGAACAAGGTGAGGCAGAAGCAAAGCGTGGCGGGCAGATGTTGGTAGAAAGCAATAACCTGCCCACTGTTGTGTACACCTCCTTGCTGCGTCGCGCGATCCGCACTGCCAATATTGCGCTGAATGCGGCAGACCGTCACTGGATCCCAGTTATCCGTGACTGGCGTTTGAATGAGCGCCACTACGGCGCGCTGCAAGGGCTTAATAAAGCAGAGACCAAAGACAAGTACGGCGAAGAGCAGTTCATGCAGTGGCGTCGTTCCTACGGCACCCCACCGCCAGAGCTTGCCGATGACGCTGAGTACTCCCAGGCCGAAGACGTTCGTTACGCAGACCTAGATACTGTTCCGCGCACCGAGTGCCTCAAGGATGTTGTGGAGCGTTTCATTCCGTACTTCAAGGAAGAAATTCTGCCTCGCGCACAACGCGGTGAGACCGTGCTGCTGGCAGCACACGGCAACTCCCTGCGTGCGCTGGTGAAGTACTTGGACGATATCTCCGATGACGATATCGCCGGATTGAATATCCCCACCGGTATTCCGCTGGTGTATGAAATCACCGAGGACGGCAAGGTCGTCAACCCAGGTGGTACCTACCTGGACCCAGAAGCTGCGGCAGCTGGGGCAGCAGCAGTTGCAGCGCAGGGCGGTAAGTAAGTTAGTTTCGGCTGGCACAAATACCCCAGGGAGAGCATAATTTCCCTGGGGCGTTTGCACGTTAACGCTCACACCATCAAACAAGGAGATCCGTGGGGATAGTCATTGCATTTCTCGCAGGTATAGTTGCCTGCCTTGTGGCAATGCCAGTTTCGCGTTTCATCCAGCGCCGAATTTTAAGCTCTCGCCAATCTAGCTCCATTGAAGCTAATCAGGTCACGACGGTAAGCCAAGTTCTGCACTTGGCTATTCAGGGCGCGCCCACGGGCGTGACGGTGGTGGACCAAACCGGTGACGTCATCTTGTCCAATACCGCGGCTCATGAAATGACGATTGTGCATGATCGCTCCATTAACCCTGAGCTGTGGAAAGTGGCAGAAAAGGTCTTTGAGGACAAAGAAGAGCGCACCATTGACCATTCCATTTCCAAGCGCCGAACGGGCAACCGCGTGTTGCAGATTCGCGCGGTGGTCAAACCGCTCACGCTTATCGATGACCGGTTTGTCATCATTTTCGCCACCGATGAATCCGAAGCCACGCGCATGGAATCCGCGCGACGGGATTTCGTGGCCAATGTGTCACACGAGTTAAAGACCCCGGTCGGCGGCATCGCCTTGCTGGCGGAAGCCTTATTGGATTCGGTTGATGATCCTGACCACGTGGATTATTTCGGGACCCGCGTGCAAAAAGAGGCCTACCGCATGGCGGATATGGTCAATGAACTTATCGCGCTGTCGAAACTACAGGGCGCCGAAGCACTGCCTGAGCTGGAACCAGTCTCTGTTGATGCCGTCATCAATGAAGCCATCGTGCGCAACCAGTTCACCGCCGAAGCTCATGAAATTCAGATCACGCGCGGTGTGAGCGTCGATGCCTACGTCGAAGGCGATAAGGCTTTGTTGGTCACAGCCGTGTCCAATCTGATTTCCAATGCTGTGCACTATTCCCCGGAGGCAATGCCAGTATCGATTTCGCAAAAACGCGTCAACGATGATGTCGTGGCTATCCGCGTGACAGACCGCGGAATTGGTATCGCGGCGGAAGACCAGGCGCGCGTATTTGAACGCTTTTTCCGCGTTGATAAAGCCCGATCTCGGCAAACCGGCGGCACTGGCCTAGGATTAGCAATTGTAAAGCACGTTGTGGCCAATCACGGAGGAAACATCAAGCTGTGGTCTCGCCTTGGTACTGGCTCAACTTTTACAATCGAACTTCCTATTTATCACGAGCCCGAGCCGGAAAAGATCCCAGCGGCGACAGATAATGAACATGAGAGGCCTGCGAAGGCTGACCTGCATTCCGCGGTCGCTAGGGCAGCTTCTCGTCGAAAGGATAAAACCTCATGACGACCATTCTCATCGTCGAAGACGAGGAATCGTTGGCAGATCCGCTAGCATTCCTGCTTCGCAAAGAGGGGTTTGAACCGATCGTGGCACACGACGGCAAAACCGCACTAGCGGAATTTGAACGCCACGATGTGGACATCGTATTGCTCGACCTGATGCTGCCTGGGATGTCCGGCACTGATGTGTGCAAGCAATTGCGTGCGACCTCCTCCGTGCCAGTCATCATGGTGACCGCACGCGACTCCGAAATTGATAAGGTCGTTGGCCTTGAACTCGGCGCCGATGATTACGTAACGAAGCCTTATTCTTCCCGCGAGCTCATTGCGCGTATTCGTGCAGTCTTGCGCCGCGGTGGGGAAGCAGCCGAAGTCGATGAAGAATTTGAAGACCAGATTCTTGAAGGCGGGCGCGTGCGCATGGACGTGGAGCGCCACACGGTATCTGTGGACGGCGAACCGGTATCCATGCCGCTGAAAGAATTCGATCTGCTTGAGTACTTGCTGCGCAATACCGGACGCGTGCTCACTCGCGGGCAACTTATTGACCGTATTTGGGGCGCCGATTATGTCGGCGATACCAAAACCTTGGACGTGCACGTCAAGCGCCTACGTTCCAAGATTGAAGCAGAACCGTCCCGCCCACAGCACCTCGTCACCGTGCGCGGGCTGGGATATAAGTACGAGGTCTAAAGACGCATACGGTACGAAAGCCGGCAGGTAGGAAAGTGCTACCAGCCGGCTTTTGTGCTTGCTGGGTGAAGTGGCAAGTCGATATTGGCCGACTTGGCGGCATCGCGAAGCCGGGCACGCTCTTCGCAGTGCGCGGCCAAAAGCTCATAAGATTCCTTGCCCATCAATGCAGTGAGCTCCGAAACATGCGAACGCCACATCGGCTCTGGTGAATTATGGCAGGCAGAATCCGTGGTGCAGTACCAATCAAAATCTTCGCCGCCATTGCCCCAACCGCGGCGGTCATATTCACCGAGGGTGGTGCGCAAGATTTCTTGGCCGTCCGTGCGCTCTTCCCATTCCTCATGGCGGCGAATAGGCAGCTGCCAGCACACTTCTGGTTTTGCAACGGTAAGTTCCTGGTCTTCTGCCACAGCCCACTGGTGCAACGCGCAGCCCGCGTCAGTCGCCCAGCCAGCACGGTTGGCAAAGATGCAGGCACCATCTTGGACTTGGGTTTTCAAGGCGGGTTCCGGCTCGCCATCATCGCCGTCGAGTTCATCCCAGACCAACCAGGGTTCAATTTGAAGCGGGTCTTCCGCAGCCAAGAAAGAATCCACGTCTGCTGGACGGTTTTGCCAATATTTCGCGGGCATTTGGGCCACGGCGTCATAGAGTTGATCGCGGTCGGTTTCATCAGCCATGAATGCGCCGTGACTACAGCAGCCCACATCGGGGTTAGCAGAGTCGATGCCAAGGCAGCGTTCGGTGCCGAACTGGCAGGTGTAATGGGACTCTATCCAGGTTAAATCCACGCTGAAGACATGGTGTTCATCTTCAGGGTTGGTAAATTCAAACCATTCCCTGGGAAAGTCCGGCGCTAACTCGCGGCCTGCGCGGATGGATGCGGCGGCCGGAGAAAAATCGGGGAAACCAAGATGAACGGTTTTCGACGATGGTTGATACTGCTGTAAAAAATCCGGGCGATTCACACTTACCCACGGTAGACCTACTACGCTATTGGGTGTGCGATTAGGTGTATTAGATGTCGGAAGCAATACTGTCCACCTCGTGGCAGTCAATGCCACAATTGGTGGTCGGCCGACCCCAATGAGTGACTGGAAGACTCCGTTGCGCCTTGTGGAGCAATTAGACGACGACGGCAATATCCACCCCAAGGGTGTCAAGCGGCTTATCTCTGCCGTCAGCGAAGCTTCTGAGCTGGGCAAAAAGCTTGACTGCGATGAATTCATCGCCTTTGCTACCTCCGCGGTGCGCTCTGCGCCGAATTCTGATGAGGTCTTGGCGCTGGTGGAGAAAGAAACCGGTGTTGCTCTAGAAATCCTCACGGGTGAGGAAGAAGCACGCCTGACCTTTTTGGCGGTGCGCCGTTGGTATGGCTGGTCTGCGGGCCGCATTACTAATATCGACATCGGCGGTGGATCCCTTGAGCTTTCGACCGGTACAGATGAAGAACCAGAGATGGCCTTTTCCTTGGATCTGGGAGCTGGCCGGTTGACGCATAACTGGTTTGATACCGACCCACCTGCCAAAAAGGATGTACAAGCCTTGCGCGATTACATCGACGCTGAGCTGGTTGATGCCGCAAAGCAGATGAAAACCCTCGGACCCGCACGCCTCGCAGTCGGAACCTCAAAGACGCTGCGGTCTTTGTCTCGACTGACAGGTTCTGCACCTTCATCGGCGGGCCCGTTCGTGCAGAGAACGCTGACTGCGGCCGGTTTGCGCCAGCTGATAAACTTTATTTCTCGTATGACCGCGGCAGACCGCGCCGATCTTGAAGGCGTAAGCTCAGATAGGTCACACCAAATTGTTGCTGGTGCTCTCGTGGCTGAAGCAGCCATGCGTGCACTGGGCCTAGACAAGTTGGAGATCTGCCCGTGGGCATTGCGTGAAGGCGTGATCTTGCGCCGGACTGACAAGGGACTGGATTAAGAACATGGCTGAGGATAAGCAATTAACTGTTGCCGAACTGCTTGCTCGTAGCGCCAAAGAGCGTGAGCGTCGTGGAAGCGCAGATACCTCTGCGCAGGAAGAAGAGGGCAAGGAAGTGCCACGTCGTCGACGTCGGCGCAGCCTGGATGAAGGCGGCATCTCCGTTGCGGAGCTCACCGGCTCCATCAAGCGTGTCAAAGCTGAGCCTTCACGTTCCCGCCACTCCGAAGCAGCAGATTCAGCTAGCTCAGTAACCCCTGCTCCAGAAAAGACCGAGAAGCCTGCTGATACTTCGGCGGCTAAGTCTTCAAGCGCTGCAGAAAAGGCGAAGCCAAAGGCCGCGGAGACTCCTGCAGCTTCGAAAACCTCCGCACCATCGAAGGCCTCGACTGCTGATAAGCCTGCCGAAAAGAAGGAATCGCCAAAGAAGACTGCGAAGCCTGCAGCTGCTGCTGCCTCTGGAGCTGCGGCCACGGCTGGTGCTAAGGCAGATGCGAAGGCTGATTCTGAGCCAGTAAAGAAGCCTGATACTCCTGCCACCGATGACACGACAGTCATCAAAAAGGTAGAGACCGAGCCGCAGGCTGGTTCTGCCCCTGTTGAATCCAAGGCCACCGCTAAGGCTGATAAGCCGGCGGCAAAGGCGGACAAGCCTGCTGCTAAGGCCGAAGGTAAGTCAGCCGCAGCGCGCGTCGATGAGACCACCGTGATGCCGGCACAACCGGCGCCTGGAAAACAGGCGAAGAAACAATCGGCAGCAGCGGCTGCTCCGGCAGCGGCATCAGCTTCGGCTGCACCAGCCGCGGCTACTACCGACGCAGCCACAGGTGAGATCCCGGTGGTTACAGAGGACACTCGTCCTTCCGAAGCGCAGGTTGCTCAGCGTGAAGAATACAACGTTGACGCGGACGATGATGACAAGCTCAGCGCAGTATCTATCGTGGTGCTGTCCTTGGTGGGAATTATCCTCGGTGCGATTGTCTTCAAGGGTTTTGAGGTTCTGTGGGGTCGCTTCGATCGCATCATCGTGTCGATTCTCGCACTAGTCGTCACCGGCGCGATGGTGGGAGTTGTGCACGCTTTGCGTACCGCACGTGATTCCGTGTCTATGACCTTGGCCGCAATTGTGGGTTTGGTCTTAACATTTGGTCCCTTGCTCATCATCGTGCTTTAACAATCAAGCTCTACTTTTCTGGTTCTTAACGTCCAGATGGCTTCAAGAAAATAGCCGGTCACTTCAAGTTTGTGGTGGCCGGCTTTTGCGATTTCTGGCACGCTGGATCGCATGACAAAAATTGCAGTTATTGGCGGTGGCCAGATCGGTGAAGCACTCACCGGTGGTCTCATCGCATCAGGATTTGATGGACAAGACATTGTTGTAACCAACCGCCGGGCCGAGCGCCGGGAAGAGTTTGAGAGCACGTACAAGGTCAACACCACGGATAATAACCAAGACGCCGTCACAGGCGCGGATGTTGTCTTTGTCTGCGTCAAGCCGTACGCCATCGTGGAGATGTTTGAAGAAATCAGCGATAGCTTGTCGGATAACGCAGTGGTTGTGTCCATGGCTGCAGCAATCACTCTCGACAAGCTCGAGGGGGCAGTGGGGCCGAAGGTTCCAGTGGTGCGTTCGTTGCCAAATACGCCGATGTTGGTTCGTAATGGCATGAATGTTGTCGTCCCGGGTAAAAACGTCACCAGCGAGCAGCTAGACACCGTTAAGGAGCTACTGTCGACGGTCGGTCAGGTTTTGGAAATCACCGAAGACAAGATGGATGTGGCAGCAGCTCTGGCTGGCTCAGGCCCGGCGTACTACTTCCTGGTGACCGAGGCGCTTATCGACGCCGGCGTAAACCTTGGCCTGACCCGTGAACAAGCATCGGAATTGGCCAACGTGACGGCCGCTGGTTCCGGTCAGCTCTTGGTGGAATCAGAGCGTAACGCCAGCAGCTTGCGCTACGGCGTGTCGTCGCCAGGCGGCACCACGGTGGCTGCTTTGCGTGAGTTGGAAGAGTCTGGCATTCGCGGCGCATTCTTCCGCGCCATCGATAAGTGTGTAGAGCGCACCCGCTCCCTGAACTAGTCGTTCGGCTGGATCGTCGCTTTTGTGAATAATGTGACAAATCTGACTCGAGTGTCCTGAGCGCTTCATGTTTCCCTCGTTATGCGCAGGGTAAATAACGTACGTGTGATACATGCGGGGGTGAAATAAATAGTTGTGACAGGAAATTTTTACACTTGAGTCGCATTAGTCACATGTTTCACGTTAGGCTGGTTCCAGCACGAGCGTGAAAATTCTGTGGGAGGGGAAGCCTGCAGCGCGTTTCGGGCTGAAAGGTATTGAATTATGGCTAATGAAGATAAAGGGACCTTTCTCACTGTCGCAGAGGTCGCAGATATTATGCGTGTCTCGAAAATGACGGTGTACCGATTGGTTCATGCAGGTGACTTGCCAGCCGTTCGCGTGGGACGTTCGTTCCGTGTGAATGACAAGGCGGTTCAGGACTACTTGAATAACTCGATTTACGACGTTGGATAGTCTGCCTGCACTCGTTCTCGCAGCGCCCTCCTCTTTGTGTCACGCAACGTGCAAGTAACACGCACCATGCGGACAGAAGGTGGAGGGCGCTGTTGTATCTCATAGGCATTCCGCTGCGCACAAAGCAGGGTCGTTTTGGGAGCTGGTACATCGATCAGTAGAATGGTGTGCATTCGTGTCAGTGCCCGCGCGCCGATTCTGGCTGCGGCCTGCTAAAGAGTGCACCTTGAGCGGGCAAGGACCTGACAGGTTTAGTACGTACTAAAAGTTCGAAAGGAAACCTCCTATGGGTTCAGTTATTAAGAAGCGTCGTAAGCGCATGTCGAAGAAGAAGCACCGCAAGATGCTTCGCCGCACCCGCGTGCAGCGTCGTAAATTGGGCAAGTAGAGCTTCTCGCCCCAAGGCTCTGAGTCTTCCACTTCGGTGGGAACTCAGAGCCTTGTTCTATATCCGGGCGTATTTCTTAATTTCTGGGCTGGTTGCCCTTTTTATTGCTGCGCTTGAGTAGAAAGCGCCAGCTGCCGACGGAAAATACGGCAGTCAAAAGCGCGGGGAGGCCATAGGCGCGAATGGCGCGGCGGACTGAGCGGTAGTCGCGGATAAGCCAGTCATTGTCTTCGGCGAAATCACGCAGCTTCTTATCGGGGTTAATCGCCACGGCGGTGCCGACCATGGACAGCATGGGAACGTCATTGGCGGAATCGGAATAAGCGGTGCAGCGGGAAAGATCGAGCTGTTCAATGGTGGCTAGGGCTGCCACGGCATGGCTTTTGCCCGGCCCGTGCAAAATATCGCCGACTAATTTGCCGGTGAATTTGCCATCTTTGACCTCCGCGACGGTGCCAAGCGCGCCGGTAAAGCCAAAACGCTGGGCAAGAATCTGCGCCAACTGCACAGGCGTTGCGGTAACCAACCAGACCTGCTGGCCGGCATCTAAGTGCATCTGCGCTAACTCGCGGGTGCCGGGATAAGCGCGTCGGGCCATGGAATTGTCCACAATCTCTTCGCACAGGGCCACCATGTCGTCCACGGACCGGCCGCGGAAAAAGTCCAGGGCCAACTCGCGGCCTTTGTCCACATCCTGGGCGTTTTCTTTACCGGAGATGCGAAATTTAATCTGCTTCCACGCAATCATGCGGATTTGTTTGAAAGTTAAAAACCTTTTGCGGGCAAGGCCTAGCCCAAAGGAAAGGAGCGACGAGCCTTGGATCAACGTGTTATCCACATCGAAAAACGCCGCAGCACCGGTATCGATCGGGATATCCGGGTCAGCGGCGGTGATGTGCTTGCTACCTGCAGCGTCAAAAGAGCCGGATACTGAATCCACGCCTTTGGCGTAGGAATCAAAATCTAAACCATAGACTTCATTAATGGCAGCTCCGGCCGCGGCTTCGCCGGCTTCGCGCTGTTCCTCATCGCCAATGGGTGGCAGGTAGGTATTTTCAAGGAAATTACGCAGGTTGCCCCGGCTGGCAGTCCAATTTGCTAAGAAATCGCGAGGAGAATCCGGAAAGCCTGGAGGGGTAGGGTTAGATGTCATCGCGTTCCTGGGAGAGAAGTTAAAACTTAAAGTCTTTCAGTAATGTTTCTATAGTAATGGTTTTAGCCCTGCTCGTCTTGTGCAAAACAGGACGGGATAGTTTGAGGGGCCCACGTGCTGGTCAAAAGGAGATGTGCCATCCACACCGTAGAATTAATGGTTCGTACAACCTGCGGATCCTGCAAGCGTGTTCATGAACAAATCACCCCAGTGGTTGAAGCAGCAGGCGCGGAGTTAATCGTGCGCAACGTTGACCATGACCAGGAGCTCGCAGCGGAATACGGGGACCGCGTTCCGGTTGTAGTAGTTGACGGGGAAGAATTTAGTGCCTGGGAAGTCGACAACGAAGAACTCGCAGCGGAGCTTGCATAAACCATCGGCGTGTCGGCGGCGGTTCGGGAATCGTGGACTAAAAGGGTATCCTTTGGTTTGATCTAATTTATCGTACTTTTTATTGATACACGGAGTGTGGCGTTCAGGCGCTGAGGTTGCCATGACGCGGCGAAAGTGCCGGCCCTACATACAAGCTGCCATCGACGTTTGCGCTGCACCCGAACACCTGGAGGAATGTTCATGAGCATGCTCGTTGTGGGAATGTCCCACCAGTCCGCCCCAGTGGCGCTGCTAGAACGACTCAGCATGGATGACACGGTTCGCAATGACACCTGTGAGGTTTTAATTCAAACGCCTTCGTTGTCGGAGGCAATGATTGTGTCGACGTGTAACCGGCTCGAGGTCTACACCGTCACGAATTCTTTCCACAGCGGTGTGCAAGACGTGGTGAAGGTTTTAGCCGCCAATTCGGGCGTGGATGAAGACGAGCTGCGTGGCTACTTATATGTCCGCTATGCCGATGCCGCAGCAGAGCACTTGCTCACGGTCACCGCGGGCCTTGACTCCATGGTGGTAGGCGAACAGCAAATCATTGGCCAGGTGCGCACCGCGTATCAGCTTGCAGCAGAACAGGGCGCAGTGGGCCCACGCATCCATGCGCTGGCACAATCTGCGCTGCACACGGGCAAGCGCGTGCACTCTGAAACCAAGATTGATGAAGCCGGCTCCTCCATGGTCTCTTTTGCCTTCGACCAGGCCATGATGGCCATGGGTGCGGTTGATCTGACAGGCAAGACCGCTTTGGTCTTAGGTGCTGGAGCGATGTCCTCGCTCGCTGCTACGCAGGCCGGACGTTTGGGCGTGGACAAGCTGATTATCGCCAACCGCACCTTCGACCGCGCTGAGCGCTTGGCTGGGCATGCGCAAGAAGCTGGGGTGTATGCAGAGGCCATCGACTTTGCTCAGCGTGCTGCAGTGCTTGTCGATGTCGACGTGGTCATCTCCGCCACCGGCGCCCAAGAATTCACGCTGAGCAAAAATGATATCCCCGAGGGTCATAATTTGATGGTCATTGACCTGTCCTTGCCGCGGGATATCGATGATGCCGTGGCAGACCACAAGGGTGTGACCTTAATTAACATCGAGCGGCTGAGCCATTCTTTAGACGCCGCAGATACCGAGGTCGCAGGCGGCACGGATCCGCAGGTAGAAGCCCGCGCCATCGTGCGCGAAGAACTCGAAGCCTATAGCTCCGCTCAGCGTGTACGCGAGGTCGTGCCCGCAGTCGCAGCATTGCGCCGTCGCGCTGCCGACGTGGTCGAATGCGAATTGGGACGCTTGCAGCAAAAATCGCCGGAGCTTACCGATGATCAAATTGGCGATGTCTCCCAAGCGCTGAAGCGAGTAGTGGACAAACTCTTGCATGAGCCCACCGTGCGCGCGAAGAAGCTGGCTGCAGATTCCGGTACTGTAAGCCATGAAACTGCACTGCAAGAGCTATTTGGCCTGCAGCTAGAAGGCTCCGGCGTAGCCGTCGATGTCAAAGAATTACCCGAAAATCTTGATGTTCCTGCATCAGGAAAGGATGTTTAACCATGTCTGAACTCAAAAAAATTGGCACCCGCGGCTCCAAGCTCGCTACCACCCAGGCCGGCCATGTGCGCGATTGGATTACTGACAACGGCACCCCGAGCGAATTACATATCGTTACCACCGCGGGCGATGTGAATATGGCACCCGTCGAGCGCATCGGCGTCGGCGTATTTACCCACGCTCTGCGCGAGGCACTGCATGAGCAAGAATGTGATATTGCAGTCCACTCTTTTAAGGACTTGCCGACCGCGCCCGATGAGCGCTTTCACCTGATTGTGCCCAAGCGCGAAGATAACCGCGAAGCATTGATTGCACGCGATGGACTCACTCTCGATGATCTGCCCGAAGGTGCGAAGGTCGGCACGTCTGCGCCACGTCGAATCTCTCAGCTGAAGGCAATGCGTCCCGATCTGGATATTCGCCCTCTCCGCGGCAATATTGAAACCCGCATGTCGTATGTCACCAACGGTGAACTCGACGCTGTGATGTTGGCTTATGCCGGTTTGGTGCGTGCAGGTTATGCCGATCGCGCAACGCAGGTCTTTTCTCCCGACGTTCTCATGCCAGCTCCCGCGCAGGGCGCGCTGGCAGTAGAAGTAAACGCGCAAGACGCTGAACTGGTCAACGCGGTCAATGCCATCGCGGATGCCAAAGCTGGCCTGCAGGCCGCGGGCGAGCGCGCTATCCTGCGCCGCCTCGAAGCCGGGTGTACCGCACCGGTGGCTGCAACGTCTGTCATTGAAGACGACCTGATCACCGTCCACGGCGGGGTCTTCCAGCTTGATGGTTCCCGCCAGGCCGTAGCTTCTGAGACTGGTCCGTTGGAAAATTCTTATGAGCTTGGCATTAAAGTTGCCGAAGCGCTCATTGAACAGGGAGCGTTTGAAATTATCGAAGCCAGCTAGGCACCCGCAAAACAGTGTGAGATGGCACCTGATATAGGCGCGGGTTTTGATTGCGGCCTATTCAACTTATATGGTGTAAATATCACAAGGTCTATTGCGGATGTTTTATCGGCTCCCTTTAAGGGCCCCCAGGGCATAAAACCCTGGGCTTTTGGCCGTAATGACCAGTTTATATTTTCCGTTTTCCACATTGGCTCAACGGTCTTTAGCGCGCAGCGCAGTCACCGGCACGTTGTAGATGGCGGCGCGCGGCGGCAAAGACCATCTTGATTGCCGTTGACACTAGAAAAGAACCCTTAATGAGCAATGCCGTGCCCCAGCTTGGGAAAGTGATCTTCGTTGGCGCAGGCCCAGGAAATCCTGAGTTGCTGACCGTACGTGCCCGTGAAGTGCTAGCCCATAACGCGATCGCGATCGCCGATACTGAGGTTTTAAACGGTGTGAGGGACATAGTCGGCACAGCTCTTCCTGTTCCTGAAGATAAACTCGCCGCGCACGAAGCCGAGTATGAGCAAATGGTCGCTGATGCCAAGGCTCAAGGCGCACGCCGCAAGCCACCTCGTCCGGCAGCACCAACTGCTGCGGAATTGCGCGAAGCAACCCCCACGAATGGGGAATCCGGCGTGGAAGCCAATGTGGCCGCCATGCAGCAGGGACTCAAAGATGCCCAGGATTTTGCGGTTACGCACTCACATCCGGAATCTTTAGACGTTATTCGTCTGGTTACGGGCAACCCGCTCAACCGTGAGTCCATCAAGGCAGAAATTACTGCCGTGGCGGCCGCCGGCCTAGAATTCCAGGTGGTGCCAGGGATGTCCTTGCCATCGACAGTTCCATCATTTGCCGGTCTGGCGCTGGGGTCCACGTACACGGAAGCTGATGTCACCGATGGGGAAGTGGACTGGGACTTGCTGGCGCAAGCCGCACAACCTTTGGTGCTGCAGGCTGCAGCAGAGCACCTGCCACTGATTTCCGAAGAGTTGCTCTCGCGCGGATTGCCCGCGGAGACTGAAGCTTTTGTCACCGTGCACGGTACAACCCGGTTGCAGCGGACGTATGAAACGAACCTGGGAACCATCGGCAAGCTCAATGCGGAGCTCGTCGGGCATTTGGTGGTCACTTTGGGCCGTACCTTTGATGACCGCACCAAGTACTCCTGGTGGGAAAACCGTTCGCTCTATGGCTGGCGCGTGCTCGTGCCACGTCCGAAGGCGCAGGCCGCGCCGATGTCGGCACGCCTGGCATCCTACGGTGCAATCCCGCAGTCCGTACCCACGATTTCCGTGGAGCCACCGCGCAACCCCACGCAGATGGATCGCGCAATCAAGGGAATTGTCGAAGGCCGCTACAAGTGGATTGTCTTTACCTCCGTCAATGCCGTGACCGCGGTGTGGGATAAAATTGCCGACCTCGGCCTGGATGCTCGTGATTTTGCTGGCGTTAACCTCGCTGCAGTCGGCGAGAAAACCGCAGAGGCCATTCGCCAAAAGGGCATGACGCCAGAGGTTCTGCCTAAGCCCAACCGGCAAAACGCCGAAGGCCTGGTGGATGTCTTCCCGAACTTCGTCGAAGATATTGATGCCGTCGGTCGCGTGCTGCTACCGCGCGCAGATATTGCAGGCGAAGCCCTCGTAACCGGCTTGGAAGCACTCGGCTGGGAAGTCGATGACGTGGTGGCTTACCGCACTGTGCGCGCTGCACCGCCGTCAGCAGAAGTACGCGACATGATTAAATCCGGTGGTTTTGATGCCGTGGCATTTACCTCCGGATCTACCGTGCGCAACCTCGTTGGCATTGCTGGCAAGCCGCATCAGCGCACGATTATCGCCTGCATTGGCCCGTCGACGAAGGCCGCAGCCGAAGAGATGGGGTTGCGCGTTGACGTGGTTCCAGAAGTTGCTGACGTGCCATCGCTTGTCGATGCCCTCGCGGACCACGTAGCCGCCCTGCGCGCTGCCGGTAATCTACCTGCGCCGCGCAAGAAGCGTCGCGCACGCAAAAAGACGGTTAAAGTTGAGAAGTAAAAGCACAGAGTAGCTGATGTTTATCCAGCATCAGGTTCCTGTCTTTTAAACCATATTGAAGTCTTTGTTGAAGGAGCCTGATTAAAGGTGAGCTATTTCCCTCATCGTCGTCCACGTCGTCTGCGCCAAAACCCGGCCATGCGCCAGCTGGTTGCCGAAACCCAGCTGTCGCCGCGGGATCTAATCTTGCCGATGTTTTTCGCCGATGGGATTGAGCAACCGAAAGAGATTTCCTCGATGCCTGGGGTATACCAGCACACCGAGGAATCCTTGGTTCAGGCCGTCCGCGAAGCCTATGAGGCCGGCGTGCGCTGCGTGGACCTGTTTGGCGTCCCGCGCGAGGAAGACAAAGATGCCCAAGGCTCCCCAGCCTGGGATCCGGAAGGTGTACTCAACCGCGCGCTGCGCTTGTTGCGCAAAGAATTTGGCAATGACATCTTGCTGATGGCCGATACCTGCCTGGATGAGTTTACCGACCACGGTCACTGCGGCGTGCTTGATGAACAAGGCCGCGTGGACAACGACGCGACCTTGGAACTCTATGTCGCTATGGCCATTGCCCAGGCGCGCGCCGGTGCTCATATTGTGAGCCCCTCTGGAATGATGGACGGGCAAATCGGCGTGATCCGCGAGGGCCTGGATGCCGCTGGCTTTGAAGATGTTGCCATCATGGCTTATTCCGCAAAGTACGCCTCGGCCTTTTTCGGGCCGTTCCGTGAGGCGGTTGGTTCCTCGCTCGAAGGCGATCGCCGCACCTACCAGCAAGATCCGGCAAACTACCGCGAATCCATGCTGGAAGTAGACATGGATATCGAAGAAGGCGCGGACTTTGTCATGGTCAAGCCCGCTCTTCCTTATCTGGATGTACTCGCCGGTGTGGCTGAGCGTTCGCCCGTTCCTGTTGCTGCCTACCAAGTCTCTGGTGAGTACGCCATGATTAAGGCGGCGGGAGCAAATGGTTGGATAGATGAAAAAGCCGTTATGATGGAGTCTTTAATCTCAATCAAGCGTGCTGGCGCTGATCAGATTTTCACCTATTTCGCTACCGAAGCAGCTCGCATGCTGGCGAAGGATGCTTAAGCGCTAGCTTCTTCCCAGTTCGAAGCCGTCTCAAGGAGGCCTCCCCACAGTGATTTCCGTGCCATCGACTGCTAAGCAGCACAACACCCCCGCCCCTCACGGAGCAAGCCCAGTAGAGCAGCCGCAGGATAAAGACGCCAAGCGCAACTTGCCGGAACATCACGAGGCAGCACCGAAGCCTCCTGCTAACGACGAGAAATCGGGCAATTCCGAACAACAACCGGAATCCGTACGTTTACTCATTGCGGTGATGGCCGGCGCCATCGCCCTGGAATTTATCCACCAAGTCTTTTCTTTTATTCTGGCCATCATTAACTTCGATGTCCTCAAGGCCACCGCGAAGCGCACCGTGGGTGAAGATTCGGCGATGTCAGAGACGCTGATCAATATCGGCGCGTGGGGTTCTTTGGCACTGACCACATTGATCTCCCTATCCATCATCGCCGTGCTGGCGATCATGGTGTGGCTGCTCAATAAAAAGTCTAAGCACGCTGGTACTGCCCGCCGCATGCTCTTTATCTTCTCCCTGTACTTCACCTTCCGTCTCTTCCTGGTATTTATGACCAGGCCCGCTACGGGAACAGACTCTCCAGACTGGTTGTACGTCATTGACGGCTCGCTCCAGATTCTGGTCGGCGTAGCTGCAGTCTTGGTGCTGGTCTTTTCCTCGCGTGAGGAAACCTTGGAATATACCGGCGAGATGGAAAAGCTGCGTCAATTAGAACAAGAGCAAAAGAAGCTGCAGGAACAGCGCGCTCGCGAGGCCAAAGAGAAACTGGACAAGGGCGGCAAAGGCGGAAAGAACGACAAAAACCGCAAGAATGTCCAGGATGAAGAAGACTACGGCACCTTCAAGGGCATGGTCGGGCGCTGGTTTAAGTCGGGTAAGAAAAACGATAACGAAAAGAATAAGAAAAACGACAAGAACCAGGACTCGAAGTAAGGTCGAAGCTAGCCAGCGCTGGTGACAGCACTAGAGTTACAGCAGAAATACACAACATAAGGATTTGCGCGATGGACGATTTCGATCGACGGCAAGGACCGGTTGATTACAACCGCGGGTACACCCCTCCGCGCATTCCGCATGAGGTTTCACCGGCGTCGCTGCGCTGGGCTTATTGGATTCTGGTTGTTGCCGCCGTGGTCATGCTGTGCGCGGGACTGTTTGGTATTTTCGGCACCGGTGCAGAGCCGGTAGTAGAAGAACCTGGACCGGTGAAATTTAACCGCTATTTGATCGCCGGGATCAATATCGTTGGCGCCATTATTATTTCCGTGACCTCGCCGCAATTGGCGCAAGGTTCCAAACTCGCCCGCCGCATCATCACGGTCACGGCAGCAGTGGTGCTTTTTGTCATCGTCGCTGGCTTCCTCATTGGAGTCTCCGGGTTCTTCCTAGTTGTCATCCCCGTGCTGGTAGCCGCCGGATTACTGTTGATGTTCCGGCCGGCATCGAATGACTTCATCGCGAAGAAAGCTGGCGACCCGAACTGGGATTGATCCCCACGACATACTGCAGGACTCATACTTTCGGACGATAGTGGGGCATAATGGCAGTTATGTCGAAACGTCATCTCACCAATGCTCCCTTGCTTGATGCTGCTGCTGGCAAAACCCCATCGCGCCCAGCAGTGTGGTTTATGCGCCAGGCAGGTCGTTCACTACCGGAATACCGCACCGCACGCGAGGGCATCACGATGTTGGATTCGTGCTTCATGCCAGAGCTGCTAGCCGAAATTACGCTCCAACCAGTACGCCGTCACGATGTTGACGCCGCGATTTTATTCTCCGATATCGTTGTTCCGCTGCGCGCTGCTGGAATCGGCGTTGATATTGTCGCCGGACGCGGCCCCGTAATGGACAAGCCGGTTCGTACCCGCAGCGATATTGATAATCTTCCTATCCTCGATGAGCACGTGGATGAGGTCGCTGATGGTATCAGGATCATCTTGGATGAACTCACCGATACCCAAGCGCTCATCGGCTTTGTTGGCGCGCCCTTTACCCTGGCGTCGTACCTTGTTGAAGGTGGTCCTTCGAAAAACCACGAAAAGACCAAAGCGCTCATGCATTCTGAGCCAGAGACCTGGCACGCACTGATGAAGCGTTTGGTTCCCACCATTATTAACTTCCTGGATGTTCAAATTGATGCTGGCATTGATGCCATGCAGCTCTTTGACTCCTGGGCGGGCTACCTCAACCGTGAGGACTACCGTAAATACGTACTGCCATATTCCACGCAGATCCTTGACCATGTACAAGGCGTAGTACCTCGTATTCACTTTGGCGTGGGCACCGGAGAGCTATTGCCAGCGATGGCCGAAGCGGGTTCGGAAGTCATGGGCGTGGATTACCGGGTGCGCATGGATGAAGCTGCCGAACGCATCCACGCCGCGCACGGTGCGCATGCATTACAGGGTAACTTGGATCCCGCAATGTTATTTGCTGGCGACGATGCCGTGCGCCAGGCAGTACGCTCAATCCGCGACCAGGTGGCAACCGCCCAACAAGCAGGTCATGCAACCGGGCATATCTGGAACTTGGGACATGGCGTCCTGCCAACCACGGAAGCAGAAGCAATTACGCGTGCTGTCGCGATCATTCACGAGGAGGGCTAAATGAGAATTGCCATTGTTGGCGCAGGTCTAGCGGGGTTAACCACCGCGTATGAGCTTCGACAGGCACAATCTGGACACGATGTGCACGTTGACGTATTCGAAGCCTCAGATCGAATTGGCGGCAAGCTTTTTACCGTGCCGTTTAATGATGGGCCCGTCGACCTTGGCGCGGAAGCTTTCTTGGCACGCCGCGAGGATGCGCTGGAGTTTTTCGCCGACCTTGGCCTAGAGCAATCCTTGGTGGAGCCTTCCGGAAAATCCTCGCTGGTTTATTCCGCTGACACCTTGGATAACCTGCCCCGCGGCGGAGTCATGGGCATTCCCTCGTCTTCAGCCCCGATTACACACTTGATCAGTGCGGACACCGCAGCGCGTATCGATGCGGAAAAAGACGCGGAGGCCATTGACTGGACACCGGGAGAAGACCGGAGCATCGGCAAGCTAGTGCGCGAGCGCTACGGCGATGAAGTAGTCGACCGCGTGGTCTCGTCGTTACTCGGTGGGGTGTATTCCTGCCTGGCTGATGATTTAGGCATTCGCGCGACTGTCCCGCAGTTGGCAGAAGCACTTGACGGCTTGGCTGAAGCAGGGGAGAAGGTCACCTTGTCCGGTGCCGTATCCAAGATTGAGCAGTCCCGTCCAGCGCCGACTGATGGACCAAGTAAGCCCGTATTCAATGCCTTTTCCGGCGGCTATGCCGAGTTGTATGAAACCCTCGCGGAAAAATCTGAAGCAGATATTCACCTGGATACCTTCGTTTCAGGCATCAGCTTTGATACCAAGACACAGCAATACACGATCACTGGGCAGGGAATCCCGGGGGATACCGAGCCATATGACCGCGTGGTTGTAGCGACCCCGGCGCCGACGACTGCGCGCTTGCTCGCCAAGGTGGCTCCAGAAGCTGCCGAAGCACTCCGGCCGGTCAAGCTGGCAAGTTCTGCGGTGGTGGGGCTGAAATTTGATTCGGATGAAGGTTTGCCTGATGCCTCCGGCGTGCTGATTGCTGCGGATCAGCCGGGCGTGCACGCCAAGGCGTTTACGTTTAGTTCGAAGAAATGGCCACATATCAAAGACCGCATTGGCCAGGGTGCGCTCATCCGCGTGAGCTTTGGTCGCTTCGGTGATGACTCTTTGGCGCGCGAAGAAGAAGATACCTTGGTCGACTATGCCTTAGATGATCTGCTGACCATCACCGGCTTTGATGCCCGCGCAGCTGGGGTGAGTGAAATCTATACTCAGCGCTGGTTCGGCGGGCTGCCGCGTTTTGATGAACATCATCTGGCAACGGTTGCCACAGTGCGGGAGAAGATTACCGCGCAGCCAGGACTCGAAGTCACCGGCGCTTGGGCCGGCGGGGTAGGAGTACCCGCGGTCATCGCCGATGCGCGTGCGGCAGCTAACCGTATCCTCAGTAGCTAGATATTAAGGCGACCTGACCGGCGATAATACGAAAGCCCAAGCTGTTTCCACATGTGGAAGCAGCTTGGGCTTGTGCGTTAGCTGGTTAAAACCTCGCGCTAGTCTTTGCAGTAGACGAAGATGGAGGAGAAGTCCTCATCGCCGTGGCCGAGTTCTTGCTGGCGTTCAAAGTTTTGCATCGCTGCTTCCACGGCAGGCAGCGGCACTTTCGCGGTATCTACCATCAACTTGGAATCCTTACACAAAGCATCCACAGTGAAATCACCCGGGCTGGTCGCGCGTTCGCCCACGATAAATGGTGCTTTCATATTCTTCATGAATGCCAAGCCGGTGATATCCAGCATCTGCAAAATCTCATCTTGCGCCAGGCCTTCCGCCTCACCCAGGTTGAGTGCTTCCAGAACACCTTGCGCGGTGACTGAGAGCGCCAAGTTGGCCAGCAGCTTGCCGGTGGCGGCTTTGGCCGCAGAATCTACACCGATGAGCTTTTCCTCACCGGCCCACGGACGGGCAATATCTAGTGCTACTTCCCGGCGGGATGCATCTGGGGTTCCGACATAAACGCCTAGTTCGCCGTTGCGCGCTGGGATCAAGGAACCGACCACGGGTGCGTGCACATAGGAGTCAACAGCCTCGGCGAATTCGCGGGCTGCCTCCGGCGAGACAGTCGTGGTATCAATCCAGGTAATACCCTTAGGAATCAGGTTCTGGGAGATAACCACCTCGCGGATGTCATCAGGACCAAAGAGGGACGTGATGATCACTTCTGCGTCCTTGACGGCGTCCGCCGGGGAGTCGGCCAGGGTGGCGCCTTCGTCAACTAGAGGCTGCGCGCGCTTAGCCGTGCGGTTCCACACTGTGACGTCGTGGGATTTCATCACGTGACGCGCCAGTTCGGAGCCCATGCGACCAGTACCTAAAAATGCAATCTTCATAGTTGCCCATTGTGCCAAAGATTTGCCAAAGTAGGAGGTTATGGCATGGATCATTCTTATTCTTTCCGGCGCATTTGAGTCCGTGTGGGCTATTGCTTTGTCCAAGGCAGAAGGATTTACGCGATTATGGCCGTCGGTAGCCTTCTTTGCCGCACTAGCTATCTCCATGGGCGGGCTGGCCTGGGCCATGAAATCTCTTCCTGTGGGTACCGCTTATGCGGTGTGGGTAGGTGTTGGCGCTTCGATTACCATCCTGTATTCCTTTGCCGCCGGCGAAGAAGCCGTGACGACGTTAAAAATTATCTTCCTGCTGATGATCGTCGCCGGCATCATTGGCCTGCGCGTGGTCAACTAAGGAACCACAAGGCGTAGATCTGGGATATCTGCACCCGGAAATTTCAATACCGGACCTTGTTTCGCCGGCGGGGGAGCTGGCTGTGGAGCAGGACGCGGTGGTGCAGGCCGAGGAGCTGGTGGGGGAGGCGGCGGTGGCGCCGGAGCTGGCGCTTGCGGTGGTACAGGCTGCGGTGCTGGAGCCGATTGTGGCTGTGGCACAGGCTCGGCAGGTGCGGGCACTTCCGGAGGAGATTCTGGGGTGCCTTCTTGTTCCTCCAGAGGGTCAGGCAAGGCGGACGATGACGCTGATTGTGATGTCCGTGACGCAGCGAGACGCTCAACAAAATCCTCGCGCCGAGAAATCGGCTGCGGCACATGCGCGGGTTGCCACTGATGAGCACTGTGCGAGGCCGTGCGCGTAATTGGTTTTTCATCAACTCCGCATGCAGTCAACCCGCTTGCGCCGATAGCTAAGATTAAGCCCACCAGCAGCGGATACCTTCCACGGCGGGTGGTGGGATAAACAACAGATGGAACATCGAAAAGCATTGCCGAACCCCCGAATCTGGCAAGAAAGATAAAGAAGAATCCCCCGAGACTTCTCATATAAAACCTAAGGTGAGTTTAACCCGGCTGAACCGATGCCGCATCACAGCAGTTACTCAAACTTTTGTATAGCCACAAAATACGTACAATGAAGGCTATGGTTTCTTCCCCGGACTCTTCCTTGTCGTCTGCAACGTCTACTTCTGCGCAGTGGTTTTCGCGCGCCGAGAAGGTTACGCCAGGTGGCGTGAACTCTCCTGTGCGCGCCTTCGGCTCCGTCGGTGGCCAAGCGCGTGTCATTGCCTCGGCGCAGGGCTCCAAGCTTACCGATGTTGATGGCAATACCTTTGTTGACCTGGTTGGCTCCTATGGCCCGATGATTCACGGCAATGCCCACCCGGATATCGTTCAGGCCGTGCAAGATAGCGCACGTGATGGCCTGAGCTTTGGTGCACCAACTGTTGGCGAGACCCTGTTGGTGGAAGAGATTATCTCTCGTACCGCTGCGGAAAAAGTCCGCTTGGTCAACTCCGGTACGGAGGCCACCATGTCCGCGGTGCGCTTGGCACGTGGGTTTACCGGCCGCGCCAAGGTCTTGAAGTTTGACGGCTGCTACCACGGTCACGTGGATGCGTTGCTGGCCGCGGCAGGTTCCGGCGTGGCAACGTTGGCGCTGCCAGATTCCCCGGGTGTCACCGGTGCGGCGGCCGCGGATACCATCGTGGTTCCTTATAACGATCTGGACGCCGTCAAGCAGGCTTTTGCCGATAATCCAGGAGAGATTGCCTGCATTATCACCGAAGCCGCAGCCGGCAATATGGGCACCGTGGCACCGGAGGAAGGTTTCAACCATGCGCTCAAAGACATCGCGCATGCTGATGGCGCGTTGTTGATTTTGGATGAGGTGATGACTGGGTTCCGCACCTCGCACCAGGGCTGGTTCGGCGTCGACCATGTCGCCGGTGACTTGGTCACCTTCGGCAAGGTTCTCTCCGGCGGGCTGCCCGCAGCCGCTTTTGGTGGACGCGCGGACATCATGGATTACTTGGCACCAGTCGGGCCCGTCTACCAGGCAGGAACGTTGTCCGGTAACCCAGTGGCAATGGCATCAGGTTTGGCATCGCTAAAGCTTGCCGATGAATCCCTGTACCCGCGCCTTGCCGCCCACGCCGATAGGTTGTCGGATCTGATTTCTTCCGCACTAGATGGCGAAGGTGTAGCGCACCATATGCAGCGTGCTTCGTCGATGCTGTCGATTCGCTTTGCGGATGGTGAAGGCCGCAACTTTGATGACATGAAGGCAGCGGATACCTTCCGCTTTGCTCCGTTCTTCCACGAGCTATTGCAGGCTGGGGTCATGGTTCCACCGAGCCCATTTGAGACGTGGTTTGTATCTGATGCGCTAACGGACGATGATTTTGAGGTAATCGAAAAAGCGCTCAAGCCCGCAGCACGTGCTGCAGCACAGGCAACGGCGTAAGTTTTTTAAGCTCCACTTAGCGGTTTAGGCTGTTGAGTTGAGCCTGGAAAAACCAATTGGAAGGAACCCCAGCTGTGACGAAAACTCTCGTCCACCTCGTGCGCCACGGCGAGGTCCACAACCCAGATCGAATTTTATATGGCCGCATCCCCGGCTATCATCTCTCGGCCCGTGGGCACTCCATGGCGGCGCGCACCGCGAAGGCTTTTGAAGACCACGATGTCACCTATTTGGCGGCGTCACCGCTGCAGCGCACCCAAGAAACGGCACAGCCTTTTGCTAAGGTCACCGGTCTGGACGTGGAAATCGATAAGACGCTGATTGAATCCGGCAACCGCTTTGAAGGCTTGCACGTTAAGGGTCTGCGCTCCGCGCTGTGGAATCCGCAACGCTGGCCGCTTTTGCACAATCCCTTGCAACCAAGCTGGGGTGAGCCGTTTACTGAGATTGCTTCGCGCATGATGGACTCGGTCGAACGCGCGCGTGCGCACGCCGAAGGTCATGAGGCGATTTTGATCAGCCACCAGCTGCCCATCGTCATGGTGCAGCGCACCGTCTTGGGCTTGCGTTTAGCGCATGCGCCATGGAACCGTGAATGCGATCTGGCTTCCGTATCTACCTTGGTCTTTGACGGTGAGCAGATTATCGATATTTTCTACTCATCACCTGCACAAAGCATCTAATTTTCCTGCACCATACCCCGTTGAGAAAGTCTAGTTCATGTTTGATACCAAGCGCCTTGCGTCAGCAGCTGTAATTGCTGCCGCTAGCGTGCTCTTAGCCTCGTGTGCCCAAGAATCCGACAACGCGCAAAATGCTGTTGCACAAGGCGCCACGTTCGAATTCATCACGCCAGGCGGACAGCAAGAGATTTTCTATGAGGAACAAGACCGCAAACCGCTGCAGTCTTTTTCCGGCGAATCCTTGATGGATGAATCCGAAACCATCTCTTTAGATGACTATGAAGGTGAAATCGTAGTCCTGAACTCGTGGGGACAGTGGTGCGCACCGTGCCGCGCGGAAGTCGATGATTTGCAGCGCGTGCAAGAAGAATTAGATGAACGTGATCTTGGCACGGTACTAGGCATTAATGTCCGCGACTACAACCCACAGATCGCGCGCGATTTTAAAGAAGACAACGGGGTGACCTTCCCGTCGATCTATGACCCGCCATTTCGCACGGCAGCAGCACTCGGTGGTGTTCCCACCTCCGTGGTGCCCACCACCATTGTCCTGGATGCTCAACACCGTCCAGCAGCCGTCTTCTTGCGTGGCATCACCGAGCAAGATGTCTTAGATGTGGTCGATGACCTCGAGCAGGAACAAGCGAGTTAACACGTGACTGATATTGGAAGTGCCTTTGCAGATACGGCCATGAGTGGGCCGTTATTGCTGGGGCTTTTAGCAGCGGCTGCCGCCGGGCTGGTCTCATTTGCCTCGCCATGCGTGGTGCCGCTGGTACCGGGCTATATGTCCTATCTCGCCGGGCTTGTCGGCGGCCAGGTGGAATTTAAAAATAACCAACCCGTGGTCACCAAACAACGCCAATGGGCAGTCGTGGGTGCAGCATTGCTGTTTATCCTCGGGTTTACCATTGTGTTCGTGCTCGCGACCGTGTCAGTATTCGGCGCGATTTCCATGCTCACACTCAACGCGGGCACACTCATGCGCATCGGCGGCATCATCACCATCTTGATGGGCATCGTGTTCATGGGCGGTATCGGCTTTATGCAAAGCGATACCCGCATGGCCCCGAAGCGCTGGACCAATTGGCTGGGCGCGCCACTGCTCGGCGGAGTATTCGCCTTGGGCTGGACCCCATGTTTGGGACCCACCCTGGCCGCGATTATTTCCGTATCCGCAGGAACCGAAGGCATGACAGCGGTGCGTGGCACCTTGTTAATCATTGGTTACTGCCTGGGCTTGGGCTTGCCATTTCTCCTTGTTGCGTTGGGCTCTGTTCGTGCCATGCGCAGCGTCGAGTGGATGCGTAAGCACTCCCGCATGATTCAAATCATCGGTGGTATCACCATGATCATCGTTGGTGTTTTGCTTGTGTCAGGCGCATGGGCATACTTCATCAACTGGGTTCGTCAATGGACCGTCGAATACGGCATGACGCTAATTTAAGCGTAGAAATAGGAGACCGTCCCCACCATGAAGAAAATCCGCACTGCCCTTCGCCGTTCCTGGCACTGGCTTACCAGCATGCGCACCGCGCTGGCATTGTTATTCTTGCTCGCTCTGGCAGCGATCCCCGGATCCCTGCTGCCGCAGCGTGACCTAAATGAATCCAATGTCAATGATTTCATTGCCTCCAATGGCCGCGTCGCAGAAATCTACGACAAGCTACAGCTTTTCGATGTCTTCAACTCCACCTGGTTCAGCGCCATTTTCGTGCTGCTGACCATTTCCTTGGTGGGCTGTATCGTGCCGCGTTCCTGGGATCACTACAAAGCGTGGAAGACCCCACCAACCCGTGCGCCGCGCAACCTGCACCGGATGCAGATGCACGCCAAGGGCGAGACCGAACGCAGCTTTGAACAGATGCAGGCGCAGGTCAAAACCAAGCTCAAAAAGTGGCGCGTCTCCGAATTTCAACCCAACGAGGACCGCGCGGGCGCCTATGCCATTTCCGCCGAACGTGGCTATGGCCGCGAGCTGGCGAACCTGATCTTCCACATTTCTTTGGTTGCGGTGCTCATCACCGTCGCTTTTGGCCGCTTGGTCTACTACGAAGGCCAGGTCATCGTGGTCACCGATACCGGTTCTACCGACTTGGAACGATCAAACGAGTTTTGTAATACCTCGCTGTCGAACTATGACAGCTTCCGCGCCGGAGCGCTTTTCGATGGCACCGGCTTGCATGACTTCTGCTTCCAAGCCCATGATTTCGTGGCAGATTACCTGCCTAATGGCCAGGCAGAGATGTTTACCTCGAATATCTCCTTTGCCAAGGGCGATGAGATCTTCCAAGACCCAGAGACTTGGGAAGATTATGAGCTCAAGGTCAACCACCCACTGCGCACGGATAACAACCGCATCTACCTGCAAGGCCACGGCTTTGCACCGACGGTTACGGTGGAATGGCCCAATGGCGAAAAGCGCACCCAAACGGTGCAATTCCGCCCCGATGACCCGACTTTCTTCCTGTCTTCTGGCGTGATGCGCTTTGACCCACCAGCGGGCATGTACCCGGATCTTTATGATCGCCGCCAAAACCAGCTTGCTATTCAGGGGCTATTTGCACCGACCGCCAGCTGGGACGGCGAAAATAATGAACTGCTGACTTCCAGCTACCCATCGATGACAGATCCAGCGATGGCCGTGGATATCTACCGCGGTGATGCCGGGTTAGATACCGGTACCGCGCAATCTATCTTCGACCTGGATTCTTCATTGGTGCACTCTGGTCAGCTCCAGCGCATCGACCGTGTGAACTTAACGATGGATGAATCCGTAACCCTGGATGATGGCACTACGGTGACCTTCAATGGCGCGAATGAATACGCCAACTTCCAGATCTCTTACGACCCCACACAAAAGTGGGTCTTGGTCTCCGCAATGACCATGCTGATCTCTTTGGTCTTCTCACTGGTGATTAAGCGTCGCCGTATCTGGATCCGTCTGCGCCCGATTGAAGGTGGCACGGGCACCGCCATTGAAATGGGCGGTTTGGCACGCACAGATCGCGCCGGTTGGTCAGAGGAATTCGACGAGCTCTACCGCGACTTGCTGGAGCTGCCTGACCCGGATGAAGTCGAGGAAGACGTATTGTTCGCAGAAGACTAAACCTCAAGTATTTCTCGTGCTCAGCACCCTGTACTCAATCGTCCGAAAGTTGGTTACGGTTGGACAAAAGTAGTAGGGTGTGTGGGTATATACGCCACTTTGTGTGGTCTAACTCCGATAGGTAAGAAATTGATGCCGGTTAATCAGAATCTGTCTAACTTCTCAGACATTGCGTTTCAGACTGCATTTGTGGTCTACGCAGTCGCACTAGTGTTTTCGCTGGTATATTACGGCCGTCTCAATGGTGTTATTACCGCCCGCCGCGAACACGCCGAGGCTCAAGCGAAGACTCGTGAAGACTCCAAGGCCAGCGTTAAGGCCACGGCCAGCGTTGCTGCCCAGGGTGGTGACTCGAGCGATGCTCTCGCTGTGGATGAGGCGGCGAATGAAACATCGACAAGCGTCTCTGCGTCCGATATCGCTGCCCAAGAATCCAAGGTGGACCGCCTTGGCGGCATGACGAACTCGCTGCTGTGGGTTGCCTTGGCACTTCACCTGGCCTCCATTGTGCTGCGTGGTTTAGCGGTTAATCGCTTCCCACTGGGCAATTTGTACGAGTATATGATGATGATCACCTTCGGCGCGATGGTGGCGGTCATGATTGCAATGCAGCGCAAAGAGTGGCGCACCTTGTGGCCATGGGTTCTTACCCCGCTGCTGGCATTGATGTTTTATGGCTCCACCAAGCTTTATGCCGAATCTGCACCCGTGGTGCCGGCGCTGCAGTCCTACTGGCTGCCCGTGCACGTGACCATCGTGTCCCTGGGTGGTTCCTTAGGTATTGTCTCCGGTATTGGCTCCATCTTGCACTTGCTGCGCCGCGCGCAGCCCAAGGGCAAGGAAAAGGGCTTTTTCGGCACCGTGGCTAAGCCGTTGCCATCGGCGAAGAAGCTCGACCAGATGGCTTACCGCGTCGCCGTGGTGACCTTGCCAGTGCTTGGCCTGGGTATCGTGCTGGGCGCAATTTGGGCCGAAGCTGCCTGGGGTCGTTTCTGGGGCTGGGACCCGAAGGAAACTGTCTCGTTTGCGACCTGGATTTTGTATGCCGCGTATCTGCACGCCCGTGCAACACCATCGTGGGCGAAGTTTGCGCCGTGGATTAATATCATCGCCTTGGCTACGATGATCTTTAACTTGTTCTTTATCAACATGGTGGTCTCCGGTCTCCACTCCTACGCTGGGCTAAATTAATTTCATGAGCAATCCAACACGCAAGAAGCAAGGAAAGCCCGCCAGCGATAATCACACGCTGGTGGAGTTGGGTCAGCTGCTTGCGCAGCGGCGCCGTGATTCTGGGATCGTGCAGCAGGATTTAGCAAAGACCGTGGGCGTATCCCGCTCTACGTTGCACACCATTGAACACGGTGGGGAAGGCGTGCGCTGGGAAAAGGTCGTTGCCGTGGCGCACGCGCTGAATCTTGATATCGAGTTCGTTCCCCAAAAATCCGTGAGCTAATTTTTTCAGCTAGCTAGTCTTCAGACCGCGGATTATTCCTATTATCCGGGTTATCCCGGTTGTCCGTGTCATCGGAGGAATCCGGTAAATCTTTCCGGTTGCCTGATTGTGGGCGACGCTTTTCTTCTGCCGCACGCTCGCGTTCGCGGCGTTGTTTGAAAGCTTCTTTTTCTAATTCCCACAAGAAGTTTTCATCATCATCGGGGCCTTTAATTTCCCGCTGCGGTGGCGCAGCGGTGGTCTTTGCCTTCTGGTTCCACGAGCTGGGGCCAAAGGCTTTCCAGACTAAAACAACGGCTGCGATAATCAGTAGCAGTATTAATATTCGACCCATGTAGGCCATTCTACGGGGCGAAAATCGAAGGAGGTAAACTCAATGCCTGTGGATGATCAAGCACCAATTCCAGACCCTGAACTTCGGAAGAAGTCCCGCCGGGCTGTTGTAAAATATGGCCTCGCGCGCCTTGCCCTGTTTGTGGTTTTGACTATCGTCATTCAAACCGTGGCGGTTGTGATCGATGCACCGATTCCTTTGGTATTTACCGCCCTGCTGGCGTTGTTTGTCGCACTGCCGCTGTCGATGTTGATTTTCTCGCAGTGGCGCATGGAAGCTACCCAATCCATCGGGGAATACTCCCAGCAGCGTAAAGAACACAAAGCCTGGGTACAGCGCGAGCTGTCCGGCCGTGGCGATAGCGAAGACTAAAGCTTTGCTGGGTTTTACCGCCCAAAGAGCATAGCGATAATCAACATCACCGGCAGCGATGCGAACGTGGTGATAAAGACCGTATCGCGAGCAATGGTTTGACCCGTTTCATAGGTCGCCGCGTAGTTATAGACATTTTGTGCTGTCGGCAATGCACACAAGATGGTGCAGGCATAGACCAGGTTCTCATCCATTCCCAGCAAGGTGGCGGTAAGAAAACCGGCCAGGGGCATAGCAAAGAGTTTGAGCGCGGATGCGGTCAGGACTGCTGGGCGCATCTCCTTGTCGGAGAGCACGGTGCTGCCGAAAATAGACGCACCGAAGCTCATGAGCACCATTGGAATGGATGCGCCGCCCAACAAGGCGATGGGTTCGGCGACTGGATCAGGAAGTTGCCAACCCATGATTGCGACGACAAAGCCGGCAATCGATGCGGCGACAACGGGGTTGAGCAGTCCTGCCTTGATTGAGCCCAAGATGGATTGACCGCCAATCAGACCCAAATAGATCGGGGTAAAGACCATCATCTGCAACAACATGATGGGAACGACGTGCGTGGCATCGCCGATAACGTAAATACTGACCGGCAGGCCAATATTGACGGAGTTGAAATAACTCGCTGACGCGGAGCCAATACCAATGCCGCCTGCACCTTGGCGAAAGAAGATAGCGCCATAAATCACCGAAACCGCAACGGTGGCCACGGTGATGACCAAGGTGACAGGGGTGAGGAAGTTTTCCGGGTCGGCTGTGGAGACGGCATCGAAAAGCAGCGCTGGCGTCGCGGCATAAAAGGCGACGCGGTTGAACATGAGCCGTTCCATATCGGTACGGATGATTTTCGTGCGTGCCAAAAGCCAGCCGACCGCAATAACGGCCAAGATGATGGCAAAACCTGTAATGACGCCCAGCATAAATTACACCAACGCCACTGCAAGACCGGAAACAACAGCCCAAATCAGCATGGCCCGGCCCGTCAGGCCCAGTACCGGAATCAGCTGCGGACCACGCGCACCGCGATTGACCGTGCGCACGGATTTCAGAGCAAACGGGATGTAGACCAAGCCGACAAGCGCCAGCCACGAACCAATAGCAATGAGGATGGTGTAGACCACCGGCAAGGTCAGCAATACCGTAAAGAGCATGCGTGAGCGGGCATCACCCAAACGCACCGCGAGGGTGATCTTTCCGGTTTCGGAATCCGAGGGGATATCGCGAATATTATTGGCTAGGTTCACCGCCGCGCTCATGCCGCCCACACCCAGCGCGAGCAGCAGACCAGTCCACGACAGCGTTCCAGCCTGGGTAAATTGCGTACCCAATACGGCGATGAGCCCAAAGAAGATAAAGACGGCGACTTCTCCCAGACCACGGTAGCCATAGGGGTTTTTGCCGCCGGTGTAAAACCATGCCCCGGCTATGCAGAAGGCTCCGATGAGGATAAACCACCACGCGCCAGCAGCCAGCGATAACCAAATGCCAGCGATGGCTGCGACGGCGAAGGAACCAAAGGCTGCATATTTTACGTGCTGTGGCTTGGCCAAACCGCCACCGGTCAGCCGTTGCGGGCCAGAGCGATCATCATCGGTACCTCGGATGCCATCGGAGTAATCATTGGCAAAGTTGACGCCAATGATTAACGCCCAGGCCACAATCAGTGCCAGTAGTGCCCGGCCAAAGTGAAACCCGCCGATCCCCGCCGCGGCACCGGTACCTGCGAAAACAGGGGCAAATGCATTCGCCCAGGTGTGTGGGCGCGCGCCCTCAAGCCAATTTTTTGCACTAGACATAGCGTTCATTGTCTCACGAAGAGCGAATGCGCGTCGCAGCGGTGCAGCACGACCACGAATTCTATCGTGACGTAGTCGCCGATGATGTCAGGGGAGTTGCGGTGCTTACTTCACTGCATTTATGCATGGTTCGTAGTTACAGATAGCCAGGTGAGCGCTACTGTGTAGGGGAGTTTTCTCTCCACCCTTTCCCACACCCCATTTCCAGGAAGAAGTGTCGCCATGTCTAATGCCGCCGCAACTGAATCCCGCTTCCCGCTGATTCCTTTGACCGCGATGAGTTTTGCGGCTTTTGTCTATGTGACTTTTGAGATGTTTGCCGTGGGCCTCATTAGTCCCATGGCCCAGGACTTAGACGTGGCGGAATCCCGCATCGGGTTATTAATGACAATCTATGCCGGGGTTGTCGCCGTGGTGACCATCCCCGCGATGATTTAGCTGGGCCGATTTAATAAGCGCACCGTATTCTTAACCACCCTGGGCTTTTTAATTACCGGCATCGTGATTCAAGCACTCACGGTCAATTACTCGATGCTGGCTGTTGGGCGTATTACTGCGGCGCTAACCCATGGCGTGTTTTGGGCATTAGTGGGACCGATGGCCGCGCGCATGTCGCCGGGCAATACAGGCAAGGCCGTCGGCATTGTCTCCGTGGGCTCGACGATGGCCTTGGTCGTGGGTTCTCCTTTGGCCACTTGGTTGGGAGGACTGATCGGCTGGCGCCCAACCACCTGGGTACTAGGTGTGCTTACTATCGCAGCCGTTGCGGTCTTATTGCCGACGGTGCCGTCTTTGCCACCGCTGCCCAAAAATGACGCGGCGCAAACAAAGCACCACATGCCCTGGGATCTGATCTCCTTGGTGCTGTTTTTAATGCTCGCGGTCACCGGCGTATTTTCCGCCTACACCTACCTGGGTCTTATTCTTTCTGAAACTGCTGGTGCCGGACTTGTCTCCATCGGACTCTTTGTCTTCGGCGCACTCGGCTTATTGGGCGTTACCGTTGCCACCCGCACCGTCGACCGCCGCATGCTGCGCGGCAGCGTGCACACCACCACGCTATTTCTTCTCGCGGCCATCGTGGGGCAGCTGGCGTTTGGCTCAGATGGCGTGATGTCCGTCGTGCTGATTTTCATCGCCATCATTGTCTTCGGTGGGGCATACGGCGCATTACCGACGCTGGGAACCACCATTTTCTTGCACGCAGGGCGGAAAAACCCGGATGCGGCGTCGTCTTTGTATGTCGTGACCTATCAAGTGGGTATTGCCTCCGGTGCGGCTTTAGGTGCGATGGCAGTCGATGCCTCCTGGACCGCCGGTACCTTATGGATCATGGCGGCGCTGGCTTTGGCGTCCACCTTGGTCCTCGCGCTATGGTCGCGCCCACTGCTGCGCTAATTGGGTGAGGTCTGATTTATATTCACTGTTAAGTGACGTTTTGCAAAGATGGCAACAAAGGTCAGCCGAATATTCACAAATGTTCGCAATACGCATTTCCTATTGGGTGACCGAATTGGTTACTGTTTTCGGTTTAGAAACTACTCCCGATAATCTCGCAAGAGATAGCTAGGCAAAACGATGACTGCAGCATTGAAACGCAATACTCAGAATCTCACCGAAGAAGAAATCTTTGACGCGCACGCTGGCGGCAAGCTCTCGATTGCTTCGACCCGCCCCCTACGCGATATGCGTGACCTTTCTTTGGCTTACACCCCAGGTGTGGCCAAGGTATGCGAGGCCATTGCTGCCGACCCAGAAGTTGCCCGCACGCACACCGGCGTTGGCAACACCGTTGCTGTTATCTCCGATGGCTCCGCAGTTTTAGGTCTGGGCGATATCGGACCGCAGGCCTCCCTGCCTGTCATGGAGGGCAAAGCACAGCTGTTTAGCGCGTTTGCTGGCCTGAAGTCCGTCCCCATCGTGCTCGATACCCAAGACGTTGATGAACTAGTTGAGACGATCGCTCGCTTGGCACCATCCTTCGGCGCTATCAACCTGGAAGATATCTCCGCACCACGCTGCTTTGAGATCGAACGTCGTCTCATTGAGCGCCTCGATATCCCTGTTATGCACGATGATCAGCACGGTACTGCCGTGGTTATCCTCGCCGCACTGCGCAACTCTTTGAAGCTGCTCGGTCGTGAGCTTGCAGGCCTGAAGATTGTCATCTCTGGTGCTGGTGCGGCCGGTGTAGCAACCGTCGACATGCTCACCAATGCAGGCGCGACCGATATCATCGTGCTGGATTCGCGTGGTGTTATCCAAAAAGACCGCACCGACCTTTCGCCAACCAAGCAGGCGTTGGCTGCCAAGACCAATCCACGCAACGTTACTGGCGGCGTCAATGAAGCCTTTGAAGGCGCAGAGCTTTTCCTCGGCGTGTCTGGTGGCAGCATCGGTGAAGAAGCCGTGAAGTTGATGGCTCCCCAGCCCATCATTTTCACCCTGGCAAACCCAACCCCAGAAATCGATCCAGAGATCTCACGGAAGTACGCCGCGATTGTTGCGACCGGCCGCTCTGATCTGCCGAACCAGATCAACAATGTCCTGGCTTTCCCAGGTATCTTCGCTGGTGCACTCGCTGCGAAGGCCGCGAAGATCACCCCAGAGATGAAGCTGGCTGCTGCCGATGCCATTGCGTCCATCGTCGCAGACGAACTCGAGCCAGGCTGTATTGTGCCAGAAGCTATCGATGGCCGCGTTGCTCCAGCAGTTAAGGCCGCAGTCCAGGCAGCCGCTGAAGCGCAAGGCGTTTAGTAAAGGCCTTAAGGCCTTTACCTTTCTTCTACTAGACCGCGCAGGCGGGCAAAGATGCCTGCTCCATCATGGCCAATGCCGTCGTGTTGGAACGCATTGGTGACGTCGAATCTCAGGTCGCCGTAGGTCTGCGCGGTCTTTAGTGATTCTTCGAAAGGAACATAGATGTCATCGAGGTATATTTCAGCAGCGGAGATGGGGGCATCGCTAAGCGCTGTGGCATCATAGGGCGAGGATTGCCACTCGTGCGCTGCTACTGCCATCGCTGCTTCTTTATCGGGAATAAGAGCCGGATCTTCGTCGAATTGCCACGGGAAGATGTGCTCGCCGGTGAGATAGAACTTTTTAGCCGTACGCGGATCGAGGTCCTCTTCGAATCCCGGGATTTCTTCACGCATGCGGTGCGCCGACCAATTGGTGGCCTTTTGCCCACCGACGCCGCCATAAATGCTTTCGTGGATTGAGGCATACAGAGGATTACCGGCAAAAGAGACTTGCGCGCCGACGGTGTTGAGGAAATCCGTGCGCAGGCGCTTTTCGCCGCCGTGGGCGTGGAAAGGATTTTCCAGCAGATACGCCAGCGAGTGGAATCCGACTCCGCGGCCTAGATTGATGCCGATGGTGCGAAAACGTCGTGCCGACAGCTGCTCGCCGGTCGGCAGAATTTCCGCTGAGTCTTCCAAGTGTGCGCAGATTTCGCGAATGCGATCTTCCGCCCACGGATACTCGCGGTAGAAACGATCGTGGCGTACTTGCAGCTTGGCAAAGGTGGTGCGATATAAATCATCGACGCTTTTCTCCAGCGTCGGCAAACCGCCAGTAAGGTAAGCGTGCTCAACGGATTCGGGGTGGCGGGAAAGATACGCCGTAATACAGAAGCCGCCGAAAGACTGGCCAAAGAGCGACCACTTGTCGATGTTCAAATGCTTGCGCAGCGCTTCTGCATCCTCGACGATGTACTCCTGGCGCAGTAAGTTCAGACGCTTCGCATCCGCTGGGTTTGCCGAATCGATGCGGTGCGAATTCCCTGTGCCGCGCTGATCAAGCAAAATAACGCGAAACTCTTTGAGCATTTCCCCAACCACGCCCGTAGCATTCAGTGGTCGAGGAGCGGGCGAGCCCGGTCCGCCTTGCAAATACACAATCGCAGGTGCGTCATGTTTATCGGGGGCAACAATCTCGCGTGCGAAAAGCTCGAAAGTCTCACCATCCGGGGCATTAAAAGGATCCCAGGGGACCTGGATGGTGTGGGTGAAAAAGTCATAGCCGAAATGTCGATTATTGCGCATAACACCTAACATTACGGCGAAAATAGTTTCACTACCGCCTGTCGGTCAATCTTGCCGGGGCCAGTGACTGGCATCTCCGCTAGATGCTTGAGATCTTTCGGCAGCTGCCAGCGTGGAGTGTGTGCTTCTTCGAGTGCTTCTAAAATATCGGTCATCGACGCATTACCGGTATAAGCCGCGACAATTGCCTGTCCCAAGCGTGGGTGGGGGATACCCACAACACATGTCTGGTCAACGCCTGGAACTTTTAGCATCGCAGTCTCCAGCACCTCTGGGTGCAGCTTGAGCCCGCCAGAATCGATGATGTTATCCAAGCGCCCTGTCACGGTGAGCACGCCATTTTCTAAGACACCGCCATCAGAGGTTTGAAACCACCCGGGCTCCGCGAAAGCTTCATGGCCGGGCGCATTGCGATAACCATGCGCGATGGTTGGCCCACCTAGATAAATGCGGCCCTCATCCACGCGTACCTGCGCGCCGGGCAAGGCTACTCCGTCATAGACACAGCCACCGGCAGTCTCAGAAGAGCCATACGTGGTCACAACGTTGATCTGCATTCTGGCTGCTGACTCCAACAACTGCGGATTAGTGGCAGCACCGCCGACCAAAATTGCATCATAGGATTGCAAAGCTTCGATACCCACCTGGGTATCCATTGCCTTGGCCAGCTGCATCGGAGCGAGCGAGGTATAAGTACGCTCCCCAGTTTCTTTTAACTCCCGGGTAGCGCGCGCGAACTCTGTGATGTGAAAGCCTGCTGAGACATCAATAGCTAAGGGCTCAACCCCTGCGACCATGGAGCGAATAAGCACTTGCAGACCAGCGATATGGTGCGCTGGCATCGCGAGCAACCAGTGCCCCGGCCCACCCAGGTATTGGTAAGTCGCATCTGCACTAGAGATCAGGTTATGCGCCGTGAGCTGTGCGCCCTTCGGAGTACCAGTCGAGCCTGAGGTGGGCACCACCAATGCGATTTCCGCGTCGATTTCTTCGCCCGCGCGCTGTGAATTTTTCAACAGCGTGGACTTAGTCTTATCCGCAGCGGGCAAAGGTAGCAGCGAATAGCGGCCCGTGATGGCTAATTCCAGGTCAGGAAGGATAGCAAGCGGATCGGCAGGCGAGATAGGCAAAGGACGAAGAACATGTGGCACGACTGAAAACCTTAGTCAGTTAATGCCAACTTTCGCGGTGCGACGTTGCACGATAGTGAAACGGAGAATAAGAATTACGACAAAGATTCCCGCGTAGGTCACGGCCATAAAGGCCGAGGTTGATGCGTTAGCGTGATAAGCCAGCCAGAAACCAACCGGTGCGGTGCAGATGGCAATAATGCAGGCGGTAAGAAACAGCATCGGCACGCGATTGGTGAGAAGGCGCGCGCAGATGGCGGGAAAAACCATGAGTGCGATGACCAGCATGGCACCAGCTGCGTGGAAAGCAACGGTAGCAGTGGCAGCAACCAAAGCCATGAAGATGGTGTGCAGGCCCCGTGTGCGGATGCCAGCGACACGGGAGTAGCTGGGATCGAAGGTCGCGGTAGTCAGACGCGGCATGGTGGTCAAGATGAAAGCAGCATTGACGGCGGCTACGGCCATCATGATGAGGCTATAGCCGGGATTGGTAAAAGCAACTAGGTTCAAGTCACCGATGAGCACTACGTGAACGTCTAAGTGCACGTTAGACATGCGAGTGGAAATCAGAATAATGCCGGCGGAAAAAAGTGCAGGAAAGATCAGGCCGAGTGCCGCATCATTAGTGATGATTCCGCTTCGTCCCAACCAATCGGTGCACAGGGCCACGGCGAGACCACCGAGTGCGGCAGTCAATAGCAGCCAGGGGGAATCGATATCGGAGGTAAAGAGATATCCGACGGCGATGCCGGGTAAGACAGCGTGGCCGATTCCATCGATAAGCATGCTGTCGCGCTTTAAAACCACGAAGACTCCTGGAATCGCGCAGGCCAGCGCTGTGGTAATCGCTAATATGCAGGCGCTAAGAGCTAAAGACATGAGTGGAGCGCACCTTCTTTGCTGTGAGGGAAGCGGCTGCGATGAGTCCTTGAACCAAGACAATCGCGGGGCCGGTGGGGATGGATCCAACTGCAGTTTCGCCCGCGGCAATAGAGAAATACGTGCCAAGCACAGCCGAAAGCCCGCCGATTGCCCCGGAGCAGGCGATGAAAGGGATTAGCCGGTTAGTCCATTGCCGCGCGGCGACGGCGGGCGCAATGACGACAGCGACCATCAGCACGACGCCAACCACTTTGACGCCGATGACGGTGATTGCTACCAGGGCGATAAATCCCAAAGATCTGACGATATTTAGTTTGATGCCCGCTAGCTGGGCGAAAGGGGCGTCAAAGACGACAGCGGATTGCTTAAGGTGTACCAACGAAAGAATAAGCAATACGCCGCCGCCAATGACAAGTGCGGATTTCACATCGGCGCGGGTGAGCGTCGAGGCATTGCCCAAAAGGTAATCTTGGATTCCGGCTTTGCCGGGGATGGGATTACGAGAAATGTATTGAAGCAATAGCATGCCGAGTGAAAAGAAAGTCGTTAATGTTGCAGCCATCGCAGCATCCCGATGAATCACCGTGCGGTCAGTGATAACGGAGATAATGGCGACGGCTACTAGGCCCGTGATGATAGAGCCTGCGATGAGCAGCAGGGGATTGCGGCCATCTAAGCCAAAAGTGGCGACGAAAAGGAATACACCGAGGAGACCAAGCAAACTGGAGTGCGCGATGGCATCGGCGATCAACGCTTGGCGCTGGACTAACACTAAAGGTCCTAAGGCGCCGGCGCAGACACCGATGATGACCGTGCCCAAAAGTGCTTGGGTATACGTGTAGTCCGTGAGGAGATCAAAAGGGTTCATAATGGGGGACTAACGTGGGAGGGAAAAGAGCTGGGAGATGGCGGTATCCGTTAGGGTTTGCTGGGTTGGACCGGAGGAAATGATGCCGCCGGTACCAAGCAAGATAACGTCATCGCAATAGTCAGCGACTTCAGCCAGGTTGTGATGAACCAGCAATATCGTGACGCCACTATCGCGTAAATCGCGCAATACACTGACGATGGCGTCCTGACTTACGGCATCCACGCCGGCGAAAGGCTCATCGAGGATGAGCAAGTCTGGGTCAGTAGCAAGCGTGCGCGCCAGCAGTACCCTTTGTCGTTGCCCGCCTGACAATGCGGCGATTGGTCGTTTGGCTAAATTTGCAGCGCCGGTACGCTCTAATGCCCGATGCGCTGCGGCTTTTTCTTCTTTGCCAGGCCAGCGATACCACGGTAGCCGAGCGCTAAGTCCCATGATGGCGAGATCTCCCACAACAGCGGGAAAAGACCAATCTAGTGCAGCTTGCTGCGGCATATACCCGAGCCGGTCACGAAAATCTTCCAGTGACTTGGCATCGAAAGTGATGTGCGCGCCGGGCTCAGCGCGAACGAGGCCAACGGCTGCTTTGACGAGAGTGGATTTACCTGCGCCATTCGCGCCGACAAGACCGGTTATACGGCCGCGTTCGACATGCGCGCTGATTGAGTCCAGTACTTTATTGGCGCCATAGCTGACCGAGAGATTTTCAATGTCGATCATTTACTCAGGCCTTCTGCGACCGCTTGAGCATTGTGGGCAAAAGCCCCCAGATAAGTATCAGTTGGCTCAGTTGCGCCGAGGGTATCTGCGAAGAGTTCTTCATCAGAGACCTCCACTGCCCAGCCGCGGGATTCTACCGCTTCGCGCAGCGCGGTAATGGCCTGCGGATTGGCCTGGTTGTCCTGGAAGATAACTGGTATTTCTTTCTGGGCAATCAGATCCGCGAGTTCTGAAATCTCCTGGGGTGACTTTTCAGCATCAGTACTGACGAAGTCCGTGGCGTGAACTTCAAAGTCAAAAGTGTCGCCAAAGTAGTTGAACGCATCGTGGCCGGTAATAAGGGTGCGAGAGGAGACGTCGGCAAGCATTGCTTCCGCGGCTTGGGCTGCGGCGTCGATTTCTTCCGAGTAGGCCTTGGCATGGGCATGGTAGGAATCCGCGTTAGCGGCATCGACTTCAGCGAGCTTGTCACCAATGTGGCTTACAACCTCGGTCCAAAGCTCCGGTGAGTTCCAAATATGAGGGTCATAAAGCTGCTCACCACCGTCGCCTACCTCGTCCCATGAAAGAAGCTTGGAGGGATCCAATTGCTCACCGACCGCCAGCTGCCGCTCACCGAGCGACTCCAACTGCTCAATCATCTGCGCTTCAAGGTGCAATCCATTCCACAGCACGAGGTCTGCAGCCTGCATTTGCTCGATGTCTTTGGTGGAGGGCTGGTACGTGTGTGGGTCACCGCCCGGTCCGACCATGGTGATGACATCAGCATCTGGGGCGAGGTTTAGCGCCGCATCAGCCAGGTAGCCCGTGGTCGCATAGATCGTCAACGGTTCGGAGCCGTCAGCTCCAGTTGCGTTTTGCGCAGTGGTTGCAGAACATGCCGTGAGCGCACATGCAGTGCCAATGGCGCTAAGCCCTAAAAGTATTCGTTTCATTTCCATCCTTGAATGTTTAAGTTCAATGGGTTGAACAATTGAAAGCATACGGATGAAGATTTGTTTTTAAAACGGTTTGTTTAGGATGGGGGTATGCATGTGACAGATTTGCCGGAGCGCACGCAGGACTACCTCAAGGAACTGTTTGACCATGAAGAGCGCAACGGGGTAGACCTTCCGCTCGCGCTAGGCGATCTTGCGGCTGCGTTGAATCAAAAATTGCCAACCGCTTCTGAGGCTGTCAAGCGGCTTGCCGCCAAGGAATTAGTAGTGCATGAGCGCTACCGCGGGGTGATGCTGACGGAATTGGGGCGCGATTTGTCCCGGCAGGTTGCCCGCCGGCATCGCCTTTTGGAGACCTTCCTGGTGGAAACGTTGGGTTATACCTGGGATGAAGTCCACGATGAAGCGGACGTATTAGAGCATGCCTGCACCGACCGCTTTATCGGGCGTCTCGATGCCCACCTGAATCACCCCACCCGCGACCCGCACGGTGATCCGATTCCGCGTGCCGATGGCTCCATCGACCCGCTTTCTACCTGCACTCTTGTGGGGCTTTCGGTTGGTCAAAAAGTCAGGGCTAAGGGAACAGAAGTGTGTCCAGGATCCTGATATATCCCCAGGTTGTCTCTAATAAAGCGTAGGTATGTAATCTTTTCAGTGTTATAAACAGCTCAATCTCGGTCAATACCGGGATCAGTACCAAACCTGTGTTACCTGCCGTTATCTGCTGGTGGAATGACGAAAAACCATCCACTATGCCCGGTCTGCCATGAGCTGATGAAACGCAATGGATTTACCTCCAAAGGCACACAACGCTGGCGCTGTAAATCCACAACCTGCGGCGCTAGCACCACGAAACAACGCCGCGATAAGCGACTCGCTGCGGACTTTAAACGCTTCATCACCCATGTCACAGGCCAACAATCCATGGACACCATCGCCTGTGACATGGGAATATCACGCCGCTACCTCAGCACCCGGTTTCGCACCTTCTGGTACATCCCCACCCCAGACCCAGTCGATCCCCACCGCATCTTCGACCAACTATTTATCGACGGAACCCACCTCTCTGCCGGTTGTCTACTAATTGCCTCCACGAAAAACCACATCGTCAACTGGGTTTGGGCGAAAGAAGAAAACACCCATGACTACCTCAGGCTGCTCCAACCGATCCCCGCACCCCTGATGGTTTGCTTAGACGGTGGACGCGGTGCCTACAGCGCCATCAAAAAAGACTGGCCCAGCACACGCATCCAACGCTGCCTCGTCCACGCCCAACGCGTCGTACGCCGCTATGTCACCTCACAACCACGCACCAACGCCGGACAAGACATCTACCGCCTGGCACGCACACTCAGCCGAATTACCGACCTGGACCAAGCAGCTCAATGGTCGGCACAACTGCACAACTTCTATGTGACATACAAGGACTACCTCAACGAAAAGACCTTGTCGATCATCACCGGGAAAAGAGAATTTACCCACCTTCGAGTGCGTAAAGCCTATTACAGTCTCGAAAACCTCGACCGTAAACAATGGCTATTTACCTACCTCAACCCACCACAGAATCCGGCTGACCCCGATATTAAGTGGGCCTGCACCACCAACAGCCTGGAAGGCGGATTTAACTCCCCACTCAAACAACACGCCAGACTCCACCGAGGAAGAAGCGGTGAACGACAACGCAAAACCATCGACTGGTGGCTATACCTGCGCACACATCGCCCGAAAGACCCACAAGAAATAGCCAAAGAATGCAATTGGGGCCGTGACGCACTGTCCAAGGTAAACGCCACGACCCACAACGAGAACCAAGCCAACCAAGAAACAGGAAGACCAGCCCTCTACGACAACGCTATCTCAACCGAATACAGCCACAACCTCGGCATCCAAAAAGGCTGGATCGGCACCTAACCCGACACGCCGATAGACACGTTTTTGTTCCCTTAGCCCAAAAGTCATCATGGAGCAGGTCAATGATGACGATCCTGAGCTACTGCGCTTCCTTGCAGCACAAAACATGCGCCCTGGTGCTGAGGTTGAGCTAGTGAAACCACCGCTTGCCGGGCTATTGCACATCAGTGTTGATGGCGGTGAACCCTTTGCGCTTGCTGAGGTCGCCGCGCGCGAAATTACGGTGCGTTCGAATACGGAATAGCTTCCAGTCTTTGCCTGTCCGATCCAGCCGCTAACTTGGGTTCATGGATAAAGAGCAGGCGATCAAAATTGCTAACAACTTCGACCCTACACATCAGTGGGTACCTTCGACTCAACTGAGCAATGGCGGTTGGATTTTGGATCCATCCGATGCCCGAATCGTCATGGATGACGGCGTAGTGGTCACGACTGTTGGTCTTCCCGGCATGTATATCGCTCCTGAGGGGCTCCCGTACATGATGTATGGTCCGCCTGGGAGCTGGCCGCGAGATGCTATTGAAGCTCTGAGTGAATTGACCGAGACGGGCGAAAGCGAATATATCGAGCTGTTTGACGAAGATTAATTCAACGGCGCGGGCAAAACGGGGGCGACATAATCAAGTTGACTCCCATTCGTACAGTCGCTGCGGATTGCCTTCTCATAAGGGATTGAGGATTAATCGACATTAATCGCGGGGCAAAACCTAAAAGGCCGGCACCTGAAGGTACCGGCGGAAAATAACGCGGACTCATTGCGGAACCAAGCCAGGTGAAGTGCCCTGGTAGATTGTCCGAGATTTGAGGTTAGGCAGCTACTGGAGTCTTTGCAGCGGCTTCTTTGTTCTTGAAGATGAAGTTGTCTGCGGCGTACTGGCCAGGGCCTGCTGCGAGAAGAATTACTGCAACAGCGGCGATAACCATAACTAGCTCCCAGCCGTTCTCGGTAACCATCACACCGGAGCTGAAGTGGCCGCCCCAGATACCGGCGCCAACCATCTGCAGTGCAACAAGTGCGGCAGCAATACGGGTAATCAGACCGATGAGAATCAAGATGCCACCGACAAGTTCAATGGCGGCTGCGATAGGTGCTGCGATGCCAGCGGCAGGAACGCCCATACCGGTGAAGGCATCAGTAGTTCCCGCAATGGTCCACTCGTTGAACTTCTGCCAGCCGTGGGCAATGAGAACTACGCCCAGGATGGTACGTGCGATGAGAAGGCCGGCGGACTCAGTGGGAGACTTAAAGGTTGAAGTGAAATTCAGCATGGTGAAAGTGTAAATCATCGATATTGTCGCGTCAACTTAAAGCTTTAACTAATTTTATAACGTCTTCTAACGTAGCTTGGAAGTAGTAGCGTGTCGGGGTAATTTTGCGGTAGATGGCGTCGACAAAGGTCGGCGCAAGGTACCCCACAGCCCCGAGTGAGTAAATCGCGCGGGGCTGTTGTATTTCCTAGTAGTAGTAAGGGAATTCTTCCCAATTCGGGTCGCGCTTTTGAAGGAAGGAGTCGCGGCCTTCGACGGCTTCGTCGGTCATATACGCCAGGCGGGTGGCTTCGCCGGCGAAGACTTGTTGGCCCATGAGGCCATCGTCGGTGAGGTTGAAGGCGAATTTCAGCATGCGCTGCGCGGTCGGGGATTTGGTGTTGATTTCGCGGGCGGCTTCGATGGCTTCTTGTTCGATGTCTTTGTGGTCGGCCACGATGTTGACCGCGCCCATTTGTTGCATGCGCTCAGCCGAGTAAGTGCGGCCGAGGAAGAAGATTTCGCGGGCATATTTTTGCCCGACCATCTTCGCTAGGTAGGCAGAGCCGTAGCCGGCGTCAAAGGATCCGACATCGGCATCGGTTTGCTTAAACGCAGCTTCCTGGCGGGAGGCGATGGTCAGATCACAGACGACGTGCAGGGAGTGCCCGCCACCGGCGGCCCAGCCATTGACCACGGCAATAACTACTTTGGGCATGGTGCGAATCAGACGTTGTACTTCCAAGATGTGCAGGCGGCCGCCTTCGACTTTCTCACGTGCGGTATCGACTGTATCGGCGGTTTCACCTTCGGCGTAGCGGTAGCCGGAGCGGCCGCGGATGCGCTGGTCGCCGCCGGAGCAAAATGCCCAGCCGCCGTCTTTTTCACTCGGGCCATTGCCGGTGAGCAGCACCGTTCCGACATCCGGGGTACGGCGCGCGTGGTCGAGTACGCGGTAGAGCTCATCGACGGTATGCGGGCGAAAGGCATTGCGTACTTCCGGGCGGTCAAAGGCAATGCGCACGATGCCATTGGCACGACCTTCGCCCACGTGGCGGTGGTAGGTGATATCGGTGAGGTCAGAAAAGCCGTCCACCGCACGCCACTGGGGGGCGTCAAAAGGATTATCGGTGCTATAAGTTCGGGTTGCAGTCATGCACTCTAATCTAGTCGCCGCCTAAAGTAGGCAGCATGCAGATCGACGATATCCTAGACCGCGCGCATGTAGTGGCGCTTCCTTTGGCCGTAAAATTTCGCGGAATCACCACCCGCGAAGCATTGCTTATCGATGGCCCCGCAGGCTGGGGAGAATTTTCCCCTTTTGTGGAATACCAGCCCGAAGAAGCAGCGCACTGGTTAGCCGCAGGCTTAGAAGCAGCCTATGACGGTTTCCCAGAATCTGTGCGCGATACCGTCGAGGTCAATGGCACCATTCCGGCCGTAGCCGCGGAGCAGGTGCCGGAGGTGATGGCGCGTTATCCGGGCGTGCGCACCTGGAAGGTCAAGGTCGCAGAACCAGGCCAAAGCTTGGAAGAAGACATCGCGCGCGTTGCAGCAGTGCGTGAGTACGCCGCGGTGCACACTCCTAATTTGGTATCCAATATTCGCGTGGATGCCAACGGCGGGTGGAGCGTGGACGAGGCCATCGAAGCGGCGAAAAATATGATGCCGCTGGATTATATGGAACAGCCCTGCCGCACCACGGAAGAACTAGCGCAGGTGCGCAGCCAACTAATGCGGGCGGGGTTGTTTGTCCGCGTGGCGGCCGATGAATCCATCCGCAAAGCCAGTGACCCCTACCGGGTGGCGCAGTTGCAGGCGGCGGACGTGGCCATCGTTAAGCCAGCGCCGTTGGGCGGGGTGCGCAACACGCTGGACATTGCGCGCAACCTGCGCGATCGCCACATGGATATCACGGTAGCCTCCGCATTAGATACAGCCGTGGGAATTTCCATGGGCTTGGCCACGGTGGCCGCGCTGCCACGCATTTTTGATGATGAAGACATTGACGTGGTTCCGGCTGCTGCAGGTCTTGCCACAGGGTCACTATTTTTAGAAGATGTTGCCGCCCCGCGTGCGCTTATTGATGGCTCTTTGCCCGCCGCTCCCATCGCCGCCGACCCGGATCGCCTGGCGGCCTTGGCTGCTCCTGCTGAGCGGAAAGACTGGTGGTTCGAGCGCGTGCGGGAGTGCTTTGCGGTTTTGGATGCAAAATAACTTCTAGCACTGTGTGCTGCAGCGATGCGGGTAAAAGTGATGTTCTCGGCTTGATAAGTGTTGTGAGGTATCTAACCTGCCGATAATCTGTGGCGCATGGCTCACGGTAAAATCTGGGCCAGTATCACCATGGCGTTGGGGCTTGTTGCAACGAGTGCTCCGATCGCCTCCGCACAAGACAGTAATGCAAGCACCGTTGCACCCACCATGGTCATCCTGGATGCCTCGGGTTCGATGATTCCGAATTGGGTTTATGACCTATGGCACCGGAACTTCCAATGCACCTGAGGAGCACGATGCCGGCTGTCGGGATGTCACCACGTTGGCGCCGGTGCGCAGTGGGCAGTTGGATGATATCCGTGGGGAAGTAGACGATATTGAAGCATCGGGCTATACCCCGATGGGGTCAGCGCTTCGCCAAGCAGCAGAAGAGCTTCCGGCTGAAGGGGAGCGTTCCATTGTCTTAGTCTCTGATGGCATTGATACCTGCGCACCACCGCCGGTGTGCGAAGTTGCGGAAGAATTACATGACCAGGGCATCGACTTAATCATTAATACCGTGGGATTTTTAGTCGATGACGAAGCCCGGTCGGAACTGGAGTGCATCGCTGATGCCGGCGGTGGCCAGTATCTGGATGCCGATGATGCCGAATCCTTAGCCGAGTCCATGAAAATCTTGCACTCGCGCAGTATTAACGCCTACGAGTCTGACTTGGAAGAATACGAAGGCTCCGCGAATGAGAGTGAGCCTACGCAAATCCCAGCCGACGTCGAGGCGTTTTCTTCCCCGCTGCACGATCACGGCACGGCGTTTAATGACATCAATGGCGATGCTCAGCACTGGCGAATCCCGGTTGAAGAGTCAGAACGGGTTGCGCTGTCGGCGCTGACGGTGCAACCGCCGAGCTTTGGTGGTTTAACCGATGGCCGATTTGGGTTGGATCTGGAATTTACTGATTTTTCCTGCCAAGCTTCCACGTGGAGTGATGCCGATTCCAGCTCCGCACAGGGCGTGCAATCAGCCGCAGCACTGAGCGTGCACATGGGCGAAGACTGCGGCGATGAGGGCTACGTGGATTTTTCACTCACGCGCCGGGGAAAATATCTGCGAGGTCAAGATATCCCGGTGGAGCTGAAAATCACCCGATTAGTAGGCGAGGACACCTCTGCGGTACCTGAACCGGAAGAAGCATCGGACATACCGGCTGTGGAGCTTCCTGATAACGCAGAGGATGCCAGCCCTGGAACGTGGTTCGAGGATGCCGCGGAGCTGCCCACGGCCGAAGACGCAGCTGTAGCGACAGATATTGTGCCGGGCGAAACGCATTTTTATAAGGTGCCCGTGGAGTACGGCCAACGCCTAGCCGCAGCGATTAAGTCCGGTGGTACGGATGTGGAACGCGCGCCGGGGGTTTCGGTGGACCAATTGGAGGTCAATATCTACAACCAAGCACGGCAGCCAGTCGCCAGCCCGGAATCAGTGACGTTAACCAGTGACGAGCCTAAAACCATTGGTCATAAAGCCCCGCTGAACTACCGCGTGATTGATGGTGGCACCAGTGCCACCGAGCGGCTATGGCAAGACGGTGAGCAGTATATCGCGGTTAAATACATGCGAATAGCTGGCGGTGGAAACGAAGAAGTCGGGGACGCTGAACAACACACCGCGCGCTATACGCTCGCGGCACTTGTCGATGGCGAGCCGCAACCAGGCCCGACATTTGAGGCTGCCGCACAACCCGGTACAAGCGATGATGCAGCGGATGCTGATACAGCAAAAGATAGCGAGGAGACTGAGACCGCAGCAGAAAACTCTGATGAGGGCTTTGGTGTTCTCGGCTGGGCTCGGTGTGCTGGTGCTCATTGCCGCAGCGGTGGTATTAGTGCGCCGCCAGAAGTAATGACAGCAGAAATTACCGCAGTAGTTACCGTAGGTTCTGGGTGGCGAGGTATTCCAAAATTGCCTTCACGCGGCGGTTATCTTCGGAAGCGTCAAGGCCGAGCTTCATAAAAATATTAGACACGTGCTTGGCCACTGCGGCGGTAGATAGCACGAGCTTGCCGGAAATATCCTTGTTGGATAGTCCGCGGGACATCAACTCCAAAACCTCAGTTTCACGCGGGCTTAACGCCGCCAGACCAGAGCGCGAGGTCGACATGAGCGCGCTGGCTACCGTGGGGTCGATAACGGTACCGCCGCCAGCCACAATCGCCAGGGAGTCTAAGAAGGACGCGACTTCGCTGATGCGATCTTTGAGCAAGTAACCGGTACCACCAGTGGCATCGGCGAAAAGCTCCGAGGCATAGACTGGTGCGACATATTGGCTGACCACCATCACCGCTAAATCTGGGTAGGTCTGCCGCAACGTCACCGCTGCTTGCAGGCCATCATCGGACATCGATGGTGGCATGCGAACATCGGTAATCACCACATCGGGGACTTGTTGCTCCACCTCGCTGATAAGTTCCGGGGCGCTGGCTGCTTGGCCAATGATGTGGTGACCGCGGCGTTCTAACAGGCCAGCGATACCTTCGCGCAGCAGCGCGGAGTCATCGGCCACGACGATTGAAAGTTCTGCCATTGCTAATCCCTAATCCTCAGTCTTGTTGTGGGTGTCGTGGTTATCGTCGGTGTCTGTGGGTACCGTGCCCATAGTAAAGGTTGGTTGGCCGCGCTCAATGAGTAGGGGAATACGCGCAGATAGGCTGGTGGGTCCGCCCTCTGGCGACGTAATCTCTAACCACCCACCAAAAGCATCGAGCCGATCGCGCATGCCGGCAAGCCCTGCGCCGGGTTTTAAGCGGACCCCGCCGGGGCCTTGATCGACCACTGAGATGTGTAAGTGCTTATCGGCGATAAGAAGTACGGATACCTCAGCGCCCGGCGCGTGCTTGGCAGCGTTGGTTAACGCTTCGGCGCAGAAGAAATAGCCGGCGGCTAAAACGCTGGGGGAGAGCTCTGGCAGCGGATGCGGGGCAGAGACAAGTACGTGTGGACCGTGGGCCGCGGCCATATCTTTCACCGCAGCAACTAGGCCGCGCTCGGATAACACCTGTGGGTGAATGCCGTGCACGGTTTTGCGCAGTGCCTCTAATCCCTTATTTAGATCCTGTTGTGCGGCAGCGATTAATTCGACGACCTCCGGTGGGGCATCGAGTAGTGCTTCACCGAGTTTGATCGACGCAGCAACGAGGTATTGCTGGGTGCCATCGTGTAAGTCGCGCTCGATACGGGAGCGCTCTACCTCGTAGGCATCGGCGATGGCGCGCCGGGATTTAGTCAGCTCAGCAATCTTTTCGGCCTGGATCTGCTCATGGGTTGTTCCCTTGGCGTGCCGTTTGCGCTTTCTCCACATGCAGCCCAGGGTAGTGCCAGCACTACCTGAAAGTGCAATGCTGGCACCATGGTTTTTAACCCGCCAGCCGAGTGAAATAAGAAGCATGGAAAATAACACCGCAAACATATTGCATCTCGAAGACGTCACCAAGGACTTCGGTGGTGCCCCAGTCCTGTCCGGCATCACCCTTGATATCAACGCGGGCGAAACCGTGGCCGTCATGGGCCCATCGGGCTCCGGCAAATCCACACTCTTGCATTGCATGTCCGGGGTACTCACACCGACCTCCGGCCAGGTGGTCTTCAACAACGCCGTGCTTTCCGATGCCTCCGATGCCGCCCGCTCACGCACCCGATTGGCAGATTTTGGCTTCGTCTTCCAAGACCACCAGCTACTGCCTGAGCTCAGTGCACTCGATAACGTGGCACTGCCGGCCATGCTCAATGGCACCTCGCGAAACAAGGCGCGCAAACGTAGCGAGGAATTGCTGAACCAACTAGGACTTGGCTCCTTGGTGGATCGTCGTCCCGGCCAGGTCTCTGGTGGCCAGGCACAACGCATTGCGATTGCGCGCGCATTGGTGACCTCACCCGCGGTCATCTTCGCCGATGAGCCCACCGGTGCACTGGATCAAGCTACTGGACATGAAGTCATGCAGATGCTTTCCGCAGTTGTCCAACGCACCGGCGCCGCACTGATTCTGGTCACCCATGACCCGGGCGTTGCCGACTGGATGGAACGCCGCGTGGAAATCCGTGATGGCATCATCCACGACGATCGTTTGGTAGGTGGACGTCGATGAAAACCAGCACTTTAGTTCTTGACCTTCACAAAGCCGCGTTGCGCACTCGCACCGGCACCGGTCTGGTGACCTTGATTGCCATCGTGAGCGTCACGGTCAGCTCTACCATCGCATTCCTCGTTGCCGGTGGCACGTGGATGTTTTATCAACGGTCACAACGCCCCGAAGATTTTCCTGCGCTGCACGAAGCCATGGGGGTCCCCGCAGATTCGGGGACGATGAATATCTGGGTCGTATTGGCCTTCTTCGCCTGTGCATTTCTGGTGCCTACGATTTTCTCCTTGACTGCGCAAGCGGCAATCCTGGGGGCATCGGGACGCGAAAAACGCCTGGCTACTCTGCGCTTGATTGGTCTGTCGTCTGGGGATATCACCCGCATGACCATGTTAGAAACCGCAGTGCAGGCGATTATTGGCATTGTGTTGGGTGGATTGATCAGCGTGCTTTTAACACCTGTGTTTTCCAACCTGACTTTTCAGTTTGTCCCCGTCAACACAACAGAAATCATCCTGCCCTGGTGGGGTTATCTCACCGTGGCTCTAGTGGTCTTTGGTTTGGCCATCGGTGCTTCCATCGCCGGCATGCAACGAGTACGCGTGGAGCCCTTGGGCGTATCGCGCAAAGAAATGCCGCCGGCGGTGAAATACCGTGGGGTGATCATCTTCGTCATTTTCACCATCTTTACCCTGGTCATGGTCTATCAAGCAGACCTTGAATCGAGTTTCGCGTTTCTCTCCCTGACCGCCGTCGTGGTCTTTTTCAACATCATGTTGATCAACTGGCTCGTGCCATTCCTATTGCAGGTGCTGTATCGGCTGCTGTCCATCGCGCCGGGCACTTCGCATTTTGTCGCTAGTCAGCGCATCGTCGCCGATGCCAAAACCACGTGGCGACGCAGTGCCTCCATGGCCTTTTTCGGAGTGATCGCTGGGTACTTGGTTGTATCACCGATTGTGAAAGATTCCATGTCCGAGTTGATGGCCGCAGATCCCGGAATCCACGCGATATTTAGCGATATCACCGCGGGTAGTCTCTTGACCCTGTGCTTTGGGTTCGTCCTATCATCCATGGCGATCTTTTTGGGGCTGTCCTCACAAATCTTCGAACAGGCTCACTTGACTCGTTCCCTGCACTTGATGGGTGTGCGTCGAAGCTTTTACTTCCGGACCCAGCTATTTGAGACCCTCGGCCCGATCATCATTGTGTCGCTGATTGGCTTCGTCTTCGGCGCCCTGCTGGGCATGGTGATGCTCACCGGTGCTATGACCGATGTGAATTACATAGCGCGCTTCCTTCTCGCCGGTGCTTTCTTGGTCGTCGGCTGGTTGTTTACCATCATCGCAATTTCGGCAGTCGAACCCCTTCGTAAGCGCACGCTGACGATTGGACGAGACAATGCTTAAGAAAGTACTCCTGTCCACTGGCGTCATTATCGTCGGAGCACTGCTTGCCGCCGTGTACTTCCTAGGGCCCACGATGGGCGCGATGTTTACCGGAAAGGCCATCTTTTTAGGCAATGACAGCCCGAAGCGCTACGGCAATGCCGTACTGACGTTGGCCGAAACCCAGGGTATTCATGCTGACTCAGATGACTTTGCCCGCGCCAAGGTAGAAGCCCAGGCTGCCATTGAATCCGCACAGTCCCGCGAGGACCTCTACGAGCCTTTGAAAAAGGCCGTGAAAGCTGCCGGTGGCAAGCACTCCAACTTGGTCACACCAGACCAAAACGCCGAGATTGAAGAGGCAATTGAGACTGCAGAGCAGCCCAGCATCGAAAGCGACGGCGATATCGTCACCGCGAAGGTGCCTGCTGTAGACCGCAATGCCGATATTCAAAGCTATGCAGATACGCTTGCTGCCGGAGTGGAGGACGCCGCGTGTGTGGTAGTTGACCTGCGCGGCAATGGTGGCGGAGATATGGGCCCAATGCTCGCTGGCCTGTCACCTCTATTGCCCGATGGGGATGCGATGTATTTCCATTCCGCGATGGGAGATAACCCGGTTACCGTTGATGGCACCGCTGTCTCCGGTGGCGGCACGGCAGTTAGCGTCGAGGCGCAGAAAAACCTCGATGTTCCGATCGCAGTGCTTGTCGATGCCGGCACGGCGTCTTCCGGGGAAGCGACCATGGTGGCGTTTAAAGGCTTAGAAAATGCTGTGTCTTTTGGTCAACCCACTGCAGGTTATGCCACGGCTAATGCGGTCTATGACTTCCCGGATGGCAGCTATTTGATGCTGACAATCGCGCAGGATATGGACCGAAATGGCGAAGTTTACGGCGATAGCCCAATTGCACCAGACCACGTTGTCGATGATGAATTAGCTGCCGCACAAACCTGGCTATCAAAGCAGGGTTGCCGGTAGCGTGTGAAGACATGAATGAACGACCACGCCAATATTTCCCTGGCGATGACGACCCGCAGCGCGATCCGCAGTACGGTCAGCCACAACAAAACTATGGGCAACAGCCTGGTTATCAGCAACAGCCGGGATACCAGCAATCCGGCTATCAGCAACCACACGCTCAGGGCTACTACGAGTTCCCCGAAGAAGAACAGACGTATATGGCAGAGACCGGCCGGGTAAATTCGGGCTCCGGTGGCGATGGCGCTTCCAAAGGGCTTACAGCGACCTTGGGCGTGATTGCTGCCCTAGCTCTGCTGGCTGCGGGTGCATTATTGTTTTTGTGGCGCTCATCGGCCGCAGAAGCCGAGAAAGAACCACCACCGCCAGTGACAGAAACCGCCACGGAGACCGAGACGCAGATGCAAACGGAAACCGTGACGGAGACGGAAACAACGACGGTGACGGAAAACCCGATCCCGGATATGTCAGATTTGCCGGAGGTTCCTGAGGATCCCGACCAGGTGGAAGATTGGATTAATGATCTTTTCGGGCAGCGGCAATAAGCAATTTGGTCACGCACAGTAGATTAGAGGCATGAATTCGACGTCTTTGAATCTCGCCCAGGCCGTAGCAGCACAACTATCCCGACATGTCACCGATGTCGTGCTGTGCCCGGGCTCGCGTAACTCGCCTTTATCCTTGGCACTGCTAGCCCGCAAGGACCTGCGCGTTCACACTCGCATTGATGAGCGCACCGCCGCCTTTTTCGCACTCGGTTTAGCGCGGGTGTCCGGACGCCACGTCGCGGTCGTGATGACGTCCGGTACCGCGGTGGCTAATACTTTGCCCGCGATGGTTGAAGCGCACTACAGCCACATTCCACTGGCTATCATTAGCGCCGACCGCCCGGCACGTTTAATCGGTACCGGTGCTTCGCAGACCATTGAACAACAGGGAATTTTCGGAGTCTATGCCGATACCGTGCAGGTGACAGAGCCCATGGATATTCCGCAGATCGCAGAGGCTTTTACTTCCCAGCGTCAAGTACACATCAACGTCGCATTAGATGCGCCGCTACTGGGTGATTCTGCCTTGGAGGCTCCAACGGATCTCACCGAGCAGCGCGCACCGCTTCCCGGCTGGGTCAACCACGGCGAAGTAGACGTGGACTTATCGCGCAACACCTTGGTAATCGCCGGTGATGAAGCATGGGCGGTGGAAGGTTTAGAAGATATCCCCACCATCGCAGAACCAACTGCGCCCGCGCCATATCATCCAGTACATCCCGCGGCCGCACGCGTATTTCGAAAAGACCAAGTATCCGCCAATGACTACGTCGTTAACACCCGCGTAGAACAAGTCATTGTTGTCGGCCATCCCACCTTGCACCGCGATGTCATGGCGTTGATCTCCGACCCAGATGTTGATGTCATCTGCCTGTCCCGCACGACAGATGTCACCAACCCGCGCGGTGAGCACGCACGCATTGGCACCACCGTCAAAGTCACCGGTGAACCAACCCGTGACTGGATGAAAATTTGCGAGGGTGCTGCAACCGCTGGCTCTGATGCCGTGCGTGAGGCACTAGAAAACGCCGACCACGGATTTACCGGGCTGCATGCAGCAGCCGCAGTAGCTGACACCCTGGCGGTCGGCGATGCCGCCTTTATCGGCGCATCCAACCCAATTCGCGATATGTCCCTGGTGGGGCTGCCTTTTGACGGCGTTGACGTGTACTCCGCCCGCGGCGCCGCTGGTATCGACGGCTCTGTATCCCAGGCAATCGGTGTCGCTATTGGAACCCAAACCCGCGAGCGTGACCTGCCACGCGCACCGCGCACAGTAGCGCTATTGGGTGATATCACCTTCTTGCATGATCTCACCGGCATGATCTTGGGCCCAGACGAAGTTCGTCCGGAAAACCTCACCATCGTTATTGCTAATGACAATGGCGGCGGCATTTTTGAAACCCTCGAGACCGGCCAGGATGCATTGCGCGGTGAATTTGAAAAAGCCTTTGGCACCCCACACGATGTGGACATTGAACCACTGGTGGAAGGCTTTGGGGTAGATTACCGCCGCGCTGATAGCGCTCAGGAATTGCTGGATACCTTGGCCGAACTAGCGGAGTTTGCCGTTGGCATCACTGTGGTGGAAGCCCGCGTGAGCCGTAATACGCGCCGGGCATTGCACCAGGAAATCTCCTCGAAGAACGAGTTCTAGCAAAAGCCATGCGCTATCGAGTTCGCCGACGCGTCAACCAGCTCATCGTTACCTTATATGCCGCAGCCCTATTGGCTTCGGCGGCGATGGTGGTAGGGCCGTTGATCAATGACATCAAAATCGCCGCTGACCCGCAGCGCGCCTTGGGCACCATTACTGGTGTTGATTGGATGCGCACGGCCGTGGAATACCAAGACGCCGACGGCATTTATTACCAGCCATCGTCTGGGCTGTTGTACCCCACGGGTCTTGCCCCTGGGCAACAAGTGTGGGTGACATTCGCCGGCGATAACCCCGAGCTGGTCAAAGTGGAAGGCCGCGAGTGGACCTTGTCGATTATCCCTGCGATATCGGTAGCCGTCATCAGCTCGATTATCGCCGGAGGAACGTGGTGGCTGGTCAACTACCGGCGCACGAAGAAGTCCGTACCGGAGACAGCCGAGGAGTAACCAGCGGCGCCACAAACGGCAGCGCCGAGATCGGCGTTACAGCCAAGTGCGGCGACGATGACTATGATGGTCGGCGTATTAGCGTAGGTAATTTATCCACAATTTCGTGCAGATTTTACGCAAATATAACCTTATTCGCCGAAGATGAGAGACTATGCGTGTAGCGATTGTTGCGGAATCCTTTTTGCCCAATGTCAATGGAGTAACTAACTCCGTGCTGCGAGTATTGGAGCACCTGCACGCAGAAGGACACGACGCAATGGTCATCGCACCCGGTGCACGCGATGGGCAAGAAGAAATCAGCGACTACCTAGGATTTCCAATCCGTCGGGTACCCACGGTCAAAGTACCGTTGATTGATTCGCTGCCAGTCGGTGTTCCCACCTCCGTCGTCGATAGCGAATTGCGGGAATTTCAACCGGATATTATTCACCTCGCCAGCCCGTTTGTACTCGGTGCAGCGGGAGCGTTTTCTGCGCGCCAGTTGCGTATTCCGGCGGTCGCGCTGTATCAAACTGACGTGGCAGGATTTGCCACCAAATACCAGCTGTCGGCTTTAGCTTTTGGTGTGTGGGAGTGGTTGCGCACCATCCATAACGCCTGCCAAATGACCTTGGCGCCGAGCTCATTGACGATTGCCGAATTAGAACGCCACAACATTAAAAATGTCCGTCACTGGGGCAGGGGCGTGGATGCGGTGCGCTTTCACCCATCCAAGCGCTCGGAGGCTTTGCGCGAGATGTGGGATCCATCGAAAAGCAAACGCATCGTGGGCTTTGTCGGGCGCTTGGCGGCAGAAAAAGGCGTGCACCGGCTAGCTGCTCTCAATGACCGCGATGATATCCAGCTGGTGATCGTCGGTGATGGCCCAGAGCGGCCACTGCTGGAAGCGCAGCTGCCCACGGCGAAATTTATGGGAGCTTTGGGTGGCGAAGAACTCGCCCAAGCCTATGCCTCACTAGATGTGTTTGTGCATGCCGGGGAATTTGAAACCTTCTGCCAAGCGATCCAAGAAGCCCAAGCCTCTGGGGTGCCCACCATTGGCCCCAATGCCGGCGGCCCCGTGGATCTCATTGACGAAGGGGTCAATGGCTACCTGCTGGAAGTCGATACCTTCATTGAGGACTTGCCCGCGGCGGTTGATGCCATTGATAGCCCGGAATTTGGGCTACGTGCTCGTGCGTCCATAGAGAATAAGACGTGGGAAGCATTGTGCCGTCAGCTCATGGGCTATTACGAAGAAGTACTTGAGTCCACGCGTAGGGTTCCGCTGACTATTTTGGGCCAGCGTCCGGAGCTTCCACGGTGGGCTGCGCGAGCTCTTGGCGCGCGCGTAGCTTAAACTGTGCTGCGTGGGTAAAAAGGCAGATCTTAATAAGAAGCCCTTTGACGTTGCATCGATGTTTGATGCCGTCGGGGAGAAATACGATATCACCAATACGGTCCTTTCCTTTGGCCAAGACCGCCGGTGGCGCAAGCTCACGCGGCAGCGTTTGAACCTCAAACCTGGGGAAAAAGTCCTGGACTTGGCTGCCGGAACTGCGGTATCGACCGTGGAGCTGTCCAAGTCCGGCGCGTGGTGCGTGGCGTGTGATTTCTCACGCGGCATGCTGGCCGCTGGCGAAGACCGCAATGTTCCTAAAGTAGCCGGCGACGGCATGCGCCTGCCGTTTGCAGATTCGACTTTTGACGCAGTGACCATCTCTTATGGGCTACGCAATATTCATGACTTTGAACTAGGGCTACGCGAGATGGCGCGCGTGACCAAACCCGGCGGGCGCTTAGCGGTGGCGGAATTTTCCAAGCCGGTCATCCCTGTCTTCGGCACCTTTTATAAAGAATATTTGATGCGTCTTTTGCCACCGATGGCCCGTTTGGTGTCGTCAAACCCGGATGCTTATATCTACCTCGCGGAGTCCATCCGCGCCTGGCCGGAGCAAGAAGCGCTCGCTGCGATTATCAACCGCAATGGCTGGACGGACGCCGGTTGGCAAAACCTCACCGGCGGAATCGTCGCCTTGCACTCGGCCATTAAGCCCTAATAAGTCGAGTCCCACAACGGCGAGCCACAGCGCGCAGTGGCTACCGCGCTGCCGGCCGCGCGCCACAAACGTGCGGTGATATCCCGGTCCTCGTCAGTGATGAGGTTGCCCATCAAACGAGCAGCCAGGTGCATCGGACCGCGCAAGCCAATCGGTCCTGCTACCGGAAGAAACTGCGGGTAGGTGAGAACTCGCGCAAGTGTGCGCGCCAGGATGAAGGCCTCGCCGTATTCTTGGCGCAACAGATCCGGCCATACCAAGGTGAGATCCTTGTTGGTGCCTAGCAGTTGCGCCGCAAGCGCCGCGGTTTCTAGGCCATAATCGATACCTTCGCCATTGAGTGGGTTTACACACGCGGCGGCATCGCCAATAATCATCCAGTTGGCACCTGCGACGTTGGAGACCGCACCGCCCATGGGCAGTGCCGCGGATGTGATAAATTTCTCAGGCCCTAATTGCCACTCGTCGCGCTGCTGGCTGGCATACAGCGACAGTAATTTCTTGGTATTGAGCTTGGCTGGGCGCTGTGCCGTCGAAAGCGCACCGCAACCTAAGTTGACCGAGCCATCACCGATAGGGAAAATCCAGCCATAACCAGGCTGGACTACACCATCTTCATTTCGAAGTTCTACGTGCGAATGCATCCACGGCTCATCCGAAAATGGGGATTCGCAGTAGGAGCGGGCAGCGATGCCAAAGACTTCACCCTTGTGCCAGATGCGCCCTAATTTTTGCCCAAAGGTAGAGCGCACACCATCGGCAACGATGACTTCACGCGCACGAATCTGGGTCTCACCTACGCTGAATTCAGTGAGAAAATTGCCATCGAGCTGGGGATTAGTAGCAGCGTTTCCGGCTAAAAGCGTGGCGCCGGCGGCCACCGCGGCATCGACAAGCAATGCGTCTAAACGGTGCCGTTGTAGCGCAGTTCCCTCATCACAGGGGTAGGTCGATGGCCACGGCGCGGTGGCCGAAGTACCAAAGCCATGCAGCTTTAAACCCCTATTGCGGTAGGTGGGATTGACCTCCACGCCCAGTTGGTTGAGCTGGTGAAGCCCACGCGGTGTGAGGCCATCACCACAGGTTTTATCGCGCGGAAACTCCGCGGAATCAATCAGGACTGTCTCAAAACCGCGGCGTACGGAATGCAGCGCAGCAGCTGCTCCACTGGGCCCCGCGCCGATGACCGCAACATCATAATGCTCAACCATGCAAACTATTGTCGCACGCGGGTACCCTGAAGTGGGTTATGCGTCTAGTTTCGACTACGGTTATTGTTTGTCTAAATTTAGTTTCATCGAGCACAAGGACCTGTATACAATGAGCAATCACGCCGTGGATCTGGGGGATGACCAGCTCAATGATCGCGTTGCTGCCGGCGTTGCCGCTGTTGAACGCTTGCTGCACGATGAAACCAACCGCGGGGCGTCCTTCGTCTCTGACAAAGCCCAGCATCTATCCGAAGCAGGTGGCAAGCGATTTCGTCCCATAATGTCGCTGCTGTCGTCTGAATTTGGATCAGAACCAGGCAGCGAAAAAGTCATCAAAGCTGCCACCGTGGTGGAAATGGTGCACGTAGCCACGCTGTACCACGACGATGTCATGGATGAAGCTGACCGTCGTCGCGGTGTGGAATCAGCTAACTCGCGCTGGAATAACTCCGTGGCTATCTTGGCTGGCGATGCTTTATTAGCGCATGCCTCACGCTTGATGAGCCAGCTGGATACCCATACCGTTGAGCAATTCGCGGCCACGTTTGAAGAGCTAGTGACTGGGCAGATGCGCGAGACCGTCGGTGCGGGCGAAGCAAACCCCATTGATCACTACATGAAGGTCATCCAAGAAAAGACCGCCGTGCTGATTGCTTCCGCCGGTTACTTTGGTGCCTACCATTCCGGAGCTCCCAAAGAGCACGCCGAGGCGCTGCGCACCATCGGTGGTGCCATTGGCATGGTCTTTCAGATTGTCGATGACATCATCGATATCTTCTCGGAATCCCATGAATCCGGCAAGACTCCCGGAACGGATTTGCGCGAAGGTGTCTTTACCTTGCCGGTCTTATACGCCCTTGAAGAAGATTCTGAGGCCGGGCAAGGACTGCGTGAGCTGCTGACCGGCCCGCTGGAGGCCGATGAGGACGTAGAGCGTGCATTAGAGTTGCTGCGTGCGTCCAAGGGCCGCGAACGCGCGCTCGAGGTGGTACAGCGCTACATCGACATCGTCTCGGCGGAGTGTGCCACCCTGCCGGATATTCCGGCGACCCGTGCGTTGCGTAACCTCGCGTCGTATACCGCCGACCGCGTGGGCTAGGAGTACAAGTTTGTACACACGCTGGCAACGGTCGAAGGAGTACGTGCGTTACACCCGGTGACCTGCCGATTTGCCATATAGCTAGGTGTGCATAGTAGAGTAATGAACCGCACCGAATAGTGCCTGCCAGGTTGTCCGAGCGGCCAAAGGAAGCGGACTGTAAATCCGCCGGCTTACGCCTTCAGAAGTTCGAATCTTCTACCTGGCACAAAAATAACGTGGAGCCCCAGTTGAGTTTCTTAACTGGGGCTCCACGTTTCTGCATCGCTCGGCTCGAGCGAGCCTGCGTGCGCTTGTGATGCTTACGCGGAGGCCTTAGCGAGGCGCCGATGTGGGCGCCTCCGCGCGGCGTTTAGGCAGCCAACGGAATGACGCCGACGGCGATAGCTGAGGCCAGCATGGCGAGAGACACAATCACAGCGCGCCACAGCACCTTCTTGTGGTGATCGCCTAGGTTCACCTTCGCCAAAGACACCAGCAGCAAAATAGCGGGCACTAATGGCGACTGCATGTGGACGGGCTGGCCGGTAATAGAAGCGCGAGCCATCTCTACCGGTTCAATGCCAAAGTGCGCGGCGCTTTCTGACAGCACCGGCAAGATGCCGAAGTAGAACGCGTCATTGGACATGAAAAATGTCATGGGGATAGACAGCAAGCCGGTAATCGGTGCGAGGTAAGCGCCCATCGAATCCGGGATAACTGAGGTAATCCAGGACGCCATGGCATCAACCATGCCGGTGCCGGAAAAGACGCCGACGAGCACGCCTGCGGCCAGCACCATGGAGACCACACCAACGATGGAGGAGGAGTGGGCCAGCATTTCAGTGGCCTGATCTTTGACCTTCGGGAAGTTCACCGCGAGCGCCAAGCCCGTGCCGACCATGAAGACAAATGCCAGCGGCAAGATATCGGCAACCAAAGCGACCATGACGACCAGGGTGAGCACGAGGTTGAACCAAATCAGCTTCGGGCGCAGCGTAGAACGGTGTGGGTCCAGCATGGTGTCGGTGAGACCATCAGAGGGATCTTCTTCGACCTCTGACAAGGACACGTGTTCTTGTGCATGTTCATTTGAGTTGTCTTCGCGGACATCGACAAGCACTCCGCCTCCGTCTGAGCCATCTGGGACGGTGTCGTCTGGGGTGCGACCGTTCGGCGTCGTGCCGCTTGGCGTCGTGCCTGCTCCGCCGCTGCTACCGGTGCCGCCGGTGCCAGCACCACCTGTGACAGTGCTTCCGCCATTGCTGTCATCCTGGAAGCGGGAAGTATCTACCGAACCGCCCAAGCGCTTGCGCTCGGCGATGCCCAGGAACCACGCAAAAGCGAAGACCACGATGACGCCAACAATCAGAGACGGGATCATCGGGACGAAAACTTCCGCTGGGTCAAGACCCAAGGCGGCCGCAGCGCGCACGGTTGGTCCGCCCCAAGGCAAAATATTCATGGTGCCGTTGATAAGACCTGCAACCACCGTTAGCACCACTGGGCTCATGCCCATGCGCAAGTACAGCGGCAACATCGCAGAGGTGGTGATAATAAACGTGGTGGAGCCATCGCCGTCGAGGGAAACAACCCCGGCTAGCAGCGCGGTACCCAGCACAATCTTGGCGGGGTCATTGCCCAACGCGCGGGTGATAATCCGGATGAGGGGATCAAATAGTCCCACATCGATCATGATGCCGAAGTACATAATGGCAAACATCAACAATGCTGCGGTCGGCGCCATATCTTTTATGGCTTCCATGACCATGTCGCCAATGCCCAGGCCAGCGCCGGCAATAAGGCCGAAGATGGTCGGTACCAAGATCAACGCGATCATAGGCGTGGAGCGGCCGAGCATGATCAGCGTCATGAAGGTGACGATCATGGCAAAGCCTAATCCGACGAGAATTCCATCGGATAGCGTGTGCGTTGGCGCGTATTCCGCTGCCAACGTGACAATAGTGGGGGAGAACATCCTGACTCCTTGGACGGGTATAGGTGCGATAGCCGCAGTAGCACGGCAAGTGCCCTGGAAGACTAGAGCTAGCCTAAAGTGGTGCCTGTCACTGTCCAAGTGTTTGGCGCGTTAGGTAACTAATAGTGCAATTTCATCTTTTAGTGCATTGTGCTCATTCAATTTGTTGCGTGTGGTTTGCCGTGCTCAAATGAGGTATTGCTCGCTGAAACGATGAAGGGTTTAACTCATGCGCTTTGCCACCCGCGTGCTCTTATTGCAGCTGCTTACCGTGGTTGCGGTAGTAACCACCAGCACGGTGGTTTTTATCGGGCTGAGCATCGAGCAGCTTCGCGATGAAGCGGAGACCTCCGCGCTGATGATTGCGCGCACCATTGGTTCTGACCCGCAGGTGCGTGAGTTGGTCGCGGAAGAAACGCAAGATGCGGAAAACCCTGCGGCAGAGGTACTCGCGCAGGGCGAAATACAGCACTACGCGGAAGCTGCTGCGGATTCCACTAGCGCGTTATTTGTGGTCATTACCGATAACAACGGCATGCGTCTCGCGCACCCTGATGAAGATCTGTTGGGGTTGCAAGTAAGCACCAGCTTTGCGGAAGCCCTCGCCGGCAAGGAAGTAGTGGCCTGGGAAAAGGGCACACTGGGGGAATCGGCGCGCGCTAAGGTGCCGGTCTTTGCCCCGGACAGTGAAACGCCGGTGGGAGAAATCAGCGTTGGCTTCGAACGCAATGGGGTCTTTGATGACCTGCCCCGCACCTTGCTGTTTATCGTGGCGGCGGCCTTGCTGGCCTTGCTCATCGGGATTATCGCCATGTTTGTTCTGCGCAAGCGGTGGGAACAGCTAACCCTGGGAGTGCAACCAGAAGAGCTGGTGGTGATGGTACAAAACCAGGCGGCAGTTCTAGACGGCGTGGGCGATGGAGTCATTGCGTTAGATACCGAAGGCACTATCCGTTTAAGCAATGGTTCGGCAAAACAGATTTTTGGCCTTCACAGCGCCGAGGGGCGAAGCCTGACAGATCTGGGGCTTCCCGACGATGTGGTTGCGGACTTGCAAGCCGGGGTGGCCCGCGATGGCATCGTGGCCAATGGCCGCGTGCTGTTCTTGGAGGCACGTTCGGTAGACCGCGGCGGGCAATCGCTGGGTGCAGTCATCGTGATCCGTGACCGCACTGATGTGATGGCGTTGTCAGAGCGTTTAGAAACCGTGCGCACGATGACGTCTGCGCTGCGGGTGCAACGCCACGAATTTGCCAATCGCATGCATGTGGCCGCCGGCTTGATTGAATCCGGCAGGGATGGCGAAGCCGCGCAGTTCTTACGCGCTATGCGCAGCCGGGGCCCGGTGGATTATCCACTGATTGGCACCGAGCTCATCTCCGAGCCGTTCCTACAGGCATTTTTGGGCGCGAAATCCTTAGAGGCTTCCGAGCGTGGCGTGAGCATGCAGATCCGCGAAGAGACCTTGGTGTTGGGCAAAGTGGCCGAGGTGGAAGATATTGCCACGGTGCTGGGTAATCTCGTCGATAATGCCATTACCGCAGCGGTAGCAAACCCCGAGATGCGCCTGGTGGAAGTCACGCTTATGGATGATGCCACCGAACTGGTGATGGTCGTTGCAGATTCGGGCCCGGGTATTACCCCAGGAGAAGATCCTTTTGCGCATAAAACCCACGTGGAAGAAACCGAGCAGGGCGAAGAAGTGGTGCCTGCTGAACAAATTCGCGGACGCGGGATTGGGTTGACGCTCTCGCAGGAGATGGCGCAGCGTCGCGGCGGCGAGGTGTGGGTCATTGAGCGCGGTGGGGAACCGTCGGGCCGAGGTGCGGTATTTGGTGCACGCCTGCCCGGGGTGATGGAACAAGATCCCAGCTTCAACTACCGTGAAGTGCGAGAGGAAGAAGGCAAATGACGGATCGCACTTGGTCAGTACTCGTCGTGGATGATGATTTCCGCGTCGCGGGCGTGCACGCAGATATCGTGCAGGAAGCCCCTGGCTTTAGCGTGCATAATACGGCTCGCTCCATTGCTGAAGCTGTCGATGCCATCCAATCCTCCCCGCCGGATTTGATGTTGGTCGATGTCTTTTTGCCCGATGGTGATGGTGTGGAATTAGTCCACCGCAGCGGGATTGATGCCTTTGTGCTGAGCGCCGCGGATGAAGCATCCACCGTGCGCCGCGCATTGCGTTCTGGAGCCTTGGGCTATTTGGTCAAACCCTTCCAGCGCGCGCAGTTGCTGGACCGTCTCGACCGCTACGCGCGCTACCGGCACGTGCTGGATGGCAAACGTGGCATGCGGCAAGACAAGATTGATCAAGCGTTGGCCATTTTGCATGGCACGGCACCAGCCATGCCGGCGTCGAGCTCGTCGACGGAGCAGTTGCTTCTCGATGCCTTGGGCAGCGGCGAGCTATCCGCCACCGCGGCGGCAGAAATCGCCGGAGTCTCGCGGCCGACGGCGCAGCGGCGCTTAGCGACGATGGCTAGCCAAGGCATCGTGCAGATTCGCCTGCGCTACGGGGTGGCCGGAAGACCGGAACATCTCTACTCCAAAATGGAGTAAAATCGGACCTTACAAGCACAGGTAAAATAGCGTGCTAACTGGCGATTTGTGTTTGTATGTCGTTTCGGGTTAATCTTTTCAAGGCTTCAGAGAGAGCGCGAAAGCACATTATCAAAGAAGCTAAGCCCCCTTAGCTCAGTCGGCAGAGCGTTTCCATGGTAAGGAAAAGGTCGACAGTTCGATTCTGTCAGGGGGCTCTGTTCATTTATGGCTCAGGAATTTCCCTAGTTCTTAAATGGCCTCTGGCGGTGTAGCTCAGTGGTAGAGCAAGCGACTCATAATCGCTGTGTCGCGAGTTCAATTCTCGCCATCGCTACCGGGTAAATGCTCCCGCAACATCGATTGCAAAATCGGCGAAGCAGGATGTGTTTTATATCCCAGATGATGACTCTGGTAACGTGTACATCGTCTTAAAGGGGCGTGGCGCAATTGGTAGCGCAACGGTCTCCAAAACCGTAGGTTGCAGGTTCGAGTCCTGTCGCCCCTGCCAAATACATAGTGAGGCCCGGCCAGCAATGGTCGGGCCTCACTGCTATTTCAATGGTTGGCCGCTAGGGTGGGCTTTGGTAGACTCATCCAGGTTCAATAAGATCTGCGAAGATCTTTGTACGTATTTTTCTTGAGGAGCATTCTCACCGTGACTGACAATTCTGGGGCACAACGCCCAACAGGCAAGCGCCAACGCTCAGGTGCTGCTGAGACGTCCACGGATGCGTACCAGAACAAGCGTGTCGTACGCGTTGAAAGCGGTGAAGGTGACGGCAAGCCAGGCGGCGGTGCCGTAACTTTCGTGCCGGAGGTTGTCTCCGAAATCAAGAAGGTTGTCTGGCCAACCGCCAAGGAAATGGTGCAGTACACCCTTGTTGTATTCGCCTTCCTCATCATTTTGACTGCTTTGGTGTGGGGCGTAGATACGCTCACCGGCATGGGCATAGAATGGTTGCTAGTTCGCTAGCGTTATACAAAATAGCTTTTTTCCCGTAGAATAGCCGCTAAGTTCACTATCATCCCGCTAGTTCCTCCCCGTGGAACGGCGGGATAATTTATTGAAGATGGAGCACAATATGACCGAAAATAACGAGAGCACCAACCCCGAAGACACCGCCAACAACGTCGGCGAGGCTTTTATCGAATCCATGCAGACCCAGGCTGCGGAAGCAGTCGAGGCCGCTGAAGACGCAGACACGAATCCAGCAGGAACTGAGCCAACAGAAGCTGAGTCAGCAGAAGCTGAATCCGTAGAAGCCGAGCCAGCCGAGGCTGAGCCAGAAGCGGAGGAAGCAGCCGCTGAGGGTGATGCAGATGCGGATTACCGTCGTCGTTTGCGCAAGTACACCAAGGAGCTCAAGGAGCTTCCTGGTCAGTGGTACATCATCCAGTGCTACTCCGGCTACGAAAACAAAGTAAAGACCAACCTTGATATGCGTGCGCAGACTTTGGAAGTAGAAGACTCCATCTTCGATGTTGTTGTGCCTATCGAGCAGGTCTTGGAAAACAAAGACGGCAAGAAGAAGCTCGTCAAGCGTAAATTGCTGCCAGGCTATGTCTTGGTGCGCATGGAGCTTAACGATGCCGCGTGGTCGGTTGTTCGTGACACCCCAGGTGTTACCAGCTTCGTGGGCAACGAAGGCAATGCCACCCCAGTGAAGCACCGCGACGTGGCGAAGTTCTTGCTGCCAAAGGAAGGCGCAGCAGCCGCAGGCGATGCAGCTGCCAATGCCGCCGAGGGCGAGCAGGTCATCTCCATGCCAGAGAAGGAAGAGGCCAAGAAGTACGCACACGACTACGTCGTTGGCGAAGCAGTGACTATCTTGTCTGGCCCATTTGCCTCCGTATCGGCAACGATTTCCGAAATTGATGAAGAAACCGGCAAGATGGTTGGCCTAGTCTCCATCTTCGGCCGTGAGACCCCAGTGGAGCTTTCCCCAACCGAGATTGAGCGCATCAATTAATTTGGGTAATACCCCGCCTCTAGATTAGGCTAGGTCGACGTGTGTAAATTTGCTTGCACACGTCGATTTTTTCATTTACTCCCCGGTGGCCGCACAAGGTGGCATCCGGACGGGCCCTGCTATTCATCGTGGTGGGATAACCCGGTATCACGGAAAGAGGTAATTCGATGGCACCTAAGAAAAAGAAGAAGGCCACAGGCTTTATCAAGCTGCAGATCGAAGCAGGCGCTGCTAACCCAGCTCCTCCAGTTGGTCCTGCACTTGGTGCACACGGCGTCAACATCATGGAATTCTGCAAGGCGTACAACGCTGCAACCGAATCCATGCGCGGCAACGTCATCCCAGTAGAAATCACCGTCTACGAAGACCGTTCCTTCGACTTCATCCTGAAGTCCCCACCAGCAGCTAAGCTGCTGCTCAAGGCTGCAGGCGTCAAGAAGGGCTCCGGCGTTCCACACACCGACAAGGTCGGCTCTGTGACTTGGGATCAGTGCAAGGAAATTGCAGAGACCAAGAAGAACGACCTCAACGCTCGTGACATCGAGGCCGGCGCAGCGATCATCGCTGGTACCGCTCGTTCCATGGGCATCACCGTTGACGGCGCTCCAGAATAAACAATTTCATGTGGCAGGGCCTGCTCTGGCCCGTTAAACACCACAACAATCCACCATCTCATTCTTAAGGATTTGATTTAAATGAGCAGGAACTCCAAGGCATACAAGGCAGCAGCGGAACTCGTTGACCGCGACCGCCTGTACCGTCCACTCGAGGCAGCGAAGCTGGCGAAGGAAACTTCGTCGAAGAACTTCGACGCAACCGTTGACGTCGCTTTCCGCTTGGGCGTTGACCCACGTAAGGCAGACCAGCTGGTTCGCGGCACCGTATCTTTGCCACACGGCACCGGTAAGGACGTTCGCGTCGCAGTCTTCGCTGAAGGCGAAAAGGCTACCGAGGCAGCAGAAGCTGGCGCAGACATCGTCGGCACCGAAGAACTCCTCGAGGCCATCAACGGTGGCAACCTGGACTTCGACGTTGCTATTGCAACCCCAGACCAGATGGCCAAGGTTGGCCGCGTAGCCCGCGTTCTGGGCCCGCGTGGTTTGATGCCTAACCCTAAGACCGGCACCGTTACCAACGACGTTGCGAAGGCAGTTGCAGACGTTAAGGGCGGCAAGATCTCCTTCCGCGTTGACAAGGCAGCTAACCTGCACGCAATGATTGGTAAGGCATCCTTCGATGCTGAGAAGCTGGCTGAGAACTACGGCGCATTGCTCGACGAGCTTATGCGTATCAAGCCATCTTCCTCAAAGGGTATCTACCTGCGTAAGGTCACCCTGTCCACGACCAACGGTCCTGGCATCCCAGTCGATGGTTCTGTACAGAAGGGCTACGCAGAGGAAGCCTCTAACTAGTCATTCAAACGCTTAACGCCCTCACTTTTGTGAGGGCGTTTTCGTCTTAGTACAGCCCTTGTATTTCCGAGGGAGGAAAGGCGCAATGCGAGATAACAGCGACCCAAGCTACCGCGATTTGTCGTACCCACGGCACATGGTCGGGGCGAGTCTTGCGCTTGCCGATGCCACCTGGATCCCGGATAGCACTTGGCACGTCGTGGACTACTCGGACAAGATTGGCCACGGGGAGGCTGATTTCTCGCAGGCGGTAGATAACCTCTTATCCTGGCGAGCGCACCGCGCCGCACGTGTTCGCGTCAAAGGTGAGCCCACTGTCGGGGAAACCGTGCAACTGTATTTCGGCCCGACTGTCTCGCCGTGCCGAATAATTTCAGTTGAACGCAGTCCACAGCGCGTGGCTTTGGTCTACGGCACCATGTACGGCCATATCGAATGCGGCGAAGAAGCCTTTATTATTGAGCGTAATTCGGCTGATGACGTCATCGGACGCTGCGTGGCTTTTTCACGTCATTCATGGTGGCTAGCCAGGGTATTTAGTACGCCCGCTCGCTACGTTCAGTGGTGGGCAACGCGGCGCTATGTACGGGGCATGGCACCGTGATTTGGAAAATGTGGTAGTAGCGCGTTAAGGTAAGTCCCGAAGTTTGAACGAGCCTTTCTGGTTCGCGCTCAAGTTTCACCGAAGACCGTAGGTTATCTGAAATCCGTTCAGATCGAAGGTCCCCGCACTCATCGGGGCAGCCCACGCAGGAGACACTTGTTGCACTCTAAGTCTGAAAAAGACTTGTTTGTGTGGCCTCGTGCTCTTGCACGGGGCTTTTTTGATGCCTGTCATCAAATTTGCTCCGGCGGAACAAAAGAGATGTTTTGAAAGGAGGCGAGTAAGAAAATGGCAAACCCAAAGAACACTGCGGAGTTGGCTGAGCTGAAGGAAAAGATCGCTGAATCCTCTTCCATCGTTATCACCGAGTACCGCGGCCTGTCTGTTGCACAGCTTCAGGAGCTGCGCACCAACCTGGGCTTTGATGTTGATTACTCCGTCGCCAAGAACACCCTCTTCAAGATCGCTGCCAACGAAGCTGGCATCGAAGGCCTTGACGAACACCTCTCCGGCCCAACCGCTTTCGCCTTCATCAAGGGCGAAGCAGTCGACGCTGCAAAGGTTATGAAGAAGTTCGCCGATGACAACGAAGCACTTGTTGTCAAGGGCGGCTACATGGACGGCAGCGCACTGTCTGCTGACCAAGTCAAGGCTATCGCCGACCTGGACAACCGCGAGACCACTCTCGCAAAGCTGGCTGGCGCAATGAAGGGCAACTTGGCAAAGGCCGCTGGCCTGTTCAATGCCCCTGCTTCTCAGGTTGCACGCCTTTCGGCTGCACTGCAGGAGAAGAAGGAAGCTTAAGTCGCACACCACGTGCGCACCACAAACAACAATTTGTCGGGTTTAGAAAAAACCGACTACAGAAAGGATGCCTACCATGGCTAAGCTCACCAAGGACGAGCTCATTGAAGCGTTCAAGGAAATGACCCTCATCGAACTCTCCGAGTTCGTTAAGGAATTCGAAGAGGTCTTCGACGTAACCGCTGCTGCTCCTGTAGCTGCTGTTGCTGCTGCACCAGGTGCAGAAGCTGCTGCTGCTGAGGAAGAGAAGGACGAGTTTGACGTTGTCCTGACCGATGCTGGCGCAAAGAAGATCGGCGTCATTAAGGCTGTTCGCGAACTCGTTTCCGGCCTGGGCCTGAAGGAAGCTAAGGAGCTCGTAGAGGGCGCACCTAAGGCTATCCTCGAAGGCGCAAACAAGGACGACGCTGAAGCTGCTAAGGCTAAGCTGGAAGAAGCTGGCGCTTCCGTCGAGCTCAAGTAATTTCGAGCTAACCTTTAAAAACCCTCCGCAACCGTTGGAATTTTCATTCGGTTGTCGGAGGATTTTTTGATCCCAAGGCGTCTTGGATTTGCGCTGTCCGCAAGGCGGCTCTAAGTGGGCGAGAGTCCAGTTGCTGCTTAACAGTGGCTACATCCGCATCGAAAAGCGTCGTGCGTGTCCGTCGGTAGTCTGGGGCGTTGGCGCACCGGAGTAATTGCCTGTGCGCTCTAATTCAGAAGACGTTTTAACGCAGTTTCGAAAAGATTGAGGAGAATTTTCCACAATGTCTAACAACACAAGTACTCAAATCCAACTTACTAACCGACCTACCGGATGGCCAACGCATGATGATTTCCGAGCAGCCACCGTCGAATACCACGAACTGGAACCAGGGCAGGTTCGCGTTCGCAATGAGTTCGTCTCTGTCGACCCTTATATGCGCGGGCGTATGAATGACACACGCAGCTATGTCGCACCGTTTGCACTTGGTGAGACTATTACCGGGGGAGCAGTAGGCCGCGTGATTGAGTCGGCATCAGATTCGTTGGAGGTAGGCACTGCGGTGCTACACCAGCATGGCTGGACCGATATTATCCAAGCCGACGCCGAGACCTTCCGTCCCGTGCCGGATATTGACGGAGTTCCACTATCCGTGCACCTGCACATCTTGGGCATGACAGGGCTTACTGCCTATGTCGGCCTGACCGCTATTGCTGGTTTGAACAAGGGCGATACAGTATTTGTCTCCGGTGCAGCTGGTGCCGTGGGTACCGCCGTTGGCCAAATCGCTAAGCAGCTGGGGGCTGGGCGGGTAATCGGTTCTGCGGGCTCAGCCGATAAGGTTGCTTTGCTTACGGAAAAATATGGCTACGATGAGGCCTTTAATTACAAGGAAGTTAATGTCCGCGAGCAGCTGCCGAAGTCAGCTCCAGATGGCGTTGATGTCTACTACGACAACGTTGGCGGGGACCACTTGGAAGCAGCGCTGGATGTCATGAATGACGGCGGTCGCATCGCGTTGTGCGGCGCCATCTCAGGATACAACGCCACCGATCGCACCCCAGGGCCGGATAACATGGCCAATATTATTACCCGCGGGCTCAAGCTGGAAGGGTTCACCTTGGCCAATTACTTGGACCTAGCGCCGGAGTTCCGCGAGAAGATGAGCCCATGGTTTGCTGAAGGCAAGATTACTTACGATGAGACCGTCGTTGACGGCATCGAGAACACCGTCGATGCTTTCCTTAACATGATGCGCGGCGGCAATACCGGCAAGATGCTGGTCCGAATTTAACGCTTACGGCGAGGCCAGAAGGTGCCAACGAGGCCTAAGACTGCGAGGATACCGCCGCCGATAAGCAGGCCGAGACGCACATTGCGGGCGGTGGATTCTTTCGGCACCTCCGCGGCTTGGGCCAGCATGGCGGCGCGGTCTTCATCCGTGCTTGAGGCGTTGAGCACCAGGGCATCGTGATCGGCATTGCCCTCGCGGTCCGCGTAGTAGTCGTGGATGTCTACATCCATGCCGATCAGCAAACCGGTTTCTTGATCCACATAGAGCTCACGGGTTCCAGAATGGAAAAGGTAGCCGGCCTCGGTACCGCCGTCTTCAGTTTCTAACTGCGTGGTATTAAAAGCACCGGCGTACAACGTGGCAACATTGACCGGCTCAATTTCTTGGTGGTAGCGGTAGACGGTGCGGCCGTCAACTTCGAGCTCTTCTTCAAAGACTGCATCCCGTGCTGCCCTTAACGTGGGATCATAAGCCGGGTATGTGGTCTTGGCGGCATCGGAAGGAAACTTAAACCAATAGCCATCGACCGCCGAGGTGGTCATGGGGGAGGCGAGTTGGTAGCTAATGTCTGCCTCGCTGGTGGCTTCACCAGTAATGCGGTCAATGGAGTAATTCCAGATTTGTGCCTGCACCAAGTTCTCGATGGCACCATCGTCGCCAAAGCCGCGGAACGTTGATTCACCAATGCTGACGGTCGCATTTTGTGCATCCGAAGGATCTTGGACGTCCACGTGCATCTGATAAGTGACCGGACCGTTGTATTCCTCGGTGCCTTCTTCGCTCCTTTTTAAAGCGGTGCCATCTTCATCGGTCAACGTATAGGTTGCGCCAGTCAGATCGAGGGGAAGTCGCGCGCTGGCATGTAAAAATTGCGGGGTCACAATGCCTGCAACCAGCAGGGCGACGCCGAGACCTAGCAGCACAATGGAGATAACTCGAGACTTTGGCAGCATGGATATTTAGTCTACCTGTCGCCTAGGTAATCTAATGGCGCGCGGGCCGTATGTTTCATATTCCCGAAAGCTCGTGGTAGATTGCCGCGGTAGGACACGACGTGCAATGACACTTAAGTCCGCGCGGTAGTGCTGCCAGATTTCTTAGCTGTTTGTGCACACCAAGGCCCAAAATACCGATATTGGTAGAGTGTGTGTAAGAATTGACACCAGCACACCGCGCGTAAGCTGCAGTGATCCGGAGCAGCTTGTGCAATAGTCGTTGTCGAATAAAAAAGTCAAGTCTGACTTTACATGGGGGAAAAGTTAGACTAGGCTATTTCTTTGCGCTGGAATCCGGATCTTCAGTGCGCATTTAGCCTTGACGAGCGGTGATGGCAAAGCCGATTTGACAGGGTGATTTTGTGCTATCTGAACCCGATTATTCCACAGCAGACCGAATGCTAAATCTACCAGCGGTTTTCGTTCTTCAAGGTGGTTCTTGACAGAGCGTTCCGCGTGAGGTGCTGGAAGGACCCATCTTGGCAGTCTCCCGCCAGACCAAGTCAGTGGCCAATATCCCTGGAGCCCCGAAGCGTTATTCGTTCGCTAAAATCAGCGAACCTATTGCGGTTCCGGGCCTCCTTGATCTACAACTTGAATCCTTTGCATGGCTCATCGGCACGTCCGAGTGGCGTGAGCGTCAGCAGGAAGAGCGTGGCGAAGAACACGTTTCCTCTGGCCTCGAAGATATCTTGGCAGAGTTGTCTCCAATTCAGGACTACTCCGGCAACATGTCTTTGTCTCTGTCTGAGCCACGCTTTGAGCCGGTGAAAAACACCGTCGACGAGTGCAAGGAAAAGGACATCAACTACTCTGCTCCGCTTTATGTCACGGCAGAGTTCATTAACAACGACACCCAGGAAATTAAATCCCAGACCGTCTTCATTGGTGATTTCCCAATGATGACTGATGAAGGCACCTTCATCGTCAACGGCACCGAGCGTGTTGTTGTCTCCCAGCTGGTTCGTTCCCCAGGTGTTTACTTCGACCAGACTATTGATAAGTCTACGGAGCGTCCTTTGCACTCCGTGAAGGTCATCCCATCCCGCGGTGCTTGGTTGGAATTTGACGTGGACAAGCGCGACACCGTTGGTGTGCGCATTGACCGTAAGCGTCGTCAGCCAGTGACCGTTCTTCTGAAGGCTTTGGGCTGGACCGAACAGCAGATCCGCGATCGCTTCGGCTTCTCCGAGCTGATGATGTCGACCCTGGAATCTGACGGCATCGCCAACACCGACGAAGCATTGCTGGAGATCTACCGCAAGCAGCGTCCAGGTGAGCAGCCAACCCGCGATCTTGCACAGTCCTTGCTGGACAACTCCTTCTTCCGCGCAAAGCGCTACGACTTGGCACGCGTTGGCCGTTACAAGGTCAACCGCAAGCTGGGTCTTGGTGGAGATCATGAGGGTCTGATGACCCTGACCGAAGAAGACATTGCAGTAACCCTGGAATACTTGGTTCGTCTTCACACCGGTGAGCGTGAGATGAAGGCACCTAATGGTGAGATGATCCCGGTTAACACCGATGACATCGACCACTTTGGTAACCGTCGTCTGCGTACCGTTGGCGAATTGATCCAAAACCAGGTCCGCGTTGGCCTGTCCCGCATGGAGCGTGTTGTGCGTGAGCGCATGACCACGCAGGATGCGGAGTCAATTACGCCAACGTCATTGATTAACGTTCGTCCAGTTTCGGCAGCGATTCGTGAGTTTTTCGGTACCTCCCAGCTGTCACAGTTTATGGACCAGAACAACTCGCTGTCGGGTCTTACCCACAAGCGTCGTCTGTCCGCGCTAGGCCCGGGTGGTCTGTCCCGTGAGCGCGCTGGCATTGAGGTCCGAGACGTTCACCCATCTCACTACGGCCGTATGTGCCCAATTGAGACTCCCGAAGGTCCAAACATTGGTCTTATCGGTTCCTTGGCTTCTTATGCTCGCGTGAATGCTTTCGGCTTCATCGAGACTCCTTACCGCAAGGTGGAAAACGGCCGGGTTACCGACGAGGTTCGTTACCTGACCGCTGATGAAGAAGACCGTTACTCCATCGCGCAGGCTGAGGTGGAGCAGGACGCTGACGGCAACATCGTCGGCGACCGTATCGAGGTTCGCCTCAAGGACGGCGATATCGGCGTGACCGACGCTAATGGCGTCGACTACGTTGACGTGTCTCCACGTCAGATGGTTTCTGTTGGTACGGCCATGATTCCGTTCTTGGAGCATGACGATGCTAACCGTGCCCTGATGGGTGCGAACATGCAGAAGCAGGCTGTTCCACTGGTTCGCGGCGAAGCACCTTATGTTGGTACCGGTATGGAGCTGCGCGCTGCATACGATGCCGGCGATATGGTCATCTCCCCGAAGGCCGGCGTTGTTGAAAACGTCAACGCTGACCTCATCACCATCATGGATGATGAAGGTGTTCGTGATACCTACATGTTGCGCAAGTTTGAGCGCACCAACCAGGGCACGAACTACAACCAGACTCCGTTGGTCAACATGGGCGACCGTGTTGAGGCAGGCCAGGTGCTTGCCGATGGCCCAGGTACCCACAATGGCGAAATGTCGTTGGGTCGTAACCTGCTCGTGGCGTTTATGCCATGGGAAGGCCACAACTACGAGGATGCGATCATTCTGAGCCAGCGCATCGTGGAAGAGGACGTTTTGACCTCGATCCACATCGAAGAGCATGAGATTGATGCTCGCGATACCAAGCTGGGTGCAGAAGAGATCACCCGTGAGATTCCAAACGTGTCCGAAGATGTTCTTCGTGACTTGGATGACCGCGGCATCATCCGCATCGGTGCCGATGTTCGCGCTGGCGATATTCTGGTGGGCAAGGTGACGCCAAAGGGCGAGACCGAGCTGACCCCAGAAGAGCGCTTGCTGCGCGCCATCTTCGGTGAGAAGGCTCGCGAAGTTCGCGATACTTCCATGAAGGTTCCACACGGTGAAACCGGCAAGGTCATTGGCGTTGCTCGTTTCTCCCGTGAAGACGATGATGATTTGGCGCCTGGCGTCAATGAGATGATTCGTGTCTACGTTGCGCAAAAGCGCAAGATCCAGGACGGCGATAAGCTCGCTGGCCGCCACGGCAACAAGGGTGTTGTGGGTAAGGTGCTGCCTCCAGAGGACATGCCATTTATGGCTGACGGCACCCCAGTAGACGTCATCTTGAACACCCACGGTGTTCCACGTCGTATGAACATTGGTCAGGTTCTCGAGCTGCACTTGGGCTGGCTGGCACACACCGGCTGGACCGTAGACACCGAGGATCCAAAGAACGAAGAGCTGCTGAAGACTCTGCCGGAAGAACTGTACGATGTTCCAGCGGATTCCTTGACTGCAACGCCAGTATTCGACGGTGCAACCAACGAAGAAATCTCACGCTTGCTGGCTTCTTCGAAGCCAAACCGCGATGGTGATGTCATGGTCGACGAAGACGGCAAGACTGTCCTCTTCGACGGTCGTTCAGGTGAGCCATACCAGTACCCAATCTCGGTTGGTTTCATGTACATCCTGAAGCTGCACCACCTGATTGATGAGAAGATCCACGCACGTTCTACCGGTCCTTACTCCATGATTACCCAGCAGCCACTGGGTGGTAAGGCACAGTTCGGTGGACAGCGCTTCGGTGAGATGGAGGTGTGGGCCATGCAGGCATACGGCGCGGCTTACACCCTGCAGGAACTGCTGACCATCAAATCCGATGACGTGGTTGGTCGTGTGAAGGTCTATGAAGCAATTGTTAAGGGCGACAACATCCCGGATCCAGGTATTCCTGAGTCCTTCAAGGTGTTGCTCAAGGAGCTCCAGTCCCTGTGTCTGAACGTGGAAGTTCTTTCCGCTGACGGCACACCGATGGAACTTTCTGGCTCTGATGACGACGATATGGAATCTGGTTCTTCCATGGGCATTAACTTGTCCCGTGACGAGGGCTCTTCCGCCGACATCGCTTAACAAGTGCACTGTGTCCTTGGCGCGAATGCGTTAAGGACACACGAAACGTTATTTAGAACTAAAAGCCAATCAACTTCCTCCGTTTCAGGAGGATGAAAGGGAGACGTTACGTGTTCGACGTAAATCTCTTCGACGAGCTTCGTATTGGACTGGCCACCGCCGACGACATCCGCCGTTGGTCTAAGGGCGAGGTAAAGAAGCCTGAGACCATCAACTACCGCACCCTGAAGCCAGAAAAGGACGGCCTTTTCTGTGAGCGTATCTTCGGCCCTACCCGTGACTGGGAGTGCCAGTGCGGTAAATACAAGCGTGTCCGCTACAAGGGCATCATTTGTGAGCGTTGTGGCGTTGAGGTCACCAAGTCCAAGGTTCGTCGTGAACGCATGGGCCACATTGAGCTTGCTGCTCCCGTGACCCACATCTGGTACTTCAAGGGTGTCCCATCCCGTTTGGGCTACCTGTTGGACCTTGCTCCAAAGGACCTGGAGCGCATCATCTACTTCGCAGCCAACATCATCACGTCCGTTGATGACGAGGCTCGCCACAACGACCTGTCGACTCTCGAAGGCGAAATGCTTTTGGAGAAGAAGGACGTTGAAGATGACGTCAATGCTGAAATTGCTGAGCGTGCAGCCAAGCTCGAAGATGACCTGGCTGCTCTCGAAGCAGAAGGCGCGAAGGCTGACGCACGCCGCAAGGTTCAGAATGCTGCTGATAAGGAAATGCAGCACATTCGTGAACGCGGTGAGCGTGAGGTCGCACGTCTGGATGAAATCTGGAACACCTTCAACAAGCTTGCTCCAAAGCAGATGATCATTGATGAGACCATCTACGAAGAGCTGGTTGACCGCTACGAAGATTACTTCACCGGCGGCATGGGTGCGGAAGCAATCCAGACCCTGATTCGCAACTTCGATCTCGATGCAGAGGCCGAAGAGCTGCGCGACGTCATCAACAATGGCAAGGGCCAGAAGAAGATGCGTGCACTCAAGCGCCTCAAGGTTGTTGCTGCATTTCAGCGCTCGGGCAATGACCCAGCTGGCATGGTCCTGGACTCTATCCCAGTGATCCCACCAGAGCTGCGCCCCATGGTGCAGCTCGACGGTGGACGCTTTGCAACCTCTGACTTGAACGACCTTTACCGTCGTGTCATCAACCGCAATAACCGCCTCAAGCGCATGATCGATCTCGGCGCACCTGAGATCATCGTCAACAACGAAAAGCGCATGCTGCAGGAATCTGTAGACGCGTTGTTCGATAACGGTCGTCGTGGTCGTCCAGTTTCTGGTCCAGGCAGCCGTCCGCTGAAGTCCTTGAGTGACTTGCTCAAGGGTAAGCAGGGACGTTTCCGTCAGAACCTGCTGGGTAAGCGTGTTGACTACTCCGGTCGTTCCGTCATTATTGTCGGTCCTCAGCTGAAGCTGCACGAGTGTGGTCTTCCGAAGCTGATGGCGCTGGAGCTGTTTAAGCCATTCGTTATGAAGCGTCTGGTGGAAAACGACTACGCGCAGAACATCAAGTCTGCAAAGCGCATGGTCGAGCGTCAGCGTCCAGAGGTCTGGGACGTTTTGGAAGAAGCAATTTCCGAGCACCCAGTTCTTCTCAACCGTGCACCAACCCTGCACCGCCTGGGCATTCAGGCATTCGAGCCGAAGCTGGTTGAGGGTAAGGCTATTCAGCTGCACCCACTGGCTTGTGAAGCATTCAACGCCGACTTCGACGGTGACCAGATGGCAGTTCACCTGCCACTGTCCGCAGAAGCACAGGCTGAGGCTCGTGTGCTGATGCTGTCCTCCAACAACATTTTGTCCCCGGCATCTGGTAAGCCACTGGCTATGCCACGTCTGGACATGGTGACTGGTTTGTACTTCCTCACCATGAACAAGCGCGAGGACGAAATTGGTGGCAACGGTCGCTACGCTCCAGCGGATGAGAACGGCCCAGCACAGGGCATGTACTCCTCCTATGCGGAAGCGATCATGGCGTATGACCGCGGCGTTCTTGGCCTGCAGGCACCGATCAAGGTTCGCCTTGACCACCTGCGCCCAACCGAGGCAATTGAGGCAGCTCAATTCCCAGACGGTTGGACCAAGGGCGAGTCCTGGTTGGCTGAAACCACCCTGGGCCGCATCATGTTCAACGAGCTTCTGCCATGGAACTACCCATACCTAGAGGGCGTCATGGTCCGTAAGGGTGGCTCCAAGGACATTGTTCTGTTGGGCGATGTCATTAATGACCTCGCTATCAAGTACCCAATGATCACCGTTGCTCAGGTACTGGACAAGATGAAGGATGCCGGTTTCTACTGGGCAACCCGCTCTTGTGTCACCATTACCATGCACGACGTTCTGGTTCTTCCAAACAAGACCGAGATGCTCGAGTCTTACGAGAAGGAAGCAGAGCGCATCGAGCGCAAGTACTGGGATCAGGGTGCGCTGACTGAGCGTGAGCGCTACGACCGTCTGGTTGAGCTGTGGAAGGATGCAACTGACTCCGTGGGTAACGCGGTCGAGTCACTGTATCCAGATGACAACCCAATTCCGATGATCGTGAAGTCTGGTGCAGCAGGTAACATGCGTCAGATCTGGACCTTGGCCGGTATGAAGGGCATGGTTGTGAACTCTAAGGGTGACTACATCACCCGTCCGATTAAGACTTCCTTCCGTGAAGGTCTGTCGGTTCTGGAGTACTTCAACAACTCCCACGGTTCCCGTAAGGGTCTGGCCGATACCGCGCTGCGTACCGCTGACTCGGGCTACCTGACCCGTCGTCTGGTTGACGTTGCGCAGGATGTCATCGTTCGCGAAGACGACTGTGGCACCCGTCAGGGTGTTCGCGTTCCAATCGCGGAAGAGATTGCAGAAGACACCTTCGCAATCCACGAGCTGTGGGAGACCTCAGCTTCGGGCCGCGTTGTCGCAACAGATGTCAAGGATTCCGAGGGCAATGTCGTCGCCGAAGCTGGCGCAGACTTGACCGACGAACTCACTGACAAGCTGGTTAAGGCTGGCATCCCAGAGATCAAGGTCCGCTCGGTTCTGACTTGTCAGACCCCAGCCGGCGTCTGTGCGAAGTGCTACGGCAAGTCCATGGCTTCTGGCCAGCTGGTCGATATCGGCGAAGCAGTCGGTATTGTTGCTGCTCAGTCCATTGGTGAGCCTGGTACCCAGCTGACCATGCGTACCTTCCACCAGGGTGGTGTCGGTGGCGATATTACCGGCGGTCTGCCACGTGTTCAGGAACTATTTGAGGCACGTAACCCGAAGAACCGTGCACCAATCGCTTCTGTCGATGGCACCGTGTCACTGTCCGATGAAGGAAACTTCTGGACGTTGACCATTACCCCAGACGATGGTTCGGACAATGTGGTCTACGAGAAGCTGTCGAAGCGTCAGGGCCTGGCTCAGGTTCGTCGCCCGATGGAGTCCAACCCGAATGCGATGATCGAGCGCTCCTTGCGCGACGGTGACCATGTCACCACCGGTCTTCGCTTGATGCGCGGTGCAGCTGACCCACACGACGTACTTGAGGTTCTCGGTCGTCGTGGCGTGGAAAAGCACCTCATTGATGAGGTTCAGGCTGTTTACCGTACTCAGGGTGTAGCCATCCACGACAAGCACATCGAGATCATCATCCGTCAGATGCTGCGTCGCGGTACTGTCATCGACTCGGGTAACACTGACTTGTTGCCAGGTACTTTGGTTGACCTTTCTGAGGCTCGCCAGATCAACTCCGCTATGCAGGCAGAGGGCAAGGAACCAGCTCAGCTGCGTTCTGAGATTATGGGTATTACCAAGGCTTCCTTGGCTACCGAGTCTTGGCTGTCTGCTGCGTCCTTCCAGGAGACCACGCGTGTGCTTACCGATGCCGCTATTAACAAGCGCTCTGATAAGCTCATCGGTCTCAAGGAGAACGTCATCATCGGTAAGCTGATCCCAGCTGGTACCGGTATCTCCCGTTACCGCAATATCTCCGTCAAGCCAACCGAGGCTGCCCGCAACGCGGCATACTCGATTCCAACTTACGGCGATTCCATCTACGGCGACGATGGCTTCGGTGAATTCACCGGCGCTTCCGTCCCACTGGATGAGGACTTCACCTTCTAGGTAAAAGTCCAGCGTAAACTACAGCGCCCGTGCTCTGAATATTTCAGGAGCACGGGCGCTGTTCTTATTTGCCCAAGGTAATAGCCCTCTGGTAGTTGTTGAAAGGCATCACATTCATTTACGGGTGCTCGCGAGCAAAGTGCGGGCTGAGAACCCCAGTGCAGGCGCTGGGAAACCGTCGAACTTGAACCGGATAATGCCGGCGAAAGGACAAAGAAATGGTTACTGTAGCTAACCCTGCTCGCTCCTTAAATTGGCGAGTTGTCGATATCATCGTTGCCTCCATCTTGGCAGTCGCATGCGGCCTGGTCTTCGTTTTCTGGAATTCCGTGGGCTACGCGTGGTTCATGGCCATGGACGCACTCACCCCAGGCCTCGGTGGTCTTGCCACCGGTATCTGGCTGGCTGGTGGTGTCATCGGCGCACTGGTCATCCGCAAACCCGGCGCAGCGATCTATGTCGAAACCCTGGCCGCAACGGTCTCCGCCGTCTTCGGCTCCCAGTGGGGCCCGGAAACGTTGTACTCCGGCCTGGCGCAAGGATTGGGTGTAGAGATCGTCTTCGCCATCTTCTTGTACCGCCGCTTCAGCCTGACCGTCGCCGCATTGGGCGGTGTCGGTGCAGCGCTTGGCGCCTTTGTCTTGGAACTATTTACCTCCGCCAATATTGCCAAGTCCCTGGAATTTAACCTCATCTACTTGGGCTGTCTCATTGTCTCCGGTGCCATCTTGGCCGGCGTGTTGAGCTTTGTGGCAGTTCAAGCACTAGCCAAGACCGGGGCGTTAGATCGCTTCGCCGTCGGACGCGAGCAGCGCGCAATTTAATGCCACAAATCATCACGCGGGGTTTGAGCTGGCAGCACGCCGGCCGTAATTCCCCGGCTATTTCTGACCTTGATTTAACAATTGAACGCGGCGAGAAAATCTTGCTCGCCGGCGACTCCGGTTCCGGGAAATCCACGCTGCTGGCAGCGCTTGCAGGCGTACTCGGCGGGGATGATGAAGGAACCTTATGCGGCGAACTGACCATCAATGCCGGCACCGTTGGGCTGGTTCTACAAGATCCTGACTCACAGGTTATTGCTTCACGCGTCGGTGATGACGTGGCCTTTGGCTGTGAAAACCTGGGGCTAGACCGCGATGAGATCTGGCGCCGCGTTCACATGGCATTGGAGCTGGTGGGTTTGGATCTCAGCATCGATCACCCCACCGCACGGCTTTCTGGCGGGCAAAAGCAACGCCTGGCGCTAGCCGGGGTGATTGCCATGGGTGCCGAGGTCATCTTATTGGATGAACCCACGGCAAACTTGGACCCGCAAGGCTCTGCCGATGTCGTAGCCGCCGTGCAGCACATCGTGGAAGAAACCGGCGCAACCCTGATTGTCATTGAGCACAATTACAAGGAATGGGCACCCGTTCTAGACCGTGCCATTGTTTTGGAGCACGGCAAATTAGTCTATGACGGCGATAGTGCCACGGCCATCGCTAAGCGGCGCATCACGGGCCTACCCGCCGCGCAGCCAGTGCTTAACGATGCCCCCGCCGCGCTTTTCTCTCACAACCTGGTCACACGGTTCGGCCCGGCTCGGACCCTTGCTGTGCCCGAAGGCGCGTCGACGGTCATTACCGGAGCTAATGGCTTGGGCAAGACCACGTGGCTGATGACAATGGCCGGGCTGCTGAAACCCGTAGCCGGTGAGCTGGGATATTCCGCAAGCATTCGCCGCGGTTTAAAGGCCAACCCGCATGCCTGGACCTCGGCCCAACTAGCACAGCGGATTGGTTTTGTGTTTCAAAACCCCGAGCATCAATTCGTCGCGCGCAGCGTGCTCGAAGAAATGCGCGTGGGTCCCAGCGTCATGCGAACGCTTTCCAAGCGAAAGCTTCTCAAACAGGATCGCCGCGGGCGAGCCCAAGATGAGCAAGGTGCTTTCGCAAGGGTGGGGGAGAAGGAGGTCGAAGAGCGCATCGACAAGCTCTTGCACCGCTTGCGGCTGACCTCGTTGGTAGAAGCGAACCCCTTTACCTTATCTGGTGGGGAAAAGCGCCGGTTGTCGGTTGCGACTGCCTTGGTGACCGCACCCAGCGTGGTGTTGCTGGACGAGCCCACCTTTGGCCAAGACCCGCAAACCTTTGCGGAACTGGTGTGGATGATCCGCGAGCTTGTCGATGACGGTGTCACCGTGGCTTCTATTACCCACGATGAGCTTTTTATCTCCGCCTTGGCCGATTGCCACCTGGTGGTGAGCGCTGATGCCTAATGTTTTATCTGAGGTCAACCCGCTGACCCGCCTGGCACTCATCTTGGTTTTAACCACCCCACAATTGCTCTCAGTGGATTGGGTCAGCGCCGCGGTGTCTTTGGCCATTACCTTTATGTGCGCCCCCTTGTGTGGGGTGGGGATTAAACGGCTGTTGGCGATGAGCTGGCCGCTGTTTATCATCGCGCCCATCTCTGGGGTGTCCATGTTGCTTTATGCCCAAGAAGGCGGCCGGGAGTACTTTTCTTTCTGGTTGGCAACCGTGACTGATAACTCCATTGAGCTGGCTTTAGCGATGATGCTGCGCGTGCTCGCTGTCGCCTTGCCCGTGATTGTCCTAGCGCGTGATATTGACCCGACTGAGCTCGGCGACGCCCTTGCCCAAATCCTGAAACTACCCCCGCGCTTTGTCATCGGTGCGGTAGCTGGCGTGCGGATGCTAACGCTATTTAAAGAAGACTGGCACGCCATGGCCCAGGCCCGCCGTGCCCGCGGGCTCGCTGATCGTGGAAAGATAGCGCATTTGGCGTCCATGTCTTTTGGGCTGTTGGTCTTAGCGTTGCGTCGCGGCGGCAAACTAGCCACTGCCATGGAAGCGCGCGGTTTTGCCCGACCCATTCCGGGTGGAGGTCGGCGCACCTGGGCGCGGGAATCCAGGCTAGTGGCTACGGACTGGTGGGTCATGCTCGCCGGTGTTATTTTGGCGTCGCTGCCTGTGCTTGTCTCGGTTGTTACTGACTCGTGGCGCTTTTTGGGGCTGTAGAAACTACGCGGAGATTTTGCCCGCAATTTTGTACAAAAAAGAATTTTTACGCATACCATGGAATGAATAAAGTTCTACTTCGAACTTGTGGCAAAGCATTTGAAAGGTGTGGCTAGGAAAGTACAGGATTGCCGACGTGCAATTCTTATTGGCTCATCCCAATTCCATGACTGTGATTATTAAAACCACCATTGACCCTGCAGCAAGTGCCGAGGGCGTACCAACCGGGTTTATGCCCAGCGAAGATAGTGCATCGGAGGAAGCAACAGCTGTTCCCGGTCAACACCGGGAAGAGAGCGATCCGCCCGATACCATCGAAGCCTCAACCTTTGAACAGGCCCAAGACCTGTTAGAGAACAAGATTGCGGAACTGGCAGAACAGCGCAATAAGCCTATGAAGCCGATTACCGTGCTTATCGATGGCCCCTCCGGCGCTGGTAAAACCTGGTTTGCCGCGCGCTTATCGGAGCACACCCAGTGGCAAACCGTGCACTTAGATGAGTTTTATCCCGGCTGGCAAGGGCTAGAAAAAGGCAGTGAGATGGTCAACAGCCAAGTCTTGCGCAAAATGAACCCGGGGTTTTGGCGCTGGGACTGGAACGCTCACGCACCGGCCGAGTGGTTTAGCTTGGATGGTCGCGACAACCTGATTGTCGAAGGGGTTGGTGCAGTCACCACTGCCAATATTGAAGCGGCAACAGCGCGTGGTTCGGTAGTAACCGTGATGGTCACTGGACCGCGTGAAGCCCGCAAGTCCCGCGCACTCGACCGGGATGAAGGCTATGAAGACTGGTTTGAAACCTGGGAGCGCCAGGAATTAGAACACTTCCAGCGGCTGGTCGACGAAGGCTTGGAACCGGATGTGGTGTGGGAGTGGCATTACTCCACCAGTTCCGTCCATAGCGCTTAGTTGCGGTGGGTGCATTTGTGCAGATCAGCGCCGGAAATGGGAGAAGAACTCCCCGTCAGCGGCGTTTTGTGAAAGTCGCGCTTTCTTTGGTAGTGTTGGCAAAGGTTCGTTGCATTATGTGACGAAGAGTCTGATCCTTTTCTCAGCTTTACACGCCAGTCAGTTGTGACTCGGTGGGGAATAGGTATCTGGACACGCGGTAGGACCCCGGAAAAGAGTCCTCATTTTTGCGTGTATTGGTACTTGTTTCTCACCGAAGAGCTCCAACCCGGCAGGCAGTGCGCTGAGGCAAGTAATTTCTACCGATAAGAAAGACTGGTTATGCCAACTATTCAGCAGCTGGTCCGCAAGGGCCGCAATACCCCGCGCACTAAGGTCGCTACCGCTGCGCTGAAGGGCTCCCCTCAGCGTCGCGGTGTATGCACCCGCGTGTACACCACCACTCCTAAGAAGCCTAACTCTGCTCTGCGTAAGGTTGCCCGTGTGCGCCTGACCACCGGCATTGAGGTTTCTGCATACATTCCAGGCGAGGGCCACAACCTGCAGGAGCACTCCATGGTGCTTGTCCGCGGTGGTCGTGTGAAGGACCTTCCTGGTGTCCGTTACAAGATCGTTCGTGGCTCCTTGGATACCCAGGGTGTCAAGGACCGCAAGCAGGCCCGTTCCCGTTACGGCGCAAAGAAGGGACAGTAATACAATGCGTAAGAATGCTGCACCAAAGCGTCCCGTAGTCAAAGATCCTGTTTACAACTCTGAGCAAGTTACTCAGCTGGTAAACAAGGTTCTTGTCGACGGCAAGAAGTCCACCGCAGAGCGTATCGTCTACGGCGCTCTGGAGATCTGCCGCGAAAAGACCGGCACCGATCCAGTAGGTACCTTGGAAAAGGCTCTTGGCAACATCCGCCCAGACCTTGAGGTTCGTTCTCGCCGTGTTGGTGGCGCAACCTACCAGGTTCCAATCGAGGTTCGTCCAGTTCGTGCTAACACCTTGGCACTGCGCTGGATGGTTACCTTCACCCGTCAGCGTCGCGAGAACTCGATGATCGAGCGCTTGGCAAATGAGATCTTGGATGCATCCAATGGTCTGGGCGCTTCCGTGAAGCGTCGCGAAGACACCCACAAGATGGCTGAGGCCAACCGCGCCTTCGCTCACTACCGCTGGTAGTTTGTGGCTGACTATGACCCGAGCAACACACCGGTTAAGTTTGCGCTGCAGCGCTTGTCGATGCAGCGACCTAAGCGCACTTTGCGTTTGGGCCGGATAACTTAAAAATGTGACCTGCTCGGGTTATTGTTTTCAATGCACAACGGACAAAATTGCCACTAGAGCGCTATGAACTAGCCCGAAGTAAGATTCTTAAGATAAATTTCATCTGAGAATTCCCCCTCCGGGCTGCTAAAGGGCGCGAATAATGGCAAGATTGAACGAGAACTACTGTACGTAACTGCGTTTGTGTTAAAGAAGGATTCTGAGACAACAAACGTGACAACAAACGAGTTGGGGTATTAACCGTGGCACAAGAAGTGCTTAAGGACCTGAAGAAGGTCCGCAACATCGGCATCATGGCGCACATCGATGCCGGTAAGACCACCACGACCGAGCGTATTCTCTTCTACACCGGTATCAACCGCAAGGTAGGCGAGACCCACGACGGCGCATCCACCACTGACTGGATGGAGCAGGAGAAAGAGCGCGGTATCACCATTACCTCCGCTGCTGTTACCTGTTTCTGGGAGGGCAACCAGGTCAACATCATTGACACCCCGGGTCACGTTGACTTCACCGTTGAGGTTGAGCGTTCCCTGCGTGTCCTAGATGGCGCTATTGCCGTATTCGACGGCAAGGAAGGCGTGGAGCCACAGTCCGAGCAGGTGTGGCGTCAGGCTGCGAAGTACGACGTTCCACGTATCTGCTTCGTCAACAAGATGGACAAGATGGGCGCGGACTTCTACTACACCGTGGACACCATCGTTGACCGCTTGGGCGCAAAGCCATTGGTTATGCAGCTGCCTATCGGCGCTGAAGATGACTTCGACGGCGTTGTTGACTTGCTCGAGATGAAGGCTCTTATGTGGCCAGGCAAGGTTGCCATCGGTACCGAGGCAACCGAGGCTGAAATCCCAGCTGACTTGGTCGACCGTGCCAACGAGTACCGCGAGAAGCTCGTGGAGACCGTTGCTGAGTCCGACGAAGAGCTCATGGAAAAGTACTTCGCTGGCGAGGAAATCACCATCGACGAGCTGAAGGCTGCTATCCGTAAGCTGGTCATCGCTTCTGAGATCTACCCTGTTTACTGTGGTACCGCGTACCGCAACAAGGGTGTCCAGCCACTGCTCGACGCAGTCATCGACTTCCTGCCTAACCCACTGGACGTGGGCGAGGTTCACGGCCACGCTGTGGGCAATGAGGACGAGGAGCTTGTTCGTAAGCCTTCCATTGACTCCCCATTCTCCGGCCTGGCTTTCAAGCTTGCTGCTCACCCATTCTTCGGTCAGCTGATCTTCGTCCGCGTTTACTCGGGCAAGGTCACCCCTGGTGATGAAGTACAAAACACCACCAAGGGCAAGAAGGAGCGCATTGGTAAGCTGTTCCAGATGCACGCCAACAAGGAAAACCCTGTTGAAGAAGCTGTAGCTGGTAACATCTACGCAATCATCGGCCTGAAGGACACCACCACTGGTGACACCCTGTCTGACCGTGCGAACCCAATCATTCTGGAGTCCATGGACTTCCCAGACCCTGTTATCAAGGTCTCCATCGAGCCTAAGACCAAGGCCGACCAGGAGAAGCTGGGTACCGCAATTCAGAAGCTTGCTGCTGAGGACCCAACCTTTACCGTCGAGCTGGATGAAGAATCCGGTCAGACCGTTATCGGCGGCATGGGCGAGCTCCACCTGGACGTTCTTGTTGACCGCATGAAGCGCGAATACAAGGTTGAAGCGAACATCGGTAACCCACAGGTTGCTTACCGCGAGACCATTCGCAAGGCTGTGGAGTCCCTGGACTTCACCCACAAGAAGCAGACCGGTGGTTCTGGTCAGTTCGCCAAGGTTATCGTCACCATCGAGCCTTACAACCCAGACCCATCCGAGCTGGAAGAGGGCGAGTCCGCTACTTACAAGTTCGAAAATGCCGTCACCGGTGGCCGTATTCCTAAGGAATACATCCCATCCGTCGATGCTGGTATTCAGGACGCAATGCAGTACGGCTTCCTCGCAGGCTTCCCATTGGTCAACGTTAAGGCAACCCTGGAAGACGGCGCTTACCACGACGTTGACTCCTCGGAAATGGCCTTCAAGTTGGCTGGTTCACAGGTTCTGAAGGAAGCTGTTGCTAAGGCAAAGCCGGTACTGCTGGAGCCTTTGATGGCAGTGGAAATCACCACTCCTGAAGAGTTCATGGGCGATGTTATCGGTGACGTTAACTCCCGTCGTGGCCAGGTCAACGCCATGGAAGACCGCGCTGGCGCCAAGCTGGTTAAGGCAAAGGTCCCACTGTCTGAGATGTTCGGCTACGTAGGCGACCTGCGTTCCCGCACCCAGGGCCGCGCAAACTACTCGATGGTCTTCGACTCCTACGCTGAGGTTCCATCCTCCGTTGCTCAGGAGATCATCGAAGAGCGCACCGGTGGCGGAAAGTAAGCTGTTTGCTTTAATTGCTGCCTGACCACGGCGCGGTTGGCTCTTCGCCAGTAGGGCCAACCACGTTCAGGCGGCTACCCCAGGAGGGTAGGGGTCACGCTGAATCAATAGGTACAATCTTGTTGATTGAGCTGGCCGTTACCCTCCTAGGATCCGAGATGATTCTTGTCGAGGACTAACGTCCGCACAAATCTTCCGCGGACAACCTCAAACCCCTTTTAGCTGGTTTGAAAATTCCGTGGCATAAATCTAGGATCGTGTAACTGGCACGAAAAGAAAGCGTCATGGGCGCTTGGTATTATCTTCCGGGATATTCTAAGTGCTGTGACAACTGTCAATCACGTGGCTGCGAAAGTCGTAGTCACAATGAAGTCCAGGAGGACATACAGTGGCAAAGGCTAAGTTTGAGCGTTCGAAGCCGCACGTAAACATCGGCACCATCGGACACGTCGACCACGGTAAGACCACCACGACCGCAGCTATCACCAAGGTACTGGCAGACCAGTACCCTGAGGAGAACGAAGCGTTCGCTTACGACATGATCGATAAGGCTCCTGAGGAGAAGGAGCGTGGTATTACCATTAACATCTCCCACGTTGAGTACTCCACCCCTAAGCGCCACTACGCACACGTAGACGCTCCAGGCCACGCGGACTACATCAAGAACATGATTACCGGTGCTGCTCAGATGGACGGCGCTATCTTGGTTGTTGCTGCAACCGATGGCCCAATGCCACAGACCCGTGAGCACGTTCTTCTTGCTCGCCAGGTTGGCGTTCCTTACATCCTCGTTGCACTGAACAAGTGTGACATGGTTGACGATGAGGAAATCATCGAGCTCGTTGAGATGGAAGTTCGTGAACTTCTGGCTGAGCAGGAGTTCGACGAGGAAGCTCCAATCGTTCACATCTCCGCTCTGGGCGCCCTGAACGGCGAAGAGAAGTGGGTACAGTCCGTCGTTGACCTGATGCAGGCTTGCGATGACTCCATCCCAGACCCAGTTCGTGAAACTGACAAGCCATTCTTGATGCCTATCGAGGACATCTTCACCATTACCGGTCGTGGCACCGTTGTCACCGGTCGTGTTGAGCGCGGTCAGCTGAACGTTAACGAAGACATCGAGATCATCGGTATCCAGGAGAAGTCCCTCTCCACCACCGTTACCGGTATCGAGATGTTCCGTAAGATGATGGACTACACCGAGGCTGGCGACAACTGTGGTCTGCTTCTGCGTGGTACCAAGCGTGAAGAGGTTGAGCGCGGCCAGGTTGCTATTAAGCCAGGCGCTTACACCCCTCACCGCAAGTTCGAGGGCTCCGTCTACGTCCTGAAGAAGGAAGAGGGCGGCCGCCACACCCCATTCATGGACAACTACCGTCCACAGTTCTACTTCCGCACCACCGACGTTACCGGTGTTGTGAAGTTGCCTGAGGGTGTCGAGATGGTCATGCCTGGCGATAACGTCGACATGTCCGTTGAGCTCATCCAGCCAGTTGCTATGGACGAGGGCCTGCGCTTCGCTATCCGCGAAGGCTCCCGCACCGTTGGCGCTGGTCGCGTGACCAAGGTTATCGAGTAATTCATTACTTCATAACTAACGCCTAATCCGCTTTCCTCTCTCGTGGAGGAAAGCGGATTTTGCATTTGTGGGGTGTCTATCCCGAAGTGCGCAGACCCGTGGCGAGTCCGTTCATGGTTACCTGGATGGTCTTGGAAACCAAGAAGGAATCATCGCCTGCGCGATAGCGTCGCAATAGTTCAATCTGAATCGCATTCAGCGGCAGTAGATACGGATAACGCCTGTGCACGGAGCGCTCAAGTCGTTCATTGCCGGCCATCAACGACTCATGCCCGGTGATGCGATGAAAGACCTCGCGGGTTAGTTCATACTCGTCAACGATGGTGGTAAACACCCGTTTCGATGTCTCGGCATCATCGACAAGCGTAGAATAGATTTTCGCCAGATCCATCGATGCCTTACCCATGACCTGCGCCATGTTATCGAGCACCGAGCGGAAGAACGGCCAGGCCTGATACAACGTGCGCAGATCGTCCCACCGCTGGTCATCCTCGCCTGCCCATTGGGTAATACCCGATCCCACACCGAACCAGCCGGGAAGGTTCACGCGCGATTGCGACCAGGACAAAACCCAGGGGATAGCGCGAAGGTCGGAGATGGACTCGGTTTGTTTACGAGCCGTCGGGCGTGAGCCCAAGTTGAGATCGCCGATTTCATGCAGGGGAGTGGACTGCGTGAAGTAGTCAATAAATCCTTCATCGTCGCGCACCAATTGCTTGTATTTCTCGCCAGCTAGCGATGACACTTCGCGCATGATGTCATAAGCACGCTCTGGCTGCTTCAGCCTTTCGGTATCAAGCAGTGAGGCCTCTAACGTGCCGGCGACAAAGGCCTCGAGGTGGCGCCGTGCTGAGGTCGCTGTGCCATAACGGGCGGAGATGACCTCACCTTGTTCTGTAATCCGCACCGAGCCACGCACGGCACCTTCCGGCTGCGCCAAGATGGCATCGTAGGTGGGCCCGCCACCACGGCCGACCACACCGCCGCGGCCATGGGAAAACCGCAGCGCGACCCCATGTCGCTCGCAGGCATCGACGATGTCAATTTGCGCGTCATATAACGCCCAGTTGGCTAAGAGGTATCCGCCGTCCTTATTGGAATCCGAATAGCCTAGGACGACTTCTTGGGTATCATTTCGGCCGCGGAGGTAGTGGCGGTAGAGATCGACTTCCCAGAGCTCTTCCAAAATGCGTGCGCCCGCTTGCAAGTCTTCGATGGTTTCAAATAGTGGCGCGATATCCACCGATCCCACAAGGCGCTGCTGCGCCGGATCAAAGCTGATGATGCCAACTTCTTTCAGCAGCACCATCGGCTCTAAAATATCGCTGACGGTACCGGTCATAGACACGATGCAATGCGGTACTACCTCAGGACCCAGGTCATTAATGGCCTCCGCCGCCGCGCGGAAAATTCCCAACTCCCGTTCAGTGGTTTCGCTAAAGCCCTTCGACCACCCAAATGTCAGCGGACGCGCAGACGTCAGCTCCGCAATGAGAAGCTCACGCTTGGCATTTTCATCCAAGTCCTTGTACCCGGCGCCGGCTGCAGTCACGCCAGCTGCCGCGAAGAGCTCGTCTAAGACGAATTCAAAAGACTCCGAGTTCTGCCGTAAGTCCAACGCATTGAGGTGAAACCCGAAAGTGTCAACGGCAGAGCGAATTCGCAGCAAACGGTCTTCGGCGATGATGGCGTCATTAAACTGCCGCAATGACCGGTCGATCACGCTGAGGTCCGCCGCAAACTCCGACGGAGAGGCATACGGTGCAAACTCTCCTTGCTCCGTATCGCTCTGCGTATTCGCGATGGCGGCCCGGGTGGCCACCATGCGTCCGTGTACACCATGGATGGCGCGGCGATAAGGCTCATCCACGCGACTAGGCACATCATTGTTGCCACGAGCGGCCAGCTCCTGCAGTTCGGCAGAACTTTCCGAATAGCGGTCGGATAGGCTCAGCTCCTTTTCCAGCAGCGCCAGCTCGTCCACGTAGTATTCCAACACCGTATCGGCGGCCTGACGCGTTGCATATCGCAGGGTTTCACCGGTGACATACGGGTTGCCATCGTGGTCGCCGCCAATCCAGGAACCTGTGCGCACGACCTGCCGGTTCGGCACCGCCGAGCCAAAAGCCTCGCGCAGACCAGCGATGGTATCGCGATTGATCGCCGGTACCTGCTCCAATAGACTCCGCTTGAAATAGCGCAGGCCGACATTGGCTTCATCTTCAATCTGCGGCCGGGCAATCCGAATCAACGCGGTCTGCCACAAAATGGTCATCCGCAAATGCGCTTCGCGCTCAATCTCCGCCAGCCGGGCTTTTCGCCGCGTAGTTTCCGGTTGCGCAAGAATCCCGTGGCGCTCACGCAGCAACGCAATAATGCGCGCCTGCACGTCAAACACGGTACGCCGACGCGTCTCCGTTGGGTGCGCAGTAAACACCGGAGACACCTGCGCTGTATCCAATACCCGGGTGATATCACTCGTGCTGATATCGCCGGCCGCCTGCAACTTCGCCAGCACAGCCTCCAAGGAAGCATCCGGTGCCGGGGCACCTTCATCCTCGCGGGCAGCCAGCGCCGATTCATCGTCCAAGTCTTCCGCGATATTCGCCATCAACGCAAAGTGGCTAAAGGAGCGCGCAACCAGGTTGATTTTATTTTCATCGACCGCGCGAAAAGCAGACAGCAAAGCCTCCGCGTCTTCCTCCCCGCGGGCCACACCAAAAGCCAATCGGCGGGTGCTTTCCACCAACTCGTAGACGTCTTCGCCTTCTTGCTCGGCGATGACTTGCCCAAGGATGCGCCCCAGGAGACGGATATCGTCGCGTACCTGTTCACTCATAGCTGCAAAATTCCTTTCACGAGATAAGCAGTGCTATTGAACATAGTCGCTGTCACCGTGTGATGGGGGTAATTCGCAAAATGGGTGTAGCAAAATTAACAATGTGTGCTTTTTACTTCCCGCAGCGGCGGTTTAAGGTTGGGGGCATGAAAGATCCCACGCGCATTGATGATGTTCTCCACGCCCTGCGAAGGACGTGGGCTGGACAGCCGGATCTTTCCCTGCCTACCCTGATGGCGATGGCAGCCACCCAGGGCATCGGCTGGGGCAGCAGCGATGAAGAGCTCATGGACTATCTCACCGACATTGCCACGCAGTACCCGCCAGAGCTGTCCCCAGGTGACATCACGGCAGGGGAGGGCTTCATGCTCAGCTTGTTGGATAAGACCATGCGCATTTCGCTTATCGATGCCCACGTCATCGTCCGTAACGGCCCCGGCCACCCGACCGTCGTGTGGGAATATGACACCTTTCGCACCACGGGCCCAGGATTTCCCGTAGTCATTACCGATACCTCCGGGATTGACCACCGTCTCGGAGTAACCGAGCGGATTACGCGGCTAGACACACAAGAAAAGCGCGAGAGCCTCCAGGGGCTTTCTCGCGCTGATATCGGGGATATCGTCTATGTCATTGTTACTGACGACGGCCGAACTATTGCTTTATCTCGCCGGCTTGAGGTGGCTTCCGCTCAGCGGCGCAGCTTAGATGTGCAGACCTACCAGTGGACCCGAGTCATCCAGCATGCACCGCTAGTTATTGAACTCGCCGGCGGGGAGCACATGGACCTTGGCACTCCTGCCAAAGTCCTGCTCGCGGCCACCAGTTAGCTCGACTTGCCCACCTTGTCGAAGTGCAGGTTATACACCGTTTGCACATCCGCATCTGGAAACGCGGCGCGGAAATCCTGCTCGGTCTCTTCGACCATGCGGCGAACCTGAGCAAGCTCAGTGGTAGCGCGCGCCAGCACGGTAAAGGTCAAAGTGCGCTGCTTTTCGATGACCGTAACCCTGCTCTTTGCGCTTTGGATGCCAGGTTGTTTTTCCAAAGCATCCGCAATACCTTGCCCAGCGCTGTTAAACAGTGTGGTCACCGAGCCCTGATCATCACTCACGGCCGACTCCACGGCATTAAACCGTTGGGTGCGTACATTGGCAATGGTCAACCAGATGCCTAAAAATAGCGCGATGACGCCCACGGCAATCAACACGTAGAGGTACCAGCTTTGCTCCGGAATACCGGCCCACACATCATGTTGGACCCAGGTGGCGAGGTAATTGGCAAACTCCACGTTGAAGTACATCAGCACTGGCCACACGCCGAGCACGATGAGAACAAGAGCTAAGAGGATAAAGATTGTGCGGTCTAGACCGCGTAATGCCTTAGACATTGTTTCCCAACTCCTGCTTCTTTTCGACTTCGACGCTGACGTCGACCTTCGTGCCCAATTCCTTCAAGGCGTCCTTGGCGCTATCGCTCACGCGCTGCGCCAACATCGGATCATCGACGTCTCCAGCGATAGTGATCTCAACCTTGAGACCCTTTTTGGTATTGCCCGTGGTTCGAGTCTGCGCCGTGCTCACGCCCGGGATACGCCGGGTGGTACCACTGACCAAACGTGCAATATCAACGTTGCGAATCCACATGGTGGTAGCACCATCTTCGGTAGACGGGCTGACGGGCACGTGCGTCATCCGCCCTGGGCGAACCGCGATGATAAAGAAGATTAGCCCCACGACCATGGATGCCACACCAGCCCACACCATCCACATGGGAAGCGGTGGGGTGCCGATAAGCCGAAACACCGGCGCACTCCACAAGGTTTGCGGGGAATTCGTATAACTAATCCACACATCGCGCCAAGCCACACACGCCAAGGCGATGAGCGCCAGCCCCAGCAAGATGGCGAGCCACTTAACTGGTGGTGCCAGCCGCGGTTGCTTGCTACGAAACTTCGGCGCGGGATTATCCACCGTGGTGTGCGCGGAGGTGACATAACCATCTGCAGATGTCGACGCCGTGGTCTTATGCTGTGGTTCCGCAACTTCTAAAGTCGTATCGGTTTCTTCCGTCTTCGGAAATTCCTCCGTGGAGTTGTCCGCTGCCTCAAACTCGACGGTCTCAAACGATGGATCCTTACTCATGACCGAGCTCCTTTCTCATCGTTTGCCTCACCGTTTGTCTCAGCGAGTGCGCTCCACGGCTTAATCTCGGGACTGAAGACCTCCACCGGGTGAACCTCAATATGCCGCAGCTGTACGGGCTGTGGCGCGTTAACGCGCGACGGCTCCGGGTTGGCGGATTCTACGTGGATCTCACGCAGCGGCTGTTCCTCAGGAACCTCCACCGGTTTCAAATGCAGCTCGCGGGGAGTAAATTCTGGCACGTAAACCTCCTCCACATAACTGTTGACCTCACCACTCGGGCGGATCTCTACTTCTTCCGGGGTCTCCACAGAACGCACCTCGACGGGGTCAGGGGTAGACACCGACGTGGCATCGATAAGCGACTGCTGTGGTGCCACCGACCTCACCTGAGTCCTGTCTTCCCACTGCGACGGATCAAAACGCCGCACATTCGTGGACGAGGACTTGGTGGTTGGATGAGAAATCTTCGACGGATTGATCACCGGAATTGCCGCGTGAAAATCAACCGCGGCGGCGGCTGCCGAATTGCTCACCCGCGTACTAGGTTCCAAATGCCCCACGGTGACGTTGACGCGGGTGGTGGAATAACCGGTAAATTGTGCCAGCGCTGAGACAATAGCTGCGCGTGTTTGCGCTGCTACCTGCGTGACCGGGGACGGCCATGCCACGGCGATGGTGGAATCAACCGCTGTCATCTGGGTATCCGGATCGGCCTGGACAATGCTGCGTGGATACCCACGTCCGCCAATGCCCGCCAGCTTGGAATCAATACCTACCGTTCCCGGAACAGCTTGAATGGCTTGGGCGACAATGCGCTCTAACGTACGGACGCTGATCTCTGTGGTGCCCGGGGCGTTAGCAACGTGGACACCACCAGCGACCTTCTCTGGTGCGTGTGGTGTAGTTGTCATTAGCCGCGGCCTTTACCTACGACGTTATTCCAAATTTCACCCAAGTTAATACGGCCATCAAAGTGTGCACCGATAACTCCGCCCACGGCGCCTAAGATTACTGCCAAGAAGAACAGTGACCAGGCGTTGGTGATGATGGCAATCGCTAAAATAATGCCCAGTGCGACGCCAATATAGGTGTAGTTCTTCATAAGAACTCCTTCGCTATGTTGTTTGAGAAATGGCTCTTTACGTATTTGTGCCAGAGATGGCGTCGGCAAAGATGACATCAACGCGGGTCAGCTCCGAGCAAGCAGCCATAGCCGCTTGCCGGATCTCTGCTCCAAGTTCCTGCAATACCTTTTCTGCGGAGACATCAACGACGACGTGAATTTCAATAACTGTGTCTTCGCGGGGGGAAGGTTTGCGAATGCCGCCTACCCGCGCCCCTGCGAACAGCAACGAGACCTCGCCGAAAGACCCGGCTGATAACTCAGCGACGCCATCAAGGCTCACCACCGCATCTTTAATGCGTTGCGCGGTGTCCAAGTCGAGTTGGAACTGGTGCCCTTGCGGCAAAGAGGTGCCGGCAGATGTCATAACCAAGACTTCCGTTCTACTTCTACTTACGCCAGGAGAGATTAGAAGTGGTTGATGGCTGGGTTTTGCTGTGCTGCGACAGCCGCATTGTTGTTATCGGACTCGTCCTGGGAGTCTTCAACCTTTTCATTAGGCAGCTTGACGTCGTGGACAACCACGTCCACGCGCTCGACATCCAAGCCCGTCATGCGCTCGATGGCGTTGATGATGTTGCGGCGGATAGCCTCAGCCAGTTCGTGTATGGCAACACCGTATTCCGCGATGATGGCGACCTCAATGGAGGACACTCCTTCTTCTACCGTGACGGAGACACCCTGGCGGACGTCTTCATTGCCGCCGAAGGACTCACGGATGGTGCCTACCAAGCGGGCGCCGCCGCCACCGAGGGCAGCAACGCCGGATACCTCACGCGCAGCGATGCCGGCGATCTTGGAGACAACAGCATTATCGATGGTGGTGGTACCGTACTCGGTTTCCAAGTTCTCATTGACCTTGCGTGGGCTTTCAACCGCATCAGTGGTTGCGCCGGTGGTTGCTTCCGCAACAGTCTTTGGGGTTGGGGTGTCGTTAGTGTTGTTGTCAGCCATGGTATTTCACTCGCTTTCATTGGATACTTAGGAAATTTCAGCGTTCGCGCCCTTGAAACAAAGGGGAACACAATAAAGCCTACGTAATAATGCCTGCCTGGGAGCCGGACCGGGGAAATCTTTAACGAAAATAGACACAATCGTTACCGGAAGTTTTCCCACGAACATAAATAGCGTTTGGTGCGAGTGCCGTTAGATCGGTGCTGGCTGTGGTAAGAAGTGAAATTCCTAACGTTTTAAAAAATGGTTTGGAAAATGTGCCGTAGCATGCTTAAATACATAGGTTGCCTTAACACGTCGTAAGGCGCACGGTTTCGACCGTGTACTAAACGGCGCTGGTGAGGTGAACATGACACCTTCGATGTCAGTACGGAAGTGCAACGACGGGAAGGCTGGTTATATCGGGCGATGTCCGCGCTGAAGCAGAGACAACCCGAGACGCCAGACCGGAGAAGGAGCATGGCAAATGAACAGCGGCAGTATACGTAAGGGATTTTTGCGTGCCACGCATAATGCGTGACTACACCATCCCCTTCCGGATTTTGGCTCACTATGAACCAGTACTGTGCCTGCGCGTTTGCCAGGTTGCAGTCGCTGTTGTGTAAGTCAGAATCAAACTGGCGTTGGCACCAGGCTCTTTGCCCGGACAACGTTATAGAGAACATCGAGAAGCAATTTCCCACCGCTTCGCGCCCCGGATACGCCGGGAATGTGAAAGTGGGGAAGCGAGGAAGAGGATAAGCGTGGCGGGACAAAAAATCCGCATTCGGCTGAAGGCCTACGATCACGAGGCAATCGACGCTTCTGCAAAGAAGATCGTTGAGACGGTAACCCGCACGGGTGCTCGTGTTGTCGGCCCGGTGCCACTACCGACCGAGAAGAACGTATACGCCGTTATTCGTTCTCCACACAAGTACAAGGACTCTCGCGAGCACTTCGAGATGCGCACCCACAAGCGCCTCATTGACATTCTCGACCCAACCCCGAAGACCGTTGACGCTCTTATGCGCATCGACCTTCCGGCAAGTGTCGACGTCAATATCCAGTGATCGACGAATAAAACTTTGGTGGAGAAATAATAATGACTAACGAGATCAAGGGCATTCTGGGCAAGAAGCTCGGCATGACTCAGGTCTTCGACGAGGAGAACCGCGTAGTACCGGTAACCGTCGTCGAGGCTGGGCCATGCGTTGTGACCCAGATTCGCACCGTAGAAAACGATGGCTACAACGCTATCCAGATCGCCTATGGCGAGATCGACCCACGCAAGGCAAACAAGCCAGCATCCGGCCACTTCAAAAAGGCTGGTGTAACCCCACGTCGCCACGTAGCAGAAATCCGCATGGATGATGTCACTGCTTACGAGGTCGGCCAGGACGTTACCGTTGAGGTCTTCGAAGGCATCACCTTTGTTGACGTTACCGGTACCTCCAAGGGTCACGGCTACGCTGGTGCTATGAAGCGCCACGGATTTGCTGGTCAGGGCGCTGCTCACGGTAACCAGGCTGCTCACCGCCGCGTCGGTGGTATTGGCGGCGCTGCTACCCCAGGCCGCGTCTTCAAGGGCAAGCGCATGGCTGGCCGCATGGGTTCCGATCGCGTAACCACGCAGAACCTTAAGATTCAGAAGATCGATGCCGAGTCCAACCTGCTGCTCATCAAGGGTGCAATCCCTGGTGTTCGCGGTGGCCTCGTCACCGTCAAGACCGCAGTGAAGGGCGGTGCACACGCATGAGCAACCTTAAGCTAGACGTTCAGACTGCTGAAGGTAAAACCAATGGCTCTGTCGAGTTGCCGGCCGAGATCTTTGACGCCGAGGTGTCCATCGCTTTGATGCACCAGGTTGTCAACGCTCAGCTTGCTGCTGCTCGTCAGGGCACCCACTCGACCAAGACCCGTGGCGAGGTTCGCGGCGGTGGCCGTAAGCCTTTCCGTCAGAAGGGTACTGGTCGCGCACGCCAGGGCTCCATCCGCGCACCTCATTACACTGGTGGCGGCACTGTACACGGCCCGAAGCCACGCGACTACGCACAGCGCACCCCTAAGAAGATGATCAAGGCTGCTCTCTTCGGTGCTCTGTCTGACCGTGCTCGCAACGAGCGCATTCACGTAATCGAAGAATTGGTAGCTGGCCAGACCCCATCTACCAAGTCTGCCAAGGCATTCATCGAGCGTCTGACTGACCGCAAGACCATCTTGCTCGTCGTTGGCCGTGAAGACCTGAATGCTCGCCGCAGCGCCAACAACCTGCCTAACGTTCACATCCTGGACGCTGGTCAGCTGAACACCTACGACGTTCTCAACGCTGATGACGTTGTGTTCTCCGTTGAGGCTCTGCACTCCTTCATCAACCGCGCAGGCGGCAAGGATGAGGCTAAGGAGGCCAACAATGCCTAAGACTGTTAACCCACGCGACATCATCCTCGCACCAGTAGTGTCTGAAAAGTCCTACGGTCTGATGGAGCAGAACGTCTACACGTTCTACGTCGCCACGGATTCCAACAAGTCCCAGATTAAAGATGCCGTAGAGAAGATCTTCGGCGTGAAGGTCGACTCCGTTAACACCGTTAACCGCGAGGGCAAGCGCAAGCGCACCCGCACCGGTTTCGGCGTACGTAAGTCCACCAAGCGCGCCTACGTGACTCTCCGTGAAGGCAGCGACTCCATCGACATCTTCGGCGCAAGCGCCTAAGAGGAAAGTCGAGAGGTAAGGAATAATTATGGCTATTCGTAAGTACAAGCCGACAACTCCGGGTCGCCGCCAGAGCTCCGTTTCCATGTTCGAAGAGATCACTCGTTCGACCCCGGAAAAGTCTCTGCTGCGCCCAATTTCTAAGACTGGTGGCCGTAACAACTACGGCCGCATCACCACCCGCCACATCGGCGGTGGCCACAAGCGTCGTTACCGTCTGATCGACTTCCGTCGTCACGACAAGGACGGCGTTCCGGCAAAGGTCGCTCACATCGAGTACGACCCGAACCGCACCGCAAACATTGCTTTGCTGCACTACTTCGATGGCGAGAAGCGCTATATCATCGCTCCGAAGAACCTGAAGCAGGGTGCTGTTGTTGAGGCCGGCGCTAATGCCGACATCAAGGTTGGTAACAACCTGCCACTGCGCAACATCCCAACCGGTACCATCATCCACGCTGTGGAACTGAAGCCAGGCGCTGGTGCAAAGCTTGCACGCTCCGCTGGTTCTTCCATCCAGCTGCTGGGTAAGGAAGGCAAGTACGCCATCTTGCGTATGCCATCTTCCGAAATCCGCCGCGTTGACATCCGCTGCCGCGCAACCGTTGGTGAGGTCGGCAACGCTGACCAGATGAACATCAGCTGGGGCAAGGCTGGCCGTATGCGCTGGAAGGGCGTTCGCCCATCCGTTCGTGGTGTTGTCATGAACCCAATCGACCACCCACACGGTGGTGGTGAAGGTAAGACTTCTGGTGGCCGTCACCCAGTATCCCCTTGGGGTCACAAGGAGGGTCGCACCCGCAACCCGAACCGTTACTCCAACAACATGATCGTACGACGTCGTCGTCCGAACAAGAAGCGCTAAGAGGAGGTAAACAATGCCACGCAGCCTTAAGAAAGGCCCATTCGTAGATGAGCACCTCCTCAACAAGGTGGATGCTCAGAACGAGGCAAACACCAAGCAGGTCATCAAGACCTGGTCTCGCCGCTCGACCATTCTCCCTGATTTCATTGGTCACACCTTCGCCGTCCACGACGGTCGTAAGCATGTCCCAGTTTTCATTGATGACTCCATGGTCGGCCACAAGCTCGGCGAGTTCGCACCAACCAAGACCTTCAAGGGTCACGTCAAGGAAGATAAGAAGGGACGTCGATAAGCGATGAGTGACACCATCACCTCCGCATCCGCAACGGCCCGTTTCGTTCGCGTAACCCCAATGAAGGCACGTCGCGTAATCGATTTGGTTCGCGGCAAGTCCGTATCCGAAGCTCTTGCTATCTTGAAGTACGCCCCACAGGGTGCTGCTAAGCCAGTGGCAAAGGTTGTAGCTTCTGCTGCAGCTAACGCTGAGAACAACTTCGGTCTGGACCCACGCACCCTGGTCATCTCCGAGGCTTACGCCAACGAGGGTCCAACCATGCGTCGCTTCCAGCCACGCGCCCAGGGCCGTGCATTCATGATCCGTAAGCGCACCAGCCACATCACCGTGGTGGTCGAGAGCCAGAAGGAAGGGGCCAAGTAATGGGCCAGAAAATCCATCCTCACGGCCTACGTTTGGGCATCACTTCCGACTGGAAGACCCACTGGTTTGCCGACAAGGACTACGCAAACTACGTAGCCGAAGACATCAAGATCCGCGAGTACCTCTCCAAGGGTCTCGAGCGCGCCGGCATCGCCGACGTCGTCATCGAGCGCACCCGCGATCGCGTTCGCGTCGACATTCACACTGCTCGTCCGGGCATCGTGATTGGCCGTCGTGGCGCTGAGGCTGACCGTATTCGCCGCGAGCTGGAAAAGCTCACCGGCAAGATGGTTGCCCTCAACATCCTTGAGGTCAAGCAGGTCGACGCCAACGCAACCCTGGTTGCGCAGTCCATCGCAGAACAGCTTGTCAACCGCGTGGCTTTCCGTCGCGCGATGCGCAAGGCTATTCAGGGCGCTATGCGTCAGCCACAGGTCAAGGGCATCAAGGTCTTGACTTCTGGTCGTCTGGGCGGCGCTGAAATGTCCCGCACCGAGCGCTACCACGAAGGTCGCGTTCCACTGCACACCCTTCGCGCGGAGATCGACTACGGCTTTGCAGAAGCACACACCACTTTCGGCCGCATTGGCGTCAAGGTGTGGATCTACAAGGGCGACGTTGTCGGTGGCGTGCGCGAGTCCGAACTGAACGCTCCGTCACAGGGCCGCAACCGCGGTGACCGTGGCGGCCGTCCACGCCGTGGTGGCCAGCGCCGCCAGCGTGCACAGAAGCAGGAGGGCTAATTCATGCTTATCCCTAAGCGCGTAAAGTACCGCCGCCAGCACCGCCCAACCCGTAGCGGTCTGTCCAAGGGTGGTAACCGCATCACTTTCGGTGACTACGCAATCCAGGCTCTGGAGCCTGCTTACGTCACCAACCGTCAGATTGAGGCAGCACGTATTGCCATCAACCGCCACGTCAAGCGTGGTGGCAAGGTATGGATCACCGTCTACCCAGACCGTCCATTGACCCAGAAGCCACTTGGTGTTCGTATGGGTTCCGGTAAGGGTCCAGTTGAGAAGTGGGTGGCTAACGTTAAGCCAGGTCGCATTCTCTTCGAGATGACCTACCCGGATGAGGCTACTGCAGTAGAGGCTCTGCGTCGTGCAGGCCAGAAGCTGCCTTGCAAGGTCCGTATCATCAAGAAGGAGGACCAGTTCTAATGGCACTAGGTACCCCTGCCCACGAGTTCCGCGAGCTCGACAATGCTGAACTGGACAAGCGTCTTGCGGATGCGAAGGAAGAACTGTTCAACCTTCGTTTCCAAAAAGCTACCGGTCAGTTGACCAACAACCAGCGCATTGGCGCCGTCAAGCGCGAAATCGCTCGTATCTACACCGTTCTGCGTGAGCGCGAGCTTGGTTTGTCGGTCGTTCCGGGAGCTGAGGCATAATTATGAGTGAGGCAATTGTGAACGATACCCAAAAGGAAAAGGGCAACCGCAAGAACCGTACCGGCGTTGTTGTTTCCGACAAGATGAACAAGACCATTGTTGTCGAGTTGGAAAACCGTAAGCAGCACGCACTGTACGGCAAGATCATGCGTAACAACCCACGTGTTAAGGTCCACGACGAAGACGAAACCGCAGGCATCGGCGACCGCGTTCTGATTCAGGAATGCCGTCCTCTGTCGAAGGACAAGCACCACCGCTTGGTTGAAATCGTCGAGAAGGCTAAGTAAGACTTATACCCTCTCAACGCTTTAACCGCGGATGAGAAAGCGACCTATGTGAGCAATCACGTAGGTCGCTTTTTGCTTGTCGATGCACCCTCACGCATCAAACAACTAAGCCCCCTTCCCACCGAATAGGTGATGGAAAGGGAGCTTCGAAGTTAGCTAGCGAAATAGCTTGAAAGCTTGAAGACTTAGTTTAAGCAGTCAAGAAGCGACGTGCAGCAAATGCTGCAGCGCCCAGCACGGAGATTGCAGCCAGAGCAGCAAGCACACGCGCTACAGTGTTGTCGCCGGTCTCAGCGTTAATGCCGCGGTCACCTAAAGTGGTGGTCTCGCAGTTTTCGCCGTTTCCTTCGTTGGTGCCGCCACCGTTATTAGGGGTTTCGCAGTCCTCGCGGTCGTTTTCATTGCCAGGGGTGCGCTCGCGCTCACGTTCGCGCTCGCGGTCACCCTCGCCGCCGCCTTCGCCCTCACGGTCGCCGTCGGAGCCTTCGTAATCACAGGTGTAGCCGAACTTCTTGGCTGCAGCCTGGTCAGATTCGAACTTGTCCTGCTCGGTCAGTTCACCTTCGAGGTTTGCTGAATCGGTGACGTAGTACTGGCCATCTTCGTGCTTGAACCAGGTAGCGCCTTCAGACTCGAAGGATTCTGGAAACTCGCCATCCCACTTGATGTTGAGCTCGGCATTGGCGTCGTCGGCGCACTCTACGCGGGAGTTGGAACCGCCGTCATAAGGGGTTTCGCCTTCTTTGACGCGCTCACGCTCACGTTCACGTTCGCGGTCACCTTCATTCTCACCATTGTCGCCGTCGTTGTTGTTTTCGTTAACGCCACGGTCCCCGAGGGTGGTGGTTTCTTGCGGGACCGCACCTTCAGATGCACTTGCTGGAATACCAGCGAATGCGATTGCGCCAGTTAGCGCGGCCGCGGCTAGGGAAGTGCCAAGACGCTTCATACTGTTTCTCCTATTTGAATTGTGTGAAAATGCGCGGAACGAGATCCACATAGGCCCCACACGCACTACCAGAGACATTAACAACATCATTCACGGGAGTCACACAGCGACACGCCAGAAACTATTGAAACTTCTTTAACATTCGTAACATTGGTAACAAGTTGCTAAATCGCATCAACGACTCGGTCATACTGCCAACCCACCACGGCATTTTTTACTGCAGCTTTCAAAAGGTTGGGCGGCTGGATGCAACTAATGGTCAACAGCCTGCCTGGGGTAGCAGAGGTGCCCCAGATTTCTTCTGACTGGGAAAGTCCTGACTTTTCCGGCTCATGCATATCGGTGGCTTCATAAACCAGCCACAAATCACCCGATTCCTGGGTGCGGATAAACATCTCATCGCCGATGCTTACTTGGTGCTCCTCCGCGCTGCCGTCATAAAGATCATTGAAGACAGCCGGCACTCCGGCGCCGGTATGGCCTGCGATGACCACGATGTCCGAGGCATCGGTACCCGGCAGCGAATATGGCCGGTCATCGGCAGTGTAGACACAGGCCTCCGACATTGTGTCTGGGTCAATGGCTCCATCGCTGGTCGCGCAATCATTGCTTTCAAATTCGGCGTGCAAATCGATCCCCGGGATATACATCTCCACCGGCCGCGAAGGCTCCACGGTGACATCCAAGGGTGCCGGAGAAGCCGACGTCGCCACGGGTTCTTCCGCGATCTTATTGTCCGTCGAGGAAACTATCACGGCCGTAATCGAGACAATCAGCACAACCAACAGCGCAATCGCGATATAAAGGCGCATGCGGGGAGGGATGGCGAAGATGGCATCGACAAGCTTTTGGCGCAAAGTCTTGCGCGGGCCTAACGTGCCCCGACCGCGCTTCTCGCGTGGTGGGGGACGGTGATATTCCGGCGGCCTGGAAGCCGGGCGTTGATAAGAACGCCGCGGATAATTGCGCCCTGAAGTCATACCGAATGCCCACCTTTTATCGAATGAGAAGTTATCTTCTTATGATAGGGCTATCATGAGGGCTTATGAATAATCCGCAACCCCGAGGTCCCTTGCGCGATGAGCTCGGCGCGGCAAAATACCGGCATGAGGCCATCGCCGCGGTCTTGCGCGCTACTCCCGGGCGCGGCCTGCAGGTCATGGCGCATCGCCGCGAGCGCGAACCTTTCGCCGGCCAGTGGGCATTGCCATCGGGGCCGTTGGAAGTTGATGAAACCATTGAGCAGACCATTCGCCGGCACGTGGGCGTGCAGGTTAACTTCATGGAGCAGTTGAGCACCCGTTCTTCCTTGGACCGGGATCCTTATGACCGCACCGTGGCAACAACACACGTTGGCTTGGTTGCATGGGATGAGCTTGTCGATGCATCCTTTGTCGACCTTGAACAAGACTGGGCCTTTGATCACGGCGATATTGTGCGTGAGGCTGTGGCGCGGCTGCGAGCGAAACTGTCGTATACCAATATTGCTTTTGCATTAAGTCCTGCCGAATTTACGTTGGCTGATTTGGCACGCGCCTATGAAGCCGTGCTGGGGTATCCGGTAGCGGTGAGCAACTTGCAGCGGGTGCTCAAGCGCCGCGGACAATTGGAATTAACCGGTAGCTTCTCCCGGCCTGGTCGGGCAGGGGGCAGGCCTGCGAAACAATTCCGCTTTGTGCACCGGGAATTAGTGGTCACCGATCCCTTCGCGGCGTTTGCTCCAGCCGGGTCCTGATTTGGCGGGCGACAGCCGTCGCCGGAGGTTTTGACCTGCAACTTCAGCGATTTGGAGCAGCGGTAGCGGGTGTGGTTTAATGCTTAGGTTGCATTGCGCGGTGAAAGCGCGGTGTGGTGCGTTTCCGAACCACGCGAACTTCACTCGGGTAAGGCTTTGGCCTTTGCCCCCGCGAATGCATGGAAAGCAAAAGACCGCGTGTGTCAAGGTCGGAAATTTTGGCACACATTAATCCAGGTCAGGAGACCCATAGTGATTCAGAAAGAATCGCGTCTACGAGTCGCCGATAACTCAGGTGCACGTGAAATTCTGTGCATCCGCGTCCTCGGTGGATCCGTACGACGTTTTGCTGGCATTGGCGACACCATTGTCGCAACTGTCAAGGAAGCAACCCCGGGCGGCAACGTTAAGCAGGGCGAAATTGTTCGCGCTGTTATCGTGCGCGCCAAGAAGGAAACCCGTCGCCCAGATGGTTCCTACATCAGCTTCGACGAAAACGCAGCTGTCATTTTGAAGAACGACAGCGAGCCACGCGGTACCCGCATCTTCGGCCCTGTTGCTCGTGAGCTTCGTGACAAGAAGTTCATGAAGATCGTTTCACTTGCACCGGAGGTGATCTAATCTTATGAAGATTCATAAGGGAGATATGGTGATTGTCATTTCGGGCCCAGATAAGGGCGCGAAGGGCAAGGTCATCGAGGCATACCCAAAGCGTGAGCGCGTCCTGGTAGAGGGCGTTAACCGCATCAAGAAGCACGTTGCAAATTCTGCTCCAGAGCGTGGCGCAGAATCCGGCGGCATTGTTACCCAGGAAGCACCAATTCACGTTTCTAACGTTGCAATTGTGGACTCCGAGGGCAACCCGACCCGCGTCGGCTACCGTTTTGATGAAAACGGCAAGAAGGTCCGTATCGCGCGTAGCAACGGGAAGGACATCTAAACATGAGCGAGAATTACACCCCTCGTCTAAAGACTCGCTACCGCGAGGAAATCAAGGATGCTCTGAACAAGGAGTTCTCCTACGACAACGTCATGCAGATCCCTGGCGTCGTTAAGGTTGTTGTCAACATGGGCGTCGGCGATGCTGCTCGTGATGCCAAGGTCATTAACGGTGCTTTGGAAGATCTGACCGCAATTACCGGTCAGAAGCCACAGCTGCGCCGTGCACGTAAGTCCATCGCGAACTTCAAGTTGCGCGAAGGCATGCCAATCGGTGCCCGCGTCACCCTTCGCGGCGACCGCATGTGGGAGTTCTTGGACCGCCTGCTGACCATCGCGCTGCCACGTATTCGTGACTTCCGCGGCCTGTCGGACCAGCAGTTCGACGGCAATGGTAACTACACCTTCGGTCTGGCCGAGCAGACCATGTTCTACGAAATCGACGTAGACAAGATTGACCGCCCACGTGGTATGGACATCACCGTTGTTACCACCGCTACCAACGATGAGGAAGGCCGCAAGCTGCTTCGCGAGCTTGGCTTCCCCTTCAAGTAAATAGCCTTTCAACACCCCGTTAGCCTCAATCGAGGTTCACGGGGTGTTGTTGCTTTTTGTGGATAACTCGCCGCATTCGTTGACGCGTCAGCGTAGTTATCCACAGCTTGTCGATGCTTCCCTCGCGCCCGTTGTGCCGTGCCGTTTAACGTCGAAGGCATGGACATATTCCAAGCATTCGTGCTTTTAAACAGCCACGGGGTGAGTCTCCTGCGAGCTATCGCTGAGCGCTCGCCGTACGATGTGGCCAGCTCCGGCATCGCGCTGTCGACGGCCAAGCAATACGCCACGCTTGCCGATGTCCTTTTCGGCCCCGCCGACTCCCCACGCCTCCAGCGCGACTCCGTCGCCCTCGCCGAACAGCGCGGGCTCAGCGTGGAGCATTTGTTGATGGTCAACAAACACGCTAAGAAACTCAAAAAGCGCGGTGCCGCGTGGAAACTCCGCGCAGAACTCATCGCGCATCAAGGCAGCTTCGAAGAAGTCGATGCCTATGGCGCACAACGCGTCAAAGAGGAAGCCGGCGAGACGCCAAAAGAACCCGGGGTTCGCATTGGCCGCGCGGTCAACGGCATGCGCACCCTCACGGTGACCGATACCCAGCGGCGCATCACCGATTTTGAAAAGACCCTCGACGCCACCGACACCTCTGACCAACCCCGCTCCACAGCACTGCTGGAAGCGTTCTGGAAACGAGTCGACGGCAGCGGCGGAGTACTACGCCCCGAATACCGCACCGTGATTGCCATCGGCCTGGATGATTTCGCGAAAGTATCGTGCGGCAACGGCGACGAAGTCATCGTAGGCTTATCGGATGGCACCACCATGACCGGAGCAGAACTTATCAATGCTGCGCTTGCCGGTGCACTGGGTGAGAACCTGTATGCCGGGCTGTTTCACCCAACGGCTGGCCCCGTCAACCTCTACGAGACCCGGTTTGCCTCGTTGAAACAGCGCATCGTGGCCACCGCAGAAAACCTTGTCTGCCCCTGGCCTGATTGCAACGTGCCGGCCGATAGGTGCCAGGTACACCACATCGACGCCCATAAAAATGGCGGCCACACCTCACCGTCGAATCTGACGATGTTGTGCCGTTATCACAACGGCGTCAACGACGATGATCCCAAGAAACGAAGACGCGGGCGAGTAGCGCGCTACCGAGGGAGGATTCATCACACCTCACCGGGCGGGAAGCGACGGTGCAATACCCACGAGCTTTCCTCCATGGGGGCGATGAACCTTATCAGCTAACTATTTACCGGCCATCCCATTGGGCGCATCCATTAGTTAACCGTTAAAGTGTTACCGGTTAAAGGATTTTGCATGCATTGGGAAGGTACTAATAGTGAGTTTAAACGAGTCCATTGAGGCCGGTGTTTCGAAAAAGCTCGTCCTATTCGACCAGGACCAGCCGCGCTTTGCTGTGCGCGGAATCTTAGCCGGCGCCTACTTAGCGCTGGGCACGGCATTTGCTGGCGTCGCCGGCCAAGTCACCGAAAATCTAGCGCCGGGGACAGGCTCCATTGTCTTCGCGGCTCTTTTTGGCCTCGGATTATTTTCCATCGTGATTTTAGGCGCGGAGCTAGCCACCGGCTCGATGATGTTTTTCTGCTATGGCGCAGCCACTAAGCAACACAGCTGGGGGAAAGGTGTGTGGATGGTCTTTTTGACCACCATCTACAATCTTATCGGCGTAGTCATCATCGGCGCCGCTTTGGGCATGTCCGCCAAATTCGCGGACATGGATCCGACGCACTTGCTGTCGACGATTTCCATCGGCAAGGTGGAAAAGCCCATCGACGGAATGCTCGTGGAAGGCATGGTCGCAAACTTCGTCGTCAACATGGCAATTATCGGCGGCATTTTAGCCAAAGAAGTAGTCTCGAAGTTCTTTGTCATCGTGCCGATTATTGCGATCTTCGTAGGTCTGTCGACCGAGCACGTCATCGCCAATTTCTGCGTGATGGTCATCGCCCTGTTTTCCTCCGATCCGATTCCTGCCGCGATGACTGTCGGTTCCATTTCCATCAACTGGGTTGTGGTCTGGATTGGCAACTTCATCGGCGGCGGACTGCTCATGGGCGGTGTGTACGCCTGGCTGAACAAGGGGCCGAAGGAATACCGCGATTAACTCGCCGTTTCTTTCGCTGCAGGCTGCTGCAAGCGGCCAGCGTATAAATTAAAGCGGTCTCCACGGGCAAAACCCACGAGGTTCATGCCCACATCGCGCGCAGTATCAACCGCCAGTGAAGACGCCGCCGAGACCGCAATCAGCGTGCCAAAGCCCGCCATCGCAGCTTTTTGCACCAGCTCAAAAGACGCGCGCGAACTCATAACCAAGATCAGGTCATTGGCCGGCAGCATGCCCTCCATGATCAAATGCCCAATGACCTTATCGGCCGCGTTGTGCCGGCCAATATCTTCGCGCACCACAATCGGGTTGCCGTCATAATCAAAGGCACCCGCCGCGTGAATCCCGCCAGTCTTGCGAAATTGCTTTTGATATTCCCGCAGCTTATCCGGCAATGTCGCCGCCAACTCCGGATTTAATTCCCGTTCGGGAATAGGGTGGTAAAGTTTCTGTGTTAACTCTTCTATCGAGGAGGTGCCGCAGACGCCGCAGGCGGAGTTCATCATCGTCAAGCGAACTGCCTCTGGCTGCAAAACCACGTTATTATCTAGCTGCACGTCGAGGACGTTGTAGGTATTTTCCCCCTGCGCGTTCGTGCCGGCGCAATACCGTGCCACGGCGATATCCTCCACGGTGCGAATGTGGCCTTCCGAATGCAAAAAGCCGTGCGCGAGCTCAATATCATTGCCCGGGGTGCGCATGGTGGTGGTCATGGTTTGCCCACCCACCCGAATCTCTAGCGGCTCTTCCGCAGTGACCGTATCGGCGCGGGTGTCTTGTTCCCAGCCCGTGCCATCATTGGTGCGACGCATGCGCGTGACTGCATAATTCTGATTCAAACGCCCTGCCATTAGCTCTCCTTATCTTGTGTGCAGTCGGCATTGACTAACGCACTTATCTTGTCGATGTTTCCCTCAACCTCTTCCGGGCTGTTTGACGCTAGGCCGACTAAAAATGCGGTCAATGGTGCCGCGGGGCGGGAGCGGTTATGCGCGACATCGCGGGTGAGATCAAGCAAAGCGCGAATATGCGAAGTGGCGTGATCCGGCGGAAGGTCTAAGGCCTCGGCGGCCTCCACCAGCCACTCGTGCGCGGTCTGAACCGCCTTGTCATCTGGGGACTTACTCATACCCACACTGTAGTACGTCGGGGCAAATTGGAAATATGTGAAATTAACATCAGGGGTTTGGAAAAAGCCAGCTAAAACGGTAAAGTAGCACGTCGGACTAGCGCTAAGCTGCAATGTTGCGGTTAACCTGCACGAAAGCGGCTGTGATGGGCTAATCCGAGCACGATTTTAATACATCTACTTTGTTGTAGGCCCCTCGCCAAAATAGCGGCCCGTGTATGCATCAAAGGGTGGCGAGCGCCCTCCGGTATTGACCGGTGGGAGCGTAAGTAGCCCGAAATCACACGGAAAACGCAGGTGGGTTAGGGAACCGCGACAAGAAAGGCAAACGGTCACTTAACTATGACCATGACAGATCCAATCGCGGACATGCTGTCGCGCGTGCGCAATGCAAACCATGCGCAGCACGACACCGTGTCTATGCCGACCTCCAAGCTCAAGGCAAACATTGCTGAGATCTTGAAGCAGGAAGGCTACATCGCTGACTACTCCGTCGAAGGACACCAGCTGTCCCTCGAGCTTAAGTACAACAACCGTGAGCGCTCCCTTTCGGGTCTACGCCGCGTGTCTAAGCCAGGTCTGCGTGTGTACGCAAAGTCCACTAACCTGCCAAAGGTTCTAGGCGGCCTGGGCGTGGCCATCATCTCCACGTCTTACGGCCTTCTGACCGACCGTCAGGCTACCGAGAAGGGTGTAGGCGGAGAAGTCCTCGCCTACGTCTGGTAAAGGGAGGTATGCACAATGTCACGAATTGGTAAGGCACCCATCGCTTTGGCGAATGGCGTAGAAACCAAGATCAACGGTCAAAATGTTGAGGTTAAGGGCCCAAAGGGCACCCTTCACGTTGAGATCCCAGCTCCAATCACCGCGGAAGTTGAGGACAACGAAATTCGCGTTGTCCGTCCTGATGATCACCGTGAGAACCGTGCACTGCACGGCCTGTCTCGCTCGCTCATCAACAACGCCGTCGTTGGTGTCACCGAGGGTTTCACCATCAAGATGGAAATCTTTGGCGTCGGCTACCGTGTAGCGCAAAAGGGTAAGGACCTGGAGTTCGCTCTGGGTTACTCTCACCCGATCCTCATGGAGGCTCCTGAGGGAATTACCTTCGCTACCGATGGCACCACCAAGTTGTCCATCTCCGGTATTGACAAGCAAATCGTCGGACAGATCGCTGCGAACATCCGTCGTCTTCGTAAGGACGATCCTTACAAGGGCAAGGGCATCCGTTACGCAGGCGAGCAGGTCCGTCGCAAGGTCGGAAAGACGGGTAAGTAAGCAATGGCAAACACTGAAACCGCAAAGCGCACCCCAGTCGGCAAGGACATCTCCACCCGACGTCGCGAAGCACGTGCTCGTCGCCACTTCCGCGTCCGTAAGACCCTGCGTGGCACCCCAGCGGCTCCTCGCTTGGTTGTCCACCGCTCCTCCCGCCACATGCACGTTCAGCTTATCGATGACATCGCAGGCCACACCTTGGCTGCTGCATCCTCGATGGAAGCTGACGTGCGCGCACTGGAAGGCGACAAGAAGGCTAAGGCCTCCAAGGTTGGCGCACTGATTGCTGCGCGTGCCAAGGAAGCTGGAGTCGAAAAGGTCGTCTTCGACCGCGCAGGCTACAAGTACCACGGTCGCGTCGCAGCTCTTGCAGACGCGGCTCGCGAAGGTGGTTTGAAGTTCTAATGGTCAACGGAAACATCAACGGAAGGAACGCCTAATGTCGGACCGTGAACAGCGTGACGGCGGACGCTCCGCCGAAAACAACAACAACCGTGGCGGCCGCGGCCGTCGCGACGATCGTCGTAACCCGCAGGACAACGAGCGCGATAAGTACATCGAGCGCGTTGTCACCATCAACCGCGTCTCCAAGACCGTCAAGGGTGGACGCAACATGTCGTTCACCGCACTGGTCATCGTTGGCGACGGCCAGGGCATGGTTGGCGTTGGCTACGGCAAGGCTAAGGAAGTACCTGCTGCTATCCAAAAGGGTGCAGAGGAAGCTCGCAAGAACTTCTTCCGCGTTCCTATGGTCGGCGGCACCATCACCCACCCAGTCCAGGGTCGCGACGCAGCTGGCATCGTTATGATGAAGCCTGCCGCACCTGGTACCGGTGTTATTGCTGGTGGCGCTGCACGTCCAGTGCTTGAGTGCGCTGGCATCCAGGACATCCTGTCGAAGTCTCTCGGCTCCGATAATGCCCTCAACGTCGTCCGCGCAACCGTGGACGGCCTGAAGCAGCTGGTCCGCCCTGAAGAGGTTGCCGCACGTCGTGGCAAGTCCTTGGAAGAGGTCACCCCAGCCCGTATGCTGCGCCTGCGCGCAGGACAGGAGGCATAATCCAATGGCTCTGAAGATTACACAGGTAAAGGGCCTGGTAGGCACCAAGCCAAACCACCGCGCAAACATGGAGGCTTTGGGCCTCAAGCGCATCGGTCATTCTGTTATTCAGCAGGACACCCCGATCATCCGTGGTATGGCCAATAAGGTACGTCACCTGGTCACCGTCGAAGAAGTGGCAGGGGAGTAGATAAACCATGGCTGATATCATCAAGCTGCATGATCTGCGCCCATCAAAGGGTGCAAACACGTCGAAGACCCGCGTTGGCCGCGGTGAGGCATCAAAGGGCAAGACTGCCGGCCGCGGTACCAAGGGTACCCGCGCACGTCGTCAGGTTCCGGCTGCCTTCGAAGGTGGCCAGATGCCTATTCACATGCGTCTGCCTAAGCTCAAGGGCTTTAAGAATCCAAACAAGATTACCTACCAGGTAGTCAACGTTGAAGATTTGGCAACCGCATTCCCACAGGGTGGCGAGGTAGCAGTAGCTGACCTCGTTTCCGCTGGCCTGGTCCGCGCTAAGCAGCCGGTCAAGGTTCTGGGCGAAGGCGAAATCAGCGTCAAGCTGAACGTCACCGCAGACAAGTTCTCTAAGTCTGCAGTAGAAAAGATCGAGGCTGCTGGTGGTTCCACCACCGCAACCAAGTAGTAGGTTAATTTAAGACTTACTGAGGGCTTCATCTGAACATCACGTTCGGGTGAGGCCCTTTCTTGTTTTGTTGCGCGCAACCAGCGAAAGTCTCCGCGGTAGTCCTTGATCACATCAACGAGAACTCGCGGGCGCAAGCAGGTAAAGTTGACCAAGGCATAACCGGTCCCGAAATACCACCTAGCTACTAAAGGCTGGTAGTGTTTCACTGTTGTGTAAGTAGCGCTCATTACGAGACGCAATTGATAGCGAAATTTTATTTAGTGTGCTTTCCTCCTGCCTAACCTTGGCCCGGTAGGGAAGTCTCAGGAGGCATTTGTGTCCGCCATTATTCAGGCATTTAAGGACGCCGATCTCCGGAAGAAGATCATTTTCACCATCGTAATGATCATTGCTTACCGAATCGGTGCCCAAATCCCGACCCCGGGAGTGGATTACGCAAGCATTACGGCGCAGCTTCGTCAGCTCACCCAAGAATCGGGCGACCTGTATTCGGTCATCAACCTGTTCTCAGGCGGAGCGCTGCTGCAGTTGTCGATATTTGCAATCGGCATCATGCCGTATATTACGGCCTCGATTATTGTTCAGCTTCTCACGGTTGTGATTCCGCACTTTGAACAGCTGAAGAAGGAAGGTCAGTCCGGCCAATCCAAGATGACGCAGTACACGCGTTATCTCACGCTGGCATTAGCATTATTGCAATCAGCCGGCATCGTCGCGCTTGCGGACCGCCAGCAACTTCTCGGCCAAGGCGTAGAAGTACTGAACCCGGATCGCAATATCTTTACCCTTATTGTCATGGTTCTCGTCATGACCTCCGGTGCTGTCCTCGTGATGTGGATGGGCGAGCTGATTACCGAAAAGGGCATCGGCAACGGCATGTCCCTGTTGATCTTCGCGGGTATTGCCACGCGCCTGCCTACCGACGGTCTTCAGATCCTGCAAAACAACGGCGGCCTAGTCTTCGCCATGGTTGTCGTGGGCGTCGTCATCCTCGTTGCAGGCATTACCTTTATCGAGCAGGGACAGCGCCGCATCCCCGTTCAGTACGCCAAGCGCATGGTCGGCCGTCGTCAGTACGGTGGTTCTTCCACCTACCTGCCGCTGAAGGTTAACCAAGCCGGCGTGATTCCAGTGATTTTTGCATCCTCACTGATTTACATGCCAGTGCTGATTACTCAGATCGTCAACTCCGCGCAGGCGACTCCGCCGGATAACTGGTGGCAGCGCAACGTCATCGCCTGGCTGCAAGCGCCATCGTCGTGGCAGTACATCCTGGTGTATTTCGTACTGACGATCTTCTTTTCTTACTTCTATGTCTCCGTTCAGTACGATCCGGCCGAACAAGCAGATAATATGAAGCGTTACGGCGGTTTTATCCCAGGTATTCGCCCGGGCCGCCCGACCGCAGAATATTTGGGATTCGTCATGAACCGCTTGCTCTTCGTCGGTGCTATCTACCTCGCGCTGATTGCCGTGATGCCAAATATCCTGCTCGACATGGGCGTCGGTGGCCAAGGTCAAGGTGGTGGCATGTCGGCATTCGGCGGTACCGCTATTCTGATTCTTGTGTCCGTGGCACTGACCACGGTCAAGCAAATCGAATCCCAACTACTCCAATCCAACTACGAAGGACTTCTTAAGTAATGCGACTCGTTCTCCTCGGCCCTCCCGGTGCTGGCAAAGGTACTCAGGCAGCAATCCTCAGCGAAAAGCTGAACGTTCCCCACATCTCCACCGGAGACCTCTTCCGCGCGAACATTGGCGAAGGCACCCCGCTGGGAGTAGAAGCTAAAAGCTACATGGACGCCGGAAAGCTCGTGCCTACCGACGTCACCGCGCGCATGGTCGAAGATCGCCTGTCGCAGGACGATGCCGCCAACGGCTTCCTGCTCGATGGCTTCCCTCGCACGGTGGAGCAGGCCGAGATCCTCAACGACCTGTTGGCCAAGAACAACCAGAGCCTGGATGGCGTGCTCAACTTCCAGGTCTCCGATGACGTCGTCGTCGAGCGCATGCTGGCTCGTGGCCGCGCCGATGACAACGAGGAAACCATCCGCACCCGCATGTCCGTCTACCGCGACGAGACCATGCCACTGATCGACCACTACGGCGATCAGATCATCGACATCAAGGCCGAAGGCACCGTCGACGAGATCAATGACGCCGCGATGAAAGCCATCGGCAAGTAAATGGGACGACGCAGCCGCAAGAACCTAATTCCAGCGCGCACGCCAGGTGAGCTGGATGCCATGCAAGCCGCCGGTGAGATTGTCGGCCGCACCCTGCAGGCGGTGCGTGCGGCTGCCAAACCCGGGGTGTCGACGATGGAGCTTGACGCCCTAGCGGAACAAACCATCCGCGACGCCGGAGCCGTCCCCACCTTTTTAGGCTACGGCGGCTTTACCGGAAGTATCTGCACCTCCGTCAATGACGTGATTGTCCACGGCATTCCCAATGATCAGCACATCCTCAAAGATGGCGACTTGGTCTCCATTGACTGCGGCGCGACCTTAGACGGTTGGGTAGGGGACTCCGCCTGGACCTTCGGCATTGGGGAGCTCGCAGAAAACGCACAAAAGCTTAACGATGCCACCGCGTGGATCCTTGACCAAGGCATTCAAGCCATGCAGCCGGGCAACCGCTTGACCGATATCTCCCACGCGATCGAGGTTGCCACCGCGGCGGCCGAAGAGAAGTGGGATGTTGACCTCTTTATCGTCGATGGCTTTGGCGGCCACGGCATTGGCCGGACGATGCACGAAGATCCTTTCCTTCCCAACGAAGGTAAAGCCAACCGGGGCCCGCTGATCCAAGAAGGTTCCACGCTCGCTATTGAGCCGCTGATTACCTTGGGCACCGAAGACAACTTCGTTGATGCTGATGATGAGTGGACTGTCTACACCGAGGACGGCTCTTGGGCTGCGCACTGGGAACACACGGTGGCCGCAACGGCGAATGGCCCGAGAATTTTGACGCCACGCTCCTCATAAACTATGCGAAAGTTGGCAGCAAGGTCTATACTTCTTGCCATGTTGAATTCCAGCTTTGCCGGTGTCCGCCGCGGGATCGTAGCTTTGGCTGCGTCTGTCGCCACTGGGGTAGCGCTTCTCGGCGCCTCCCCAGCGGCCCAGGCTCAGCCCGCAGTGCCTGAACTGCCTGATTTCGCCCAGAGTTCTACCGATATCACCTTTGATGACGTCTTAAACCAGACCCGCGAAAATGCGTGGGATTCCCGTAACGCCTTTTTGAGCCAGGTCAGCGATTTCGACCCGAACGCTGCCCGTCAAATCAAGCCAGTGCTCGATAGCGCCATTGACGTCACCTTCCCGGGACTGCGCGCTCAGAAAGAACGTGAAGAAGTCCAGCGTCTCGCAGCTATCCGCGAATCTCGTGAGGCCGAGGTAGCAGCCGAGAGGGCACGCGCCGAAGAAGCAGCACGCCAAGCTGAGGCAGAGCGCCAGCGCCAAGAGTTCAACGTTGGTCCCTGTCCTGCTGATGCCGATGTTTGCGTCGACATCGACGGCCGCCGCACCTGGTTGCAAAACAACGGTGAAATCTCCTACGTCGCGCCGTCGATGGCTCCAGGCAAGCCTGGCGAAGACACCCCACGCGGTACTTTCTACGTCAACCGCAAGGTCAAAGACGAGATCTCTTACGAGTTCAACAACGCTCCGATGCCGTACGCGATCTACTTCACCAACAACGGCCACGCTTTCCACATGGGCAACCCAGCCTATGACTCCGCAGGCTGTGTCCGCTTGCCAGAGCAAGCAGCGCTGACCTTCTGGAATGACCTGCAAATCGGCGACAAGGTCTTCATCTACTAATTCGGACCCTATAAATTCCGCCAAAGCTGTATCGGCGCGAACTTCCTGCACATTGGGAAGTTCGCGCCATTTTTATGCCGTTCCCCGTGTGGGCACCACCCGACGAAATACAGCCGCTCGCCGACAATTGTCCGTGTGCTCATCGTGGGTGTTAAACTGCCTGCCATGTGTTGTGCAAGCATTGCAGTAGTGGAGAACAACCGTCGATAACGGCGGTACCCACTGTTAATTAATGAGTTCCGCCGTTCTACCGGTCCTGCCGGGCGGCGTCTTTTCGCATGCCCGGTTCCGTCTACGGATTCGCGGAGCTATCTCTTGCCAATTTATACACGTGGCCGTCACGAGCACGGCCAGAATTTTCTGAACGATAAAACTATTCAAAAGGCGGTCATTGACCGCGTTAAAGCGACCGCTGGTCCCATCATCGAGATTGGGCCTGGGGCTGGGGCGCTTACTAATCATCTGAGCACGCTGGACAGACCGCTGACTGCGGTCGAAATCGATGGCAGTCTGGTCCACCATTTGAAACAACACCTGCACCCGGGCGCGGAGATTGTGCACGGCGACTTCCTCCACTACCGACTACCTGAAACTCCATTTGTGATTGTAGGCAACCTGCCTTTTCACCAGATTACAGCGATGCTTCGCCATATTCTCCACGCTCCGAGGTGGACGCACGCAGTCCTCATTGTTCAGTGGGAAGTAGCCAGTCGCCGAGCAAGCATCGGGGGAGCGACAATGATGACCGCCCAATGGTGGCCTTGGTTCGACTTTGAATTGGGACAACGCGTACCCGCGCATTCCTTCACGCCAGCGCCGAGCGTTGATGGTGGGCTATTGACAATTGCCCGTCGCACAAGGCCTTTACTACCTCGGCAGGAACGCAAGGCGTTTCAATCCATGGTGCATAAGGTGTTTACGGGACGTGGTCGCGGCATTGTGCAAATTGCTTCCCGTATGAAGCTGTTCAACGACGCCCGCCAGGCGCGCAAGTGGGCGCTTGATTCGGGCCTGAAACACACCGCGTTGCCAAAAGATCTCTCAGCTCACCACTGGGTCGATCTCTACCGGGTCAGCGGCAGCGCCCCGCCCAAACGTCGGCGCAATTAGGCGTCTGCATTGCATAGAAAAGGCGCGGGCATCTCTGTGGTGAGATGCCCGCGCCTAGATTTCGATATGCGGCAAGATTAGATGCGGCGGCTGATGTAGGAGCCGACGACTTCGTTGAATTCTTCTGCGCGTTCTACTTGAGACCAGTGCCCACACTGGGAGAAGATATGCGCATCAGCATGTGGAACGGTGTTTAAGATATCCCAGGTACGTGATACAGGGATTACATGGTCTTGCATGCCATGAATGAGTAGTACTGGAATGTCGAGTTTGGCGAGCCGTTCGAAATCTAACGGGACCTCATTACGGTCTCGATCTCGGGCAGCGACAACTTCCTTCAGACGGTCGGAAGCGGTGTCGTTCAGAGCTGACTGATAACGAAGTTTTACTAGTTCGTCAGTGACGAGTTCCTTGTTGACCACAAAAAGCTCTAGGGTCTCACGGATACCTTCTTCGGAAAGGTTTGGGTTAGAGTGCCCCTTCAAAGCCTTGGTGAGCTGGGCACCTCCGGTGCCCATAGACACGATGCCCAAAAGACGTTCGGGGTAGTCAAGGGCGAACTGGAATGCCAGCCAGCCGCCCAAGGAGTTACCCACAATCCAGGTCTTTTCGATACCAAGCGCGTCGAGCACGCGTACAGCGTGGCGGACCCATTCTTTGATTCCGTATTGAACATCATCGGCCGCGATGCTTTGGCCGTAGCCAATGGAGTCAATGGCAATGCAGCGTCCATATTCACTCAGCTGTGGCAGGTTCAGCCACCAGTTAGCAGCAGCGGTTACTCCGGTGCCTGAGCCATGGAGGAACAAAATTGGAGTTCCTTCACCAAGCTCGTGGTAGTGGGTGAGTTCTCCTTCGGCAGTCTCGATCCATTTGTCCTCGAGACCGAAGAATTTGTCGGTAGTGTACTTCGGGATTTCAACAGTCATGTGTATGTTCCTTTCGTGTTTTATTAAACAGTGGCCGTGGATTTCTTGAGGTCGAGTGCGACCTCAATGATCATGTCTTCTTGGCCGCCGACATATCCGCGGCGTCCGACTTCCGCCAAAATCTCCGGGGCAGGGATGTCATAGCGCTCGGCGGCGCGTTCGGCGTGGAGCAGGAAGGAGTTGTATACGCCCATTTGACCTTGCACGATTGAACCGCGATCCATTGATGGCAGACGGTTAACCATTCCTTTTAGTAGGTCAGCCGCGTCAAGGATTTTCTTCGTATCTACTCCAGTCTCGATGCCCAAGCGCTCAAAAGCGATAGCAGCGACCTCGGTTGGGGTATTGCCGGCACCTGCGCCCAGTCCGGCAAGTGAACCGTCAATTTGAGAAGCACCAGCTTCTACTGCCAATACGGAATTCGCGACGCCAAATGACATATTTTGATGGCCATGAAAGCCCACTTGTGCGCGGTCACCGATGGCATCGTAAAGCGCGGCAACGCGGTCTTTGGCTTCATTCATGATCAATGCGCCCGCGGAGTCGACCACAGATACGCACTGGCACCCAGCATCTACCATGATGCTCGCCTGTTGCGCTAGTTCGGCCGGGCTACTTCGGTGCGAGAGCATCAAAAATCCGGCGGTTTCCATGCCAAGTTCACGGGCTGCCTGAAAGTGCTGGATAGAAACATCTGCCTCAGTACAGTGCGTTGCAATACGCACCATCTTGGCACCTCGGGCATGTGCTTCTTTAAGGTCGTGAATTGTGCCCAACCCCGGCAAGAGCAGTGCGGCAATTTTAGCGTTCTTCGCTTCATCCGCTGCGGATTCAATTAAATCTAGGTCGGATACCTGAGAGAAACCGTAATTAAAAGACGAGCCACCAAGACCGTCACCATGGGTGACTTCAATCATCTCGATGTTGGCATCGTCAAGCGCTCGCACCACCTGGCGAACTTGTTGCTCAGTATATTGATGGCGAACGGAGTGCGAACCGTCGCGCAGCGTGGTGTCATTCAAACGGATTTTAGTCATGATATTTCCTTATGCGGTGGTCGATGCTGCAACTTGCTTATTGCGAAGCAAGTCAACATAGCGGTCAGCGGTAGCAACAGCAGCCGAAGTAATGATGTCCAAGTTTCCGGCATAATCCGGCAGATGGTCGCCGGCCCCGGTGACTTCGATGAGGACGGTCAGCCGACCCCAGCCATTCCAAGCATCGGAAGCTTCGTCGAATTGAGGCGCTGCGGTGAGGCGATAGCCGTCGACGTAGCTTTGCACGGTTTCGACCATTGCCTGGATGGATGCACGAATCTCATCCTGTAATTCGCCGGGCACAGCAGCCTCTGGTGGGAGTGAACAGTACACCGTGTTGCGCATCTTCATAGGTGGTTCCACTGGGTTGAGGATGATGATGGCCTTGCCTTTTTTGGCACCACCGACGACCTCTAGGGCTTTAGCGGTAGTTTCGGTGAACTCATCAACGTTTGCGCGAGTACCCGGACCGGCAGAGCGCGAAGAAATTGATGCGACGATTTCAGCATATTCCACAGGTACGATGCGGCTGACTGCTGAAACGATTGGTGTTGTTGCTTGCCCTCCGCAGGTAATTAGGTTGACGTTATCAACGGCTTCAAGTTCATCTAGGTTTACCGATGGGCAGCAGTATGGCCCGACTGCGGCAGGGGTCAGGTCGATAGCGTGGATGCCTGCCTCGCGGTAGCGAGGGGCATTCGCTTGGTGTGCGCTTGCCGATGTCGCCTCGAAGACGATATCGGGAAGAACCTTTTGGGACAGGAGCCAATCGACGCCTTCAGCGGATGCAGTGATACCGAGTTCTTCGGCACGCTTGAGACCGGAAGAATCTGGATCCACACCGATCATGTAGATGGGCTCGATGTTTCTTGACTTGCGGAGCAGTTTTTTGAGCAAATCGGTGCCGATATTTCCGGGACCAACGACTGCTGCGGTTAATTTCTTTGTCATGATTGTCCTTAAATGAGACGAGGGGGAAACTAGCTGAAAGTAAGGGAAAGTGATCCATGGGTGCCGTAGTCGACATCCAGTTTGTCGCCGGGGGCAAAGGCAACAGCGCCACAGAAGCTTCCGGTCAAGACAATGGATCCTGCCTTGATGAGGGTGCCTTGCTCTCCGAGAGTTTGAGCTAGCCACTGCAGTGGGATGAGGGGATCACCCATGACATCGGATCCTTTTCCGGAGCCAGCTGCTTCGTTGTTGAGTGTCATTGTTGCTTCCACGCCGGCGAGTTCTCCAAGCTCCACGTCAATGGCATCACCGAGCACAATCGCGCCGCATGAGGCATTATCAGCGACGGTGTCGACCAATCGGATGTCCCAATTTGCGATACGGGAGTCGATGATCTCGACGGCGAGGTGCACGGTGTCGATGGCCTCCTGCACTTGGGCGAGGGAGGCATCGGCAGGCAAATCTGCATTGAGAGTAAAAGCCAATTCAGGCTCGACTTTTGGCGCGATAAAGCTTGCCGTCGGGATGGGCTGGCCAGCATCGAAGCGCATGCGGTCGGTGAAGAAACCGAAATCCGGACTGGCGACGCCAAGTTGCTGCTGCATCGCTAGCGAAGTCAGCCCAATTTTATGACCGATAACGGTGTGCCCTTGGTCTTCAAAAGCACGTTGTTGCCAGCGCTGAATACGGTAGGCGCCGGCAATGTCTAACTTGTCGATGGTCTCCCGCGGCGGCACAACAGTTTTATGCGAGGTATATGCGTCAAATAGTTGAGAAGCGACCTCATCATGGAGTTGAGCGATTTGTGACATGTGATGACTTTCGTTGGTAGTGGGCTACTGCGCAGTGAGAATGCCAAATCCGGCGATGAACTCTGGGATCGGGCGATAGTAATCGACACCGATCTGATAGTCAGGGTTGACGGCATGCAGCGCGGAAAATGCAGCGATCCACGTGCGAACCTCATGGCTGGAGTGACCAGCTACCGCCTCCATATCCTTGTAGTTATAGGCGTCGAAACGGCTCGGATCGCCAGATTTGCAATCTTCCATGAACTGCTTGTCCCACTCGGGAGCAATATCCATGATGTCGGCTTCGCCGCGAGCAAATTTCTTGCCGGTTTCAATGACTCGGGATTCGCGCAGCGCGCGGGACTCCGGAGTACGAGAATCACGGTTGAGCAACATTGCTCGTTGTTCAGGGGTGGCTTCGTCCCAGCGCGGCAACGGTGGATCGTGGGAAAGTCCGCCGGAAGCTACGAACAGTACCTTTTTGTCAGAGTCACGGAAGTAGCTGCCGACGGCCGCGCCCATCGCGCGAATGCGAGAGACCGGCGTGAAAGGACGGGCGACACCGTTGGTGTAGATAGGAATTAACGGTTTGACGTTGGGGTTGCCGTCGAAAACGATTTCTAGCGGCTGGACGGCTCCGTGGTCGACTTCCATCTTGCGGGAAATGGCAATATCGACGTCTTGCTCAAGCACAAACTGTGCCAGGTCTTCAGCGGTTTTGGTATCGACGTTGAGGTCTCCATCAAAGCTGTCGTAGTCACCGGTGCCGAAAGCTTCGAAACCGATGCAAAACGGAGGCATGAGCTCGTAGAAAAAGCCGTTGAAATGGTCCGGCCAGAAGACCACGATCCGATCAGGGTCGTAGTCATGAACGAACTTCTTAATCTCGTCGAACTTTTGGTCAAGCTCCGCCTGGACTTCCTCCGCTGGAGGATTGTGGTGGAGCAGTGGGCTATGGGACATAGCAAGCAATGCGGCAGGCATGTTATTCCTTTCTCTTTAAGTGCGAGCTTAAGACTCGCGTCACATGAAGTCGCGTGTCGTTCCATTGGGCAGAACGATGACGTCTAAACCGGTAGATCCGCCGTGGAGGGGGTCAGGTTTGTTGCTGTGACTAAAGAATTCCAGGCACGTTGTGCATCCCCATTGAGGCATACTGCAGCGGTAAAACGATCGGGGCGGATGAATACGGTGCCAACAGAGTGGCGGTCAAACCAGTGCTTCAAGTTGCCGTCAATATCTGAGACAACAGCAGATGCCACTGGACCAGAACCTTCGTCGCAGTGTTCGCGTGCCCATGAAACTTGCGTAGGGGAGACTGCACACACCAGCTGGATGTCGAGCCTTTCGAATTGCTGTAGCTGCTCGGTGTCAAATAGACGTGTCGGATCAATGCCCCAAGAAATAACGGAGAAACCGTGACCGAGAACATCGTCAAGCTTGGTCTCGGAACCTTCAAAGCCAACCGTTGGTTGGATAAACTGGGAGCCAACTGGTGACTGCTTCTGTAGTGCATTGCGCGTTGGAATGAGTTTTGGGATGCGGCTACGGCTGTTTCGCGTGTGCGAGTATCCCGGCTCTAAGCTTTCTTGGTCGACGACAGCGCCGCGACCATAACGCGGCATCGGCTTGAAGCGCATGTCTTCGAAGTAGGAACGAACTCGAGGAAGCGAATTAGCGATCTTGGCAGCGCGGTCTCGGAAGAAAGTAATACGGCGGTCGGTGGGCTTGATGATATTGCCCATCGCCATCGACAAGTCGATCATTGCCTTGGCATGGTCACGACGTTCAATCGAATAGGTATCCAGCAAGTCAGCACCGGCGTGGCCATTGATTACTGCCTCGAGTTTCCACGCCAAATTTGTTGCGTCGCGGTAGCCAGAGTTGAATCCTTGGCCCATCCAAACCGGCATAAGATGGGCAGCATCTCCGGCAATGAGTACGCGCTCTTTGCGGAAATCTTTAGCGATGCGGCCGTGGTGCGTAAACACACGGCGGCGAATGATATCGAGCTGGGTATTGGGAGGAAGGTGTTCGTGGAGGAGGCCTTCGACGAAAGCATCGTCTTCCACGCGCTCGCTTGGTTCGTCGTCGAAAAGCATGAATTCGAAGCGTCGAACGCCGTGCGGCAGGCCGATAGAAACGTAGGGACGGGCTGGGTCTGCTCCGAGATAGACATTCGGGAATCCAAGTGGGTCGTTATTGCAGTCGATGACCACCCAACGAGTTGACGGTGACTTGCCCTCAAATTCCACACCCATCCACTTGCGAGTGAACGAACGTCCGCCCTCACAACCGACTAGATACTGTGCGCGCAGAGTTTCAGTCTCGCCACTTGGTAGTTCACCGTCCTCACCAGAAACCCGTTCGATGGTGGCAGAAACACCGTCGGAATCTTGGTCGAGCCCGACCAATTTGGAACCAAAGCGAACGTCAACGTTCGGGAATCGGTCGAGGCCTTCGAATACTGCGCGGTCGACTAAAGGCTGGAGGAACCCAAATTTTCGTGGCCAGCCGAACGGCTCTCCTTTGGGGTTATTGGTCATGATGACATCACCCTGGCCATCTACAAGCCTCATGATGTGATGTGGAATTGTAAACGGCACTACTTCATCGATGAGATCCATAGCTTGGACGGTTCGGAAGGATTCATCGTCCATACCGACACCACGTGGATAGTCGATGAGGTTTTCTCGGGCTTCCACCAAGATGACATTGATTCCATTGATTCCGAGCAAGTTGGCTAGTGCTAGACCTGTGGGACCAGCGCCAGTAATAATTACGTCTGTGTCGAAAGTATGGGGCGAAGTCATGAAAAAGTGCCTTTCTATGTGGTGTTAATTTCTTAGTTTGAGGTTGGCGCGGGCTGTGGCTCGGCGGTCGTGACAGGGAGAACCACGTTGTTTTCTTTGCGTTCGACGAACCAGACAGAAATTGCAGCGACGATCATCAGGAAGATGAAGTAGATAGCAATGTTGGTGGAGCCCAAGTCATTGTCGAGTTCGACTAATGCAGTAGAAACCAATGGCGCGAGGCCTGCACCAAGGACAGACCCGAGCTGATACGAGACTGAGACTCCGGTATAGCGATCCTGCGGTGCGTACTTATCTGCCAAGAAAGCGCCTACTGGTCCGTACATGGAAGCTTGGATGATGGGATTACCGATGATGAAGCCGAGGGCGATGAGGAAAGCATTGCCGGAGTTGAAAGCAGCGAACATCGGGAAAATGAGGGCGATGGAGAGAAGAGCCGCGCTAATCATCGTCCGACGACGTCCGAAACGGTCTGAGAGCCATGCGAAAAACGGAATTGCAAAGATATGCAAGAACGCAGAGAAGGTGAGCAGCATTAAGGCAGGCTGTTGTTCCATGGCGCCCGTACTAACAACGTAGGGCACGATAAATACTGCCATTAGAGCTTGCATGAACAGTGGGCCAGTGATGGCCAACGAAGCCAGGATGGTTTGTTTCGGGTAATCGGTGAAGATTCGTTTGAGCGGAACGCCAGTTTTCACCTGACCAGAGTGGCGGGCAGCTTCGAATTCTGGCGATTCGGTGAGCGAGTATCGCATGTACAAGCCGATGACGACTAGCAGTGCGGACAAGAGAAATGGAACACGCCAGCCCCACGACATGAATTGCTCTTCGGGGAGTCCAGAGAAGATGGCCAAAACCAGTGTGGAAAGAACCGCACCGGCAGGTGCTCCTGAGACTGCAATCGAAGCCGCAAAACCTCGTGACTTTGCTTGCGCGTGCTCGGCTGCCATGAGCGTTGCGCCGGCCCACTCGCCGCCAACGGCGATACCTTGAATGACGCGAAGCAGTACCAAAATGACAGGGGCTGCGACACCAATAGTTGAGTACGTGGGTAGCAGGCCAATGGCGACGGAAACTAAGCCCATACCGATGAGTGTGATAAGCAGGATATTCTTGCGACCGTAACGGTCACCAAGGTGACCGAAGATTAAGCCACCGACGGGACGTGCCAAGTAGCCTGCGAACAAAATGGTGTACGACAAAATCATCCCGATAAAGGGACTCATCGATTCATCAAAGAAAAGATGTGGGAAGACTAATCCAGCAGCGGCTCCGTAGAGCAGGAAGTCGTAATATTCCACCATGGAGCCAAGGAAACTGGAAGCGAGGACTTTCCGACGCTGCTTATCAGTTGACTCACGAACAATTGGAGTGTTTGTGGCCTTGGGGGGTAGTGGATCGATCTGTCCTTGCCTACCGCTCGTCACTTCTGTCATCTCAAGCTCCTTAGCTATTTAAAGTAATGGCGATCACAATCGGTGATGTGCTCATTTCAAGCTTTGAGGCGACTAAAGGCAAAGGTTGTTCCGAAGGGTGGAACGCGGGGCGAAATTCCCGACATCGCCAGTGTGGCTTAGTGGTTACAGCATTTCCTTGGTCTTTTGGTGTTCCCTGACAGCTCGGCCCGCAGCGGCTGCGACTCGTTGAAGAGGCGGAATCAAAGCCTCCGGGGCAAAGCTTTCTGACGGAGACGAGATTGATAGTGCCGCGACCGCGCGTTGTTCAAGACCGAAAACGGGAGCCGCGACACACGACAGTCCTAGGGAAATTTCTTGCCGATCAAAGGCGATCCCGTCATTGCGAATGTTGAGCAGTTCAACGCGTAGTGCGTCGGGATCAGTGATGGTGTGTGGAGTCCACGGTGTGAGTTCACTGCTTAGAACTAACTCGGCTCGCGCAGAATCGTGCGCAAGAAGAACCTTGCCGACGCCTGTGCAGTAAGACGGTGCCCGTCCGCCGATGCGAGATGGCGAATTCAGACGCTTGGTGGAAAAGAGTTTGTTGGCATAGGCAACGTCTTTGCCCTCAAGGTAGGCGAGGTGCACAGTATGCCGAGTTTGCTCGAAGAGAGAGGCGAGAAATGGTGTGACAACTTCACTGATTAGGTTGGCGCGCACGGAGCTGCCGGTAGAGGATACGATGTCAAAAATTACCGGACCTAAACGAAAGACGTCGCCACTACGCTCAAGTGCACCGCGGGTGGTGAGAGTGTTGAGTAGTCGGTGGGAGGTGGTCTTTGGAAGGTTTGCAAGCCGGGCGACTTCGCTGACGCCGAGACCCGACGGGTGATCCTTAAAGACCGTGAGGATGTCAATGGCTTTCTCGACAGAGCCTCGCTGTCTAGAGGTTGGCGCTTCTAAAGACGGGGATTCGGGTGTGGTTGCCATAACAGCTCCTGTCGTATTTTATTAGGAAACACTAATTGCTTAAGGTTAGTCGTTTTAGTCATCGGCCAAACGGGAGCTGGGATGCCGAAATCAACTTGCGCTTCGGGCAGAAGTTATACGGGGACTGACCAGCGAGAAGCGTTGGGCACACATTTGGAAAACCAGCAGCTAACGCGTAAGCTATGACGATGGTGTATGCGCGCGCGGCAACGCGTGTTGGCTGCATCAGGTAGTAGACAGATAAAAATGCAGGTAGTCGTAATAAAATGGCTGCCAGAAAAGTAGAGGTTATGGCTAAGGAAGGCGCAATTGAGGTAGAGGGTCGCATTGTCGAGCCGCTGCCAAACGCAATGTTCCGTGTCGAGCTCGATAATGGGCACAAGGTTCTTGCTCACATTTCCGGCAAGATGCGTCAGCACTACATCCGTATTCTCCCAGAGGACCGTGTTGTAGTGGAGTTGTCTCCTTATGACCTGACCCGCGGACGCATCGTCTACCGCTACAAGTAAAAACCGAAAGCCTCCTTAATCAGGGGCGCTCGCAAGGTCGGGCGCCCTATTAATACCTCAGGCCACGGTGGCCCGAGCCTGTATCATAATGCCATCCAAAGTCCCGGTCGGACCGGGCGAAGCATGGCATGGTGCGGGGCGGTTAAGGAGAAAACCACCGTAACAACCCGAAAGGACAAGCCACATGGCACGTCTAGCTGGTGTTGATCTTCCACGCAACAAGCGCATGGAGATCGCGCTCACTTACATTTACGGAATCGGCCCAAGCCGTTCCAAGGAGCTGCTGGAAAAGACCGGCATTTCTCCTGACCTGCGCACCGATAACCTGGACGACGATCAGTTGTCGGCGCTGCGTGACGCAATTGAAGCTTCCTTCAAGGTAGAGGGTGACCTCCGCCGTCAGGTTCAGGCTGACATTCGTCGCAAGATTGAAATCGGTTGCTACCAGGGTCTGCGCCACCGTCGTGGTTTGCCAGTCCGTGGTCAGCGTACCAAGACCAATGCGCGTACGCGTAAGGGTCCGAAGAAGACGATCGCAGGAAAGAAGAAGTAATAAATGGCTCAGAAGACTCAATCCACGTCGCGCCGTTCCGGCCGTCGTGTAGTCAAGAAGAACGTGGCCCTCGGCCACGCTTACATTAAGTCAAACTTCAACAACACCATTGTTTCCATCACGGATCCATCCGGTGCTGTTATCTCTTGGTCCTCTTCCGGACAGGTTGGTTTCAAGGGTTCACGCAAGTCCACTCCATTCGCAGCGCAGATGGCAGCTGAGTCTGCAGCTCGCAAGGCGATGGAGCACGGCATGAAGAAGGTTGACGTATTCGTTAAGGGCCCAGGTTCGGGCCGCGAAACCGCAATCCGCTCACTACAGGCTGCCGGCTTGGAAGTTTCGTCTATCTCTGACGTCACTCCTCAGCCACACAATGGCTGCCGACCACCGAAGCGTCGCCACGTTTAAGGGAAGGAAGAGAAACTAAACTATGGCTCGTTATACCGGCCCCGCTACTCGTGTATCCCGCCGTCTTCGCGTCGACTTGGTCGGTGGCGATATGGCTTTCGAACGCCGCCCATACCCACCGGGACAGGCTGGCCGAAACCGCATCAAGGAATCTGAGTACCTGCTGCAGCTCCAGGAGAAGCAGAAGGCAAAGTACACCTACGGTGTTCTTGAACGTCAGTTCCGTCGCTACTACGTAGAGGCAAACCGTCAGCCAGGCAAGACCGGCGACAACTTGGTTGTCCTGCTGGAATCTCGCCTTGACAATGTTGTCTACCGCGCAGGTCTGGCACGTACTCGTCGTCAGGCACGTCAGCTTGTCTCCCACGGTCACTTCACCGTGAACGGCAAGAAGACCAACGTTCCTTCCTACCAGGTTTCGCAATACGACATCATCGATATTCGCGAGCGTTCCCAGAAGATGGAATGGTTCGAAGAGGCTCAGGACCGTCTCGGCGAAGCTGTTGTTCCAGCTTGGCTGCAGGTTGTTCCTGAAACCCTGCGCATCCTCGTGCACCAGCTGCCCGAGCGCGCTCAGATCGACGTTCCGCTGCAGGAGCAGCTCATCGTCGAGCTTTACTCGAAGTAAACTGTTTAACCGTACGGTGCCTTTGCGGCGCGGTGCGGTTATCACAGGAATCAGTCGGATTCCTTTTCATAATTTTCACCCTCTACCGGCGTCAAATAGCGGTCGTCGACAAGGAGAAGTTCCATGCTTATCTCACAGCGCCCACAGGTTACCGAGGAATACATCGATTCCTCCCGCTCCCGTTTCGTTTTCGAACCACTGGAGCCAGGTTTCGGTTACACCATCGGTAACTCCATGCGTCGCACCCTGCTGTCTTCCATTCCTGGTGCAGCAGTAACTTCCATCAAGATTGATGGTGTTCTCCACGAGTTCACCACCATCAGCGGTGTGAAGGAAGACGTTTCCGAGATCATCTTGAATGTCAAGAACTTGGTACTGTCCTCTGACTCTGATGAGCCAGTAGTGATGTACCTGAGCAAGGAAGGCCCTGGCGCAGTTACCGCTGGCGACATTCAGCCACCAGCTGGTGTGGAAATCCACAACCCAGAGCTGCACATTGCAACTTTGAATGATACTGCGAAGTTGGACATGGAACTCGTCGTTGAGCGTGGCCGTGGCTACGTTCCTGCAGCACCAACTTCTGGTGACATCGGACGCATTCCGATTGACCAGATTTACTCCCCGGTGCTGAAGGTCTCCTACAAGGTCGAAGCTACTCGTGTTGAGCAGCGCACCGACTTTGACAAGTTGATCATCGACGTGGAAACCAAGAACTCCATTTCTGCCCGCGACGCCCTGGCTTCGGCCGGTGGCACCTTGGTCGAGCTCTTCGGCCTGGCTCGCGAGCTGAATACCGCTGCTGAAGGCATCGAGATTGGACCATCCCCACAGGAGTCCGAGTACATCGCCGCTTACAGCATGCCTATTGAGGACTTGAACTTCTCCGTACGTTCGTACAACTGCCTGAAGCGTCAGGAAATCCACACCGTTGGTGAGCTCGCAGAGTGCACCGAGTCGGACCTGCTGGATATCCGCAACTTTGGACAGAAGTCCATCAACGAAGTGAAGATTAAGCTGGCTAACCTGAATCTGGCTCTCAAGGACACCCCTGAGGACTTTGATCCAACCCAGCTCGAAGGCTACGACGCAGAAACCGGTGACTTCAAGGATCCGGCTGCAGATTCCGAGTAAATAGCAATTGTGCTAGACCAAGAAATTCTTGGTCGCGCGCTTTACCTAATCCGCACACGAGGAGTACTTAAATGCCTACCCCTAAGAAGGGTGCCCGTCTCGGCGGCTCCGCTAAGCAGCAGTCACACATGCTGAGCAACTTGGCAGCTAGCCTGTTCGAGCACGGCGCAATCAAGACCACCGATGCGAAGGCCAAAATCCTTCGTCCATACGCTGAAAAGATCATCACCAAGGCTAAGGGTGGAACCCTGGCTGACCGTCGCGCAGTGTTGAAGCTCATCCCACACCAGGATGTAGTAGCTCACCTCTTCGACGATCTGGCGCCTCAGTTTGAAAGCCGTGCAGGTGGCTACACCCGCACGATCAAGCTGGACAACCGCTCCGGCGACAACGCTCCAATGTCCCAGATTTCTCTGGTTCTGGAAGAGACCGTGTCCGCTGAAGCAACCCGCGCAACCCGCGCAGCAGCTTCCAAGCAGGCTGAAGAAGAAGCCGTTGAAGAGACCGACGTAGAGGAAACCACCGCTGAGGAAACCCCAGCAGAGGAGACCCCTGCCGAGCAGGACGCTACCGAGGAAGAGAAGTAAAAATTCTCTAGCTCTGAGCAGCTTTGAAGGGCCGTGTATCCAACCCGCGTGGTTGGCGCGCGGCCCTTTTTCTATGCAGGTAGAATCCCAACCTATGACTGCTTCTGCTGACTTGGTTCGCCTGCGCTTTGACATCGCCTACGATGGCACCGATTTCCATGGGTGGGCTAGCCAAAAAGGTCAGCTTCGCACGGTGCAAGGGGTCTTGGAGCAGTGCTTGACGATGATCCTGCGCCACCCCATTGAACTGACCGTTGCGGGGCGCACCGATGCTGGCGTACATGCTGCCGGCCAAGTCGCCCATGCCGATGTACCCGTCGAAAGCCTGCAGCAGCGCAGCATTGACGGGGAGCCGGCGAAATTGGTGCGTCGTTTAGCAAAGCTTGTCGATGACGATATCCGCATCCACAGTGTCTCCTTCGCTCCAGAAGGATTTGACGCCCGTTTTTCTGCGCTGCGCCGGCATTATGTTTACCGAATTACCACCGAGGAGGCCGGCGCTTTGCCGACCCGCCTGCGTGATACCGCGACGTGGACTCGGCCCGTGGATATCGATCTGATGCAACAGGCCGCTACTACGTTGGTGGGGCTGCATGATTTCGCCGCTTTTTGTAAAGCCAAACCCCATGCCACGACGATTCGTGACTTACAAGAGTTCTACTGGGTCGATGCCTCCACACCGTCAGAGCCGAATCTTTATGAAGCGCATGTGAGCGCCGACGCTTTTTGCTGGTCGATGGTGCGCTCTTTAGTCGGCTGCTGCCTAGCGGTCGGGGAGGGCCGACGCGATATCAACTTTGTGGAAGCCATGTTGGGCGAATCTGAACGCTCGTCTTCGATTCCCGTCGCCGCTGCCAAAGGCTTGTCTTTAGTCGGCGTGGACTATCCCGCTGATGAAGACCTCGCCGCGCGCACGATGGTCACCCGCGATAAAAGAAGCGCTGCCAAGGACTTGCCCGCGGGATAGACTGACATGTGCAACGCGCGGTGTTTCGGGGGATTCGCCGCGCTGGAAACACGTCGATTCGGGGGAATGTCACGGTGTCGCAGATCGCGCCAACAACTAAAGCACAAGTATCAGGCCATAAGTTTCTCGTACGTCGCATGCAGCACGCGCTGGTGTTAGGCGATATCCGGATGATTCACGATCCGCTAGCCAGCCGGCGCCGCGCACTGATTTTTGGCCTGGTTGCCGTACTGCTTATCGCGCTGGGGTCCGGGCTTTTAGCCTGGCTGCGCCCCGACCCAGATCCGGGTGACGCCGCGCTTGTGCGCTCGGAGCAGTCCCAACTCTATGTGCGCGTCGACGAGACTCTACATCCCGTAGCCAACCTAGTGTCCGCGCGCCTTATTCTGGGCGAGGCCGCCGAGCCTGTCACTATCGGAACCACTGCTTTAGAAAACTCCGACTTAGGCACGCCCTTGGGGATTGTGGATGCACCGATTGCCTTGTCCACACCACCTGAGCTCGACCCTTTGGCCCCGCCACCGCCGAATACCTGGGCCGCATGTCTTGCCGAGCCCTCCATCCAGGAGCCACCCTTTATCACCAGCGCCACCCGCGATGCCGCAGAGACAGACCGCGAGATTGTCGTGACCGTGGGCCATGAACTACACAATCTTCCGCAACCAGCCGCAGCATATGTCACCTACCAAGACCGCGACTGGCTCATCGCGCAGCAAGGTCGCGCGCTTTTACCCGCCGCTGATAGCGACGAAGGCCGCATTATTCGCCGAGTTCTTAAACTCGAGCACGCCGTTGCTGTCCCACCGGAATTTCTCAACACCTTCGCCGAAACCCCGCCGATAAAAATCCCAGATGTCGACCTCCGACGCGCCGAGAACCAGATGTGGGCGCAGGGCGATGGCGGGATAGTTGAAATCACCGAGACCCAAGCAGAAATCCTGCGCGCGGCCGGCGCAGATATCACCAACATCAACCCAGACGAGCTCGCAGAGCTTGCCACCGTGACCAACACCGAGATTGATACGCTCCCAGCCACCGTGCCCAGCATGATCAGCGCCGAGGAGTGGCTGTGCGCCAATTCCGACGGCGAAGCAGCAACACTTGCTCCGGTGGAGGGACTAGTAGAGCTATCCGGTGATGGCCCGGCGCGCTATTTCACCGGGTTAACCGGTGGGGCAGTAGCGGTTGATACCGGGTTTGGTGTGCACGTTATCGAAGAAGCCGGCCGCCGCCACGAGTTGCCCGATGCTTCGCTTGTCGATGCCTTGGGCGTCGCCGTTCACGAAGCCGCCTGGCCGATTGTGCGCCTGTTGCCTGAGGCCTCGGCGTTGACGCCCGAGAACGCGCTAACTGCAAGTTACTAAGCACACCGGCGAGGATCATCGCTAATACCCCGCCACCGCCTGCTGCGGCGAGCACGATTTCGAGCCGTTGCGGTGCGCGAGATTGCGTGCTCGCAGCAGATTCAATCGCCACCGTGCGGGAGTCCACAGGACTAGTACCCTCCAGATATTCCACAGTGGCCAGCGGGTCGTGGACCCGGTTGGCAGACTGCGCCGAGCCATAGATAATCTCGCGGATCTGCTGAGGAGATAGTGCCGGATTGCGCTGCAATAACAATGCGACCGTGGCGCTGACCGTCGGGGTGGCATAGCTGGTGCCGCTAAAGCCACCTTCGCTGCCATTTTTAATCGCCCCGCGCATCCATCCGGCGCCCTGGGGATGAACCGCAATATTAACGGTGCCTGGCGCGCTGACCCAGTCCTCGGTGACCACGGGAAGCGAATACTCGGCTAACTCATATTCGCTGGATAACGCTGCAACGGGAATGACGGTATCTTCCACCGCCGGGTAGACCACCATGCCTGGTTGGCAGTCACCGTCGATATTGCCGGCAGACGCTACGACGACGGCGCCGTCGTGTTCGGCGCGTAGGAGGGCATCGCTAAGCTGCTGGGAATCTAAGCTCTCGGCCTGCGCACGTGTCATGCATGCCACCACCGATAAGCTGATAACGCGCGCACCGGCATCGAGGGCGGCATGAATTGATTGTGCCATCGTGGCCAAAGACCCAGCGCTTTCGGAATCCGGCGCATCGCGGTAATGCAGCGAAGATTGGCGAATCGCGACCAACGAGGCCTCCGGCGCAATACCCATCTCGCGTGCACCAATGACGCTGGCGACCACGGTGCCGTGAATATCGCAGTCATGAAACGGCGCGGGTTCATCTGGGGTGATGAAATCCGGCCCCGGCTCGAGCTGCGGAAATTGCTCGTGTTCGGCAATCCCCGTATCAATGATGGCGATTTTTACGCCTTGCCCCGTGGCCAACCCATGCAGGCGGGCGCGGTAGTCCTGCTGTTTCGGCGTAAAAGACGGACTCTGTGCAGTGCCAATTGCTACCGCGCATGCGGTATCTTGCGCCTGCGCAACTGGCTGTGCCAGCGGCAGAGCCACAGGCACAGCCACCACACCTGCTACCAAGGCGCCAAGGCCAATGAGCAGCCGGCGCATTAGCCTAGTCCTCGAATGAACTCGAAGAGTCCGGCGAGATGCGCGGCCATGGGCAGACACAACACGAGCGCGATGGCTTCGCAGCGCTCAGCCCACCGCAACGTGGTCGGCGAGGCCGAGTGAATGCGCGGCGCCCACCACGGTGATGTCACCGCAGCGAGAAGCGGAATGCTTGCCACGATCCATAAAATCACCGGCACCTGCCCGTGATAATCCGCCACGGCTACCGCCGCCGGCGCACACAGCGCAGCGGCTAAAGCCAGCACCATCAGCGACCACAACACCACCACCTGCCGGTGGCGCGCGGCATGCAAAAGCAACGACACACACAACATCAGTGCCAATAAAGTGCTGACTACCGGGGTGGTGGCACTGGTGATGGCGACGTGGGCAAGGGCGGGCAGGGTAAACATCGACAAGCCAAGGCACAGGCCTTCATAGATAAAGTGCGCGCGTTGCGAGCGCTGATCTACATTGTCAACGAGTGTATCTGAGACGGATAAATCTTGCCCAGCGGTTGGTAGCTGCGGCACCCGCAATCCCGCCACCGCAGTCGCAAGACCCGGCGCGCTAGCAAGCACAATCACCGCTGCGGCGATCACGGTCCCGGCGCTGCGTGGAACGCTAAGCCCGGCGATAACCAAGAACACAGCGCACAGTACCGCGGCACTGGTGGTGCGCACGTGTGCAATATTTAACACATGACACCCAAGTCCAACCAGCGCACACGTTAGTGCTGCTGCATACAACCCCAAGCTGAAATCGCGCACGGAGTCCATCGGCCAACCCGCCACGCCTATGCCCGCCGCGAGCGATGCAGCGATGATAATGAGCCAACCTAGCCGCAACCCGCGATGCCACACCGCAAGCACCGTCGCGGCCACCGCAATCGATGCTCCCGCCAACGCAATAGACCCGGCGAGATGCGTCGGGGTCAAAAATCCCACTACCGCACCTAGTGCTATCAGCGCGCCATTGATCCAGAGCTGCATAATCCCGCGCGCAGAGTGCTCACTGCCAGAGGCAATTAACGCCTCCGCCGAGTCACGAATAACCGGGGCTGGCAATTCTTCGGACGGGGATAAAAGCACCACGGAGCCATCGACAAGCTGTGTGGCCGATAGCGGTGCCGACGGATCCACCAACCGACCCCCAGCGGTAGATATCCGCCACGGCCGCGATACGGACGGTGCGCCGACCAAGTCCGTGACCTCAGTAATCATTTCATTAAACGACGATGACGCCGGCAACGCCAAGTCAGCTTCTTTGCGGAATTCTCCCACGTGACAACGCACAGTAACCCGCACACTTTGTGAAAAATTCACTATTTCCCCCGAAATAAGTATGTAGTTTGTGAGCTCCCCACCTTGCTCAACCGCCTCCATTGTGGCTTACTAGTGGTGGCGTGTCCACCGGTTATGTGGGCACACGTTTCTTCGGGGGAAGAAGGGGGATATAACTTTGGCGATCGTAGAACCGATCTCATTTGCGCTGCGCGATCCCGCGCCGCCAGTGCCGACCGGCAGTTTGGATGCCGAAGCCGTACCGCAAGCAACGCGCAGCCAGCCGCTGCCGCTGGTCCGCATCCTGATGCCGCTGGTGATGGTGGTGGTCATGCTGGCCATGGTCGCGATGATGGTGCTGTCGTCCAATGGCGCACCGAATCCGATGATGTTGATGTTTCCCATGATGATGCTGGCCAGCATGGCGATGATGTTTAACCCGCAAAGCGGCAATGACCCGGATGAAACCCGGCGCACCTACCTGCGACATTTAGCCTCCCTGCGCGCGGAAGCACTTGATAATGGCCAAGCTCAGCGCCGGCACGAGCTGCACCGACATCCCGCCCCGGCGGACCTGCAAGCTCTTATCGCAACGTCCCGGCTGTGGGAGCGCGCCGGGGAAGACGAGGATGCTTTTGAAATACGCATTGGCCTTGGCCCAGCGGCTTTGGCCACGCCGATTAATGTGGCCGAATCGGGCGCGGCAGAAGACCTGGACCCGGTGTGTGCGGTGAGTTTGCGGCACACCTTGGCCGCGGTAAGCACCGTTGCCGATATGCCCGTGGCGCTGCAGTTGCAGGCCTTTCGTTTCTTGGGGCTTGCCGGGGAAGCGGCGCGCGATCTCGCTCGCGCGATGGTGCTGCAGCTGGCAATATTCCACGGCCCGGAAACCGTGGGATTTCGCGTTATCGGCCCTGGTTGGGAGTGGTTGAAGTGGCTACCGCACACCCGCAACCCGGACGCCGCGCAGTTTGTCTGCTTGCTTGTCGATGACACCCCGACCACCGGGGTGGAGCCTTTTATTGATGATGCTGGCGTTGATTGCATCATCGATATTGCCTCCCGTCGCACCACGGCATTGGGCGTGCGCGCGGAAAACGAAGGTTTGCTTTTGCTTGTCGATGCCACCTTGCGCGTTGTCACCGCCGTCGGCGATGAAGAGCTAGGCGTACCCGATCTCGTCAGCGTTGAAGAAGCAACGACGTGTGCCAGGGCGATGGCGCAATTTAGCCGCCCTGAGGCATCCACGGCAGATACCCGCGTGGATCTATTGAGCTTGCTGGGGTTTGCGGATATTTCGGAGATGACCGGATCTGCGCTATGGCCGGGGCGGACCGGGGCGTCGCGGCTTGCGGTACCTATCGGGCTGTCACCGGCGCAGATACCGGTGATGCTGGATTTGAAGGAATCTGCCCAAGGCGGCATGGGCCCGCACGGGTTATGCATTGGGGCGACCGGCAGTGGTAATTCAGAACAAGGATAGTGAGTACGATATAGGCCATGACCCTTCGTGCTGCCATTTATGCCCGTATCTCGCTCGACCTTAAAGAAGAAGCCGGTGTGAAGCGACAAGTTTACTTGGCTACTAAGCAGGCTGAGGCCGACGAGGCGAGCCTAGTCGCCACCTACGTCGACAACAATATTTCGGCTTTCTCCGGTGAGTTCCGGCCGGAGTATGACAAGCTCATCAAGTCTATTGAGGCCGACGACCTGGACGTTGTCTACGTGTACGCATTGGATCGGCTCACCCGCCGAACCAAGGACACGTTGGCGCTGTTTGAGCTGTGCGAGCGATACAACGTTCGCGTGCGCGCGAACCGCGGATATGACATCGATCCCTCCGACCCTGCTTCGCGGCTTACCATCGTCATCCTGGGGCTGATCGCCGAGCAGGAGAGCATTGACCGTGCTGCCCGTATTCGTGCAGCCTACGAGGACCGAGCACGTACCGGCCGTCCCAAGACTGGTGGACGTCGGATGCTTGGCTACGGGGTGGACGGTATGACAGTCATCGACGACGAGGCCCAGGCTATCCGCGATGCTGCACAGATGGTTCTGGCTGGCAAGACACTGCGCGAAACTGTCCGTGAGATCTTCCACGCCCGCGACATCCAGTCCACTTCAGGCCGAGAGATGTCCCCGCAGACGCTGCGAGATATCTTGCTTAACCCTCGCGTACGGGGCATAAGCACCTTCAATCCCACCGACCCTGCGACTGGTTACCGCCTTATTAAGGACAGGCAGATCCTTGGGCCTGGTACGTGGCCGGCAATTATCGACGAGGCAACTGGCGAAAATCTCGATGTCGTGCTTCGTGATCCGGCGCGTCGAAGTAATCACTCCGGCAATGCACCGACGCGTTACCTTGCTTCCGTGCTGACTTGTACCTGCGGTGATCCGATGTATTCACGCAGTCGCGGGCGTAGAGATGGTTCCACGCAACGCTTCTACACGTGCAAACGCTCAAATCCTGGCGGTAAGCACGTCTCTATCGGCGCCGAAATTGACGAGTTCATCGAGCGTGTCATCTTAGCCCGCATGGCCGAGCCCGATGCCCTGAGGGTCATACAGCAAGCTCTTGCCCCGGCTGAGGACGATGCTGCCACTGACGAGCTTCAGCACTTACTTGCTGATCGGAATGCTCTCTTAGCGCGCCGCGAGAGCATCGAGGAGTCTGTGATCGCCGCTAATATTGACGTTGATACCTTTGGTCGGCTCGAGAATAAGATCGCTAGACAGGTGGCTACGATTGAGACTCGGCTCGCGGAGCTGACAGCCTTACATGATGCTGATCCGCTCGCTGCTGAACTGGCAGATGCTTCCAATTTTCCCGAGTGGTGGGAGGGAGCCTCGGTTCAGGATAAGCGGCGGTTCACCCGTCTACTCATGGAAATACATATCCTTCCTGGCAGGACGGGTGCCAAGCAGTTCGACCCGAACCGTGTCCAGGTAATCTGGAAATAATCCTGGTCAATCTGTGAATCACTGTTGACGGCCTCGGGGCAGGCTGATTCTCAAGGGTCCGACTGATTGGCGACCGTCATTAATTTGGGACCGCGGTGCTTTTAGGTTTGTACGTCGTTCCCCACGCTACGTTGATCTTACTTCGGAGCATTTCCTGAAGTTCTCCGGCGACCATTTCATAATCGTAGAGATTGTCTTTCATACGTCCTTCGAATGGTCCCCGGAGTGCCTTTATGTCCGGGATTGCCGTATCGAAAATATTGACGTTCTTTTTCTGGAGTTGGAGGAGGAACTCAGCCTCAAGGGTAACGGCGCGCCCTATGCGATTGAGTAGTACTGCACAGGGCCCTGCCACTGATTCTACGGTGGCCAGCGTTGGGTGGAAGTCCGCGCTGCTTGGGAATGCCGGTATCATCACGAAATCTGAGACAGGAGAGAGAATTCGAATGGCTGCGGGACTGTGCGACGGTGTGTCAATAATCGTCAAATCGTATTGGCTAGAAGGGTTCAGAATTCGATCGGTTAGCGGGTACGTCTCAGGATGCTTCTGGTAGATCGGAACGTGGTCAACGGGGAACGGTAGAGGACTACCCTCCTTGGTCGCGTATTTAGCGGTTGATGCGGCATGGCCTTGATAGACGGCATCTACCACCCGGACACTCGCTCCATGCTCACTGGCCACCTGCGCCAGCATCAGTGCTGTAGTAGTTCTGCCGGAACCACCTTTGAGATTGGCTACGGTTAGAATCATGATTGCCTTTTCTGGGGTGAATTTTCAGTGTGTGAGACTCGATCTTAGTGACATTAGCCCGAGTGGGGGAGGCCAGCCCCTGCTCGCGTCCTCGGCGTCGGACCGGCGTGTCCGCAATCCCTAATATCACCATTTTGGTAGGTTAGACTTAATGGACAGGGATCTCGGACACCCTGGTTGCAACTGTCAGAGTCTCACTGACCTTTGGTCGCGCTGTGTCCGATATCGACCGATTATGAACAGACACTCATTCGTCAGGCCCGTGGAGCACTAATATGAACTTCCTTGAAGAACTAGAAGAACTACTAAAGAGTGATCCGCGATTTGTGTCGCAGGATGGTCAACTCCTTAAACCTAACGTTCACGATGCCGTGCATAATCTCGACGCTGAGCTGCTGGACAAGCTCCTGACTTCGCCCAACATGAAGGATCACTTCTTCAAGAAGATCAATGGAGTTATGGTCTTTGATCAAGAAAAGTTCATGTGGGTGGTAAATTCCAAAGAGTTCTTGCCAGACAGCTACACGGGGTACCGCAATAGGATCGGACTGTCGGCAGGTGGCAATGCCTTGCTTGGTTCATCGAACGATGTCTCACTCGTTTGGCCTTATAAGGACTGTGTTCTCGAAGGTGGCCAAGATAAGGATGACGAGAAGCGCGACGAGATCTTCTACAACGAGACGTTGGCTCCTGACGAGATCGGACGGCTTCTCGCTCCCAAGGCCTTTAGGGACGTAGTTCGATATGACGCTTCCGGTTCTTCACAAGTGACTGAGTTGGCGGATGATGACAACCTCATCGTCAAAGGTAACAACCTCCTAGCGCTCAGTTCTTTGGTGGAGCGGTACGAAGGCAAGATCAAGTGTATTTATATTGACCCGCCGTACTTTTTCCAAAACCGTCGTGGTGAAGATACCTTCACCTACAACTCGGATTTCCACCTATCGACGTGGCTCACTTTCATGAAGACACGACTCGAATTTGCGAAGCGACTTCTGCATCGTGATGGAACGCTTTGGATAAGTATCGGTGAAGACGGCATGCACTACCTAAAAGTTATGGCCGATTCCGTGTTCGGTTCCGAAAACTTTATTGGAACGATTCCTCGGCGAACCCGCTCTGGCAAGACTGACGTGTCATTCAACCTCTCCCAGGATTTTGACTGGGTACTGCTCTACACAAACGCCGATAAGGGTAGCGCGCCGATTGGCCGTGAGATCCAGCGTAAATACTTCGAGTCAGATGATTATCCGGGACGTCCTTGGAGAACTGCTGATCTGACGAAGCAAACGACTGCGACCGAGCGTCCAAACTCCAATTTTACGTTGGTTGATCCAAAGAACGGTAAAGAATACCCCTCTAGGCCAAAGCGCACTTGGGCAATTACGCGTGAAACATTTCAGAAACATTATGACGAAGGCTATGTCATTTTTCCTGGGGATTATGATTTTCTAAATATAACGATGCCTGTAGCGCGGAAATTTAAGGATCAAGATGATTCTAAAGAGAAACTAGGTGCCGTTATTTCTGATTTCTTAATTTCCGATTTTTTGAAGTCTTTACTTTCGGGAAGCAAGAATGCAAAGGGCAATCAACAGATCGATGAGCTGTTCTCTCGCGATGAATTCAGCTACGCCAAACCCGAAGAACTTCTCGAAGCCATTCTTACAGTTTCCACACAGCCAGGTGATCTGGTTCTCGATTTCTTCTTGGGGTCTGGCACTACAGCTGCAGTTGCTCACAAGATGGGCCGCCGATACATCGGTGTCGAGCAAATGGATTACACCTCGACGGTGACTGTCCCCCGATTAGTCAAGGTTATCGAAGGTGAGCAGGGTGGCATTTCGAAGTCTCAAAGTTGGCAAGGTGGGGGGTCATTTGTTTATGCAGAACTCGCTGAACAGGGTGAGGCTCTGATGGGTGCACTTGAAGACGCACAATCTTTTCAAGACGTTGAGGCCGTGCTCAGTGATGCCACCAATCGCGGTCTCCTTCGTCCTTCAGTATTGCCCGACTCATTGTCGCAGTCCCGCGACGATTTCAAGGAACTCTCGATTAAAGAGCAGAAGCAGGTGGTTGCTGAGCTGATCGACAAGAACCGGTTGTACATCAATGCATCCGACGTAGAAGACTCTGAGCTCGGGCTTGCTCAGGCTGACGTCCGCTTTACAAAAAGCTTCTACGAGGTGGATTAGCAATGACTACGCCGACTACGCAGGACATGTTCCTTTTTCAGCAGCTTGATCTTTTCTATGATTTCGGTAGGCAACACCCACTGCCTTCGCATATCAAAAACAACCTGGGTGACCACATCGTGTTGCGCGAGTATCAGAAGCATGCGTTCTCAAACACGATTGAGTATTTGGGCAATCCGCAGTTTTCGAAGAACCGTCAGACACATTTGCTGTACCACATGGCCACCGGCTCCGGAAAGACCGTCATGATGGCCGGTTTGATCCTGCATTACTACAGCTTGGGTTACCGCAACTTCCTCTTCTTCGTTAACCAGACCAACATCATTGAGAAGACAAGAGCCAACTTCTTGGAAAGTGCGTCCAGCAAGTATCTGTTCGCCAGGACTATTGAAATTAATGGAGTGCGAGTTCGCATCAATGAGGTTGAAAACTTCTCAAGTGCCAATCCTGATGCGATCAATCTCTGTTTCTCGACGACTCAAAAGCTTCAATCAGATTTTTTTAATCCTAAAGAAAATTCCCTGACCATCGAAGACTTTGAAGATGTGCCAGTTATACTGATCTCCGACGAGTCTCACCATGTCAACACCCGTACGAAAAAAGCAAGCAAGGCCGAAGAGTCTGAAGACCGCTCTTGGGAGTACACGGTTAATACTGCGTTCTTGGGTAATCGGGACAACGTTCTCTTGGAATTTACTGCCACCGTTGATTTGCGTGACAAGAACATTCTCGCCAAGTACAAAGACAAGATCGTCTTTGACTACCCGCTAGCCAGATTCCGAGAATCGGGCTATACCAAGGACTTCCAGAACTTCCAATCCACGCTGGATCCTTGGGGCCGGACACTTCAGGCTCTTCTGATGTCTGAATACCGTCGCGGTCTTTTCGCCGATGCCGGAGTTGCTGTTAAACCTGTCGTTCTGCTGAAATCTCAGCGTGTCGATGATTCTCAAGCCTTTTACGACGATTTTTTCCCACGTTTACAGCGATTAACGCCGGACGATATCCTAAAACTTGGTGGCGATGGTCTCGTGCAAGAGGCAATCGAGTATTTCCAGGCTAAGGATCCGAGCTTGAGGTCACTGTGTCTGAGCATTCAGCAGGGTTTCAGCGAAGAAAACGCCATCATCATGAACCGCAAGACTGATAACTCCACCAAGAAGCAGATTGCGGTCAACTCCCTGGAAGATCCTAGCAATCCGTATCGCATCATCTTCACGGTTGACATGCTCAATGAGGGTTGGGATGTTCTCAATCTGTACGACATCGTGCGACTCTATGAGACTCGACAAGGCGGCAAGGCTGGCAAGCCAAGTGCATACACCATAAAGGAGGCACAGCTCATCGGGCGTGGTGCTCGTTACTTCCCCTTCCTTCTCGAGACCGAGGACATCGAACGAGAGCCAGAAGCAGCCTTTATTCGCAAATACGACAACGATCTCAACAGTCCTTACCGCCTGCTTGAAACGCTGCTTTACCACTCTAAGCAAGACTCCAAATACATCACTGAGCTACGTCTTGCACTCCGTGGTACGGGTCTGCTAGCAGAGGGAGCGACTAAGGTTACTTACGAGCTGAAGGACATCTTCAAGAAGACCGACTTCTTCCATAATGCCCAACTGTTCAGCAACCAACGCGTAGAAGTTTCTCGAAATACTGTCACGGAGCTCGATAACCGCATCAAGTCTGCACAATATCGAGTCGATGTCCGGCAAACACCGTCTCGGTTGCTCAGCCTCTTTGGCTCAGACGAGCCTGTTAAAGCGAGCGCAGGCGGTCGCATTAGCAGCAGCATTTGCCTTAAGATTCGAGATATTCCGAGCAACGTCGTGCTCGGAACGCTCGCAAGGTTTGATGCGTTACGCTTCAGCGTCCTGCACCACTACTTCCCTCAATTGAGTTCGATCAATGAGTTTGTCACTTCCGAAAGCTATCTTGGCAAGACAGAGATTGTTTTCCAGAGTGATCACAGTAACTTGAGCGCTACAGACCTCATTGTCGGGTTGAATAAGGTGTTCGAAGCAGTTGCAAACCATCTCCAAACCATCGAGATCGCCTATCGCGGCACGACAGAGTTCGAAGCCAAGCGAGTCAGCGAGATTCTTCGGGATAAGCGTCTCCAGATCACCCAGCCCGTCAAGGGGGGACTTGGCGACAGCCAAGCCAGCGACGCCTCCGATTCGAACTACTTGGAGCTAGCGGACGCGGACTGGTATGTCTTCAACGACAATTTCGGGACCAGCGAAGAGAAAGCGTTCGTCAAATACTTCTCCACAGTCGTCGAAGACCTCAAACGTGACTACGAGGATGTTTATCTCATTCGTAACGAACGTTTCGCGCCTCTCTCTATTTACTCTTTCGAGACGGGTGAACGGTTTGAGCCTGACTACATTCTTCTACTGCGAGAAAAGGATGAAAGCTTTTCACAACAGCAGATCTACATCGAGCCTAAGGGCAAACACCTCCTCGGTACCGACCAATGGAAGGAAGATTTCCTGCTTTCACTGGAAGCTAACGCGATTCCGCATAAGGTCTACGTCGACAACACAAACTACCGAATCGTTGGGCTGCCGTTCTTCAACGAAGAGAACCGTATGAACGAGTTCCGCGAGGCATTCGTTGATGCTGTGTCTCGTGACAACACACCTGAAGAAGACGAATTGGGTGAGTAACTCGTGCTCATTGGTTACGCCCGTGTCTCTACCGCTAGGCAGGGCCAGTCTCTCGATACCCAGCGTGAAGCGCTTGTGGCCGCCGGCTGTGACCCCGATTATCTTTACACTGACACGATCAGCGGAACCAAGTGGCAGCGCCCCGGCCTCGATGCCGCCCTGTCGTATATGCGTGCCGATGATACCCTGGTTGTTACCCGTCTGGACCGCTTGGGTCGCAACCTCGCGGAAACCGTCAACACAATCGCAAACCTTGCCGAGAGGGACATCAACGTTCGCGTTCTGGAGCCTGTTCTCGACACCTCCCGTCCAGCAGACAAAGTAGTTGTGAACGTCATGGCGAGCCTTGCCGAGTGGGAGCGTGAGCTACTGATCCAACGCACACGTGAGGGGGTGGCCCATGCACGGGCACAGGGGCGAGTGGGAGGCCCTAAGCCGAAACTGAACCTGGAGCAGAAAAAGCAGATTAACCAGCTGTTTCAGTCAGGCGAGAGCGTTTCTGCTCTTGCGAGGTCTTTCAACGTCTCACGGCAAACCGTCTATCGAGCACTGAAGGAGTTTGGCAGCGATGAATAAGGTCGAGAAAGAAATCCAAGCATGGGAGAAGTTGCAGCGCAAGCTCGTAAATGCTGAGCGAAAGCCGCGCCCACTCAAAGCCCGCGCTCGTGCAATCCGTGGATTCTGGTGCGCAATTTACGAGCTTAATGGTGTAGAAGTAGACGAGAAGGTCTCCCTGGACCAGGAGCCAGTGAATCCATACAGGGCTGACCCGCTGACTGGGGCGCTGCGCGGTATCGAGAGTCCCGAAGACGAACTGGAGAAGATTCTTTATCGAAAATAGATTGAGAAACCCTGACTTTAGCCGTGGAGAGGAGCATGTGGCTACACACCGCACCGGGTGGCGGGTACTGCTTGACACTTTCTTGGGCTGTGTCCCGACTGAGGCAACGAAGTCCGAATTCGTCCAGAGTGTCTCAGACCTGGAGGAACCGTTAGGGACATTGGATTATTGCCGATACATTGAAATTAGGAACCGCCGTATGCGATGGACCGCACGTACTGCGGTGTGAGAGGGCTGCCGGGAAGCCCGGCAGCCTACTTGATTCTCTTCCAGTTGCGCGGGGGTCTCGCTAGTCGTCGCCCGCTAGCTTCGATGCGACGTAGACCATGGGGCTGACTATCAGGCCGATAGTACCTAACGTGACCGCGAGCCAGCCGACCGTCGAGTACCAGGTCTCGGCCGCCGTGACGTGTCCCCAGAGCGTGCCCACACCGTCGGGTAGACCCAGGAACTGCATTACCCCCACGCCTAACGCCCCGATAGCTGTGAGTCCCGCTCCTACCAGCAGGGCCGCGATGATTACCCACAGCGCAAACCTCTTGGTATTCTCCATCCTTTCCGTGTCTTTCTGTATAGCTTCGGCTAGTTTCTGTCGCTCTGTGGTCACCTTTTCCAGCTCCTTCGACAGACGCGCACGCTCTCGTTCCAGCCGGTTCACGGCTGCGTTGACAGTGCTGTCTAAGCTGTCCTGGACGCTTTTGAAGGACTCGTTGACCAGTGGCCTCAGGTCAGAACTCAGGCTCGTAGTTAGCTGCCTGGTTAAGCCTCGCGAGACGCTCTTGGCGCTTTCGTCGCTGAGCTTCACCGGATGCTTCGCGACCTCCAGCGTTGCGCGGTACATCGCCGCGAGGTCGCCGAGTGTTTTCTGGATACTTTTCATCGATGGGGCCATGTCCGTCAGCATGTTTACCAGACTGCTGATGGTCTCTGCGACCGCCCGCTGCGCCTGGTCGTACTCCTTCGTCCCGACGGTGGTTTGAGCTAGACTTTTCAGCTGCTCGCCGAGCTTTTGTTGCTGCCCGGATAACCTCAGAAGTTCCTTCTCCGACGCTGCGATGGATTGGATCTTGGTTTCCAACTCGCTCACTGCTTTGAGCGCTGCTGCTGTCTTGGTTGAGTCCTTCGTACGTTGACTCTGCATCGTCTCCAAGGCTTCCAAGATGGGGTCTAGGCTTTCGTCGAGATATGTCTCTAGGGTTTGTTGCTGATGCCCGGTCATTGGTTGATTCACTGTCTTTTTCACTTTCTTTGTTGAGGTGTTTAATTCGGTCTATGCGTGTCTGTCGAGCAATGGCTGCCGCCAGCTGTGCTTGTGCTTCTGCAATACGGTCGCTCAGACCACTGGTGGTGTAGCCAGGGCCGAATTTCGAGCCCGCGTCTGCTGCTTTGCGCTTACGGCTCTTACCCTTCGGGGTGCGTGTTGTGTACGTCATGTCCTTGCCGTTGTCATCGACCAGTCCGATGCTGAGTTCGTCGTCCATCATCTTCAGCGACAGGTTGTAATCGACAGCCAGGTCGTGCGCTTTATCAAGCCCATCCGGGGCGTTGAGGACGCGGTCATCTGCGATTAGTTCATCGACGCGCTTGCGAAGATAATCAGCCCAGGTATCGCCCGTCAGGTCGTTGATTCCTAGGCCAGTCGAGTCAATGCTTTTACCGTCTCGGATCGCCATGCGTTCGGCACGCCGGAGCTTGACGAAGCCTTCTGGCTCCAATCTCCTCATACCCCAGTCGCGCATCACGTCATCGTTGACTACTTTGACTGCGTGCCAATTGCCGGCGCGTTTAGGCGCGGCCTTACCAGAACTTAGGTCGTGGTTAAGCAGAATTAGGTGGTTGTGCACACAACCGGATTTGCTGTCGGTATGGGTGGCAACGACGAAAGGTGTGTCGGGCGCCAGCCGCTGCGCTAAATCTGTACCCATCGCGTTGGCTTTCTCGACATGGGACGGATCATCTCGGTGCAGCTCGTCGCGCGACCAGGACTGAACTAGAGTAATGGCCCTATTACTGCGGTTGCTGTAATTATTTATGATGTCACGGCCAGATTCGACGAACTCGATTCCGGCCCAGCGGCCGTCGCTGTCGTTGTCCATTTCGCTGCCGCAAACGACTGTCAATGCCGTAGCGCGAACTTGACCGCTCTTTGCATTCGTACGGTTGCCATAGACCGCGTATACGACAGGCGAAGACAGACTTTTTGATCTATCAACGGTTGTAATTGACATAGCTACTCACCGTATTCTTGAGGTGATTAAAGTCTGCCTGAGCCTGGGATATGAGGGCTATCAACCCGTCGTCGCCAGAGGCGTGCGCCCGCCGTGTGAGCTGGTTGAGATTCACGCCGATACGATTGATCTCTTTCCACAATCGCCTCACGTTGTTCTGAAACTCTTGCGGTGGGTCATTGATCCGACGCTCCCACCCTCGCGGCAGTCGGTCAGCTAGGGTGTGGATAGCTCCCCGCATGACCTCTGCTGGGGACAGGTTGGCGCGCTTAGCGACTTCGCTAACGATATGCCACTGTTCGGCATTAAGTCGCAAAGTCAATCGCTTCTCGACAGGTCCGTCTAGTTTCATTTCATCGTATCTTTCTGTTCGTATATCTTTACGTTCTGTAAATCTCCCAACTCGCTTACACGAGCTGGGAGATAGCCCCTTCTTTCTCCCACGCTTCGAGCTACCTCCGTCTCACTGATTACTGCGTAATCCGTGAGCACTGGTGGTAGTCGAAGTCGGCTCCAAATAAGGGGCGGCCAGCATCACCCTGAGCACCTCCTGCGCTCACCCGACTGGCGCCGGGCAGGGGGCTGGCTGGCAAGGGGTCTTCCCCTTGACCCCTAATCTGGCCAGTCTGTTGACTGGCCAGAATCTCCAGCGGGCGGCTGCACGCCCGCTGGCTCCGACTCACCCCGAGGGGCTTCGGAGGTGGGTTTTCCAACCACCTCCAGCCCCAGTGCGGTGAGTAACTCCGCGACTGTGTGGTCGCGGTACTCCGCCCATTCGGAATCGGGCTTCGCGGCGGCATCGGAGAGCACACGGCCAAGCTCTTGGTTGAGCTTGTCTTGCTGCTCCTTCTCCCGCCGCTTGGCTTCCTCGCGAGCTCTTTTCTCAGACTCAATTCGCTCAAGCGCGATTTCGATTTTTGACTTCTTCGTAGCCATTTCTTAGAACTCCATCTCGATGTCGTTTTGGTCTTTTGACGTAGACCCCGCTGGGGTCATATTTCGGTTCACTGCAGGCTGCTGGCGGTGACGGTTCTTAGCATCACAGCGTTCACACTGCGAGATTTCGATGATGTCTTTGGCGGCGCCTCGCACGTCGTGATTGGTCGAGGTAGCGAGAGCCGTCTCTGCCACCTCGTGCATGTCTTTTTCTGCCTGTTTGGCTTGTGCAGCCAATTGCTGCCAGTCGATGCTGAGTACGCCAGCTGTTGTGGGCGCCACGGGCTCTTTATGTCGGATTCCGGTCACGCTCTCGGTCACCGTGGAAGTTATTTTGCCCATTACTTTTCTCCTTACTTTTGAGGCTTGTCTTATGGGGGAGGGCATCGGGTGGAGACTATGTCCACGCCGATCCCTTGTGGCGGGCCTCGTGGTTTCTGTAGCGTGCTCATTTGTCAATTGTCCTGGCACCCAGCCCAGGACTCCGCAGGGCCTGCTGAGTCAGATAGGACGGGCACGTCCACGCCACCCGTGTTGGGCAGCTCGACGGCCTGGAACGCACCCATTACTGTGTGCTTAATTTCTTCTGCTCGGTCGCGTGGGACTGAAAGCACGATCTCGTCGTGGACAAAGATTCTGACCATCTCAAGCACCTCTGCGGGGAGGTTCAAAACACCTTCAAGGAACACGTCGCGCGCTGTGCCTTGCCCATAGGCAGCAGGTCCTCGCGTGTAGGCTTTTGCACGGTCCACAGTCACACGGCGACCAAAGCCGGTGGGAATCCAGCCATGTGCTGCAGCGTGCTTGCGCAAGTGATCTTTGAACTTCTCGAGAGCAGGAAACTCGTAGTGCAGTCGCTCCAACTGCTTGGTTGCTTCGACCTCTGAGATGCCCGCATGCTGTGCAAAACTTTTCTGTCCCATGCCGTAGTTAGCAGCGTGTGCAAGTGCCTTGGCATCACTTCGTCGGCTGGCATCGCCAAAGACTCTGAGAGCCATCTCGGTATGTGCATCACGACCGGGTGTGAATAGTTGTGCGTAGTTCGCGTCACCGCTGCCCGCCGCCATACAGCGCGCGTCAATCTGAGATAAATCGACAGACACCAGCGCCTCATCGGTGCTGTCCGGCAGGATCATCTCACGCTGACGGATAAGCCACTCCCCACGAGAACCAAAGACCGTCATGCCGGGTTTGGTTGTGCTCAAGCGGCCCGTGGCTTGGATCGACTTAATCGAGGGATACACACGGTCTCCACGCAAATATCTATTAATCGTCGAGGCCGGGGTAGAAGCATGCAGCAGCGTTTCCATCTTCGCGGCTAACTCGACGACTTCCGGTACATCAGGGTGCTTTTCTGCAAGCTCATTTAGCGCCTTCGTGCTGGTGCTGATACTGCCCTTAGACGTGCGCGGTGCGGCTACGTTGAACTGGCTGAGATAATCAGCAATGACCTGCTTGCCAGCTGCTGAAGCCCATGGAGACTTCCCCTCGTCGGGGATGCCTACGGTGTCGATGAGCCAAGTGCGAATCTCGCCCTTCGTCTGTTCTTCTTCTGCGAGAAACTGGTCAACTTTAGAGGTGTCTACGCGGATACCACGAGCTTCGACAACGGCCAAGGCGTGCATCTTTGCGTGCTCGAGGCGTAGATAGTCTTGGTTGATCTCCTTACCGACAGAGGTGAGCAGCTTTTCGTAGACTGCAACATTGGCGCGTACATCTTGCAGGGCATATTCAACATAGTTGGGGTTATCTACTGGGATTTTATCGAAACCACCAAACTGCTTAGCAAGTGCTTTCAGTGCCGTTTCACCGTCGGCAAGCAGTTTGCCGTCCACGCCACACCGGGAAGCGACTTTATCGAGGTCGTACTTGAGGTTCTTATCTCCGCCAGCTCTAAGACGTGCCATCACTAGTGTGTCACGCACACGATCAGCCTTGATCAACGCTTTGACGTCCAGGCCGTAGAGGCGCTGTAAGGCTGGTAGATCATACTGCAGCACGTTATGGCCGACGATGGTGTCAGCCTTCTCCAACAGTGGAATCAGCTCGCCAGCAATGTCGGTCGTGGGAACCGGTTCGGCGCCGTTGACGGAGTACGTGGCGAGACGCACAAAACCAGGGACTTCTGTGACGTGAAGGTCGTCCGCGTCTCCAGTCTCAAGGTCAAATACGACGGTGGTTCCGGTGTCTTCTGTTAGTGGCGCAGGCGGCCGTGGCGGTGGCGTACCACCGCCGTTGCCACCGTCGTCACCATCATCAGGACCGACGTGCACAATATCGAAGAGGTTAGTGTGATTGAGCATCCTGACGACCTTCATGACATAACCACCGATCGTACGGTTCTGCATCTTTGTATAAAACCGGCCTAACCGCTGGGCGGTCGCTTCGGAAGGAGACTGGAGGTCAGATGGGAGAGGTACAAATTCGCCATTGATTTGAGACTCCTGAATTGCGTTCTGCGCGTCGAACGCACGGAACGGACTATCAAAGGTCCGATACAGCCAGTCGATGTGGGCGAGGTCTTCCTGATCACTCTCATTGCGCCTTTCCCGTTGCTCGCGCACTCCCTCCATAAGGTCGGCGCGTCCAGCGAACGCGAGAATCCCACCTACTGCCTCGTACCACTCGTTGAAGCTACCGGTGTCCTGCCCGGTGATAGGCCCAGGTTTACCTGCGACGATCCATGCGCGGATTAGCGTGAACGCGGCCTGCAGGAGAGCCTTTCGGTTCTCACGAACCCACGCCTTGAGGTCGGGGTGCTGGAAGTCGTCGCGTGCCTCAGGATTCGCCAAGGGCGTCTCCATCTCAACGATGATGCTGCGGCGTGCCAGGTCTTTTTTAACTGCGACATTGTTGCCAGCGGCAAAAACGCAAGCAGAATTTACCACCAGCTCGTGCTTTGACTCACCGAGGATACGTCCGCCGAAGTGCGTGCCTGTGAGCATAGAGGCCAGGGCCAGACTTTCTAGCCCTTCTCCGGCCTCGTCGAACATCAGCTGGGTGCGACCAGCCAAAAGCGCAGAGTAGAGTAGCTTCTCCATTTCCTCGTCGTGGAAGGGGAGCTTCTGTAGATGTGCGTCATGACCACTTGCGATAAGGCTCGTTATAGAGAGCAGTAGACCTTTACCCGTACCGCGATTATTTGCCGTGACGACGTGCATAGGCGCGGTAGGGCATGCAGGCCGCACGAGCAGGGTGAGCAGCATACCGAGCGCGCGTGTGCGGTCGGCTTCTTTCTTGAATGGGAAGTCGGCATAAGCCTCCTCCAGCAACTCGCGCGCAGCCTGGACGTCGCAGTGGGTGGGAGCCTCGGGCACGCTAAACCCTTCCAGGTTATCCGACAAATCCACGTAAAGACCTGTCTCAGGGTCGTACCCGGACTGGCAAACGATCGTTCCTTCCTTGGAAAGAACAGGGGTCTCGGTGATACCCCTGATGTTGGAGTATTTGGACGAGCGCGATTTGTTGAAGATGATCCCGGCCTCAGTGTTCGTGAGTGCACGAACCCGTGTCTTCTTCGTCATGGCCTGCTTTACACGGATGGCCTGAGCTGCCAGGTCGATGGCGTAAGGGATTTCCACGACATCCAACTGTTTGCGGTCATCACGTGTTTCCAAAGCGACGAGCTTGTCGCCGGACCTAAATAGCTTTGTGCCTGCATACTTGTTGTACACAGCCTGATCTACCGCGTCATGGAAGAACTCAGCGTCCAGATCAGAGTCCACAGACGGCTTCCTGCTTTCTGTCTGCATGGTAGAAGCAGTGTTCGTTTGCGTTTGCGCCGGACGCTTTTTGCAAGGTTTGTCGCCTGCTTGCTTGATCCACAACTCCAGCATGTCCTCCCGACGGTCGTCGGAGATAACGGCGAGCACGTCGTCGAGACCCTGCTTTCCGCCGCCGGGGACGTTGACGAAGCGGACGGGACTCGCGCCCCACTGACGGCAAAGGGTGCCTAGGTCTTCGGCGCCGTCGTAGACCATGCGGTTAGTCGCTGCATCGGCATCGGCGATGATGTAGGTGGGGAAGCCATCGACGAGCTGGAACGCAGGGCTTGGGCCATCCACACCGCCCCGCCAAGACGTAATACCTGTCAGCCCGTAGACGGCAGTGCCGGGGTCAGTCGCAGACAGCGCGGCCAGGGCCTGTTTCGTGCCTTCGACGAGCAACACACGGCGGGTTTTATCGTTTACTGCACGTCGCTCAACTAACGCGGGTGTGGGATAACCGGAGTTCTTGGCGGGACAGATGTATTTCGGAGTCCTGCCGTCTGCGAACTTTACGGCACTGGGCTGGGGCTTGACCTGCCAGGTTGTTCCTTTACCAGCTTCTTCGAGCGGGTAGACCAGCGCCGGAAGTGCATTCTCAAAGTTGGCGATCCACTTCAGTGGTTCTGGCAGATCGTCCTTTTCGTAGGCGGTGTACGCGCTACTACTGGCGATGACCTCATCTGAGACCGCTGAGCCACGCATCTCCGCGAGATGGTCGGCGGATAGCAAAGCACTGGAGTCTAAATCTTTACTAGAGGTTGTGCTATCGACGGTAGCTCTTGTAGTATCGGTGTCAGTTAATTGATTTTGAATGTCCTCGCTAGCGGTGGTGGGGACATTTTCTTTTGCGCTCATTAAGCAACTCCTCCTAGCACGGCTAGGAGCTGCTGACGCTGCTCTTCAGTGAAGAGCGGAGCGGAATCCACTATCTTGGCAACGACAGCATCGTCGGTGACAGGCCCATGGACGAAGCCCCCCGTGCTGGCGAGGTAAGCGTCTAGGTCGGTGCGACGGTAACGGACGGACCAGCCGTCCTTGATAAACGCTGGTGCTTGGCCGTTACTACGGCGCTTTTCCAGCGTGCGAGGGCTGCAGTGAAGATGCTGCGCCGCTTCCGCGGTAGTGAAAAATTCTTGATCGGGCGAAATTGTTGAAGGCACGACGAAATCCCTAAGTACGTAAGGATCCCGCACTTTTCGCCCGGTAGGTGCCCCTATTTCATCCGACAGCTATCCCGCTTTTCCGGGGTGGGGAATCACCCGCAGCAGCTGCACTTTTCCATCTCGTCTCTGGCGACTGCAGCTGGTCAGTCTCGGCGAGGTGTCGTGGACTATCTAAGCCTTGCCGGACACTCCACATCCGGAAGGTGGGATTGAACACTTTGTTCGCCATCTATTGTACGCGGCGTACAGCGTCAGGGCAAGTACTTTTCGATATTAGATATGGCAAGACGTTGAAGGCTTAGGGGGATTAGGGGGATACGGGGGCTACGGGGGATGTTTTCGGCCTTTAGCCAAAAAATCCAAAAAACGTATTAATTGGTAAAGACCCATTAACGTCTTTTTTGAAAAATCTAGGATTTGAGCATAAGTAGCCCCCGTATCCCCCTAATCCCCGTAGTTTTCCATCATGGTAGCCACAACCCGTGTTCGGGTAAAGCAGGGTTCTTGAGGCGGCCGCAACCGCGATGCGTCTTCTCGAGTCGTCCGACCTTATCGGACGGGGCCAGCAGGCCGCCTTGTTTCTTCCCGAACCCGATGTGGAGGTTCATCCCGGGCGCCCGCGATCAATGAGACCTTCCCCGGTAAGTGCGTGGGTGGAATTGTGGCCGGCACTTACCGACGCGATCGAGGAAGCCCAACGTGATCCGGAGATGGCCCGCCGTCTATTTAACTTCATCGTCGCTCTTCGCCGAAAAAATGAGAAGTATGTGCAAAGTGTCCGAGACAATTTTGGGGACCTAGGTATCCCAACCAAATTTTAGTCACTTTACTTATTTTTCATACCGTTCACGTAACGTAGAATAAATAACGCGTTAAGTGACAATTTTTGTGGACGTGGGCACATGCTAAAAAAGTGTCACGTAAACGTTCGTATAAGTGATGGGAAATAGCTATGGCTCTGATTGGTTACATGAGGGTTTCAAAAGCGGATGGGTCACAATCCACTGATTTACAGCGTGACGCCCTACTTGCCGCCGGCGTTGATCCCGAACACATCTATGAGGACAAGGCGTCCGGTAAAAAAGAGGACCGCCCGGAATTAGCGTCGTGTCTGAAAGCACTGCGTCCCGGCGATACCTTGCTGGTGTGGAAACTGGATCGGCTGGGCCGGAATCTACGCCACCTGGTCAACATTGTCCACGACCTCACCGCCCGCGGTGTCGGGCTGAAAGTGCTGACCGGTCAGGGCGCGGCGATCGATACGACCTCGGCTCAGGGCAAGCTTGTCTTCGGCATTTTCGCCGCACTCGCCGAGTTCGAGCGCGAACTGATCTCCGAGCGCACCAAGGCTGGCTTGGAATCGGCCCGGGCTCGCGGACGTAAGGGGGGACGTCCCCACAAGATGACCCCTGCGAAGGTGCGCCTGGCGATGGCGTCGATGGGGCAGCCCGAGACCAGCGTCGCAGCCCTCTGCAAAGAACTCGACATCACCCGCCAAACTCTCTACCGGCACGTTTCCCCCACTGGTGAACTGCGCGAGGATGGGCGGAAACTGCTCACCGGACGCTGACGTCCTACCGCAGCACAGCGACATGGCGGCATGTGCGGGACCGTCTTGAAGGGTCCCCGTATATAGAGGTATAACCGCGGAAAACTAAAAGAAGGAAACCAGGCGCTCACTGCCTGTCTTGTGACTGGTGTTCGACCCAGCTGTGGAGGAACGTACTGTCGGGTTGCGCCCGGATTCTGCCCGTGTCCTTGGCTGACTGCGACTACCTCTTCATTGCGGTGCTGTTCATCGGCGATGTACAGCATTGCAGGTCAGGTGGGGTTAAACTACGTTTTGAAGCGGCACTCGTGCCTAGACACGTGTGCCGCTTCGTTCTTACCTTCTCGTGCTGCGCAGTCTCACACTCACCCCACTAGGGGCACTTTGGTTACACATTGTCTCAATGCCCCAGAGCCGAGACACCTCATCTCTACGGTCGGTACGGGCTGGTCTAGTGGCCTTCGCCGAGGCGGCCGGAGAGCTGCTCCAGGCGCCGTTCACTCGGGCCGTCGAGGCCGATGATCTCTACGGTTTTACCCTTGGCCTGGAATTTCTGGGTGATCGAATCGAGGGTGGCCACCGTGGAGGCGTCCCAGATCTCGGCCATCATCATGTCGATGATGATGTGGTCGGCTTCATCGGTGTAGTCGAACTGGTAGACCAGGTCATTGCTTGATGCCCAGAACAGCTGTCCGGAGACCCGGTAGGTGCGAATATCGATCGTGCCGTCGCGGTCCACGTCGAGCTCGCGAACCATCTCGATCCGAACCAAGTGGGCCACCCGGCGGGCGAACATGATCATCGCGGTGACCACACCCAGGACCACACCAATCGCCAGGTTGTGGGTGGCTAGGGTGGCAATAATCGTCACGGCCATGACGATGGTTTCGCTCACCGGCATGAGTTTGAGTGTGCGTGGGTGCACGGAATGCCAGTTCACGGTGCCGACCGAGACCATGATCATGATCGCGACCAGGGCGGCCATGGGGATCATTCCGACGATATCGCCTAGTGCCAGGACGAGGATGAGCAGGAAGACACCCGAGAGCAGGGTGGATAGTCGGGTGCGTGCGCCGGATTCGCGGACGTTGATCATGGTCTGGCCGATCATCGCGCAGCCACCCATGCCGCCGAAGAAGCCGGAGGTGATGTTCGCGACACCCTGGCCCCAGCTTTCGCGGGTCTTATCGGAGTGGGTGTCGGTGATGTCGTCGACGAGCTTGGCGGTCATCAACGATTCCATGATGCCGACGATCGCCATGGCCAGGGCGTACGGGGCGATGATCTGGAGGGTTTCCAGCGTGAGGGGCACGTTCGGGATGAATAGTTCCGGCAGGGACTCAGGCATCTGGCCCATGTCCGAGACCGTCGGGACGGTGAAGCCGGCAACAATGGCCAGGCCGGTCACCACGATGATCGTGATCAGCGGGGCCGGGATCACCCCGGTGACCTTCGGCCAGAAGATCATGATCAACACGCCCAGGCCCACCAGGGGGTAGACCATCCAGGGCACGTCGATCAGGTGCTCGAGCTGGGCGGTGAAGATCATGATTCCCAGTGCGTTGACGAAGCCGAGCATCACCGACCTAGGGATAAACCGCTGGAGTTTCGCCACCCCCAGCAAAGCCATCACGATCTGGATGACGCCGGCCAGCAGGACGGTGGCGATGAAATAATCCATCCCGTAATCACGCGCCACAGGAGCAATGACTAGGGCGATCGCACCGGTAGCACCGGTGATCATCGCCGGGCGGCCACCGGTGAAGGCGATCGCGATCGACATGACCACCGAGGAGAACAAGCCGACGGCTGGGTCGACACCGGCGAGGATGGAAAAGGCGATCGCCTCAGGGATCAGCGCGAGTGCGACGGCTAGGCCGGCCAGGACCTCCTTGCGGAGGCGGGTGAGTGAGGAGAACGCGTAGCGGAAGGATGCGACGACTCCGTTGGGGGCGTCGGTGCCCTCCGGATCAGATTGGGGGCGCGGAGCCACCGTGCTAGTTTCAGTCATAGATGTCCAATCTTTGAGGGGATAGTTAACTGGGCGAACGCCCGAAAGGAATCCAACCCTCTAGTAGCTTTAGGGTTGGTGATGGTGGTTATGGTAGCGGGAGTTTTGCTCAACCGCCAACCCAGGCACAGGAACCCGTGGGCAACATCACCGTGAAGGAGAACAGGCAATGCAAAACAGTAATTTCAAGATCGGCGAGGTCGTTGACCAGACGGGGTTGTCGATTCCCACCTTGCGTCATTATGACAACGTCGGCCTGATTAGCCCATCGGGGCGTAGCCCTGGTGGGTTCAGGCTTTATAGTGAGGCTGATGTACGTCGTGTTTTGCTGGTGCGACGGATGAAACCGCTGGGGTTTACTCTGGATCAGATGCGGGAATTCCTGGAAGCTGCGGAGATTCTTCATAGTTCGGATGGCGTGCAGGACAGTGATCCCGCACAGCAGGCACGGAGTAATGCCAAGGCCACCCTTGCCGGCATTCGTGAGGAGACGCGCACCCGCTACGAAAAGCTACGCAAGCAAATTGCCTACGCTGAGGAATTCCTCGATCTGGTCAACACCCTGGCATCCTAAACTGCCCCCATCCTTCGCAGGGAGAAAAAGACCATCCTATTGGATGTGCTCTGTCGAGTCGCGTTCCAGATGAAGTGGACGAACGCCCGCGGCCTCTCCGGAGTGGATGGCGATAGTGCAGAGGACTTCTGAAATCCGTGCAGACGACTCCTCAAAACGACACAGTCATCCAAGGTCACAAAATCGAAAATTGTCACTTAACCCGTTATTTTACCTACGTGGTGCTGTTGCAAAGTTGGGCCAGGGTCGAAAAGCCCAACCTCAAGACATTAGTTGTCCTTGCTCCGGGGTGCTTAAGCTGTCTCGAATATCCGGCTGACGATCACCGCGTCTGGGTTCGGGTGCCCGTAGGTAAACATCGTGCCCTGGCCCAACTTTGCAACAGCACCTTTTCAATCCATTGTCATTGATGGTGTCCCACTTCCTTGAAAGTGAGGCGCTCGGGAAAGGCCGGAAGGGGCCTCTTTCCCGACGTTCAAACCATTGCTTGAAATGCAAGTACGCGCTTGTTGATATCGGAGTGTGCTTACAGAGATTTCCTTATCCATCCCCGCGTCGGATCTCAGTCCCGCCGAGCGGGCCCAGTTACTCGTGCCCACTCTGTCCGCACTGTCGGATGAAAACCGGTTGACGATCCTGCTCACCTTGGCGGAGACGTCGATGACCAACCGCCAGCTCCATGAGGCCACCGGGATGAGTCAGGCGTTGGTCAGCCATCATCTGGCTGGCAACCCCGAGGGGCACTCTGTCGTCAGCACAACGAGAGGAGTGGAGTTTCGATCGATGCAGGAAACACCGGCACCTCATCCTCCGGGGGCCGAAAAGTGTTCCACATCTTCCTGCCCGGCGGAGTTTGAATGTGATCTGATCCGGGAGCGGAGACACGCCGGTCTGGAGGCTGCCTGGGCTCGTGGCCGCACGGGAAGCCGGCCACCACTGCTCAGCGGGGACAAGCTGCGCACCGCGCGGGAAAATCCGCGAGCAGATCAGTTACTACCCCTGAACCCTCGCGGTGGCGTGTAAGAAGTCGGTATATCTGTCGCCGGGACATCCCCAGCTCTTCGGCGACCGCATCAGCAGTGCTTACTCCGACTTTCTCGTGCTCAGCCAACCTAGCGATTGCCCGTTCCTGTGCTCAGGCCTGTTCCCACTCAGCTTCTGACATTTTCAGCCTAGTGCATATGACTACTGACCGGATGGTGTTCAGAAGCCGTCGTCACATCCCTGGTCACCGGGGGTCATCTGTGCCAACGCCTTCTGACTCTGACAGTAATTCTAAAACTGCCCTATTGGGGTGTACTCTTTGGCCGCCTTATAGGGCGTAAACTTTGGCTTCGTCAATTACCTTGCTCCATTCAAATTTGAAAGCGGTTGTTTTAAATTTCGATGAGCAGTAATCGGCTCTGAGCGCGTTGCGGCTTAAATTTGTTCCTCCGAAAGAGGGGTGGTGGGATTTTGATGTGCGGAAACGCGGATGGTTCTCAGAGTTTCCGGGAAATCCTCCCAAGCATGCGATTGTTTTCTTGTATATCCTTGGAAAGCTGTTTCTCAAAGTTGAACTGGCCATTGGTTGAAGTGCTATTGGTCCGAAAATCCGAGCCAATTACGCTGCGAACATTCAGTTCAAAATGTTCTGAGTAGTGGTTGTTCAGCTCATCATCGTACTCCAGTAGGACGAACAGCTTTGCGGGCACGCCCTCGGCAGAATTCGAAATTAAATTGCCATCCAAGAGCTTTTCATCAGGTTGTAGCCAATATGCAACGTCTACTTGGTGGCCGGGAACCCAAGTGGAAAAGACTGTGTTGCTGAAAATCGATTTGGCGCGTCTTACTGGTGAGTAATGGAAACCTCCAACGGCGGCTCCATTCTGTTCGGTTGTGCTAGGAAGATCTGGTTCAAACGTAACCTTTACGTTCTTTGCCACAGACTTTCCTCTATTAGAAACCATTAGACGTAAAGTTTCTTTTGCATAATCTGGCATCAAGATTTGAGCCATCATCATTGGCCGATTGGCGTTAATGTTGATCTGCCTATTTAGACGTAACGAACGCCGTGCTACAAGGAGGGAAACGAGGGCGATTAGAGCGATAGATGCGTTGATTAAGACGCTAGTCCTTTCGGTTGTCCACCAGCCTGCAAAGTCTAGGAAATGTTCCATTCACCAATCGTATCTCTATTTCTCTAACACTTTCCGTGCTGTGGACACTGAGGATCTCTGCCCCCTAGGCGCAACCCCAGAGTCTACCCCTATTGTACTCACAACCCATGTTCGTTTAAATCCGAAGCCTTGCGCACGATCGTCTTAGCCCTGGCTGCCACGCATAGCCCGGAAGAACTGAATTATGTGCTCGTTGATTTCAAAGGTGGTGCGACTTTTTTGGGCTGCGACCTGCTTCCGCACACAGCAGCGGTCATTACCAACCTCGAAGACGAGTCCGCGCTGGTGGAGCGCATGTATGACGCGATTTCCGGGGAGATGAACCGCCGGCAAGAAATCTTGCGGGAGGCGGGCAACTTCGCCAATGTCACCGATTACACCACGGCGCGCTTGCACGGCCGCGAGGATTTAGACCCGCTGCCGGCTTTGGTTATCGTGGTCGATGAGTTTTCAGAATTGCTCATGCAACACCCAGATTTCGCGGAGCTTTTCGTGGCCGTCGGGCGCTTGGGCCGCTCCTTGCATGTGCACTTGCTCCTCGCCTCGCAGCGTTTAGAAGAAGGAAGACTGCGCGGGCTGGATTCGCACTTGTCTTATCGCTTGGGCCTAAAGACCTTCTCCGCTGTTGAATCACGCCAAGTGTTGGGCGTGCCGGATGCCTACCATCTGCCCAGTGAACCGGGTTCTGGGTATTTGAAAACAGATGCCGATGCGCTGGCCAGGTTCCAAGCCTTTTATGTCTCCGGCGGCATCGTCCGCGAATCCGCCAGCCTGGACCACGATGAAGACAATCGCCTCGGCATTAAGGAATTTACGGGGTGGGAGAGCGATATCCCCGCTGAGCGCACCGTCGATACGTATGTGGATAATTCCACGACCCTGCTGGATGAGGTAGTCACTGCCACCCGCACGGAAGCTTTAGCGCGCGGGCAAGCCGCGCACCAAGTGTGGCTGCCACCGTTACCGCCCGCTATTGAACTGTCCGCGGTCGCTGCGGACTTTGTCAGCGGCACTGAACACCGCATCCACGCGCCCATGGGTATTATCGACCGGCCCTATTACCAGCGCCAAGACCCGCTGCTGGTGGATTTAACCTCCGGTCACCTGGCACTGTGCGGCGGTCCGCAGTCTGGAAAGTCCATGGCATTGCGTACGATGGTCGCCGCTCTTGCCTCAGCGAATTCGCCAGATTTCCTGCGCTTTTATGTCATCGACCTTGGCGGCGGGCAACTAGGTGGCTTGGAACGCCTACCGCATGTCGCAGCCGTTGCTGGGCGCCACGAACCGGAGAAAGTCCGGCGCATCGTTGATGAAGTCACCGGAATCATCGAAACGCCAGAGACTCGGCATACCTTCTTAGTCATCGACGGCTGGCACGCAATTGGCACGGCCGGCGCTGATTTTGAAGATTTAAATGACGCCATCACCAGAATTGCCGCTGATGGCCCATCCGCGCAGGTGCATGTGCTTATCTCCACGCCGCGGTGGACCACCCTGCGCCCGGCAATCCGCGACCTGATTTCCGAACGCTTGGAGCTCAAACTCGGCGAGCCGATGGATTCGCTCCTCGATCGCAAAAAGCAACAAAAATTACCCTCCGCGCCGGGCCGGGGCATTACCCCAGAGGGTGAATTCTTCTTATTCGCCAGCACCTCGCGCCAAGATCTCGCGCACATTGAGCACATGTGGGCCGACGCCCAGCCAGTTCCCGCGCTGAAAATGCTGCCGCAACATTTGCCGGTGGAATCACTTCACCCAGGCACCGATGCGCATCTGATTCCGTGGGCTGTCGGAGGGCGCGATCTGGACACGCACTGGTGGGATACCCGCAGCAACTTCGTGGTGGTGGGCACCTCCGGTGTCGGCAAAACCACGGTGCTTGCCACTCTCTTACAGGCCATTGCGGCACAGGACCCAGCGGAGGCACGCATTGTGCTTATCGATGAACGCCGCAGCCACCTCGGCACCGTCGATGAGGCGATGATCGCCGCCTATGCTGCCACATCCGCCGCCACGGAGAAAGCACTGCGCGATTGCGCCACGACGTTAAAATCCCGCTTACCGGGGCCGGAGATTACCCCTGCGGAATTGGCAGCACGCAGCTGGTGGACAGGACCGGATATCTACGTGGTCATCGATGATCTCGACTTGATTAGCGAAATGGCCCTAGCGCCACTGGTGGAACTACTCCCGCACGCCCGAGATATCGGATTGCACCTCGTCGTCGCGCGCAAAGCCGGCGGCATGGGTCGCGCGCTTTTTGGGCAATTCTTATCGCAACTGCGTGATACCCAGCCGACGGTCTTTGTCATGGACTCGCCACGCGATGAAGGCACCATGTTCGGCATTAAACCTGCCGCCCAACCACCAGGCCGCGGGCAATTAGCCGTCGGCGGGGAAGTAGTAGGGCTGTGCCAAGCAGCGCTGCCGCGGGTGATGAGTGAAGAAGTGGAAGGATAAAAGATGTCACTGTATGAATCGACCACAGTTGATCTCACCATTACGGTCTTAGATACCGCCACCATATTTGAAGGTCCTGAAGCCATCTATCGCTACGACCTTCCCGGCACCGCCGTCGTCGAAGGCTGGGCGCTGTCCGGAGTGATGGATCAAGCCCAAAAGATGCTGCCCGCGCAGTGGCCCGAGGTCACCGTGGCCGTCGTGGCGGACTATTCCGGCGGGCCGATGTCGCACGAGGCCGTTAAAATTATTCGCCGACAACTACAAGTTCACAATGTCGTCATCGCCGAGCATGAACCCGCCGGCGCCCCGGCCCGCTATGAAGAACCCGCCGAACTGCCACGCCACTATGACACAGCCGTAGAACCGGAGCCTGACACCGCGGATATTATTCGCCCCTCCGACGAGGATGAATCCCTATTATCGCAGACTGCCCAGCGCAAAGGTCTCGTCGCGCTGCTAGCTCTGTTAGTCGTCATCATCGCAGTCATTATTTGGGCACTGTTTCGCAGCCCCTCCCAACCGGCCGAAGAAATAGCATCAGCAAGTTCTACATCCATCGCGGCAACTCCCACGGCACACGCCGCGAGCACACCATCGACCTCGACCTCGTCCGCTGCCGCACCCGTGCACCACACTATTGAAGCTGGCGGACTCCGCGTCGTACTTCCAGAAGGGTTTACCCATACCGAGGAAGACGGTTTAGTTACCGCCACCGGCCAAGATCCCAACTTGCGCATCATCATGGTCATGGATCCGCTCTACGCAGTGCCCGTCAACGCGTTATTTGCGGAGATTCGCGCGCAAATCGATACGGATGAAACCTTGTCCGACCCGCATGAAGCCAACGGGCGGCTGACCTATATCGAAAGGCCTGGCGATGATTCCGAGGTCAAGTGGACCACGTGGGTCGATGATGGACAACAAGTCTCATTAGGCTGCCACACCCGCACCGAGCCCAGCATGGCCCAGCGCGCAGCCTGCCGCATGGCGGCGGAGTCGATTGAAAAAGCGGCATAATTCGAGCCGGAACCTTCGGGGAAAAGTGCCAGTCCAATGTAGTTAAGGAAGCACGGTCACCGGATAGACGGCCGTTTCCGATGGACACTTTCATGCCGACTTAGTACCCACAGAAGGGGATAGACCCATGAGCCAAATGTTTAAAACCGAAGCAGAAGTAATGGTCGCGACCGCCGGGCGCGTCGACACCACCAATGATGAAGTCGCAGCGGAGCTAACCCGCTTGCAGGGCGTTGTTGACCAAGTGCGAGCCAGCTGGACCGGCTCGGCGCAGGTGTCCTTTGACAACCTGATGAATCGCTATGACGCATCCGCGCAGCAACTGCAAGAAGCATTGACCTCAATTAGCGAAAATATTCGCGCCAACGCCCGCAACTTCGACTCGGTGGAGGCCCAGAACCAGGATGCCTTCAACAACGTCGGCGGCGGACTCGCCCTTTAACCACCAAGACAACAACGAGAAGGAATCACCATCATGAGCGAAATCAAGTACCAATTCGGCGCTATCTCTAACGCTGCCGCAGACATCAACTCCACCTCGTCGCGCATCAACGGTCTGCTCGATGATCTCAAAGGTGTCATCGCACCCATGGCCGCAACGTGGGAGGGCGAATCCGCCGCCGCATACAATGAAGCGCAGGCAAAGTGGGATAACGCCGCAGCCGAGCTGAACACGGTCCTGGCTACCATCTCCAATACCGTGTCGCAGTCCAATGACCGCATGAGCGATGTCAACCGTCGCGCGGCAGCAAGCTGGGGATAAAGCCTCACCACATAAACCACAGTGTCCCAGGCGGGATAACACACCGGTTGCGCAGGGCACAGTGCGCTTGTCGATGCAGGGGCTTGGCATCGAAAAGCAATGCACTTCTGCGCGACTGGTGTGTTTTGGTTTTCTGGGTATCGGCGATTATGCTAGATCCCCTGTGTGCTTTGTCGGCTTGAGCCGACGCACGGTCTGCAGGTCTCCACCGGCCGCTGCGTGACTGTGTGTGAGCACGTAGCGCTGGCCGGCAGCCCCCAGAGACAACTCCAAGGAGTCATTTTGTCTACTTTCCACCCAAAGAGCGGTGACATTACCCGTAAGTGGTACGTCATCGACGCAACTGATGTGGTGCTGGGCAAGCTTGCTTCCACCGTGGCAGATATGCTGCGTGGCAAGCACAAGCCTCAGTACGCACCAAACGTTGACTGTGGTGACCACGTCATCATCATCAACGCTGAAAAGATTCACGTTTCTTCTAACAAGCGCGACCGTGAAAAGCGCTACCACCACTCCGGTTACCCGGGTGGTCTGCGCACCATGACCCTGGGCCAGTCCCTGGACGCAAACCCAGCGCGCGTAATCGAAGAAGCAATTGTTGGCATGATGCCACACAACAAGCTTTCCCGTTCCTCTGCTAAGAAGCTTCACGTCTTCAACGGTGCAGAGCACCCATACGCCGGTCAGAAGCCGGAGACCTTCGAGCTTAAGCAGGTGGCACAGTAATGGCTGAAAACGAGAACCTCGAGAACAACGTAGCTGACGCAGCGGACATCGCTGCTGCAGCTGCTGCAACCGAAGAGTTCACCAACACCATTGGTGATTCCATTGCTCCAGAGGCAACCGAAGCAGAGACCGAAGCTGACGCTCCTGTCCTGCACGAGGGCCCAATCCAGACCGTTGGTCGTCGTAAGCGCGCAATTGCTCGCGTACGCATGGTCGCTGGTTCCGGTGAAATCATCGTCAACGGCCGTAGCCTGGACGATTACTTCCCGAACAAGCTGCACCAGCAGGACGTCCTTCTGCCACTGACCTTGCTTGATCGCGAAGGCCAGTTCGACATGAAGGTTTCCGTCAACGGCGGTGGCCCAACCGGTCAGTCCGGCGCATTGCGTCTGGCTATTGCCCGTGCACTTAACGTCTACAACCCAGCTGACCGCACTGCCTTGAAGAAGGCTGGTCTGCTGACCCGTGACGCACGTGCAGTTGAGCGTAAGAAGGCTGGTCTGCACAAGGCACGTCGTGCTCCGCAGTACTCCAAGCGTTAATCTTTCGCTTTTCTTCTACATTCCCGTCGCACTTTCTTTCGAGAAAGTCGCGGCGGGTTTGTTTTTGCCCAAAACCCGCGCGTTGCCTGCGCCCCAACCGCGCCTTTGCAGCCGCGAGAGTGCATAATTGGTATATGACTCGACTTTTTGGAACCGACGGAGTTCGCGGCCTCGCAAATAAGAAACTCACGCCTATTTTGGCCTTGCGCCTGGGACAAGCAGCAGCGGAAGTGCTCACCGCTGACCGCGAATCCTATGAACTGCGTCCGACTGCGATTATCGGACGCGACCCCCGCGTATCCGGGGAGATGCTGGATGCGGCCATCGCTGCTGGCCTAGCCTCCCGCGGCGTCGACGTAGTGCGGGTCGGTGTGCTGCCGACTCCAGCCATCGCGTTTTTGACCGATGACTACGGCGCGGATTTGGGCGTGATGATTTCCGCCTCGCACAACCCCATGCCTGATAACGGCATCAAGTTCTTTGCCGCCGGTGGTCGCAAGCTGCCGGATGCCGTCGAAGACCAGATCCAAGCAACCATGGAGCGCTTGAGCGATGACGGCCCAACTGGCACCAAGCTCGGCCGCATCATCTCCGAGTCACCCGATGCCCGCGATCGCTACCGCAAGCATTTGCACCAGGCCGTACCGGTCGATCTTTCCGGGCTAAAAGTCGTGGTGGACGCAGCCAATGGCGCGGCATCGCGCGTAGCCATCGAAGCCTACCGCGAGGCGGGCGCCGAAGTCGTTCCGATTCACAACAAGCCCAATGCCTTCAACATCAATGATGATTGCGGCTCCACCCACATCGATAAGACCCAGGAAGCAGTGCTTGAGCACGGCGCTGATTTGGGCTTGGCGCACGATGGCGACGCAGACCGCTGCTTAGCTGTCGATGCCGAGGGCAACGTCGTCGATGGCGATCAGATCATGGCGATTTTGGCCGTCGGTATGAAAGAAGAAAACAGCCTGCGCTTTAACACCTTGGTTGCCACCGTGATGTCGAACCTGGGGCTCAAGCTCGCCATGAAGGAACAAGGCATTGAAGTACGCGAAACCCAGGTGGGCGATCGCTACGTCGTCGAAGAGCTGATGCGCGGGGATTATTCACTCGGCGGCGAACAATCCGGTCACATTGTGTTGCCGGAAGATTGCACCACCGGCGATGGCATTTTATCCGGTCTGTCCTTGATGGCGCGCATGGCAAAGACGGGGAAGTCATTGAAGGAATTAGCATCCGTGATGACAGTCTTGCCACAGACGCTGATTAACGTGCCTGTGTCAAATAAGGCCACCATCCTGGATTCTTCCGAGGTACTCGCCGCGATTGCGCAGGCAGAAGAAGAACTCGGTGAATCTGGCCGCGTCTTGCTGCGACCTTCTGGCACCGAGGAGCTTTTCCGCGTCATGGTCGAAGCCGCGGAAGCAGAACAAGCCCGCAAGGTCGCAGGTCGCCTAGCTGCAGTGGTAGCCGCCGCCTAGAGCCGACAGCAGCAACTTTTAGCCCTTCCCCGGAACTTTCAAGTTCAGGTTGCAGTCCAATATTGATAACGCACGAACTCGTGTGCATTTACGGACTTTACCAAGGGGGAGGGCTTTCGCATGTCAGATGTACATTTTGACCATTCCGAAGCCGTCGGGAAATTGCAAGAGCTTATCGATGACACCGTCGAGCGCCAAAACGCCTTAAACCAACAGGTACCGCGTTTCCCACAGGCAGCGGCTGGACGCGATTTCACCGGCTATGCCCGCAGCATCCAATCGACGCTTGCGCGAATTCATCAGCGCCGCAATAGCCAATTGCACAACATCGCTCGCTCTGCAGCGGTGGCCATTGCAGATTATGGCGTGGCGCGAACAACCGATGATGACTCGGCGGCAACGTTGAACCAATTTGATATTGGGGATGGCAAATGAGCGCATTATCGTCCATGGCAGCCGGAAAATTAGCGGACTACCACGCAGCAGTCGCGCAGTTTCAAGCAGCGTCGTTGGGAGCTTATTCTGGTCCGTCGACACCTTTTGAGCTGTTGCAACAAAAAATCGGCGCCGTGGATGGGCTTAACACCCAAGAATTAGTCGCAGGCACCGCCGCCGCTGTCGGCCCGACGTCTCGGGGTGTACGCGGTAAAAGACCACGTGGAGTCGGCGATTTCTTCCGCACGATGGTCACTAATGCACTGGGCTCTTTTGGCGGCGGGATGCTGGTGGACCATTTTGACAAGCTGGCCGCCGATGACGAAGAAGACGATGAGCAGTGCAGCGTACTGGTCAAAGATTCACAAAAGTGCGCGGAGACTATCGAAGACATTTGCACCACTTCAGATACCGCAATGTCAGAGATTTTAGAACCAGCCACGCATTTGATTTCTATTCTCACCCAGTTTCTTCGCCGCACCCCGATGGGTGCTTTGACCTCCACAGCCATCGGCGTTGCCGGCGGTCTCATTGAAGACACCAATGAACAAATCGTTGGTACCTGCCAAGACCGCGATGACAGCGTCGAGAAATGCTTTGAAGAATTTCTTCGTCGCTGCGATGACGTAGGCGATCGTCCACTGCCGTGTGAGCCTCCCGAGACCTCTGACTGCCCGCTGCCTGCAGCACCAGCTGGCGAACACACCTGTGAACCCCCACCCAAGCCGGTGGATCCATGCCCAGAAGAGACCAAACCGGTCGAGACTAAGCCAGTGGAGACTAAGACGGTAGAACCGAAACCGGTCGAGCCCAAACCAGCACCGACCAAGCCCGTCGAATCCGCACCTGCGCCGCCGCCAGCCCCAGCTCCAACTCCAGAGCCTGCAGCCTGCCCACCGCCAGAAAAGATCCAAGACACCCCTGACTGCGATAAACCAAAGCCGCAGCCGAAGCCAGTGCCGGTGGAAGCGTGTGAACCTGAACCCGCACCAGCAGAGGACTGCGTCGAGGAACCTAGCGAACCGGCCGAACCAGTCCAACCAGAGCAACCCTGTGAACCGGTTGCCGAATCCACGAGCTGCTGCGGAGTTTTGGGAGCGGTCGGCGTAGGCATTGCCATCTTGGGCCTCGGCGCGCTGATGATGGGTATTTCCGAATGCTTGGAGCACTTCGGTGAAACGCCGGAACCCGAACCCGAACCCGAGCCAGAACCGGAACCTGAACAGCCCAAGCCTGAAGTCACCCCGCTACCGGAGGATTTATCCAAAGTGCCCGAACCTACACCACCACCGAAAAAGCTCAGCGCAGTATCTGGAACAGGGGATGTCGTTGTAGAAGACAGTGGTGCACACCAGCCACAGAATCCGCCAGCTGCACCGGCACCTGCGGAACCTCCACCACCTAGCCCAGAACCCGGTCCCAACCCAAGCTCCGCTGATAGCGCAGCTGCACCAACAACTACTAACAGTCCGGCACGAAAGGCAGGCGCGTGGTAATGGATTTTGAAGAATTCGCGCAACAATTTCGCAAGCGCGCAGCGGCGCGGCTTACGGAGTTTGAAGCGACACTAGAAAAGGCACAACGCGATCTGGAAAAGTCGGCTGAGCGTGCAGCGGCCGAAGCGCGGCGCACCGCACCAAGCGGGGAAGTGGCGCAACCGGTAGCGCATAACCGCCCGCTCGATTACCGAACCCCGGAGATTCCACAGCCGACAGTCCAGCCGCAACCGCCGGTGAAACCGGCCGCCGCGGTGCCAGAAAAACAACAAACCCCGGCGCCGCGAAAGGCACCGGGGCAGGTGAAATCTGTCCTGCGAAGAATGTAGTTAGGACTCCTGGCGGACTGGAGCTAATTCACCAGCAGACGGTTCGCCGGCGCGGTCTGCAAGGCTATCGCCAAAGAAGCTTTCGATGCCTTTGGCGCTAGCGTCTGGTTCAGAGAAATCTGAGTACGTCTTATCGCCTTCGAGCTGGTGCTTTAAGAAACCAACCATGAGCCCGCGCGCAATTTCTGCTTGCGAGGCTTGGAACGCGCCGGAGCCGATGGCTAATTTGTAGAATAAATCTTCTGAAAAACCCTGCTGGGTGCCCTTGGTGATCTCACGGTAGGTAACGTCGCCGCCCCAGTTATAGGCAAGCTTCGCGGGGTTTCCGGAATTAAAAATATCGGAGCGGCCGGAGCCGATAATAAGGCCAGGGATTTCTAGGCTGCGCGCGGCGGCATCAGCAGACGGAGAAGACTGCGCAGGATAGTACGCGCCCACGGCCTTGACCTTCTCATTATCCACTGCAGCCAGCACAGCGGAGGCACCGCCCATGCCGTGCCCGATGAGCCCCAATTTGTGCGGGGAGACCGTAATATTGCCGTTGCCCAGCTTGACCCCGGCGGCCACCTGCAGGCTGGACTCTAAGTCCGCGGCTAAGTTGCGGTGGTTAGGGATAAGACCGGTTTCGGTATCCGGCGCAACGACCACAAAACCCCAGCTGGCCAAATGCCGCAGGGTCGCGTGGTAATCTTTGACGTTTTTGCGCCAGTCATGCCCGAACGCAACCGCGGCAAGCCCCTTGCCTTCCGCCGGGGCGTAAACCTTACCGGGCAGGCCGGCGTAATCCAGATCGCCGACGAGCACGCGGTGGCTTCCACGCTTGGACAAAGTTGCCAGGTGTTTCTTCAAATTCGCAGACACAGTACCCAGGATAGAACAAGTTAACTTTCCATGAAGCACTAACATCCCAGCGCAGGTGAATTCCGGCCAATTTGGCCAGGCAGGGGTGAAATCTTGCACACACTTCACCTCACTGCGCGCCGGTTTTTCCTGGTATCGGGAATTTGGCAAATCCAGGCCGATTCTTGTGATGAAAGGATCGGAAAACCTGTTGTAAAGTTTGTGCCTATGTGTGGAATCGTAGGATATGCCGGTCACTCTTCCGAGAACCGAAAGTACTTTGCCGAGGACGTTGTCCTCGAAGGACTTCGTCGTCTGGAATACCGCGGATATGACTCAGCAGGTCTTGCTGTGTACTCCGACGGTGAGCTCCAGTGGCGCAAAAAAGCAGGCAAGGTAGCAGCGTTGGAAGCAGAGATCGCCGCGCGCCCCTTGCCGGAATCGGTTTTGGGCATTGGGCACACACGCTGGGCAACCCACGGCGGTCCTAGCGATATCAACTCGCACCCACATGTCGTCGCCGGCGGCAAGATTGCGGTGGTACATAATGGCATCATCGAAAACTTCGCCGAGCTCAAAAAGGACATGCAAGACAATGGCTACTACTTTGTCTCCGAAACAGACACCGAAGTCGCCGCAACCGTCCTGGGGGATTTATTCCAGGAAACCGGTGACCTCACCTTAGCCATGCGCAAGGCTTGCCAGCTTTTCGATGGCGCCTTTACCCTGCTCGCCCTCCACGCCGACCAGCCGGATCGTATTGTCGCTGCACGTCGCGACTCACCACTCGTCATCGGCCTGGGCGAGGGCGAGAACTTCTTGGGCTCTGATGTCTCCGGCTTTATCGACTACACGAAAAAGGCCGTGGAGATGGACAACGATCACATCGTGACCGTCACCGCTGATGAAGTCATCATCACCGACTACGAAGGCAACCCCCAAGAAGGCAAGCGCTTCGACATCGAATGGGATGCCGCCGCAGCCGAAAAGGGCGGGTTTGCCTCCTTTATGGAAAAAGAAATCCACGATCAGCCAGCGGCAGTGCGCGATACCTTGATGGGCCGCGTCGACGAGAAGGGCAACCTTGCCATCGATGAGCTGCGCATTGATGAGTCCTTGCTGAAATCCATCGATAAGATCATCGTCATCGCCTGTGGCACCGCCGCCTATGCCGGCCATGTCGCGCGCTATGCCATTGAACATTGGTGCCGCATTCCCACCGAGGTCGAATTAGCGCACGAATTCCGCTACCGCGATCCCATCGTCAATGAAAAGACCCTGGTCGTCGCCCTGTCGCAATCAGGCGAGACCATGGATACCCTCATGGCCGTGCGCCACGCCCGCCAGCAGGGTGCGAAGGTCATCGCGATCTGCAATACCCAAGGTGCTTCCATCCCACGCGAAGCCGATGCCGCGCTGTATACCCACGCCGGCCCCGAAATCGCCGTGGCCTCCACCAAGGCCTTTTTGGCACAGATTACCGCCACCTACGTGTTGGGTCTTTACCTCGCGCAGCTGCGCGGGAATATGTTCGCCGATGAAGTCGAATCCATCTTGTCCGACCTGCGCGCAATGCCCGACAAGGTTCAAACCGTCATCGACGGCAAAGACACAGTCTCCGCGCTTGCCACCTCGCTTAACGATGCCACCTCCGTGCTCTTCCTAGGCCGCCATGTCGGCTTTCCCGTCGCACTCGAAGGCGCGCTCAAGCTCAAAGAAATTGCCTACCTGCACGCAGAGGGTTTTGCCGCCGGCGAGCTCAAGCACGGTCCAATCGCGCTGGTCGAAGAAGGCCAGCCAGTCTTTGTCATTGTGCCATCGCCACGCGGGCGAGATTCCTTGCACGCCAAGGTCGTCTCCAACATCCAAGAAGTACGCGCCCGCGGCGCGATCACCATCGTCATTGCCGAAGAAGGCGATGAAGCAGTCGAGGCCTACGCCAACCACATCATCCGCATCCCGCAGGCTCCGACGCTGATGCAGCCTTTGCTTGCTACCGTGCCTTTGCAAATCTTTGCTTGCAAAGTCGCCGAAGCCAAAGGCTATGACGTCGATCAGCCACGTAACCTGGCTAAATCGGTGACAGTGGAGTAGCCGACCTACAATAAACCCATGTCGCTACTTTCCACTCGAATCAACTTGGATGCCATCTCCCACAATGTGCACAAACTCAAGGAGTTAGTAGGCCCCGACGTTCGCCTGATGTGCGTGGTCAAGGCCGATGCCTACGGCCACGGCGTGGAGAAAGTCGCCCCGGTCATGCTCAAAGCCGGGGCAGACGTGCTGGGCTGCGCCACGGTGGATGAGGCAGTAGCGCTGCGCTCGATGGGCATCGACGCGCCGTTGGTGGCGTGGATGTGGGAGCCTGAGCAGGATTTATCGGATGCGCTCAGCTCCAATATCGTCATCGGCGTGCCGTCGCTGCAGCACGCACAGGTGCTCGTGGATATTGAAGTGCCCGTCAAAGTAGCCATCAAGGTTGAGACCGGGATGCATCGTAATGGGGTAGACCGCGCGCAGTGGGCTGAGGTTTTCGCATTGCTTAACGATGCCCCCCATATCGAAGTCACCGGCCTGATGTCCCACTTGGCGTGCGCCGATGAACCCGATAATCCGCATACGGATGTCCAGGCAGAAGAATTTCGCGCCGCTATTGCGCAGGCACGCGAGGCCGGTTTGGAATGCCCCATCAATCACTTGGCTAATTCCCCGGCGACGCTCACTCGTCCGGATCTGCACTTTGACCAGGTCCGGGTCGGGCTGGCCTGTTATGGCCTGGAGCCGGTGGCCGGACTCGACCACGAATTGCAGCCAGCGATGACCTGGGCGGCAAATATCATCAACGTCAAGCCCATTAAAAAGGGCGAATCCTCCTGCTACGGGCTGACCTGGACCGCACCCGCCGATGGATATTTAGCCGTACTTCCCGTCGGCTACGCCGATGGCTTGCCACGATCGATTCAAGGCTCTTTGCAGGTCACCATCGGCGGCAAGTCCTATCCACACGTTGGGCGCGTATCCATGGACCAGATTGTCATCGACTTAGGCGATAACCCCTTCGGGGTACGCGCGGATGATGAGGCCATCATCTTCGGCGAAGGCGGCCACAGCGCCACCGAGCTTGCCGATGCCGCCGGCACCATCAACTATGAAATCATCTGCCGTCCCACCGGGCGCACCAAACGAATCTACGAAGGCGGAATCGACCTATGAGTCTGTCCTCCCACGGTCGCGTGGAGTGCGCCACCGCGTCCGAGACTCAAGCTTTCGGCGAAGAACTCGGTCGCAGCCTCGCCTTTGGTGATGTAGTGATCCTCGATGGCCCGCTCGGGGCGGGCAAGACCACCTTGACCCAGGGCATCGCGCGCGGGATGCAGGTCAAAGGGCGCGTGACCTCGCCGACGTTTGTCATCGCGCGCGAGCATCGCTCGCTTGTCGATGGCCCCGCGCTCGTACACGTCGATGCCTACCGCCTACTCGGCGAAGGCACCGGTAACACCGCTGACCCTTTAGGCGAATTAGATGCCTTGGATTTAGATACGGACCTAGATAATGCCGTGGTCGTGGCCGAATGGGGCGGGGGATTGGTAGAGCAAATCACCGAACGTTATTTGCTGGTCACCTTAGACCGCGAGTCCGCGTTGGAAGACGACCCGGATTCTCACGCTCGGGTCATCACCTGGCGCTGGAGCTCCAGCTAAGCGGAGCTCCACTTAGGCTGGGTATCGCCTGAATTATTGCTGATTTCACTCCTCCGGTTTCAACCCCTTGCGCGAACACGCGTACTGTATAACGAGGAATATGCACCCCTATGCGTTTGTTTAAATAAGGAGTTCCATGCTGTCGGAAAAAACCAAGGCACTAGTAGGCGTTATTGTGGCCGGCTGGCTAGTCGTGCTCATGGGCCTGATCGCGTTTAACGCCACCCGTGCTGAGGCCGCTATCACCGGAGACTTAGAATCCAGCATCGAGCAAGTAGAAGAGATGGACTTGCACGGAACCTCCTTGGCGCCTTTGGATATCTGGGGTGAAAACATCAGCGCGGTCATGCCCGTGTGCCCAGGTGTTACCGAAGACAATATCGCGCAGCTCGGCGTAGACCCTGCGCTGTTTGCCTTTGAAAACGGCGCTATCCCAGAGCACTCCAACTACATGTTGGTGCTGCCTACCCAGGGTCAGCCGATTGCTGAGAAGTACTTCCGCAAGGACATTGACCTGTGCGGTCAGTTGCAGTCCGCGCAGCCGATTAACCCTGCCGCCTTGGTGACCTTTATCAAGGACCCGAATGATACCTGGCTCATGGTCGGCTAATGCGCGTTTTAGCTTTAGATACCGCTACTCCTGATTTAGTCACCGGCGTTGTCGATATAGCCTCCGGAGAGCTGACGGAAAAAGTCATCGAGGACACCCGGCTACTGAGCGAGCAGTTGATGCCGGCTGTGGAGGAAGTCATTGCTAAACAACAGCGTGGCTACGCAGCTATCGATGCCATTGCCGTCGGCGTGGGCCCCGGCCCCTTTACCGGCTTGCGCGTGGGCATGGCTACTGCATCCGCGCTGGGGCAGGCTTTGTCCATTCCCGTCCACGGTGTGTGCACCCATGACGCCATCGCCAATGAGCTGGCCCGTCGCTTTAACGGTCCTGCGACGGCGCTGGTAGCTACCGATGCACGCCGCAAAGAAATCTACTTCGCCTTCTACCACCTGGCTGATGGCCACGCTGAGCGCCTCGGTGATCCCGATGTTGTGCGCCCCGAGGAACTTCCGGCACGTGATGTTGATGTTGTCTCCATCCCGCAACACCTGCTGGAGCGGTTGCCGCAGGCTTTTCACTCCGCGCACATTGAGCATTTATCGCCGAGTGTTTACGGTCTAGCGCGCGCGGCCGAGACTTCTGGGCTGGAGAAAGAACCTGGGCCTTTGGTGCCGCTGTATCTGCGTCGTCCGGATGCCAAAGAACCGGCGGCGCGGCCGCGGTCGGCAGCGATTCCAGAAGTGGAGCTATAAATGTATTTGCGGGAGCTGGTTCGCGAAGATGCCGCACGCTGTGCGGAACTTGAGGAGCAGTTATTTTCCGGGGATACCCCGTGGTCGAAAGAAAACTTCGAGCTGGAATTCCAACAACCCTATAACTTCTACCTCGGCGTCGAAGAAGATGGTCTGCTGGTCGGATACGCCGGCATTGGCCTGCGCGGGCACGTCGATGACCCGGAATTTGAAATCTTGACCATCGGCACCGATCCGAAGTACCAACGCCGCGGCATTGGCCGGATGATGATGGACAATATTTGCTACATCGCTGACTTGAAAAAGGCGCCGCTGTTTTTGGAAGTCCGCGTGGGCAATGAGCCTGCAATTGAGATGTATAAGGCCTATGGTTTTAAACACCTCGGAATCCGCCGCAACTACTACCAACCCTCCGGCGCGGATGCGCACACCATGAAACGCGACAGCGTCACTGACACAAACTCGGATAAAACCCCGGAGCAACCATGATTGTCTTAGGCATTGAAACCTCCTGCGATGAAACCGGCGTGGGCATTATTAACTTGGCCGACAATGGCGATATGGACATCCTGGCCAACGCAGTGGCGTCCTCGATGGAACAGCATGCACGCTTTGGCGGCGTGGTCCCCGAAATCGCCTCGCGCGCGCACTTAGAGGCGATGCCGCAGGTAATGCAGGCGGCGTTGGATGAGGCGGGCATCGTTAAGCCAGATGCTGTGGCCGCGACCGTGGGGCCTGGTCTCGCTGGCGCGCTGTTGGTCGGAGCATCGGCAGCCAAGGCCTATGCCTCGGCGTGGGGCGTGCCTTTTTACGGCGTCAACCACCTGGGCGGACACGTTGCCGTGGCCAACCTAGAAGGCGAAGAACTGCCGCATGCGGTCGCGCTCTTAGTCTCCGGTGGGCACACGCAATTGCTGGAAGTCGATGCCGTGGGCAAGCCCATGAAAGAACTCGGCTCGACCTTAGATGACGCGGCCGGTGAAGCATATGACAAAGTCTCCCGGCTGTTGGGCTTGGGATATCCGGGCGGGCCGGTCATCGATAAGCTAGCTCGACGCGGCCAGCCCACCATCGACTTTCCGCGCGGGCTCAACCGCAAAGAAGACCTGCGCGGGGAACACCGCCACGACTTTTCTTTCTCCGGTGTCAAGACCGCCGTCGCGCGTTACGTAGAAAAAGCCGAGCGCGAAGACCGCGTGATTTCCGTGGAAGATGTGTGCGCGTCTTTTCAAGAAGCTGTCTGCGATGTGCTGACCGCCAAAGCGATTCGCGCGTGTGAAGACACCGGTGCGCGCGTTTTGCTGCTCGGCGGCGGGGTAGCGGCTAATTCGCGGCTTCGCGAGCTAGCTGCCCAACGCTGCGCGGCCGCAGGGGTGGAACTGCGCGTGCCACGTTTTGAACTGTGCACCGATAACGGCGTGATGATTGCGGCTTTGGCCGGCCAGGTCATTCACGAAGGCGCGGCGCCATCTGGGTTGGCTGTCGGCACCGATACCTCATTGGATGTCGAGGTCCCGTTGGTCGCTAGTGGGGCGTAGTTATAAGTTTGTTCATCGAAAGTTCGCTCAGCTAGGCAAGCGCGAGAATCGATATCAGGCTAGGTTTAGTACTGATTACTGCATTAATTTATTTACGCATCTGTGTTTAAGGAGCGTGGGCTTTTTCCATGATCACCGGATTCCTCGTCAACCCTGACCTCACTCGCCGCAAGATCGAGTTTGAATTGGAACATGCTAACCAATTTCTTGGCGGCGCTACTGAAGACCGCGTGGCCGTGGCATTCCAGGAAGACGGCTCACATTATGCGGCGTTATTTAATGCGGAAGCCAAAGCCGAAGGCGCTGAGCCCAACCCGGTGGCCTCCCTTGCTCGCAATACCGCTGACACCGGCAACCCGTCCTTTTTGCAGGACCCATTGCGCGCGATTTCTGGCGCGGTGATCTTCGTGGAATCCGAAGGCGGCGATGTTACCGATGACATTATTGAAGGCGTGGAAAACTCCGTGCGCGCCGTCGAGAACTACCGCGAAGATTATGAAGAAGAATACCGCCTGTGGCGCGCGGCCGTGATTAATTCTGGCCGCGCGGAAGCTGCCGCGAAGCGACAGGCCGAAGAAAGCGCTGACTAATCCTCGGAAATCTCTCGCGCAGCTTCTCCGCACTGCTTTCCCGTCACGGAAGGCAGTGCTTTATTTTCTTTCACTATGCTTGGCTAGCAGGCAAGAAGCGGCGTTCGCGCACAGCTAACCGCCGATGTGAAGGCTTTTGTTGAGAGCTGGCACTTGCGCGGGTAGAGTGCTAATCAAGGTTGTTTGACCCACAGTTGTTCACCCGCGACGACGGCTGTGCTGGACTAATGATGCAACCGGCACAAACGCAACTAAGAGATTTCACACGGAGGAATCATCACCATGGCAAACATTAAGCCACTTGAGGACAAGGTTCTTGTTCAGATTGTAGAAGCTGAAACCACCACCGCATCCGGTCTGGTTATCCCAGATTCTGCCAAGGAAAAGCCACAGGAAGCAACCGTTGTTGCAGTCGGCCCAGGCCGCGCAAACGACAAGGGTGAGCTGACCCCAGTCGGCGTCAACGAAGGCGACACCGTCATCTTCTCCAAGTACGGCGGAACTGAGCTCAAGTACGACGGCGAAGAGTTCTTGTTGCTGTCTGCTCGTGACCTGCTCGCTGTAATCGAGAAGTAAGTAAGGCGGTTTAGCCACACATGGCAAAGCTGATTGCATTTGATCAAGAAGCCCGCAAGGGCATCCAGCGCGGCGTAGATACTCTCGCCGACGCTGTGAAGGTCACGCTCGGCCCACGCGGCCGCAACGTGGTGCTGTCGAAGTCCTTCGGCGGCCCAACCGTGACCAATGATGGTGTGACCATCGCGCGTGATATTGACGTTGACGAACCTTTTGAAAACCTCGGCGCCCAGCTGGTGAAGTCGGTTGCAGTCAAGACCAATGACACCGCAGGCGACGGCACGACTACCGCAACGCTTCTAGCGCAGGCGCTCATCTATGAAGGTCTGCGTAACGTTGCTGCTGGTTCCAATCCGGTCGAGCTCAACCGCGGTATCGCGGCGGCAGCGGAAAAGGTCGTTGAAGAGCTCAAGGCTCGCGCGACCCAGGTCAACTCCGCGACCGAGATTGCGCAGATTGCGACCGTGTCTTCCCGCGATCCAGAGATCGGAGAGATGGTCGCCGGTGCCATGGACAAGGTAGGCAAAGACGGCGTGGTCACCGTCGAGGAATCCCAGTCGATTGAATCCAGCGTGGATATCACCGAGGGCATTTCCTTTGACAAGGGCTACCTGTCGCCATATTTCGCCACCGAGGAAGAAACCTCCCAGGCGGTTTTGGACGACGCGCAAATCCTGCTGGTACGCAACAAGATTTCCTCCCTGCCAGATTTCCTGCCACTGCTGGAAAAGATTGCCGAGTCCAATAAGCCAACCCTGATTGTCGCTGAAGACATTGAAGGCGAAGCTTTGCAGGCACTGGTTGTCAACGCTATTCGCAAGACCTTGAAGGTCGCGGCTGTGAAGTCGCCATACTTCGGTGAGCGTCGTTCGGCATTCATGGACGATCTCGCTGTGGTTACCAACGCCACCGTGATTGACCCAGAAGTCGGCGTCAACTTGAATGAGGCTGGTCTGGAAGTTCTCGGTCGCGCACGTCGCGTCACCGTGACCAAGGACGACACAGTGCTTGTCGATGGCGCTGGCACCGCCGAAGCCGTCGAAGAGCGCCGGGCGTTTATCCGTCGCGAAATCGAGCGCACCGATTCCACATGGGATAAGGAAAAGCTCGAAGAGCGTTTGGCGAAGCTTTCCGGTGGCGTCGCGGTTATCCGCGTCGGCGCTGCTACCGAAACTGAAGTCAACGAGCGCAAGCTGCGCGTCGAAGATGCCATCAACGCTGCGCGCGCAGCTGTTGAAGAAGGCGTCATCGCCGGCGGCGGTTCCGCGCTGGTACAAATTGCCAAGGGCTTGGATGAATTCGCCAACGAATTCGACAATGAGGCCAAGATTGGCGTTCAGTCAGTTGCTCGCGCGCTGACTCGTCCTGCGTACTGGATTGCTCACAACGCAGGCCTCGATGGTGCAGTTGTTGTCGCACGCATCGAAGAGCTGCCCAACGGTGAAGGCTTCAACGCCGCCACCTTGACCTACGACAATTTGATCACCAACGGTGTTATCGATCCAGTCAAGGTCACCCACTCCGCAGTTGTCAATGCCACCTCTGTGGCTCGCATGGTGTTGACCACCGAGGCATCGGTCGTGGAAAAGCCAGCTGAAGCCGCCGAGGCTGCCGCTGGTGGACACCACCATCACCACTAAAACCCACGCTGCTGGCATCGCTTCGGCACGCTAGCACGTCAACACAAACGCGCCCTGCACTCGCAGGGCGCGTTTGTGATCTGCGGGCGAAGATGAATGTAAAGTAGCTGAAGTGATTGGACAAGAATATATTCGCATTGTCGGTGCCAGCGACAATAACTTGAAAAACGTCAGCATCGATATCCCGAAGCGTCAACTGACGGTGTTTACCGGTGTGTCTGGTTCCGGCAAGTCCTCGCTGGTCTTTGACACCGTCGCCGCGGAATCCCAGCGGCTGATCAATGAAACCTACCCCGGCTTTGTGCAAGGCTTTATGCAATCGCTTGCCCGCCCCGACGTCGAGCACCTCGAAGGGCTCACCGCGGCGATCATCGTTGGCCAAGAGCCACTCGCAGCCAATACTCGTTCCACCTTCGGCACCGTTACCGATATCACCGGCATGTTGCGCGTGCTCTTTTCGCGCATCGCCGAGCCGCACGTCGGCGGACCGGGCGCGTATTCTTTCAACGTGCCATCGGTAAGCGCGCAAGGCGCGATGAGCGTCAACGACGGCAAGAAGACTGTAACCAAATTCGAGCGCACCGGCGGCATGTGCCCACATTGCGATGGCACCGGCCGCGTCTCTGACATCGATCTCTCCGCTGTGGTCGATGAAAACCTGTCCATCAATGATGGCGCTATTTTGCTGCCGGGGCTGAAAGTAGGCTCTTGGTCCTGGAAAGCCTACGCCGAATCCGGCTTTTACCCCGCGGATAAGCCCGTCAAAGACTTCACCGACGAAGAAAAGCACAAGCTGTACTACGTCGAAGATGAAAAGGTGAAAACCAACGGCATCAACGTCACCTACAACGGCCTAGTGCCGCGGATGAAGGGGTCGTTGCTGGCCAAAGACCCGGAGACTTTGCAAAAGAGCCTGCGCGAGTACGTCGAGCGCGCCGTAACTTTTATCGCCTGCCCCGAGTGCGGCGGCACGCGTTTGGCGGAGCATGCGCGCACGTCGCTGATTAATGGCCAATCCATCGCCGATATCTCCGATGTGGAATTGCCTGAGGTTCTTACGTGGTTAGACGAAGTTCACGATGAGCGCGTTGCTCCGCTTGTCGATGTTTTATCCTCCTCCCTCCACACCGCCATCGACATTGGACTGGGGTATTTGACCCTGTCGCGTCCGTCGGGCACGTTATCTGGAGGTGAAGCCCAACGCGCGCGCATGGTGCGGCATTTGGGCTCGGCGCTAACCGATGCCACCTATGTCTTCGATGAGCCCACGGCCGGGCTGCACCCGGCGGATATTGAAAGAATGAACCGCACGCTGCTCCAGCTGCGCGATAAAGGCAACACCGTGCTGGTGGTGGAACATAAACCAGAAACCATTGCGATTGCCGATCACATCATTGATCTCGGCCCGCGCGCCGGAACCCACGGTGGAGAAATTACTTTTACGGGTACTTTTGACGAGCTGAAAGCCTCCGATACCTTAACCGGCAAGCACTTGGGCGACCGCGTTCCCGTCAAAGACACCGTGCGCAAGGCCACGGGCGTGGTGGAAATTCGCGGCGCTGCGAAAAATAACCTGGATAATGTCGATGTTGATATCCCGCTGGGACAGCTCAGCGCCATTACCGGTGTGGCGGGTTCGGGCAAGTCCTCGCTGATGGCGTGCTTGCCGCAGGACTTGAGGGATTCTGGGCGCTTATTATTTGTCGATCAGACTGCCATTCGCGGCTCTCGGCGCTCTAACCCGGCAACCTATACCGGCGCGCTGGATTCCATCCGCAAGGCCTTTGCCAAAGCACACGGGGTAAAACCTGGGTTGTTCTCGGCGAATTCCGATGGCGCCTGCCCGCACTGCAATGGGGCCGGCGTTGTCTGGGTGGACTTAGGGCTGATGAGCGGTGCGGATGTGCCCTGTGAAGTCTGCGAGGGCCGTCGTTTTAACGATGAGGTCTTGGGCTACACGCTTGGTGGGAAAAATATTGCTGATGTACTCGAGCTTCCCGCGGAGCAAGCAGCCGAGTATTTCACAGCGAAAGAATCCAAAGTGGCCGCGGCCGCGAAGATTTGCGACACCCTAGTCAGCGTCGGTCTGGGATATATCACCTTGGGCCAAGCCTTGAACACCTTGTCGGGTGGTGAGCGCCAGCGTTTGAAGCTCGCGGTGCACCTAGGCTCGAAGGCGGCGGCAGATATTCTCATCCTGGATGAGCCGACCACCGGTTTGCATTTGGCCGATGTGGAAATGCTGCTGGGGTTATTAGACACCCTGGTGGAAGCCGGCAACACCGTAGTCTGCGTGGAGCACCACTTGGCTGTGGTTGCTCACGCCGACCACGTCATTGACCTTGGCCCGGGCGCCGGCTCCGAGGGCGGCACCGTCGTCTTTGCCGGTGCGCCCAAGGACCTAATGCACGCCGATGGGTCGCTGACCGGCAAATACTTGGCTAGCTACGCTTAACGCCAATCCAGCGGTCATCGGTAAACTCCTCGATGGCCCAGTCTCCATTGAAGCGGCCCAAGCCGGAGTTCTTTAATCCGCCGAACATCACGTGTGCTTCATCATTGACCGTGAGGTCATTGATGTGCACCATGCCGGATTCAATGCGCAACCCCACCTGCGATGCGTGATCGATATCGCGGGAGTACACCGCCGCGGAGAGCCCGAATTCCGGATCATTGGCCAGCTCGATGGCGTGGTCTTCATCATTGGCTTTCATCACGCCAATCAGGGGACCAAAGATTTCTTCGCGCGCGATTTCCATATCGCGGGTGACATCGGTAAATACGTGCGGGGAGACAAGCCGGCCATTGATTGGCCCTTCCAGCGCTACCGTCGCGCCCTCGTCTTTCGCCTGCGCGATTTTCTTCTTTAGCCCATCGAGCTGGCTGTCATTGATAATCGGGCCGACGACATTCTTGTCTTCTTCCGGATTGCCCACGGGAATAGCGCGGACCGCATCCAGGAATTTCTCCACGAATTCATCGTAGATAGAACCATCAACGATCACGCGGTTGACCGCCATGCAAATCTGGCCCTGGTGCAGGAAAGAGCCCATCGCGGCATCTTGTGCGGCTTTGTCGACGTCGGCATCGGCAAGCACAACCAGCGGGGCATTGCCGCCCAACTCCAGGGACACATTTTTCATTGGCCCGCCGTTGATGGCCAGCTCGCCGACGCGACGGCCCACCGGGGTAGAACCAGTAAAGGAGATGAGCTTTGGCACGGGGTGGGTGACAAAGTGGTCACCGATTTCCGAGCCCGCGCCGCTGAGGTTGCTGATAACCCCTGCCGGCACGCCGGCCTCTTCGAAAATACGCGCGGGGATCAGCCCACCGGTAATGGGCGTATCACTCGCGGCCTTGAGCACGACAGCATTGCCCAGCGCCAACGCCGGGGCGACCGAGCGAATGGATAAGTGCAGCGGGAAATTCCAGGGGCTGATGACGCCGACGACGCCCTTGGCCACGCGGTAGACGCGGTTTTCCTTGCCGGGGAAATTCGACGGTGAAATGCGCCCGTGCATGCGCGCCGGGAAGGACGCGGATTCGCGCGTGATATTGGCCGCGAGGGTGACTTCCAAATTGGCTTTGCCGCGCGTGGAGCCGGATTCGCGAATGAGCAGATCGACGATTTCCTCGCGCTTTTCTTCCAGCAGCTCCGCGGCCTTATAAATAATCGCCGAACGCTTCGCTGGAGCCATCTCCGCCCAAGCTGGTTGCGCCTTCTTCGCGGCCTCGTAGGTTTCATCGACATCGGCAGCAGAAGCCTGCTGAATTTCCGCGAGCACCGAATCATCATAAGGATTGCTGGTCTTTGCCACACGGTCCGAATTGCCGTCGCGCCAAGTGCCGGCGATGAGTTGTTGATTGAGTTCTATTCCAGAAAAGTTTGACATGTACGGTTCATCCTTGCCCGTGACGAGTAGTGTTTCTTACACCGCCCACCGTACTTGGATAAAAAGCACAAAGGGCGTGGTTTATCCACCACGCCCCGGACAGTACTGCCGTATTAGGCAGAGACCTTTTAGACAGAGACCTTCTTGCGGCGGTGTCCGCGCAGCGCGACGGAACGCTCAGACTCGCTCATGCCACCCCACACACCGTAGGGTTCTGCGGCCTGCAGCGCATGATCGCGGCACAGCTGCAGCACTGGGCACGCGGCACAAATAGCTTTCGCACGGTTTTCCCGCTGGGAGCGAGCGCGTCCCCGCTCGCCGTCGGGGTGGTAGAACACATCCGAATTTTCTCCACGGCAAGCGCCATGCAGCTGCCATTCCCAAAAATCAGCGTTGGGCCCTGGAAGCAGATGTGGCTGTGACACGGTTAAGACTCCTTATTTGCCATAAGAATGGAAAAGATAGCGAAAAATTCTGGCGCCGATGCACGACATTGGAAAAATGCCGCTCACATGGCCAAGACGTAGTGTTTCGCGAATTGATGAACAAAAAGTAGCCAATGGGTTGAATTTCCGTAGTCTGACCACAAGTCGCCGCAATTTTTAGCCGCTGACCTGCGCGCTTAACCAAGGTTAAAGGTAGGTGAACTCTTCTTTTTCCCGGGTTTTCTTTCCCGCGCGGGGGTAGCGACCTGCGGCGTCGGGGAGGGGCAACGGGGCATCGTTAAGCGAAAAATGCGTAACGATTTGGCATTCTGCAATACGGTGACTCACACTTAGTTCTCTGACAAAGTTCAGATGTCTTGTTAGGCTATTACAGTTTGTGCGGGGCGCAAGACGACTAAGATCTAAGACCTAACGGTTAAACAGTGAAGGGCATTGGAGACGTGAGCGATACCGAAAAGGAGTTAGCGGACCTGGTTCCGCTGGCTGTGGACGGCAATCGTCGTGCCGTGCAAGACATTTTGCGGATCATTTATCCGCAGGTCTTGCGCTATTGCCGTGCTCGCATCGGGGGCGGGCGACAACCCACGGCAGAAGATGTCACTCAAGAAATCTGCTTGGCCGTAGCAACCTCGATTGCTACCTACGTGGATAAAGGCCGTCCGTTTATGGCGTATGTCTACGGCATTGCCTTTAATAAAGTCACCGACGCCCACCGGGCGATGGGCCGGGACCGCACGCTGCCGACCGAAGAAGTGCCGGATTCTGTTGATAATAGCGATAATCCGGAAGAGTTTGCTTTGGTCAGCGATGGTAGTAACAGAGTGCGATCTTTGCTCGATACATTAAGTGACAAGGCCCGCAACATCGTCATTTTGAGAGTGTTTGTTGGGCTGTCTGCGGAAGAGACCGCGGAGGTTGTTGACTCCACGCCCGGCGCGGTGCGAGTTGCCCAGCACAGGGCGCTGGCACAGCTGCGAAAGGCAGTAGGCACAGCCAACGATGGCTGACGGAGACTTACAAGACTTTGGCAACGTTTCTTAATAAATCGATAGTGACACAATAAAATGACTAATCACCAGGGAAAGGGGGAGTAGGCATGGTTAAGAAAAATGATGGGCATGATTCGTCCACGCCCAATGCGGAGCAGCTGCAGCCGCTCATTGACGATGATGCTTTCCTGACCGAGCTTTCCTTAGGTAATGATCCTTCTGACGGTGCAGATGAGCTTGCCGCACTGTTTTTAGAGCTGCGCGAAGACGTGGAACGTCCTATGCCGGCTGCGCCAGTGGTTGAGGGCGCGGAATTAGAGCCGGAAATTATCTCGTTGTCCAACGCCCGCAAGCGCCGCCGGAAGGGCCGTCCACTGATGAACGGACTTATCGGTGCGGCTGCTGCCACGGTTCTGATCGCGGGATCTGGCGCGGCCATCTATAACGCGGGGCCTGGTTCGCCGCTGTATGGCATGAATCAGAGCCTGTTTAGCTCTTCTGATGACGCCTTTGTGGAACTAGCCAGCACGTTGGATGAAATGGACGCTGCTGCGGCCTCAGGCGATTTGGCAGGCACCCGCGCGCTGCTGGAAGAAGCACGGAATCTGGCCTCGCGCGCCCAGGGCGATAGGCAGGCAGCAGAAAGCGAAGCCAATAAGGCCTCGCGCGCCAACCGTGATTCTGCCGCGCGCACGACCACGGTGACCGAAACGGTGGAAGGCCCGGCACCTTCGCCGGAGACCAAGACCTTAGAGCCTAGCGAGTCTCCGGAACGCGAAACCGTGACCACTACGGTCGTGGAGCAGTATACGGACACGGTTGTGGAGACCACCACGGTCTATGACAGCTCCGTGCCGAATCCACTGCCACCGCCGACGCGTCCGACCGAGCCCACGGAAGACCCCGGCAACTCCAATGGCGACGGACTGACTCCGCCGCAGGTTAACTACTAATAGCCGCACACAACAAGAGCCTCTGAGATTTCCCCGCAACTAGCGGAGTATCTCAGAGGCTTTGTGCTTGCACTAACTGGTGCTACCCGAAGCGATGGGAATGCGTCCCATCAATAAAACCCACCGCGTATTCCCACGGGACATAACGATTGGGGTCTGGTTCGGCGCCGGGTTCGTGGACGGCCGAGAGTTCATCGTTAAGCATGCTTTTCATATTGGCTGCCATGATGTCCCACTCATAAAAGTGTGGTTCTTCGCAGTCCTCACAGAACATGAAGATGCCATCGATGCCGCGCGGGCTTAGGTGCGTGGCAAACTCTTGGACGAGCTCTAAGTCGCGGTTGAGAGCAAAACGCTCCTCAGCCGTCAGGGGCTCTACCTGCTCAGCGTGCTCATCATCCTCAATGAAAGATGCCGGATCATTGGGATCATCAGCAAAGGGATCTTTGGGCATATTGGCGAAAAAGTTCACGCCCCCGAGCCTAGGTAATCCCCGCAGATTAGGCAATTAATTATACCCCTGACAGGCGCTTGCAACTATTACCTAGCTAACAGGGATAGGAATATCCAGGGAGGAGGGATTAAGGTAGGGAAAAAGAAAAGCGTGTGCGAAGGAGAAGGCCCTTAATGTCCGTAAATCGTGTTTCTACCGGTGGAGATGACCCCAACAAAGTTGCGCTGCATGGCTTGACGTTTGATGATGTGCTGTTGCTGCCGGCTGAATCTAATGTAGTCCCGTCGGAAGTAGATACTTCGGCGCAGTTCACCCGCAATATTCGTTTGGGCATTCCGCTGGCATCCGCCGCGATGGATACCGTGACCGAAGCACGCATGGCCGTGGCGATGGCGCGCCAGGGTGGCATTGGCGTTTTGCACCGCAACCTGTCCTCGGAAGAGCAGGCCGAGCAGGTCGAAATCGTCAAACGTTCCGAGTCCGGCATGGTCACCGATCCCGTGACCGCGCACCCGGATATGTCCATCCAGGAAGTCGATGACCTGTGCGCCCGTTTCCGCATTTCGGGTTTGCCGGTCGTGGATGAAGACGGCACGCTGCTGGGCATTTGCACCAACCGCGATATGCGCTTTGAGCGCGACTACAGCCGCAAGGTTTCCGAGATCATGACCTCCATGCCGCTGGTTGTGGCCAAGGAAGGAGTGAGCAAGGACGAAGCTTTGGAGCTGTTGTCGGCGAATAAGGTAGAAAAGCTGCCGATTATCGATGACAACAACAAGCTCGTCGGGCTTATCACCGTTAAAGACTTTGTTAAGACCGAGCAGTTCCCGAATGCTTCGAAGGATGCTTCGGGTCGCTTGCTGGTTGCGGCAGGTATCGGCACCGGCGATGAATCATATGAGCGTGCAGGTTTGCTTGTCGATGCCGGCGTGGACGTCCTAGTAGTCGACTCCGCCCACGCGCACAATAATCGGGTGCTGGAAATGGTCTCCCAGGTCAAAAAGGACTTTGGCGCCCATGTGGATGTCGTCGGTGGCAACCTGGCGACCCGTTCGGCAGCGCAGGCGATGATTGATGCGGGCGCGGATGCCATCAAGGTTGGTATTGGCCCTGGTTCTATTTGCACCACGCGCGTGGTCGCTGGTGTGGGTGCGCCGCAGATTACCGCGATCATGGAAGCGGCCACCGTCGCATCCGCTGCCGGCGTGCCAATCATTGCTGATGGCGGCATGCAGTACTCCGGTGACGTGGCCAAGGCATTGGCAGCCGGTGCAGACTCGGTCATGTTGGGCTCGATGTTCGCGGGCACACTCGAGGCGCCAGGCGATATCGCCGTCGTTGGCGGCAAGCAGTACAAGCGCTACCGCGGCATGGGCTCGATGGGGGCTATGCAAGGCCGTGGCCTATCTGGCGAGAAGCGTTCTTACTCCAAGGACCGTTACTTCCAGGCAGATGTGCGCAGCGAAGACAAGCTGGTACCAGAAGGCGTGGAAGGCAAGGTTCCGTACCGCGGTGAAATCGGTCAGATTACTCACCAGATTGTGGGCGGCCTACGCGCGTCGATGGGCTACACTGGCTCCGCTACTATTGAGGAGTTAAAGACGAAGCAGTTCGTGCGCATTACCACTGCTGGGCTGGCTGAATCCCACCCGCACCACTTGCAGCAGACTGTGGAAGCTCCGAACTACCGTTAAGGATTAAGAACACTTCATGCGTGACTACGTTGAAATCGGTATTGGCCGCGAGGCGCGCCGGACCTATGACCTTGCTGATATCTCTTTGGTGTCCAACCGCCGTACTCGCTCATCTTCGGATGCGAGCACGCAGTGGCACATTGATGCCTATACCTTCGACATTCCCGTGGTCTCTCACGCAACGGATGCTCTAGCCTCCCCGGAATTTGTCATTGAAATGGGCAAACAGGGCGGGCTAGGCGTTATCAACGCGGAGGGCCTGTGGGGTCGCCATGAAGACCTCGACGCAGCTATCGCGAAGGTGTGCCAAAACGCAGGAGATCTTTCCGTGCTGCAGGAATTGCACGCAGCACCATTGCAGCCAGAGCTGTTATCGGAGCGCATCGCGCAGGTGCGTGATTCCGGCGTGACCGTGGCGGTGCGAGTATCTCCACAAAACGCGCGTGAGATTGCGCCGATTGTCATCGCCGCCGGTGCGGAGTTGCTGTTTATTCAAGGCACTCTGCTTTCTGCCGAGCACGTCTCCACCGGCGGTGAGCCGTTGAACTTGAAGGAGTTCATCGGCACGTTGGAAGTACCCGTCATTGCCGGCGGCGTGGTGGATTACACCACCGCGTTGCACTTGATGCGCACGGGCGCGGCTGGCGTCATTGTCGGCGGCGGCGTGAATACCAATGCGGAAACCGTGGGTATTGATGTGCCTTTGGCGACCGCTATCGCAGATGTCTCCGCCGCGCGCCGCGACTACCTGGATGAGACCGGTGGCCGCTACGTGCACATTCTGGCCGATGATGATCTGACCTCCTCGGCGGATATGGCCAAGGCCATTGCCTGTGGTGCCGATGCTGTCATCTTGGGCCCACTGCTGGCGCAAGCAGCCGAAGCCGGCGCGGGCGGGTTTTACTGGCCCGCCGCTGCCGGGCACCCACGCTTTCCGCGCGGCGTGGTGGAATATGTCAGCCCGTTGGACTTTGATGTCGATGGCATCGAAGAAAACAACCAGCCCAGCTTGGAAACCGTCCTGTACGGCCCGTCCAATGAGCCCTTTGGCCAGCTGAATCTCGTTGGCGGTTTGCGCCGCGCGATGGCCAAGTGCGGTTACACGGATTTGAAGTCCTTCCAAAAGGTCGGGCTGGCAGTACGTTAAGCCGCTTTGCTGCGCACTCGGCTGCGCGCAGCTGGGGCGCTGGCGGAAAGTGTTTGAAGAATAGAGGCCATCACCACGAGTACGATGGCCGAAATTTTGAGAACACTGAGGTTTTGCGCCAGCAAAATCCACCCAAAGAGCCCGGCGAAGACCGGCTCGAGGGAAATCAGGATGGAAAAGGCATTGGGCGCGAGCCGGCGCAGCGCCACCAGCTCTAAAGAGTAGGGAATCAGCGAGGCTAGGACCGCCGTGCCCACCGCGATGGCGACGAAATTCCAGGTGCTAAAAATCACCAAGGATTGAGTGCCCGATACGGGCAAGATGAGCAGCCCGCCGATAATAAGTGCTACAGCCAACCCACCCTGGCCGGGCACTAAAACGCCGACCTTTTTGGACGCGAGGATATAGCACACCCAAAACACCCCGGCGATGAGCGCAAAAGCCACGCCCAGTGGGGATAGCGCCTCGCCGGTCCAGGAATCAACGCCGAGCAGCACCATGCCGATTAAGGCGAGGGCGACGCAGGCGGCATCGCGAAGCGTGCGCGATAAGAAAGCCGCCAACGCCAAGGGGCCAAGGAACTCAATGGTCACCGCAGTTCCCAGCGGAATGTGGTTGATGGCGTTATAGAAAAAGCCATTCATCAAACCCCGCGAGGCGCCGAAAAGCGCGACGCCCAGCCATTGCTTGCGCGTCCACGTGTGAAATTTCGGGCGGGTAAGGACCAGCAAAATTAATCCGGCGAGAAGCAAACGCACCGCGGCGGTACCCCAGGCCCCGGCGACGGGGAAAAGTTGGATGGCTAACGCGGCTCCGAGCTGGAGCGAAATACACGAGCCAATGATGCACACAACTGCCAATGGGTGGGTCATGCCGCTATTGTGCGTGAGAATCTTTTGTTAGTCTATCTACATTAAATAGCGTTGATAGTTAAGAATTTCTAACAATAGCGAGAAGGCATGCTGGATTTGCATCGGTTGCGCATTGTGCGCGAGCTGCGCCGCTTGGGCACGGTCACCGCCGTAGCGGAGTTGTTAAATTACACGCACTCGGCGATTTCGCAGCAGCTTGCGCAGTGTGAAAAAGACGTGGGCGTGACATTATATGAACGCTCGGGCCGCCGGATTGTGCTCAATGAGCAAGGCGAGCTGTTGGCCGATTATGCCGATGAGCTTTTAGCGCTTGCCGATGCCGCCCAGTCCGCCGTTCTCGATTCCACCTCGCAAGTGCGCGGGCGCATTCGCGTGGCGAGTTTCCAAACGGTGCTGGCCTCCATTTTGCCGGAAGCGTTGGATAATTTAAGCCGGGACTATCCCGATTTAAAGGTCGAAATCACGCAGCTCGAGATCGAAAACGCCATTCCGGCGCTGGCCAATGGCACGGTGGACTTGGTCTTAGGCGAAGATTATCCGGGCGTGGTGCCATTGACGGATAACACAGTGCATCGGGAGCATTTATTAGATGATGAGCTGGTGCTCATTACCCCGGCGGATTCGACGTTGACATTCGGGGACATCGTCAAGCGTGGCAGCGGCCCGGAGGCGGTGGCGTTTGCCTTGGACTCCGTGGAATTTTCTTTAGGCAAGTTCTTCCACGCTTTTTGCCGCCAGCATGGCTTTGAAGCCAATGTACTTTTTGAAACCCCGGATCCTTTTTTGCAAACCTATCTCACGCGCACCGGTCATGCGTGCTCGGTGACCTCGGCATTTTTCGCGCCGCTGCAGCCCGGGGTGCGCTTTGTGCATCTGCCAGAGCGCCCGCACCGCACCTTGTACACCGCGGTGCGCGCCGGGCGTGAGCAGCATCCGGCGCTGCGCGCGTTTCGCCACGCGCTCACCCAGTCAGTACGCAGCACCGCCGCAGAAGCCGAGGCTCATCTTGGCAACTAGCGCGGCGCAGTGGGCTGCGGTCATCAGCACGGCGCTGAGCCCGCGGTATCTGGCCATCGTGGTTATCCTCGTTGCCGTTTATGCGCTATTTCGCAAGACCTCGCTGCGCATCGCAAGCTATGTGCCCGCAGCGTTTGTACTCGCGCAGGCTACAACCACGGTGTTAAAACACACCATCAACCGCGAGCGCCCACCCGTCGCCGCGCAGCTGGTAGAAACGCATGACCCGTCGTTTCCCTCTGGGCATTCTTCCGCGGCGTTTGCCATTGCCGCCGCGCTTGTCATCTTGTTGTGGACGAAGCAGTGGCAGCCCCGGCATCCAGGGATGGTGGGGGTCGGGGTGGTGGTAGTGGCATCGATAAGCGCTGCATTACGGCTTTATCTCAAAGTGCATTGGCTAAGCGATGTCCTTGCTGGATCCGCAATCGGGATAGCGGCGGCGATAATCGTGTGGATGGTTTACCGCGCAAGGCCGCGGGTGCGTTAAACTAACGGGCGTGACTCAACCTGCAACAACTCCGCGCCCAGTCCTCGTGGTGGATTTTGGCGCCCAGTACGCACAGCTGATTGCTCGTCGCGTACGTGAGGCGTCGATTTACTCCGAGGTAGTTCCACATTCTGCCAGCGTTGAAGAGATCAAGGCCAAAAACCCGGCGGCTTTGATTCTCTCCGGTGGCCCATCGTCGGTTTATGCCGACGGTGCGCCGCAGCTGAAGCCCGAGCTGCTGGAGCTGGGTGTTCCGGTCTTTGGTATTTGCTACGGCTTCCAGGCGATGAACCACGCTTTGGGCGGCCGCGTTGCGCAAACCGGCGACCGTGAATACGGCCGTACCGAAATTACCCACACCGGTGGTGTGTTGCATGAGGGCTTGGAAGAAAACCACAAGGTGTGGATGTCGCACGGTGACGCCGTGGCGGAGGCGCCTGCGGGCTTTACCGTGACTGCTTCCTCGGCCGGTGCCCCAGTTGCGGCGATGGAATGCGTGGACAAGCAGATGGCGGGCGTGCAGTATCACCCCGAGGTTATGCACTCTCCGCATGGCCAGGAAGTGCTCACGCGCTTTCTCACCGAGGTGGCAGGTTTGGAGCAAAGTTGGACATCGGCCAATATTGCCCAGCAGCTTATCGATGACGTCCGCGAGCAAATCGGCCCTGAAGGCCGCGCTATTTGTGGTCTGTCCGGCGGCGTGGACTCTGCGGTTGCTGCTGCGTTGGTGCAGCGCGCCATTGGTGACCGTTTGACCTGTGTTTTCGTCGACCATGGTCTGCTGCGTGCGGGTGAGCGCGAGCAGGTCGAAAAAGACTTTGTGGCCTCGACCGGTGCGAAGCTAATTACGGCGCATGAAGCGGATGCTTTCTTGGCCAAGCTGTCCGGCGTGATTGACCCGGAGGCTAAGCGCAAGGCGATTGGTGCGGAGTTCATCCGCTCTTTTGAGCGCGCTGTAGCGCAAGCTTTGGAAGAATCCCCTGAAGGTTCCACCGTTGATTTCTTGGTCCAGGGCACCTTGTACCCCGACGTGGTGGAATCCGGTGGCGGCGACGGCACCGCGAATATTAAATCCCACCACAATGTCGGCGGATTGCCTGATGATGTGGAATTTGAATTGGTCGAGCCACTGCGCTTGCTGTTTAAGGACGAAGTCCGCGCTGTCGGCCGCGAGCTGGGATTGCCAGAAGAAATTGTTGCTCGTCAGCCTTTCCCGGGCCCTGGTTTGGGTATTCGCATTATCGGTGAGGTCACCCAGGAACGCCTGGATACCTTGCGCGAAGCAGATTTGATTGCGCGCACGGAGCTCACCGCTGCTGGTTTAGACAACGAGATTTGGCAGTGCCCTGTTGTGCTGCTTGCCGATGTCCGCTCCGTCGGCGTCCAAGGCGACGGCCGCACCTACGGCCACCCAATCGTGCTGCGTCCGGTTTCTTCCGAAGACGCCATGACCGCCGACTGGACCCGCATTCCTTATGAGGTGCTGGAGAAAATTTCCACGCGTATTACCAACGAGGTCAACGATGTTAACCGAGTGGTTTTGGACGTGACGTCCAAGCCACCAGGAACCATCGAGTGGGAGTAGAACTCTAGAAGCTTCGCTTCTTTACGTGTTCTATTGCGCGAAAACGGCACAACGAAGCTCCAGCTCAGTTTTTAAACTGGCTGGGGCTTCTTGCGTAGGTGCAGCTTATTTGATGAGGTGCATTGCTCCCATGCTGCTGAGTTGGTGTGTGTTGCCCAGTAGTTTTCCGCCTGGGGTGATGAGGCGGACTTGGCCGCGGTGTCGTTGTATTCGTCCGCGTCTTCGTTTTGTCGGATCATCGTCGTTGACGCCATTGTGATAACGGCACAACATCGTCAGATTCGACGGTGAGGTGTGGCCGCCATTTTTGTGGGCGTCGATGTGGTGTACCTGGCACCTATCAGCAGGCACGTTGCAATCAGGCCACGGGCAGACCAGGTTTTCCGCGGTCGCCATAATCCGCTGTTTCAACGATGCAAACCGCGCCTCGTAGAGATTGACGGGGCCAGCAGTCGGGTGAAATAGTCCAGCGTAGAGGTTCTCACCCAGTGCTCCGGCAAGCGCGGCGTTGATAAGTTCTGCCCCGGTCATGGTGGTGCCATCAGAAAGTCCCACGATGACGTCGTCTCCAGAACCGCATGATACTTTCGCGAAATCATCCAGCCCAATAGCAATCACGGTGCGGTATTCGGGGCGTAGTACTCCGCCGCTGCCGTCGACTCGTTTCCAGAACGCTTCCAGCAGTGCCGTGGAGCGGGGTTGGTCAGAGGTGTCGGTGGCATCGAGGGTCTTTTCAAAATCCGTAATGCGCCGTTGGGTGTCGGTCACGCTGATGGTGCGCATGCCGCCTACCGCGCGGCCGATGCGCACCCCGGGTTCTTTTGGTGTCTCGCCGACTTCTTCTTTGACGCGTTGTGCGCCATAGGCATCGGCTTCTTCGAAGCTGCCTTGATGCGCGATGAGTTCGGCGCGCAGTTTCCACGCAGCACCACGCTTCTTCAGCTTCTTGGCGTGCTTGTTTACCATTAACAAATGCTCCACGCTTAATTCGCGCTGCTCGGCCAGGGCGACCGACTCGCGTTGCAGGCGTGGGGAGTCGGCGGGGCCGAAGAGGACATCGGCAAGCGCGGCGTACTGCTTGGCCGTCGAAAGCGCGATGCCGGAGCTGGCCACATCGTACGGCGAGCGCTCGGCGATGGCTCGCAGCAGCCCGATGCCGTGGCTGTTGAGGAGCACGAATGCTTGGAATATGTCCATGCCTTCGACGTTAAACGGCTAGGCACGACGGGCGCGAGGGAAGCATCGACAAGCTGTGGATAACCGTGCTGACACGTCACCGAATGCGGCAAGTTATCCACAGATCTGCCACCGAGAAAGAATGTTGAGCCTTGGGGTTAGTGGTCGGCGCCTGCGAGAGCTTTGTCCGCTTCTTGCTGCATGAAGCCGTAATCGATGGTGGTGGCGCCTATTCCGCTGTCGAGGTTAATGGTCAGCTTTGCGTCCTTATCGGTGATATCCACGCAGTTGCTTTGACCAATGCCGGAGTCACAGTGGAGGTTGACTGGGACATCGGTGGGCAAATCGAGATTGATTGTCCCGATACCGCCATCGATGGTGACAACGCGGTCTGTTTCAAGATTGTCTAGGCCCTGCGTGTTCGACAGGTCCAAGCTGAAGGTGCCAATGCCCCTGTCGTAGTAGTCGGGGATGTCTGCAGCATTCGCTGGAGCATTAGATACCGTGCCCCATTCGGAAGTCTCCCAGCTGGTGTTGCCTGCTACGGCTCCGAAGGCCAGCATGATGCCACCGATAATCAGCCCCCACACGGCGATAACTGAGACGATGATGCCCAGAACGCGGCCCCAGCGACGCTTTTTCTTTTCCTTTTTCGGCGGGGTGTCAGCGACAGGTTCTGGATCTGGCAGGTGCCAGGTATCGGGTGCCGCCGCCAATGGATCCCAGGAGGGTGGGGTGGTGCGGCCTTGGGGGAAGGGGTAGCCATCGACAGGCTCGAACATCGACAAGTCGATGTGCTCGTCCTCTGTGACTGGTTGCGGTGTGGCAAGCAAACCTGCGGGCGCGTTCGGACGGCGTTTGTGCAGTAGATACCACCCGCCGATGCCCACGATAATTGGCAAGAGCATGGTCAATGCGTTGGGGGAGAAGAGCATCGGGAGGAAAAACCCTACGATGAAAATGACAAAGAGCGTGATGCCTAAGCTTTTTTCTGAGGTGGACTTGCCTTCCGAATTTTTAGGCAGGTCCTTGTTCTCTCCGAAGGCGTCCTCAATGGGTGAGGTGGTTTTGGAATAGCGCGGCATGATCATCCAGGCCAAAAGGTACAGGGCGATGGAACCGCCCCAGCAAAAGGCGGTGACCACAAAGATGGTGCGAACCAAAATGGGATCAATTTGGTAGCGAACGGCGATGCCTTCGGCCACGCCGGCGATTTTGCCGCCACCACCTTGGTCGGAAGGCAAGCGTACTGGGCGGGATGCCCACATTTCTTTGAATTGCTGCTTGACATCGTCGAAGCTGGTCTTGGAACCATCGTGGTGCGACGATCCTTCGTGCTGTGGGCCGGCAGGTTTGGAAGTTTCTGAACGCATCTCCTTGAAAGCAGATGAGATGCTTTCTTTGGCTTCGGTAAAAGCGTTGGTGACTGAGTTGGAGTTATCAGAAAGACTGGATGGTTTCTTGTACGGATTGGATTGAGATGATGCTCCGTTGTTGGCATCTGGGCCGTATGGGGAAGGCTCGTGGGAAGTCATGACTTAATTATCGAAGCTCAAGCGGTAAATAACTATCGGGGACTGCCCTGATCTTTTAGTTTCAGGGTTGTCCCCGATACCCTCAGGGCTACCTGCGTGCCACAATAAGGCCATGACCACTCCCGCGCCCTATACAACCGCTGAGCGGCCTGAACCATATCCACGCATGAAACGTGCCTCGGAAGGCAGCGTGGTAGCAGGCGTTGCTTCTGGTGTCTCCGCACACCTGAATGTGGACGTGTTACTCGTCCGCGTGGTGTTTGCCGCCGCTTCGGTGGCCTCCGGAGTGGGGTTATTTGTTTATGCCAGCTTATGGATGCTGGTTAAGACGGGCGATGTTACCCCGGTTACCGGGAATTTCAGCGAGCGCTTTGCCGCCAAGCTTCCGCGCGGTACTAATGGCTTGATTATTGCTTTCGCCATTGTCGCGCCGATTTTGGTTGCGACCATGGGCGTCGGCTTATCCATTTTTGCGCTGCTGCCGTTGATTATTGTGGCCGTTGGTGCCTTTCTTGCGTGGCGCGCATATGACCGTGGTTTAAGTGGTACAACCGGAATTATCAGCGCAGTCTCCGGTGCCGTGCTGGTGTTTGCTGGCATCTTGTTTATGGCGCTGAGCTGGCAAGGCAATGACTCCTTTGGCGCAGCCCTCGTGGCGGTGCTGCTGACCTTGGTGGGAATTGGCGCGCTCGTAGTGCCCTTGGGCGTTCGCATGTGGAACCAGCTAACTGAGCAGCAAGCGGCTAAAGCGGTCTCTGATGAACGCGCGGAGATTGCCTCGCGCCTGCACGATTCGGTGTTGCAGACCCTCGCGCTGATACAAAAGCGTGCCGATGACCCCCAGGAAGTCGCACGCCTTGCCCGCGGCCAAGAACGTGAATTACGTGGCTGGCTGTTTGATTCTGAAGAAAAGACCGCGCAGACGGTCTTCGCAGCCCTTGAAAGTGCCTGCGGTGAGGTCGAAGATCTCTTTGGCATCACCATTCGTCCGGTCACGGTGGGTGAAGACATCGCTTTGACCGAAGATACGAAGTTGACGGTTATGGCTGCGCGCGAGGCGATGGTCAACGCCGGTAAACATGCAGGTGTTGACTCCGTGGATGTGTACGCAGAACATCTGGCGGGCGAGCTGTCCATCTTTGTTCGCGACCGCGGCGACGGCTTTGACTCCGACGCCATTCCCGAAGACCGCCATGGAATTAGAGACTCCATCGTGGAGCGCATGAGCCGCATCGGCGGTAGCGCCAAGATTAAATCCGCGCCCGGCGACGGCACTGAAGTTACGGTGACTATTGAGGGGTAGAAAAATGCATCGACAAGCAAGGCGTTACCTGCGTGGCGCCGTGTAACCTTGTGAACATGGTGAACGTCTTTTTGGTTGATGACCATTCCGTATTTCGTGCTGGTGTGCGCGCCGAATTAGGCAATGCCGAAGACATTTCTATCGTGGGGGATGCGGGCACCGTTGCGGAAGCAACCAGTGGAATTACAAAAACCAACCCAGACGTGGTGCTGTTGGATGTGCACATGCCGGATGGCGGGGGACTGGCGGTGCTCAAACACATTACTAATGCGAACCCCGGCGATGATGGCCCGAAGTTCTTGGCGCTGTCTGTCTCCGATGCGGCGGAAGACGTTATTGCGCTGATTCGTGCTGGTGCGCGCGGATACGTCACGAAGAATATTGCGGGTGCGGAATTAGCGGAAGCCGTTGCCCGCGTGCATAGCGGCGATGCTTATTTCTCCCCGCGCTTGGCGGGATTTGTGCTGGATGCTTTTGCCTCCGGTGAACCTGCACCGGATCCAGCGGGTGGACCGGACTCTGAACCGGAACCGATTTCAGACCCAGTGGTGGATGCGCTCACGCGTCGTGAATTGGAAGTGCTGCGGCTTTTGGCGCGTGGCTATACCTACCGTGAAATCGGCCAAGAGCTGTTTATTTCAATCAAGACGGTGGAAACGCACGCATCGAACATCTTGCGTAAGACGCAGCAGTCGAACCGTTATCAGCTCACGCGCTGGGCGGCGGATAGGGACTTGGATTAGCCTTTTAATAATTGTTAGATTTGGCATATAAAAAGTCCTGTGATCTGCCGTTATGGCAAATATGCTGAAAGTGTATGACCCAGTTTTCTTGCTGTTTTAGGGCTTTCCCCATTCCATCGAAAAGTGTTCGATAAGCCTACCAGCGTTTTCGAACATACAGTTGCAATCTGTCCGGCACGGATTGCATACTGTAACCGTGAATCAAACAAGTGTTCGTCACGGTGGGGTGGATGGATCTGCCGCCGTTGACCTAGAAGGCCTAAGCCGGAGTGGGCGCGTTGCGGCGCTGCGCTCCCGCATGGCGGCGCTTGGTTCGGAACAAACTCCGGAAGTAGCAACAACCCCAGGTGAAGACGCTGTGGAGGTGCCCTCTGAACTGTCCTCTGTGCTGCCCGGCGGCGGTCTCCCGCGCCGGCAAGTGATGTCTTTGTCTAATTCTCCCGCCTTGGCGGTGGAGATTATCTCGCATATTACCGCCGCCGGTGGCCATGTTGCAGTGGTGGGCTGGTCGGAATTACTGCTCGCACAGGTTAGCGAAAAAGGAGATCTCTCGCGCGTTGTTACCATCCCGGACCCAGGGGCGGATCCGTGGAGTATTACCGGCGTCTTGGTCGAAGGCATGGACGTGGTCTTTCACCATGGGCCACCGGTGGAACTGAGCCCCGCTCGCGCGCGGCCGATTCTGGCGCGGGTGCGCGCCGGGCAAGCAGCGCTGGTCACAGTAGATGCCCGCTTGCCGGGCACCGCGCTGAAAATGGATGCCCACGTGGTCCACTATCACGGCATCGGCCGCGGCACAGGGCGAATCCGCGGCGTTGATATCGCGGTGCGCACCGAAGCAAAAGGCTTGCGGCCGATGTCCACGACCATCACGTGCGGGCAGCGTGGGAAGAAGTCGCGTCCGAAGTTGCGGGCAGTATGAGTGGAAACGGTACTCGTATTGCCGCGCTGTGGTTTCCGGATTGGCCGATTCAAGCCGCGCACATTGAAAACCCGGAGCTGAAAGGTCCCATTATTTTAGCGCGGCACCACCGCGTAGAGGTGTGTAATCACAGCGCCCGGGCGGCGGGTGTCAAACGCGGCATGCGGCTGCGGCAAGCACAAGCTATTTGCAGCGAGGCCACAGTGGTAGAAGCTAATGAAGACCGTGATGGGGCATTGTTTGCGGCTATCGCGAGCTCTTTGGATGATGTTGTCTCCTCGGTGGAGGTGCTGCGCTCCGGCCTGGTCATCGTGGACGCTGGAGCAGCCCTGCGCTTTCACGGTGAAGGTGCGATGGAAATGCTCATTGACGCTGTCGCGCGCCGCGGCGTGGACTCCACCGTTGGGGTGGCGGATGAGATTGCCACGGCGATTATTGCAGCGCGTGACCAGGAAGCGGGTCACGTGGTCGCGCGCGGGGCGTCGCAAGATTTCTTAGCGATGCAACCTGTGTCTGTTCTTTCGGCGGAAACAGCATTGGGTATTCCGCACGAGTTGGTGCAGCAATTTCAGCAACTGGGGCTGCGGCGGTTGGGGGATCTGGCGAAGTTGCCGTTGAGACAGGTAGTCAACCGCTTTGGACCCGATGGGGCGCGCGTGCACGATATCGCTACTGCGCGGGCTGATAGAAAAGTAGCGCCAGAAGAAGCACGCAGCGATCTATCGGTGGCAGTTTTACCCACCGAACCGATTTCGCGCGTGGACTCCGCGGCCTTTGCCGCGCGTCAGTTGGCGGCGAAATTACATGACAAGCTCGCCGCGGCAGGCGTGGTGTGCTTGCGGTTGAAAATTCGTGCGGAGTTTAACCGCGGCCAAGCACTCGAGCGAGTGTGGCGCACACACGAGGCCTTGAGCGAAGACGCCACCGCAGACCGCGTGCGCTGGCAGCTGGACGGTTGGCTGACCACAGCGCGAGCCACAGACGCTGGAGGTGATGACTGGGAAGCAGAAAACGCAGGCATCATCGAGCTATCCCTGGAGCCTTTGGAGGTCAGCCAGCCGGATTTCATCGGCCAGCTCTGGGGCAGCGGCAGCTCCGATGAGCACGTGAAAAGAGCCATCTCCCGGGTGCAGTCCACACTCGGTACCGATAAGGTTCTACAGCCGTGGGCAGCGGGCGGCCGTGGCGTGTCAGAGCGCGTGGATTTTGTGCCTTATGGCGATGATATTCCGAAAGAGCCCGAAGGAGACTGGCCCGGGCGCATTCCGGCGCCGCTACCGGCACGTCGAGGGGCAGGACCGCAGCACCCAGCGGCACGCATTCGGCTTATCGATGCCGCGGCGAAAGACGTCCACGTCACCGCCGAGGCAGTGCTGTCATCGGTTCCTTATGCGGTGGGCTGGGGCAGAAACCACTACCGCGTCGTCGGTTGGGCTGGGCCTTGGCCAGTTGATACCTTGTGGTGGCAACCATCCCATAGTGAAGAACCGGAGAAACCGCGGCGCGTTGCGCGGCTGCAGTTGGTGGCTAAGGCCGACGATGAGCCTTATGAAAAAGCGTGGCTTTTGCAGTGGGTAGCAGGGCAGTGGCGCGTAGAAGCTACCTATAGCTAAAAACGGCAGTTAGCGGACGATGTCGATGACCACGCGCTTGGGGTTTTCTAGCACCTGCACCGAATAGGGGCGGGTTTCATCCAGGCCAATGAAAAATTGGGAGCGGCCTTCATAGGTACCAGCGCTGAGTACCTCTGTGACAAAGCCGCCTTGGCCGGGAACGGTTTTAATCTCGGGGTCGTCCATGTTGAGCTCGTGCGGATAGACCGTGCCATCAATATTGACGTTTAAGGCAACACGTCCGTTGTATTGAATCAAAGCGCCAGAGCCTTGCTGCATGGGTTTATCCGTGTAATCCACAAACCAGCCCGGATCGCCGTTTCCTTCCAAGTCAAAGACCACGCGCTCAAACCGGTCATGCACACCCAAACGCACATTGGTCACCAGCAGCTGCGCCGGCTTGTTAGGACGGGAGGTTTTCATGGCGGAGTTGGTTTCTCCCAGCGGAGAGATATCTGATTTGCTGGAGGCCGCCATGGTGACTTGGTTCGGATTTTGCGCACCGCAAGCACTAAGAGCCAGGGCTGTTGTGATTAGCAACGCCGGCACAGCGCAGCGGGATTTATTCATGTGAAATACGATAATAGGAATTGCAAAGGATTGCGAACTTTACGGTGGAGATTTTTCTCAAGCATTTTGCGGATCTAGGTAGAGTAAAGCCATGACGGTCTGTTCTGATATTCAAGTGGAGCCGCTGCCCGGCAGCGCCAAGCGCGGCAGCGTATTTGTTTTATTCGAATGGCCTGCAGGTTGGTCGCGGGATATCTTAGACGGAGATACTTTTTCACAGGATTTAACCTCGCGCATTAAGGCCACTCTCAAGCAGGCGGGCAAGGGCACCGAGCTGCAATTAATTCGCCGCCCCGGCCGCGAAGGCCGCGATGTCGGCCAGTTGCACCGGTGTTATTTGGTCTGGGCGGAGCAGGAAACAATGGAGCTTGTCTTATTGCGCGGCCCAGAAGATATCCCTGCGCTGGATTTATCTGGTCCAGGCAAAAACGGCGGGGAAGTGATCACGCAACCGTTGCTGTTGGTGTGTACCCACGGCAAGCGCGATGTCTGCTGCGCGCTGAAAGGCCGGCCCTTGGCGGCGGAGTTAAATGATCACTTTGGCAATTCTTTGGTGTGGGAATCCTCGCACATGAAAGGCCACCGCTTTGCGGCGGTGAGTTTGCTGATGCCCTGGGCCTATTCCTTTGGCCGGTTAAACGCCGAGGCCGGCAAGCAGTTGGTCAATGCAGCATTGACGGGGCAGTATTTCTTCCCGGGCAATCGCGGCAATGGCAAGCTGGCACCAGGGGAACAGGTCGCAGAGCTTGCGGTCGCGCAGCAGCTTATCGATGCCGGCGAGGACCTCCACTACGGCGCCCTATCAGTCGTAGATGCCGATCCGAAGGGCCAAGAACATCGCCCCGTGGCAGTTACCCATGAAGATGGCCGTACTTGGCACGTTGAGTTAAAGAAAAAGGAAGTCTCCGGTGTTATCTCCTCGTGTGGGGATAAACCAAAGACTTCCTCCGTCTGGGTAGCTTCGGAGATCAAGTCTCCTCAGCTACGGTGAAGTGGGACAGCTACGGTGAAGCAATGCAACGCCGTCTTGCCCGTCGATAACGCGCTTAACGCGTTATCGACGCATGATCTTGGCGGAGAGCCAGTTGCCGAAGAACTGCGCTGCCTGGACCAAGACGATGATAATCAGGGTTGCTACCAAAGTAACTTCCCATTCGAAGGCGCGGTAGCCGTAGACAATCGCGAAGTCACCCAGACCACCGCCGCCGACGTAGCCGGCCATCGCGGACATATCGACTACGCCGATAAACAAGAAGGTGTAGCCCAGCACCAGTGGTCCCAGGGCTTCGGGGATGATGACGGTGGTGATGATCTTCCATGGCCCTGCGCCCATCGCGCGGGCGGCTTCAATCACGCCGGGGTCAATGGCGACGAGGTTTTGCTCGACAATACGGGCAACCGCAAAGGTAGCGGCGATAGCCATGACGAACGTCGCCGGGTTGCGGCCAATGGAGGTGCCCATGACGGAAACGGTGATGGGCTGGACAAAGGCCAGCAAAATAATGAACGGAATGGGGCGAATGAAGTTCACCAGCACGTTCAAGATGGTATACACCACGCGGTTTTTCAAAATGCCTGACGGGCGCGTGGTATAGAGCAAGATGCCAATAAACAGCCCCAAGATGCCAGCCACCAGCATGGTGACGATGACCATGATGAGCGTGTCTTGGACCGCGGTAACCAGTGTGCTGCCGAGGCGATCCCAGTCTGCTTGTGCCACAAAGTTAGTGTTCATCGGGTGATCTCCTGGATATCGGTGGTGGCGTTCAGGGTGTCATAGAAATGCTGAATGGCAGCATCGGGGCCGTTGAGACGAACGGTCATCTTGCCAAAGGACTGCTTTTGCAATGTGGTCACGCCACCGTGGACGATGGAGATGCTCACGCCGGCTGCGCGGGCATCGGCAGCCGCGCCGAAAAAGCCGGAGTCTTCTGCCAATTCGACGGTAAACAGGCGGCCATCGTAAGCCAGCAGGTCATCGGCCTCGACTTGGTCGGGAGTATTGCGCAGCGCGGTGGCCACAAAGCTTTGCGCCACGGCGGTCTGCGGGTTCGAGAAGACCTCGTAGATAGAACCTTGCTCTACCACGACACCGTTTTCCATCACCGCAACTTTATCGGCGATGGTGCGAACCACTTCCATCTCGTGGGTAATGACCACAATCGTGATGCCGAATTCTTTATTCACCTCACGCAGCAGGTCGAGGACTTCCCTGGTGGTGGAGGGGTCGAGGGCGGAGGTGGCTTCATCGGCAAGCAAAAGCGTCGGGTTGGTTGCCAACGCACGCGCGATACCCACGCGCTGTTTTTGTCCACCCGAAAGCTGTTCGGGGTAGTTATTGCCGCGGTCGGCCAGACCGACGAATTCCAACAACTCCGCCACGCGCTTTTTACGCTCGGCTTTGCCCATGCCCTGGAGCTTGAGCGGGTATTCAATATTGCCCGCTGCGGTCCGGGAGGTAAAAAGATTGAACTGTTGGAAAATCATGCCGATATTTTTGCGAATCCCGCGCAGTTTCGACTCGGGCATCTTCGCAATATCGGTGCCGTCGAGCAGCACGCTGCCCGAGGTTGGCTGATCTAGTCCATTGATCATGCGCACCAGCGTGGACTTACCGGCGCCGGAGTAGCCGATAATGCCCATGATCTCACCGGGTTCGACGGTGAGGGAGACGTTGTTTAGTGCTTTAATCTCAGCTTTTTTCTGTTTGAAAATTTTTGTGAGATTGCGGAATTCTACCCGCGTTCCAACAGTGCTCATGGCCTTACTCATTTCAGTTGGAAACCCCGTCTAGCGTGATTCGCCGACGGGGTAACGATATGTACTTGGAAAATCTTAGCTGTTGCGCTCAGCTTCTTCGAGACGGTCCAAGATTTCTTGCAACTCTTCTGGCGTGCGCTCGACCTGAACGGACGTGCCCTTGGCATCTTCATCGACAGCAGCCTGTACCTCTGGGGTGTGCCACAACTCTGCCAACTGCTTGATGGTCTCATTGTCTGCGTCTTCAGAACGCACCACGAAAGCATTGATGTAGGGCTCAGCCTCAGGAGAGTTTGGGTCATCCTGGAAGACAGCCAAGTTTGGATCAATGCCCGCGCGGTCGAGGAAGGAGTTGTTGATAATTGCTGGGGTGCCCTCGCCGTATGCGGATGGGGTCTGCGCAGCATCAACTGGGGTGACCTCAACCTTGGACGCTTCAGTGTCAATATCAGCTGGGGTTGGGGTAATCAGCCCCTCTTCCTTCAAGGTAACCAAGTCAGCCTGGACCAAGACGTTGATGGCGCGGCCCTGGTTGGAAGGGTCGTTCGGGATGGCGATATTTTCGCCCTCAATGCCATCGAGGGAGTCGTGATCCTTCCAGAACAGTGCCAAAGGAATAATCTCTGTGGCCACGATTGGGGTGAGATCAGTGTCATTGCCCACGTTGTACTCGGCCAAGAACTTCAAGTGCTGGAAGTTATTGGTATCGAGCTGGCCCTGCTCCAGTGCTTGGTTCGGGGTGGAGTAGTCAGCGAAGTTCTCGATTTGGATATCCAGACCTGCTGCATCGGCCTGCTCTTCGAGCGCGGCCCACGCCTTCTTCGCGGCATCGGTGGTGCCCACGCGGATAGGGCCATCTTGTCCGGCGCCCTCGGCGTCGCCGGAAGAGTCAGAGGAGCATGCAACCAGGCCAGTGGCAGCGATAACGGCTGCCGAGGTTGCGGCTAGTACGCGACGAATCTGCATGTTTAAGACGTCTTTCTGTTAAAAAATGTGCGGGAAACAGGAATTTTTAGTTTATTGCTGGATTGAAAGTAACAACTGCCGAACCGCTTTGTCTATTCGGCCTTTTATTCAGTAGTCGATAAAAAGATGTTTGCCCTGCCCATAACCTGCTTATTTAAGAAATTTACACCTGTTGAATATTAATAGACCGCACTGTTTCTCGCGGCTTTTTGCTAATGGGTGCAGTGTATCTGCTGGAAGTGCTCGCACTTTCCAACGATTAGAACAGGAGTTCGCATTGGGTGTAGCATTTTATTTATGAGGTTCAACGGCGGAAGTCAATTGTCGTGGTCTCGGATTGAGAGGATTTTATCCGGTCGGCCGGGGCCGACGCCAGTGCCTGTCTATGATGCGCCGGAAAAGGTTTCCGAGGGTGTGCATCGACAAGCAAAGCGTCGTGCGCAAGTTCCTTTTGCGGAGCTGCATGCTACTTCTTGCTACTCTTTTCTCACCGGCGCATCGGAGCCGGAAGAAATCGTGGAAAGAGCCGTTGAGCTGGGTTTGGAAGCTGTTGCGATTGTAGACCGCGATGGTTTTTATGGCCTGATGAAATTTGCCGAAGCCGCAGCATTGCAGAACCTTCCAACGGTCTATGGCGTGGAGTTATCTTTAGGCGAAAAGCCGACGGGGCTGTTGGCTTTAGCGCGCGGTCCGGAAGGATACCGGCGCCTTTCGCGCCTGGTGGCGCAAGCGCGCATGGTGACGAAAGAAAAAGATGAAGTGCGCTATCCATCGCGTGCGGCAATAGCCGAACAATTAGGCGATGAGTGCGTTATTGTTGCCGGATATGAGTGGGCAGAGGAGATAGATGCGCTCGTAGCGGAGTTCGGTGCGCAAAATGTGGTGCTGGAATACGCAGCAACGTTATCTCCGGAAGATACGGACCATCATGAAATTTTAGATGAGATTCGTGCCCGCCACGGCCTGCGTGCGATTGCCACGGCGCTGCCAGCCGCAGCTAATCGCACCGATGCGCGCCTGGCCGCAGCTAAGCGTGCGCTGGCGCGGCGGGAATCGCTGGAAAAATCTGAACCTGCGCAACACCCCATGGGCGCGCAGTGGCTGCGCTCTGGCCAACAAATGCTCACTCTGATGCCCGACCGCGGTGAAGAAATCGCGTATACCGTCGAACTCGCCCACGAGTTGGCTTTTACCTGGGATGCCTTGGCACCAAACCTGCCGCATTGTGACGTGCCTGAAGGCTTTGATGAGATGAGCTGGTTGCGGGAATTAGTACGCCAGCGCGCCCCGGAGCGCTACCGCGCACACCCGCGGTCGTGGGAGAAGGCGCAGCAGCAGATTGAACATGAGCTCGCGGTGATTGAAAAGCTGGGGTTTCCAGGCTATTTCCTCATCGTTACCGATATCGTGGATTTTTGCGCGCGCAGCAATATCTTGTGCCAAGGGCGTGGTTCGGCAGCAAACTCCGTGGTGTGTTTTGTCTTAGGCATTACTAATGCAGAGCCCATCTCCGCGCAGTTACTCTTTGAGCGTTTCTTATCCCCAGACCGGGATGGCCCGCCGGATATTGACGTAGATATTGAATCGGGCCGGCGCGAAGAAGTCATTCAGTATGTCTATAGCTTCTATGGCCGCGACCGCGCAGCGCAGGTAGCTAACGTGATTACCTATCGCCGCAAGGGTGCGCTGCGCGATGCCGCACGTGCCTTGGGCTATCCCCAAGGTGCCGGGGATGCGTGGTCGAAAGGGATTGCCGAACCCCCAGAGGATGTCTCTGAGCTGGCAGAGAAATTTCGCGGGCAACCGCGGCATCTAGGCATTCACTCCGGCGGCATGGTTTTATGTGATCGCCCGATTGCGGATGTGGTGCCCATGGAGTGGGCACGCATGGAAGACCGCTCGGTGCTGCAGTGGGATAAAGATGATTGTGCCGCCGCTGGTTTGGTGAAGTTCGACCTTTTGGGCCTAGGCATGCTGGAAGCTATTCACCACATGGTGGATTTGGTCAAAGAAACCCGCGGCAAGACCATTAACCTGTGGGAATTAGATCTCGCGGACCCGGGAGTCTATGCCATGTTATCGCGCGCTGATGCCGTCGGCGTGTTCCAAGTCGAATCCCGCGCGCAGCTAGCCACGCTGCCTCGGCTCAAGCCGCGCCGCTTTTTCGACCTAGTGGTTGAAGTTGCCTTGATTCGCCCCGGACCTATCCAGGGCGGATCGGTGCACCCGTATTTGCGGCGGCGCAATGGGGAAGAAGAAATCACCTACGATCACCCGGTGTTGGAGAAGTCTTTGGGCAAGACTCTGGGGATTCCGCTGTTTCAGGAACAACTGATGCAAATTGCTGTCGATGCTGCGGGGTTTTCCGGGGCCGAAGCCGATGAGCTGCGCCGCGCGATGGGTTCGAAGCGCTCCCCGCAGCGCATGGAGGCACTACGCCAGCGCTTTTTTAACGGCTTGTGGGAGACCAACCAGATTGACGGGGAGGTCGCATTGACCTTGTGGAATAAGATTGTGGCTTTTGCCGCCTATGGCTTTCCGGAATCTCACGCGCAGTCTTTTGCGTCCCTGGTGTATTTCTCGGCGTGGTTTAAATGTTTCTACCCAGCGGAATTTTGCGTGGGCTTATTGCGCGCGCAGCCGATGGGCTTTTACTCCCCGCAGTCTTTAATCCAGGATGCCCGCCGGCACGGGGTGCGCATTTTGCCTGTCGATGTCAACGCCTCCGGCACCGAAGCCCGCATCGAAAAGCACTCTGGCAAAAACGGCGACGATGATTTCGCCATTAGAATCGGGCTGAACTTGGTGCAGGGACTGAGCAAAGTCACCGACCGGATTGAAGAAGATGCACCCTATAAGGATATGGCGGACTTGGCGCGCCGGGCAGATCTCACCACGGCGCACTTAGAAGCGCTGGCGAAGGCAGGGGCGTTGGATGGTTTTGGGCTGAGTCGTCGTCAAGCGTTGTGGAATGCGCGCGTGGCAGCGACGGAACGCGAAGGCATGCTGCCGGGGCTGACCATTACCGAAGCGCCAGCCTTGCCGGGCATGAGCTTGATGGAATTAGTCGCCACCGATATTTCTGCCACGGGGGTCACGCATAATCTGCAGCCGATGCAGCTGATTCGTCCCCCAGGTGTGCTGACCGCCGCGGAGTTAAAAACCGCGGAGGACGGATCACGTATCCGGGTGGCGGGCATCGTCACGCATCGACAGCGTCCCCAAACTGCCTCTGGCGTGACCTTTTTCGGCCTGGAAGATGAAACCGGACTGATCAACGTCATGGTCACCCCAGGGTTGTGGAAACGCAATAAGGTCGTCGCGCGCACGGCGAAGGCATTGATCATTCGCGGGATTGTCTCCAATGCCAATGGGGCAGCGACGGTGACGGCCGATAAATTAGAGGCACTGGATGTGGGCACTTTCATGTCACGGGGAAGCAGGGATTTCCAGTAGTGTAGGTTGCCATGAGTTCACGCGATGTTGTCCCCAAAGGAATGAACCCGGTCTCCCCGGACCTGACCAAAGCACGCTACATAGTCAGTCTTTCCTGGATGGTGGTTTTGGCTCTCGCAGCTGGCGTCGCGGGCTACTTTCTGCACTGGTCGCTGTATATTGCCGCCGGCGTCTGTGTCGCGGTGATTCTCTGGTTACTATGGCTTATCCCATCGCAGGTCAAACTCATGGGCTGGCAAGAAACCAATGATGAACTGCTGATTACCAAAGGTCGTTTGTGGCACCGGTTTACTGTGGTGCCTTATGGCCGTATCCAATTCGTGGATGTCTCATCCGGCCCGGTAACCCGCATGCTGGGGTTAAAAACCGTGAAACTGCACACGGCCTCTGCCGGCACGGATGCCACCATCAAAGGCTTAGAGGCTGATACCGCGGATGCCTTGCGCGCCCGCTTGGCCGATAAGGCACGGGAGAGGATGAGCGGGCTGTGAGCGACGAGAACCCGAAGACCACCCCGGCAGCTCAACCACCGGAAGGTGACGGCTTTCGCCGCGTGCACCGGCTGACCCCGCTGCTGCATTTTTGGTCGCTAATTTTGGCCATCCTGGCTGTTTTCTCGTGCAGGTCAATGTGGAATTGCTCGGCGATATCTACACCTTCTTTACCGATGGCCACCTGGGCCAGGCCCTGCGCGGTACGGCGATTGCGCTTGGCGGGTTCGTCGTGGTCTGCCTGGTTATTTGGCTAGCCTCTGGTATCTGGTGGCGGCGTTTGGGCTTTAAGCTTGACGATGAAGAAATCTCCCTGCGCCGCGGCGTACTATCCAAGTCTTTGCGTTCTGCGCGCTATGACCGCACCCAAGCGGTTGACGTGGTGGAAGATTTAATCGCGCGTATTTTTGGCCTCGCCTCCGTGCGCGTGGAAACCGCCGGCGGTACGTCTTCGGTCATTGAAATCGCGTACCTGAAAAAGGCTGAGGCAGAAAAGCTGCGGTTGGAAGTCCTCGCGCACGTCCACGGCGTGGTCGATGAACCAGGTGAACCCGAGGAAGCACTTGATGCAGAGCCTCATCGCATCGCTGCCGAGCACCCAGATATCATTCCGGAGATTCCCATTCGCCGCTCCCTGGCTGCGGCTGGGTTGCGGGTCATGACGATTTTGACGATTGCATTGGTTATCGTCATCATCGTCACGCCAGTGCCACTGAGTACCGTAATTCCTATTTTGGTCGGTCTCGTTCCCGGCGTGTGGGGCATCTTGGATTCCTCATGGCGGTTTAATGCGCAAGTCAATGAGGAAGAAAACACGCTCAACATTGCCTATGGCCTGGCCGATCGCCGCCGGCAGTCCATCCGCATCGAGCGCATCCACGGCGTGCGCGTGACCCAACCATTTCTGTGGCGCATGCTCGGTTGGTATGAAGTCAGCGTCTCCGTTGCCGGCTATGGCAGCGCCAGCGGTGGCTCCCAGTCAGGCTCCACGCGCATCTTGCCGGTGGGAAGCAGGGAATTGGCATTGACGCTTTTTGAGCGCGTGAGTGATTTAAGCGCTGAGCACATTGCCACCTACGCCCAACCGGAAGGTTATGAACAGGCCGAATTTACCTCGCCGGAGCGTGCGGTGTGGTCATCGCCGTTAGACCACAAACAGCAGGCAGTTACTTTGCTTGACGATGACACCATTGCCGTTACCCACGCCGGCCGCATCAACCGGCGCGTGACTGCGGTAAGCACGGCGCATATTCAGGAACTGACATTTAAAGCAGGACCCTTGCGCCAGATCTTGGGGCTGGGGACCGTCACCTTTGAAATGGTTGCGGGACCGGCAAAGCTTGCCGGCGAGGACCTGGAATATGCGCAGTGCGCTGAACTTATCAACCGGCTGCGAGCACGTGAGCTGCCCGCGATGAGCGCCAGCACTCAGCCCACCATCACCGAAGCCGAAACGGACGCTGAGAAGGATTAAACACCACCGGGGAAGCCGAGCTGGCGCCAAGCTTCATACACGGCGGTGGAAGCGGCATTGGATAGGTTCATCGAGCGGCGCGCAGGAACCATGGGGATGCGCACTTCTTGGGTGATGCGCGGATGCGCGAGGTGCTCCGCCGGCAGGCCGGTGGGTTCGGTGCCGAATAACAACACGTCACCATCGGTGTATTCCACATCGGTAAACCAGTCGGTGGCGTTGGTGGTAAACGCAAAGACGCGCGCGCCGGGCAGAGCGTCCATACAGGCGTCGAAGTCGGGGTGAATCTTTAAATCCGCCAGGTCATGGTAGTCCAGGCCGGCGCGTTTGAGGTGTTTATCATCGAAGTTAAAACCCAGCGGTTCCACCAGATGAAGCTTGGCACCAGTAACGGCGGCAGTGCGAATGGCATTGCCAGTATTGGTGGGAATGACAGGATTATCGAACACGATGTGTAACGGCATAGGGATAAGTTTAAGATGGGGTGCATGACTGCAACCACTTTGGATGGAAAACTGTACCGCGCCGAGCTCTTTGAAGACCTCAAAAAGCGGGTTGCCGCGCTGGATGAACAGCCAGGGCTCGCGACTGTTTTGGTAGGAGAAGATCCGGGATCTCACTCGTATGTGAAGATGAAACACCGCGATTGTGAAGAGTTGGGAATTGCCTCCATCCGCAAGGATCTGCCAGAAGATACCACGCAGGAAGAACTGGAAGCAGTCATCGCGGAGCTCAACGCCGATGACAAAGTCACCGGATACATCGTCCAGCTGCCGCTGCCGAAGCACCTCAATGAAAACCGCATCTTGGAACTGATTGACCCGGATAAAGATGCTGATGGCCTGCACCCGGTCAACCTGGGCAAGCTCGTGCTCAACGAAGAGGCACCGCTGCCTTGTACCCCGAATGGCTGCATTTCTTTGCTGCGCCGCTACAACGTCAATATCGATGGCGCCAAGGTGGTTGTCATCGGCCGCGGAGTAACCGTGGGCCGTCCCATTGGCTTGATGTTGACTCGTCGTAGCGAAAATGCCACCGTGACCTTGTGCCACACCGGAACGAAAGATCTTCAGGCAGAAACCCTGGCCGCAGATATCATCATCGCGGCCGCTGGCAAGCCGCACATGCTTACCGCGGATATGGTCAAAGAAGGCGCTGCCATCTTGGACGTGGGAGTATCGCGCGTAGACGGCAAGCTTGCCGGCGACGTGCACCCTGATGTGTGGGACAAGGCCGGATTTATTTCTCCGAACCCAGGCGGCGTTGGCCCGCTGACTCGTACCTTCTTGGTCTCCAACATCGTGGAGCGGGCAGAAAAGCTCGCGGCGAAGTAGGAAACACCATCGCCACCATGCTCTCTGTGTCGAATCCCCATGACGTCCACTTGCAGCCCTCGCCGCTTCCTGGCTGGCTGCAGTGGGTGTTCATCGCGCTTTTTGGCGTCGGGGTGGCAGCTTCCGGGGTGATGAGTCTAATGGAGCACTGGCGCCGCGCCACCTTCATCCTGGGCGCGGCCATGATCTGGCTAGCAGTCGTGCGCAGAACCTGTGATTCACACCGGGTCGGAGTCTTGGCCGTGCGCTCACGCCGATTTGATATGAGCTTTTCGGTCGCCATCGGCGCAGCCCTAGTGTGGCTCTCGGCCTCGGTTGATGCACTAGGAAGTTAATCCTGGCATCAGCCGAGGTTAGATGATGTATTCATCACCGATTCGAAACTCCACACCATCAATAGACTCCGCACCCTCGGGCAGGGTCTGCTTAATGAAATTGCGCAGAATGCGGTCCATCTGGCGGCCTTCGACCAAGAAAGCATCGTGGCCGACGGGGGAGGACAACTTGGCCATGGCCAGCAGGTTGCCCAAGTTGCGCGAGATATGTTCTTGCTGGTGATACGGGTACAAAATATCGGTATCTACGCCGACGACCATGGTGGGTACCTGCGACGAAGCCAAAGCTTTGTTGAGCCCGCCGCGGCCGCGGCCAATATCGTGCCGGTTAAGAGATTCGGTCAGCGTCACGTACGAGCCTGCATCGAAACGCTGCGTCAGCTTGGCTCCCTGGTAATCCAGATAGGAATTAACCGCAAAGCGCTGATCCTTTTTCCGGTACGCACCCAGGGGATTTTCCCCGGCCTGCGCAGACGTTCCAAAGCGCTCATCGATTTCCATTTCCCCGCGGTAGGTTAAATGCGCAATCCGGCGCGCGGCAGCCAAGCCCTCATCAGGGCTCTGGCCGGCGTAGTAGTCACCGCCTTGCCACAGCGGGTCGCGCTCAATCGCGGAAATCTGCGCGGACTGAATACCAATCTGCCACGCAGAAGCGCGCGCGGAGACCGCAATAACACACGCCGCCTGCATCATCTCGGGGTAGAGCAAGGTCCACTCCAACGTGCGCGCCCCACCCATAGAACCACCGATGATGGCATGGACTTCCGCAATGCCTAAGACATCGAGAAAACGCTTTTCGGCCTCGACTTGGTCGCGGATAGACACCGCAGGAAAGCGCGAGCCATACGGCGTGCCGTCAAAATCCGAGCTCGGCCCGGTTGAGCCATTGCATCCGCCGAGCACATTAGTGGCAATAACGCACCAAGTATCCGTATCTAGCGCCTTGCCCGGCCCCACCAAATCGCACCACCAGGTGGCCACATCAGAATCACCGGTTAAGGCATGTTCAATCAGCAGCACATTGGATCCGCGGTATTCGCCCCAGCGCTGATATGCAAGATCAACGGCAGGCAGTTGGGCACCGGCTTCGGTGGTAAAAGATCCGATGGCAACGGTGGCAAGGACGCCTTCATCGGCAAGCGAAACGTGCTGTGCAACCATTAGAGCGCGGCGAATCCCAGTTCAAGGTCAGCGATGATGTCGTCAATGTTTTCAATGCCGACGGACAGGCGGATGGTGGCCTGGGTAATACCAGCCACGCGCAAGCCTTCTTCATCAGACTGGGAGTGGGTCGTCGATGCAGGGTGGACTACCAGCGAGCGGGTATCGCCGATATTGGCCAGGTTGGAGTGCAGCTTGAGCGCATCAATAAAGGCCCAGGCCTCATCCTTGCTGCCATCAATTTCAAAGGACAGCACCGAACCGGTGGAGGTATAGCCCAAACGTTCCTTGACGTCCTTATAAGGGCTGGAATCTAGGCCCGCGTAGTTGACCTTGGTCACCTTGTCGTGTGCTTCGAGGTACTCGGCTACCTTTTGCGCGTTTTCGCCATGCTTATCGATGCGCAGCTGCAGCGTTTCCAGACCCGCCAGCGTTACCCAGGCGTTGAATGGGGACAGAGCAGCGCCGGTATCGCGCAGGATGCCCGCGCGTGCCTTGAGCGCGAATGCTGGCGCGCCCAAATCGGCGTACTTGAGACCGTGGTATGCGGCATCTGGGGTGACAAAGTAGGGAAACACTGGCTTGCCGTCGCGTTCGACGGTCCAGTCGAACTTGCCGCCGTCGACGATGACACCACCCATGGACGAGCCATTGCCTGAGTAGAACTTGGTGGTGGATGCGACGACGATGTCCGCGCCGAGTTCCAGCGGGCGGGCAACGGCTGCGGTAGCAATCGTGTTATCCACGATTAGGGGTACTTGATTATTGTGCGCGACCTCGGCAATAGCTGGAATATCGAGGATATCCGCAATCGGGTTGCCAAAAGTCTCAGCGTAGAGCGCACGGGTATTGGGCTGGACGGCATCAGCCCATGATTGTGGATCATCGGGGTCTTCGACCAGCGTTACCTCAATGCCTAAGCGCTGCAAGGTAATGGTGAACAAGGTTGTGGTGCCGCCGTACAGGCGTGGGGAGGAGACAATGTGATCGCCTGCCGAGGCCAGGTTAATAATGGCTGCGGTCTGCGCTGCCTGCCCGGACGCGAAAGCGACTGCGTCCACGCCGCCTTCCAAGCTCGCAATGCGTGCTTCTAAAGCGCCAGTGGTGGGGTTGGTCAGGCGGGTATAAATCGGGCCGGCATCCGAAAGGTTAAAGCGGTTTGCGGCGTGTTCTGCCGAGTCAAAGACGAAAGAAGTCGTCTGGTGGATGGGAACGTTGCGGGAGTTAGAAGATCCGTCCAAGTCTTGCCCCACGTGCAGAGCGCGGGTTTCTAGGGACCAGTTTTCGAAGTTGCTGTTGTCGTATTTTGTCATACCTGGCACGGTACCTGTGGGGCATGGCAGCTTTCACCTTTGGAATTGAACATGCAGGCAGTGCGAGAATATAAATAGACAAAGCGGTATTGTTTTGCGTAGTAAGCGGTCTAGGAAAACTTCATGCCATGCGCATGCAACGCATCCCGATATGGTGCGCCCAGCGCTGTTGCTGGGGTGAGTATCCCGCCGGAAACATCCGGTATCTCTTTCGGTGATGTCGCTAAGACCACAGCTGCTTCGGCGAGCATCATCGAGGTCACGCGATATCCCGGATCCCCGTGCGCGGTCACCGAGGAGGTATACAGCGCTCCCGTGGTGCTTAACCCGTAGTGGGTGATACGAAACCCGCCCTCATCTAGTTTCTTTGGGCCATCGCCAGGCTGCGGCAAAAAACGCGCGAGCCGCCTATTCATCACAACCGCGAACCCTAATGCGGTGATAGCAAATAGCGCTTGTGCTTTGATGCGGCCGGTTAGCCCCGTGCCGGTGGTCATGACTTCCCGGTAGCGCAGTTTGTCGCCGTAGGCATAACCCGACAGAGTATTGGAGCGGCGCACGATGCGCGTATTGAACATCGCCATGAAAAATGGCCCAGTCCACTGGCGCACAAGATCATCAAAGTAGACGTCCATGTCCTTTTGCTCGCCTACGTCCGGTTCCTGTTTATGATCCGGGGAGAGTGTATAAGGACTGTGCAAGATTGCCCCGCCCTTGTCCATCTGCTTGGCATCCGCACTGACCGCACGCATGGAATCGATGGTGCCACCAGATAGGCCGCCAGAAAGATACTCCACCGCCATGGTGACCTGGTCAAAATCGGTACCAGCGGTGTCGTGGAGGTGGAACATGCCCATATCGGAGGGCACGGAATCAAAACCACACGAGTGCACAATCTTGGCGCCGGTTGCCTGCGCTTTGTCTTGCCACCTATCGATATTGCGGCGGATAAATAAAGCCTCACCACATAGGTCGACATAATGAGTGCCGTTGTCCACGCATGCCTCGACGACCTTTTCGCCAAAGTAGGTATAAGGACCGACGGTGGAAATGAGCACGCGGGTGCGTGCCGCCAGCTGTTGTAAGGCATCGAGATCTGAAGCATCGGCGACGATGATGGGTATGGAAACGTCGAATTGTGCGACTTCGTTCCGCAACTTGGCTTCACTACGGCCTGCTAGCGCAAGCGATAGTTCCGGGTGAGTGCGTACCAGATACTCTGCAGTCAGCGAGCCAACAAAGCTGGTAGCGCCAAAGACGACGATGTCGAATTCTCGGCTGCTGTGGTGATCAGCGCCGTGGTTCATGCTCGGTGTCATCTGCCTTAGTTTTCCACATCCAGTGGTTGGGAAAGATCCAGTGGGGTTCCTTCTTCCAGGCGAGCATATCCCGGTACTTTCATCTTGGTCATGACATTGTCGTACAGCGTGCGGCCGAAGGTGCTGAGGACCCCGTCATGGATAGGGATGGTGCGCTTAGCGGAGATAGTGCGTGCATAAGCAGCCGCTTCGGAATTTTTCACCCACGGCGCAGAAATCGGAAGCAAGAGCACATCAACATTGTGAAGGCCTTTGATGTATTGATCACCTGGGTGCAAAACTCCATTGAAGTAATAGCCCAAATTCACCGGGCGAGGCATCCGCGGATGCACCTCGTGGTGAAGGCCGCCGACGGCGTGAATGGGGGTGCCGAGCAACTCAAAAGATTCGCCGGGACGTAAAACGGTGCCTTCGCCGATGAGCCCGACGGCATCTGCCGGTCCCCACACCGGAAGTCCGGAGGCTTTGACAGTCTCTGCATCGACGTGATCGGGATGCGAGTGGGTAAGTAAAACTGCATCCGCTGACGCCAGGATAGAAAGATTGGAAGCAGGCCCTGGGTCAATAACGAAGACGCCTTGGTCGGTGGAGACAGAAGCGCAGGAATGTCCGTGGAGTGTAAGTTTCATACGTCCCAGCCTAGATAATCTTTGCGCGCTTGTGGTGTGGCAGCTTTGTCTGCATTCCGTCAAACGTGAGTTATGACCTGCGCAAATGGGATAAAAACTTCATGCAGGAAAACTAGATTAGGGATATGATGGGGATATGACTCAATACACTGTTCCTGGTTTGTCCGATGTCGAATCTAAAAAGCTCTCTGAAGAATTGCAGGCGCGTTTAAATGATTACAACGACCTGCATTTGATTTTGAAGCACGCCCACTGGAACGTGGTGGGCCCGAACTTCATCGCGGTTCATGAGATGCTGGATCCGCAAATTGATCTCGTTCGCGGCTACGCCGATGAAGTTGCCGAACGTGTCTCCACCCTTGGCTTTGAGCCACTGGGTACTCCAAAAGCACAAGCAGAAGACCGTACTCCACTGAAGTACGAGCTCAACCGTGCCAATACCCAAGACCACCTCGCGGCGATCGATGAGCTGTACACCACCGTGATTGAAAAGGTTCGTGAGTCCATCAAGGTCTCCGGAGACATCGACCCGATTACTGAAGACCTGCTCATCGGCCAATCCGCGGAGCTAGAAAAGTTCCAGTGGTTCGTGCGCGCACACCTTGACAACGCATAAAACACAGTAAAAAGCGGAAGCCATCAGAAGAAGATGGCCTCCACTTAGTGCTTCCTACTAGGCGTCGAGTTAGCTTGCGCTTGGAGTATTGAGTCCGCGGCGAACTAGTAGTGGGGTGAGATCCTTGTCGCGGCCGCGAAGTTCGGAATAGACCTCGGAGAAATCACGCGATGCACCCGTGGACAAAATCAGGTCGCGGAATTTTTGGCCTGCGTGCCGGGCTGCGTCGTCGCTGACATCCGACGACGCAGAGTTGTCGGATGGGGTGGCAGCGTTTTCTTCGCGGAACCATTCGAAGCCATCAGCATCAAGGGCTTCGGCCCACAGGTATGAGTAGTAGCCTGCAGAATAACCGCCAGCGAAGATGTGCTGGAAGTATGTGGAGCGGTAGCGCGGCGCAATGCCATCGATGTCCATGCCTGCCGCGTTTAACGCAGACTGCTCGAAGTCAGCGATGGCTTCCGGGGTGGATTCCAACTGTGCTGCTTCTTCCGGAGTAAGCGAGTGCCAGGCGAGATCAATGATGGACGCGGCGACATACTCGGCTGTGGCAAAGCCTTGGCCAAACTGGGAAGCCTGGGACACGGCATCCAGCAGCTCATCGGAGATCACCTCACCGGTGTCAACGTGGCGGGCATAGTTTTTAACCAAGGCGGGATCAAGCGCCCAGTTTTCATTAATCTGCGAAGGGAATTCCACCCAGTCACGCGGCACATTGGTTCCGGAGAAGGTGGGGTAGCGGACATCGGAAAGCAGCCCGTGCAACGCGTGACCAAACTCGTGGAAGACCGTGTGCAATTCATCCAAGCTCAACAGCGGCGTGGAGCCATCCGCCGGGCAGGAGATTCCCATGACGTTGATGACCACGGGCTTGGTGCCTAATAGGTGGGACTGTTCCATAAACGCCGACATCCAGGCACCGCCGCGTTTGGTGGGACGACCGAAATAATCGGTGAGGAAAAGGCCAATGCCCGTGTTGAGCTCGTGTTCTTGACCCTCGTCGAAGACCTCCCACACGCGCACGCCCTCGGCATAGCCTTCTAAATCATCACGCGGGATAACCGTAATGCCGTAGAGGCGATGGGCGGCGGCGAAGACACCATCGACAAGCACTGCGTCCAACGGGAAGTATTTGCGCAGCTCATTTTCATCCACCGCGTAATCGCGCTGTCGAACCTTGGATTCCCAATAGGGCCAATCGGCGGGGCCGAACTTTTCCCCATTGATTTCAGCTTCTTCCGCCAAAATCTTCTGCTCACCGGCGGCGTTGGTATTAATAGCCGGCACCAGTCCGCGCAGCATGTTATTAACTGCCGATGCTTCCTTGGCGGTTTCTTCCGCAATCACGTAATCAGCGTGGGTGTCAAAGCCCAGCAAGCGTGCGCGTTCAGCACGCAATTGAGCCATTTCTACTAAGACCTCCGAGTTGGACTCGGTGCCGCGCAGACCGGCTGCTTCGTACAATGCCGCGCGGGCCTCAGGGCGTGCCAAACGCTGCTGCTCGGACTGCACCGAAGGCAGCTCTAGTGGGAAAATATAGCCTTCCTTGCCCAACTCCTGAGCGTATGATGCAGCGGCTTCAATGCGATCTTGGGGAAGACCCTGCAGCTCGTCTGCGCTACTAAACTGCACTGCGCGGGCGCGGGTATCTGCCATCAAGTTGCGGCCAAATGCTTCCGACAATGTGGATAGACGCTGGTTGATCTCGGATAAACGCTGCTTTTCATCTGCCGCAAGGTCTGCGCCCTTGCGCTTGAATGTGCGCAGCAGGTGTTCATGCAAACGCTGCGATTCCGTATCCTCCGGCGCCGTGACTGCCTGCAGGCGCTCATAGAGCTTGTCATTTTGATAGACCGTATCCGTGTGCGCGGAGAGCTGTGGGTAGACCTCCGCCGCAATCTCTTCCATCTCGTCGGTGATATCAGTGCCGGAGAGATTGCCAAACACTGCCATGACGCGTTCTAAATCCCGACCGGAGCGCTCGAGTACTTCGATCGTATTGGTCCACGTTGGAGCCTCAGGATTATCTGTAATCGCGGCAATTTCTGCGCGGTGGCGAGATAAGGCTTCAGTAAAAGCAGGTCGGTAGTGCTCAACGCGGATATCTGCGAACGGTGGAAGCTCATACGGCAGCTGGGATGGAATAAGAAGTGGGTTAGTCATAGCCTCCCAATCTACCCCGGAATGAAAACATGCCTCGTTAGCATTCATCGCAACTGGTTAAAGGCATAATGAACGCCCTTCCGATCATGAAGATCAGAAGGGCGTTGATGCTTAGGGCCGATCGGCCGACAGCGGAAGAATTACTTCTTCAGAGATTCCAGGATCTCGTTGTACTTGGAAGAAGGACGCATGACCTCGGTGGTCTTGTCCTCGTTTGGCCAGTAGTAGCCGCCCAAGTCGGTGGACTGACCCTGGATGTCAATGAGCTCCTGAGCGATAGCATCAAGGTTCTCATTGAGCTTCGCGGAGAATGCCTTGAAGCCTTCTGCCAACTCAGCGTCATCGGTCTGCTTTGCCAATTCCTCAGCCCAGAATGCTGCGAGGTACAGGTGGGAACCGCGGTTATCGATTTCCTTGACCTTGCGGGATGGGGAGTAGCCTTCGGTCAGCAAACGCTCGGTTGCATTGTCCAGTGCCGCGGCGAGAACGCCAGCGCGCTCATTGCCGTGGTTCTGCTGCTCGTGGCGGAAGGATTCAGCCAGTGCCAAGAACTCACCGAGGGAGTCCCAGCGCAGGTGGTTTTCTTCCTGTAGCTGCTCAACGTGCTTAGGGGCAGAGCCACCAGCACCGGTCTCAAACAGGCCGCCGCCTGCCATCAAAGGAACAACGGAGAGCATCTTTGCAGACGTGCCCAGCTCCAGAATTGGGAACAGGTCGGTGTTGTAGTCACGCAGAACGTTACCGGTTACGGAGATGGTGTCTTCGCCGCGACGGATGCGCTCAACGGTGACCTTGGTGGCCTCGATTGGAGAGAGGATCTCAATGTCCAAGCCCTCGGTGTCGTGGTCGCCCAGGTACTTGTTGACCAAGTCGATGAGATTGCTGTCGTGTGCACGCTCAGGATCCAGCCAGAAGATGGTCTTCATGCCGGACAGGCGTGCGCGGTTGACAGCAAGCTTGACCCAATCCTGGATTGGAGCATCCTTGGTCTGGCATGCGCGCCAGATGTCGTTTTCCTCAACGTTGTGGGAAATCAGAACATCGCCAGCGGAGTTAACAACCTGAACTTCGCCGTCAGCTGGGATCTTGAAGGTCTTGTTGTGGGAGCCGTACTCCTCAGCCTTCTGCGCCATCAGACCAACGTTCGGGGACGTACCCATGGTGGTTGGGTCATAAGCGCCGTTTTCACGGCAGTCATCAATAACTGCCTGGTAAACGCCAGCGTAAGAGGAGTCAGGGATGACTGCCAGAGCTTCTTGCTCTTCGTCATTCTTATTCCACATGTGGCCAGAGGTGCGAATCATCGCTGGCATGGATGCGTCAATGATGACATCCGATGGAACGTGCAGGTTGGTAATACCCTTGTTGGAGTTGACCATGGCCAAGTCTGGGCCGTTTTCCAAGGCTGCATCGAAAGCTGCCTTGATCTCAGCGCCATTGTCCAAGTCATCCAATGCGGAGTAGATGGCGCCAAGGCCATTTTCGCCGTTAAGACCAGCTGCGAGGAGCTGGTCACCGTACTTGTCGTAGACGTCGGAGAAGAAAGAGCGCACGACGTGGCCGAAGATAATTGGGTCGGAGACCTTCATCATGGTGGCCTTTAGGTGCGCGGAGAAGAGGATGCCCTCTTCCTTTGCGCGCGCTACCTGTGCCTTCAAGAATTCATCGAGAGCCTTGGCGGACATAAAGGTGCCGTCAATGACTTCCTTGTCCAAGACCTTAAGGCCGTCGAGCAGAACGGTTTCTGCGCCGTCAGTGCCGACCAACTTGATGGTCAAGGTGTCATCGCCATCGATGATGACGGACTTCTCATTGTGGCGGAAGTCATCAGCGTCCATGGTGGCAACGTTGGTCTTGGAATCCTTCGACCATGCGCCCATGCGGTGTGGGTTTGCCTTAGCAAAGTTCTTTACAGCCTGTGGAGCACGACGGTCGGAGTTACCTTCACGCAGAACCGGGTTAACAGCCGAGCCTTTTGCTACGTCGTATTTATCCTTCGCATCGTCATACTCTGGCAGATCAAATCCAGCAGCCTGCAGTTCTGCGATGGCCTTACGCAGCTGAACCTCAGAAGCAGAAATATTTGGAAGCTTAATAATATTTGCTTCCGGGGTCTTAGCCAGCTCACCAAGCTCAGCCAATGCGTCTGGAACCTTGGTCTCAGGGAACTGAGCCAAGATACGAGCAGCCAGTGAGATATCTGCGGTCTCTACTTCGATGCCAGCGACGGAAGCAAATGCCTCAACGATCGGCTTGAAAGAGTAGGACGCAAGCAATGGTGCTTCGTCAGTACGGGTCCAGATAATCTTTGCCATGCTTCTCCTATAAGTAATGTTTCGGAAAACGTTCAACATCCAAGAATACCGGTTTACCGTATCTTTTGGGAGTTTGAGCCCCCGATTGGCGAACAAGTGGCCAACTGAGGTTCCCAGAAGTACGGCAAAATGCTCACGCGGGGTGTTTAACCGAGTGCTGTAGCGCCCTTTTTCCAGTAGCCCATAAAGGACACGCGGTGACGGGGAATACCCGCGCCTTTGACAAGCATGCGCCGGATGGTGGTGACCATGGTTGCCTCGCCCGCAATCCAGAAATAAGTGTTGGCGAATCGTTCAGCCACGGTAGAAGACACAGGTGGGATATCTTCTTCCTCGTCGCGTACGGTGCTGTGCTGTGGGGTCTCCCAAATCAGCGGGGACGGCTCGGTATCCGACGGGGGTGTTGGTTCCGGCAGGCTAAATTCCCCGCGCGGGTTGTCGGCTTCGCACAGACGAGATGCCGATTCCACCAGCATGTCACCATAGGTGTGTTCCTGGCTGCGCGGTACCCAATTCACGGTGAGGTTGGGCGGGAGATCAAGGTGCTGTGCATCATCGATATCAACCAATTCGCAGTACATGGTGCCGCGCAAAGTCTTCGGCCATTCGTCGGCAATCCGCAGCATGGCCGGAAGCGCCGTTTCATCGCCCATGATGATGACTTCCTGTGCATCGCCCGGTTGGAATTCGATGCCAGGGCCGGACGGATCTTCTTTTTGTGGGGCAATGACATAGAGTTCATCGCCAGGTTGTGCTTCTACAGCCCAGGTAGCTGCCGGTCCACTTGCCGCGGTACCAATCCCGTGCAGAGCAAAGTCGATGTCGAGCTCCGCAGGGCCGTGTGCATGCGCATGACGTAGCTGCCGGATGGAGTAGGTGCGCATGTACCCACGCTTGTCCGGTTCGAGTGCTTTCCACTGTTCGTACCAATCACCATCTTGTGCAAACTGGGGTAGCCCGTGTTGTCCGGGGATAACTAACTTGATGCGCAAGTCCATAATCTGACCGGCAGGGCCCATATCATCCACGCCGGTGAAGGTAACGCGCTGGAAATTCGGAGAGATTCGGGTGGAGGATTTAACGGTGGCAGCAAACGGGACAAAAGCCATGGTGTATCTATTTATTCCTTTACATGGTGGCGGCCAATCGGCATGACAGCCGGGAGATTGGATACCGGATCGGTAATGATGATGGAGTCAATATCAAAGACATTGGCGATAGTTTCTTGAGTAATAACCTCATGCGGTTTGCCTTGCGCAACGACGTGGCCGCCAGAGACAGCCACCAGCTCATCGGAATAGCGTGCCGCTAGGTTGAGGTCGTGCAAAACCATCACGATGGTGGTGCCGCGGGTGTGGTTTAACTCGGTGAGCAGATCCAATACGTCGAGCTGGTGCTTGACGTCTAAGTACGTCGTTGGTTCATCTAGTAATAAGGTCTCGGTCCTTTGCGCAAGAGCCAAGGCAATCCACACACGCTGACGCTGACCGCCGGATAGTTCATCGATGGAGCGTTCTGCAAGGTCTGATATCCCGGTAGCTTCCAAAGATTCTGCGACGATCTCGTAATCTTGCCCGCTCCAGCGGCCCAAAAGTCCTTGATGTGGGGTGCGGCCGCGGCCAACCAGATCCGCTACCGTAATTCCATCCGGCGCGATGGGGGACTGAGGCAATAGGCCCAGCCAGGTAGCAAGCTTGCGGGTTGGCAGTTCAGAAATGGACTGTCCGTCTAAGACCACCTCGCCGTGAGAAGGGTTAAGAAGTCGCGACATGGTGCGCAACAGCGTGGATTTGCCGCAGCCGTTGGGGCCGACGATGGAAGTCACCGCGCCACGCTGGATATCCACGTTGAGGTCTTGTAATACGCTGCGTTCGCCGTAGTTGACCGACACCTTATCGACGCGCATAGCTGGGATATCGGAGTTTAATTGTGTTGCCGTCATGAAAAACCTCTATCGCGATGAACGAGTAAGTAGATAAATAAGAAATGGCGCACCAATGGCACCGGTGATAACTCCCACGGGATAGCGCGTGCCAAAAAGGTACTGGCCAGCAATATCTGCAACGAGAACCAATAAGGCGCCCAGCAATCCAGCCGGAAGAATCAGTGACGTGCCAGGTTTGAAGATGCGTGATGCAATGGGTCCTGCCATAAAAGCCACAAAGGCAATGGGGCCGGTAGCAGCGGTGGCGATTGCGATCAGCGTTACGGCGCCAACAAAAAGCACCACGCGCGTCAGCGTGAGCCGAAGGCCCAACCCGCGAGCTAAATCATCACCGAGACCAAGAACGGATAAAAAGTGGGAGCAGGCGACCAATAAAGGCGCGATGAGCAGCGTGACGATGATAACGGGCATGCCACGCTCCCACGTCATCGTGTTTAACGACCCGGTAATCCAGCGAGTAGCGGTTGGCAGATCCCACGCAGCGGCATGGGAGAGTACGTACGAGGTCCACGCCTGCATTAACGCGGCGCAGCCAATACCAATCAAAATCATGCGCGTGCCGGTAAAACCGGACTTAATGGACAGCAAGTAAATCACAACCGCCACGGTCAAAGACACCACGGTGGAGACGATGGATACGCTAGTTTGTCCCAAACCAAAGACGATAATGCCGGTGGCGCCGGCGGCAGAAGCACTAGCTGAAATGCCGATAATATCCGGCGACGCAAGCTGATTGCGCAGCATCGTTTGGAAAATTGTGCCGGCCATGCCAAACGCTAGCCCGACGGAAATAGCGACTGTCGCGCGCGGAAGGCGCAAGGTACCGACGGTGAAACTAGCTCCGGGAACGGTCTCACCCATGATGACCGCGACAACGTCGGAAGGAGAGTAAAAGGTCTCACCGATCATTAACGACACGAGCCACAAGGCTATGACCGCAACGGTCAAGATAATAAGGAGTGCGAAGTACTGACGCCGGCGCTTGTGCCGGGCGGCAGATAACGCATGTACCAAGCGTGATGTTGCCGTGGAATTCCCGGAATCCTCGGAATTCCGGGACGAGCCGGGGACGGTAGAAGGCAAAGATATGTTGGGCGTACTCATTAGGCAAGCTCCCGAACCTTGGTATTGCGGACAATCCAAATAAATAGGGGAGCGCCAATGAGCGGAACCAAAATACCGACGGCAAGTTCCGAAGGGCGTGCAACAACGCGACCGATGGTATCGGCAGCGACGAGCAAAACCCCGCCTGCCAGTCCGGTTAGTGGCAACAACCATCGATGATCTGTGCCGCAGATAAGACGCAGCAAGTGCGGAACAATCAGTCCCACAAAGGCAATGGGACCAGCAAGGGCGGTCGCGGTGCCGCACAGCATGACTGCACCTAGGGTTGCGACTAACCGCGTGGTCATCACTTTGATGCCTAGGCCGGTGGCAACATCATCGCCAAGCGCTAAAGCATTAAGCCCAGGTGCGCACGCCAGAACTATTAGTAAGCCAAGGCCTAAAAATGGCAGGGATAATTGCAACTGCTGCCATTCCGCACCACCGACTGAACCAATCTGCCAGAAGCGGAAGCGGTCCATGACATCAGCGCGCGGTAGCAAAATGGCAGAGACCAGGCTGGATGCGGCAGCGGCGGTGGCAGCACCGGATAACGCCAGCTTCAACGGCGTAGCGCCACCGCGGCCCAAGGAGCCGACGAAGTACACGAAGACAGCTGCCGCTAAGGAACCGACCATGGCAATAAGCATGGTGGGAACCGGGCGGGAGAGGCCGAAGAAAGCAATACCGGAGACCACCGCGAGCGACGCACCGGATAGAACACCGAAGATGCCGGGGTCTGCCAATGGATTGCGAGTTACTCCCTGCAAGGTGGTGCCGGACATCGCCAGCGCGGCCCCGACAAACAATGCCATGACGGTGCGTGGCAAACGGGTTGTTGCAGCTGCCTGCTCTGCGGTATCTGTGGCACCGCCGATTGCAGCCAGCGCATCTTCAATCGAGATGGACCGTACACCAAACATCACCGATAAAACCCCGGCGAACGCTAAGGCTACGAGCAAACCACACAACACGGCGACCCGTACTGCACCAAGACGACGTGTGCCAGTTGGTGATGCCACAGAAGTATCAGCGCCGTAGCTGCGCTGTACTGCTGCTCGCTCTGGTGCGGGCGATAACGAAGCTGTAGGCATTCGGTGGCGGTCAACGGACTGGATAGACATGGTGCGGGGTGCCCCTTGAAAAGTTTGTGGCTGACGGGATGTCGAAAGAGTTACTTATTCCGCATCGAAGGCGGTATTCAACGCGGCGAAGTACTCATCGATGCCCCATGGAATCGACAGCGGGGAAGGGTTCGCAGCTGCGCCCAAAGGTCCTTCTTCCAAAAAGACCACGTTGCCTTCTGCGATAGCCGGGATCTTTGACAGCAGTGGGTCTGCCTGCATGTCTTCTAAGGTTTTCTGATCGGCGGCCTCATCGCCGGAGGAGTAGGAGATGAAGAAATCAACATCATCGAATTGCTCGGGGTTTTCTGCGGAGACTTCCTCCCAGAAGGAATCAGATTTGCCGGTGTATTCCTCAACGATTTCTGGAGTTTCAAAGCCTGCCTCCTTCAAGAACCCAGCGCGGGGATCATCCAAGGTGTAAAAACCAATCATGGAATCACTCGACGCGCCACCGAAAGAGGTAAATAGCGGCTTTTTGCCTTGCAGCTCTGGGTATTTATCCATGGCTTCAGAAACCTGCTTTTTGAGGTCAGCATTGAGGTCTTCTGCCTCGGCAGATAAACCAAGTCCTGCGGCGTCCAAGGTGACCATGTCATAGGCAGAAGTCGTCCACGGCTTATCGGGGTAGGCGACAACCGGTGCGATTTGTGACAGCGTGTCATAGTCTTCCTGGCTTAGACCGGAGTAGGCGGCCAAGATGACATCAGGCTGGGTGTTGGCAATTTGCTCGAAGGGGATGCCATCGGTTTCATCGAAAAGCTCTGGCGTTTCCCCGCCCAGTTCTGCGAGCTTGTCCTCTGTCCACGGCATAATCCCATTGTCATTATCATCGCCCCACGTGGACTTGGACATACCTACTGGAGTGATGCCGAAGGCGAGTGGGACCTCGTGGTTTGCCCAACCAACAGTGGCAATACGTTCGGGCTTCGACTCAATGACTGTCTCGCCTAGGGCATGTTCCACGGTGACGGGGAATTGCGCAGCATCAGCGGGGTTGCTGGATTCCGGGCTGGAACCGTTAGCCGGCTCGGACGCGGCAGAGCCATTAGCGTCTGCGGAATCCGCGTCATCGCTAGTGGAGCACGCGGATAAGGACAGCGCGGCAATGACGGATGCGGCAGTAAGCCGAACCACGGTAGATTTGTGCACGGTGTGAGAACCTCCCAGGGCGAAGATAGGCGAGCCTACCTTAATTGATTTTAGGCTAGCCTATGTTAATCCGAGCTGGGAAGGTTTTGTCAATATCATTTGCCTAATCTGCGCAATAGTCAAGCCCTATTGCGCTCGGGCCTCTTTTGATGTGGTGTGATGCACGATGGTTGGTCACGGTGAGCATTAATCACTTGACGTGCAAGTTCTTCACGCAGTTGGGTAATGTTGCGCGGGTGAATGACATGCGGGGCAAAGCTGAAGAGAACGGAAAAGGTCGCCACAGTGATAATGATCACGTAGACGGGCGCCTAGGTGAGGTAGGTCAACCAACTTCTGATGGGGGTCAGATGACGGATTCGTCGCGTACCAACGAACCGCGCCGTCCACGGATTCAACGCCATCCGCGGCCGGTGCAAACCACAATCTCTAATACTCGCCGCATTATTGTGGTGATTGTTTTAGCCATGGGCGGATTCGGAATCGGCACAACAGAATTTGTGTCGATGGGTCTTTTGCCCATGATTTCTGGCGATCTCGGTATCTCCGAAGAACAAGCCAGCCATATTATTTCTGCTTACGCCCTGGGCGTCGTCGTCGGCGCGCCGATGATCACTGCTTTAACGGGCAAGATTCCCCGCCGGCGTCTGCTCATTATTTTGATGGTCGCTTTTATCATCGGCAATGGGCTGGGCATCTTCGCGGAGGATTACGCCGTGCTGATGGTCGCCCGCTTTATCGCCGGCTTGCCTCACGGTGCGTACTTCTCCGTGGCCGGTCTTTCCGCCGCGTCGATGGCACCCGCTGGCGCGCGCGGCAAAGCCGTGGCGATGGTGGGTATGGGACTATCTGTAGCCACGGTGTTGGGTGTTCCCGCAGCCCAAGCACTCGGCTCTGCGATGGGCTGGCAAGCCGCATACGCACTTGTCGTTATTGTCGGCGTCCTCACCTTGGCAGGGCTGTGGATCTTGATGCCACATATGACGCGCATGCCGCCAACCTCTGTGAAAACCGAGCTTGGCGCTTTTGCACGCCCACAAGTCTGGCTCTCACTGGCCATGGGCGCTGTCGGTTTCGGTGGCATGTTCGCCGTGTATACCTACATCACCTGGACAATGACCGAGCGCGCCGGGATGGCAGAAAGCCTCATGTGGCTGGTGCTCATGATCTACGGCATCGGCAACGTCGCCGGTAACTACTTCGGTGGTTGGTTAGCTGACCGCAGCCTGGAAAAGGGCATTCTTTTTTCCTTGGTCACCATCTGTCTAATCCTCGTGGCGTTTTTCTTTACCTCCCACAATCCAATTTTGGGCACCATCAACTTTGGCCTCATCGGGTTCTTCGGTGCTTCCTTGACCCCAAGCCTGCAGATTCGCCTCATGGATGTCGCCGGCGATGCCCAAACCCTGGCGGCTTCGTTGAACCACTCTGCCTTGAACCTGGCCAATGCCGCGGGTGCTGCCATAGGCGGCATCGTGGTCGGCGCAGGCATGGGCTATGCCTCCCCGGCCTTGGCTGGTGCTGCGTTGTCGGCCGCGGCCATCCTGATCTGGATTGGCGCGCAGTTCGTCAAAAAGTAGGGCGTGCATCATTGCATCGAGGTTTCGGTTGGAATCCTTGGTGAAAAGCCCTGGTGTGAGCTCATGGATCGAGCCTGGTGCGAAGGAAGTTAGACTATTGCCATGTCTTTAACTATCGCTTCGGTCAACGTCAACGGCATTCGCGCCGCCTGTAAGCAGCGCAATGAACTCAACCCAGGAATGAATGCATGGCTGGAAGAAACCAGCGCCGATATCGTGCTCATGCAGGAAGTGCGCGCTAATCCTGCGCAAACTGAGCTGGCTTTGAAACCATCCTTGGAGGCTGGTTGGCACTTGGCGATGGCCGATGCGCTCACCCCAGGCGCGAAAGGCCGCGCTGGCGTCGGTATTTTATCCCGGACCCCACTGACGGATGTCGAAATTGGTTTTGGTTCTTTCTTGGAGTCAGGCCGTTGGATTGAAGCTACTGCCGCTGGAGTGCGCGTGGCCTCGCTGTATCTGCCGTCCGGTGATGTGAATTCGCCCAAGTTGGATGAAAAGTACAACTTCTTGGATGAATTCGCTGGTGTTTTGGAAAAGCGGGCTGCTGAACACACCGACATGGTCATCGGAGGCGACTGGAATATCTGCCACCGTGCCCAGGACTTGAAAAACAACAAGCCGAATGAGAAAAAATCCGGTCACTTGCCCGAGGAGCGTGCCTTTATGGACCATGTCTTCGGTGCTTTCCCTGACGCGCACGCGCAGGAAAAGAAGGGTCTGGGGGACTGGCTGGGCATTGTGGACTATGAAACCAAGACCAACTGGCAGCCCACCGAAGATCCGAAATGGTTCGATGTGGCGCGCCGACTCGAGCCAGAGGCAGAAGGCCCGTACACGTGGTGGACGTACCGCGGGCAGGCGTTTAACAATGACGCGGGGTGGCGTATTGACTACCAGGCAGCAACTGATTCCATGCTGCAGCGCGCACAGCGCAGCTGGGTGGAAAAGGCACCAAGTGTTGAAGAGCGCTGGTCTGACCACTCTCCGCTGATGGTGGAGTACAACTAAGCAAAGATTGGGGGTAAGTTCACCGCTTTTTAATGCCCTCATTTCTTAACCTTTGTGTGCACGAGTGCTAAAGTAGCTGTGAACAATATTTGGTGAAGCTGGCTTTAACCTGATTTCACGTAGCTACCGTCATTACAGCAATGGAGTAGACCGTATGTCTCAAGCAATTCTTTACTACGTCCTCGGAGTCATTGGACTCGTCGTGGGTATCTGGTGGTGGACCGTTGTTGGTCCGTCCTTCGCTTTCCTTGCTCCGTTGATTGTCATGTCTGCTGGTGGCGCATTCCTCGTCGCTGGCTGGGCAACCACCCTTGACGTGTTCTCTCCAACGAGCCGCAAGATTTAAGAGCTTAATTTTAAACTTTTGCTTTCTTAATCTGCCCTGATGAGCGCCTTGGCCGGATAATCGCACTGTGTAGTGCGCCGGCCAAGGCGCTTTGCTTATGCCCAGCTAACTTTTAGCGCGAGGAATGGGGAAGTTAAGCAGGCTCGCAGCATGCGAGTGTCACCGAACTTTCACAAAATATTAAGGTATTAACTATGACTGAACCCACTTCGAAGCCAGCAGCCACCCCAACCCCACAACCTGGGGACCGTATTTTGTCTGGTATCCAGCCCACCGCTGACTCCTACCACCTGGGAAACTACCTCGGTGCGCTGAAGCAGTGGATTGATCTGCAAGATGGATTTGATGCTTTTTACTTCATCCCTGACTTGCATGCGATTACCGTGGATCAGGATCCGGCGGAATTGCGCGAGCGCACCATCGCCGGCGCAGCACAGCTGATTGCCTTAGGTATCGACCCGAAACGTTCTACGTTGTACGTGCAGTCGCAGGTGCCAGCGCACGCTGAGCTGACCTGGGTTCTCCAGTGCATGACCGGGTTCGGCGAGGCTTCGCGCATGACGCAGTTCAAGGACAAGTCCGCGCGCCACGGTCAAGACCGCACCTCAGTGGGTCTATTTACCTACCCAGTACTGATGGCAGCAGATATCTTGTTGTACTCGCCGGACTTTGTTCCCGTCGGCGAAGACCAGCGCCAGCATTTGGAGCTGACCCGCAATCTAGCGGAGCGCTTCAACTCTCGTTTCGGGGAGACTTTCCGCGTACCGGAAGCTTATATCCCACAAGGCTCCGCCAAGATTTATGACTTGCAAGACCCCACGGCGAAGATGTCTAAGTCCGGACCTAACCCGAAGGGCTTGATTAACTTGCTCGATGCACCGAAGACATCGGCAAAGCGCATTCGCTCCGCAGTGACCGATGATTTGGGCGTAGTGAACTTTGACCGCGATAACCAACCGGGTGTGTCTAACCTTTTGGCAATTCAGTCGGCGTTGACGGGGGAGGGCATCGACAAGCTAGTAGCCCGCTACGACGGCCTTGGCTATGGCCAATTGAAGGTCGATACCGCTGATGCCCTGGAAGCTTTTGTCACGCCACTGAAGGCTCGCTTTGATGAATTGATGGATGACCGCGGCGAAATTGAAAGCCTGCTGGCGGATGGTGCTGACAAAGCCACTGAAGTTGCTACGCCACTTCTTGAAAACGTTTATGACAAAGTGGGGTTTCTTCCTGCGCGCCGCCGCTAAATCCGGTCTACTGTAGATAAAAGCCCGCTGAACGTTTCTTAGAAAGGCCTTGACAATGGTTGCCAAAACTAAACCCAATGGCAAGAGAACCGATGACTCCGGCATTGAACGCTCCCGGCAAGACGAGCCAGGAGCAGTAGATAAAATTCGCGAACGTTCCGGCTTTGTCGATCACATCATGCGCATGCAAAACCGGTATGCCGCGCAAGGCGGCAACCAGTTTTCCGCCGGTGTTACCTATTACTCCGTGCTGGCGATTTTCCCGCTGTTTATGCTGATGGTTGCCGTGGTAGCCACGGTGCTGGCCAACCGCGAGGACCTGCTCCAACAAGTCCAAGACGCCATCACCGGTGCTGTCGAAGGCGATTTAGGCCAGACCATTAATGACTTGCTGGTCACCGCCATCGACCAGCGCGCCGCGATGTTTGGCGTTGCCGGTTTGACCACCTTGTGGTCCGGACTGGGTTGGATGAACAACCTGCGCATCGGCATTTCCGCGATGTGGGGCTTGGATGCCAACGAAGGTGGCAACTTCTTAAAAAAGAAGTTCAATGACTTGCTTGGCCTGATTGGCCTGCTCATTGCCTTCCTCGTAGCGTTTGGCGTTACGGCTGCTGGTACATCCGGCATCATTCCGCAGATCTTTGACTGGGTCGGCATTGATCACTTCCCCGGCATGGGTTGGGTGATTTTCGCTCTTGGTCTCGCTGTTGGTCTATTAGCCAACTTCCTGGTCATGTGGTGGATGATCGTGATCCTGCCGCGCACGAAAGTGCCACTTAAATCCGGCGTGAAAGGTGCGCTGTTGGGCGCGGTCGCACTCGAAGTAATCAAGCAGCTTTCCACCGTTATCATTTCTTCTGCCACCGGCAACCCAGCAGGTGCAGTCTTTGGCCCAGTAATTGTCCTGATGATCATGATGTATCTGATCTGGCGCGTGGTTATGTACATCAGCGCCTGGACTGCGACTACCGAGGAGTCTTTGGCCTTGGAAGAGCCCTCTGTTCCCGAACCAGCAGTGATCCGGGTGCGTCAAGAAATCTCTTCCGGCCCATCCGCCGGCACGACCTTCGGTGTGGGCGCTGCCATCGGCGCTATTGGCGCGGGTGCGGTAGCGCTGCTTCGCCGCAAGTAAAGGCTTGATGAGCGCTGCGAGTTTGATTCTCGCAGCAGTACCTTGGCCCAGTCTGTGATATCCGCCAGGGGTAGGGACTGGGGTCAGGGGAGTTACCTATGTGCGAAAACTTACCTGTTGGTTGTCGGGGTGACACGCTATAGTTGGGCGTATGAGTCACAGCTTTGCTCCCAACCTGTACAAGCACATGCAGCTTGATAGCGCCGATGAGCCCGCAGCGCTGGGCATTTTGCTGGCAGCGCGCGACGCGGAGCTAGAAGGACATGGTGTCACAGCCAATGATCCCCGGCGCAAGGAGATTCAGCTGTGTTACTCCATCTTGTCCAAGCCAGAAGTGCGCAAGCATTATGATGATGCGATTTCGGTGGGACGGAAAATTACTTGGCCGGAGATTGAGCACCTAGCCAATTTTGGTACGTGGCCGGATCCGGTCACGCGCATGAACGTTAGTGATAGCCCGCAGCAAACCCACGGGTGGTCGAGCCCGCAAGGGATGCCGCAGCACGGTCCGCAGCGCCAGCAACAACCACTGCCGCCGCAAACCCCACCGGCGGCGCCTTTTGCGGCAACTCAGCAGCCGAATTCCAGTCCTTATGCGCAGCCGTTTAATCCTTATCAACAGCCGAACTATCAGCACGCGCAGGTAGCGCCGCAGCAGGCACAAGCGATGTATCAGGCGCCGGTGGATCCGAATATTGCGGATCGTCCATCCTCCGGCACGCGCATTGGCATGGCCTTTTTGGACTGGGTCTTGTTATCTATCATCCCAGCGGCATTGGTGATCGGGGATTCAGTGATCGCCAGCATCGTGGCAGGTACCTTGCTGGCGGTACTTTTTGTGGGCACCGAGGTCGCTTTTGGCGGGTCACCTGCCAAATTGCTCTTTGGCTACCGCGTGCGCGATGTTAATACCAAAGAAAAGCTCAGCATTGAAAAATCCATTAAGCGTCAGTGGTTTAGAAGCATCCTGGTGGTTCCCGGGTTGGGCCAGACCGTGGGCTTTCTGGGCGCCTTAGGCACTGCGTTTACTATCAACCCTGCTAACGAGCTGCGTGGCGCCCACGACCGCTGGGCCGACGCAGAAGTAGTAAAGAAGAAATAATCGCAATAACAAGCACACCAACGCCAGCCACAATCAGCCACGGCCACCAGCCGGACTGGGTGTGGCTTTCTTCTGCAGCCACGACATCAGAGCCGGAGGCTTGCGCAGCCTGCGGAACTGCCGAGGAAGTCTCAGCTGGCATGCCCACCAACTTGATATCGTCGAGCGTGCTTACCCCGGCGCCGGCGGGGACGTCATAGGCTTCATCGAGAAGCATCTGTGCTTGCTCCCACGCGCGTGGTCCGTGGTCAATGGTGGTATCTAAAATAACCGCCATCAAGCGGCGGCCATCGCGGTCTAATGCGCCGACAAAGGTGTGGTTGGCGTCATCGGTGTAGCCGGTCTTGCCGCCAATTCCATCCGGGTCATTCATGAAAAGCCCGTTGTCATTTCCTAGTTCATAGCCTTCGAGATCGCCATAACCGGGAAATTCTGCCGTGTCAGTTCCTACCATTCGGGCAAAGGTTGGGTTTTTAAAGGCCTCGGTATACAGCAGCGCCATATCGGAAGCAGATGTGGACATGCCTGGGGCATCAAGGCCAGAGTAGCTAGCAGCAAAAGTCGAGCGTGCGCCTAAATCTTGGGCCAGCTGATTGATCTTGGTCAGCGTTTCTTCATCGCCGCCGAGCTGTTGCGCTAAGGCGTGGGCGGCGTCGTTGCCCGAGGCCATGAGCAGTCCTTGCAAAAGCTGCTCGACCGTATAGTGCCCACCCGGGCCGATACCCACCGCGGAGCCATCAATGGCTGCGTCCTCATCGGTACCGGTCACGACTTTTTTCAAGTCCAATTCATCGATCGCCACCATAGCCAGGAGCACTTTGAGAATGGATGCCGGGCGATAGCGACCATGCGGGTCTTTCATCGCCACGATCTCACCCGAATCCAAGTCGGAGACTATCCACGCTGAGGCACGCACATCATCATTGACGCGGAAACCCGACGGCGCCTGCACACCACAGTCGGATTCTTGCACTTCAGGCAGGGGAGCGGGGGATTGCTGCCCCGGCGCTACCGCTTCGGAGGTGGTAACTGGCTTCGGCGGAAGCAGTGCTTGCGGGCAGTTATCAGTATTGGGAGCTACTTCCCGGGTCGAGGATGCCGGTGCGTCCTCAGAAGTTTCGCCACCATCCGGGTTGTCGGAATCATTCAGTAGCCCATCAAAAACGTCAGCAAGACCTTGCTCAGGCCCCACACCTTGCTCTGCATTCATGCCTTGTTCCGTGGGCTCAAACTCTTGCGCACCGACCACCGGGGTCGACAAAGCCAAGGTTGCACCAGTCAACGTGGTGGCCACTAAAGCAGGCAGCAGACGACGCTGGCGGCCTGTCTTGCTTCGGCCGCCAGCGGGAGTAGAGAAGGTGAAATTGGGTGAGGCATTCATTGTATGAAATATCTTAGGCTCACGCTTAGTATGGCTTGCATGTATGACGCACCTTTAATTAGCCCTGAAAATAAGGACTCTTCCGCCGAAATCTTTGCTTCTCTGCCCAAAGTTGTGCTTTCAGCTGACGTTGTTGCAGGGCACAGTGTTTCTGAAGCCGTGAAAAATGTCTTGGACACGCTGCAGTCTAATAATGTGATTTATGCCGAGTTGCGCTTAAACCCTGCAGATTTCGCAGATTCGCTTAGCGATGCATCGCTTGCCGATGCCCTTCAGCAAGCCACCTCCGCCATCCACGGGCACGCCGTTGATGCACGCATTATTTTGACTGCCCAGTCCGATGCCGCACACGTGGCAGAAATTGCCGATGCCGCCATCGATCACGATGACGTCGCGGGCTTTGCCCTGGTTGGTGACAATATCGACGCACACGCCGGGGTTTTGAAAAAGCTGCAAGATAACTTCGTGCCTTTTGTCATCGACGGTGGCTTTGACGACATTGAAGCAGGCGTGAAAGCCGGTGCCACCCGCGTTGCTGTGGGCGTTGACATTATCGATGATTTCTCCGCGACCGTGGAAGGCATTGAGCCTGGCCAACTCACCAGCTGGATTCGTGACCGGCACATTGCAGTGGAGACCAACCCTGATGAAGATATCGCCCACGGCAATGTGGATTCTCTCGCGGATCACCCGCTGCCGCTTTTGCAACAGTTGGGCTTTACCTGCGCGGTGGGAACAACCGCGCTGACCCAGCAATTTGTCTCCTTAAATGAAGCACTCGGTTATGGGCTGGAGGAGTTCTTTGAGCTCACGGTCGCGGCTATGCAAAATAGCTTCAGCACGCAAGAACACCGCCAGCATCTGATCGAGACCGTGATTTTGCCAGCGTATGAGGAACTTTCCGATGCCGAATTCGCCGAAGATGCCGCAGCCCGCGAAGCAGAAGAAGCGGAAGAAGCAGACGACGAATAAACACCGACGCCGACTGGGTCGCCGAAAGCTCTACGCCGCAGCGGCGGTCACCGCAGCAGTTACCGCCGCGCTGGGAGTAGGGCTGCGGGCTTATCTCAAATCCCGTTCGCCCTATCTGGCGCAGGTTGCCCCGCAATTGCGCAGCTGGGCTTTGTATCTGCCCAACCACCTGATCCCACCCGCGCTGATGCTTTATATCATGGGGCTGGCTGCCAAAGTGGATCTGATTAGGGCATCTGACCGAGATGTCGTCATTCGGATCATCGAGGGCAAAAGCCCTGATGATGGCCATCCTTTTAGCGCGCGGCAACTAGTACCGCGAGCTCTTTTGCAGCGCGTACCAGATACACCACCGCGCCCGGCGATGATTTGGACCCACGGTGGTGGGCACGTGGTGGGCACCCCGGGATTTTATGATCCGCAAAACGCGCGTATTGCGGAAGAGTTGGGCATTTTTGTCTTTGCTCCGTCGTACCGGAAATCCCAGCAGGCGCCGTTTCCCGCCGACTTGGACGATTGCTATGCCGTGGTGCGGTGGGTGCAAGAAAATGCGGGAAGCCTTGGTATTGACCCACAACGTATCGCCGTGTGTGGTGACAGCGCGGGTGGTGGATTAGCCGCAGGAATTGTACAACGCGCTGAAGATGAGGGTCATCCGGTGGCTTTCCAAGGATTGGTCTATCCCATGTTGGATCATCGCTCCGCAACAGATCCCACTACTGCTGCTCAAGCAATGCCCTCATCGCGCGGGCAGTTTATTTGGACCGCGCGGTTAAACGCCGCTGCGTGGCAACACTATTTGGGCCCGAGCCATCTATCTCGCGAGCTTGCCCCCTATGCGTCCCCGCTATACCGGCAAGACCTATCGCAGTGTCCACCCACGTGGATTGGAATTGGGGATTTAGACCTGTTCTACCCAGAAGCGCATGCCTTCGCCCAGCGCTTGTCTAAGGCTGGTGTGCCCGTGACATTTGAAACCTATGAGGGCGCCTATCATGGCTTTGATCACATAGCGCCGCAGGCTGCGAAAACCAAAACACTTCACGCCGACCTTATTAAGGCCCTGCGTGAAGTGTTGTTGGAAGATTAGAACTTAGAAAAGCGCTTGGTCAGCATCTCTTCTAGTCCCTTCCACGCCTCAGCGTGGTCATTATATGGCTTCGACGGGACATAGCCTGCGGTTTCAGTGGATCCGAGCATATAGCCCAGGTAGTCCTGGAAACGTGGGTTTGCCAGCATGAAGGAGTTAATCGAGTCATCGCCAGCCCAATCAGCGGCATCAGCACAGACTTCGTAGCAGCGGCTCATTTGCTCCGTATCTACTGCTTCCGGCCCCTTGGTGATATCGCGCACGATGCCATTGAAGGAGTACTGGTTATCCGAGTGAACCATAAACTCTAGCTCCCCAGCATTAGCTGCGGTAACGAGGTCTTCCCACGTGGACACCTGTGCCAAATCATGGTCATCATTTTCCATAATCCAACGCATGAGCTGCTTGGACGAAGGGAAGGTAAAGATTTCTCCCCACTTGCCCAAAAAGACTGGGGATTGTCCCAGGTAGGTGCGCAGGGTGTAGACCGAGCGGGAATCAATAGTAATTTTGACCGGGTCAATACCTGCGGCGGCCCATGCGGATCCGTCATACGGATCAGCAGCTTCTTTTTGTGCTTTGCGCTTGTCTTCTAATTCCTTGCGCTTGTCCTCCGCGGCCTGCTTCGCAGTAGAGATCTTGGACGCTGCGGCGGTTACGGTCTCCTCATCAAATTCGCTCGAGGAGACAATCCGAACCTGGTCATCTAGGTCTTCGATAACCCCTTGCCAGTTGGTCAAGATGATGCGACCAATCGCAGTCCATTCCTGCATACCCTGCTCGCCGGCGAAGTGGTCTAAGCCGCGGGACGCATTGCGCAGCAGCGAGTGACTGGCGAAGAAGATGTTGGTGTGCTGCGCAGCCGTGACAGTTGCGATAACCTCAGCCATTTGAAAGTTGCGGGCAACGGCGGAGATATTTTCATGGCTTGGGCGGCCAGCTAAAAATTCTGGAGTACCGATAAGATCATAGACATCACGCTTGTCTGGGCTCACGCGGTTTGCTGGACCTTGATTAAACTCTTCCCACTGCGGATGGTCAGTAAGGTCATGAGGTTTCTCAGATTCAATAAAAGTTAAAAGCTCCGCCTCGGTGCGAAAACCCAAGATGGAATCATCATCACCAAGAAGGGCCTGCCACTCGGTGCCCTGCTGGCGCCATTTTGGCGCCCACAGAGTATAAAAGTCGCCTTCAGTTAAAGAAATTTGGATCGGAACAATCGCGCGTGAGCTCATGGGCGACAATTCTACCCAAAGCCTATCCGGTCGGACGCCAGAAGCCCTTAAATTCCATCCCGATATTGGAGGTTCGCAGCGGATTGACTTGGACAGGATCGCCTGCCTCCACGATTTGGCCATCGCCGGCATACATTGCCACGTGGCCATCCCACACGACTAGATCGCCTTTGACCAGCTCATCGGCCGAGACCTGGGTGCCTACGGTTTGTTCTTCCGCGAGGCGAGGTAATTCCACACCAGCTTCTCGGTAGGCGTATTGAGTAAGCCCCGAGCAATCGAATCCATTAGGCGATGTTCCACCCCACACATAAGGGGTTCCCACCATGGAAAGTGCAGTATCCACTGCCTTTTCACCAGCGGCAGAACCCTGTGATGAACCAGATGAAGATCCCGCACTGGATGCTGACCCTGCCGGATCATCCTCAGTCATCGGGGTGACCGTTGTATTAGTGGGCCCCGCAGCACTGTTTCCCGCCGGCAAAAATCCGGTGTTCCCGGAGACTGCCTCCAGCTCTTGCACGGCGGGCTTTCCGCCGTCTACTTGAGAAGAAATCGTGCGGGAGGCAATCTCTGCCAGGGGAGAGCTGATGGCAGCTAGTTCATTGACCAAGCTTCCGGTCCGCGCCGTGGCCCGGCCTAGATATTCCATCGCCAAAGCTTTCAATGCTGCCTCTGCTCCCATTCGTGCGGCGGGATGAGGAACTAATAGGCCCATGGCCAGTGGCATCGCGCGAGTGCCCAGTTCCATGGCTAAACCGAGGAGATCCTGCGCGCAGGAGCCAATAAGACCACTGGCCTGCGCAGCGACAGTGCGAATCGTGTCTTGATCCTTTTCTAAAATTCCCACCTCATCGAGGATCTTCGCAGGATTAGTCCCTGCAATCTGAGCCAGCGGAGCGACAGCGGAAATATCGGGAGCATTGACTAAAGATAGTTGCGGAAGTGACGGTGGCTTGAGCTCGGCGACTTTGGCGATGGTATCCACAATTACGTTCATGATTAACTCACTTGGAATCCTTGGAATGCCTGGCTAGCGGCATTATCTGTGGCTTCGGCAGCATCAGCTAAAGCAAAACCACTGCGGGCTATATGGGCGGTATCGGCGTGCAATTGCTCCGAGCGGGCAGTGAGATTGCTCAGCGCTTGGCTAAGGATGTCCACAAATCCTGCGACCATGGCATCATCAGGCAATGGTGTAGGCGATGGCGCGGCAAAGGTTGAGGCCACATCTAAATCCCGCGCGAGCGCGCGAGTATATTCCGCATCAATTTCAAAAGTATTAGGTGGGTTCATACTCAATTAAGACTGCGCGGATAACAGAATGGTTCCGCTAATGATTTACGATGTAGCTTATGGATATCCACGTAGTTGACCACCCACTTGCTTCTTCTCGTTTAACCCTGATGCGCGATAAGCGCAGCGACAATGCCGCATTCCGCGCCGCCTTGGCTGACCTTGGCGGAATGCTGGTTTATGAAGCTTCCCGAAATCTTCCGGTTGAGCACTTCGAATGCGAAACCCCTGTTGCCACCGCCGATGGCACCCGCTTGCTTGATCCACCGATTATCGTACCCATTATTCGTGCAGGCCTGGGCATGATTGACCCAGCTTTGTCGATGATCCCTGATGCCCAGGTGGGCTTTATCGGCATGGCGCGCAATGAAGAAACCCACGAGCCAGTGCCGTACCTGGAAGCCTTGCCAGAAGATTTGAGCGGGCGCACGGTGTTCTTGGTGGATCCGATGCTGGCAACCGGAGGTTCGTTGCTGCATTCTTTGAAGCTGCTCGTCGACCGCGGTGCCACCGATATCGTCGCCATTTGCCTTATCTCCGCACAACCTGGCGTGGACGCATTGGCGGAGTCTGGATATCCAGTTCGTCTGGTCACTGCATGCATCGACCCAGCACTGGATGAAAATGCGTACATCATCCCAGGCCTGGGCGATGCTGGTGACCGTTTGTACGGCCCACGCAATATTGATCTTTAAAAACCAAGGTCAAATACACCTCACCTAGCCTGTGCAGCAGGGTGAAAAATTAACGTGGAAAGATCACCAGCGCTAGGTTAAGCTCACAGATGTCAGTGACTCTTGAAGAATCTCGGGGGAGCTTTGGACAAAAGTCATTGGCATCTTTTTAATCTTGAAACGGTGTACAGGACAGACCTTGGGGGTGAGGTCCATGGCTGTAAGCGTTGATCGTTTGCTGTGGGCAAGTTACGGGTTTACATTTTCACAAAATTTAAGAAAGATTCGGCGAAGCCGTGGGGTTACGCAACAAGCACTAGCTGAGATCGCGGGGCTGTCGCGGACGCAGGTGTGCAATTTAGAGCGCAATGAAAACAACTCAGGCACCAGTGCTGATCCGGCGCTGTCAACGGTGTATAAATTGGCGCTAGCGCTCGAAGTACCGCCGGTGCTTTTGCTTCCACAATCAGCAGATATGGTCAATTCCGTCTGCGCGACGACCAGCACGCGGGCCGTGGCGCAGAAGATTCCTAGTGCCACAGTGGGGGCGTCAGACATGCGGAATACAAAATTTCGGCGTGGTACCCGCACTATTCCTGAACAACAAACGCTTCGAAAAGCCGGGAGTTTGGTGTCAGAAGATGACGGCAAGCTTGAAACCAGTATGGGGGAGGAATTGCGGCCATTTTCGCAGGAATACACCGCGCAAAAGCGCCGTCAAGCTACGGCGTATAAGACAAAGATGGTCAATCGTATGACTTGAGATATGCAATTAAAGGATACAAAGCCGTCTTAAATTCTTTGAAAAGTACTGGTTGGCGCACCCTTGCCTGGGTAGGATTTATGAACAGCACGGTCTAGTTGTAGACTCGTGCGAAGAAGAAAATCTTTTGCGCACCACAATCAGGGGCGCTGGGCGTATCAAGGAGAGTCTGAGTATGACGCAGCCGACCGTTTCGGAATTCGTCAATGACTGGTTTGATACTCACCGCGCGGAAATCATTGGGTGGCGCCGGCATATTCACAGCCATCCTGAGCCATCCAACCAAGAGTTTGAAACCACCAAGTATCTCGCGAAAGTCTTAGCTGAGTACGGATTGGACGTTCAGCGCTTTCCAGAAACTGGCCTGATGGTCGATATTGGACCTGATACTGAAGAAGGCCGTATCGCATTTCGCGCAGATATTGATGCCCTTCCGGTCCAAGAGGTCACGGGCTTGGAATTTAGCTCGCAAACTCCAGGCGTTTCCCATTCCTGTGGGCATGATGTGCACACCACCATTGCCCTGGGCTTAGCGTGTGCAGTAGCGGATTATCACCGCGAATTTCCTCTAAGTATCGGCGTGCGCGTTATTTTCCAGCCGGCAGAAGAAGTCTGGGTCGGCGGTGCCACCGACGTCATTGACTGGGGCGCACTCAATGGCGTGCACTCTATTTACGCCGTGCACGTGGAGCCGAAGCTGCGCGTTGGCCGCATCGGTTTGCGCGCCGGGGCTATTACCTCTGCCACCGACATCATTGAATTAGATATCAAAGGACCCGGCGGACATACCTCGCGCCCGCACCTGTCCGCAGATGTCATCTACGCAATGAGCAAAGTAGTCACTGATTTGCCGGCACTATTGTCGCGCCGAATTGATCCACGCACGGGTACCGTTTTGGTCTTTGGCACGATGAACTCCGGCTATGCGCCTAATGCGATTCCGCAAACGGGTTCCTTGTCCGGGACTTTGCGCACCGCAGACATTGGGATTTGGCGCGAAATCTCCGGCATTTTCCAGGAATTGGTCGAGCAGGTCTTAGCGCCGACAGGTGTTAAACACGAGCTGACCTACCATCGCGGGGTTCCGCCGGTACTTAACGATGATGTGGCGACCGCGCTGATTGCATCGGCAGCCAAGGCAATTGATCCACAATCTATCGTGCAAGCTCCACAGTCGTCCGGCGGTGAAGATTTTTCTTGGTATCTCGAACACGTGCCAGGCTCCATGGTGCGATTGGGCTGTTGGTCCGGCGATGGCGATATGCACGACCTGCACCAGGGGGACTTGGTTGTTGATGAGCGCGCAATTGGCGTGGGCGTCAAGCTCTTTGCATCTGTGATTAATCAATTCGCCACCGCGATTGAAGAGGAGTCGGCGTAACGCTGACGCGCGCTGCTTTTAAATAGGGGGCATCCCAACGGTTGACCTGGCTAAGAACTTTTAACCTTTAACAGTTAGACTCTAGGGGAATAAATCCCCATGACTTTTAAAGGAGTCGGTTAAACATGGCTGAGCACCAAAAGCGCATTGTTATCATCGGCGGTGGCCCCGGAGGTTACGAGGCCGCGCAGGCAGGCGCCAAGTATGGCGCAGACATTACTGTCGTTGAAGACCAGGGCATGGGTGGTGCCAGTATTTTGTTGGACTGCGTTCCTTCAAAATCCTTTATCGCAGGCGCAAATATTAAAACGGACCTTCGCCGTGCAGATGACATGGGCTTAAATGAAGGTATTGGCAAGACCGAGCTAGCGCTGCAGGCACTGAATGAACGTGTCACTGCCTTAGCTACCCGCCAGTCTGATGACGTTCGCGCGCGAACTGAAGAACTGGGTGTTCGCATTATTGATGGCCGCGGCTATTTTGATAAGGACCAGACCCCAGCCATCAGCGGCGGACACAAAGTATCTGTTACCCACAATGCTGATGGCCGCGTTGAAGTCTTGGATGCGGACCTAGTTCTTATTGCTACTGGTGCCACCCCACGCGTATTGCCGGGCGCAAAGCCCGATGGTGAGCGTATCTTGAACTGGCAGCAGGTCTACAACCTGTCTGAACTGCCAGAGCACCTGATTGTGGTCGGTTCTGGTGTCACCGGTGCGGAGTTCGTATCAGCGTTTGCTGAGCTGGGCGTCAAGGTCACCATGGTGGCCTCCCGCGATCGTATTTTGCCGCACGATGATGCGGATGCTGCGGACGTGCTGGAGCAGGTCTTGGCAGAACGTGGCGTGGAACTGGAAAAGAACTGCCGCGTTGATACCGTAACCCGTACCGATGATGGCGGCGTCGTGGTCAAGACCACCGATGGCCGAGAGATCTTTGGCTCCCATGCTTTGATGTCCATTGGTTCGGTTCCGTCGACTGCAGATCTTGGTTTGGATAATGTCGGTGTAGAAACCGCACCTTCTGGCCACATCATGGTCGACCGCGTATCGCGCACCAATATCCCCGGTATCTACGCTGCTGGTGACTGCTCGGACTTGTTCCCACTGGCTTCAGTGGCAGCAATGCAGGGCCGTATCGCGATGTACCACTCATTGGGCGAAGGTGTATCCCCACTGCGTTTGAAGACGGTTGCCACAGCAGTATTTACCCGCCCAGAGATTGCTGCGGTTGGTTTTACTCAGAAGGAGATTGAAGCCGGTGAGGTCGCAGCGCGCACCATTATGATGCCGCTATCGACGAACCCTCGTGCGAAGATGCGTTCCCTGCGCCACGGTTTCGTTAAGCTTTTCTGTCGCGCAACCTCTGGTCGCGTAATTGGTGGCGTCATCGTAGCGCCAACTGCATCGGAGCTAATTTTGCCTATCGCAGTGGCGGTGACCAACCAGCTCACCGTCAACCAGCTGGCAGATTCGATGGCTGTGTACCCATCCCTGTCCGGCACCATCACGGAGGCCGCTCGTCGTCTGGTTGCCCACGACGACCTCGAGTAGGCACTGAGCTCGACGCTAGATCAAGAAATGATGCCCCAGCGGAAGTGGCCGTATTCGGTACTTCTCGCTGGGGCATTGTGTTTATAAGATGAGGTTAGAGGCCTACCGCTGCTACTGCCTGCTGAGCTTGTTCTTGAGTAAAGCCTTCACCGTACTCAGAGGTCAACTGGTTGAGTAGTTCCGCGCCGGACATGGGCATGAGTTCCTGGTAGCTTTCGGCAGCTTCAACTGCTTCGGCGTTCCAGTCTGCGTCTACGGTATCGACTGCGTACTGCGCTTGCTCAGGGGTGAAATTTTCTCCATATTCGGAGGTGAGCTGCTTGTACAGGCCGTCGTACGAGAAGTGGCTGAATTCCAGGTAGTTCTCGGCTGACTCGAGTGCTTCTGCATTCCAATCCGCCTCGACTGTGTCCATGGCATATTGCGCTGCTTCTGCCGTATAGCCTTCGCCGTATTCGGATGTTAGCTGATCATAGAGGCCCTGGTAGGAAAAGGAACTGAAGTCCAGGTAGCGCTCAGCCGAGCGTAGGGCGTTGGAAAATTCAGTCGAGACGCCATCATCGGCAGGCGCTGCTTCTGCTGCCGGAGCTTCGGCTTCCGCAGCTGGTGCCTCTGCCTCAGCTTCCGCGACAAGGTCGACGCTGTTGGCAGATTCTGCGGTGGTCGTGCCATCATCGTCATTGTTGTTAGTGACGATGCTGAACAAGCCAACCACTGCGACCACACCGACGCCCCATTTGAGGAAGCCGCGCTTTTTCTTTTTCTGCGGTTCTTGGGCGATTGGAGCCTGCATCTGTGGGGAAGGGGAGCCCTGGGAAGGGTTGGCATAGGGGTTGGGCTGTGAGCCAGTCATGGGTATGTCCTTTGGAAGAAGTGATAGGGAAATCTCATACTCATGCGGCAGGGTGCTACGTGGTGGTCTGGGACCCACCTTCCGGCAAAGTGCCCTTGGAAAGAAGTAGGTGCCGCTTGGGTACGGCTCTTATAGTGTCAAAGGCACTGGACATAGGGGTGATACGTACTAGAATGCCTGTACTAATTATTCGAAAGTCTGCAGGTAGGAGTATCTAGCGGTGTTCTAATGTGACTAGGAAATTCCTAGTTCTGCCAGGGCATGATCCGCTTGGCTTTCAGTAAATCGCCCGACGGTATCGGAAATCAACAATGAGTGTAGGTCCTCGGGCGTGATGTCAATATTGGTATTGCTCCAATATGACTCAGCGGCCTCCACTGCTTCGGCATCCCAGTCGGCAACGACATGATCGACGGCATAGCGGGCTTGTTCATCGGAGAAATTGTCCGCAGAAGAAGAGCTCAGCTGGTGGTGGAGTCCTTCATAGGAATAATGGCTGTGCCGAATGTAGCTTTCCGCAGCTTCAAGTGCTTCAGCATTCCAATCGGCGTCGACATTATCGAGCGCATATTGCGCTGCATCTTCGGCAAATACTTCCCCATACGGGCTCGTTAAGTGTTCTTTGAGCTCGGATTCCGAAAAGTGGTTATTGGCAAGTTCCTCTTGCGCATAAATGAGTGCGGCCTCGCCATCAGTGGAGGCATTCATGGCATCAATCCGGTTAGTACCGTCATCGATGATGTCGGTAATTCCATCATTGATATTGTCCTCTAGCCCTGAATCTTTGGCAAGGCTAAACCCAACGGCGCCGGCGACAACAATCACCATGGCGGATATGGCGATGATCTTATTGCGGTGGGAGCCTTTGGTGCGAGCTTTTTTCTCAGGCTTCCGGTCGGAGGAAAAGACCGCATTGCGCTGCAAAGATTCCTGATACTCAGCGTAGCTTTGGGTGGAATAGTCACTCTGTGGTTGCTGCTCAGGAAATTGCCCAGGAGTAGATCCATGGTTGTGGCCGGACATCAGGTTCCTCCGGGGTTGATCAGTAGAAGCGACGGTAATTGCAGATTCTACTGCGCTGGTAAGGAAAATAAACCTTTAGGCCAAATCAAATGGGGTATCCGAGGTGGCGTTGAGGTTGATGGCGTGCTCGCGGCCTTGCTGTGGGAAAGCGCGTTGTGGGCAGGCTTCGCGCGGGCAAATCGTGCACCCTGGTCCAATGGGTGTAGCAGAAGCAGGAGAGAGGTTTAGTGCATCGGAATAGATGAGTTTATCGGCGTGCGAGATATTGCATCCTAATCCCACCGCAAATTCTTTGCGCGGAGTGCCGAAGGATTTCACCTGCCCCTGCACGTGGCGTGCAATCCACATATAGGTGTGGCCATCGGGCATGGTCGCGACCTGGCGGGTGATGCGGTTGGGCGTTTCAAATGCACGGTGGATGACCCACAACGGACAAGATCCGCCCGAGCGTGAGAAGTGGAACGAGGTCGCGGACTGGCGTTTGGAAATATTTCCGGCGCGATCGGTGCGGATAAAGACAAAGGGAACGCCGCGCGCACCGGGGCGCTGCAGCGTCGTTAAGCGCTGCGCGGTGGTTTCAAAGCCAGTGCCGAAGATAGAAGCCATGCGGTCGATGTCATAGCGGGTATTTTCTGCAGTTTCCAAAAATTCCGTATACGGCAGGGTCACCGCAGCGGCAAAGTATTGGGCAAGACCATAGCGTCCGGTTTGCCGCGCGAGTTCATCCGGTAATTCGTGTACGAGATTGTCTAAGACATCGGTGTAGGCGAGCAAGCAATATTGCATCGCTAGCTGGAAGGTCAGCTGTGCATCGGAAAGCCCTGCTCGTAATGAAAGCTCACGCGAGGACGGCTCATAAATCCGTCGTTCAATCTGCGCGGAGCGGCCAAAACGGGTGTGCACATCAAATTCGCGGTCCAGCAGATTAGCCAAGTGATTAAGCCGGAGAATTTTATCGCCCAACTTGGCGGCGAGCCCTTCGGCGAGAACGTCTAATTCATGAATGTAGTTGTGAGATTCAAAGAAGAACTTTTGCACCATCTCCAACGGGGAAGGAGTGGCTTCGACCGGGTCGCTTTGAGCAATGGCGACCAGCTTGGGCATCATCTCCGGAAAGCGGGAGGCTAAATCATGCAAGGTGTCTTCTTCTGTGGTGGGAAATAAAGACCGCAGCTCATTGACGACGCGAAGGTCTCTATCGGCAGAAAAATAGGTGCTATCGACATTGAAAGCCTCCGATAGCTGAATCAGCACTGTGACCGTGAGCGGGCGCTGGTCATTTTCTAATTGGTTGAGGTAGCTAGTAGACAGGTCGAGTTGCTTAGCCATCTCCACCTGCGTGAGCCCGTAGGTCTTTCGCAGCGCGTGGATCCTTGCCCCCGCGAAGTGTTTGCTCATGACGTGCCTTTCATTGAAACTGCTTCCTACCTGCAGATTATGCAGGGTTTGCAGATTTCACTATTTAACACCACATTATTACACAAAGTTCGACTATGGCATAGAGCATTGAACCATCTCTAGTGTGATGGGTAACGCATTTATCGGATTTGTGGACAGAAGAAGGACTTTCGAAAAGAACATGATCGAACATTCAGTACGTACCCATAAGTCAGCTGAAGACTTCCCCGTGGAAGAGCACCTGGCTTACAAAATCGCACAGGTCGCAGCAGATCCAGTCGAGGTTGGTCAAGAGACCAAAGACATGATCATCAACCGCATCATTGACAACGCTGCCGTCGCTGTTGCGTCCGTCGTCCGCCGCCCGGTCACCTCCGCCCGCGCCATCGCCGCCGGCCACAAAGTCGATGATGGGGGAGCGACCGTCTTTGGCGTAGACGGTACCTACTCGGCGGAATGGGCAGCATTGGCTAATGGCACTGCGGTACGCGAGTTAGATTTCCATGACACGTTCCTGGCGGCCGACTACTCGCACCCCGGCGATAATATCCCGCCGATTCTCGCCGTCGCGCAGCACAAGGGACTCGACGGCAAGGCTTTGCTGCGAGGCATTGCCACCGGCTATGAAATCCAAGTCAACCTGGTCAAAGGTATTTGCTTGCACGAGTGGAAGATTGACCACGTAGCGCACCTGGGTCCGTCCGTCGCAGCTGGGCTGGGCACCATGCTGGAGCTGGACACTGACACCATCTATCAAGCGATTGGCCAAGCCCTGCACACCACCACGGCCACCCGCCAGTCACGTAAGGGACTGATTTCCTCGTGGAAGGCTTATGCCCCAGCCTTTGCCGGCAAAATGGCCATTGAAGCCGTCGACCGCTCCATGCGCGGTGAGGGCGCACCGGCACCAATTTGGGAAGGTGAAGACGGCTTTATTGCTTGGATGCTGCACTCCCCAGAGCGCACCTACACCGTGCCGCTGCCAGAAGCAGGCGAAGAAAAGCGCGCCATCTTGGAGACCTACACCAAGGAACACTCCGCGGAATACCAGTCCCAAGCACCCATTGACTTGGCGCGACGGATGAAGGCCACCTTGGAAGACAAGGGGCTTGCCACAGCCGATGTGGAATCCATCGTGCTGCACACTTCGCACCACACTCACTACGTCATTGGTACCGGCGCGAATGACCCACAGAAGATGGATCCTAATGCCTCGCGTGAGACTTTGGATCACTCCATCATGTATATCTTTGCGGTCGCATTAGAAGACGGCGCGTGGCACCACGTGGACTCTTATGCCCCAGAGCGCGCGAACCGCCCAGAGACCATCGAGCTGTGGCACAAGGTATCCACCGTCGAAGACTCCGAGTGGACCCGCCGCTACCACTCGCATGACCCGAATGAAAAGGCATTCGGCGCCAAGGCAGTGATCACCTTTAAAGATGGCACCGTCATCGAAGATGAAATGGCTGTTGCTGACGCCCATCCTTTTGGTGCCCGTCCATTTGCGCGCGAACAGTACATCGAGAAATTCCGCACGCTCGCCGAAGGCTTGGTATCAGCAGAAGAACAAGACCGTTTCTTGGCAGCTGCGGAAAATGTCGAAAACCTCCAGGACTTACACGAACTGAACGTGCGCTTGACGCCAGAAGCACTGGCACAAGCGCCACAGACTCCAGAAGGGATTTTCTAAATGGCTGGACTTTTTGGCTCCACGAAAACCAACGCAGAAAAGCGAAAAGCTTTTCGCGAGTCGCTGGAAAGTGAGGAACTGACTAGGCTTCCGGGCGCTTTCAACCCCTTGACTGCCCGGTTGATTCAAGACATCGGCGGATTCGAAGGCGTGTATATCTCCGGTGCGGTATTGGCTAATGACCTAGGCCTTCCGGATATCGGGTTAACCACCTTGACGGAGGTGTCCCAGCGCGCCGGGCAAATTGCACGGGCTACTGATTTGCCAGTGCTTGTCGATGCCGACACCGGCTTCGGAGAACCCATGTCCGCCGCACGAACCATCGCGAGCTTGGAAGATGCCGGTCTTGCCGGCTGTCACTTAGAAGACCAAGTCAATCCCAAGCGCTGTGGCCACCTCGATGGTAAAGAAGTCGTGCCCACCGAATTGATGGTGCGTCGTATTACTGCCGCGGTCAATGAACGCCGCGATGAAAATTTCATCATCTGTGCGCGTACTGATGCCGCAGGCATCCACGGCATTGACGAAGCCATCGAACGTGCGAAAGCCTATGCGGATGCTGGTGCAGACATGATCTTCACCGAGGCTTTGTATAGCGAAGAAGATTTTGCACAATTTCGCGCCGCCGTCGATATTCCCTTGCTGGCGAATATGACGGAGTTTGGCAAGACGGAATTGATGTCGGCGCAAAAAATTCAAGACCTAGGGTATAACGCGGTGATCTGGCCGGTATCGACCTTCCGCGTGGCCATGGGTGCTACCGAAGAATTCCTGAGGGATATGAAAGACGATGGCCTGCAGTCCAAGGAATGGCTCGAGCGCATGCAGCACCGCTCCCGACTGTATGAGCTGGTTCGTTACAACGAATACAACGACTTCGATCAGTCCGTATTTACCTACTCCCAGGAAACCTATAAGCCCACCTTTTAAGGAGAAAGATCATGTCTGAAACCCCAGAAATCCGTAAAGGCCTCTACGGCGTTGTTGTTGATGAAACCGCGGTCTCCAAGGTTGTGCCAGAGACCAACTCACTGACCTACCGTGGCTACCCAGTCCAAGAACTGGCGCGCTACTGCAGCTTTGAAGAAGTAGCCTACTTGCTGTGGAATGGGCGTTTGCCAAAGCAAGAATCACTCATTCGCTTCTCGGCACGTGAAAAGGCTCTGCGTCATCTCGACCGCCACTTGATCGACTTGGTCATGTCCATGCCACTGTCGTGCCACCCCATGGACGTGCTGCGCACCGCCGTGTCATTTATTGGCGCCCAGGACCCAGATGCCTACACCCGCAATTCCGAGCATGTTCGTCACTCTGCTCTGGAGCTGATGGCAAAGCTGCCCACCATCGTCGCGCTGGATATTCGCCGTCGCCAGGGCAAGGGCTATATTGAGCCGTCGCGCAAGAAGGGCTTTGCAGAAAACTTCCTGTGGATGGTCTTTGGAGATGAAGAAGGTTCACCTGCCAACTCCCGCTCAGATATCGAAGCCTTCGACAAATCGCTGATTCTTTATGCAGAGCACTCTTTCAACGCCTCCACATTCACCGGCCGCGTGGTCACCTCCACGATGTCAGATACTTACTCCGCAGTAGTCGCAGCCATCGGTGCGCTCAAGGGCCCACTGCACGGTGGTGCCAATGAAGCGGTCATGCACAATATACTCGACATCGATGACCCATCCAAGGCCGAGGCTTGGGCGAAAGAAAAGCTGGCCAATAAAGACCTCGTCATGGGCTTTGGCCACCGCGTCTACAAAAAGGGTGACTCCCGCGTTCCCACCATGGAAGCTGCTTTCAAGGAGCTTGCAGAAGAGCACGGACAGACCAAGTGGGTAGAAATCTACGATATTTTGGCTAAGACGATGGAAGAAAATACCTCCATCCACATCAAGCCCAACCTCGACTTCCCAGCAGGTCCTGCGTACTACATCCTGGGCTTTCCCATCGAATTTTTCACCCCGATCTTCGTCATGGCCCGCATTACCGGCTGGACTGCCCACATCGTGGAGCAAAATGAGAATAACTCGCTCATCCGTCCACTGTCGGCCTACGTCGGCGAAGAGCAGCGCTCGGTGCCACCGCGCTCTTTTTAAGTTAAGCCAAACCAGTTTGTGAAGTTTGCAAAACAATAATTGCAAACCGCAACACGGCGGTTTCTGCCCAGAAAAGACACCTCCTAGGGGTGTCTTTTCCTTTCGGGTAGCCGATCCCCCTAATCAATGTCCTGTGTGTTTCCTGCTTGTGCGGAGATTTTGCAAGGTCACAGAACCGCGAGTGAAAAACTTGGGGGAGTTAAGAATACAGATCGGCCGAAATGTGTTGTGAAGTCACCAATAGACGTATAGTTATGGGCATCACCCTGAAAGCTGTCCGCTTTGAGGAGATGTTCGAATTCAGCCCAGCCAACAAGTTGGGCACACGTAACCAACACCCGGTTATTAATTGGCAGACACATCCACGCCAGTTAGACGTGTGCACCGCCGCTTGTTGTCTCCACGAAAGGACATGTAACCGTGGTCGAATCCGCGCTTCCATCGTTTAAGAAGATTCTGGTCGCAAACCGCGGCGAGATTGCAGTCCGTGCATTCCGCGCCGCTTATGAGACCGGAGCAAAGACTGTTGCAATTTACCCACGCGAAGACCGCAACTCCTTCCACCGCGCTTTTGCGGATGAAGCGGTTCGCATCGGTGTTGAAGGTCAACCCGTCAAGGCATATCTCAACATTGATGAGGTCATTCGTGCTGCAAAGAAGTCTGGCGCGGATGCTGTTTACCCCGGCTACGGATTTTTATCCGAGCGCGCGGAGCTAGCACGCGCGTGTGAAGCCGAGGGCATTAAGTTCATCGGACCTTCCGCAGAGACCTTGGATCTCACCGGTGACAAGGCAGCGGCTGTTGAAGCTGCTACGGCAGCGGGCCTGCCGACCCTGCACGACTCTAAGGCATCAACGGATGTCGAGGAACTGTACGAGGCATCCAAGGACTTTGAATACCCCATGTTTGCCAAGGCTTTGGCCGGTGGCGGCGGTCGCGGCATGCGCTTTATTGAAAATGGAAAAGAATTCAAAGAGCGCGTAGCTGAAGCATCCCGTGAGGCCGAAGCAGCCTTCGGTGATGGTCGCGTCTACCTAGAAACCGCTGTGATTAAGCCACAGCACATCGAGGTGCAGATCCTGGCGGATGGCAAAGGCAATGTCATGCACCTGTTTGAGCGCGACTGCTCCGTGCAGCGCCGTCACCAAAAGGTCGTCGAGATTGCTCCAGCTCCTTACCTAGATCCGGAGCTGCGCGATCGCATCTGCCAAGATGCCGTGAACTTCTGTAAGCACATCAAATACGAAGGTGCTGGCACCGTCGAGTTCTTGGTCGATGAACGCGGAAACCATGTGTTCATCGAAATGAACCCACGTGTGCAGGTCGAGCACACCGTGACCGAAGAGGTCACTGGTATTGACATCGTGAAATCGCAGATGCAGATTGCAGCTGGCGCATCCCTGGAAGATCTGGGACTGAGCCAGGAAGCGGTCAAACTCAATGGCTTTGCGTTGCAGTGCCGCATTACCACCGAAGACCCAAATAACGGCTTCCGCCCAGATACCGGTACGTTGACCGCCTACCGCTCACCAGGTGGCGCCGGCGTTCGTTTGGACGGTGCTACTTCTGTGGGCGCCGAAATCTCTCCAAACTTTGACTCCTTGCTGGTGAAGATGACCTGCCGCGGCAAAGACTTCCAGCAGGCAGTGCAGCGCTCTCGTCGTGCATTGAAGGAATTCAATATCGCAGGTGTTGCCACCAACATTGGCTTTTTGCGTGCACTGTTGCGCGAGCCAGATTTCGTTACCAAGCGCATTGACACCGGCTTTATCAATAACCACCCTGACCTGCTCAAGGCACCTCCGGCATCCAATGAGCAAGACCGCATCTTGGAATACCTGGCTGATGTCACAGTCAACCAGCCCAACGGCAAGCGCCCAACGGATATTCGTCCCTTCGATAAGCTGCCGAAGATTGACCGCCAAAACGATAATCTTCCACGTGGTTCACGCGATGACCTATTAGAACTTGGTCCCAAGGGATTCGCGGATAAGCTGCGTCAACAAGACGCGCTGGCGGTAACGGATACCACCTTCCGCGATGCCCACCAGTCACTGCTGGCAACCCGTGTGCGCGGTACAGCTTTGGTCACCGCAGCAGAACACGTTGCGCGCTTGACCCCTGAGCTGTACTCCGTGGAGGCGTGGGGTGGTGCTACCTATGACGTCGCGATGCGGTTCTTGTTTGAAGATCCATGGCAGCGTCTGGACTTACTGCGCGAAGCCATGCCGAATGTGAACATTCAGATGCTGCTGCGTGGACGCAACACCGTCGGCTACACGCCGTACCCAGATAGCGTGTGCCGCGCTTTCGTGCAGGAAGCTGCCAAGTCGGGCGTTGACGTATTCCGCATCTTCGACGCACTCAATGACGTCTCACAGATGCGCCCTGCGATTGAAGCCGTGCTGGAGACCAACACCACCGTGGCAGAGGTAGCCATGGCTTACTCCGGCAACTTGAGTGATCCTAATGAGAAGCTCTACACGTTGGATTACTACCTCAACCTGGCCGAAGAGATTGTTAAATCAGGCGCCCACGTACTAGCAATTAAGGATATGGCTGGTCTATTGCGACCTGATGCCGCATCCAAGCTGGTTACGGAGCTGCGCAAGAACTTTGACTTGCCAGTGCACGTGCACACCCACGACACCGCTGGTGGGCAGCTTGCTACCTACTACGCGGCAGCAATGGCTGGCGCAGATGCCGTCGATGGTGCCTCCGCACCGCTGGCGGGAACGACCTCCCAGCCGTCCATGTCGGCCATTATTGGTGCATTTGCGAATACCTCGCGCGATACCAAGATTGACTTGGAAGCAGTCTCCAACATGGAGCCATACTGGGAAGCTGTCCGTCAGCTCTACGCACCGTTCGAAAATGGTATTCCAGGGCCCACTGGTCGCGTGTACAAGCACGAGATTCCAGGTGGCCAGCTATCCAACCTGCGGGCTCAAGCAGACGCATTGGGCTTGGCTGATCGCTTCGAAATTATTGAAGACAACTACGCGGCGGTCAATGAGATGCTCGGTCGTCCAACCAAGGTGACCCCGTCGTCCAAGGTCGTTGGTGACTTGGCGCTGCACTTAGTCGGTGCAGGCGTGGACCCAGCAGACTTCGAGGAAAATCCGACCAAGTACGACATTCCGGATTCGGTCATTTCCTTCCTTCGCGGTGAGCTTGGTACCCCTCCAGGTGGTTGGCCACCGCTGCGCGATAAGATTTTGTCCTCGCGCAACGGTGAGCTGCAGCTTAGTGATGTCCCTGAGGAAGAAGCAGTACACCTGAACTCTGATGACTCGGGGGAGCGTCGTCCGGCGCTTAACCGTTTGCTCTTCCCGAAGCAGTGGGATGAGTTTAATGAATTCCGCCGTCACTACGGCAATACTGAGGCGCTTAATGACGCGGACTTCTTCTACGGGCTTACCGAAGGTGAAGAGCGCATCATTCACCTGTTCCCAGAAGGTTCTAATGACCGTGCAGATTTGAAGCAGATGGTCGTGCGTCTCGATGCCGTGGGCGCGGCGGATGAAAAGGGCTTGCGCTCTGTCATCCTCAACGTCAACGGTCAGATTCGCCCGCTTAAGGTGCGTGATAACTCGGTCGAGTCCGTCACTTCCACCGTAGAAAAGGCCGATCCGAAAAATGATGGGCACGTGGCTGCACCATTTTCCGGCGTGGTTAATCCAACCGTTCAGGTCGGTGATGAAGTCAAGACCGGCGATCAGATCGCTGTTATTGAAGCCATGAAGATGGAAGCGTCCATCTCCGCCACTAAGGACGGCAAGATTGAGCGCGTTGCTATCGCGCAAGCAACCAAGGTTGAAGGCGGCGACCTCATCGCAGTCATCAGCTAGGACGCTTCGCGCATTACTACTAAGCCGTTAGCTAAAACCAAAGCCCGCTATTGTCAGACAGTTGGCAATAACGGGCTTTGTGCTTCGGTAACAGGAGATAGGTAGCTCGGAAGCTAGGAAGTGTTTCTAGAAGTACTTGATCATCGCACCAGGTTCAGCATTCGGAATGGCGATGTCGGTAAACCCTGCCTTTTCGTATAGCTTTCGCGCACGTGGGTTGTCTGCATCCACCCACAGCGCAATCGCTGGGGCATCTTGCTCGCGGGCAAGGTCCACTACGTTATTGAGCAGAATCTCGCCCAAACCCTGGCCAGCATAGCGACGTTCCACCGCGATGCACAGCTCCGGGATGGATTCCGGGTCGAACTCCGTAGCCCACAGGCTTTCATCATGCGGGTCGGCACCAGGGGTTTGCGGCCCCATGTAGGCAGCGCCTTTATTGTCACCAGTGTAATAGCGCAGCCACGCGCCACCGGCCGGTACATGGAAATCTGACATGGCAATGACACCGCCATCGACCAGCGGGGACCAATCATCCACGTAACGCTCGACATCGGGAATATGCGAGTCCGGAAGCACTTGAGACTCATCTCCAAATACTGAGGTGAGATACAAAAGACGCAGCAGATAGGTGCGGTCTTCTTCTTGGGCAAGCCGGACACGAAGTTGTGTGTCATTTACTGAGCTAAGATCCATATCCCCGAGCATAATCACACTACTGAAATGTTTGCAGCCAACTATGCATGCGCGGGCATGATTTCCTGCTTGCAAGGGGAGAAGAGGTCAGTGGGCATCGGCAAGCATTGCTTGACGATGACAAAAGCTCCAGGCCACCGTTGTGGTGCCTGGAGCTTTGTTGTGTCCTGTTTAAACCGTAGAACTACTTGATCTCAAGGATTGGGTTGCCCTTGTTGATCTGGGAACCGGACTCTACAGCCAAGTCGGAGATGATGCCGGCCTTGTGTGCCTTGACGGGGTTTTCCATCTTCATGGCTTCGAGAACAACGATGACGTCGCCTTCTGCGACTTCCTGGCCGTTTTCGACGTTGACCTTGATGACGGTGCCCTGCATTGGTGCCACGACGGTGTCACCGGATACCGCAGCCTTAGCGCCGCCACCGCGACGCTTCTTGGACTTCTTGCGTGGTGCAGCGCCACCGCCGACTGCCAAGTTGCCAGGCAGCGCAACCTCTACGCGACGTCCGTCAACTTCCACGACGTACTTCTGCGCAGGCAGTTCATCAGAATCTTCGGCAGCTTCAGCTGGATCGACATAGGCAGGAACTTCATTGTTCCACTCTTCTTCAATCCACTTGGTGTAGATATCAAAGCTTTCTCCATCACCAATGAAGGCTGGATCTGCTGTGATTGCCTGGTGGAAGGGGATAACCGTAGGCAGACCTTCGACGTGGTACTCGGCCAATGCGCGGCGCGAACGAGCAAGAGCCTCGTCACGGTTTTCGCCCCAGACAATTAGCTTGCCCAACATGGAGTCGAACTGGCCGCCGATAACGGAGCCAACACGCATACCGGAATCCACGCGAACGCCAGGACCAGCTGGCTCATCGTAGCGGGTTACGGTACCAGGTGCTGGCATAAAGCCGGCAGCAGCATCTTCGCCGTTGATGCGGAATTCGAAGGCGTGACCGCGCGGAGTGGGGTCTTCCTTGATGCGCAGCTCTTGGCCTTCTGCGATGCGGAACTGCTCGCGAACCAGGTCCAGACCAGTGGTCTCTTCGGTAATCGGGTGCTCAACCTGCAGGCGGGTATTGACCTCGAGGAAGGAAATGAGGCCGTCTGCGCCGACCAAGTACTCGACGGTGCCGGCACCGTAGTAGCCAGCCTCGCGGCAAATGCGCTTGGCGGATTCGTGGATGGAAGCGCGCTGCTCATCAGTCAAGAATGGGGCAGGGGCTTCTTCCACGAGCTTCTGGAAGCGGCGCTGCAGGGAGCAGTCACGGGTGCCGACGACGATAACGTTGCCGTGCTGGTCCGCTAGGACCTGTGCTTCGACGTGGCGTGCCTTATCCAAGTAGCGCTCCACAAAGCACTCACCGCGACCGAAGGCGCTGACGGCCTCACGGGTAGCGGATTCAAAAAGCTCAGCAACCTCAGACTTATCGTACGCGACCTTCATACCGCGGCCACCGCCGCCGAAAGCAGCCTTGATGGCGATAGGCAGACCGTGCTCTTCGGCGAAAGCTTCGACCTCTGCCGCATCCGCAACAGGATCCTTGGTGCCAGGGGTCATCGGGGCATCGGCGCGCTCAGCGATGTGGCGAGCGGTGACCTTATCGCCCAAGTCTGCAATTGACTGTGGCGAAGGGCCGATCCAGATGAGGCCTGCGTCAATGACAGCTTGCGCAAACTCTGCGTTTTCTGCCAAGAAGCCATATCCCGGGTGGACGGCATTTGCTCCGGATTTCTTCGCGGCGTCTAAGACCTTGTCAATCGCAAGATAAGACTCTGCGGAAGTCTGACCGCCAAGGGCAAATGCTTCATCAGCCAATTCGACAAATGGTGCATTTGCATCTGGTTCTGCATACACAGCAACCGAAGTGATATTGGCATCACGGGCTGCGCGAATGATGCGGACCGCGATTTCGCCGCGGTTGGCGATCAGAACCTTGGTGATCTTTTTGGATTCAACTGCCACGGCTATTTGACCTTCCTAAAAATAAATACTTTGAACTCTAACTATTCTTACACACAGAAACATGAGAATACCGTCATATTTTGCTTTTTCGCAACAAACTATATTAAAAACGCCCGTACCAGCGCAAACGTTTGCGGATACGGGCGTGTCTTTGATTACATTTGCTGCAACGAAGCCTGTGGAGCAGAAAAGAAGTGTTGAATTACTTGGCGTCTTTTTCAATCGGCATGCGAACCATGTTGCCCCACTCGGCCCACGATCCGTCATAGTTGCGCACGTTGTCAAAGCCCAAGAGGAACTTCAGCACAAACCAGGTGTGCGCACTTTGTGCACCAACATGGGAGTACAAAATGACGTCGGATGCCGAACGGAGTTCGCCATAGGTTTTGTTCAACTCTTGGAACGGGCGGAAGGTGGCATTGGGGTAAGTAGCCGCGTCCCACTTGATGTGGGTGGCGCCAGGGATATGCCCGTGGCGGAACGTGGTGCCGTATTGCGAGTCACCATTGGCGGAATACGCCGTGGGCTCGCCCTTGAATTCTTCGGCGCTGCGGGCATCAATCAATGCACGCTGGGGATCCTTGTCCACTAATTCGGCAACAAATGCGCGGTGTGCATCATCATTGCGCGGGATTTCTGGATAGTCTGACTCTGGAAAATCCGGGACCATATAAGAGGTATCGCGCTCTTCTGCCATCCAAGAGTCACGGCCGCCATCAAGCAGGCGTACATCTTCGTGTCCGTAGAGCTCAAAGATCCACAGTGCAAAGGCTGCCCACCAGTTGGACTTATCACCATAGATGACGATGGTGTCATCGCGCTTAATGCCCTTCGCTCGCATCAACGCGGCAAAGCCCGCGGAGTCTACGACATCACGCGTGTTTTGATCCAAAAGCTCGGTATGGAAATTAATCCGCGTAGCGGTAGGAATATGCCCGATGTCGTAGAGCAGGGAGTCTTCATCGACCTCGATGACACGCAGACCCTTAATGCCTAGTCGTGCGGAAAGCCACGGCGCCGAAACCAGGCGGCCGGGGTGTGCGTAATCCTGAAAAGGTGGGTGCGGATCGAATTCGGTCACGTCGGCGGCCTTTCTTTCGTGCGGTTACTTTTTATGTGCTCTAATGCGTCGCCTCAATCTTACAGTGCTCGGCTTTGAATGGTCACTTGGGATGAGCAACTGTGGTATTGGCTACACAATGTTCTTGACGTAAGAAGCCGTATTGCCTATGGTTGGAAAGATTTCCCGCTGACCTTGCTATTTTCAATACCTATTGCCCGAAAGACAGTGGTTACCCCCATTAAATTAACCGCTTTCTCAAGTGCGCAGAATGGGCATCGATAAGCTATTTTTCATGTGGAGGGTGCGGCTGAATGTGATGAGCCTTGGCAGTGCCCGCTTATCATCACGAAAGTTTCCACTAGCCCGGGAAGGGATCTCCCATGCACCAAGCAATTGTTGTCTTTGAAGTCGAAGGCGGCTCGGATAAGTATTTCGACGGTCACCGCAAAGACACCATGCCGATCGTCGAAGCCATCCGTGCTGCCGGCTGGCATGCCGAAGTTGTCTACTTCCGGCCGGAATGGCGCGAAGATATTTTTACCTATGTCTCTGAAAATTTCGATGCCTATATCTCTCGCGTTAATCCCGGAAATATCCTCGGAGGCGAGAAAGGCTATTTTGAGTTGCTCACGCAGCTCAGCGATGCCGGCTTGGTAGGCATGTCAACCCCGGAAGAGATGATGGCCTACGGCGCGAAAGATGCTTTGGTCAAGCTCAAAGATACTGACCTCGTGCCGTCCGATACCGCTGCTTACTACGACGTGGAGAGCTTTCACCAGGCTTTTCCCACGTCCTTGTCCTATGGGGAACGGGTGCTTAAACAAAACCGTGGTTCTACCGGCTCAGGCATTTGGCGAGTACAGATTGAAGACAAAGAACTCGCAGCATCGATTACGCCAGGCACGCCGCTGCCGCTGGATACCGAGCTGAAGTGTACTGAGGCAGTGGACAATCACACCGAGATTCGCCAATTGGGCGAATTCATGGACTTTTGCGACCGCTACATTATCGGCGATAACGGCATGCTAGTGGATATGCGCTTTATACCCCGCATCATCGAAGGGGAAATTCGCATCCTCCTAGTGGGGCCCGAGCCAGTGTTTGTGGTGCATAAAAAGCCCGCTGAAGGTGCGGATAATTTCTCCGCGACCTTATTTTCAGGCGCGCATTACAGCTATGACACCCCGCAGGCTTGGCCCGAGCTGGTGGAGATGTTCGCCGCTGCACGCCCAGAGATTGCAGAAAAACTGGGCGGGGACAATATTCCGCTGGTGTGGACGGCAGATTTTATGCTTGCCGATGACGACGCAGGCAATGACACCTACGTCTTAGGCGAGATCAACTGCTCCTGCGTCGGCTTTACCTCCGAGCTCGACATGGGCATTCAGGAGAAGATTGCTGCCATTGCTATCTCGCGAGTAGAAGAAAAGCACGCTGCATTAGCTCTCGGAGATGTAGCTTCTTAAGAAAATCCAGCCCGCTCAAGCCACGATGACTTCAGCGGGCGGGGCGAGTGATTATCCTTCAGCGACCAGCTGGGCTGCGCGTTCACCGATCATCATGCAGGTGATATTCGGGTTGACCGCGGTCAGCTGTGGCATTACTGAGGCATCTGCCACGCGCAGGCGGTTGACGCCCTTGACGCGCAATTCGGGATCGAGCGGGGACATGTCATCGTCAGCGGATCCCATGCGGCATGAACCAGCTGGGTGGTAGACCGTGTTATGGGTCTTGGCGACGTAATCAGCGATTTCCTCATCAGTTTGGACCTCTGGGCCAGGGGAGAGCTCACGCTTGACGACATCGGCCAAAGCAGGCTGGGAAGCAATCTTGCGCGCTAGCTTGATGCCTGCGACCGCAATACGCATGTCGTAGCCTTCCTCGTCAGTAAAGTAGCGAGGATCCACGGCAGGCTTATCGCGGAAGTCATTGGAGCGAAGACGCACGGTACCGCGTGAGCGCGCGTGCGTGACATTCGGAGTTAACGCGAAAGAATTCTCTGCGGTTGGGTAGCCCTGACGCACGGTATGCATATCAAATGGCACTGAACCATAGTGCATCATCAAATCGGGCAAATCGGTGTTGTCATCGATTTGGGTAAAGATTCCGATTTCCCACCACTGCGTGGAGTCAGAAACCATATCAACCGTGGTTTCAAAGTTGATCACTGCTTCCGGGTGGTCCTGCAAGTTCGATCCAACACCAGGAGAGTCAACGCGTACATCGATGCCAACCTCTTTGAGGTGCTCCGCTGGGCCAATCCCTGAGAGCATGAGCAGCTGCGGAGTATTGATAGCACCTGCGGACAGGATCACTTCGCGCTTGGCGTTAAGTACCGCGCGGCGGCCGAAAACGTCACGCTGGTATTCAACGCCGGTCGCGTTGTTCTCATCGTCAAAGACAATGCGGGAGACCCACATATCGGTCAGGATATCGAGGTTTTCACGGCCTTCGATGGGATGCAGATAAGACACCGAGGACGAAGAACGGGTGCCGTCCTGCTTGGAGTTGATCTGGAAGAAGTTTGCGCCGTGTTTGACGGTTTCTCCCATATTGAAGTTCTTACGTGGAATTCCAACTTCTTCGCAGGCATCCAGCACAGCAACACCAACAGGGTCAGTTGCTGGAACCGTCATAATGTTGACCGGACCATCGTGACCATTCTGGTCACCTTCATGGTCATTGGTCTCCAGCTTCTTGATCAGGGGAAGGACGGTGTCGCGGTTCCACCCGGTTGCCCCAAGCTTCTCCCACAAATCGACATCTTCTGCCGGGGTGTGAAAAGCAATGCATGAGTTGTGCGAGGAACAGCCGCCGAGCACCTTGGCGCGGGAGTGGCGCATGAAAGAGTTGCCATTTTCCTGCTTTTCGATGGGGTAGTCCCAGTCGAGTCCAGATTCGAGCAATTCTGGCCAACGATTAAGCGTGAGTACTTCATCATGCTTGGAGTCATGCGGACCTGCCTCAATAAGGGCAACAGTCACATCTGGGTTCTCGCTTAGACGAGCAGCTAATGCAGAGCCACTGGATCCACCACCAACGATGATGTAGTCGTATTCCTTCTGATCAGCCATGAAGGCCTCCTTTTCTATTATTTTTTTAGCGCGGTTACTTGTTGGTGGTCTTATTAGGGAACCAACCAGTAACTGCTGGCTCAGTGTTTTGGTAGATGTGCTTGGCCTGCTGGTACTCCTCTAGACCCGATGGGCCGAGCTCGCGGCCGATGCCCGACATCTTGAATCCGCCCCATTCCGCCTGTGGGATGTAGGGGTGGTAGTCATTAATCCAAATGGTGCCGTGGCGCAGCTTGGACGAAACGCGGTGCGCCTTGCCCTGGTCAGAGGACCACACGCCACCCGCAAGACCGTATTCAGTGTCATTGCCCAAAGCGATGGCCTCAGCCTCGTCCTTAAAGGTTTCCACGGTAATGACTGGGCCGAACCCTTCTTCCTGCACTGCAGGGTTATCGGAGGAGACTTGGTCAATGACAGTCGGAGCGTAGAAGATTCCCTTGGCCAGGTCGCCTTCTCCCCAGTGGCCACCGCAACGAAGACGTCCGCCAGCTTCGATCCCGCGCTCAACATAAGAGGTGATCTTGTCGCGGTGCTCCTCGGAGATGAGAGGACCAGTCTCTGCAGCTTCATCAAATGGTCCACCCATGACGATGCCTTCGGCGCGACGAACGAGCTCATCGACGAAGTCTTCAGCGATTGTTTCTTCAACGATCAAGCGAGCACCCGCAGAGCAGACAAGGCCGGAGTCTAAGAAACCTGCGTTGAGCGCATTATCGACGGCTGCGTCGAAGTCAGCATCCGCGAAGACAATATTGGGATTCTTGCCGCCGAGTTCGAGAGCAACCTTCTTAACGCCCTTGGCTGCAGATTCTGCAATCTTTTGGCCGGTAGCCAAACCGCCGGTAAACGAAATCAGATCGATTTCTGGGTGGGAGGACAAGAGAGCGCCAACGTTGGCGCCGTCGCCCATGACGACGTTTGCGACACCTGCTGGCAATCCCAAAGAATCAAGGACATCAGCCAGAAGCAGGGTGGTAGAAGGCGTGAGCTCCGATGGCTTAATAACAAAAGAATTGCCTGTGGCAAGTGCTGGCGCAATCTTCCAGGAAGCCTGCAGCAGAGGGAAGTTCCACGGCGTGATCATGCCGCAGACACCCATTGGCTCATAGACGACGCGGGAGACCACGGCTGGGTCACCGGCATCGACCAAACGACCCGGGTTGGAATCAGCGATTTTTCCGTAGTAGCGGAAACAACCGGCAATATCGTCCATATCGCCTTCAGATTCAACCAGGCGCTTGCCGGTATCCAGCGACTCCGCGCGAGCGAACTCATCCTTTCGGCGCTCGATCTCTTCGGCAACTTTGATGAGGAAATCACCGCGTTGGGACGCAGGAACGCTGGACCAGACTCCAGATTCGAAGGCTTCGCGGGCAGCGAGGATCGCCTTTTCCGCATCCTCTTTGCCACCTTCGGCTACTTCCGCCACGACCTCACCGTTGGCAGGGCAGACGATGGTGCGCGTTGCTCCAGAGATGGAGTCAACCCATTCACCGTTGATGAAATGCTGAGTGTGAGCCATTTTAAGTACTCGCTTTCTTAGTTTGAGTTCGATTCACTGTCGGTTATATCGGTATCGACGCTACCGGTTCCATCCCACTCAGTGGGCGCGGTCGTTTCCACACCAGTAAAAGACGTTCCTGCAGTACCGCCCATTGCCATGTAGGTCAGGTGTGTCTCATAGGTGCTGACAACATCCTCGATAACTTGCTCCTTCGTCAGCCCCATCACGTTGATGCCGCGCGTGCCTCGCGCAGTAAAGACTTCAACCGTGTAGTAGTTCTCGTTGCCTTCAGTGCCTTCGTTATCCTTCGGCGCCCACGACGGAGTGGCGTGCATGACGGGGGAGAGTTGGTATTTGAATTCTTCTTGTTCAGGGAACTTAATCGTGGCATCAACAAACGGCATGCCGTCTTCGGCAGATTCACCTTGGGATAGGTAAACATCCGTTCCGAGTTCCCGAAGCTCAAAGGCAACGGTGGACACCGCAGGAATACCAACTTCTTCGACGAATTTCCGAGCCTGTTCTGGCCCCGGGAACGCCATGCGGCCAGCTAATCGTTCCTTCCACGGAGGCTGCCCGGAGCCGGTGGTCGTGCCACGCGATGCTCGGGCCACCGAGTAGAGCCTGGAGTCCAAACTGCGAGACTCGGCTCGAAGCGCCTTCAGGACACTCGCCATGAGCAGATACATCACGACCGAGAATGGCAGGCCGATCAATACCGCGGCCGCCTGGAGCGTGTACACGCCGTCGATAAAGAGCATGACCAGCGTCAACGCACCGGTGATAACAGCCCAGACAATGCGTAGCCACGGTGCACCATCAGAGTCATGTAGTGAGGCCTTGGAGGTCATATTCGCCATGACCAGGGAACCGGAGTCAGCGGAGGTGATGTAAAAGAGCATGCCCACAAATACTGCAACCGCAATGAGCACGGTGCCGCCGGGGTATTGCGAGAGCAGATTGAAAAATCCTGATTCAGGTAGCTCAACAGCTTCTTGGAGGAAGGCGTCATCGCCCGCGCGGAAGAAGGACAGCGCAGCATTGCCGAAGATGGACACGAACAGCAAGATGAATCCAAACGGAATGATCAGCACACCGAAGATAAATTCACGCAGGGTTCGTCCCCGAGAAATACGTGCGAGGAAGAGGCCCACAAAGGGAGCCCAGGCCATCCACCATGCCCAGAAGAACAGCGTCCAGTCACCCAACCACTGATCAGCGGGGTAGTCGGCGGCACCTTCGGTGTAGGCGAAGTTATTGAGCAGCATGCCAGGGAAGCGGCTAAAGAAGTCGCCAATATTTTGTACCAGTTGTCCGAGTAGTTCGGCGGTTTTCCCGGTGACCAAAATCCATAACAGCAGGCCGAGGGCGAGAAGTACGTTGAGCTCGGATAAACGCCGAATGCCCTTATCAACACCGGAGACCGTGGAGAAGATGGTGATTAATACTGACAGCGCGATCAGCGCGACCTGCACTGCCGCGTTGGTTGGAAGCCCGAACAGCTCCGAGAGTCCGTAGTTGAGGAATACAACACCGATACCGAGTGAGGTGGCGATGCCGAAAATCGTGCCCAACGTTGCGGTGATGTCGACGGCATTTCCAGCGCCTCCGTGGATGCGCTTGCCGAAGATGGGAGCTAGGGCTGAGCGAATACTCAGCGGTAAGTGGTAGCGGTACGCAAAAAGACCAAGGGCGGTGCCCATGAGTGCGTACATTGCCCAGCCTGGAATGCCGTAGTGGAACATGGTCCAAATTGGAGCCATGCGTGCGGCTTCGTCCGAAAGTGGGGTTCCTTCAGGCGGGGTGAGATAGTTTGTTGCTGGCCCAGCAATGGAGAAAAACATCAGGTCGACGCCAATGCCGGCGGCGAACAACATGGAAGCCCACGTAAACAACCGGTATTTCGGTCGAGAATGGTCCGGACCTAAACGGGTATTGCCTACTCGTGTCAGTGCGATAACGACGACGAAGAGAACGATAATCCCCGCGGTGAGAATGTAATACCAGCCGAGATTTGCGGCGATCCAATCCATGGACCCAAAAATGACGGTCTCGGCTTGTCCTGGTGCTATCCATGCCCAGAGGACGAAGGCGGTGATCAAACCAGCAGCAGTGAAAAAGACGGGCTTATTGACAGTGGAATGCTTGTGTTCATCTGAAGAGTCAGTGTCTTTCGGATCTTCAGAAGCATCTCTTATACGAGACTTGGCAATATTTGCCATAAAACCTCCGTTAACCTTGTGCATCGGAAATACCTGCGCAGGCACTCGTCCCAGGGTAGGCGATTAGAGATTTTGGGGCAAAAATAAGGACTATTTATATTTCCGGATACTTCTGTATGCTTCCGATTATAAATTCACTCATTGCTGCAGGCGGCGCGCGAAACCCGTGGTCAAATGTGGCTTTTGCAGGCCGTTCAACGTGGATTTGTAGTTTTCATAAATCCACATTGTGGTTACTGTCTAAGGACTAGTAGCTATTAGTTTTCGGGAAATGTGGTGCCAAACCGCGCGCGGTATTCCGTGGGTGACATGTGAATCCGGCGTTCAAAAGAACGGCGCAGATTTTCATCATTGCCGAATCCGGAATGCCGCGCTGCCGCGGTGATGCTGTAGCCCTCAAGGATCAGCTCTTGGGCCGTGTACAGACGCATCTTTTCAATCCATCGTCCGGGCGACATTCCCATCTCTTGCTGGAAGAGTCGGCCTAAATGCCGCGGGCTGACCGCGACGCTGTTAGCTAATGAGGCCAAAGAATGATGGCCCTGTGGATCGGCATTGAAGATGTCCATTGCTTTTCTGACAATCGAATTGTTCACTGTCGTCGGGATGTCGTGGCTGACAAATTGTGATTGCCCGCCGGGGCGCTGCATAAAGACCACCATGTCCTGCGCGATAGTGCGAGCGGTGGCAGCGCCGTGGTCTTCTTCGACCAGCGATAGCGCCAGGTCAATCCCCGCGGTAATGCCGGCGGAGGTGATAAAGCGGCCGTCGTGGACATGCAAAGTATCGTGGTCAACCTTAATCTTGGGATAACGCTTGGCCAGCTCCCGGGTATTGCGCCAATGGGTAGTCGCTTGCCTGCCGTCCAAAAGGCCCAGTTCAGCGAGAACAAAGGCGCCAGTGCACACACTGGCGATGCGGTGAGTGCCCGGCATATTCGATATTAAAAACTGCGCGGTATCTAGCAACCCATCGGGCCACGGCTGATCCGGTAGGAGATCGGCGCCGGGGATGATAAGCGTGTCGAGCGAAGCGGCATCGACAAGCGATGGCTGTGCGGTCTCGGCGATGGCAAACCCGCTGGATGTCTCGACCGTGCCACCTTGGGGCGAAAAGCGCACGATGTCATAGCCTGGTGCGCGGCTGAGCACTTCCGCTGGGCCGGATACATCCATCAAGGTAACGCCCGGGAAAATGAGGAAACCAACTTTTCTGGTCATCGCGCTATGCCATTTCTCCCACGGAGTTGACCGCATGAGCCTGCTGCCGTGTCCCATAATGTGGTTTATATGGCCTAAAAGACATGGCCTGAGTCTAGTGCACTTTGCGATAGTGGAGGGTGATCGTGAAATTCACTATCGATAGACCTCGAATTCATTCAAGGAGTAAGTCATGGCAGAAACAATCTCCGGAATTACCATCCCTGATTCCAAACTAGCGCAGGAAGCAACAGAACTTGTTCGCGAGTTCGCTTCTGAGCTCATTTATGATCACTCGCGTCGCGTCTATATCTTTGGTGCATTACGCGGGGAACAAGACGGCATTGCCTACGACCCTGAACTGTTGTACGTCGGTGCCATGTTCCATGACTTGGGACTGACCGATAAATACCGCCGCAAGGACCAGCGCTTTGAAATTGACGGTGCAGATGAAGCTCGCCGCTTCCTGCTCTCCCACGGGGTGACCGATGATGATGCTGAGACCGTGTGGAATGCCATTGCTTTGCACACCACCCCGGAAATCCCACTGCACATGGCAGCAGAAATCGCGCTGGTGACCCGTGGGGTTGAACATGATGTTCTGGGCATTGGGTATGACACCATCTCGGAGGAACAGCGCGCGGAAATTGTGAAGGCGCACCCACGCCCAGACTTTAAGAACCGGATCCTCGAAGCATTTACCAACGGCATTAAAGACCGTCCGGAAACAACCTTCGGCAATGTGAAAGCCGATGTTTTAGAGCACTTCGTGCCTGGTTTTGAACGTGGGGACTTCGTGGAAGTTATTCGCGAGAATAAGTGGCCGGAGTAAATAACTACAAGAACACATGGAAAAGTGGTGCCCGGCCGATGCGGTGGGGCACCACTTTTCATTATCTTAAGCGGTGTGAGGTTTTAAAATTCCTCGTAGACCGCTGGGTCTTGATCCTTGATGCGGCCATCGGGGCGGCCGAGATCATTAATCGCGCTAATTTCTTCCGCAGACAGCGTGAGCTTGACTGCCTCGAGGTTAGACTTTTGGCGCTGTGGGTTGGTGGAGCGTGGAATCGGAATGATGCCGCGCGAGTGGTGCCAGGCTAGGGCAACTTCGCCGGCGCCGACGCCGTGGTTGTTGCCGATATCCACTAGGACTTGTTCTTCTACCAAACCCCGGCCATTGCTCAGGGGGCTCCATGCCTCGGTCTTAATGCCGCGGGCATCGTGCCATTCGACCTTCTCTACCTGCGGGAAGTAGGGGTGAAGTTCAATTTGATTAACGACAGGCAGCTCGCCAGTTTCTTTTTCTAGGCGCTCGATGTGCTCGGGCAAGAAGTTGGACACACCAATGTGGCGCACCAAGCCGCGATCGCGGGCATCGATAAGTGCTTGCCAGGCCTCGACATACAAATCCTTGCTGGGGTTAGGCCAGTGAATCAGCAGCAGATCGAGGTAATCCACGCTCAAGCGGTAGAGGCTTTCTTCAATGCGTGGGCCGGCCTTGTCGAATTCGTGGAAGCGACCGGGCAGCTTGCTGGTGACGATGAGCTCCTCGCGCGGCACACCGGATTCACGCAGTGCAACGCCGACGGCGCCTTCATTTTCATAATTGTAGGCGGTATCAATTAACCGGTAACCGGTCTGAATGGCAGAGGTCATTGCCTCAACGCCGGCTGCACCATCTAAGTGCACGGTGCCAAAACCAATATCTGGGAGTGAAAGTGCGTTTTCTTGAGTAGCCATATGAGCCACACTAATGAAAAAGCCTGCACTTTACATGGCGAAAAGCTAAAAAGTGCAGGCTAGCAGGTAATTAAGCTACTTATCTTCTTTATCTAGAAGAGTGGCTACAGACTTCGGGTCGGCATCGGAAAGCATCTGTCGAAGACGGTCATATTCCTCGTCCTCTCCAATGGCCTGCGCTGCGTGGCCCAACGCGGCGATAGCACGCAGGACGCCTTGGTTTGGGTCATGGCTATAAGGAACCGGGCCCCAGCCCTTCCAACCGTTGCCACGCAGGCGATCCAAGCCACGGTGGTAGCCGGTACGCGCATAGGCATAAGCGGTAATAAAAGAAGCTGGCTCGGAACCAGGAGTTAGTGCCTGCTCGAGCTCTTCTTCAGCCAGCACAGCCCAAGCATATGGGCTAGCGGGGTATTTCGCTGCTAGTTCGCGCGGGGTGTAATCCTTGGCCTGCGTTTGAGCGGGATCCTCAGGAAGCTTTACGGGCGGTGGTGCAAGCATGTCATTAATTTCCATGCCCACCAATCTACCTGGGAGATCTAGTTCGTGGCAGGACTCATCTCACAGTCAGGGCTGCTGCGGTGTTTTCCTCTGCTGGAACGTCTGGCTTTTCCCAAAATTGGCTGACAGAAAGGCCAAAGGAATACAGCCCGCGACGGACAACCGGTAACGAAAGCCCAATGACGGAGGAGGGGTCGCCTTCGATGCGATCAATAAACCAGCCGCCGATTGCTTCTAAGGTAAAGGCACCGGCGCACGCCAAGGGCTCCCCGGTGTTGGCATAAGCGCGGATATCAGCCATGGTGGCTTGCGCGAAGCGCACGGTAGTCCGCGAGGTCTCTACATGCACCTGGTCACCCCAGATGACGCAATGTCCGGTGAGAAGCTCAGCCGTCTTGCCGGCTTGTTGCTCCCAGCGGTCAATGGTGGCTTCGACAGTATGTGGCTTGCCCTGCAGTGCGCCGTCTAAAAGCAGCATGGAATCGCCACCGATGACAACATCGTTGGGAAAATCTGGGGCAATCTTTTGTGCCTTGGCTACGGCAAGCTGGGACACGATCTCAGCTGGAGCGGCATCGCCGAGGGATTCGATGAGCGCTGCTTCATCAACGTGCGCGGGGCGCAGAATCGGCTCAACACCAGCGCCGCGCAGAATAGAAGCGCGCGAAGGTGATTGAGAAGCGAGAATAATTTGCATGCGGGGAATTCTAGATCACCTTGGAGCAGCAAGCATAAAAAGCAGCGGTGGTGCACACCGATGAGAGATCGTGTGCGCCACCGCATTGTCGGCCAAACTAGCTGCTCAGCACCGCTTTGCTGGTACCTGAAACAGGTAATGACCTAGTAAAAGCGTACGTTTTGGAATGCCGCAGGATTGAACTGCAACCGCGCGTTATAGCGGTCTTCGGGGCGTCCCCACAGATTGCGCTCACCGTGCTTGGACACACCAGCACCAGCAGCTTCGCGGCGTGCCTGGTTGGACAGTTGCGCAAAGACCGCGGTAAGAGCGGCGATTTCACTGGCGGAAGGGTTCCCCTTGACCACGCGAAACAGTGGTGCTGAGGTGGCCTTGTCGGCGGAGTCAGTAACAGTTGAAGTGGTCATGTCTTCTCTTCCTTTGGTGTAACTGGTGCGTCGGCGGCAACAAGCATCAAGCTTATCGATGCCGCTGGGTACGTGCGGGTTAGAACGTGATATTGCCGTGCTTTTTCATCGCTGCAGGAACAACCTTGCGTTCCAACAGGCGCAGTCCCTCAATGAGATGTCCGCGGGTGGTATCCGGGGAGATAACCGCATCCACCATGCCGCGTTCTGCCGCCTGGTAGGGACCCATGAACTTCTCTTCCAGCGCGTCCTTGTGCTCATCAGTAGCGTCCGCGCCGTAGATAGCCTCGGCAGCCTGCGAGGTCTGCGCAACGGCAATCTCCGCGGTAGGCCAGCCATACGCCAGATCTGCGCCTAAGTCTTTCGATCCCATGAAAACGTAAGCAGGACCCAAAGCCTTGCGGGTGATAACCGTAATCTTGCCGACGCTAGCTTCCGCGTAGGCATAAGCCAGTTTGGTTGCACGACGAACCAAGCCAGCCTTTTCTTCCTCTGGGGAAGGAATAAAACCGGGGGAGTCAACGAAAGTAACAACTGGCGTATTAAAGGCATCGCAGGTGCGGATGAAACGCGCGGCCTTTTCTGCGGCTGCCGAATCCAGCGCGCCGGCATTAGCCAAAGGTTGGTTAGCAACAATGCCCACGCTACGGCCTTCAATACGTGCAAAACCGGTAAGCACGTTGTCCGCAAAGCTGCCGTTGAGTTCAAAGAAGGTTTGAGCATCCACGACATTGTCTACAACATCGCGCATGTCATACGCTGCTGCCGCCTCATCCGGGATGACGCTCAGCAGTTTTTTATCCTCATCGTTAACATTTTCGGCAATGGAGCCAGCCATAATGTCGGCTTCGGTACGTGGTGCTTCCGCCCGGTTATTAACCGGCAGGTAGCTGAGCACATCGCGAGCAAGACCTAGGGCGACCTCGTCGCTTTCTGCGACAAGGTGCGTGGTGCCATTGTCAGAATGTACCTCCGCACCGCCGAGTTCCGCAGCGGTGGACTCCTCACCAAAGACCTGGCTAACAACACTGGGGCGTGCCTGGTGCAAAGCAGCCTGGGAGGTCATGACGATGATATCGGACCAGCCGGGCAAGAAGGAGGCCATGCCTTCGGTATCTCCAACGACAACGGAGACCTGTGGAATCAAGCCCGACGCCTGGGTGGCGCGAGCCATGATGCGGCCGTACATACCTAAGGTGACAATGCCTTCTTGAACGCGTGGCCCAGCGGAAGCATGAATGCCGACGATAGGAACGCCTGTCTTGAGCGCAAGATCGTAGATTTTGATGATCTTTTCGCCATAGACTTCCCCGAGGGTGCCCTCGAAGATAGATTCATCTTGGCTAAATACGCACACTTTGCGTCCGTCCACGGTGCCAAAACCGGTCACAACGCCATCGGTTAAAGGCTTATTGTGCTCACGGTCAAAGTCCACGGAGCGGTGGCGTGCTAAGGCGTCGGTTTCTACAAAGGAACCGGCATCGAGCAAAGCATCAATTCTTGTCCGGGCAGTCAGCTGGCCTGCGTCAGTACCTGCATCAACTGCGTCCCCACCCAATGGCTGCACCGATTCGGTGAGACGACGATCTAAGTCTTCGATCTTGCCGGCTGTCGTTTTCAGATCCGGTTTATTAGTCATAAACAGCTAGTTTACAACCCCGAACAGTCTTCGACATAGCCAGCCGCATTCAGCCATTGGCGTGACCATGTCGGTCAGTGGCGAAGCGGTGGATATAACGAGATTCGGGGTGCAACTTTCTACAGCGGGATGTTGCCGTGCTTGCGTGCTGGGCGTGCAACATTCTTATCTGCGTACAGGCGCAGGTTGCGTGCCACCATCTGACGGGTTTCAGAAGGCAAGATGACAGCGTCAATCAAGCCACGCTCAGCAGCCTTGTACGGGTTGAGCATGTGGTCTTCGTACTCGCGCTCGAAGGACTTCGCCAACTCGTTGACGTCCAAGCCCTTCTCGTGAGCCTGCTTGAGTTCCTTGCGGTAGATAAATCCAACCGCGCCGGAAGCACCCATGACAGCGATCTGAGCGGTAGGCCATGCCAAGTTCACATCAGCGCCAAGGCCCTTGGAGCCCATCACGCAGTATGCTCCGCCATAAGCCTTGCGCATGGTCACAGTGATCTTTGGAACGGTTGCTTCGCCGTAGGCGTAGAGCAGCTTCGCGCCGCGGCGCAGAATGCCGTTGTGCTCCTGGTCAATACCTGGCAGGAAGCCTGGTACGTCGACGAGCAGAACCAGTGGGATGTTGAAAGAGTCGCAGGTGCGGATGAAGCGTGCGGCCTTTTCAGAGGAGTCAATGTCCAAGCAGCCGGCAAAGACGGTGGGCTGGTTGGCGACAAAGCCGACGGTTTGGCCTTCGATGCGGCCAAAGGCAACGACGACGTTTTCTGCGCGCTCGGCCTGGATTTCCATGTACTCGCCGTCATCGGTCAAGGACTCGATAACTTCGCGTACATCATAAGGCTGGGTCGGAGAATCCGGAATGATCTCATCCAACTTGAGGTCATCAGCGGTGATCTCATCCTCGAAGTCGGTGTCTTCAATAGGTGCCTGGTGGCGGTTATTGGAAGGAAGGTAAGCGACCAAGTCGTGAACCCAGTCCAACGCCTCTTCATCGCTGGCTGCGGTGTAGTGGCTGTTGCCAGCATTGGTCATGTGGGCTGATGCGCCACCGAGTTGTTCCTGGGTGACTTCTTCGCCGGTGACGGTCTTGATGACGTCTGGGCCGGTGACGAACATCTTGGACTTTTCTTCCACCATGACAACGAAGTCGGTCAGGGCAGGGGAGTAAGCGTTACCACCTGCGCAGGCGCCCATGATGACAGAGATCTGTGGGACTACGCCGGAGGCCTTGATGTTTTGGTAGAAGGTTTGAGCGATCCAGTCCAGGGAGACGGAGCCTTCCTGGATGCGGGCGCCAGCGCCTTCATAAAGACCAATCAAAGGGCGGCCGGTGGTAACAGCCAGCTCCATAATCTTGATCATCTTTTCGCCGTAAACTTCACCCAGTGCGCCGCCGAAGACAGTGCCGTCCTGGGAGAAGATGCAGACTTCGCGTCCGTCGATGGTGCCCCAGCCGGTCACAATGCCGTCGGTGACAACCTTCTTTTTGGACATGCCAAAGTCGGTCGTGCGGTGCTTGGCTAGCATGTCGGTTTCCACGAAGGAACCTTCATCAAGCAAGTAGTCTAAGCGCTCGCGCGCGGTGAGTCGGTCTTGGGCGTGCACCTTCTCAACCGCAGTCTCACCCATGGGCAAGGTCGCTTCAGCGCGGCGACGCTTTAATTCGGCAAGTTTGCCTGCGGTGGTGTTGTCGTCTTCCAAGCTGTCTAGATCCGTGAAAGGTGAGGAAATGGTCATGTTTCGAAATCCTAGACTCTATTCCCGCTAACTTCCACCATTGAACCCCGGTGATTTCTATCACAAAACTAAAGTATGCAGGTCATGGTGTTGCTGTCGGCAGAAAAAAGATGAGAATTCCCTCGTGTTTTGTCGAGGATCACTCATATTTTCCTGCCCAAGACTAATGAAAGCTTGCGCATGTAAAGCGGGAATGAGAGTAAATAGTGGGCGGATTACGCAGAATATAAGGCAGAGAGCCACAGATAGCCGAAGGCCGGAATCGCATCCCCGGCACGAACTTCGGAAACCCCATGCTCAGATCCAATTTCTACGTGCCCCACGCCACCCAAAGGCGTCAGCGCCTGTTTCGGTATGTCAATGGGGTACGGCGCAAAGTTATACAAGCACACCAGGGGTGCAGAGCCTAGCGGGTCCGAGGCAATCACGCGGTCTTCTTCCTTGAGCGTGCGCAAAATAGCAAGCAAAGAAGGCTCGGTAACAGCAATAGATTCATAATTGCCGATGCCGATTTCCGGATGAGCCTTGCGCGCCGCAATCAGCGAACGCACAAATCGCAAAAGTGAATCAGGGTCGTGGCGCTGCTCTGCCACCGATAGCCCGAAGCCGCCGACAATCGGACGCTTGGGAGTTTCAGAGGTGGTAAATCCAGCACCGGGTCCGGGCTCCCATTGCATCGGGGTGCGCACCGCGTCGCGGTCCTGCAGCGACGGATCATCTTGCATGCCGATTTCTTCGCCGTAGTAGACAAAGGGTGCGCCGGGAAGCCCGAACATGAGGGCAAACATGAGCTCAATTTTGGCGCGGTCATTGTCCATCAACGGTGCCAAGCGCCTAGCGATGCCCAGGTGTGCGCGCATGGAATCATGGGGCAGGAACGCCGAATACAACAGGTCGCGTTCAAATTCCGAGACCATCTCCAAGGTCAGCTCATCATGGTTGCGCAGGAAATTGCCCCATTGCGTGCCAGGTGGCAGGTGCAGCAGCTCAGGCATGATCTCTTCGATGGGGCTGGCCTGGCTGGTAGCGATGGCTTGATATAACCGCGGCATCAGCGGGAAATTAAACACCATGTGCATACGGTTGCCGTCGCCAAAATACTCGCGCGTCTCCGCGGGCGGTTGATTGGCTTCGGCCACCATAAAGGCATCTGGGTAGTGCTCGTCCATGTACACACGCAGCTTTTCGATGAATTCGATAGTCTCCGGAATACTTTCTCCTCCGGTGTCATCACGCTCATATAAATAAGGAATGGCATCGAGGCGAAAGCCGTCTAAACCCTTGCCCATCCAAAAATCAACCAGGGAGAGGACTTCTTCGTGCACCGCCGGATTGTCATAGTTTAAATCTGGTTGTTCTTTGTAGAAGCGGTGGAAGTAGTACTGCCCGCGCACCTCATCAAAGCTCCAATTACTTGATTCCACATCGGTGAAGATGATGCGAATATCTGGATAGCGGTCTGGATCATCGCCCCACACGTAATAATCTCCGTAAGGACCTTCGGGATTTTTGCGAGATTCCTGGAACCAGTAATGATCCATGGAAGTGTGGTTTAAAGCGAGATCCGTAATGAGCTTCATGCCGCGCGCATGCACGGCAGCAATGAGATCTTCGAAGTCTTCCATGGTGCCGTATTCAGGGTGCACCGTTAGGTAGTCGGAGATATCGTAGCCATCATCGCGCAGCGGCGAGGCATAAAACGGCGAGAGCCACAAACAGTCGATGCCCAACCATTGCAAGTAATCGAGCTTTTCTTCCACGCCTTTTAAGGTGCCAATGCCTTCGCCCGCGGTGTCATTGAAGACCCCAACCAGGATTTGGTAGAACACAGCATTTTCATACCAGGGGCGCGGAACGTGACTTTGTGTAGAAAGTTCAGTGTGCGTCATAAGTTATCAGTATCTTCTGGGTAGTTGTGCTGAAAATATTTCTTCTTACCGCGATAGATCATCCACGTGCCAAAGACGAACCCGGCGGCCACAAAACCGGGCCAGATAGCGGGCTCTTCCGCAAAGACGTTCAAGATTGCCTGCAATAGGGCTAGAGCGGTGATGAAACCGACGAAGCCGAGGGCGGTATCCCATAAAAGGTTCGCCTGTTGTGGGTGGTACTTGCCAGACATTATTAGCTGCTACCTTTAGCCCTTTACGCCACCGGCAGTTAGCCCGGCAACAATGCGGTGCTGGAAGACCAGGACCATGATGATAAGCGGAATGGTCACCAACGCGCCAGCCGCCATGGTCGCGGCATAAGGGTATTCAAACGCAGAAGGGCCGGAAAAGCGTGCGATAGCGACAGTGACCGGTTCCGTATCCGTGGTGGAGAGCTGGCGGGCGAGCATGAACTCATTCCACGTGGTGATAAACGCAATAATCGCGGTGGTAAATAGCGCTGGCGCTGCCAGTGGCAACAAGATTAGACGGAAGGCCTGGGCTTTGGTCGCGCCGTCGACGCGGGCTGCTTCTTCTAATTCCCATGGAAGCTGTCTAAAAAAGCTCACCAGCGTGTAAATCGTCAAGGGCAGGGCGAAGGAAATATTAGGAATGATCATCGCGCGGTAGGTGCCAATCCAGCCTAAATCACCAAAGAGCTGGAAAAGTGGGGTGACCAGCGCGATGCCGGGGAACATGGAAGCTGCCAAGATGACGCCGGTGACGATACCTTTGCCCGGAAAATCCATGCGCGCTAGAACGTAGGCAGTAAATACGCCGATCGCAACCGCTAGTGCCGTGGTTAATAGCGAGATGAGAAGGGAGTTGCCAATCGCGCCGAGAAAATCATTGCCTTTATCTGTGGCCAGCGCGTCCTTGAAGTTATCTAAGGTGATATGCGTGGGCCACGGTGTGGTGTCAAAGGTGTGGTCGGAATCGCGCAGTGCGGTAACGACCATCCAATAAAACGGGGCGAGGCCCCAAAACATGATGAAGATGATGCCGGCGTAGTGGCCGATTTGTGAAATCTTGGATTGTTTCATCAGCGATCACTCTCCGCGCTAGGCTCCGTCGCTGCCGAGCCGTGTCCTACTGCGGCTGGAACCGGACTCGGCGATGGCTCAGTGGGTTGGTCACGGTCTGTGTCATGCTTTTTATGTCTTTTCGGTTTATCCATTCCTGTGCCGCCTGCGATATCGGCGCCGAGGAATTTAATGAGGATGAACGCGATTGCGAAAATAAGCAGGAAGATCAGCGTGGACATAGCCGAGGCAGAATTGAAGTTTCCTTGGCGCATATCTTCGACAACTAGCTGCGAGATCGTAGCGGTCGGAGAATTAGACGAGCTCGAAATCATAATCACCGGCAGGTCATACATGCGCAGTGCATCGAGCGTACGGAATAAGATAGCTACCATCAGCGCAGGCTTTACCAGCGGCAAGGTGATGTGGATAAAGGTCTGCCACCGCGAGGCGCCGTCGATGCGGGCAGCTTCGTAGACATCTTTCGGAATCATTTGCAGACCGGCCAAAATCAGCAGCGCCATAAACGGCGCGGTCTTCCAGACATCAGCGATGATCACGGCAAACCGCGCGGCCCACGGGTCAGTAGTCCAGGCAATTTGTTGGTTGAGTACTGAGTTGACGATGCCCTGCGGTGCGAACATGAATTGCCACAACTTGGCAGTCACGGCGGTGGGAATAGCCCAGGGGATAAGCACGGCAGCGCGTACGAGGCCGCGACCGCGGTAATCACCATTCATAATCAACGCCATCATGATGCCCAAGATGGTCTCTAAGAGCACGGTGGTTACGGCGAAGAATAGGGTGATTTTTACCGCTGGCCAAAAGTCAGTGGCAATCACACCTGGGGGACATACGGAAACCTCGCCTGTAGGAGACATGCAGCGGTTGGTGGTCCAGTACAGGTAGTTCTCGAGCCCCGCGAACCCACCTTCGACAAACGTGCCGGTCTCGGGGTCGAGGCGGCGGTTGCCCTGGAAAGACAGCATGATGGCGCGGATAACCGGGTAGCCAATAACGACGGCCAAGGTCAGTAGCGCAGGCGCAATTAATAACGCTGCGGGAAGGTACCGCTTGGCACGGGAATTTTTCACAGAAATAGTGTCATTCCTTTGTTGTCTCGTGCACTGGGTTGAATAAGCCGTGCTTAATGGCAGACACTGTGCTGGTGTTGCCCGTCACGCCATGCTCGCCTCAGCGCGTCTTGCCACTTGGTTGTGTAGTAAACGACACTATCACCCGCGCTGGGCAAAATTAGAGTAAAAGCATTTTGTTTGCCCACCTACATGAGGGTAAGTGGTTGGTCATAATGTGGTTGTTCGCCCTGCGACCAACCCCGAAAGAGCGCATTTTTAGCCAAATAGATCACCAGACTCGTCAACTGGTGACGTTAGATTGCATAATTGTTCAGTGAGTTACAATTCACATTTCTATTGGAGTATCGAAAAAGTATACTTCAGCGCATTTTCGAGGAGGATACGTTGGCACGTGCGATTATCGTGGGCGCAGGCATGGTTGGCCTGGCTACCGCTTGGCATTTGCAGGAACGTGGCTATGACGTCAAAGTTGTTGACCGCAAGGGCGTCGCGGCCGGTTCATCATGGGGCAATGCCGGCTGGCTAGCACCCGCTAAGACCATTCCACTGGCAGAAAGTGGCCTGTGGGGACAGGCTCCTTCTTTGTTGCTTGACCCAGATGCGGCATTATCGATGCCGTTTAAGGTCGATCTTCGACTGTGGTCATTTTTGGCACAGTTTATGGCTCATGCTTCTGATTCAGCATGGGACAAGACCATGGAAAAGCTCACCCCCATCGATAAGGTGGCGCTCGATGCTTTCGATGAACTAGAACTTGGCGGAGTAGACGCGAAGACCCACGAAGGGCCCTTCGTTATTGGTTTCCAGTCGGAGCCAGATTCCCGCGGCTTCTTTAAAGAAATCGCAGGCGCCATCCGTTATGGCCAAGAAGTAGAGATCAACCGCGTCGAGGACCCACAGTCCATGGTGCCGATCTTGTCTGATGAAATTCAGGCGGTTTACCGTTTGGAAGGCCAGCGCTTTATCGAGCCCGGCCCGTATGTCGAAGCGATTGCTAAGGCTGTCAAGGAGCGTGGCGGTGAAGTAGTTGAGGGCAAGACCGTCGAATCCGTTGAAGGCGGCGCCAAGGCGGCAGTTGTTTATGCTGATGGCAGCCGTGAGGAAGCGGATAAGGTAGTTGTTGCCTCCGGCGCGTGGCTCTCTGACCTGGTTCGCGACCACGGCGTGAAGGTTCCTGTTCAGGCTGGCCGCGGTTACTCCTTCTCGGTGGCTACTCCAGAGCCCATCAAGCACTCGGTCTACCTGCCGCAACAACGTATCGCCTGTACTCCTTACCAAGGTCGTTTCCGCATCGCCGGCACCATGGAATTCCGTGATCCAGACGATCCCTTGATCCCACGACGCATCGAATCCATCGTCAACAACTCCCGCGTTGCTTTCCGTGACGTGGACCTGGATGACCGCCAGGATGAGTGGGTGGGCTCACGTCCCGTAACGCCAGACGGACTATCTCTTATTGGTGAGACCAAGTCTCGCAACGTCTTCGTCGCTGGTGGCCACGGAATGTGGGGCGTTGTCCTAGGCCCTGCGACGGGTAAGTACCTGGCTGAACTCATTGATACCGGCGTGACCAACGACATCATCAAACCCATGGATCCGCTGCGCAAGAACCTGACTGCCGCGAACCCATTTAAGAAGTAAATCACGTATGGGTCAATGACCTTACCCGCCTGATTTTCACAATTTCAGCCGCGCCATCCACCACCCCGGGATGCCGCGGCTTTGTGGATCGCACAGTTAATACCTGTCTCCAACACAAAAATCTCCTCTCCCGAAACCAAGTCGCAATGACTGTGGTCGGGGAGAGGAGACTGTGTCCCTCACTATCTGGGATTAGGACGCAGAATCGATAGCTGCCTTCATATCAGCGGTTGCATCATCGACAGACTTGCCATCGGTAAGCGCCGCGTATGCGTTGTCCTGGATGGCCTTAGAGATAGCCGGGTAGAACGGGGACACTGGGCGTGGAGAAGCGTTCTCCAAAGATTCCTTCAGCGCAGGCAGGTATGGGAACTCTTCGACGAGGGACTCATCATCGTAGATGGATGCCAGAACCGGTGGGAAGGAAGCTTCCGCGAAGGACTTCTGGTTTTCTTCGTTGATGATGAACTCCATGAAATCACGCGCGGTGGCCTTGTTTTCGGAGTTCACGTTGATGCCGTTGTTGTATCCGCCCAAGGTGGACACGCCCACGCCATCTTTACCAACCAGTGGCTGTACTTCAACCTTGCCGGCGGTTGCTTCAGATTCCTCGGCATTGGTGTACATGTATGGCCAGTTGATCGCGAACGCGGAATCACCTTCGGTGAAGGTCAAGTTGGTCTCTTCCTCAGTCGCTGCAGTGGAATCACGAGAGATAGTGCCATCTTCGTAGGCATCAACCAAGGCCTGCAAGCCTTCCTTGGATTCCTCGGAATCAACGGTGATATTGCCGTCATCATCGAGAACCTCGCCGCCCCAACCTTCCATAAAGCCAATGGTGTTTACGGTCAGGCCTTCATATTGCTTCAGCTGCGTGGTCAAGCACGCGGTTCCATCTTCGAGTGCGTCACACGCCGACGCCAGTTCATCGAAGGTTGAAACTTCGTCTGGTGCCAACTCAGTGTTGCGGAAGAGCAGCTGACCGTTGGTGTTTTGCGGCAGTGCATAAAGCGTGTCGTTGTAGGTTGCGGACTCCACGGTGGCATCAAGCAACTCCGAGGTGTCTACTTCCAAATCGCCTTCCAAGGGCGCCAGCCACTGGTTCGCAGCAAAGTCAGCGGTCCAGATAACATCCAGCGCCATGACGTCGTAGTCAGCATTGCCGGCCTGCAAGGACTGCACCAAGGTCTCGCGCTGGGCATCGGCTTCGCCGGCCAGCTCAGACAGGGTTACTTCTTCATCAGGGTGTTCTTCATTCCACTTATCAATGATGGGAATGAGCTTGTCAGTGTCATTTTTGCCCATGGCAAAAGTAATCGGGCCACGGCCTTCCTCGGACTCACCATCACCAGTGGTGGCGTCGTCGGATGCTGAGGAATCTTCGCCATTGTCGGCGGCAGAATCTGTAGAAGAATCAGAGGAACATGCAGATAGTGCCAATGCTGCGACAGCAGTGGTCACTACAGCACCGGTGCGGGCTGAGCGGAAGATGGATTTCTTCATAGTGGTTGCTACCTTTTCTTTTACGGAACACCAATAAAATCACCCTAAGATACGGGCAGTGCCCAGCGATACGTTTTGGGAAATTTCCCCCGCCACGGGGGTAAGAATTGGGGAAAGTTTCTCGATCCGGATACCTGCGCGCCCCAAGTATGCTTAGACACATGGAGAAAACGCGCACCGCAGACGATTATGAACTCGACCTTCCACGAATCCGCCGGGAACTTGTAGATACCGGCTGGTACAGCGCGGTGGATCATGTCGTCCAAACTGGCTCTACTAACACGGACATGATGAATAAGGACTCCGTGAGCGATAGGCAAGTACTGCTTGCCGATGAGCAGGTATCAGGCAAAGGCCGGCTGGGACGAGTGTGGACCGCACCTGCACAAACCCAGATCATTCAGTCCGTGGCGTTCTTGCCGACAACGCTGGATTCCTTAGGGATTTTGCCGCTGGCTGCTGGCTTGGCGGTGACCGATATCGTCGACGGCGCGCAGCTGAAATGGCCCAATGATGTGCAAATACAGGGCAAAAAGCTCTGCGGAATCTTATGCGAAGCAGGACCCATCGGTGGCACATCGGGCGCAGCCCAAGGCAGTACTTTTGGCTCCACGAACGGCAGTGAACCCGCAGCACGGGTGATTTTGGGAATCGGGCTCAACGTATCGCTGACCGCGGAGCAGCTGCCAATTGATAACGCGACTTCCTTGGCGCTGGAAGGACAAGAAACCAACCGGACCGAACTGACCGTCGCCTTGCTGGGAGCACTGCATCATCGCCTCAACCAGTGGGAAAATCACGATCCCGAATTGATGAAGGATTACCGCAAGGTTTCATCATCAATCGGTATGAATGTTCGCCTCGAAGCACCAGCTGGGGACGTATACGGCGAAGTCTTAGGCATTGCCGACGATGGCCGCATTAACGTCGGCGGGGAGTACTTTTCTGCTGGCGATGTGATTCATCTTCGCCCTGATAACCGCTAACTAGTAAGATTAACGCCCATGAGCATAGTGAAGATGGGCCACGGTGAGGTCAAACATGTTGATGTCACCGCACCGTACCGCGCTTTGCTATGGCCAGTGATGGAATTAATCCTGATTACTGGCATTTCTTGGATTGCCATTGGTTGGTTGGACGTGCAAGTCAACAACCAAGGACTTGACGTCATGCTGCGCAATGCGGTGGTTGCTATCTGGGCTGGGCTTTCCCTGTGGCGCTTTGTTCTTCCCGTAACACGCCTGCGTCGCAAACGGTTTATCGTCACCAATCACCGCGTTATCGCGCGGGCACCTACCTTCCAAGGGCAGACCGATTCCATTCCGCTACGCGACATTGTGGGCGTACGTCGTCGCCGCGGCGGAATCTCCCTCGCTATCCGCGGCTACGATCGCGCGCTGCATTTTCCAGATGTGCCCAAGACCAAGCGCATCGAAAAGCTGCTTAATCAGCAACTGTCTGAACTGGCCTCGCCGATCTGGCGCTAGGCAACATCAAAATGTTGCCGAATCACGCTGTAGTCAAGTCAGGTTATGGCCGAGTAGGGACCTGTCTTTCATTGCCGCTAGTATTGAACGCGTGAGTGAACAAGCAGGAAATCCAGAAGGAAACCCACACGCGCATGTCGCTGGCATGCCCGTGATTGCGGTTATTGGTGATGGCCAATTGGCTCGCATGATGCAGACAGCTGCCATTGAATTAGGCCAATCGCTGCGGCTGCTCGCCGGAGCCCGTGATGCCTCGGCCGCACAAGTATGCGCCGACGTAGTACTCGGGGACTACACCAAGTACGAGGACTTGCTCAAAGCCGTCGAGGGATCCACGGCTGTTACCTTTGACCATGAGCACGTGCCGAATGAGCACCTCACCGCGCTTATCGATGCCGGCTATAACGTCCAACCACAGCCGTCTGCATTGATTAATGCGCAAGATAAGCTCGTGATGCGTGAACGCCTGAGCGAATTGGGCGCACCAGTTCCACGCTTTGCGCCGATTGAATCTGCCCAAGACGCCCACGAATTTTGGACGTTGACCAAGGGCCAGGTCTGCTTGAAAGCGCGCCGGGGCGGCTATGACGGTAAGGGCGTGTGGTTCCCGAATGATGAATCGGAACTAACCGCGCTGGTTTCTGATCTTATCCGTCGTGGCGTGCCATTGATGGCTGAAGAAAAAGTAGCGCTTACCCGTGAGCTTTCCGTTCTGGTAGCGCGCACGCCATCCGGCGAGGTTGCGTCGTGGCCTTTGACCGAATCCGTGCAGCGCAACGGTGTTTGTGCCGAGGCTGTCGCACCAGCGCCACATATTTCTGCTGAACTGAAACAGCGTGCTGAGGGACTCGGTGAAAAGATTGCCACCGAACTTGGCGTCACCGGTGTGCTCGCGGTGGAGCTTTTTGCCTTCAACAATGCCTCCGGGGAAGAAGATATTGCGGTCAATGAATTGGCCATGCGCCCGCACAACACCGGGCACTGGACTCAAGATGGTTCCGTGACTTCGCAATTTGAGCAGCATCTCCGTGCAGTGATGGATGAACCGCTAGGAGATACCTCCGTGTTAGCGCCCGTGACCGTGATGGCCAATGTCTTAGGTGCAGACGAAGATCCGTCCATGCCGATGGCGGAGCGTGCTCGGGAAGTTACCCGCCGTTTCCCACGGGCAAAGATTCATCTCTACGGCAAGGGCCATCGCCCAGGCCGTAAGATTGGCCACGTCAATCTCACTGGCGAGGATGTGGAAGCAACCCGTCGTGATGCGCGCTTGGCTGCTGGATTTTTGGTCAACGCACAATGGTCTGAACAATAAAGGAAAGAAATGACTGCACCACTAGTTGGGCTCATTATGGGCTCGGATTCTGATTGGCCAACCGTGGAACCAGCAGTTGAGGTGCTGGCAGAGTTTGGCGTTCCCTTCGAAGTGGGCGTGGTTTCTGCACACCGCACCCCCGAAAAGATGCTGGACTACGCCAAGCAGGCACACACTCGCGGTATTAAGACCATCATCGCCTGTGCAGGCGGAGCAGCGCACCTGCCCGGCATGGTTGCCGCAGCAACGCCGCTGCCAGTCATTGGTATTCCCCGCGCACTCAAAGACCTAGATGGTCTCGATTCCTTGCTGTCTATCGTGCAGATGCCCAGTGGTGTGCCCGTAGCGACCGTGTCCATTGGCGGTGCGAAAAACGCTGGCTTGCTAGCTATTCGTATCTTGGGCGCAGAGTATTCCGAACTGGTCGAGCGCATGGTGGACTACCAAGAAAATATGGCCAAAGAAGTTGAGCAAAAAGATGCCAACCTTCGCGCCAAGCTCATGGGGGAGTAGCCCCTGAGCGCCATGCACCGTGCCGATCCGATAGTGGTTTTAGGTTCCCGGGTAACCGATGGTCGCCCGGGTGCGCTGTTGTTATCTCGTTTAAACAAAGCGCTGAAACTGGCAAAACGCATGCCCGATGCGCCGGTGATTGTCACCGGCGATGGGGAAGCGGCAGTCATGGCTAGATATCTGACCGAGCGCGGAATCGACCCCGAACGCATCGTGGAAGAACCAGCGGCGACCAGCACCAATGAGAATCTGGAAAATTGCTTTGCCCTCGTCAACAATGCTCGTGTGTTGCACGTGGTGACGAATGAATTCCATAGCTTAAGGACCCGGCTGTGGGCTTGGCATTTGGGAATTCCCATCAAGCTGCATCTCACGCTGACTCCCCACAAGTACCGCCTGCGCAATTATTCGCGCGAAATACTGGCGACGCCGCATTCTGCCGCCCGGGTTGTGTGGCGGAAATTTCGTGCTCGCTTTTAGCCACCGGCAAAATTTCCCCTGCTCGCGTCGCGATCATCTGACCCCGGATTAGTGTGCTGAATCATAGCTTAATTTGTCTTCTTCGTAGCGCACACTACAATTCCTCTTAAGCCACAAGACGATAACCGCACCACCATGGCGGTTATCGCTGTACGATGCCCCCACCCAGAGGGCAGGAGCCACTTCCTGAAATGGCTTTGGTGAAATTTAAGAATCATATCTCCTGTGTCGCGACATGCCCACCGTGCATGTGCTGCTGGATGCAGGACTCTTTATTTATCTGGGAGCATTCACAATGTCTGATAAGGGCGATGTTTTACAAGCATCAATGACCACGAAAGAACGTGCGCGCGAGGACCGCTCTGCGGCAATTGCTGTGACTGCTTTCCCCGTGTTTATTTTGCTCGGCACCGCGCTGGCGTGGATTTTTCCAGCCCCGTTTTTGCCGCTGAGTGATTACATCAACCAATTCTTGATGGTGATCATGTTCGGTATGGGCTTAACTCTCACCATTCCGGACTTTAAAGAAATTGCGCGCCGTCCACTGCCAATTTTGATTGGTGTCATTGCGCAATTTGTCATCATGCCACTTGCGGCAGTCGCCGTAGCGAAGGTGTTGGGGCTCAATCCGATGCTGGCCATCGGCTTGCTCATGCTTGGTTCTGTTCCTGGTGGCACTTCTTCAAACGTTATTACCTACCTAGCCCGCGGCGACGTCGCCCTTTCGGTGGCAATGACCTCGGTATCAACCCTGGTTTCTCCCATCATGACGCCAATGCTCATGCTGTTGCTTGCTGGCGCAGAAACCGAAGTTGATGGCGCGGGCATGGCCTTGAGCCTGGTCCAAACCGTCTTGGTACCTGTCATTGGTGGTCTCGTATTGCGTTACTTACTCGACCGCTGGATTGGATATATTGCTCCAGTGCTGCCATGGGTTTCCATCGTGGGTATCGGTGGCGTGGTCTTTCCAACCGTGGCGACCAACGTTGACCTTTTGGTCCAGATGGGACTCATCGTCTTTGCTGCAGTCTTGCTGCACAACGTACTGGGATACATCTTGGGCTACCTCACTGGCAAGGCACTGAAGATGCCAGAGTCCTACAACCGCACCATGGCGGTGGAGATTGGCACGCAATCAGCCGGGCTTGCCTCCGGTATGTCGGCGAAGTTCTTTGCCCCAGAAGCGGCGCTACCAGGCGCGTGCGCTGCAGTATTGCACAACATCACCGGTGCCATCTTCTCGGCGGTGGCTCGTCGCTTCCCAACGGAGCAGCAAGCTACTCTCGAGACCGTAGAAAATATTGAGGCAACTGCATCGGTGAAAGCCTAACTATTCCTATCACTTACTGAAATAGGTGGTCATTACCCATCTAGCAACTCCAAGCCCCGCGGCGTCACTCTTGTGACCGCGGGGCTTGAGCTTTCTCCGAACAAAACCACGACCAGTAGAGACCCCGATGTGTGATGTGTATTCCCACACCCGCGCGGGGGTGTTCTGGTTCACAATATATGCCGGTTATTCTATGGTTAACACTGTGTGAATTTAAAGTTCGTGGACCTAAATAGTGCTTTTGATACACGATTGCTCACACATCGAGAGCATTCTGCTCAGGAATTTCATCAGAGTTTCTGAGGATAAACGGCATATTCATTCCGACGAAGAGCCCACAAGGTTTCTTATGTTGGACCCCTATCAAGGAGAAAACTCAATGACGGCTTCTCGTCGACGAGCACGCATTCTAGCTCCAGCTGTTGCGCTTATGACTGGCCTCGCGCTTACAGCATGCGCGACCACCGGTGAAGAGTCCGGCTCTGAAGGTGCAGGCGGTGATTCAAACGGTGAATCCTCGGCTGATGCCATCGTTGTTGGAACCACAGATAAGATCACTCGCCTGGATCCAGCCGCTTCCTATGACAACGGCACCTCCCAGGTAGCGCGTCAGGTTTACGGCTACTTGATGGAATCTGAACCCGGTGCGGAAGATCCCACGCCAGTTCCCTCACTCGCCGAGTCCGGAGAATTTACCTCTCCCAATGAATTCACCGTCAAGCTCAAAGAAGGGCTGACCTTTGCCAATGGCAATGAGCTGACCTCTTCCGACGTGAAGTTCTCCTTCGACCGGCAAACTGAAATCAATGACCCCAATGGACCCGCTTCACTGCTTGGCAACTTGGAATCTGTGGACACTCCTGACGACCTGACGGTGGTGTTCAACCTGAAGCAGCCCAATGACCAGACGTGGGTGGGGGTTCTTAACTCCCCGGCAGGTCCTATCGTTGATGAAGACGTATTTTCCGCGGACTCGGTGCTCGATAACCAAGAAGTTGTCGACGCGGAACCATTTGCTGGCCAGTACACCATTTCCAATTTCTCGGAAAATGAGCTGATTAGCTACAGTCCGGTAGATTCCTACCAGGGACTGTTGGGCGAAGCCCAAAATGATGGCATTGATGTTCGCTACTACGCGGATGCGTCGAATATGAAGCTTGATATTGAGCAAAACAACATTGATGCCGCGTATCGTTCACTCTCAGCCACCGATATCGAAGATCTGCGCAATGCAGATGGGGTGCAAGTTGTTGACGGGCCCGGTGGCGAGATTCGCTACATCGTCTTCAACTTCAATACCCAGCCGTTCGGTGCCGAAACCGAAGAAGCAGATGAAGAAAAGGCACGCGCAGTACGTCAGGCTGTAGCGGCATCGATTGACCGCGCAGCCATCGCTAAGGATATCTACCGCGATACCTTCGCACCGCTGTACTCTGCAATCCCGGATTCCATGATTGGCGCTACCGAGCCTGTTAAGGACATGTACCTGACCTCCGATGGAGGACCAGATGTAGACAAGGCCAAGCAGATCTTGGAAGACGCCGGGGTGACTGAGACCGTTAACCTAGCGCTGCAATACAACCCTGACCACTACGGTCCTTCTTCAGGCGATGAGTATGCAATGATTCGTTCCCAGCTCGAAGACACCGGACTATTCACGGTGGACTTGCAGTCCACGGAGTGGGTGCAATACCAAAAAGACCGCGTGGAAGATGTCTACCCGCTGTACCAGCTGGGCTGGTTCCCGGACTTCTCCGACCCTGATAACTTCTTGACCCCGTTCTTCACCACGGACAACTTCTTAGGTAACCACTTCGATAACGAAGAAGCAGATGCGTTGATTCGCAAGCAGTCCACCACAGAAGACCAAGCTGAGCGTGAAGAATTGCTGGGACAGGCGCAAGAGATGATGGCGGAAGAACTATCTACCGTTCCACTTCTGCAGGGCCGTCAGTTTGCATTCGCCGCTGAAGATGTAGAAGGCGTTACTCTTGACGCTTCCTACCTATTCCGCTATGGCTCCTTGTCCAAATAAGAGCTTTGACCTGTAAGGATCGAAACATAAAAAGCGAAAGATAAGTGCAGCTATGACAACCGCAGCCCCAGAAGCGGTTGTGGAAGAGCAAGAGACGGATAAGGAACGCGGCGGAGGCTTTTTACGCTACGTCCTTATCCGTTTCCTGTTGATCTTCCCAACCATTTTCATCCTCGTCACCACGGTGTTTTTCCTCATGCGCTCGACTGGTGACCCCATTACCGCAGCCCTTGGCGGAAGACTATCCGCCGAAGATCTCGAAAGACGCATTGCCGAAGCCGGCTATGATCGTCCCCTTCTGATTCAGTACTTTGAATACCTCGGCGATATTGTCCGCGGTGACTTCGGAACAACCTTCACCGATGGCCGCGAGGTCACCTCGATTTTGACCCAATATGGCGCAGCTACCTTTGAACTGGTGCTCTACGCCCTAGTTATTGCGCTAATCATCGGAATTCCACTGGGCATGATTGCCGCGCGCTTTCGCGATCGCTGGCCCGATGGGTTCCTGCGCATCTTTGCCATTTTGGCGTACGCCACTCCAGTATTCTTCGTCGGTTTGCTGCTCAAGCTCGTCTTCTCCGTGCAGCTGGGTTGGTTCCCAATTTCCGGAAGAGTATCCACCGCGGGTGCCAGTACCTTAAATCAAATCACTAATCCCACCCCGTTTTATTTGCTCGATGCCATTCGCCTTGGCGATGTCGATCTGATTATTGACTGCGTGCGCCATGCTGCGCTTCCGGCGATTGCTTTGGGATTGCTCATCGGAGGCGTCTTCTTACGCCTGGTGCGAACCAACCTAATTGGCACCCTAGAGCGTCAATACATTGAGTCAGCACGCTCGCGGGGCGTGAAAGAATCACGCCTGGTTACCACTCATGCTCTGCGTCCAGCGTTGATCCCGGTGATTACGGTCATGGGCATGCAGATTGCGCTGTCATTGGGCGGCGCAGTGTTAACAGAAACCACCTTCGAATGGAACGGGCTCGGTTTCGTCTTGGTTCAGTACATGCAAGCCCGTGACTTCGTAGCGGTGCAGGGAATCGTGATGCTCATGGCCGTTATTGTCGCCGTGACTAATTTCATCGTTGACATTATCGCGGCACTGATTGACCCGAGGGTGAGGTTTTAAAAATCATGGCTACAACACATATTTCCTCGGAACAACCGCGCTGGAAGCGCCTGCCCATTATCAAAGATGTCATTCGCTCCGCCGGGCTGCAGCGCGCGATGCTGATCGCAGGTCTGATTTTGACCATCGGGTTTATCATCACCGCCATCTTCGCGCCGTTGATCGCTCCGTATTCCTGGGCGCAAACCTCTGCTGAATTTGGCTCCTTTGGCACCCAACAGCCACCGTCCGATACCAATATTTGGGGCACGACAGTCTCCGGATTTGATGTCTTCTCCCGCGTAATTTGGGGCACGCGCACTGCAGTGGCCGTTATTATCGCTGCGGTGGCAGCATCCATGATCCTCGGTGTCTTGCTGGGACTTGTCTCTGGCTATATCGGTGGTTGGTTAGACCGCATTCTTGTCATGGTGGCGGATGCGGTCTATGCCTTCCCATCCTTGCTGTTGGCGATTGTCATGTCGATTGCCCTAACCGGTGGGCGCTCCAGCGCCATCGGCGGTATTGCTGCCGCAGCACTTTCGATCACCGTGGTGTTTATCCCGCAGTACTTCCGCGTGGTCCGCGCGGAAACTGCCCGGTTAAAAGCTGAGCCCTTCGTGGAATCAGCGATGGTGGTGGGAGCTTCGCACTGGCGGGTGATGAGCGTGCATATCTTCAAAAACGCCACGCGTACGTTGCCGTTGATTTTTACCCTCAATGCTGCAGAAGCTGTCCTCACGCTTGCGGGACTGGGGTTTATCGGCTTCGGTATTGAGCCAACATCTGCTGCGGAATGGGGCTATGACTTAAACCGCTCAATCTCCGATGTCACTTCTGGCATTTGGTGGACGTCGATCTTCCCGGGCGCAGCCATTGTCCTGGCGGTGCTCGGCGTGACTTTGGTGGGAGAGTCCCTCAATGACCTGAATGATCCGCGTCTGCGTATTCGTCGCAAGCGTAAAAAGACGCAGGGTTCGCGATTCGATAGCGTCGATGGCGATGCTGTAAATGAGGTAAAGAATGTCTAATTCGCAACAACCTGTTAGCAATTCAGCTGAAAACGCCTTCGAGGCAGACAGCACGATCAACCGCGTCAGCATTAACAGCCTCAACGTCGGATTCGATACTGACGGTGGATTTGTCCACGCCGTGCGTGGCGTCAACTTGGATGTCGGTCAAGGACAAATTGTTGCCTTGGTGGGAGAGTCCGGCTCGGGCAAGACAGTAACTGCCCGGTCAATTCTGGGATTAGTAGGCGATACCGCGCATTCCGAAGGCATTGTCTTAGTTGAAGGCTCCGATGTTTTAACCAAGTCAGGCCAAGACTTACGCAAGATGCGCGGTAGCGATGTCTCCATGATTTTCCAAGAGCCTTCGAGTTCCATGAATCCGGTCTTTCCCATTTGGTGGCAAATGGCGGAAGGACTGCGTGCCCACAATCCGAAGATTAAGCGCAAGGAAATTCGTGAGCGCTGTATTCGAGCGCTCGAGACGGTAGGTATCCCAGAACCAGAAAAGCGTATCGACCGCTATCCGCATGAATTTTCCGGCGGACAAAAACAACGCATCATGATTGCCATGGCGCTCGAACTCGGTGCGAAAACTATCGTTGCCGATGAACCAACGACGGCATTGGACGTTACGGTGCAAGCAGAAATCTTGCAGCTGTTGCGCAATCTCCGCGATGAATATGGCACCTCCATCGTGATTATTACTCACAACATGGGCGTGGTTGCTGACCTGGCAGATGAAGTCGCGGTGATGTATGAAGGGCGCATTATTGAACGCGCCCCGGTCGAAGAACTTTTCGCCCACCCGAAGGAAGCCTATACCCAGAAACTATTGGGCGCGGTTCCACACTTGGGCGAGAAGTCTTTAACCGGTACCTATACTGCCGAAGATTTCCACGAACTCGATTCCCGAGAAGTCTTAGTCGAGGCGCAAGGGTTGGAAATTACCTATCCCGGACGTTTGGGAGCCCCGGCGTTTAAGGCAGTCAAGGGGATAGATTTATCCATCCATAAAGGCGAAGTCTATGGCCTGGTCGGGGAGTCTGGTTCCGGTAAGACCACCATTGGCCGCGCCATGGTGGGGCTAGAAAAAGTCACCGGTGGCTCGTTGAATGTCTTAGGCCAAGAAATGCGTGGGGTGAAAGGAAAACAGCTGCGGAAGCTTCGGCAACGCGTGGGCTTTATCTTCCAGGATCCCGCCACGTCATTTAATCCCTATTTCACCATCGAGCAATGTATCGCCGAGCCGCTGTTGATAAACCGTCCGGATATTTCTGCATCCGAGAGGCGCAAGCGAGTAACAGAATTGCTAGAAGCGGTAGAACTGCCGGCAGCTTTTGCCGGACGTTACCCGCATGAGCTATCAGGCGGGCAACGCCAGCGCGTCTCTCTAGCGCGTGGGCTAGTGCTCAACCCAGAACTCGTCATTGCGGACGAACCAACCTCAGCTCTGGATGTTTCGGTGCAGGCAGTGGTGTTGGAGCTATTTCAGTCCTTGCAACAAGAGTTTGGATTCGCAGCGCTGTTTATCTCCCATGACCTGGCCGTTATCGATATGGTCTCGCATGCCGTCGGCGTGCTCTACCATGGTGAACTCGTGGAATCAGGCCGCGGTGCCCAGGTCATGCGTGATCCACAGCAGGACTACACACAAAAGCTGGTGGCCTCGTTGCCGGTGCCAGACCCGGTGGAGCAGAAGAAGCGGCGTGAACTGCTTACTTCCATGCGCGGGCAGGCTAGCTAGGTGATAATGCAATTAGGACTCGACGCTGTGCACGGCTAAGGCGGTTGCTTTTTTAATCGCCTTATTAATGCCGTGCTTGAGCGTTGGTCGTGCCTCTTTGAGTGGGTGGGCAATGGCGCGCAGGCCCATGTACGCAATCTGGTCGGCGGCTTGGTTGAGGGGATCTCCGGCATGGCCGAGCACGCGACGAATTTTTACCTCGCACTGACCGTTGAGGTCTCTCCACGCCTGATCGAAGCGTGAGCGCGACCCGGGACTAAGGCCACGCCAGGTTCGCCCACGGGGATTGCGCCGGCGGTTATTACGTCGCGGTTGTTCGCGATTGTTTCTGCTGCCACGGGATTTTTCCCCGGACAGGATGTAGTCCACGGCTTCGATGGCAGCGACAGAGTCTGATTCAATAACGGCGTGGCTAGCCCCGACTTTGCGCAGGTATTTCAGCGCCAAGGTCAAAGATTCCAGCTCTAATTCATCCGTAGATGCGGAGGTCTTTTTCGTTTGCAGTTGGTAATCGCCGTTGTCAGCGACAAAGCACATGGATCCTTTATAGACCGTATCCGAGGAAGCATCGGTAGCAATGCGAACCACATCGTCATGTGCAGGACGTGCCTTATCGGCAGCAAATTGCGGCCACCAGTGCGCTGGGGTGGTGGGCACGGGGGTGGTCTTGACCGTATCGGGTGCTTCACCAGTTCTTTTTGCTTCGCGCTGTGCCGCGTGATCATCTTTCTTCCGCTGCATGGACGCGCGCTTACCAGCCCGGTTTTTCTCCGAAAAGCTGCCAGTGACCAAATAGCCGCGCTTTTCCAAGGCGGTGCGCAAAGACGTCTGGCGGCGGCCGGTGACAATCCAGGCTTTACCCGGAAGGTTGTCCAGAGCATCGACAAGCTCAGCGATGGTTTGCTCCACCACATCGCCGTGCGTGGTGCGGCCGCGGCGAACAAACCGTGCGCGTTTGGAATCGACGGCGATGACCCAGCCTTCAATCTTTTGTCCCTGCGCGGATTTCCACGGCTGGTCCCACAAGGCAATGGCCACGTGGATGGGGCGTTGAACCATGTCTTCAGTGACTTGGCGCGTTTTATAGGTGCGCGATTGCGTACCAAGCAGCGCTTCTAAGTCAAGACGTGGTTCGGACATACCCACTAGTAAACCGCATCGGCGTGCGCTAAGCACATCGTGAACGCCATCTCACTGCTGTTAATACCATAAACCGGTGGCTATCGACTGATGTTGTGCCGCTTGCCAACTGTGTCCGCATGGTAGGAAACAGCAGGTACGCAACGGGCGCAGGGGCGAATATCAAAGGAAGAACTTGTGGATTCCCACCCCCTGAGTGACCACCCTTCCCATTCAATGGAAGTTGAAACTGGCAGGTAGTGCGGGTTTCGTTGAGGAACCAAGGTACGCCATGCGCACATGGGGGTTTGATTGCGAACAACCGACTATTGTGATCTGTATTAATTCCCGGTATATCGTGACGGTCACAACTCAGTTTGCGATGAGGTAGGGATAGGAAAATTCTGAGGAGGATTTTGCGATGTCAGAACCATTGACCAATGTTGGAGTCGGTGACGTGTGGGCACCCCGTGCATTCCCGGAGTACCGCACCACTATTAAGCGCAACCCAGGCAATGACCTCATTATGGTCAACGAACGCCTAGGTGAAATCACCGGCCCAGTCTTTGGTGAACAAGATCTTGGCGGGCTCGACAATGACATGACTTTGGTCAATGGCGGCGAAGCCATCGGCCAGCGCATTTTGGTGCACGGCAAGGTAACAGGCTGGGGTAATAAGCCCGTTGCCAATACCTTGATTGAGGTATGGCAGGCCAATGCTGCCGGACGCTACCGTCACAAAAATGACTCTTGGCCAGCCCCGCTGGATCCACACTTCAATGGTGTCGCGCGGTGTCTGACTGACGCGGAGGGAAAATACAGCTTCTACACCATCAAGCCTGGTGCATACCCGTGGGGCAACCACCACAATGCTTGGCGCCCAGCGCACATTCACTTCTCGCTATATGGCCGTCAATTCGGTGAGCGCCTGGTCACCCAGATGTATTTCCCAGATGACCCCATGTTCTTCCAGGACCCAATCTTCAACTCGGTTCCCAAGGGCGAGCGCGAACGCATGATTTCCGTCTTCGACTATGACCAGACCCGTGAAAACTGGTCGTTGGGTTATAAGTTCGACATCGTCCTGCGCGGCAAAAACTCCACCCCGTTTGAATAAGCCGGCCTAGATTTAAAAAGGAGCAGAAAATGCGTATTGATAAATCTCCGAACGGTGAGTTCCGTTACGGTGAACCAGTTGTTGGCGATCAGGATGAGACCGAATTCGGCATCATGCCATCGCAGACCGTCGGTCCTTATGTTCACATTGGCCTCGTCCGCGAGGGCTCAGAGATCATCGCCGAGGGTGAAGACGCTGTGGAAATTACGGTGACCACCATCGATGGTGACGGCAACCCGATTTCGGATTCCATGGTGGAATTTTGGCAGCCCGATAAGCAGGGCGTATTCAACTCCGAATATGACCCACGCCAAGACAATGTCACCGCTGACGGTTTCCGCGGTCTCGGCCGTGCGTTTGCCGATGAGACGGGAACCTCCACGCTGAAGACCATCATTCCTGGCCAAATTGACGCCATCGATGGCTTTTCCCCAGCGCAGCAGGTAGAAGCACCACACATCAAGGTCGGCGTGTTTGCCCGCGGCATGTTGGAGCGGTTGTACACGCGGTTGTATTTCCCAGAGTTTGCAGAAGCCAATGACAAAGATCCGGTGTTGCAGCTTGTCGATGAAAAGCGGCGTGACCTGCTGATCGCGCAGAAGACGGATAAGGGCTACCACTTTGATATCTATGTCCAGCACGTAGATCCAGAAAAGGAAACCCCCTTCTTTGACATCGTGGCCGATAACTAAGCCCGCATTACTGTAAGTTTATGACCTACCTGTATTCACGCAGTACCTACTCAGATCTTGCGGGCGGCAATACCGCCGTGCACCAGCAGCTCGGCGATGAGCAATTTCTCCGCGCAATCGTAGAATTTGAAGCTGCCTTGGCCGATGCCGCGCTTAGCTGCGAGGTGATCACGGAAGCAGAACACGGTGCAGCCAAGGCGGCGATTGACTCCTATGAGTTAGATATTGAGGAGATCTCCCAGCTGTCTGCGGCCGGGGCGAATCCGGCGATTCCCATCGTCAAGCAGCTCAAAGCTCGCGCTGGCGATGCTGGTGTCAAAGGCATTCATACCGGTGCTACCAGCCAGGACGCCATTGATACCGCGCTGGTCTTAGTGCTCAAGCGCGGTATTGCACAGCTTATCGATGCCGCCGCGAACACCATGGATGTGCTGGCTGCCTTTGCCAAAGATTATGCAGATACCCCGATTATCGGGCGTACGTTGGGCCAAGCTGCCCAACCGATGACTTTCGGGCTAATCGCCGCAAACTGGTTGGAAGTACTCGATGATGCTTGCGTCGAATTACAACGGGTGACTAACGCGCTGCCGGTGCAATACGGAGGTGCGAGCGGAACCTTGGCCGCGACGTATCCACATGGGCTCAAGATCCATGCGGCGCTGGCTAAGTCTTTGAACCTGGAAGCGACACCTCGGATCTGGCACACCAACCGCGTGCCATTTGTGAAGGTCGCTTCGGCGCTGGCGATTGTGGCAGGTGCTATCCGCAAAATCACCGGCGATATTGTTTTCATGTCGGCAACGGAAGTAGGGGAGTTGCAAGAAGCGACTCCCGGCGGATCCTCCTCGATGCCGCACAAAGCTAATCCAGCCGCAGCTATTGCAGCCGATGGATATGCACGCCGCGCACCAGGTCTTGCCAACACCATGCTGGAAGCAATGGATTCTCGCCTCCAGCGCGGCGTGGGCAGCTGGCACGCCGAATGGGCCACGCTGCGTGAGCTCGTAGCTGTCACCGCCTCGGCGCAGTCGCGGCTGCATGCCAGCATCGATGGCATCACCGTCAACACGGAGAATATGCAGCGCAACCTCATCGATACCGGCACCATCGCACATTCCCAAGACCTCATCGACACCATCCTGGACCGCGCGACATTTATCCAGCGCACCCGGTAGACACGCACGCGGTAAAACCGCAACCGGTAGAACCGCAACTAAAAGACAAAGGAAGATTCAATGACTCAGCAGAATCCCGGGCCTGATTATGACACCGGACGTCAAGCAGCCCACGAAGTCGGCATGGCTAATCGCCGTGCGGTCTTAGGCGATGCGCACGTTGATGCTTCCGTGGAGAAGATGACGCCGGTGACCGAAAAATTTCAAGACTTCATTACCCGTACCGCGTGGGGTGATATCTGGCAGCGCGATGGCCTGGATTTCACCGAGCGTCGTTTGCTCACCATCGCGATTTTGACCGCTGTGGGCAATGATGGCGAGCTGAATATGCACATTCGCGCGGCCTTGCGCGCAGGCGTAGATGCCGAAAAGATCGGCGAAGTCCTGCTGCACACCGCGGTCTATGCCGGTGTTCCCAATTCCAACCATGGCTTCGCGCTGCTTAATGCTGCGGTGGCCGAGCTCGAGGGTTAATAGTTAATGCACTCTTCAATTGCGACCGTTTGCCTGTCCGGCACGCTCGCGGAGAAGCTTCGTGCTGCCGCGGATGCCGGCTTTGAAGGCGTAGAAATCTTCGAGCAAGACCTGGTTGTCTCCCCACATTCTCCCGAGCAGATTCGGGATCGTGCGGCAGAGCTGGGGCTGAGCCTCGACCTCTACCAGCCATTTCGGGATCTCTTAAGCGTGGAAGAAGATGTCTTTCAAGACAACCTGCGCCGACTCGAATCCAAATTCCAGCTCATGCAACGTTTGGGCATGGACCAGATTTTGGTGTGCTCGAATGTTGCCACCGCAACCGTGGATGATGACGCCGTGCGCGTGGACCAATTGCGCAGCGCGGGTGAGCTGGCTGCCCGCTATGGCTGCTATATCTCCTATGAAGCGTTGGCCTGGGGCAAATACGTCAATACCTACCAGCACGCCTATGACATCGTGGTGCAAGTAGACCACCCGAATGTCGGTACCTGCTTGGATTCGTTCCACATCTTGTCGCGCGGGGATGACCCCACGGCGATTGCAGATATGGATCCGGACAAGATCTTCTTTTTGCAGCTTGCCGATGCTCCGGCGATGGAAATGGGAATTCTTCCTTGGTCACGCCACCACCGTGTCTTTCCCGGCGAGGGCGATTTTGACCTCAACTATTTCATGCAACAGGTGGCAAGATCAGGCTACGACGGACCGGTGTCATTGGAGATCTTCAACGACGAATTCCGCGAAGCCGACGTTGCCCGCACCGCGATTGATGGATTGCGTTCGTTGATTTGGTTGGCGGATAAGACCACGGGCAGAGTCCCGCAGTCGCCGCTGGTCTTGCCGAAGCTTGCCGATGCCCAAACGCCCCAAGGCTTTGATTTCGTGGAGCTGCGCACCGGACGTTTAGGTGAGGTAACCAAGGCACTGCACCAGTTGGGCTTTCGTCTTGGTGGCTACCACCAATCCAAACCGGAATTTCAGGCGTGGGTGCAAGGCGATGTTCGCATCATTGTCGAAGACGAAGGCTCAACCGGCGGTGCTACCTCATTGACCGGTTTGGGCGTCATTGTTGAAGACGCCACCGCGGCGGCCGAGCGCGCAATGTCTTTGCAAGCAACCGCCGTGCCCCGCATTACCGGGGAAGGCGAAGAAGACCTGCACCCGGTGTATACCCCAAGTGGCTCAGAGCTGTATTTCTGCGGGCCCGGTCATGAGGGCCGCGGCAGCACCTGGGTTCCTGAATTCGGCTTCGAGCCAGAAGAAATCAGTAGCACAGATTCCACCAGCGCTTTGATCAACTCGGTGCACCATATTGCCTTGGCACAGCCGCGGCATACGGCGGCAGAAACTCGACTGTTTTACTCATCCGTGCTGGGGCTTGAACCAGCGGCACCGGAATTTATCCCGTCGCCCGCAGGTCTCGTGCACAAGCAAGCCATTGAGGGGCAGAAGGTCCGCTTTACCGTCTCGGCTGCGCCCGAAGGTTCTGAGCAAGGTGGATTTTTCGCCGAGCATTACCCAGAGCACATCACCTTTGGCTGCGATGACGTGTTCGCCGTGGCTAAGCGCGCGGTCAAACGTGGGCTTAAAATGCTGCCGATTCCCGAGAACTACTATGACGACTTGGCAGCGCGCTTTGATTTAAAGCCCGCGTTTATTGCGCAGATCAAAGAGCTTAATATCTGCTATGACCGCAGCGAGCACGGCGAGTACCTGCACTTTTACACCGCACCTTTGGGTAATACCTTCTTCGAGGTCGCTCAAGTGCGCGGCGGTTACACAGGCTTTGGCTGGGCTGATGAGCCAATTCGCCTAGCCGCGCAGTATCGCGCGTTGCGCGATGATGTTCGCGGAATCCCACGTTAATTTCGCTCAGATTTCCACCAGTTTTCTCACTATATATTTCACAACCCGAGGATTTTCACCATAATGACAGACAAAACCTTGCTTCTTGGCCTGGTCGGCCACGGAATTGCCAAATCACGGACCCCAGGCATGCAGGAAGCAGAAGGACTCGCGCAGGGCATTCCCACTGTCTACCGGGTTATTGACACCGCCGAAGAGCCGGCAAGCTCGTGGGACCTTAAAGACATTCTGGATGCCACGCGCGTCTTAGGATTCAACGGGTTAAATATCACCCACCCGCACAAACAAGAAGTCATTCCGTATCTTGATGAGGTTGATGAGCGCGCCGCTAAGATTGGCGCGGTGAATACCGTGGTGATTCGGGATGGCAAGTTTTACGGCTACAACACCGATGTCACAGGATTTGGTCGCGGGCTCGAGCAGGGGCTTCCCGATGCCAAGTTGGATAACGTCGTGCAAGTTGGTGCGGGCGGCGCCGGCAATGCCGTGGCACATTCATTAATTGCTGCGGGTGTAAAGAATCTCTACGTTGCAGACTTGGATCCGGAACGCGCGCAGCAACTGGCAGAAAATGTCGCGGCATCGGCCATCGCAACGGCCGGTTCTTTCACCGTTACCGGCGTTGATATGGCGGACGTCGAAGGCTACATCACCGAAGCTGATGGCGTTGTGAATGCGACCCCAGTAGGTATGGCGCAACTGCCTGGTACCGCTTTTGATACCTCTATTTTGAAGCCCTCCCAGTGGGTCAGCGATGTTATTTACTTGCCTTTGGAAACGCAGCTCTTGCGTGAAGCTAAAGAAATTGGCTGTGCCGTCATCGATGGCTCCGGCATGGCGGTAGGCCAGGCGCTGGATGCTTTCAAGCACTTTACCGGCCGCGACGCTGATGCCGGACGCATGCGGGAGACCTTTATCGCGCAGGGGCAGTAAATAAAATAGCCGCCTGCGCCGCAGCACGGAACGTATAGTGTTTCTATGGCGAATTCTAAGTCGGGGGAGACGGTCCTGGAACGCTGCGTTCGCGTGCTCGAAGCATTTGATCTCACTCATTCGTCGTTGACGGTGAGTGAGATTTCGCGTCGTGCCAACCTACCGATGTCCACCGCGCATCGCCTTGTCGCAGAGCTCGTGGACATCGGTTTATTGGACCGGGGCGAGGATAAACGCTTGGTCATGGGGCAGCGGGCTTGGGAAATCTTTGCGCGCACCAACCCCGTAGAATCACTGCGTTTTCGTGCACGTCCCGTTTTGGAGGGTGTGCATTCCGCTGTGCAGCAATTTACCTCGCTTGCGGTCCCGCAATTTGATGATGATGAAGTGCTCTTTATTGAGCGCTATACCCAATTCGGCGATGCCGAGATCCGTGCGACCCAGGGTGGGCGCATGGACTTATTCGATAATTCCAATGGCATCATCTTTCTAGCCCACGCTCCCTTTGATGTATTAGAGCGCGTGTTTTCTAAACCCATGGTGTCTAAAACTGATGGCAAGACCTATGACGTTGCCGTGGTGCAAGAACAAGTAGAGTTTGCCCGGCGCATGGGATATGCCCGTGTGTCCAATGGCATGGTGCGCGAAAACGTGGCCTATGCCGTTCCTCTCATGGGCACCGATGGCCGTGTCGTCGCGGCCATCTCCGTGGTGGGACGTGCCGATGAATGTGATGATGATGTCATCTTGACCGTCCTGGCAGCCTCTGGAAACCAGCTCTCACATGGCGAAAACCCATTGATGCTCCCGCGCATTCCGCGGCATGGCCGGGCCTAACACCACCTATTCCAGCCATTTTTTCTAAGAAAAATGACGACTTTTCACGGTCCTTAGACCCCTAGTTCGGGATCTGAACAGCCGTACCGCAGGCGAATTACGGGTGATCACCCCCTGCTACCCCCGTTTGTGCAAGGGTGTCGTGTGAGCTGCGCGTTTTACGGGTTTCAGGTTCGTTATCCGCACCTAATGCCGATTATCCCATTCAATGGCAAATAATTGGTCATGTGTTGCTTCTCTCACTAAGTTACTCGTATCGATTCAAATCACGTTTAGTAGGGAGAATGGTCGTGACTAAACAAATTGTTGGCACATTGCCACAAACACACGCTGAAGATTCGGCGCATGCCCACCGCCAGAACCCGCGCAAAGCGGCACTAGCTTCTTTTCTCGGTTCGACGTTGGAGTACTACGACTACGTGCTGTACGGCACCGCATCGGCTTTGGTATTTAGCCGTTTGTTCTTTGACGCCAACAACCCAACCTTGGCCACCATCGGTGCCTTGATGACGTTCGGTGTTGCCTATATTGCACGCCCGTTGGGTGGACTGGTCATGGCGCACATCGGTGACCGCATCGGCCGCAAGACCGCGTTGATGATCACCTTGGTGGTCATGGGTATTTCTTCTATCTCCATTGGTCTTTTGCCCACTTTTGATCAGATCGGCATCACGGCAACCATCTTGTTGTTGGTCTGCCGCATCGCCCAGGGCTTTTCTGCCGGCGCAGAAGCAGCTGGTGCGTCGACGATGACGATGGAGCACTCGCCAGAAGGCAAGCGCGGCTTTTTCACCTCTTCGGTGATGCTCGGCTGTTCCGCCGGTAACGTCCTTGCTGCCCTAGTGATGGTTCCCATCATGATGATGCCCGAAGAAGCCATGTTGGCTTGGGGCTGGCGCATTCCCTTCCTGCTGTCCGCAGTAGTGCTTGGCGTTGCATACTTCGTGCGCACCCACCTGGAAGAAACCCCGGTCTTTGAAGACAACGAAGACGAGGTGGCTAAGCGCAAGGCTCCAGCCATTGAGGTATTGAAGAAGCAGCCGATGGATGTCGTCCGCGTCTTCTTCATCACCTTCTACTCGGTCGTGCAGTCCACCTTCATGGTCTACGCGCTAAGCTACGCCACCGAGCACACCAATATTGAGCGTTCCACCATGCTCATCGTTAACGCTGTGGCGATGACCGTGTCCATGGTCGCTATTCCATTGGCTGCCAAGCTGGGCGATCGAATTGGACGCAAGCCAACCTTGCTCATCGGCGCGGTCGGCTGCATCATCACCACTTACTTCTACTTCGATGCACTCACGAATGAAAATATCGTGCTCGTCTTTATCCTGTGCATCTTGAACCAAGGCTTGTTCTACTCCTGCTGGAATGGTGTCTGGTGCGTCTTCTTCCCAGAGATGTTCGCGCAAGAATACCGCTACACCGGTATGGCCATGGGCAACCAGCTGGGCCTGGTACTCACCGGCTTTGGCCCTGCAATCAGCGCCGCAATCTACGTCACCTTCGGATGGCACGGCGTGGTTACCTTCGTCGCAGGCTGCATCGCCATCGCAGGTGTATTTATTATCTCCGCCCGCGAGACCGCCTTTACCAAGCTCGAAGATCTCGGTAAGCGTCAGTAGCGCCAGGGATATAAGGAATACAACCATGACGGAGAAAAAGATTCGCGTCGGCATCATCGGCTGCGGTGTCATTGCGAAGAACCATCAGCAAGCTTTTCAAGCCCATCCCCACGCAGAGGTTGTCGGCGTAGTCGATGTCGATATCAGGCGCGCACAAGACTTTGCCGCGCAGTGGGATATCCCCAATGCTTACTCTGATGTTGCCGAGCTTTTAGCGTCAGGGATTGATGCGGTAGCAATTTGTACCCCGCACCCAACCCATGAGGCATTGGTTATTCAAGCCGCTGAAGCCGGCGTGCATGTCTTATGCGAAAAGCCACTGTCGACGGATTTCGCAGCCACCCAACGCATGATCACCGCGTGTGAGAATGCGGGAGTGCTACTCAGCGGCATGTTCCAGCGCCGCTGGTGGCCTGCTGCCCAAGAGATCAAAGCAGCCGTTGAACACAACCCAGCAATTATGGGGCATGTGCACCTGGCGTTGCACCGCGAGCATTCGTATTACACCCGCGATGCCTGGCGCGGCAGCTGGGACGCTGATGGCGGTGGGGTCATGATGAACCAAGCCGTGCACTACATTGACCTGCTTTTATGGTTTATGGGCGATGTCGTGGAAGTCAGCGGCCGGCTAAATAGCTTCAAGCACGCCGACAATATTGAGGTCGAAGACTCCGCCGTTGCCACCTTAACTTTCGCCTCCGGAGCCATGGCCACGTTAAATCTCACCACCTCGGCAACCCCGGCGTTTGGCGCCACTGTGCATGTCACCACCCGCGATGGCAGTTCCATGACCTTATTGGAAAGCCCGGAGGGCACGGAAGGTCGGTTGATCAATAACGGCCACGGTGACCACATTGACTCCACCGCGGCGTACCCAGAAGGCATTGTGCCCAACGTGGACCTGCGCACGATTAATGATCAGCTCATTCCTTTCCACACTTTGCAGGTAGCCAACTTCGTCGACGCACTACTGGGAACGCAGCAATTGCTTGTCGATGGCCCCGAGGCCACCAAAGCACTCCGCACGCTGTTGGCGGTCTATCAATCACACCGCACAGGCCAGCCGGTGCTAGTGGGCAATACACCTGCGCCAACAACAGTGCGCGTGCCAGAGGATATCGGAATTTAAAGGATTCATGCAGTGAGTACACGTGAGCTGGGAGTAGCGCCGCTGTCGGCGCTGAATACCTCCCCAGAGGATTTCATCTATCAGGCTCAGGAAGTAGGTTTTGATTTCGTCGGCCTGCGCGTTATCCCGGTTACCCCGCAGGAGCCGCAATACGATCTTTCTGAAGGCTCTGAGCTATTTAACAAGGTCATCAAGGCGCTGGACCGCACCGGGTTATATGTCAAAGATGCTGAGTTTATCCTGCTCGATGGCACTGACCAGCGTGATCAGTGGATGACCGCACTGGAGCGTGCAGCGCTATTTGGTGCGCGCACGCTGACGGTTGCCGTGGGCATGACGGATCTGGCCAAGACCAAAGATATCGTCACCGAGATGGTCGAAGCCGGCAAAGATTTCAATGTCACCCCGGCTATTGAACCCATTTCCTATCAGGGTGTACGTGATCTTGACGCAGTGGAGGAGATCGCAAAGACCGGCAGTTTCTTTTTGCCAGATACTTTGCACTTACACCGCTTTGGCGCAACACCGCAGCAGCTTGGTGCTGTCACCGCGCACATTCCCATGATCCAAATCTGCGGCGCGGAACCACAACGCCCGACTAACCGTGAGGGATTAGTGGAGGAGTCCCGGGGGCATCGACTAGCACCGAATGCTGGTGCGAGCGATGTCGTGGGCTACCTGCGTGCCGTGTCACCGGATATCCCTGTGAGCGTGGAAGCACCTAATGACATCTTCGTTGGCCAATACGGCTCGCGCGCGTGGCTAGAAAAGCTTCATCAAGCCGGCCGCGACGTCATTGCCTCAGCGGCTCACTCGTGAGCTCCTCGTGAGCCACTTTTGGGTCAGTTAAAAAATAAGGAGTAAAAACTTTCATGTCCATTTCTTCGTACGCGAACCCACCGACACAAGGACTTCCCACCGAAACTTTTGATGTCGTGGTGGTCGGCTCTGGTGCTGGCGGGCTTTCCGCAGCGGTCACGGCCGCCTACCACGGGCTATCTGTCTGCGTGGTGGAAAAAGCTGAGGTACTCGGCGGCGCTACCTCCTGGTCCGGCGGCTGGGCGTGGACCCCGGGCACGCACTATGCCAAAGAAGATGGGGTAGTGGAATCTAAGGAAGAATTCCAGACCTATTTGAAAAATGTCTTGGGCGAGCGCTACGACATCGAAGCCGATAATATCGACGCCTTCCTCGAAGCCGCGCCGCACATGGTGGAATTCTTCGCGAAGAAGACCTCGCTGGATTTCACTCCCGGCGCGAAAATCCGCGATATTTACGGCCAATTGCCATCCGCGGGTACCGGTCACCGCTCCGTGGGCCCGAAGCCCTTTAATCTGAAAAACGTCAAGCCTTCCCTGCGGAAGAAGCTACGCCACCAGCTGTATGAAACCTCTTTCTTAGGCATGGGCATTATGGCCGGACCAGACCTGACGAAGTTCTTATCCGCCTCGCAACTTGACCCTCGCGGTTGGATTCACGCCACGCGCCGGGTTATTACCCACATCTTTGATTTGCTGCTGCACGGTCGCACCATGCACTTGGTCAACGGCACTGCTTTGACCGCGCGTTTGGCCAAATCCGCTGATGACCTGGGCGTGCAATTGCGCACCAACACCACAGCACTGGAACTTATCCGAGATAATAAAGAAGATGGTGCTGGCACCCGGATTAGTGGAGTGAAGGTACAGGGGGCATCGGGAAGCTATGTGCTCGAAGCAAATAAAGGCGTTGTGCTCGCCACCGGTGGCTTCCCCAATAATGTGGAATTGCGCCGCGAGCTGTTCCCCAAGACCCCCACGGGACAAGAACACCACACCCTAGCGCCGCAGGAGACCACCGGCGATGGCCTGCGCATGGCCCAAGATGTTGGGGCGCATTTTGTCAACGATAATAATTCCCCGGCCGCCTGGTGCCCGGTGTCTTTGGTTCCGTACTTCAACGGCAAGACCGGCGTGTTCCCACACATCATGGATCGTGCAAAACCCGGCTCCATTGGCGTGATGAAAAACGGCAAGCGCTTTGTCAATGAAGCCAATGGCTACTTTAACTACGTCGACGGCATGATTAAGGCCACCAAGGACGGCGAGCCTGTGACCTCCTGGCAAATTGCCGATGCCAGCTTCGTGCGCAAATACCCCTTAGGAATGGCCAAGCCTTTCCCCATGCCGCTATTTCCATACCTGGCTTCGGGCTATTTGAAAAAGGGCAAGACCTTAGAAGAACTAGCCCGCAAGTGCGGCATTGACTCAGAGGGGCTCAAAACCACCGTCGAAGAATTCAACGCGGCTGCCCGCAACGGCCAAGACCCGGAATTCGGGCGAGGCGAGACCGAATTTAACCGCTATGGCGGCGACCAAAAAGTCGAGCCCAACCCGTCACTCGGGGCCTTGGAAAAGGGGCCATTCTATGCAGTTCAGGTCTACCCGGGCAGCTTCGGCACCTTCGCTGGCATCGCGGCGAATGGACAAGGCGCGGTGCTCAATGAACAAGGAGAGGTGATAGAAGGCCTGTTCACCGCAGGCAATGACCGCAATTCCATCATGGGTGGCTTCTACCCAGCCGGCGGCGTCAACCTGGGTCCTGCACTGGGCTTTGGCTACATCATCGGCCGTGCCTTGGCCGGCGCCGAAGAATATGAAGTTAGTGAAAACAAATCCACACTCTAAAATTAACTATCACTCGATAGTTCGAGGACAGCCCTCACCCTACGACAAGGACTACTGACATGTCTGAAATGCCAGCAACACCACCATGGATGGGGGCGCCTCACCGCCCAGCCATCTTAAAGTGGTTATCCAAACTCGAAGAAGTACTCGGCGCACTCTTAGTACTTCTGATCTTCATCCTCTTAACTATCCAAGTCTTCCAGCGCTACCTCCCAGTAGCCACGCAACCGTGGATCGGCGAAGTCTCCCGCTACGCCCTGATGTCGCTGGGCTTTATCCTCGTCGGCTCCCTGATGGGCCAAGGCCGCCACTTGAGCATCGAAGCCATCATGAACGTCGGCCGGCCTGCTTTCAAACGCTCCGTCGTAGTAATTTCCTCTATCATCAGCGCAGTCATCTGCGCTGTATTAGCCCAAGATTCCTGGGCCCTAATTTCCTCTGATACCGGCCAGACTCTGCAGGTGACCGGGTTTCCCATGTGGATCCTGTACGTCATTCCCTTTGTCGCCTTTGTCTCCGGCACCATTCAAGCCCTAGCCAATATCGTGTGGGCGCCGTCAGAAAACATTGAAACCCTTGAGGATGAAGCCTTGCGTGCTGCTTCCGATGCTTCCGCATACGCCTCCGCTGAGGCCTTGGACGAGGAGTCACAGAAATAATGACCATCGCAATCATGCTCATCGCCATCGGCATCTTGATGGCCATTCGCGTCCCCGTGGCGCTTTCCATTCTGGGGCCCAGCTTGGTCTACATGCTGGCCACCGGAAATAGCCCCGGCTTTGCCATGCGCATTGCCGCAGATGGCATCGCCAGCTTCCCGCTGCTCGCCGTACCGCTATTTATCCTGCTGGGTACCGTGGCCAACTACTCCGGCGTGGCTGACCGCCTCTTCGAATTCGCGGAATCCTTGCTGCACCGGGTTACCGGTAACCTCGGCTACGTCAACGTCATGGCCTCTATCGGCTTTGCCTGGATGTCCGGTTCCGCCCTCGCGGATGCTGCGGCCATGGGCAAGACCCTAGTTCCCGCCATGGAGCGCGCCGGGTTTAAGAAGTCCTTCGCCACTGGTCTCACGGCCTCGTCCTCGCTGATTTCACCGGTGATGCCACCTTCTATTCCTGCGGTTATTTATGCCTCCGTCGCCGCGGTATCGACCGGAGCACTCTTCGCCGCGTCTGTGCTGCCAGCACTGTTACTGGCTGCAGCACTGCTGGTTGTCGTCGCGCTTTATATTGCGCGGCACAAAGATGAACTCGTCGGTTCTGCAGAAAAGCCACGCCCCATCGGGCAAGCTACCGTGCGTGTTATCGGCGCCATGCTTACCCCGGTTATCATTTTGGGCGGTATCCTGGGCGGCTTTTTCACCCCGACCGAAGCGGCAGCTCTAGGCGCGCTCTACATCATCATCTTGGGCTTTGTGTACAAGAAGCTCACCCTGGCAACGCTGTGGAAAGCACTGCGTGAAACCGCCGTGACTACCGCATCCATCATGCTCATTATCGTGGCCGCCACCATCTTGGGCTGGATCCTCGCGCGTGAAGAAGTACCACAAGCACTGTCATCGTTTATGACCGGCAACCTGGATTCCTCCGTTGCCTTCCTGCTGGTGACCGCCGTACTGCTGTTGATTCTCGGCGCCTTTATTGATGCCACGGCACTGCTGCTGATTACGGTGCCCATCTTGCTGCCTGTTGCCGTCGAATTCGGCGTGGACCCCATCCACTTCGGCGTCGTGACCATTTTGGCGCTGATGATGGGCTTGCTCACCCCACCGGTGGGAACAGTGCTCTTTGTGATGAGTTCAGTGCTACGCATGCCCGTTGGGGAAGTATTCCGTGGCGTCCTGCCATTCTTGGTTCCCATCGGCGTCGTACTGCTATTGCTTATTTTCTTCCCCGCCATCGTCACCGTTGTGCCTAGCGCAATTGGAATGTAAGGAGAAATTCCGATGACAAAGAAATCCATTTCCGGCAAGAGTTGGGGCGCGTTAGCCACCGGCGCCGTGTTGGTCGCTGGTGCGCTATTTGGCACCAATATCTTGCACGAGCAAGCAGTGCGTGGTTCTGAGCAACTGACCTTTGCCAATAGCTATAACCTCAACCACCACCACAACGCCTGCGGCACCGCGCTGGTGCAACAGCACCTGGTCGCCAGTGACTCTGAGCTGCAGTTAACCGTCTTTCCGTCGAGTCAATTAGGTGGCGATGCCGAACGTGTTGCTTCCTTGCTCGATGGCGATATTGACCTGGATCTGCAGGGCTCATCGGCGCTGGCCTCGGTATATAAACCCATCGGCGTGATGGATATGGCCTACGTGTTTGATAACCCCGATCACCTCTTCGAATGGTTTGACTCTGATGCCTCGCAGCAGGTGAAGGATGATTTTGAGGAAGCCACCGGCGCGAAAATCCTCGGTGTCTGGTACTTAGGCGATAGAACTTTCTCCGCCAATGCACCAGTACGTACGCCGGAAGACCTTGAGGGCCTGCGCCTGCGCTATCCGGAAACCCCAGCGCACCTAGCGTCCGCCGCGGCAGTGGGTGCTGAGCCCGTCGCCGTCGCTTTCGAGGAAGTTTATCTTTCCTTGCAGCAAGGGCTTGTCGATGGCCAAGAGAACCCGATTTCTCTTACCGCCGAGAACTCATTGGATGAAGTCTTAGACTATGTCAGCCTGTCCCGACATGCCGTGGGCTCGCAGCTGATTATCGTCGCTCGTGATACCTGGGACCGTCTAACTGAGCAGGAACAAGATGACTTGCAGTCCGCACTGCAGGGAGTGCGCGAGCAAAACCGCCAGTGCGCCGATGAGGATGAGCAAGAGACCATGACGCGCTGGAAAGATCAGGGCTCACCCGTCATTGTTGAAGACGTCGATAGGGAAGCGTTTAAAGAACGTGCCCAGGCTTATTGGGAAGAGCACTTAAGCCCAGAGGAATTGGAAGTCTATAACTCCATTCGTTCCACTTCCACCGAATCCTAAACCTACTCGGTACCACCGTGTTCGGTGCCTTCTATCGCGCGCGTGAGGATGGCACCTAACCGGCGGGCGCCTTCGCGCAACCGGAGCTCATCGACCTGCGAATAAGCCAGGCGCAGGGCATTGCGTCCTCGACCATCGAGGAAGAACGCGGTGCCCGGGATATATAACACGCCTTCGGCCATTGCCTCATCCAGTAAATCGGATGAGGCATTAATATTTTCTGGCAGGTCTATCCACAGGAAGAATCCGCCCTCCGGTGTGCGCCACGTGCAGCCTGCGGGCAAAAACTCGCGCAAGGCGGCATCGAGAGCTTCTGCCCGGCGCTTGTACATGGTCACATTTGCTGCCACGACTGACTGCCAGTCCACCTCGCGCAGGTAGGCCGCCGCAATGGACTGGCTCAGCGGCGACGAGCACAGCGTTGATGCCTCAGCTGCTGGCACTAAGCTCGCGTGCACCTCAGCTGGGGCATCTGCCCAACCAATGCGAATACCGGGGGAGAAGGTCTTTGAGACCGAACCCAGGTAGATGACATTGTCGGGGTCGATGGTGCGCAGCGCAGGCGGGGCCTCAACACCCGGGGCATCCTCGCGGAAATCGATCAGCCCGTAGGGGTTGTCTTCAATGATGACAATGCGGTGCGCCCGGCACAGCGCGGCGACTTCCTTCCGGCGCTGCTTCGACATCACTACGCCGGAGGGATTAGCGAAGTTGGGAACCACGTAGAGAAGCTTGATATCTGATTGGGCTTCATCCGCGCGTTCTACCGCAGCTTCGATAGCAGCGATGGTGATTCCTTCTTCATCGCCTTCTAGTTGGTCCACGTGCGCTTCCATGCCGGCGAAGACATTGAGCGCACCAGAATAGGATGGTGCGGCGGCTAAGACTGTGTCCCCGGGGTTTAAAAAGAGCTTGGCCACAAGGTCCAAAGACATCTGTGAGCCCGCGGTGACGATGATGTTCTCAGGGTCGGTGTCAATGCCCTCTAAAGCCATGATTTTTTGGATTTCTGCCACCAATTCTGGCTGTCCCACGGTGGTTCCATACTGAAACGCCGATAAGCCGTCATTGGCCACCACGTCGTTGGTAATGCGTGTTAGCTCATCCCACGGCAGGTGTGAAAGCTCCGGGTTGCCACCGGCCAAAGAGATAACATCCGGATTCATTTCCAACTCAAAGACAGCACGGATGGGGGAGGGGGCAAAGTATTTCGCGCGCGATGCAAAACGTTCGTTGAGCCGAGGCGAGTAGGTGTGATCCAATGAAGACATCAGCGGTATTCCTTTTCTAGTTCCATCAACGCCGAGGGTGTGGCGATCGATAAAGCCGGCGTTATGTTTTAACGCCCAGTGCCTTCGATGTTAACGAATCCGCAGTGGCGACAAGCAGGGCTTTTAAAAGGATGAATATAATCCATTTGAGGGAAATGCATATTTTTTGGCGAATATGAGATCTTAAGGCAAACTACACCCACTGAGCGGTTGCTAACCTTCCGAATTTACTACCGTTGACCTGGTAATTTGCTGCCATCGGTGGGGTGACATGCGGGTTTGCGGACGGTGCAAATACCCAACGCAAGCTATTTTCTGCAGAAGCTAGGTACCCTCATATTCGGTGACTCCAGTTACATTGTGGGACGGTTTGGGCTAACGTGGCTCGTGTTCTAATCCCTAAATAGGAAGTAATCAACGTGACTACCCCTCAACCCCAATCGAATAGTGATTCGGTGGCTAAGCCATTGGAGTCGGAGGAGAAGACAGAGAAAAAGAACTTTCTGGGTTTAAAGTCTGACCCATTTATTTTCCTGGTTTCTGCTGGATTTATCGTCGCCTTCGTGACCTTAACTCTCGCCTTCGGTGAGAAAGCTCGAAATGTATACGGTGCTATATCCAACTGGCTGTTGGAAAACCTCGGTTGGATGTACGTCGGCGGATACTCGCTCATGTTCGTCTTCCTCATTGCTATCTTCGTTTCCAAGTACGGAAACCTGCGCCTAGGTGATGACGATGAAAAACCGGCATACTCTGTACCGGTCTGGTTCGCCATGCTCTTTGCCGCAGGCCTCGGCGCAACCTTGATGTTCTGGGGTGCTGCTGAACCGCTGCACCACAGCTTTAACCCGCCACGCGGTGATTTCCTGCCCATGAGCCAGGAAGCTATCGACCAGGCCTTTGAATTCACCTACTACCACTTTGCTGCGCACATGTGGGTGCCATTCGTGCTCCCAGGCTTGGCCTTGGGCTACTTCATCTATAAGCGCAAGATGCCAGCTCGTTTGTCCTCTGCATTCTCGCCGCTACTCGGTGGCCGGATTTATCAGTGGCCGGGCAAGCTTATCGATGCCCTGTCGATCATCGGTACCGTCTTCGGCCTCGCCGTATCCGTCGGCCTAGGCGTACTGCAGATTAACGCCGGCATGAACATCATGTGGGATGTTCCGTTGGTCTCCGGTGTGGAATTGGCCATTATTTTGGTCATCACCGTCGCAGCTTCCATCTCCGTGGCCTCTGGCCTGGACCGCGGCATTAAGATTTTGTCCAATATCAACATCGCCGCAGCGATCGTCTTGATGGTCTTTGTGTTGCTGATGGGCCCCACCCTGACGCTGCTGCGTCACACCGTGGAATCCTTTGGTAACTACGGCGCGGCACTGCCAGAAATGATGTTCTGGACCGACTCCTTTGCAGAAAACCCAGGCTGGCAGGGCACCTGGACCGTGTTCTACTGGGCATGGACCATTTGCTGGTCACCATTCGTTGGGATGTTCATCGCACGTATTTCGCGCGGACGTACCGTGCGTGAGTTCATCGGTGGCGTTCTGGCACTGCCAACAGTCTTCGTGCTGATCTGGTTCTCCATTTTCGGCCGCGCTGCCATTGAGATGGAACTGTCGGACCCAGGTGTTCTTACCGGACCAGTTGTCGAAGACGGCGATACGCCAGTCGCACTGTTCGCGCTGTTAGAGCAGTACCCGCTTTACGCCATCTCTGGTGCGCTTGCAGTCTTTGTCATCGTGATCTTCTTTGTCACCTCCATTGACTCCGCAGCGCTGGTGATGGACTCCTTTGCCACGGGCGAGGAAAATAAGTCACCTGTCTACTACCGCATCGGTTGGGCAGTAGCCGTTGGCGCAGTGACCGCAGCACTGCTGTTCATTAATGACACAGGCATTGAAGCCATCCAAGAAGTTGTCATTATCGTCGCTCTACCGTTCTTCCTCATGATGTTCTGCCTGATGTACTCACTACTTAAGGGCATGGGCGATGACTATGCCGCACAACGCCGCATTGCTACCCGTCAGTGGGAGAAGACCGATAGTCCAGAGAAGCTCGAAGAGCACGAGTCTCGACCTGCTCCAGGCTATGACGCCGATGGCAATGAGTTGGGCGTGCCAGAATTTGCCTACGACGAAGAAGGCCGATTCCATATCCCTGGCCACGTTGTAGTTGACGGCGATGTCTACCTTGGCGGCGACGTCGATAACGACTACGAGCCGGAAAATCCGCCGGAAGTACCGCGCCCGAATAAAGTGAAATTTGTTGAAGTCACCGATCCTGAAGAATCTGACAAGGATGACAAAAGCTAGGTAACCACAAGAATTCTGCTCTAAACGCAACAGAGGGCGTCTTACTTATCAAGAAGTAAGACGCACTCTATTTATATGTCAGCTCTACCAGTCCAGGGCAGCAGGATTGTCACCATGCAGCGCAGCGGTGAGCAGAGCTGTCATATTCGCTGCGGTGACATCGCGGGGATTATTGGCAGGTACCTTTTCTAAGATGACCTCGACTGCCTCCGGAATACCTTCGGAGGCAAATCCGTAATCGCTAAGCTTTTGAGGAGCATCAACCTGCTTGCGCAGGTTTTGGAGGCCTTCAAGAGCATTCTCTGCGCCGAAGGCCGCAGCCATGCGTGCTTCAGCGTCAGGGGCCTTAGGAGCATTAAACGCTAAGACATACGGCAACACCGTCGCGTGGGTTTGCGCGTGCGGGAGATCAAAGGTGCCGCCCAGTACGTGGCAAATCTTGTGGTGCAGCCCGGAGCCTGCTGAGGCAAAAGCTACCGCTGATAAATACGCGCCATAGAGCGCTTCATCCCGGCCAGTAATATCTCGGGGGTCCTCGGCAATCTTGGGCAATCCCGTATTGAGCGCGCGGATTCCTTCACCGGCCAGCGCCGCGTTAATGGGATCTGCCTGCGGAGCCCACAGCGAATCGACGCAGTGCGCCAAGGCGTTTAGCCCGGAAGCAACTGACATCGCCACGGGCAGCGACAACATCAGCTCGGAGTCATAGATGACTGTCTTCGGCAACACCTTATCGTCGATGCCCGTGGTTTTGCGCTTGTCCTCAGTAAGCCCCCACACGTTTGTAGCTTCCGAACCGGAGTAAGTGGTGGGGATGGCAATGATGGGGATGCCAGAGGCTAAAGCGATAGCTTTCGCCAACCCAGTCGCGGAGCCGCCGCCGACGCTCACGAGTAGGTCAATATTGTTATCCGCAGCCACCTGACGCGCCTTGTCCGCAGTCTCCTTAGGAACATGCATCACCACATCGGTGTGCCATGTGTGGACATTAATGTGGGCTGCTATTTTTTCAGCGTTTCTCACACCCGATTTACTCGAGATCATCATGATGCGCTGGGCACCCAAGCGCTCAACTTCTGCCGCGAGATTGTGCGCTGCTTGCCCTGCGCCGAATTTAACGCGTTGGCCTAAGGTGATGTGATCAAAACTTAATGCCATGAGGTGGCCCTTTCATCAGTCGCTTCGTAACTATCGACTGTAGCTGTGCTCGGCACCGCACGGCATGAAAAGCTCCCCTGCTGGTTGCTGATTTCTCAGCGCAACCAATCGGGGAGCGATTCTTAAAAAGCGGTACTAGACCAGCTTGTGGGTCAGCTTTGCTGGACGGGTGTAGGTGTTAACTACTGGGGACCATTCGATTGCGTCATCAACAATCTTTTGCAGAGTCTCGCGGTCTGCGTCGCCGTCGACGTCCACGTTGACCTGAACATCAGAAACGCCAGGGCGCTTGTCATCGCCTAGGTCGCCAACGCCCCAGACAGGAGAAACGTCGATCTTGGACTCGATATCGATGTCGATCTTGGTCAAGGTAACCCCGCGGTGGGTAGCGATAGCCTGAATGCCGACGGAGATACAAGCAGCAAGACCAGCCTGAGCGATCTCAGTTGGGTTTGGTGCAGAGTCATCACCCAGCAGTGCTGGTGGCTCAGCAACGAGAACTGGCTCCAAGTCGCGGATTTGGGTGTAGTTGCGGAAGTGACCATCAGCCTCGGTGTGAGTCTTGATGACCTTATTGCCGCCCTCAGGGTTGTCGATATTCTTCTGGCGCAGGGATGCCAGCTTGTCCTTATCGATGGCCTCGAGTGGTTCGCCAGCCTTGTGATTTGGGGTTAGATCAGACATGTACATTCTCCTTCTTTATTGGAATGATTCCCAGGCTACTCGTCATGAATGTAAATTGCTAGACTGCTTGGTTCATTTTATTCATACTAAGCGTTATATTAAACGCGCTGGTCGCGGCTTTGTCAGCTTCCTGGATAAACCACGAGTCGGTGCCCGGCAGCGGCGGGGAAATCGTGGTGTCGGGGTATTGCGCGTGCGCGGGGATTCCCACCATGTGCAAGCGTGGATCCTCCTGCCCTTCGGCGTCGAGGACGCGGCGCGATTGTGGATGCTGGGCAACAGACGCGGTCGGCAGCTCTGTACCGTCTTCCCACACATCGGTAAACGGCACGACACGTTCTTTGTCCACGAGGTCCTTCATCAAAGGATCTAATGGCGTCTTGCGAATATCCGGCTTGTGCACCCAGGCATCGAATAGCGTGGTGCCGCGATAGCGTACGCCGCCGGAGGACGGCGAACTCATGGTCCACTCGCCGGTATTGCGATCAGTATCGAGCAGGGGATAGCCACCTATGAATTTCACGACGCCTGCGTCAACTAATGCCATGAGCTGGCGCGTGCGGAAAATCGGAGGCCCAGAGCACGCCAGTTGTGCAAGGGCAATGGCCTTGTCGAACATGTGGTGGCGCGATTCGACCGTGTAGCGACCTTCGGCGCCGAGCACCTGGGTGGGCTTGCGGGAAAACCCGAGTGACCACAGTGCTGCGCGAACTGGACTGTCTTGGCCGGCTTCTGCGTCTTTGAGGTCTTCTTCCAGACGCTGCATCAAATACGCAGTGAGCTCTTCGGAGCTATCAAAGTTAGCAGGAAGCAAGTGCATCCAGCGCAACAGCGAAAAACGCTTCGTGGTGTATTGGGAGATGACATCATCCATGGCGCTGACACCATTGAAGACGACGCTGGCATCGACCTCCGCATCATCGATAGCCTGCACGACGGTATCAAGATCTGCCTTTAATGCGTCCGGCTCGACTCGCGCCAACGTCTTGACATAGGCGTGGTAGGCATCGCGAAGCACTGCGGGCCAGACCTCCACGTCGTAGTCGATGCTGCGGCGGCCTTCCCGATCGGAGAGCTCGGCCACGACCTTTTTGAGACGTGGAATCTCTGCTGCCGGTGGCAAACCGCCATCATCGGCTTGCGGCATGAAAGGATAACCGCGACGGGAGCTGGCAAAGTACGTTGGCTCTTTACCAGTGGCGATATAGCGCAGGCCGCCCGCGGCGTTGGAATCTTCCACGAATTGGCCGCCGCGTTCTTCGGTGGTCAAAATCAAAATATCGAAAAAGCCCATGCCTAGACCGCGCGACAGTACCTTTTCATTGTCCTTGATGGAGGAAACGTCCTGCTCAATAGGATTATTCGCGCGAATCCAATTAAGATCTGGGTGATCTTCTAAGGTCTGTGCAATCCACTTTTCCTGCTCAGCAAGACCCTGCTTTTGCCAGCCGGTAACAGCAATGGTGGCGGAGGCTTGGACGCTTTCGCCATTGTTTAATGCAATGACATCAAAGTCACCGTGGTCTTCAATCGACACTGCTCGTGCCTTGTGGCTGTGCACGCGCACCCACTCAGGGATGTCCTGCAGGACCGAGTTATAAAACCAGACGAGGTAATAGCCATAGAGCGCGCGCAGGGGATAAGACTCGGGCCGGATCTGCTCTAATTCTTCGGTGCTAAAGCGTTCCCAGAGGGCATCGTCAAGCGGATGCTTGTCGACGTATGCCCGCTTTTCCGCGGATACTTCTTCATTATGACCTAAGTGCAGGCGTACCCATTCATAAATCGTGGGACCTTCCACGACCGGCGCATCAACCGTGGAGCCCGGCTCGGAAAAGAGCGTCATGCCATGGGCGAAGGTATTCATGCACAGTGCTTTGGTTTGGGAAGTATTCCAAATGCGGCCGCTGCCGTGTTGAGCCTCATCGATTAAATGAAGGTGGAACTCCTGAGGAGGATTTTCCACGGCGTTGAGGTGGGCGACGAGGCGCTCCAGTGTTGAGACACCGCGCGGGCCGAGTCCGATTATCGCAATCGAAGGCGAAGTAGTTGGCATAGTATATTTCATCCCTAAAATTCTTAGACCATGAAGTCTGTTGATTTCTATTCAAGACTATACCAACCTGTCTATTAAAAGTAGTAAGAGTGGTTCAGGGTGTGAATGGTCCTTGAATCTAATTGCCTCGGAAGCGAGCTGTACTTACTGCGCGAATGATCAGTTAGCGCGTATTTGTAGATTCTTCGATAGGGAGAATAAAAATCAGCATCTGCAGAAAATTTGAATTTAATTGCTTAAAATTCAAGCTTCAGTTCATCGGCTGATTGGGTAGCTAAGGTGCTAGTTTGCCCTGAGCTTCAGGGCTCGAAGGGCGCCGTCGTACCTGAGGAAGCTATTGCCGTGGATGTTGGTCGGTGGTAGAAAAGGAATGTCCATGCGGGTGCTCCTTTGAGGAGCTGAGATCGGGCTAATGGAGTCCGAGACCGTTGAACCTGATCCGGTTAATACCGGCGTAGGAAAGTAGGAGACTTCAATGTCTGATCCAAAAATCAGTGGCACAGGTGTGTCTAAATCACTTAACGGTGCACACAGCTCAGGAAAAACCGAGCAGCATTCTTCCCACCACATCGGATGGATAAGTGACACTCACCATGGAATTCGTGTTCCAGTAACGGAAATCCACCAAAGTGATTCACCTGATGGAACCCCCAATGAGCCCTTGCAGGTCTATCGGACAATGGGACCAGGCAGTGTGCCAGAGGAAGGTTTGGAACCGTGGCGGGCGAAGTGGATTGCCGCACGCGGAGACACAGAAACCTACCAATCGCGTGGCGTGCGTCTGGAAGATGACGGTCCCACTGCCGTGCGACGCGGGGCGTCATCCCAGCAGTGGAAGGGCCGCACCCCAGTGCCAATTCGGGCGCGTGCCGGACGCACCGTGACGCAGATGCATTATGCACGGCAGGGAATCATCACACCTGAGATGCGTTACGTTGCCCTGCGTGAGAACTGCGATGTGGAGATGGTTCGACGCGAAGTCGCGCAAGGAACCGCCATAATTCCTGCGAATATCAATCATCCGGAGTCAGAGCCGATGATCATTGGGAAAAACTTCCTGGTGAAAGTCAATGCCAACATCGGAAACTCTGCGGTGACCAGTTCAATCGACGAGGAAGTCTCGAAGTTGGAGTGGGCAGCAAAGTGGGGCGCGGACACCTTGATGGACCTTTCCACCGGCAATGACATTCACACCACTCGTGAGTGGATTATGCGAAACGCGCCGATTCCAATCGGTACTGTGCCCATCTACCAGGCGCTGGAGAAAGTCAACGGCGACGCTAATGCTCTCACGTGGGAGATTTATCGGGATACAGTCATTGAGCAGTGTGAACAAGGCGTTGACTACATGACGGTACATGCCGGGGTGCTGCTGCGGTACGTGCCGTTGACGGCAGATAGAGTCACCGGGATTGTCTCTCGCGGCGGATCGATTATGGCCGGGTGGTGCTTGGCTCATCATCAAGAGAACTTTCTTTACACACATTTCGATGAGCTGTGTGAGATTTTCGCCGCCTATGACGTTGCTTTTTCGCTTGGCGATGGCCTCCGCCCCGGTTCAATCGCTGATGCTAATGATGCAGCACAATTCGCCGAACTAGACACCCTAGCTGAGCTGACCGAACGGGCTTGGGAATATGACGTGCAGGTCATGGTTGAAGGACCTGGCCACATCCCATTTCATAAGGTTCGTGAAAATGTCGAACGCCAACAAGAACTGTGCAAGGGTGCACCGTTTTATACCCTGGGACCATTGGTAACTGATATTGCTCCGGGCTATGACCACATCACCTCCGCCATTGGTGCGACGGAAATCGCCCGCTATGGCACAGCGATGCTGTGCTACGTCACGCCGAAAGAACACCTCGGCCTTCCCAACCGGGATGATGTTAAAACTGGTGTCATTACGTATAAGATTGCTGCACACGCGGCAGATATTGCGAAGAATCATCCCGGCGCAACCGCGCGCGATGATGCGCTGTCGAAGGCGAGGTTTGAGTTCCGCTGGAATGACCAGTTTGCTCTGGGCCTAGATCCCGTCACCGCGCAGGAATTTCACGATGAAACCTTGCCGGCAGAGCCCGCCAAGACGGCGCATTTCTGCTCAATGTGCGGGCCGAAGTTCTGCTCGATGAGAATATCGCAAGATATCCGCGATACCTATGGAAGCGCTGAAGCTCAGGCCGCCATCGCGGGCATGCAACAAAAGAGCCAAGAATTCCTCGCGGCAGGCGGGCAGGTGTATCTACCGGATCCGCTGGTGAAAAGCACCGGCGAGCGAACTAATTAGCACAACAACTATTGCGCGTTTCCACAATGCTTCAATGCGGATCCCGAGCCAGCCTGAGGTTTTGGAAACGGCCTCGGAAACGCTCCCGGGAACGGTGCCTGGATATGTAGCTGCATAGATATCGCGCTACCTTTTCAGCACAGCTAGTACCTCTGTATAGAGTGGTTGCTTGTGTTAACCATCGCCATCATCATCCTTGCAGCCGTCCTCATTGGTGCTTTCTTCCAGCGCATCACCGGAATGGGGGTCGGCCTGTTGGGCGGACCGGTTCTGTCCATCTTCTTGGGGCCGGTGCAAGGTGTCACCATGGTCAATGGCTTGTCCATTATCAATGCTGTTAACAATGCGTGGGCGGTGCGCAAGCGGACTGACTGGAAACGCTTTCGCATTATTTCGGCGGCGTTGATTCTGGGTTCGCTTCCCGCAGTGGCGGTGATTCATTTCCTTGATGGGCCAGTGCTTCTCATCGGCATTGGTGTATTTGTGCTGCTGGGCTTGGGAATCTCATTGTTCCCAGCGGAGAAGTTTAAGATTCCAGTGGAGGCCAAAGGCCCGCTCGTTGCTTTCGGTATGGCTGCTGGTTTCATGTCCACCATCGCTGGTATCGCGGGACCCTCACTGACAATCTATGCTCGATTGACTAACTGGGACTACCGCGAATTTGTGGCGACACTCCACCCGGTTCTGGTTGTAGCGAACACGGTGTCTTTCGTGCTCAAACTGGTCCTGCTGGGCGGCGTCGATTTCGGCGGTGCACCACTGTGGTTGTGGATTGTTGCCATCGCAATGCTGTTCGTCGGTGCTTGGCTTGGCGATAAAGTCAATGCCAAAGTCTCCACCCCTATGGCGCGGCAGCTGGCAACATTCCTGGCGGCTGCCGGCGCAATTGCGGTTTTAGTCCGCGGCATCACACAGTTAGTGTAGGCTCCAGCGTCTTGCGCGAGCGCCAGATTCCGTCGAATCCGAGAATCGCGAGCGCAAACCCTCGAAGTGAATACACCAGCGCATCGCTCATATCCAGGGACTCACCAAGCAAGAGTGCAGCAACAAAGAGCAAGATTGGCTCGCCATAGCTCAGTAACCCGAAGATGGGCATGCTCAGCAACACCGATGCGGCAAGATACAGTGCCATTGCCACGGCACCGGCAAGGCCTGCACAAATGACCATGATCATCATGTCCCTATCCAGGACATCTGGGATGGTAAACAGTAGGGCAATGGCAATGGGACTCAGCTCAATTGTTTCAGCGCCGTAGCAAAAGAAGCTATTAAAACCGGAGTAGCTACGCAGCGCAAAATACAATGCGTAGCCGACAGCGATGGCGAAAGTTACCCAAGACATTTGCGCGCTGATTATAAACTTTATTGCTACCGCGACAATCGCAATGCCGACGGCAATCCACTGCAAGCGGCTAACAATGCTGGAGAAGAAGAACCGTCCCACCACCACGAGGAAGATTGGCAGCAGCAAATACCCCAAGGAAGCGTCCAACGCATGGCCTTTGGGCGCCCAGGCGAAAAGCCATAGCTGCAATGCAATGAGCGCCACCAAAATCACAAAGTAGAAGACGTATAACGGGCCTTTTCGCAGTACTTCCCAAAAGGCCTTGAACGCCCGCCGGCCAGCGGGAAAGCTCAGCAGGAGTGCATAACAGCCAGCGGTGAGAAGTATCCGCCAGGCAACAAGAGTCGAAGCTTGAGCTTCGATGGCTCCGGAGACAAAAAAGATTGCTCCGAAAAGCACCGACGCCAGTACCGAAGTCACTACGCCAGTACCGAAGTCACTACGCCAGCCGAGGTCGTGCGATTAGTGGCCACCCATCACTCCTTGCTCTGGTACCAATTCGGTGTCCTGAGTACTAAAAAGCAGCCGATCATAAAGCGGCTCATCAACGTCGACATGGTCCTTGAATTCGCGCTGACGCCCTGGAATATAAACGCCGTGCTCGCGCTCAAGCACCTGGACATGGGAGTCGATGCGCTCAAGGTAATTCTCACCAAAGAATGCCGGATTCATCGCGATGATGAACACGCCAATGGAGGGGCTTTGCCCGCCTTTATCGAAGGACGGGGACTCCAAAGACCACAATCCGCCGGCAAGGCCCGCAAGGGATTCCACCATGATTCCGATATTGGCGAGCTTGTGCCCGGCTGGAAGCAGCACACCTTCGAGTGCTTCTACCGCATCAGTCGTTGCTTGACCGTCAATATTGAGCGCCCAGCCGTGGGGTAGAGGAGTGTTGTTCTTGGCAGCTTCTCGGATGGTCACAAACGCCGATGGGGTGATGGATTGGTCAATGACCAGGGGAGAGCCCCTAAGCGGAACCGCAAAAGAAAGGGGATTGGTGCCCAGTACTTTCTGCTGAGATTTACCAATTGATACCAGCGCCGAGGAATTTGCCGCGGCCAATCCCACAAGCCCGCGTGATGCCAGATCAGCGGTGTAATAACCCAGCTCACCTGCCGTAAAGGCATGAGAGATAGCCATGACTCCAATGCCGTATCGAGTCGCGGCCGTGGAAAGACGACCGACTGCTTGGTGGAATGCAACATGGGGAATATTGCGATGGGCATCAACACGTGTGACTGCGCCGTTGGTGGAAACACTCGGCTCAGCTCTTCCGTTGATAGCTCCGGTGCTGAGCCCGTGGAGGTAGTCAAAGAAGTGCGTCAATCCGACAGAAGATTTTCCTTGAGGTTCAGCGCGGGCAATTGCTTGGGCAAGCAGGGCGGCGGTCGATGCATCAGCGCCAGCTTGTTGGGCGGCATGGCGGCATAAAGCTTCGAGCTTGTCGATGCTAATTTGCACGTCAGTACCTCATTTCAGTAGGGAATCGAAAGGAAGCGAAGGGAATTTAAAGCGACCAAACAATCAATAATGTGATGTGGGATCACAAAAGTACATGGAAGCGACATGGCGCACAAGCCATACGGGCTGAATAAACCCCTTGTGTGATGTGTGATCACAGTTTATGGTGTTGTGGACAACAAGAATTCCGGTGTGGTTACCCACATCATGTCCACTAAAAGGCAAGGAGAACCATGTCTAGTACACGTGTTGACGTAGCCCCTTTGGTTGCCGAGCAAGAATTCCCACCCGTAAAGCACTTCATCAATGGAGAATTCGTTGAGTCCGTTGGAGAGTCCTTCTCCGAGGTAGTAAACCCAGCGAATGGCGAAGTGATCGCCCGCGTGCCGCGCGGAAGCGTGGCGGATGTTGACGTAGCTGTTGACGCAGCGCACGAAGCCTTTGCTACGTGGGGAGCGGTAACGCCGAAGGAGCGCTCCGAAGCCATGCTGGCGATCGCGCAAATCGTGGAAGAAAATGCCGACCTGTTGGCACGGTTGGAAGCACACAACGCCGGAAAGCCGCTAGAAGTAGCGCGTGATGATGTCGACGGTACCGTGGATATTTTCCGCTTTTCTGCGGGAGCGGCACGCTCTTTCACGGAGGCCGGCGCGGGCGACTTCGTGGAAGACCACACCTCGTTCATCGTGCGAGAACCGCTGGGAGTCATCGGCGCTATCGTGCCGTGGAACTACCCGCTGCTCATGGGTGCGTGGAAGATTGCACCAATTCTCGCCGCGGGCAACACATTGGTTCTCAAGCCTGCGGAGCAAACGCCGTTGTCCGTACTCAAACTTGCTGAGCTGATCGCGGGTGTCCTGCCACGCGGTGTATTCAATGTGGTCACAGGCCTGGGCCGAGAAGTTGGCGAGGCACTCTCGCACCATGAAAAAATTGCCATGGTGGCGATGACCGGCAGTGTCGGCAGTGGGCGTGCGGTCGCCTCAGCTGCGAGTGATTCGCTGAAGCGAGTGCACCTGGAACTTGGTGGCAAAGCACCAGTTGTTGTCTTTAAGGATGCCGATCTTGACGCGGTTGCAGAAGGCATTCGCGAGGCAGGGTTCTGGAACTCGGGCCAGGAGTGTGGCGCTGGTACCCGCATCTTGGTGGACAAGGAAGTAGAAACTGAACTGGTGGAAAAGCTGGTAGCGCAGATTGAAACGTTGCGCGTGGGCGACCCTTCCGAAGGTGACCACATCGAGCAAGGTCCGCTGGTATCCAAGCAACATTTCGAGCGAGTCCAGGGATTCTTGGAGCGAGCACAGCAAGAGGGTGCAGTGGCAGTACTCGGTGGCAAGGCCGCCGACCGCGAGGGCTTCTTTATCGAGCCGACCGTGCTGACCAACGTTCTGCCAGGCACCGAAGCCGCACAGGAAGAAATCTTTGGCCCGGTCATTACGGTGGAAACCTTCGAATCTGAAGACGAAGCCATCCGGCGTGCCAATGAAACTCCGTATGGTTTGAGCGCTTCCGTATGGACCACGGATGCAGCGCGATCCATCGACGTGCCCCGCAAGATTGACGCGGGAACCGTGTGGGTCAATTCCCACTTGGTGCTGGCTAATGAAGTGCCGTGGGGCGGCTTCAAGGGCTCTGGCTATGGACGGGATCTCTCGATCTACGCTCTGCAGGATTACTCGCGCACCAAGCATATTCAGATAAACCACGGTCGTTAAGCGTGGTGTAAAGCGAAACATAATATGAAAGGCGTGGCATCGGATCAATAATCCGATGCCACGCCTTTTCGTGTGCTGAGAGTGACTTAGCGTGCAACCAGTGTGGTTTCGAAGTTATGCATATCAGGCCGGTAGCAATGATTTCCTAGTTCTATTACTTGCCCGGAGTTATCCAAGGCCACGCGCTCAACTGTCAGCAAGGGTGCGCCGTCATCAACGCTGAGCAAGTGGCTTTCATCGCCCACGGCGCGCCGGGCACCGATTTTCTGGTTCGCGATCTTGAGGTTCACACCGCGCTCACGCAAGGCATCATAGAGCCCGCCCTCTTCGAGTTCTTCCTGGCTAATATCGCTAAACGCAGGAGGAATGTAGTTTTCTAAGACAGCAACGGGGGTATCCCCAGTGGAGCGCACACGGCGTATGTACAGAACCTCGTCACCAACGGGAATGCCGAGTTTTTCTGCGATGGAAGAGTTAGCTGCTAAAAGCCGATGCTCTAGTACCTGGGTTTGGGGATCCAGCTTGGCGTCTTTTAAGTCGTTATAAAAAGAAGTCAGCTCCACGGGACGGGTGACATGACTTTGTACGACCTGAGTGCCCACCCCGCGTCGGCGAACTAATAAGCCTTTATCAACGACTTCCTGAATCGCGCGTCGAACGGTGGGGCGGGAAACGCTCAGTCGTTTTGCTAAGGAGATCTCATTTTCTAGGCGCGCACCCGGGGGCAATGCGCCATCACGAATCCCGTCTTCTAAGCGTTGGGCCACCTGGAAATACAGGGGGATGGGACCGTTGCGGTCTAAGTCTTTAAAAAGATCGGCCGGCCAAACCGGGGCGCTGGATGTCATGAGGATTCCTTCACTACTCGTCTATCAATCCTTAGGCGATACGTTAGGACAATTGAACAATATTACTCAATGTGGGGTTTGTCCAGTGCGTTTCGATGGAAAGAACGGACAAGATTCGCTTCTTAGCTACTGTATCTTGCGGTTATATAGGTTTGACCTTATCACTCGGGGCTAATTTCGTGCAGTTTTTCGCCAGAGATTGTGAGATTGGGTGGGTGACAAGAGGGATTTGTCAGTCAATTCCGGGTGGCGCTCGCCGTGGGAAAATGCGCTTTAAATTCTTCGGCTCAGATTACGAAAGTTAGAAAATCGGCGCTGAACTGGCTGTTTATTGCCAAGTGTGTAAATTTGCCTCGTATTTTTAAAAACCTCTTGCCGTGACATTCAAATGTGCTATTGTCAGGACATGCGGCCGTGAGGGTCGCCACAATAAATCTAATTTGAGTGAGAGGTTGCACGGTCTAATGGCGAATTTGACTAGCGCTCATGAAGTTCTGTCCATCGGCAGACTAGGCGTGGATATCTACCCACATCAGTCCGGTGTTGGACTCGAAGACGTTTCAACTTTTGGTAAATACTTGGGCGGCTCGGCAGCGAATGTTTCCGTGGCGGCCGCACGGCACGGGCGCAATTCCGCTCTGCTATCCCGCGTGGGCAATGACCCACTGGGTAAATACCTCCTCCGTAAACTGGACCGCCTAGGAGTGGATAATCAGTATGTCGGTACTGACCCCACCTATAAGACTCCGTTGACGTTGTGTGAAATTTTTCCACCGGATGATTTCCCACTGTACTTTTACCGCGAGCCAAAAGCGCCGGATATGTGCATTGAATCTTCGGACGTCAACCTCGATGATGTCCGCGAGGCCGACATCTTGTGGTTTACACTCACCGGTCTCAGCGAAGAGCCCAGCCGCGGTGCACACCGGGAAATCCTCAATACCCGTGCACGGCGCAGCCACACGATTGTGGACTTGGATTACCGCGACATGTTCTGGAATACCAAACAAGAGGCCACCGAGCAGGCACAGTGGGCGTTGGATCACGCAACCGTTGCCGTGGGTAATAAAGAAGAGTGCGAAGTCGCAGTCGGTGAAACAGACCCAGTACGCGCTGGTAAGGCGCTGTTGGACCGGGGCGTGAAGCTGGCCATCGTCAAGCAAGGCCCCAAAGGCGTGCTTGGTATGACCGAAGATGAAACCGTCGAAGTCCCAGCCATCTGGGTCGATGTAGTCAATGGCTTAGGTGCCGGCGATGCGTTTGGCGGTGCCTTATGCCACGGCCTGTTATCTGGATGGCCGCTGGAGCAAATCCTGCGCTTTGCTAATGCCGCCGGGTCCGTTGTCTCCGGCCGCTTGGAATGCAGCACCGCCATGCCAACCACCGAAGAAGTTGATGCGGCCTTAGCCCAGAAAGTCTAATTATGACTGAAACACACATCTCCTCTGCGAAATTTGAAGACTTACGCAGAATCCGCGCTGAAGCACCAGCGACTGTCACCGAATTATTTCGTGACCGCAAAAGACGAGACCTACTCGGCGATGACGGCAAGCTCTTTATCGTTGCCGCTGACCACCCCGCCCGCGGTGCACTGGCGGTGGGCGATAATCCCACGGCGATGGCCAACCGCTATGAACTGCTTGAACGCATGGCAATCGCCTTGTCACGTCCGGGCGTTGATGGTGTGCTGGGCACCCCAGACATCATCGATGACTTGGCGGCGCTGGGGCTTCTCGATGACAAGATCGTCGTCGGCTCCATGAACCGCGGCGGTTTGCGCGGGGCATCTTTTGAAATGGATGACCGCTACACCGGCTATGACGTAACGTCCATGGTCGAGCGCGGCATCGATTTTGCTAAGACCCTCGTGCGCATCAACCTAGCGGATGCAGGTACGTCGCCCACGCTGGAAGCCACGGCGAATGCGGTCAATGAAGCAGCAGCGGCACAGCTGCCCATCATGTTAGAGCCGTTTATGAGCAATTGGGTCAACGGCAAAGTGGTCAATGACTTAAGCGCCGATGCCGTCATTCAATCCATTGGTATCGCCGCAGGGCTTGGCAATGACTCCTCCTATACCTGGATGAAACTGCCCGTGGTGGATGAGATGGAACGAGTCATGGAAGCCACCACCATGCCCACGCTGTTGCTAGGCGGCGACCCCGGCGGGGACCCTGATGCCACCTATGCCTCCTGGCAAAACGCTCTCGCACTACCTGGCGTGCGCGGGCTGACCGTCGGCCGTACCTTGCTGTATCCCCACGATGGTGATGTTGCCCAGGCTGTTGATACTGCCGCTGCCATGGTGCACAACCTCTAAACCAACTTTTTAAAAGACTAAGGAAACCCATTCATGTCTAATAACCTCATTAACCACTGGATCGATGGCCAAGAAGTACCATCCAAGTCCGGCAACACCGCCGATGTTTTCAACCCTGCCACCGGTGAAGTCACCGCTCAAGTGGGCATCGCCAACCAAGAAGAAATTGATGCCACCATCGCTTCCGCTACGAAGGCGGCAAAAGAGTGGGGCGCGTTGTCCATCGCTAAGCGACAAGCCGTGATCTTCAAGTTCCGTGAACTGCTCAACGAACGCCGCGGCGAACTCGCCGAAATTATCACCGCGGAACACGGCAAGGTTGTCTCCGACGCCTTGGGTGAAATCATGCGCGGCCAGGAAGTCGTGGAACTAGCCACCGGCTTCCCACACCTGACCAAGGGCGGCTTTAACGAAAACGCGTCCACCGGAATTGATGTCTACTCCATTAAGCAGCCACTGGGTGTGGTTGGCATCATCAGCCCCTTTAACTTCCCCGCGATGGTCCCGATGTGGTTTTTCCCCATCGCTGTTGCGGCCGGCAACGCCGTGATTTTGAAGCCTTCGGAAAAGGACCCCTCCGCAGCACTGTGGATGGCGCGCCTGTGGAAGGAAGCCGGCCTGCCTGATGGCGTCTTCAACGTGCTGCAAGGCGACAAGCTCGCCGTCGATGGCCTGCTGGAGCACCCTGAGGTATCCGCGATTTCCTTCGTTGGTTCCACCCCGATTGCCAAGTACATCTATGAAACCGCCGCGAAAAATGGAAAGCGCGTGCAGTCCCTCGGCGGTGCGAAGAACCACATGCTGGTGCTTCCCGATGCCGACCTGGACCTTGTTGCCGACCAAGCCATTAATGCAGGCTACGGCGCTGCAGGTGAACGCTGCATGGCGGTATCTGTCGTCTTGGCCATTGACTCTGTCGCTGATGAACTCATCGAGAAGATCAAAGAACGTATCGCCACGCTGCGCGTAGGCAACGGCGCAGGAGATGAAAACGGTGAGCCACACTTGGGACCACTCATTTCTGCAGCCCACCGCGAAAAGGTCTCCGGCTACGTGGACATCGCGGAAGCCGACGGCGCCAATATCGTGGTCGATGGCCGTGGCTTTACCGTTGATGGACACGAGGATGGCTTCTTCTTTGGCCCGACATTGATTGATGAAATTCCAACGGATTCACGCGCCTACACCGAAGAAATCTTTGGCCCAGTCTTGTCTGTTATCCGCGTCGAATCCTTTGATGAAGCAATTGAGCTGATCAACTCCGGCGAATTCGGCAACGGCACCGCGATCTTCACCAATGATGGTGGAGCAGCGCGTCGCTTCCAGCACGAAATTGAAGTCGGCATGATCGGCATCAACGTTCCTATCCCAGTGCCAGTGGCGTACCACTCCTTCGGCGGATTTAAGAACTCGCTGTTTGGTGACGCGAAGGCATATGGCACCCAAGGCTTTGATTTCTTCACCAAGGAAAAGGCCGTGACCAGCCGCTGGTTGGACCCGGCACTGCACGGCGGCATTAACCTGGGCTTCCCACACAACGACTAGCACCTGTCGCACCGAGATACAGCGATATAGCGAGGAGACACCATGAGTACTGAGAAGAGTTGGTTTCACAAAAAAGGGGAGTTGGCTCGTGACAAGTGGCAAAGCGTTGTCGATGCCACGACTCCAGGCTGGGAGTACACGGGCATTCGCATCGCAGAGCTTGTCGATGATGAGTCGGTGACCTTAGACGACCTTGGCGTGGAGAGGATCTTCATTCCTCTCGCGGGCAGTTTCACCGTTGCGCACAACGATGAAATAACCACCTTGCAAGGCCGCAAGTCTGTCTTTGATGGACCAACCGATGTGCTCTACTTGCCGACGAATACCGCAGCGACGCTCTCCGGCACTGGCCGTGTGGCCGTGGCCGAAGCTCCCACCACAGAGGTCAAAGAGTGGAAGTATATTCCACCCGCAGACACTCCGGTGGAGCTGCGCGGTGCTGGGCGCTCGAGCCGCCAGGTGCACAACTTCGGTACCCCAGAAGCACTGGATGCTGCACGTTTGATCGTGTGCGAGGTGATTACGCCAGGGGAGAACTGGAGTTCCTATCCACCGCACAAACACGATGAATACAAGCCAGGTCACGAGTCGAAGCTGGAAGAAATCTACTACTTCGAATCCGCGCTGACACGAGCAGAGCGGGCACGTTTCAGCGGGAGTGAGGATGCATCGGAAGGCGCCTTCGGCATGTTTTCTACCTACTCCTCACCAGCGGGCGATATTGATATCAACGCCATGGTCTACACCGGGGATATCGCGCTGGTTCCCTACGGCTACCACGGCCCCGCGGTGGCAGCACCCGGCTATGACTTGTACTACCTCAACGTCATGGCTGGTCCCGACCCAGAACGTATTTGGTTGATCAATGATGACCCAGCGCATGCGTGGGTACGCGAGACCTGGGACGGGCAAGAATTTGATACCCGTTTGCCCTATGAACAGCAGGAAGGCTAGGCACATGGCTGCAACGAAGAAGATGACGGTAAGCCAAGCGCTGGTGGAGTTTTTAGGCCACCAGTGGACCGTCGACGGTGAGCATCGTGAGCGCACCATTGCTGGCATGTTTGGAATTTTTGGGCATGGCAACGTGGCCGGTATCGGCCAAGCCCTGAAGCAATACAACGTGGACGAGCCGGAGCTCATGCCGTATTACCAGGCGCGTAATGAACAGGCCATGGTGCACCAATCCGTGGGCTATGCGCGGATGCATCGCCGCCGCGGGACCTTTGCCTCGGCCGCATCGGTCGGCCCGGGTGCTACCAACTTGCTCACCGGTGCGGCGTTGGCCACGACCAACCGTCTGCCCGCGTTATTGCTGCCCAGTGATACTTTTGCCACCCGCGTTGCCGACCCGGTTCTGCAGCAGCTGGAGCAGCCTTGGGATATTGGGCTCACGGTCAATGATGCCTTCCGTCCGGTCTCGAAATTCTTTGACCGCGTGCAACGCCCGGAGCAGCTATTTTCCATTGCGCTATCTGCCATGCGAGTCCTGACGGATCCGGCAGAGACCGGTGCTGTCACCATTGCCTTGCCGGAAGACGTCCAGGCTGAGACTTTCGATGTTCCTCTGGAATTTCTGCAAGACCGCGAGTGGCACATTCGTCGCCCGCGCCCGGAGCGCGATGCGTTGGCACGTGCCGTCGAGGTTATCCGTAATGCCAAGAATCCGATGATCATCGCCGGCGGCGGTGTTTTGTACTCCTTTGCAGAACAGCAACTGCAAGAGCTGGTGGAAAAGACTGGCATTCCGGTGGGTACCTCGCAGGCTGGCGGCGGTGTGCTGGATTGGGATCATGCACAAAACCTCGGCGGCGTGGGTGCCACTGGCACGCTCGCTGCCAACCGCATCGCTGGTGATGCCGATGTCATCATTGGTATTGGTACCCGTTATAGCGATTTCACGACCGCCTCGCGCACCGTGTTCCAACACTCTGACGTCAAGTTCGTCAACATCAACGTGGCTTCTTTTGATGCCTATAAGAATGGCTCGCAGTTGCCAGTCATCGCTGATGCCCGCGAAGCACTCAGTGAACTCAACGAGGCCTTGTCAGACTTCCGCGTTTCTGAGGATTACTCCCGCCGCATTGCTGAAGAAAAAGCGTCCTGGGATGCATCGGTCGATGAAGCCTTTGCTCCCTCGAAGCTGGAGTTGCCTGGTCAGCCCGAAATCATCGGCGCGGTCCAGGAATCGACAGACCCCGAAGACGTCATCGTCCAAGCAGCCGGATCCCTACCAGGTGATCTGCAGAAGCTCTGGCGCGTGCGCGACCCACTGGGGTATCACGTGGAATACGCCTTTTCCTGCATGGGCTATGAAATCGCCGGCGGCATCGGCGCCAAACGTGGGCTCGATGCCCAAGGTGATGACCGCGACGTGGTGATCATGGTAGGCGACGGTTCCTACCTCATGCTCAACACCGAACTTGTCACCGCCGTTGCCGAGGGCATCAAAGTCATCGTCGTGCTCATCCAAAACCACGGTTACGCCTCCATTGGCCACCTGTCCGAAACCGTTGGCTCGCAGCGCTTTGGTACCTGGTACCGCGAGTACGACGAAGAGCAGAAGAACTTCCAAGGCGAGCAGATTCTACCTGTTGACCTGGCGATGAATGCGCGCAGCTACGGCCTCGACGTCATTGAAGTTGACCCTGGTGAAAATGCCATCGACGACCTCAAAAAGGCCATGGCTACTGCCAAGGCTTCCGACAAGTCGACGTTTATTCACATTAACTCCGACCCGCTCATCTATGCCCCGGATGGCGCGGGGTGGTGGGACGTGCCAGTTTCTGAAACTGCCACGCTCGAGTCCACCAACACCGCGCGCGAAGAATACCTCCAACAACAAGCCTTCCAACGCCCGTTGCTCGGCTAAGCGGCGTTCGCTGCTCCGCCAAGCAACGCAAGAATGAATCCACACTCGATAGGAAAAACAATGACTACTTCTGTACCTTCCGGCACCAAAGCCGCCTCTGTCGCTGGCGACAACCCCGGCCTGCGCATCGGCACCGCACCTGACTCCTGGGGTGTGTGGTTCCCCGATGCCCCAAAGCAGGTTCCATGGGACCGTTTCTTGGATGAGGTGGTCAAAGCTGGCTACACCTGGATTGAACTCGGCCCGTATGGCTATCTCCCCACGGATCCTCAGCAGCTCGAAGATGAACTGGGCAAGCGCAACCTGAAACTATCTGCTGGCACCGTATTTACCGGTTTCCACAAGGGCGAAGAACAATGGCAGCGCGCCTGGGACCAAGCACTGGATGTCGCCGGCCTGGCGTCGAAACTCGGTGCTGAACACCTCGTGGTCATCCCAGACCTCTGGCGTTCTGATGCCAACAACGAGGTCCTTGAATCCCGCACCCTTGATGATGAAAAGTGGGCCAAGCTCGCCGCTGGACATGACCGCCTGGGCAAGGCGCTGCTGGAAGAATTTGGAATGAAACAACAATTCCACTCCCACGCTGACAGCCACATCGGTACCACCCGCGAAGTCTTGCGCTTCTTGGAAGAAACCGACCCACGCTACACCAACTTGTGCCTGGATACCGGCCACTTTGCCTATTATGGCGGTGACAACGTCAAGCTCATCGAAGACCATCCAGAGCGCATTGGCTACCTGCACCTTAAGCAAGTAGACCCCAGCCTGCTCTTTGATGTCCTCAAAAATGACGTGCCCTTCGCAGACGCAGTGGCCCAGGGCATCATGGTGGAGCCGCCACACGGTGTTCCAGACCTGGCACCGATCATTGAGGCCGTCTCCAAGATCGACTCGGGTATTTTCGCCATCGTGGAGCAGGACATGTACGGCTGCGATGTTGACTACCCATTCCCAATCGCCGAGCGCACCCGCAAGCACATTTTCGGCTGCACCCACTTCGCTCGGATCAAGTAAAACCAGTCATTCAACCAACCAACCTTCAAGGTTTAAAAGTTAAGGAATTCTCATGACTAAAAGTCTTCGCGTCGGCGTCGTTGGTGCCGGTGCCATGGGTGCTGACCATATCGATCGTATCAACAACCGCACCTCGGGCGCATTCGTTTCTGCAATCGTGGAACCGGATGCTGGACGTACTGCCAAAGCGGCGGAGAACGCACCGGGTGCACAAACCTTCGCCAAAATCGAAGATGCCATCGCTGCCGATGCCGTCGATGCCGTACTGATCGCTGTACCTGGCCAGTTCCACGAGCCAGTGCTGATTCCAGCACTAGAAGCAGGGCTTCCGATTCTGTGCGAAAAGCCGCTGACTCCTGATTCGGAATCCTCCTTGCGCATTGTGGAACTGGAACAAAAGCTGGACAAGCCACATATTCAGGTGGGCTTCATGCGTCGCTTTGACCCGGAATACAACGAACTACGCAAGCTGGTGGCGGCCAAAGATGCCGGTGAGCTTTTGATGCTGCACGCGGTACACCGCAACCCGACCGTGGGGGAGAACTACCACCAGTCCATGCTGATTACAGACTCCGTTGTCCATGAGTTTGACGTTATCCCATGGTTGGCCGAATCGCGCGTAGTCAATGTGGAAGTGCGATATCCCAAGACCAGTTCTTTGTCGCATTCTGGGTTGAAAGAACCCATCATCGTGCTCATGGAACTAGAAAACGGCGTTCTCGTGGATGTAGAGATGAACGTCAACGTGCAGTTTGGCTACCAGGTAACAACTGAGGCCGTCTTTGAACAAGGCCTAGCTCGCATTGGCCAGCCTGCCGGAATCCAGCGGTGGAGCGCCGGGCAGTTCTCCGTCAAAGACCATGAGGACTTTACTACTCGCTTCGCCACTGCCTATGACCGTCAGATCCAATCGTGGGTCAATGCTGTACATGATGGCACCTTGGTTGCTGGCCCGAATGCGTGGGATGGCTACCTCGTGGCATTGTCGTGCGAAGCCGGAGTCAAAGCTTTGGAAGAAGGGGGAATCATCCCAGTTGAGGCTGAGCCACGCCCGGACTTTTACGCCTAACGTTTCTTGGAAATTTCCTGCGGAAGTTTTCAACACCAACCTTTAATAAGGAGAGCCCCTATGGTTCGCATTGCTTTTGACCCCACGCCACTGCATCATGACCATGACTTACTGGACTTTCCAGATGTCACCGCGCGTTTGGGATATAAGTACATGCAGATCACCCCGCATGTGGACTTCGGTCCCTTCTTTCGCCACCCAAAAGCTGACGATGACTTAGTCCAAGCATTGAAGAAGCGCGCTAAGGACGCAGGCGTAGAAATTCCAGCGATTTTGCCGGTGCAGCGTTTATCTTGGCCGGATGAGGATCTACGGGTGGCTGCGATTCGCAATCTCAAGCGCATCATCCAGATTGCAGTTGACCTGGAAGTCGACACCATCAACACGGAATTCTCTGGCCGCCCAGAACGCCCTGAGGAATCCGAAGCTGGTTTCTACCGCTCCATGGAAGAGCTGCTGCCGATTCTGGAACGTGAGGGGATTAAGTTCAACATTGACCCGCACCCGGATGATTTCGTGGAAGATGGGGTAGAAGCATGGCGTGTGATCCGCGGCTTGAACTCCAAGCAAGTTGGGTTTGTCTACGTCGCTCCGCACAGCTTTCACATGGGCAATCAGGCCGAGGGGATTATTACTTCCCTCGGTGACCGCCTGGGTGCTGTGTACCTGTCGGATTCTTTTGACCATCACAAATCCCACGGCCTGCGTTATATCACCAACCCACCAGGTAATGCAGTGCGCGTGCACCAGCACTTGAAGATTGGTGACGGCGATGTGGACTTCGACGAGCTTTTCCGCCTGCTGCGTGACACTGGCTACCTCGAGCGCGAAGACGCCCTATTGGTGTCCAACGTGTTCGCAGAAGACGAAGACTATTCAGAAGTCTCGCGCTACCAGCTCAATAAGATCCAAGAACTGGTTGACAACGCGTAGCGTAGACAGAATTGAAGTGTTGAAAGTAGGGGAGCCCTCCGGACATAGTGGGGCTCCTCGATCTTTTTGTATGTCCCCACAATCGATGATCTCGTGACAGACTTTCCCCAAGAAAGGAACGTGCTCATGGCTCAAAGCAGGTCATTTAGCGTTCCCATCGCACTGCTCGCGGCCGGTGCGCTTTTCCTCGAAATCCTCGATGGAACAATTCTGACCACCGCTGTTCCCGCTATCGCAGCGGACTTCGGTGTCGGACCGGGGCAGGTTAGTTTCGTTCTGGTGTCCTATCTCGTGGCCGCAGCGGTAGGTATTCCTGCCACTGGTTGGCTCTCGGATCGTTTTGGGGTACGACCAGTGTTTCTAGTGGCTCTGGTGGTATTCACCGCAGCATCGCTATTGTGTGGGCTGGCACCGAATCTCTCGGTACTTATCGCCGCTCGAATCATTCAAGGTCTCGGTGGTGCGATAATTGTTCCCGTGGGCAGGCTAGCGGTGATCCGTGGAACCGACCCCAAAGACTATTTAGATGCCATTGCATTTTTGACCTGGCCTGCGCTGGTTGCTCCTGTCATCGCACCGGTGCTGGGCGGTGTCATCACAGACACCATGGGCTGGCGCTGGATTTTCTTCCTCAATGTACCGCTGGGAATCATCGCCGTCTTTGTCGGTCTTGCAGTACTGCCTAAAGACACAAAAGTGCCCACCGGACGATTCGACGTCGTGGGCTTTCTCGGCGTCGCCATCATCATGGTTGCGCTGACCGTTGGCGCGGAACTGCTCACGGCGGATGTAGAACACCGTGGATTAATCACGAGCATTTTGGTCGGCATCGCTGTCATTGTCACCGCGTTTATCATCCGGTGGCTGCGAACCCCAGGCAGAATTTTTGACCTCAGCGTGCTGCGTGTTCCAACGTTTCGCGTTGGCAATTCTTCCGGCAGTATCTATCGGCTGGTAATTACCGCGGTTCCATTCATGTTTACGCTGCTGTTCCAGGTCTCCTTCGGCTGGTCTGCCACCATGGCTGGCGCGATGGTCGTGGCCTTGTTCGCCGGCAATGTCGCGATTAAGCCATTTACTACGCCGCTCATTCGTAGATTTGCCTTTAAACCAGTGCTTATCTTCTCTAATGCCGCCGGCGCAGTCGTCTTGGCCTCTTTTCTCTTCATCACTGCCGATACCCCGTTGTTCATCATTGCGACGCTGCTCTTTATCTCTGGTGCGCTGCGTTCGCTCGGGTTTAGCGCCTATAACACCTTGCAGTTCGTTGATATTGGAAAAGAGCAAACTAATAACGCCAACGTTCTTTCTGCCACGCTGCACCAACTAGGAATGTCCATTGGCATCGCTGTGGCGGTTATTGCCATATCGCTAGCACCATCTTTTGCCTGGGCATTTCCCATGGCAGCAGCCCTATTTCTGATTCCTCTTATCGGTGCGGCAGCGTTGCCTGCCGGTGGCGGAGATAGTGCACTGGTAAAACCAGGAAAAGAACACCCAAAAGCTAGCTTGAAGACAAAAATAACGATGAGAAAGTAAGTGACAAATAATGAATATTCGCATTGGACTGGTTGGTTATGGAACCGGGGGACGCTATTTCCACGCGCCCTATATTGAAGCCTCCCCACACTGTGAGCTAGTCGGTGTTGTCGCGCGTTCGGAAAGTTCTAAAGCTAAAGTTGCCGAAGATTTCCCGGAGGTACCCGCAGTGGATTCGCTGTCAGATCTCATCGGATTAGGCGTAGATGCCGTGGTTATTTCCACCCCGCCTGACACGCGCCGCGAATTAGTTCTCGAAGCTATCGATGCAGGAGTAGCGGTGGTTGCTGATAAACCGTTTGCGCCCAATGCACAGGCAGCGCAGGAGTTGGTCGATGCAGCAGATAACGCCGGTGTGTTGTTGAATGTCTTCCACAATCGACGCTACGACACCGACTTTGTTACCGCGATGAAGGTCAAACAGCAGCTTGGCCAGTTACGCAGCTTGGATCTGCGCTTCGATTTGGACGAGCCGGAATCACTCGAGCCTGGTTTTCATGGCGGGTTGCTCAGGGACTTAGGCACACATGTGGTGGACCAGGCATTAACGCTGATGGGATCCGCATATGAAGTCACAGCGCATGTATGCCATATCGGATTGCCAGAAGGACGAACGGATAAGCGCTTTCGCATCATCATTGAGCACGGCTCGGCTGCGGTATCGATGATTTCTGCCAGCAAAGTGGACTGGCTCGTCTCCCGTGAGCTGCGCTTAGCCGGTGAGCGGGGTGCATATGTCTCCGATTACCGTGATGTTCAGGCAGAAGCGATCAAGAAGGGCCAACGCCCAGCAGGCAAGCGTGATGCCTGGGGTTATGAATCGCATGACCGCTGGGGACAATTGCGAACCCCCGAAGGCGTGGAGACCATACGTTCAGAGCAGGGAGATTACACAAACTTCTATGATGAGTTCGCCTTCGCCGTTGAAAATAAGACTGCTGGTCCCGTGCCTGCGTGGCAAGGAGTCGAAGTCTTGAAAGTCCTCGATGCCGTGGTTAAAAGTGCGGAAGAACGCCGAAGCATCCGACTTTAATCAGAGCGTGGTTTCGCACTAGTGCCACGAATGATGAGCTGCGGGACTAACGTGTGGTCGACATCGGCAAAGGTGTTATTCGCATCGAGTTTGTTCAGCAACAACAGTGCCGCATTGCGGCCGACCCCAATACTGTTGTCATCAATGGTGGTTAAATCAATGAGACGTGACTGCGCTAGGGGAGTGTTGTCATAGCCTACGACGGAAAGCTCGCGCGGCACGTGGAGTCCACGAGTGCGCGCCGCACCTAAAACACCAATGGCTGTGATGTCGTTGGAGGCGAAAATCGCCGTTATGCCCGGATTTTCTTCCAACAGCTCCATGGCTGTGTCGTAGCCAAAACGCTCGGTTGCTGGACCTGGTGTCTCATTGAGGATTGGCTGCAACCCATTGTCGCGCATGGTGGAGACATAGCTTGCCAAGCGCTTTTGGCCAGCGCCACTGTGGACGTTGATGTGCGCGATGTCTGTATGTCCTAGCGAGATGAGGTGCTCTGTCGCAATCTTTGCGCCCAGGAAGTCATCGTTGGAGACAGCACGTTTCGACGACGAACTTGCCGTGTCGACGGGTGTGAACCTCGTGCCGGCAACCACAAAAGGCGGCATGTTGTCCGGGAGGGATTTCTCGGCAATATCTTGAGCAATGATGATGCCATCGGGGCGCATCGTCAGCGCGTGCGTAATCGGGTCGGTATCGGAACCAGCGGTTAAAGAATCAATAACCGAAAGCCGGTATCCCTGTGGGGTGAGCACTTCACTGAGTGCTTGCAGCATGTCAATAAACCACGGGTTGGAATAGTCATCAATGAGTACCGCGATGAGATTGCGGTGCTTGGCTGCAAGATCGGAAGCAGCACGATTTGGCTGGTAGCCCAGCTTATTGATGGCGTCATTGACCGCTTTCGTGGAGCGTGCGCTCACGCTGGGGGAGTTGCGAAGAACCAAGGAAACAAGGGATTTAGAGACTCCTGCTTCTTTGGCAACGTCATAAATTGTGGGTCGTGCTCTGCTCATTTAAATAATTCTACCTTTGGCCTATTGACAGGACATAGTTTCAAATATAGTTTTATTGGAACGCTCCAAACATTGCTTCACATCACATTACAGGAGCTTCGTAAACCAGTACACACCTCTCGAGGGGAAGAAATATGACTGAGCAAGTCACTAATCAAACCAACGCTAATGAAATCCGCGTCGCTGTCATTGGCGCTGGCATGGCTGGCAAAGCCCACGCAGCGGGGTATTTGACCGCACCGGCCACCTACGACAGCACCTTGCCCAAAGTTCGCTTGGTATCTATTGCTGATGCCAACGAGGACTTGGCTAAGACCACCGCTGCTCGCTTTGGCTTTGAGCGCTACGACACCTCGTGGCAAGCAATCGTTGAAGCAGATGACATCGACGTGGTCAGCGTGGTTGTCGCGAATTTCCTGCACCGTGACATCGTCGAAGCACTGTTGGCATCTGGCAAGCATGTCCTGTGTGAAAAGCCGCTTTCGGACAATATTGAGGACGCACAAGCTATGATTCGCGCCGCAGAAGACGCCGAATCCAAAGGTCTTATCGCGCGCATTGGCTTGACGTATCGCCGTTCACCAGCGGTTGCGCACATTCGCGACCTCGTGCTCTCTGGAGAACTCGGCAAGGTCTTGCACTTCTCCGGGCACTACTGGACTGACTATGGCTCCAACCCACAAGCACCGATCAGCTGGCGCTACAAGGGGCCTAATGGTTCCGGCGCACTGGCGGATGTCGGCAGCCACCTGACCTACCTTGCGGAGTTTGTCGCCGGCTCGGATTTCTCTGAGGTCCGTGGTGGTCAGCTATCTACCGTTATCACCGAGCGTCCAAAGCCACTTGGCGCTGTCGTGGGCCACGAGGGAGGAGCGGTATCGGATGAATATGAGGCAGTTGAAAATGACGACGTAGCATCATTTTCCGGCAACTTCGCCGGCGGCGGCACCGCAACCATTCAGGTCACGCGCATCTCCCAGGGTCACCCCAATACGCTAGGCTTCGAACTATTTTGTGAGAAAGGCTCGGTACTTTTCGATTTCCGCAAACCCGGCGAATTCCACATCTTCACCCCATCGACCTCGACCGATACTTCCCAGGAAGCCGGCTACCGGACCATCACGCTCGGACCTAACCACCCATATTGGCGCGGTGGTCTTGCCATGGACGCGCCAGGCGTTGGCTTGGGCCAAAACGAAGGCTTCGTGTTCCAGGCTCGCGCATTCCTTGAAGAGGTCGCAGGGATTGCCGAAAAAGACAGCCTTCCTCGTTGCGCCACGTTGGCAGAGGGCCTGCACAACATGCAGCTTATCGATGCAGTCTCCCAGTCCGCCGCAGACAATGGAGCAACCGTCCCAGTTCCCGCCCAGAGCAACGCTCGCGTGAACGTCTAGGAAAGAAGGAAACGATTTATGAAACTTGGACTATATAATGCAATCTTCCACGATCGCAGCTTGCCTGAGGCACTCCAAGCAATCCAAGATGCTGGGCTAACGGGGATTGAGCTCAATACGGGTGGTTTCCTGCCGGCCAAGCACATCCCAACTTTCGACGACATTCTCGAAAGTGACGATGCACGCGACGAATTCCTCGGCCAGTTCGAAGGAACCGGCGTTGATATCTACGGGCTGAACTGCAACGGCAACCCATTGCACCCGAATAAAGCTATCAGGGACAAGCATGCTGAAGATGTTCGCCGTTCCATCCGTTTGGCAGAGCGCTTGGGGCAGACCCGCGTGGTGACCATGTCTGGGTTACCTGGCGGTGAGCCGGATACGCGGCGACCAAACTGGATTGTTAACGCCTGGAACTCTGCCGCTTTGGACGTGCTGGATTATCAGTGGGATATTGCCGCTGACTTCTGGCGGGAAACTGACCGGCTCGCAGCCGACCACGGCGTCAAAGTAGCGCTTGAGCTGCACCCGCAGAACCTAGTCTTCAATTCTGCTGATGTCCACAAGCTCATTGAGCTGACCGGTGCGACCAACGTGGGCGTGGAATTGGATGCGTCACACCTGTTTTGGCAGCAAATGGAACCCATCGCTGTCATTGACCACCTAGGCGAGCTGATTTTCCATGCCGCAGCGAAAGACGTGCGTATTAACAAGGAATGGGTCCAGCTCAACGGCGTGCTGGATAACAGTTTCCGTCGCCTGGATCCCTCCGAGGAACGCACAAACCTCGGCGGTGATGAATGGGCTAATGAGTGGCCACAGAACTCTGCTTGGGACTTCGTGGCATTGGGCAAGGGCCACGATCAGGCGTACTGGACGGAATTCCTTCGTGCCTTGCACCGCGTTGACCCAGAGATGCTCGTCAATATTGAGCACGAGGATGTTGAACTAGGAAGAGAAGAAGGAGTGAAGATCGCGGCGGATGTTCTCAACGCCGCCAATGACGCACTCGAGTCCTCCCTCTAAGGAGCAATCCCATACTTGGAAGCTGCCCGATCACTTAAGAAAGCTAAGCGGTCGGGCTCCTACGCATTAAAGAAGGAAATAATATGTCTGTTGAATCACGAACCTTGAATGCTGGCGTCATCTCCTTGGGCTGGATGGGCCGGTTGCATTCCCGCTCCTACCTGGCTGTCAAGCACCACTTTTCCGATTTGCCGGTAAATGTCGTTCTGCATACCGCCGCCGACCCTGATGAAGGCGGTCGCCGCCACGCCACGGAGGCGCTGGGATTTTTACATGCCGTCAGCGACTATAAAGAGCTACTTGCCAATCCAGACATCGATGTGGTGTCAATATGCTCACCGAACTTTCTCCACCACGAAATCGCTCTGGCCGCCATTGAAGCTGGCAAACCATTCTGGATTGAAAAGCCGATGGGCCGCAGTGCCACCGAGTCCAAGGAAATTGCTCAAGGGGCCAATGAAGCGGGTCTCGTGACGTCGGTCGGTTTCAACTACCGCCATGTCCCAGCCATTGCTGAGGCCCGCCGCCTGGTCCACGCCGGGGAGATTGGCACAATCACCAACGTACGGGTGAGCTTTAAAGCCGACTACTCAGCGGACCCACTTGGTGCATTGACGTGGCGCTTTAAAGCAGAGCTCGCAGGCTCGGGCGTGCTGGGAGACTTGATGTCTCACGGCTTCGATTTAGCTCAGTACATCGTGGGCAAGATTGATTCCGTCACAGCGACCAACGGCATCTTTATTCAACAACGACCCCTTCCCTCAGCAAAAGCAGCCAGCCACTTCTCCCAAGGCTCGGATGATGCTCCTAAAGGTGAAGTGGAAAACGAGGACTACACTGCAGTCCTTGGTCGCTTTGAATCTGGCGCGCTGGGTGTATTCGAATCGAGCCGTGTTGCCGTTGGTCCACGTGCTGAGTATATTGTCGAGGTCTACGGAACTAGAGGCTCACTGCGGTGGAATTTCCACCGCCTCAATGAGCTGGAGTTCGCAGACACTGCCGATGGTTATCGCACGATTATGTCTGGTCCCAACTTTGGAGATTTCTCGCGTTTCCAACCGGGTGCCGGCACAGGTATGGGCTTCGACAATCTCAAGGCAATTGAGGCTTACCTCTTCCTCAAATCAGTTGTAGAAAACAAGCAGTATGCCCCATCGGTTGGCGATGGCTGGGCAGCCGCTGAAGTTGCTGACGCAGCCCTTGAAAGCGCCGAATCTGGCCAGTGGGTGGATATCAAGCCCGTAGATGTACCGACGACGTATGGCCAGAAGCTGTAGCCGACTGTAACCCCATAATCAGTGGTGCCTGCATCGATGTCGATGCAGGCACCACTTTCCGGACTTAGTAGATTAAATCCTGTAGAACCAGCAACTGGTAAACGTAGCATAAGGCCCCTGGAAGATGAGTTCTTTTCCAGAGGCCTTACGCTGTGACTTTCGGTGGGGTTGAGGTTGAGTATTTAGTTGTTCTTCACCTTGCCTTTGCGGACGTTTTTGTCAAAGATGACACCGCTGGTGACGTCTTCATCAATTTCTTCCAGCGTACGTCCGCGGGTCTCCGGGACCATCGCGTAGATGAAGATGAGCGCGATGACTCCGACGCCTGCGAAGAGGAAGAAAGTACCAGTCAGGCCGACGAGTTCCATCAATGATGGGAAGAACAGGCCGAGGAATGCGTTGGTAATCCAGAGGAAGAATACAGAGATACCAATTGCTGCACCACGCATGGCCAGTGGGAAGAGCTCAGAGAGCATGACCCACGTTGCAACGTTCAAGAAGGTTTGCATGGAGCCTACAAAGATGACGACCAGGGTGAGGATGACGTAGGGGCGGAGTGGGTCGCCGACTGGGAACGCGAAGGACGCAATTCCGATGAGAACGTGGGAGATTGTGGTCAGTGTGTAGCCGGTAATGAGGGTGGTGCGGCGGTTGACGCGGTCCATCATCCATAGTGCGATGAATGCGCCGACGACGGCGATGACACCTGGAGCAATGTTTGCGATAAGAGCAGCGTTTTCAGAGAAGCCAGCCTCAACCAGAACAACTTGGCCGTAGTACATGATGGAGTTAATGCCGGTCAGCTGCTGGGCTACGCCTAGGCCAATACCAACGATGAGAATGCGTACGAACCACTTATTGGAAAGAATCTCTTTGAAGCTGATTGTCGATTTCTCAGCCTCTTTCTCTTCCTCAACTAGTTCCTGAACCTCGGCAATTTCTGCATTTGCGCGGTCGAGAGGGCGCACGGTTTTCAGAACTTCTCGTGCCTCTTCAATGCGACCTTGATCGACCAGCCAGCGCGGGGACTCTGGGACTCGGAGCATGCCGAAGAACAGACAGATTGCTGGAATGGCTGCGATAGCCAGCATGTAGCGCCACACGCCTTCGTGTTGACCCCAGATATTGCCGATGATGGCGTTAATGACGAATGCTGCCAGCTGGCCAACGACAATCATGAGCTCGTTACGGCCGGCGAGGGAGCCACGAATTTCAAATGGGGCAAGCTCTGCCAGGTAGACGGGAACAACGGTGGAAGCGCCACCCACTGCAAGACCTAGAATCACGCGTCCGAGAACCATGATTTCAAAGTTGGGGGTGAAGACGCAGACCAGCGCTCCGACGAAGAAAGCGACGGCCAGAAGAATGATTGTCTTGCGTCGTCCCCATTTATCAGAGACTCGGCCCAGAATCATTGCTCCGACTGCTGCACCGAAAAGAAGTGATGAGGTGACAACGCCTTCAGTGAATGCTGTGAGGCCTAGCTCGCGGGTCATTGGTGCAAGAGCACCATTGATAACCCCGGTGTCGTATCCGAAGAGTAGACCGCCGAATGTTGCAATCAGTGCTACGTAGAACAGTCTTTTGCGAAACGGTCCTTCTGTAAGAGGAGGAAGTTTCCTGCTCGTTTCAGGACCTTCTGTATCAGCGAACGCACTTACCATTTTCACTCCTAAGTGTTAGGTGGCCAGGTTAGCCAGGGAGGGAGCATGCACAGGATGTACAGGTAGTGACTCCCATCACCAATGAAAATGATTGTGTCAGTGCCAATATGTCCCGTCAATCGAACATGACATAGTTTTTCCAGATTCTTTTCTCGGCCGTCAAGATTTGCGCGCAATTTCGATGCGTATAGAATGTCAATTAAGAAACATATCGCGAGAGTAAAGTGTCTATAACCTGCGGTTTGGCGGAGATTTATTTCACCTGATGGGGTAGGACGATGTGATTGTCAAGAATTTTGAGTGACGAGCGCGGGGGTAGCGGGGGTAGTGGATTCGAGTCATTTGCCCTATTTGTTAGGTGACATTGTCAGGTCTAATTGTGGGCAAAGTTCCGAATGTTAAAACAAAGTCTGCGAGCAGGGGAGTCGCCCGTGTACAGGTGACTCCTGTTAGCGGAGGAACCCCTTGGGTGCCCCGAAAACTGTGGACTCGTAGCTACGCTGTTTAGCGGGTTAAGACGCTACTTTTCACTGATTATGCTGGGATTGGTTCTGGGACTCCGAAGCCGTGGTTAGAGATTTGAGAATTCTAAGAAGCTGCAGAAGGCTCTAAAATCTGTAGTACTTCGTCAGTGGTGGTAAGCCTCACCATGGGCGCCAAGAGGCTCAGCACACTTAGAGTCTGTTCTTGAGCTAAGTCGTTGACGGCACCGCAGGCATCCGTACAGACGATCACGGAGCGTCCATCATCGATCGCTGCCAAAGCGGTTGCTAGAACACAACAGTCTGTAGCCACTCCGCAGATGACTAGGGGTGTTCCGAGCGGGGCTAATTCCGCAAGTTCTGGGCCCCATTTGGAAAAGGTGGGTCGTGAAATAACAGTATGATTAGCGGCGGGAAGCAAGGTTAGATCCCACTGTCGAGAGTCTTCGTCAACTCGGAATGACGACCACCGGTCATAGTACTCAGACCATGCGCCTTCTTCTTCAGGTGCTCTCACGAACTTTGTCCAAACCACCTTGTCCTCAAACATATTGGCAAGTTTGGCTACGTTATTTTCCACTTCCGCGTAACGAGGTATCAGCCAATCACTTCCAGCTTCGCTAAAAGCTACCTGCATATCGATTATGGCGAGCACGGGGTGGGTGGGTTTTTCAGGCGTAGTCATTAATTTGTCTCTTTGTGGGATTTGGTCGTAGGTTCTGGAGAGTCGGTATCGGTTGAGCGTCGGTTTTTAAAACTCAATTTAATATTTGAATTCTTTCCGCGAGCAGCATGAATGGCGAGATAGACGAGAACTGATGTGGCAGCTCCAATGAAGTAAGTGACATCGCCAGCATCTTCGATGAGTGGCGCGAACGGGCCAGTTCCGAGTGGAGTTGTCCAAAAGAGGGCAGATACCAAGCAGCCCGCGATCCACGCGATTACACCCCAAGCAATGCCTCTATGAGACTGCTCGAGCTCTGCGATGGCTTCGGGCATGCGGTTACGAGTTCGGACAAAATAGTCGACCAAGAGCACCGTTGTGAATGGAACGACCAGGTACCCAAGTAGCGATAAGAAGTCGTAGAAGCTCCCATAAGGATCTCCCTGCATCAGTAGGGTTATTCCAAAACTTATGATGGCCGTAATAGCAACGCCTACGGATCGGCTGACCGGCACTCGAATAGTGAGTAACGAAAGTGCTCCGCCATAAAGGTTCATTGCACTGACTGGGATAGTTGAAATTACGACGGTCAGCATGGCGAGCCAAGCCCACGAGCCTGTCAGTTCTGCAACAGCCTCTACCGCACCGAGATCGCCAGCAAAACTCGAGACTAGGACACCGATGCTTCCCAACCAGAGCAGGGAGAGGAAGCCTCCGACTGCGGTATAAGCAACGATTTTCTTTTGTGAGGTGTTGCGTGGAAGATATCGCGAGAAATCTGAAGCAAAGGGAGTCCACGTCATGACGTAGATGAAGAAGAAACTGGAAAAGGTCACCCAGTCAGAGAATTCTCCACCTTGCGAGCCTTCGCTAGCAGCCCCGATTTCGACCTCAGTGAGTGCTAGGACGGTGATTACCGCGAAAAGCAAAGCGAGGACGACGGTCGCAATCTTATTCACGAGATGAATGAGATTATGGCCCCACACCGCGAACAGCGATTGAAGCACAAACAGGATTAGTGACCCAATCCAAAATGGGATAGCAAAGAGCTCTTGTAGCGCTAATACTGCGAATACCGTGTTGACTGCGACCCAACCAATGGCCGAAACGTTAGTCAGAAGCGCTACTGGTGCGAAATTGGCGAAATAGCCCATCGGGCCGCGCGCTTGTACCTGCTGTGGCACTCCGAATCGTGTGCCAATACTGGCGAGTAGTCCCATGACGAGACATCCCGCGAGGCTGCCGACCGCTACCGCAGTGAGGCCTTGAACGATTGATAGGCCAAGAGAGCTTGCAAAGAACCCTGAAACGAGAACTGCTAGCACCATATTTGCGGCAAACCACAACGTGAACTGAGAACGCGGGTGTCCATGGCGTTCTGCGTCAGGAATTGTTTCAGTACCGTAGGGCTCTGCTTTCGTGAGGGAGCTGCCGTAATTTACTGTTGGCGCCGGCACAGCCCCTTCGGTCGCTTGGCTTTGTGGGGGACGATTCGAGGTGGAGGTGGAATCGCTGTCCCCGCTTTCAGATCCTTCGATGGTTTCTCCATCTACTTGCGCGGTCATGCCTAATTCCCCTTACCGTAATTTACTTCATGGTTCTAACAACGTGTGAGGTGCTGAACGCTTGTAAGCACGGTATCATAGGCGGGATCTGGGTTTTGCCGAGAGCCCGAAGGAAAACATGGCGATGGGCATGTTGTCATCTGAGTATGCGCAGCTAGGCATTGTGTCTAAGTGTGAGTAACTGCTCGCGTCCCTTGGCAGACCAGACGTGGAGCTATGTTCTGGCGAGGATAGCTTCTGCCAACACCAAGTCTTCCCAAGGCATGCCAGTGAATTTGAAAACCACTGGCTTATCGCGGCCAACTGAGGCATCACCGCGAACTACATCGGCGAAGCTGACGAGGGAATCTTCGGCGAGGTTGCCTTCGTCGACCGCCATGACAATATCGCCGGCTTCGCGGAAAGCTGCACCTTCTTCTTCCATGATGACGTGGGCGCGTGCCATTAGCGCGCCGGGAAGCTCGCGTGCTTCAGGGGAGTGCGAGCCCACGGCGACGATGATGGCGTCGTCGCGCACGTCGGCATCGTCGAGCACTGGCTGCGGTGAAGTGGTGGTCGTTAAAATAAGCTCTGCATTTCGAGTTGCCTCACGAGCGCCATCGCTTCCCACGTGCTCCCAGTTGTCCAGGTCATCGGGCTGGGTGCGGCTGATAAAGGTAAAAGTAGTATCGCGAATTCCTACACAAACAGATTCCACGGTCTTTGCGTGTGCTCGGCCTTGGGAACCTACACCGAAGATGGCGACGTTGAGAGGTTCGGAAGAGTCAGTCAATAGGTGCGATATGCCCGCCAGAGAGACAGCTGGTGTGCGCAGGTTGGTCAGCGCGACACCGTCAATGGTGGCGGCAGGTTGCAGCGTCTGGCCATCGAAAAGCACATAAGTGCCGTTGACACTAGGCACGCTGGGGTCTGCTGTTTCGCCGGGAACGGCAATGAGCTTGATGCCAAAGGCGGTGGGGGAGTTCGACGGCATTAATAAGAAATCGCCGTTGGTGATTTCTGCTCTGCTTCGCGGCAAGTCAGTGGCAGGCTCAAACCCCTGCTTGAGGTAGTCACGCAGCGCCTCAACCGCATGCTTGGGGGTGAGCGCTTCTTTCACCTGTTGGGCATTAATATGAGTCAGCGTCATTGTGGCACCTTCCATCGTCGATTCTTGGAATCCACTCTAATTGGAAGCAGCGCCTGGCGCGGGGGTTTTAAGCAGAGTGCGCGTTAGGGGAATCCACAGGATGATCTTCTGCAGAATGATCTTCCGTGGAGGATGCCATCAGCGTTGCTGGTGCTGGATTGCCGCGGGTGGCGGTGATGGTGAAATTAGCAACGGTTCCGATGTAACGATCGTCGGAAGCCTCGATCGGCGTGCCATCGAGAGTAAAAGCCCGGCGACGAACCCGAAGCATAGGTGTACCTGGGGCAATGCCAAGGAGATCGGCATCATCTTTTTCTGCCGGGATGGCATCGATGGTGCGCGTGGCGTAGTTGATATCAACACCTGACTCCAACAGCCGTTGGTAGATAGAACCTGAATCAGGATCAAAGGTCAGGATGTGTTTGCCCACCTCCAGTGGGTAATTAAGGCGCTCGACCATGACAGGCTCGCCATCCATTAAGCGCAAGCGGTAGACCGAGACCACCGGCGTTCCGACGGGAAGTTCTAAATGCGCGGCCAGTTCGGCATCCGCTGGCCGGCGCATCACGTATTGCGTTTGCTGTCCTGGTTCCACGCCAGAAGAATGACACCATTGCGAAAAGGACAAGACGCCATCGAAGGATTGCGTGGGAACGGTATCTAATACGCGAGTGCGGCGACCTTGCCCCGAAGAGACTAGGCCTTCATTGCGCAGCGCGGTAATGGCCTGCCGGATGGTGCCCCGCGCGCAATCGAATTGGCGGCAAAGCTCTGCCTCAGAGGGAATTGCTGACCCGGGCGGCAACGTTCCGTTTTTAATCTGCTTGCGCAGGTGCGCTGCCACTATTTGGTATTGCTGTTTACGGCTCATTGAACAAGCTCCTTAGTTGAATGGCCAGGTTGGTAACTTGTGCAGGTAGATTGCCCAAATCCCGTGGTTATGTACTTTGATTGAATCAATGATTCGCCGTTCATGACGGGCTTTGCGGCCACTTTACCCCTTTCTGGTGGTGGAATATGAACATCTAGGTTAACAGAAGTTTAACTTGTTTGGTCAAGTATTTCTTTATGGTGTCCAGGTGGCAAAATGAAGCCCATGAAAACTGATGTCATTGTTGTAGGTGGCGGCATTGTCGGCCTTGCCACCGCGTTCTTGGCCCACGAAAAAGGCCTCTCCGTCCGGGTTATCGACCGCTCGACGCAGCCGGTCGGCTCGTCCATTCAAAACTTTGGCCACGCCTGCTTTACTGGCCAGGCTGATGATGTCCAGGATATGGCCATGAAATCCCGAGAAGGTTGGAAGCGTGCTGCTGCCGCCGCCGGGCTGTGGGCGCATGAATCGGGCACGTTCATTCCTGCTGTCAGTGAGGCTGAAATGCAGGTCTTGCAGGAATTTCACAACAAGCGCGGCGCGGAGCAAGTCCAGCTTCTGAGCAGGGAAGAGGTTGCCCAGGGTATTGGCAATCCCAAGCTACAAGCGCTGGGCGGTGCACACCTGCCGCTGGACATGCGCGTGGATCCGCGAGAAGCTGCGCCGAAATTGGCACAGTGGCTGGCTGGGCAAGGCGTGGAATTTAACTGGCGCCATGAAGTCCATTCCGTGGCCGATGGCCAGGTGGGCACTAACCGTGGAGATTTTGAAGCCTCACATGTTGTGGTGTGCCCGAACTACCGCCTCACGCAGCTCTTTCCCGAGCTGGCAGACAAGTTTGATCTTCGCGTGTGCACGCTGACCATGGCGCTGATCGAACGTCCAGACAAGATTCCTGCCGGCCTAGGCATGCTCACGGGTACGTCACTGGCGCGCTATGACGGGTTTACGAATGTGCCAGCTGCGGAAGCGCTGCGCGCCGACCTTCAGCAACGCGAACCGGAATTGGTCGATTGTATTGCCAACCTCATGGTCACCGGCATTGATGATTACTTGCTCATCGGCGATTCCCATGACTACGCCTACTCGCCCAATCCGTTCATTGACCAGGAAACCGCCAGCTTATTGATGGATAAAGCCACCGCGTACCTGGGCATTGAAAATCCGCGCGTGGTGCAACGCTGGCAGGGAAGTTATGCGGATTCACGGTCAACTAACCTGATCTTGGACAATCCTGATGCTCAAACCACGGTGGCGGTTGTCGCCTCTGGCATTGGGATGACCATGTCTTTTGGCATTGCAGCGGAAATCTTGCGGCAACTTTAAATTCACTTTGGTAAACGCCAGGTAGTTTGTACATTAATCTTTGGCACTAAACTAGACAAGTGGTGTGTGCATGTTTCAAGATGAGTTTTGTACGCAAAAACGAGCTGGAGCTGTCCTGTCTAACTAGCTCCCCGTCTAAAGGATTTCCCATCATGAACCGCACCATCCGAAACTCTGCACTTGTCGCCTCGTCCCTTCTCGCAATCCCTGCCCTTGCTGCCTGTGGCGCTGGCGAAGCAGCCACCGGTGACACGTTGACCTTCGCTGCCATCCCAGCTGAATCTTCACAGTCTCTGCAGTCTGACTTCGCCAATATCGTGGAGCTGCTGGAGCAGGAAGCTGGCGTGAGCATTGAATTCCAAAACGCTTCCGACTACGCAGCAGTCATTGAAGGCCAGCGCGCCGGCCAAATCGACATGGCATCCTACGGCCCGTTCTCCTACGTCATCGCCAAGGATTCCGGCGTGGACATCGAAGCAGTCGCCGCTCCCACCAATGACAAAGACACCGCACCGGCTTATACCTCCTTGGCCTATGTCCGTGAGGACTCCGACATCAACTCCCTGGAAGATATCGACGGCCAGGAAGTATGCTTCGTCGACGCTGCATCAACCTCCGGCTACTTGGTTCCCATGAAGGGGCTGATGGACGCGGATAAATCCATGGATGATGACATGACTCAGGTACTTGCCGGCGGTCATGACGCGTCATTGCTCTCGCTGGATTCCGGTAACTGCGAGGTTGCTTTCGCACACGATGCCATGCTGGAGACCTTGGTGGAATCGGGTCAGCTCGAAGATGGGGCAGTGCGCTCCATCTGGGAATCTGACCCCATCCCAGAAGACCCAATCGCCATTTCCAATTCCATCGACCCAGAAGTTGCTGACAAGATCACGACCGCCCTGCGCGAGAAGGCTAATAAGCCGGCCTTGGTCGAAGCTGGCATTTGTGAATCCGAAGATGACTGCGTCTTGCCAGAACTCATTGAGTACGGCTACCTCCCTGTCACTGACGAAGACTTCAACTCCATCCGTGAACTCTGCGAAGAAACCCAGGCCGAGGCCTGCAACTCCGTAGGTTAAGCAAGACAAGAAATCAGAGGAAAGCAATGGTTACTCCAGAGATGCAACGCGAATTCGACAACCAATACGCCGTGCAATTAGATAATGTCACCAAAGATTTCGGCGGGGGAGTCAAAGGCCTTGACGACGTCAAGCTGGGCTTTCGCACCGGTGAAATCACAGTTCTGTTGGGCCTATCCGGCTCCGGCAAATCGACGCTGCTGCGCCACCTCAATGGCTTGCACGCTCCAACCACCGGTAATGTCCGCGTCTTGGGTCAAAATGTTGCCGAGCTGAAAAAGAAGGAACTTCGCGAACTACGTCGTGATATCGGCTTCATCTTCCAGGATTTCAACTTGGTCGGTCCGATGTCCGTGCTGGAAAATGTCTGCACTGGTGCACTGGGACGGCTTAAAGGTCCACGCTTGTCGTTGATGAGCTACCCCAAGTCAGTCAAGCAGGAAGCATTGGAAACCTTAGATCGCGTGGGCTTGGCAGAACGTGCTCACCAGCGTGCGGATACCTTATCCGGTGGCCAGCAACAGCGCGCCGCGATTGCGCGTGCGTTGATGCAGCACCCCAAGATTTTGCTTGCCGATGAGCCAGTAGCCGCATTGGATCCTGTATCTTCCGGAGCCGTTATTTCCTTGTTGGAGCAAATCTGCCGAGAGGATAACCTCACCGTGATTTCCTCCCTGCACCAGGTGCAGTTGGCCATCGACTTCGCTGACCGCATCGTTGGCCTGCAAGCCGGCAAGGTCGGCTTTGACCAGTCCACCGACGGAATGACCGCCGCGACGGCACAAGAGATTTATCAGTCGGTTGCAGTGGCACCAGCACATTCCGAAGAAATTGCAGCTGCTGGAGCTTAAATCATGACATCGACTGTAAATATGTCGCACAATGCGACGAAAAAGCCCCGCAATATCAACCAGATGGCGGCCTATATTGTCCTTATAGGATTAGCCGTCGCTGGAGCCTGGTCCGTCAATTCCATCGGCATCAACATCCCAACGTTGCTGCAATCTGCAGATAATGCCGTCAACTTTGTCTCCCGCATGTTCCCGTTGAATTTCCCACCAATCGGGGAACTGACGTCCATGATTGTGGAAACCCTGGCCATCGTCTTTTTGGCCACTGCGTTAGCCGTCGTGCTTTCTGTTCCTGTTTCCCTCTGGGCAGCGCGCCCGACCAGCCCGAATACCACGGTGCACTGGCTATCACGTGCCTTTATCGTGTTGATGCGCGCCATCCCAGACCTGATTTTGGCCATCTTATTCCTCCGCGTCTTCGGCCTGGGTTCGCTCGGCGGCATCTTAGCCATGGGGCTGCACTCCATCGGCATGATCGGCAAGCTGTATTCAGATGCTATCGAAGAGCTTGACGATGGCCCCCGGGAAGCCATTCAATCCAATGGTGCCGGGCGCAACCAGCAGATTTGGTCTGCTATTCCGCAGACCTTGATGCCGCAGATTATTGCTACCGCGCTGCACCGCTTCGACATTAACCTGCGTACCTCCGTGCTTTTGGGTTATGTCGGCGTCGGCGGCATTGGTCAAGAAATCGCTGACTCGCTGCGTGTTCTGGACTACCAACGCGGCATGGCACTCGCGATTGTGGTTCTGCTGCTGTGTATCGCAGTCGAGCTGCTGTCTGGCGCTCTACGTGCAGCCATCATGAACCGCACGTCCAATAAACCAAGCTGGCGCCAGACCTGGTCTGACAAGCTCTTTGGTAAAAAAGGCGACGGGACTCAAGTAGCTGTCGCTGCACCTGCGACGAGCATCAATCCGCCGTGGAGCGCAGAGCGCGTCAACCGCGTGCTCGTTATGGCCACGATTGTTATCTTGACCGTACTGTCTTGGTTCGCTGTGGATCTCTCCCTGCGTGAATTCCTCGTGGGGCTGACGGAACTTCCCGCGACCCTGGCGCTATTTTTGCCACCATCATCTGGCGGTATCGCAGCCGATATCTTCCTGCTGATGGTTGATACCTTGAAGATTGCCTTTGCCGCCACCTTCCTCGGTGCTGTGTTAGCCATTCCTATCGGAGTGTTAGCCGCGCGCAACGTGGTGATGAATAAGTGGGTTAATTCCACCTTCCGCATCTTTATCGTGGTGGTCCGCGGAATCCCAGAGCTCATCTTGGCCATCGTCTTCGTGGTTATCTCCGGTCTAGGCGCGGTCGCCGGAACCCTGGCGCTGTCGCTCGGCGCGGTAGGTCTGCTGTCGAAGCTGGTTGCAGACTCCATTGAAGAAACCGACATGGATGTCCAAGAAGCTGTCCGCGCAGCAGGGGCCAGCAACGTTCAAGTATTCTTCGCTTCCACGATTCGCCAGGCAGCACCAGCATTTGTTGCACACACCCTGTACTTGCTGGATAACAACATCCGCTCCGCAACCCTGTTGGATGTGGTCGGTGCCGGCGGTATCGGATTCCAGCTGCTCAACGCCTCACGCGTAAACCAATTCGATGTGGTGACTTATATCCTCATCGTCATGGTGGCCGTGGTCCTGGCGGTGGAAGTTCTATCCATGTGGCTGCGCAAAGCAGTCCGTTAAAAGCAATTCGCTTAATTTTTGAAAGTAGGAAATGTACATGTTTAAACTCGCTATCTTCGATATGGCAGGCACAACCGTCAACGACCGCGATGAGGTCTATCGTGTCTTGCGGGAAGCCGCTGAGATGGAAGGCTCTCAGTTCAGCGACGAAGTCTTCCAGCAGTACATGGGCACGGAGAAATTCTGGGCCATCGGCAAGCTTTTAGAAGCTGGCGGCATTGAACCCACCCAGGAAGTCCACGAACGCGCATGGCAGTGGTTCCGCGCAGAATTGGCACGGACCTATACCGAACATGCCCCAACGCCATTGCAAGGCATTGAAGAGATGTTTGCTCAATTGCGTGAGCAGGGCGTCAAAATTGGATTGACCACGGGTTTCGCCCGCGAGATCGTAGATATCATCCTGGGCGCTATGGGCTGGGATAACAACGTCGTCGACTTTGTTGCTGCCGGTGATGAAGTAGCGCAGGGCCGCCCAGAGCCATTGCTTATCCAAAAAGTCATGGAAGAAGCCGGCATTACGGACACCGCAGAAGTCATCAGCTCAGGCGATACAGAAGCGGACGTCATTTCTGCTCAGCGCGCCGGGGTCACCAGCGTTGGTGTGTTGACGGGGCACTTGACCACGGAACAGTTCCAGCAGCTCGGCGCCGACCACATTTTAGATTCGGCTGCAGATATCGTCTCTCTTTTCAAAAACCAACCCGCCCAGCTGTAAACCAGCCCTGTTAAAGGAAGACCCATGGAAACCACCGTCCCGACTGAACCGATTTGTGCACTGGTGTGGACAGGAGCGCAGAATTTTGAATTCGTCGCCCTGGCAGAGCCAGAATTACACGACGGTGAAAGCCTTATTCGCTTAAACGCCGCCACCATTTGTGGTTCGGATTTGCACACCATTTCCGGTCGGCGCAGTCAACCCTGCCCATCCGTCCTGGGGCATGAAGGCGCCGGGGTGGTGGTGGAGACCAAAAATCCAGACTTAGAAATCGGACAGCGCGTGACCTTTTCTGTCACCGCGCCGTGTCTAGAATGCGACCGCTGCCAGCAGGGACGCACTGCGAAATGCCGCAGCGTTTTAAAAACGGGGCATGAGGCTTTCAACAGCCAGTGGCCATTATCGGGTACCTATGCCACGCACATTCTACTGCGGAAGAACCAGCCGGTCGCAGTGCTTTCCGATGCTATTGCGAACACCACTGCCTCTGTAGCCTCGTGCGCGGGCGCCACCGTGATGGCAGCGGTAGAAGCAGGCGGGGATCTGCGCGGTCAGCGCGTACTTATTGTTGGCTTAGGAATGTTGGGCCTTATTGCCTGTGATGTCGCGATTCAACGTGGGGCGAGTGCAGTCTATGCTTCCGACCCCAACCCGGAGCGTCGTCAGTGGGCGAGTGCCCTGGGCGGGGTGCACGCTTTCGACCCGGCTGAAGAGGCAGTAGATAGCGGCAGTATCGATATTGCTTTTGATTTCTCCGGAGTCAACGCTGGGGTTAACACCGCTATTTCTTCGCTGGATATCGGCGGCCGTGCTGTACTAGCTGGCAGTGTGGCGACCAGCGCCGCCATCAACGTGAACCCGGAGACCTTGGTGCGTAATTGGCAGACCATAACCGGTGTTCATAATTATGAGCCGCGCCATTTACAAGAAGCCGTGGACTTTCTTGCGCATAGCGGCATTGATTGGAACGCTGTCATCTCCGCGCCCATTGCTTTGGAAGAAGTCCCTGCCACCGTTGAAGAGCTTATCAACGGCGACAAGGATAAAGACTGCAAGCGCTATTTGCGCACGGCAGTTGTATTAAGCGACGGTGCGGCCATCGACAAAGACCTTCTTCGGCATTGAGCGCTCTAGAGCCCATTCGAACTGAATGGGCTTTTCGCCGCGGTGGGAGACATAGTCCACCTTGCCCAAAAATGTATAGGCCGATGCCGTGCCGACATCGTTCTCGTTATGAAAGCGTGTGGCGATGGCAATAGTCTGCCCGCGCTGTTGATGGTGGATATAGCGTTGCCCGGATGCGCTGCTGAGTGAAGTTTGATTTTGAGACTCCCAATGCAACAGGTCCGGGGAGATGGGGTAGTCGCGGTAATCCGTGGCGGCGCTAATACCCTCGCGTTTTTTAAACGTCACGAGGAATAAATCCGTACGCAGTGGTGCGAAGTGACGAACACCTTCACGAGGTAAAGAAACCATGTCAGCTAACGGTTTATCTTCTAAGGCACCCATCAATTCCGCTAGGGAGTAATCGGCGTGCGATTGCAAAACGCTAATGCCGGAGGCTTCGGGGAGCACTCGCGAAGAATTGATCGCGTAGTCCATGATTTGTCGTAATTCGTCGCGCACGGCAGGGTAGCGGCGCAAAAGTCTTAAAGCGTCCGTGAAATCGTTAGGGAGCAACTTTCTGGGTTGATTCGCCCAAAAAGACAGCACGAGCATCCGAGCATAAATTTTCTCCGTGTCGTCTAATTCTGCTGGGTCAGCCGCTGCTGGATCCAGCAGGCGGACATAGTACTCAGCACGCGTGAGATCATTGATGTGGAGCATTGCGCGCAATCTTTTGAGCAAGAATTCTTCGGTGTCATCTGGTTCGCCAAGCTTCGCTGGCAAAGACCTCGTCTCGCGGAGCAGGCGAGTCCAGGAATACTGGTTGGCGCCACGAGATTTGTAAATATCGCTGATGGAAATTCCAGATTCTGCCAAGAACTCGGAAAGATCTGTGGTGCGGATTTCGAAAGCTAAGGCCTTAATCTTCTTCAGCGAATTACTCGATGCATTGCGAATATTTCTTAAGACTTGTTCTTGGGTGACGCGATCCAAGCTGATATTGGAGCCTGCAGGCATGGAACGAAACCCTGCCTCGATTTCCGTGACGAGGTGAGCCCCACGCTTTTTCGTTAGAGCTTGATAACGCTCAGTGAAGTCGAATTGCTGGTTCTGTTGTCCGATAAAATCCAACACCACGCAGGCGTCTTTGCCGTGCGATAGCCGCAGGCCACGGCCTAGTTGTTGGATAAACAACACCGGGGATTGCGAGGGACGCAGCAGCAATAAGGTATTGACCTCTGGGATATCGACGCCTTCGTTGAATAGATCCACGGAGAAGATAGCTTTGATCATTCCCGACCGTAGATCCGCAATTGCTCGATTGCGCTCAGACAGGGAAGTGCCACCGTGGATAGCTCGGGCAGGAAGGCCAAAAGCGGTAAATTGTTCGGCCATAAAATCGGCGTGCTTGATGGAAACACAAAAGCCTAAGGCTTTGAGCTGAGAGATATCAATGACGCGTTTTTCTATTTCAGCGATGATAAATCTCGTGCGCTTTGCTCCCGCGTGCACGTACAAGTCGCTGAGCTCCGTGGCATCGTATGCCTGCTTATTTCGATTCCACGTCAAACCGGTAAGGTCCGTGCCGTCGGCAATGCCGTAATAGTGCATCGGTGTTAGAAGCTGCAGGTGCAATGCATCCCAAAGTCGCAGTTCATGCGATACTCGGTAGTCGAAGAATTTCTGTACGCTTTCACCGTCGGAGCGCTCGGGAGTGGCTGTCAATCCTAAAAGCTCTTGCGGTTGGAGATGATTTAACAAACGCCGGTAAGTCGATGCCTCGGCGTGGTGAAATTCATCAATGACCACGAACTCGAAGTGTTCTGCGGATAATTTATCCAACACCGGTTGCTTGAGCGATTGCACGCTAGCGAAGACAAAGTCCCATTCGCGTGGGCGTTGCCCACCGACGAAGAGCTCGCCGAAGGAGGCATCGCTCAGCACCTCGCGGTATGTTCTTTGGGCTTGTTGGAGAATTCTTTCTTGGTGGGCAATAAAAAGCAGTCGGGGTCTACGCCCAAGTGACTCGCTGTAGTTGCGGTAGTCCAGCGCAGCAACGACGGTCTTTCCGGTACCAGTTGCTGCGACGAGGAGATTGCGGTGTCGGTCTTTGACTTGTCGTTCGGATTCGAGCGCTTCCAACATTTCCTGCTGGTAGGGGTAGGGCTCAACCCGAAGCCCCGACAGTTCTAATTGCTGATCTTCTCGGCCGCCGCCTCGCGCCTGAATAAGGCTGTCCTTCAGCAGCTGAAAATCACGTTGCGGCACAAATGACTTGAAGTGGCTGTCGTGCCAGTAGGAATCAAAGGTCTTGATGAACTTATCGATGATTTCCGGCGTGGTCGGGCTAGAGCCTCGGACATTCCACTCCCAGCCATCGATAAGCGCAGAGCGAGAGAGATTGGAACTGCCGATAAAAGCGGTATCGAATCCGGAATTGCGCCGAAATAGCCACGCTTTGGCATGCAGGCGGGTGCTTTTGTGCTCGTAACACACACGAACTTCTGCGCCATAGCGCTTAACTAGTGCTTCAACAGCGGTGGCCTCGGTTGCCCCACAGTATGTTGAGGTAATAACCCGCAGCGGAATGTTGTGGTCACGCAAAAACTCTAGTTGATCATTGAGCACGGAGATACCAGAGTTTTTAACGAAGGCACACAGCAAATCGACCGAATCAGCGGTCTTAATTTCGCGTGCCAATTCCGTGGACATATTGGTTTCATCAACTGCATTGGTAAAAAGCGCGGTGGAATGAAAAGGTACTTCGGGAAGTGCTGGAGGAGAAGCAAGCTCATTGTCGAAAATCGCGGAGAGCAGTTCTTCAGAGTGGATTTCTTCTTGTGCACCTAATAGTGCTGTGATGCTGTTAATCAAGGACAGTCGCTGCGCAGGATCACTCAGCTCGCCTAGGCGCTGCTCAAGCACGCGTGAGATTCCGCGTGATACTGCGACTTGATAGCGCTGCGCGATTTCTTCATCGGTGCTATCAGCGATGTGCACGCCCGCATGAGGATGCAGCGCCTTGGTGTGTTTTAGTCTGTGGCGAACCCTCGCGGTCACGGGAGTTTCATAAATGCCAAAGGGCAAGGCCGAATCATTATTAGCGGTGCTCACAGAGATTGCACCACCAGTTCCACCGCCGGGATATCAGCTGGTGCCCACATCAATTCGCGCGCTTGGTCAGCGGTAACCCAGCGGGTTTCATCATGATCCGATAATTGTGGTGAGCCCTGGGTGATGTCGCAGTAATACGTGGTCAGCTCAATCGTGGCAAAAGAATACTCATACGTCGTGGTAGTGATTTTCTTACCCACGTGTGCTGTTATCGAGAGCTCTTCGGTGATCTCTCGGGCGAGGGCTTGCTCGGGAGTTTCCCCGGATTCAATCTTGCCGCCGGGAAACTCCCAGTATCCGGCAAGAGAAGTACCGGGGGCTTTGCGGCAGGCGAGAACCTTATTATCACGGCAAAAGACGGCGGCCACAACGCGAATGATGTTACTCATTCCTTCATTATGGACCACCGTCTTGGTGCGGACCACCGCCCTGGTCTTAGACCTAAAAAGGTACTCCGCAGCGGAAAATGACATTCGCAAATGGGGTGGTATCGCCCGTGCGGATGATCAGCTTGGCATCGTGAAGCTGCGCTTTGAGCTCTTCGTGGGTGATGGTAGAAATCGCGGCATCGGCAAGCTTGCCGGTTTCTTGCACAACAGAGATAAACTCCTGCGAGCTTTCTGTCGCGATGGTCGCTCCTTCTACTACCAACTCTGCCATGACGGCGCGTAAGACCGCGTCCATGGTGGGAAGGCCAAAGGTAATGCTCAGATCGACAACGGTGACCTCTTCTGGAAGCGGCAGCCCGGCATCGGCAAAGACTACCGAGTCCGTGTGCCCCAGATAGGACAGTGCTTCATTGAGCTGAGGATTAATGAGTCCGCGTTTAAGCATGATTGACCTCGGGAAGAACGTCGTGCGGGTGAGGGTAGGAGGCTTGTGCGCCATTAGCCAGCGTCGATGTAGCACCCACGCGCGCTGCGAATGTCGCTGCTTGGACCAAGTCATCGCCTTCCAAAAGGCGTGCGCACAAAGCGCCAGCGAAGGCATCGCCTGCGCCAGTGGTATCGACAGCCGTGACCTTTGGCGTTGGGATATCAATGAGCTTTTCTCCAGTTGCCACCAATGCGCCGCTGGCGCCGAGGGTGAGAACAACGGAGCTAAAGCCGGCATCGATAAGCAACTGCGCCAGAGCTTTCGGCTCCTCCGATGTCACTGGAATGCCAAGCTGGGTAAGAATCAACCCTGCTTCGTGCTCATTGGCAAGCAGTGGATCGGCCGCGAGCAATGCCTGCTCATCGACCCTGATTACCGGGGCCAGATTGGTAATGACCCGGCCCTGCGCAGCGTTGACCGCGGCGGCAAAACCGTCCGCGGGAATTTCGCCTTGCAGCAACACGATGTCAGCATCGGCGATAGTCGCGCGGCGCTCCTCGACGAAAGAGCCATCGACGTGTGCATTCGCGCCGGGAATAACCACGATGGTGTTTTCGCCATCATCGGAGACGGTGATAATGGCGAGTCCCGTGGTGTCATCGACTTCCGCGACATCGTCCAAATTCACGCCCGAGTCGCGCAGGTGCTTGAGCGCAGGCTCCACATAGGGATCATGTCCGACCGCGCCGACGAATTTCACGTCTGCTCCCAAATACGCCGCGGCAACAGCTTGGTTAGCGCCCTTGCCGCCGGCGGTGATGCCGCCACCGGCACCCAGCAAGGTCTCACCCGGTTTGGGGTGGCGGGTTACACGCGAGGTGAGGTCGGCGTTGATGGATCCAACTACAGTTAAGTTTCCCATGGTCACTGAATTTACTTGAACTCAGCGACATTCTCGCCCGTGACGGTGACAACCTCCACGGGGACCTCTGCTTCAGCGGTGCCACCTTCCAAGAGGGTGGCGGCCTGCTCTACCGCGCGTGCACCCAGCTCATCGGGCTGCTGCGCGATGGTGCCTTCCAAGGTGCCTTCTTCGACAGCGGCGAGACCGTCTTCGGTGCCGTCAAAGCCGAAGACCTTGATTTCCTCGCCAGCGCGGGCGCCCAAGGCTTCGATAGCGCCGAGGGCCATCTCATCATTTTCTGCGAAAATGGCCTTGATATTGGGGTTGGCCTGCAAGAGGTTGGTGGTGACGTTAAGCCCTTCGGTGCGGTCGAAGTTAGCAGTTTGCTTAGCGACGACGTTGATGTCTGGGTACTCGGCGATGCCTTCTTCAAAGCCTTGGCCGCGGTCACGGGAGGCGGAAGAACCAGCGATGCCCTGCAAGACGAGGATGTCGCCTTCTTCGCCGATGGACTCAGCCAGTGCTTGTGCTGCTTGCTTGCCGCCGGCGACGTTATCGGAAGCAACGAAACTTGCGACGTCGCCAGCGTTGGAGGAGCGGTCCACGGCGATGACTGGGATGTCCGCGTTGTTGAGGGATTCCACAGCGGAGCCAACGGCATCGGAATCAGTGGGGTTGACGATGACCACGTCAGCGCCGGAGGTTTCCGCATTGCGCAGCTGGTCCGCCTGGGTTGCTGCGTCATCGGAGGCATCCTGGACGTCTAGTTCAATGCCGAGTTCATCAGCCTTAGCCTGTGCGCCGTCGCGCAATTCGACGAAGAATGGGTTGGTCTGCGTCGACAGCGCCAGGGTGACAGATCCGCCGCCTTCGCCATCGGAGCTTTCGCCGCGGTTACATGCGGCAGCGCCCAAGGAAAGGGCAGCGATGGAGGTGATAGCTAGTGCCTTGCGTGCGGTGGTGGAAAGAGAAAACATGAGCAGTCCTTTGAAGTGAAGTAGGTGAGTGGGAAAAGCACAGGAGACAATATGAAGTTAGAAAGTTTCTTATTGCGCGGTTCTATTGCGGATGACATCGAAGCCAACGGCTAGGGCAATGACCAAACCAATGACAATTTGTTGCCAGAACGACGACACATTGAGCAGGTTCAATCCATTGCGGATTACAGCCAACAGCAGTGCACCAACCAACGTTCCGGTCGCACGGCCTTGACCGCCAGCTAGCGATGCACCACCGATGACCACAGCAGCAATCGCATCGAGCTCATAGCCCACGCCGGCCTGGGGCTGCGCGGAACTTAAACGCCCCGCCATGACTAAGCCAGCCAGAGCGGCGAAAAGGCCAGAGAGTCCAAAGACAATGATTTGGATGCGCTTGACGGGCAGGCCCGAAAGACGTGCGGCTTCGAGGTTGCCGCCGATGGCGTACATGGACCGTCCCAGCACGGTGCGCTCCAAGATGAACCAGCAGATAAGACCTGCGATGACCATCATGACAATGGGAATTGGGATACCGGCAACGGTTGAGCCCAACCAGTTCACCGTCGGTGCGGTGCCGATGGGGGAGCCATCAGAGATGACCAAGGTGGCACCACGTGCAATGGACATCATGGCGAGTGTGGCAATGAAGGAGGGAATCTTGCCATAAGCAGTGGCGATGCCGCAGATGGCACCCGCCAACAGGCCCGTGAGCAGACCGGCGATCAACGTCAACCAGCCCGGCATGTTGACATCGGTAAAGAAGGACGCGGAGACCATCGCTCCCAGCGCAGCAACGGAGCCGACCGAAAGGTCAATGCCGGCGGTGATGATGACAAAAGTCATGCCAAAGGCCAAGATGGCCACGGTGGCGGCCTGGATGCCGATATTGAGGAAGTTATTGACGGTCAAAAAGTGTGGCGTGGCAATAAACAACGCGACGCACAAGATGATGAGCCCAACGAGAGCACCATTGTTCATCACCCAAGCAAGAAACTTATTCTGTTGCTTTTTGGGTTTGGGTGCCGCAGTGGGCGAAGAGTTGAGAGCGGTGGTCACTGGGAATCCTCCTTAAGAGTGGAAAAGGCTGCGTCATGGTCATGATCGTGGACTGATTCGGCGCTGGCGGCGGATGAAAGATTGGATACGGCCAAAGCCATGATGTCGTCTTGGCTGGTGTCTTTGGGCAGTTCGCCGGCGATTTTCCCGCCGGACATAACCATGATGCGATCGGACATACCTAAGACTTCCGGCAAATCGGAAGAGACCATGAGCACCGCACCACCGTTGGCGGTGATTTCATTGATGATGTTATAAATTTCCACCTTGGCGCCCACGTCCACGCCGCGGGTGGGTTCATCCAGCAACAAAACCTTGGAGTTAGCCAGCACCCAGCGGCCAAAGACGGCCTTTTGCTGGTTGCCGCCAGAAAGGTTACGGATGGGCTGATCGATATTGGCCATGCGAATGCGCAGCTTTTCAGCCACGTCTTGTGCCCGGCGCTTTTGCCCGGAGCGGTCAGCCAGTCCAGCCTTGGCGGTTGCGGCCAAGGTGGCATAGCCCAGGTTTTCATTAACCGTGCCATCGAGAACTAACGCTTGGCCCTTGCGGTCTTCGGGAATATGGCCAATGCCAGCGCGAATCGCGGACTGAACATCGCCAGCCTTGAGCTTTTTACCGGAGACATTGACTGTGCCCGAATCATATTTATCCGCCCCGGCAATCGCGCGCACCACTTCGGTACGCCCGGCGCCGACCAAGCCTGCCAGGCCAACAATTTCACCCGCGTGCACGGTGAAAGAGACATCGTCGAATTTGCCCTCCGAGGTTAATCCCGATACTTCCAGCAGGGGTGCTCCTGCTTCAGGAATAACCCCGCGTGGGTACTGGTCTTCAATCGCGCGGCCCACCATGTGCTGGACTAAGGTGTCCTCATCCGTGGAGGCAGGTACCTCAGCGACGAACTCACCATCGCGCAAAATAGAAATGGTATCGGCAATGCGCGCCAGTTCATCAAGGTGGTGGGAGATAAATACCATCGCCACGCCCTTGGCTTTGAGCTCTTCGATGATGGCGAATAGGGCGTCAACTTCCTTGCCAGTCAAAGCTGCGGTGGGCTCATCCAAAATCAGGATGCGGGCATTCATCGACAGTGCTTTCGCAATCTCGATGAGCTGCTGCTTTGCAATACCCAGCTCACCTACGGGTTGTTTGAGCGGGACATCCAAACCAATGAGGTTGAGTGCTGCCTGCGCTTGCGCATTGAGGTGTTTGTAATTGACCAAACCAAAGCGCTTCGGGGTGCGGCCTAACATGATGTTTTCGGCGACCGAGAGCGTGGGCACCAAGTTGAGCTCTTGGTGGATGGTGGCAATGCCATGCGCTTCGGAGTCTTTAGTGGATGTGATGGTGACTTCGGAGCCATCGATAAGAATTTTTCCGGAATCGGGCTCATGCACGCCAGCAATCATTTTGATCAGCGTGGACTTGCCAGCACCATTTTCACCGAGCAAGGCTTGGACCTCGCCGCGGTGAACGGACAAGGTGACGTCTTTAATGACGTTGACGGGGCCGAAGGATTTGGAGACATTCACTAGTTGAAGAACGGTGTTGTCGTCTTTGTTATCGGGCATTGTGTGCACCTCCTTGCAGAAGTTTTAGGGAGAAAAGTCGATGGATTCGCGAGGAATAAAGCGGGTTTCAACCACCGCGGATTGCGGGGGAGATTTGCCGCCGAACGATGCCACCAGGTTGCGTAGTGCAATCCTGCCCATCTCTTCCACGCTTTGGTCAATGATGGAGACCGGCGCGGGTTGGATGCGCATGAAGACAAAGTCATCAAAGCCGACAAGAGCAATTTGCTTACCGATGTCTACGTGTTCCCGGTACAGCGCCTCCAAGGCACCAAAGGTCATCATTGAATCGCCTGCGATAATTGCCGTGGGCTTTTGCGCAAGGAGTTTCTGGGTTCCCAAAAAGCCTTCCTCATGGAGGTAGCCGCCGTGGTGGATGATGTATTCCAAGCCCAACTCTTCGGAAAACGAGCGGAATTCTTTCAACCGCTCCAGACCCGTGGAGGTGGTTTGCGGACCTGCGAGATAACCCACTTTGCGGTGACCGCGTTCGGCTAAGGCCTGCAGCGCTGCTTTCAGACCCGGTGCTGAATTTGAGACTACTGCGGGAATGTTGCTGCCTTCGATATAGCGGTCAACAAAGAGCAGGGGAGTAGAGCGGGCAACGTGTTCGAGCATCTCCGCGGAATCGGAGTGCGGCACTGCGAGAATGCCATCGACTTGGCGGGCGCGCAGGGCCTCAATGGCTTCTTCCATCTTCGGAGTGTTTTCACCGCTGCTGGTAATGATGGTGGCATAGCCTGCCTGATTCGCTTCATCTTCAATGGCAGCGGCCATGGCGGCAAAAAATGGGTTAATAAGGCTGGGAATAACCACGCCTATCGCATCAGTGCGGGAGCTTTTCAACGCGCGTGCCTGCGCATTAGGCCGGTAGTCCAGTTCCTTGGCGAGGGATTGGATTGATTCCCGAGTCTTTTTCGCAATTGCCGGATTATTAGCCAGCGCGCGGGATACGGTGGAGACAGAAACACCACATGCTTGGGCGATATCCCGCAGCGTGGTCGGAGCAGTCACCATATCATGCTCCTTTGCGTGAGTGTGAGGTAACCGGATCTACGCTATGCAAACGTTTGCATTGTGTATGAATCTAAACCTAGCCAGTGCACTTTTGGAGTGTCAAGTGTTGCGGCTCACCAATTTATGAAGCTGCCACCCCCAGTATCTCACATTGCGCCACGTTAACCAGTGGTTTTGAAAGGCAGGGAGGGGGTAGGTTTTATTAACTCCACGTTAACTTTTTCAGTGGGGCTCGGGGACCACAATCTGGCCACGGTGTGCTTATGATGAGCCCGTGACTAATCGTTTCAGCGCCACGGCTTTCTTAGGCCTTCTGTCTGTCCTGGCACTGGCTGTGCTTGGTGTGCGGGACACATCTGGGTTGTTGGATCTGGGCGCACGCCTGCTCCCGATTTTCATTTTCGTCATTGCCATTTCAGTCGTGGTCAATGTGTCTTCGCAAGTAGGACTATTTGAAGAAGCCGTCGCGCGGTTAGAAAAGCTTGCTCCCCAGCACCGCGTAGCCCGGCCGGTCATCTTATGGATCCTGTTGGTCGTTGTGGCAGTGGTGGTCACCGTCTTCTTATCGCTGGATACCACCGCAGTCATGATTACGGCGTTGGCCATCCCGCTTGCCCGGCGCAATAAGATTCCCGTAGTCGGTGTGGCTTTCGCCGTCGTGTGGATTGCCAATGTGGCATCACTACCGCTGCCGGTGTCGAATCTGACCAACCTTTTGGCACTGAGTTCCAATGCGTTTAGCGGAACTTTTGATTACCTCAGTCATTCCTGGAAGCCCGCGCTGTGCGCCATTGTCCTTGTCATCGCTGCGGCTGCGATACTCACGCTTTATCACGCGCAAGCAAGCACATACCGCGATGACCACGCCAGCACCGCCACCAGTGCGAATTATCAGCACCGGCGTTTGCTCATTATCTGCGCAGTCGTCGTCGGCGTTTTAATGCCCGTGCTTGCTTCCCCCATTCCGTATTGGCTTAGCAGCACCATCGCTGCCATCATCGTTCTGCTCGCCTGCATATCCCGTAACCGGGAGCTAGTGACTGTTGATTTGGTTCCCTGGAATTCCTTGCTCCTGGTCACCGTGATTTCTGCCATTGCAGCGGTGGTTCACTCCACCGGTGTTGCAACCTGGCTAGGCACGCTCACCCCGGATAACCCGAGTAGTTTCGCGGAGCTGGTCTCGATTGCCGGAGCTGGCGGTATCACGGCGAATCTGATGAATAACATTCCGGCCTTTTTATTTTTAGAACCGATGGTCAGCACTCCCGCAAGCTATATCGCGCTGCTCATCGGTGTCAACGCCGCACCGATTATTACGCCGTGGGCAAGCTTGGCCACGCTGTTGTGGCACGACCAGCTTCGCCGCGCCGATGTCACCATCAGCTGGAAGTCTTTCATCCTATTAGGACTCATCCTCGCACCAGTCGTGGTGCTATTACCAACCGCGATGCTGGGGTAGAAGACATGCAATTAGGCAGGGTAACTGAGCAATCGGTGAGGTTTGATTCCGACGCTGTCCCCAATAGCTGGCCGCCGAGTGCTAGTAGTGCGGAAGGTGAAATCACCATTGGTGGCGGTGATGCTGAAATGGTCACGTTCAAAAAGCACTGATTCGAGCGTGGCCGCAATCGCGCCGGGAGTATCGGCTGCTACCAACTGGGCATCGAAAGGCAATAAAGCAAGCTTTACTTCCGTAGAACTAGGAGAAGGCGTAGCAGAGGAGAAATCCTCAATCATGTCTGATTCCCACGTCATACCCAGCGCCTGAGAGTGCGCGCCATCGGCGCTAAGTTCCGCGGGAATAATCGTGGCATCAGAAATGAATGCCGCGACATGCGCAGACTGCGGGCGCACCAAAAGGTCTTCTGGCGTCGCAATCTGCTCAATCCGGCCTTCTTGTAAGACCACGATGCGATCGGCAATCGCCAAGGCTTCGCTGCGATCGTGGGTAACGTGCACCGTCGTCAGTCCGACGCGCTTGGTCAAAGCTACGAGCTCGCGGCGCAAAATATCGCGCAAGGGTTCATCGAGCGCGGATAATGCTTCATCGAGAAGCAGCACGGTGGGGTCTGCGATAATTGCACGCGCTAAAGCCACGCGTTGGCGCTGGCCGCCGGATAAGCTGCTCGGCCGGCGCTGATCAAAACCATCCAGGCCCACCAAGGCTAAGGTGCGCTGGACTTTTTCCTTCCGGGACTGGGAAGAATCCTTGGTAAATTTCAACGGGTAGCCCACATTATCGGCCACGCTCATATGCGGCCAGACAGCATGTTGTTGAAAAACCATGCCCATGCCACGATTTTCCGGAGCAACTCCGGTTAGATCTTTGCCACCGACATGCACGGTGCCAGCGCTGGGATGCACGAAGCCGGCGATAGTGCGCAAGAGCGTGGTCTTACCGGAACCAGACGGGCCGACCAGCGCGACAAATTCATGGGGTGTGATATCGAGGCTGATGTCTTGTAGACCCTTGGTGCCATCCGGAAATGTCACGTCAAGCTCGCGTAAAGATATGGCAGACATGGGTTATGACCTTACTTTCGGTGACTTCAAGGTAATAGACAGCGCGATGATGCCCACCAACATGAACATCAACGACAGTGCAGAAGCTTGGTTGTAGTTGCCGGCTTGTTGCAGGTTAAATACCTGCACACCCAAGGTTGTGGTACCTGGTGCAATGAGCAAAATCGATACGGTGAGCTCTCGAATAGCAGTAACCAACACTAATACTGCGCCAGATATGGCAGCGGGGATGGTCATAAAACCGGTGGTGCTAAATAGCGCGCGGACTGGGCCTGCACCCGAAATCCTTGCGGCTTCTTCCACCGCAATCGGCGTATTTTGCAGCGGCGCTCGCACCGCCTGCAGCACGAGTGCCGTAAACGCACAAATATATGCTCCAAGAATGACCCATATGGTGTTGTAAATGCCTGTGTAGCGGCCAAAAATCAGCCACGCAACACCGATGATAAGACCCGGAAGCGCGGTGGGAAGCAGGACTAATAGCGTTAACGCGGTATTGCCGAAAAGCTTCGTTCTAGTCACCAGAATTCCTACGAGCCAGCCCAAGATGCCGCAAACTATCGCCGCGCCAAGAGCCAGAATCAGAGAATTTTGAAAGCCATCGACAACGCGCGGGTTGCCCAGGGCGCTGGCAAAGTTCTGAAGTGAAATAGTCTTCATAGTAAACGGCACACCAGGCGCGGGAAGCAGTGCGAGGTAGCCCAAGCCGATGATGGGGGCGACGGTGATGAGTACCGCCCCCACCCACGCGATAATGCTTACCGGTGTGCGTGCGGTACCCAACTCCATGCGCGCGGTAGCGCCAGTATCCTGCAATGAGGATGCCGAAAAACGGGCCACCAGATGGTCGGCGAACACGGCGGCGATGCCAAGAAATAGCAGCACCACACCGATGGTGGAGACAACCTGGAGCGGGTTGTCGACGGTACCGGAGTCCATGAAGCGATAAACCATCGTCGCCAGAGTTTCAAAGCGGGCTGGCGAGCCCAGCAGAGCCGGGATACCGAAATCCGATAAATTTGCCACCGCCGTCAACGTGAACGCTGAAAGCAACGCGGGCCGAAGAAGCGGCAGGGTAATCGTGCGCAGCGCCGTAAAGCTCGATGCCCCAGAAATTCGTGCGGCCTGTTCGAGATCGCTCGGAAGCGACCGTAAGCCATTGGAAACGATGATGTAGACCATGGGATAGGAGTGCACAATCAGCAATAGCGTGACGCCATCGGCACCATAGATATTCCATATCTCCTGGCCAAACCAACGGTTTACTCCCTGAGATGGGCCAAAGAGCTGCATCCACGCGATGGCGCCAATAAATGGCGGCACAAGCAGCGGTGACAGCAGCAGCAAGCGCAGCCATCTCGCACCGTGGGTATCGAGCCGGTCAATGGCAAGCGCCACCAAGGTTCCAATGATCACCGCACCCAGTGCTGATAGCACGGTGGTATACAGCGAGTTCCACGCTGCAGTCCCCAGTCCTTGTTCAAGCAGGATGGGAATTTGATTCCCGCCCAGTGCTAGGCTGACCACCAGGGATAAGGGGATGAGGAAAAGCCCTACGATGATGAGCCAGACGCCGAGGCGGAAAATAGAAAGAGAGGAGAGTAATCGCATAAAAGGGAAGGAAAGATTTACTTCATAGCATCCTGGAATGTGGCAACCGCGGCGTCTTGACCTTCAGTTACTGCTTCCAAATCAGGGTTGAGCAGGTTGATATCTGCGAGTGCTGGAGTGCCCTCCGGGGTATCCACGGATTCGCGTACCGGTAGGTAGGCCTGGTCAACTGCGATTTCTTGTGCTTCTTCGGACAGCAGGAAGTTGATGTACGCCTCGGCGGCTTCCTTATTCTCTGAAGCTTCGAAGATACCTGCCGGCTCCGTGATGTACGGTGAGCCTTCTTCTGGGTAGGCAGTGGCGATGGGGGAGCCTGCCTCAGCCAAGTCACGCACGAGGTAATCCACAACTACACCGACCGGACGTGAACCTGAAGCAATTTCCTGCGATGTTGGGCCATTGGACTGGGCAATCATTGGTTGATTTTCACCTAGTGCGGTAATCCAGTCTTCGCCGAGCTCATCAGATTCAAGCCACACGGAGGCATTGAAGGCTGCCGCACCAGAAACCGCCGGATCCGGCATGACAAGTTGATCCTTGTACTTTGGATCCAGCAGGTCCTGCCAGGACTTCGGCGCTTCGTCTTCGCTGATGACATCAGTGTTGTAGGCAATCACCGTGGGAATGATTCGGGTGCCGACATAAAATCCTTCTTCGTCGACGACTTCCTCCATGATGCCTTCAGTGTCGACATTTTCTAGCTCCGCAAGGTCGCCCTCTGCTGCGTAGCCTTCGAAGGTTGGGGAATCAGCAGCCCATAAGATATCTGCTTCGATGTCACCTGATTCTTTTTCCGATGCAATTCGGGCATTGAGATCACCCGTGCCCGCGCGATAGACCTCGACAGTGATATCTGGGTGCGCTTCCATGAACGCAGAATTGATCTCATCGACTTTTTCTTCTGGCTCCGAGGTATAAACCGTGAGCGTGATCTGCTCATCGCTGGAAGCTCCCGTGGAGTCAGCCGCAGCATCACTTCCGCCTTCGGTTGGTTCTGAGCACGCTACCAAAACGAATGCCGTGGCTGCAGCCGATGCGGCAACAAGGGAGGAACGGAAGAAAGAACGAGACATGAAAGCTCCTGTGGGGATGGGAATATTACTAACAACAGATCGATAGTGCCTTATGAAAGAGTCTTGCAAGTGCACTAATGGTTAACCCAAGCAAAACAATTGTATCTCCCGTATGAGAGATTAGCGTGGATCTGGCCTTGTTGAGACTCCCGTCACTGGAGCTTGCTTCCTGATGATCAATTGGCCGGTAAGGAAAGATTTTGATCCGTAATGACGTTAATCAAGGCAGACCGTTTTTCTTCTTTCACGGAAACCAATGCTTGTTGAATTGCAGCTGCAACGTCGTCATTGGAAGTTAGAGCTTGTCCGAAAGCTCCATATCCTTCGGCAACCTTTGCGAAATCCGGATTGTCGACTTGGGTGCCGGATACACGGTGTGGGAAGTGATTTTCTTGGTGATCGCGAATAGTACTGAACTCACCGTTAGAGAAGACGACAATCAGAATCGGCGCGTCGTGCTGAACGGCGGTGGCTAGTTCTTGGGAATTCATGAGGAACTCTCCGTCACCTGCGATTGTCACGACGGTACGTGAGGGGTCTTCCAAAGCTGAAGCTGTAGCTGAGGGAACGCTGTAGCCCATCGAGCCGTTCTTCACACTTAGCTGCGACGGATACTGCTGGGTACGTAAGTAACGTTGAGCCCAGATGCAGTGATTTCCGGCACCAAAGGTAAACAAGGCAGAGTCATCTAGCTGTTTTTGGAGCTCGTCAAAAACAACCTCCATATTCACCGTTCCAGGCCGTGTGTTGCGCAGCGGCTCTACGGTAACAGGAGCCGAGAATTTCATGTGTGCATGGTGCGCGTCTTCGAACCACTGAGAATTCAGTTGTTCTCTCATCGCAATATTATCGAGGTCGCCAACAAATTCCTCAGGGTTGGCGAGGATATGCCGAGTTACTGGAGCGGAATTCCCGTGCAGGTTCGCGTCGATATTGACAAATATATTCTTAGAGTCTGGGGTTTGACGGAGCTGATAGCCGTCTGTAGGAACGTCGGTAAAGAGCGCCCCGATAGCAATCACCAGATCCGCGGATTGAAAAACGTCTGCGGCAGTATCGGAGCGTCCGTAGCCTAACCAGCCAGCGTTGGCTGGGCTATCAAATGGAACACGATCAGTAGCGCGCCAGTCATGCAGCACCGGGATCTTGTTTTCTTCGGCAAACTTGGTCAAAGCATTTGAAGACTGCGGAGTCCATCCCGGACCACCGACGTATAGTAGGGGCTGCTTCGCCTTATGAAGTGCGTCTTGGACAAATTCCAGATCTTTATTTGACACTGCGCCGCTACTTACGGGGATGGGCGAAACTATTGTGCCTTCGAATGGTTCGTAAAGTATGTCCTCTGGTAGGCCGACAACTACCGGGCCGGGGCGGCCAGACATCGCTAGGTGGAATGCTTGTGCGACAACTTCATGGGTGCGTGAAGGATCATCGAGGACGAAGACCTGCTTCGTCTGCGTTCCGAACCAAGCCTTCGGATCGAACTCTTGGAAAGACTCGCGGTCTCGGTCTGAGTTTGGGATCAAGCCGATGAATAATACTAGTGGAGTAGCGTCCTGCCACGCGGTGTGGATTCCAATCAATGCATTCGCTGCGCCTGGCCCTCGCGTGACCATGGCGACTCCGGGAGTATTGGTTAACTTTCCATGCGCTTCTGCCATATATGCAGCCCCACCTTCGTGGCGGCAAACAATCGTTTCGATCTCAGCTTCATAGAGCCCGTCCAATACCGGCAGGAAGCTCTCACCAGGAACCTCAAAAACTCGATTGACGTTGTGTGTTTTCAAGGCAGCAACGATTGCCTGACCAACGTGCATTCGGTCTTGATTCACGGATGTCATTGTTGTGACCTTTCAAATCTCAATTGGTAGCCCGAACAGCGTGCTGTGCGGAATCTGCTTAGCTATCTTGGCGTACGACGTTGTCTTTAACGCGATATTTTTCGCCCACAAATCCGCCTATGGCGGTAATCAGCGCGACAATCACAAGAATTACGATGCCGGGGGTTGAGCTTGGCTGCTCATTAGTGGAGTTCATCCAGGTTGCAATGAAGGGCAGTAGTCCGGAAATCGCTCCTGCAACGTTGGCACTAATTGCTACTCCGGAGTAACGCATCTTGGCCGGAAACAGTTCGGACAAAAGGACACCAGAGACTGAATAGGTAATAGTGACAGAGGAGATACCTAAGCAGACGGCGATGGTCAATGCTATGGCGTTGCCAGAATCAATCATGGCCCAGATTGGCCAAGATAGAAGTGCGGTCGCAACGCCGCCCCAGCCGATAATGCGACCCGGCCCGAACTTTTCACCCAGGCGGCCGAAGAAGAGATTAATGAAGATTTGGCAGATAGCGCCCAGAAGAGTGGCATTGACGACCATTTGGCGGTCAAGCCCTAATGATTCTGTTGCATAGCTAAGTACATACGTACTCATGACGAAGAACCCGCCAATGCCGAGCAGTGCCGCTGCGGTTGCTAGCGCTAACTGAGGTAAATAGTCGCGGAAGAGATCTTTCAATGATCCCTTCTCTTTTTCCTCACCCTCCACTGCGCTCAGGGCTTCAAATACTGGAGATTCTTCGACTTTAAGTCGAATCCACAAAGCAACGCCAAGGAAAGGAAATGCTACCAAGAACGGAATACGCCACGCCCAAGAATCTACAGTCTCTGGTGGAAGCATCAGAATGAGGGCAAATATGCCAGAAGAGAGCAAGGTGCCTACTGGTGAACCAATTTGGACTAGTGCAGCATAGCGGCCGCGCTTTTCCTCGGGGGCATGTTCAATAGCCATGGTGGTTGCACCGCCCCACTCGCCGCCAACGGCAACGCCCTGCAGCAGGCGAAGAACCGTGAGCATGACCGGAGCCCATACCCCGATGGACCCGTAAGTTGGTAGGAGGCCAATGACACCGGTGGCGACACCAATTACGGCGATTGAAATAATCAAGGCCGGTCGCCGTCCGTATTTGTCGCCGATGTGACCGAAAATTATCGCGCCTAGTGGCCTTGCAAGGAACCCCACACCGAAAGTCGCGAACGCTGCGAGTGTCGCATTAGCACCACCTACACCCGCGAAGAAAAGGTGATTAAAAACTAGTGCCGAAGCGGTACCGAAGAGGAAAAAGTCATACCACTCTAGGGCGGTACCAACGAATGCCGCACGGGCGATGCGACCTACTTCTTTAGGGTCAACCTCAACTTCTGCCCCTCGAGCAATCTGTTCCTTTAGTTCGCCCGAGTCCAGCTGGGAAGCAGCTGGGTTTGAAGAGCTTGTCGACGAATTCACTTTGTGATCCCCTCACGTGTTGGAAAAGTCAATTACATATATCTCAACACCTTAAATAATGTGACCTGCATTTCATATGATTGTTTTAAAGACAGGGAAACGGCAAATATTGACGACGGAAAATTGTGCGAATGCACATCTGTTAGCTCGGGGACGATAGCGCCACAACTACTAATGAAGCTTGGTTTGGCACTGTTATATCCAAACCGGAGCGGGAAGAGAATTGCTTAATTCGGTTAATTACTGTGTTGCGATGGCAGAAGGAAAGTTGGGCAGTCTGTTTGATTGAGCCAGTTTCAAGGTAAGCCCGTACCGTATCGAGGATGGGGTCTTTGGCACGTCTAAGCTCATGGAGGTAGTCGGATATTTCATGAATCTGTCGGCCATATACGGATGTCAGGGCATCGCGCGCAACAGCCCACATTGCGTTTTTGATAGGTTCTATCCCCGTGGGACGGCCGAACGAATTGAACAATTGTGGGGAAGAACGCACCGCACCTCTAACCTCCGCAAGCCCAACAACGGTTTCAAAGCGAATGCCGGGGAAGTGCGCTAGCTTTTCGATCTGGCGTTCAATTTCGGTTGATTTGGTCCGCCAAAATGCTACGTAGCTGGTCCCGAAACTTTGGCAGAATACCTTTCCTGACGCTGTTGCAGGTTCTAGTCTCGAATGAACTTCGTCCGCAACGGATGGATGGAAGACAACTACTTCGCATTCGATGGATGCGTCAACTTCCAGGATATGTGAAATTTCGTTAAGTCCTCGTTCTCCTAAGGAGTCGGATGAAAAAAGACGATCTAGATAGCGCGAGTTAGCAATACGAAAATCCTGGGCGCTGCGTGCTTCTTCCCGCTGGAATGACGTGCGGACGTAAAAGGCATACTCGGTGACCACATAATTGAGTTTTTCTACGTGCTCAATCAGTACAGGAAGCGATTCTTCTCCCGACGCCATCTTCAGGTAATTCCAAATAACCTTAAAATCCAAGTGGATTGCGTCAACCAATTGGGGAAGGTCGATGTCTTGTCGTGCACGGCGATTGCCGAACTGTTCCGCATGGTCTTTAAGGCCCGGCTGCGTTTGGTTCGAAGTTGTCGCTTTTAGTATCAGGGTGAGTACTTCATGGGCGGTTGAGCGAAGCTCGCTTTCGGGTATTACTGACTCGCCGTAAAGACCGACCTCATTGAATTCGTGAATGAAGTCTTCTACGAGAAGTGGCATGTCATTTAAAGCCTTCTCAATAAGCTCGTCCCATTGATTTTCGTGCATATGCACAATCGTAGACCGGAAAGTTTAATGGATTCACATCTTCTGTGGGATATTGCCAAATTAGGACTCAGTCGTACTACTTTGAGTTGTACATCACAGTCATTCGTTTAGTTTGGAATTCAAGATGCGATCATCCCTAAATCAATCACCAATTACGCTTATAGAAAACGCGCGATTCCTGACTCAGGATCCGCAGAACCCTGTTGCGGACGCGGTCGTAATTGTCGAAGGAAAAATAATTGCATTAGACGAATCTGCAGGTCGATTTCAAAATGTCGAGAAAATTGACGCGGAGGGCGCAATAGTTGTCCCTGGGTTCAACGATGTTCACGCGCACAGTGTGTGGTTTGGACAGACTCTCCTTGAAATTGACTTAAGTCAATCCAAAACTCCCGGAGCTGTGTATGAGGCACTAGCAGGTGCACTTAAACATGAGGGTTCTGAGCAGCTGGGAGCAAAACCCCAATGGTTAATCGCATCGGGCTTTAATCCCAATTTGCTTGAAGGCGCAGAACTCGAAATTAACAAATTAGATCGTTCAACTGGTGGCCGTCCCCTGTTGATTAAACACAACTCCGGGCACGCTTACACGGTCAATAGCAAAGCTCTCGAAATTGCTGGTGTTGACCCGCGCGACCCAGTTGAGATTGAAGGAGGTGAGATAGTCACAGACCAAGATGGACTTGCGACCGGTCTATTAGATGAAAATGCGATGCGCATTATTCAAGACATTCTCCAACCAGAAGCGAGTTCTGAGCTGGTGCAGGCTCTAGAAAGAGCGACTCAGCATTATGTGACGGAAGGGCTGACTTCGGTTACCGATGCCGGAGTAGCTGGAGGCTGGATTGGTCACTCTCCACGTGAAATATCAGCGTATCAAGCTGCCGAAATACCAACGCGTATGCAGCTGATGCCCACGATCGACGTACTCCACAATCTTTCAGGTCACACTAGCGAAGAGCCTGGCTACGGGATTGACACGGGATTGCGAACTGGTTTTGGTGACGACAAGCTGCAGATTGGGCCCACGAAAATTTTCACTGATGGCTCGCTATTGGGAACGACAGCAGCTATGTCCGAGGACTATCAGTGCTGCTCCCATCATGGATACTTTCAGGGTGACGTCGAAGAAATGAGAGGTCAAGCTCTCAGAGCCGCGTCTTTAGGGTGGTCTTTGGCCTTGCACGCTATTGGTGATGCTGCCGTGGAGTTTTCGATAGGCGTCATAATGGAAGCAATAGATTCTTTCGGGGCACCGTCTATGCCGCACCGCATCGAGCACGGTGGAGTGGTTCAAGATGATCAGATTAAGAGAATGGCGGATTACGGAATAATTCTGGTTCCGCAGCCACGGTTTATTCGCGAATTCGGGGATTCAATGGCTGAGAAAATCGGAGTTGAACGCACTAACTTGTCATATCCAGCCAAGAGGTTACTCGACGCAGGCATGATTCTACCAGGAAGTTCAGATCGTCCAGTGGCGAATGGAGCGCCGCTCAAAGTCATGGAAGCGTTCGTAAACCGTGAAACTGAAACTGGAGAACTCTACGGCACGAGTGAACGTATTACGGCTGCAGAAGCCCTGTATGCATACACAGCAGGGTCCGCTTATGTCACTGGGTGGGGTGGAAAGAAAGGTCAGATTAAACCTGGACAGCTTGCTGACCTCGCGTTTTTGGAGGATAACCCTCTCGAAGTTGCCAGCACATCAATTGGTTCAATCGAGGTCGTCGGCACCATGGTCGGCGGTGAAATGGTTCACGGGAAGTTCTGATCTGAGATACAGGTAGAAGCAGATAAGTAGCGAAAGGAAAAATAATGAGCACAGATTGGAACCAACGATTCCTCGCACACTTTGATGCGATGAGTGAAAACGGTGCAACCGAGGGCGGTGGTGTAGAACGTCAGGCTGCTAGCGAGGGTGACATAGCGAACCGCAAATGGTTTGAGGCCTTACTGCAGGAGCTTGGCGCAAAAGTTTCTTACGATGAAATCGGTAATCAGTATGGTGTATTCGAATTTGACCCTGAATTACCGTTTGTCGGTTTAGGATCTCACCTGGATTCACAACCGTTAGCTGGTCGATACGACGGCGCTTATGGTGTACTTGCTGGAGCCCATGCTGCAGCACGAGTCGTAGAACGAATTAAGCAAACCGGGGAGACTCCAACAAGAAATATTGCAGTTATCAACTGGTTCAATGAAGAAGGTTCGCGTTTTGCCCCTTCGATGATGGGTAGCTCCGTATTTACTGAAAAGTTGTCTCTTGAGACTGCTCTGAACACCACCGATTTATCAGGAACTACTGTCAGTGAAGCAATAGGCCGTGCTAATTGGCAACCAGTGCAGGCTTCTCCCGTAATTTCGGAATATGCTGAAATTCACGTTGAACAGGGGAAAGAGCTAGAACATGCGGGCAATCAGATTGGATTAGTAACTGCCACGTGGGGTGCGCGTAAATTCCAATTAACTGTGAAAGGCGAGCAAGGCCATACCGGGTCCACCTTGATGTCTGACCGCAAGGATGCGCTATTTGGCGCTTCTTTAGTTATTGCATCCGTACGCAGGTTTACCGATCAATTCGAACCGGGACAGCTGCAGGCTTCAGTCTCGCAGCTGACTCTTGAGCCAAATTCGCCGGTTACTATTGCCCGCGAAGTGATATTCAACGTTGATTTACGATCACCAGAGTCAAGCGTATTGCGCAGTGCGCAGGACGAATTGCAGTCCATTATTGAATCAGCAGAATCAGAATCTAAGACTGAAATACAATGCGATCAAACTCATCATTGGGATCTGAACCCGTATCCGCGAGACGGCGTTGAACTTAGCAGAGAAGTTGTGGAAAAGCTCGGAATTTCTTACCAAGAAATTTTCACCGTGGCAGGTCATGACTCCACGAACATGAAAGATTTCGTTCCCACTGTTATGTTATTCGTCCCGAGTAAGGATGGAATCTCGCACAACGAAGCGGAGTATACGAAGCCGGAAGATTGTCTCGCTGGTGTGGAAGTATTCACTGAAGTCGCAGGTAGATTGATTTTCTCTTAGTCCGATCCAGAGGCGGACTCTTGAACTACCGCGAAAAGAAGTTCTGCAAAAACTGTAGGTTCAGAAAGATCGATTTCGCACACTTTCTCAATGTGCGCCACACGGTTTCGCACCGTGTGGCGGTGCACATTTAATGCCTCGGCTGTTTGATTAAGTTGCCCGCCTTTACGCAGATACACGGTAAGGGTTCTGGCTAAATCGCTATTGCTCTCGGCATCAATGGTGCGAAGAACATTGATTGTTTCGCGCCGCCGGCTCGCCAAAGCTTTCCGCACAGCCGATGCATTAAGCCACGGCATGTTCTGACTGTGAGGAGACAAGTATTCACCCAACGGTAAGGGGCGAGCACGATCTAAGAGTTCTTGGACGTGGTCAAATGCAAGCTCCGTCGAAGCAATTCGCTTGCCGATGGCCACGCGGAGCACACGCATTGAGTTCCCGAACATGGCAACAATGTCCTTGGTATCCGCATCCCCACTGAATAAGGCAACAAAGCTGTGCTTATCGAATTGCGCTGTGTAGAGAAATTGCCCGTGCGTTTCTAGTTGCGCATCTAAGGCATTATGCGCACGTTCTAAACTTCGTGAATCTTCCGCGAGCGCTATGACCGGGCGAGTAAAGCCATCCTTGTCGCGCGGGAAATCCAATGTTGCAGGAAGCGTCTGGGAGGGGGAGGTGGCGTCGGGAAGCCCCAGTGTAAGACGCAAGGCAAAGGAATTGAGTTCATTGCGCGCTTGTCGAAGTTCCACCGGGCGGGCTAACAACATATCCGCAAGGCCGGCGCAGTGCCGGATTAGGGAGCGGTCTTCAGCACTAAATGGATGTTCCGATTCGGCTTTGAGGGTATGCGAACGCTCGCCGTGCGTGGTCATGTCATAGGAGGTGAAAAATTTATGTCCCAGCGGTGGGGAAGTTTCCATCACCACCTCTCCGCGCTCGTTGACTATGCGTAGTTCACCGTCAAGGAGATAGGCCGTTTCATGCAGTAAGTCCGTAAGGCTTCCCCTGGTTGCGGTATGCGTCAGCGTTTCCTGGGCATCCAAAAGACGACGCTGTGCGATGTCATTGCGGCGGTTTAGTTCTTGGTGGACTGCAGAAACGATCGAAATAAAAGCGATGGGGCGCGGAACTTCGAAAAGGCCGATCCCTAGCTCGTGTGCGGCATCGATAACGCTTTGGGGCACGGTTGGAAATATCAGACCTGTGCCGATACCTACCGCGACTGCCCCGGCTTCGGCGAGGTGCGTCAGGTACTTGGCCAGCTCATCTTCACGGTCTTTAAAGGCAATGGCAATGGTCAGGACAACGGAATCCTGCTTAATAAACTCCGTCGCATCTTCTAATTCATTGGTTTGGACGCCCGAAAAAGTGGCGGAGGAAGGCATACAGATAGGTCTAATTTCCAACGCGCTTTGGTTAAATAACCACTCAAATTCGAGCATTTTCTGCTATCCGTTCTGTATATCTACAGATTTTCTCTTCGCCATTATGTACATGGTGTGGAGCACAGCTTAGCGCCATACTGAGAAGGAACACAAAGTGAATCTCGAAGGAGGAGACATGAAGGACTTCGATTACCATCTGCCGCAAGAACGTCGCGTCGTTACTGATGGTTTTGGGGAAAAGAGCGCGGCTCTCAACTCGCGCCGGGAGGCCGCAGTTGCTCGTGCATTAACCCCAGGTCTGCCTGGATATGTCGTTGCCGCGGACGGGGGAGTCTTAGTTGATGCAGACGATAACTCCTACATCGATTTCGCGTCCGGAATCGCCGTCACCTCTGTGGGTGCGTCGAATAAGCGAGTAACCGACGCTATCGCCAAGGCAGCAGCGGAGTTTACGCACTCGTGCTTTATGGTCTCTCCTTACCAGTCGTACGTGGAGGTGTGCGAAAAGCTCAACCAACTGACTCCCGGTGACCATGACAAGAAGTCTGTGCTTTTAAACTCCGGCGCTGAAGCAGTGGAAAATGCGGTGAAGATTGCTCGCAAGTACACCGGCAAGAATGCCGTGGCGGTCTTTGATCACGGCTACCATGGCCGGACCAATTTGACGATGTCAATGACTGCTAAGAACAAGCCGTACAAGACTGGCTTTGGCAGCCTTGCCGCTGACGTGCACCGAGTGCCAATGTCTTACCCCGCTCGTGACGGACTTAAGGGTGAGGAAGCCGCAGCTCGTGCGATCAAGGTTTTGGACCAGCAGGTAGGCGCAGAAAACTTGGCTTGTGTTGTTATTGAGCCAGTGCAAGGCGAAGGCGGATTCATCGTCCCAGCCCAGGGGTTCCTTCCCGCAATTGCGCAGTGGTGCCGCGACAGCGATGTCGTGTTTATCGCGGATGAAATTCAATCCGGCTTTGGACGCACCGGCCAATGGTTTGCCTCCGAGGATGAGCAAGTTGTCCCCGATATTGTCACCACCGCGAAGGGCATTGCTGCAGGTATGCCACTGTCAGGAGTAACTGGCCGCGCTGAGATTATGGACAGCCCCATCCCAGGCTCGCTTGGCGGCACTTATGGCGGCAATCCTGTCGCGTGTGCAGCGGCACTCGCTGCGATTGAAGAGTTCGAAGTCCACGACCTTCCAGGCCGCGCGCGGGAGATCGAGGCAATCATTCGTGAGTACCTGGAGCCATTGACCGAATCTGAGGCAGTGGTCGATGTGCGCGGACGCGGCGCGATGATGGCCATTGAACTTATCAATGGTGAGGTCACTGCAGAGATCGCTGCGGCCTGTAAGAAGCAGGGCCTGCTCATTTTGACCTGTGGTATCGACGGCAATGTGGTTCGTCTGTTGCCAGCATTGACCATTCCTGAGCACTTGTTGCGCGAGGGGCTGGACATCCTCACTACCGAAATAAACACCGCGTTGAGCTAACACCAGGTGATTTGGACCCAGTACTTTCCCGGCTATCGATACAACAATCGTGATAGCCGGGAATAGTCATATACACCGGCAGGAAAGAATTTTGAATAGCAATAATCTAAAGGTTGACGATTCTGTCAATCCCTCGAAAGAAACTAAGGGCGAAAGCCAAAGCCGTATTACGCCGTGGCAAGGTGTGGCACTGATCTTCGGTACCAATATCGGTGCCGGCATTTTGAGCCTTCCTTATGCAGGGCGCAACGGCGGGTTCCTCGCACTGTTTTTAGCGCTGCTTATCGCAGGTATTTTGACCACGCTATCCATGATGTATGTGGCCGAAGTGTCGCTGCGTACCCAAAAGCCCCTTCAGCTGTCCGGTCTGGCCGAACAATACTTGGGACACTGGGGACGCGGCTGGTATTCGCCGCTATTGCGATCAACGGCACAGGCGCGCTGATTGGTTATGCCGCTGGTTCCGGTGAACTGCTGGACAACATTTTGGGCATACCGCCGACTATCGGCACGCTTATATTCTTCGCGCTGGGCACCTTCATTATGTACAAGGGCCTGGAAGCAACCGGTGTGGCAGAGGCAGTTATCACCATTGCGATGGCAGCAATCGTGGCCATCTTGGTGCTGTGGACGTTCATCGGCCCAGGCATTGAATTCGGTAACCTGTGGATTTTGCGCCCATACTTCATCATCCCGATCATGAACTTGGCCGTGTTCACCTTCATGGCGCAGTACGTGGTGCCGGAGCTAGCCCGCGGTATGCGCGATAAGCACCCCGACAAAATTGTGCCAACCATTATCGGCGGCATGGTCGCCACAGGTATCACCCTGGCAGCTGTTCCTTTCGCAGCGCTTGGCCTATTAGGAACCGACGTATCGGAAGTCGTCACCGTCTCTTGGGGCGAGGAGCTCGGTCCGATCGCATACTATCTGGCTAATATCTTCGCGCTTTTTGCCATGATGACATCGTTCCTGGCCATCGGCTATACCACCATGCGTAATGTCTTGGATATCTTCCACTGGCCACAACATGGCTGGCAGCGCGGTGCTGCGGTGGCTATGACTGTTGGCTTGCCACTGGTAATTACGTTTGCGGGCTTTGGCGGATTCGTTTCTGCATTGAGCTACGCCGGCGGCATCGCGGGTGTCGTCATGTCCATTATCCCGGTGATGTTGCTGCACGCATCACGGAAACACGGTGACCGCAATCCAGAATGGTCGCTGGGCTGGCCGGCAAACCCCGTCCTGCAGGCAACCATCATCATTGTCTATGGTCTTGCATTCCTCTATTCCATCGGCAGCATCTTAGGACTCGTCCCAGCAGGGTGGGAGTAAATCGCGACAAGGAGTTCGGCTCTAGCTCGGCTCCCACATCTTGAAACGGGTTTCCAACACCACGACGTTGGGTCCAGACTCTGCAGAGAGTGCATCGCTGAGCACTACCTGCAGATTCTCTGGCGTGGCCGTGGTTGCCGGCACTTTGAAGGACTCCGCGAGTTTCACAAAATCCGGGCGGGCTAACTCGGTGGCCGTGGCGGTGCCGAAGGCATCGTTCATGTATTCGCGCAAGATTCCGTATCCGCCGTCATCGATAATCAGCCAGGTCACGGGCACATTATGCTGCACCGCGGCCGCTAGTTCCGAGGTGGAATACAGCGCGGAACCATCGCCGGATACCGCAAAGGTGCGTGTGCCCACGCCCAGCGCACCGCCGTAGGCTGCGGGAAAGCCGTAGCCTAATCCGCCCGCGCCTTGGGCTGAGTGGAAACCGCCGTCTTTTCCGTCCCACGTATTCCACGCCCAGTACGCAGCAATGGTCATATCCCAAAAGGTGGGCATCTCATCCGGGACCGCCTGGCGAATAGCGTCCATGACGTGCTGTTCATGTTCTAAGCCTGCAGCGTCCATGCGCTCGGCAACCTTGGCATTGACGGTGGCGGCAGTCGTCGCGCCGCCATGCGACGCTGGCTCCACAGCCGGTAATAATTGTGCGAGGAAGGTGGAAATATCCGCACGAATCCCAAGGCCAGGATGGTTGGAGGCTAAGACTTTGGCTTCCGCATCTACTTGAATAATGGTGCCTTGTGGCTGCAAGGTGTAGTAATTGGAGGTCACTTCACCGAGAGAACTTCCCAAGACCAATAGCGTATGGGCATTGGCTAATAGGTCGGTAACGTGGCGGTTTTCAATAAAATGCACGGCCAGCGGGTGGTTTCGCGGAATCGCGGTATTGCCGCCGACAGTGCACACCACCGGGGCATCAATCTTTTCCGCCAGCTCGGCTAGAAGTTTTCCGGCACCGGATCGTCGCACGCCACCGCCGGCCACGATGACAGTCGATTGGGCATTGATCAGCTCCGCAGCTTGGGCTACCAGGGCAGGAGCAGCTTCCGGTTGGTCCACGGCCATCGCCGGAATACCAGTGGGAAAGTCTTGGGCTTCTAAGAGGATATCCTGGGGAATCTCTACCCAGACGGGGCCTTGAGGTGCGGTCATCGCTAAGCGATAAGCATCATCAAGCGTGCTCGGGATTGCCGCCGCACGCTGCACCGTTGCCTGGTATTTGGTGACATTGCGCACGGATTCTTTCTGCTCATCCAACTGATGCAACATACCTTTGCGCCGCGCACCCAGGCCCGCGCGGGGAATTTGCGAGGAAATCACAATCATCGGCACGCCCGTGGCATATGATTCCTGCAAACCAGCTAGTGAGGTCAGCGCGCCGGGCCCGGTGGACAGGAAAAGTGCGGCAGGCTTGCCAGTGGCGCGGGTATAGCCATCGGCAGCAAAAGCCGCATTATTTTCCACGCGGCTGGAATAAAAGTGCAGGGGGCTGCGCGAGAGGGCATCGAAAAGCCCCAGCGCATGTTGGCCAGGAATGCCAAAAACATCCGTAATACCTAGCGCTTGCAGGGTTTCAACGACCACATCACCGCCATTGCGCGTACTCATCATTCTCCTTATTTGCCGCTCGCCGCGTTGGCACGCAGGTCCGCCATGAGCGTAATCAGGTCATAAGCCACGTGCGATGCCGCGATACCGGTTATTTCCGCATGGTCGTAGGCAGGGGAGACTTCCACAAGATCCGCGCCGACAATATTTAATCCACGCAGGCCACGAATGATTTCTAGCAGCTCACGAGAAGTCAGCCCACCAGCTTCCGGCGTACCCGTGCCGGGAGCATGCGCAGGGTCGAGGACGTCGATGTCCACAGAAATATACAGCGGTCGTTTGCCAACACGGTCTCGCAGCTTGTCGATGATTTCATCCACACCCTGCCGAAATACGTCCGAGGAAGTGACAATGCCAAATCCAAAGCGGCGGTCATCTTCTAAATCCTTCTTGCCATACAGCGGACCGCGAGTACCGACGTGGCAGATGCCTTCGGTATCTAAGATGCCTTCTTCCACAGCGCGACGAAACGGAGTGCCGTGGGTGTAGTCCGCGCCGAAGTAGGTATCCCAGGTATCGAGATGCGCATCGAAATGCAGCAAAGCAACCGGGTCTTTCGCCCGTGCCGACGCCGCACGCAGCAGCGGCAGTGCGATGGTGTGATCGCCGCCGATAGTCATCAAGGACGATCCATCCTCGGTCAGATCCAAAGCATCTTGTTCAATGGCCTCGATAGCTTCATTGATATTGAAAGGGTTGATGGCCATATCGCCGGCATCAACCACCTGCGTTTGCGCGAACGGGGAGGTATCCGTCGCCGGATTATAAGGACGCAAAAGACGCGACGACTGCCGCACATGATTGGACCCAAAACGCGCGCCGGGGCGGTACGACACTCCGGAGTCAAAGGGCACGCCCACGACCTTAATATCAGCGGAGCGGTCTTCAGTTTCAATATCGCGCAATCGCGGCAAAAGCGCATAGGTGGATTCGCCGCTATAGCGCGGGACCAGAGCAGAGTTCACGGGGCCGACGTGGCCGCCTTCTTCAACACGGGGAGTCTCTAGCATGGGACGAGGAGTCCTTTCTTCGAGGTAGTGGTGGTTATGACACTCCAGTGAGAACCCATAACACTTCGGCCTTTTCGCCTGTGGGGTTGCGCCAAGTGTGTGGTTCTGCGCCGGGAAATGTCAGAGTGTCTCCAGCTGCGAGAGTGAATTCTTCTGCAGAAGTCCGCACCACAAAGCTGCCCGTTATGACATGTACGGACTCCGTAGTGCAGTTCATCGTGTAAGGCTCTTCTTCGCCATGTCCATGGCCATCGACTGTCATGTGGATGATCTGGATATCGCGCTGCGTGGGTGGCGTAATTAGCCTTTCGACGATTCCTGCGCCACCGAGATCGACGCGAGGGGCGCTTGCGAACTCCACCACGGACACTTCCGGAGCATCGAGAAGCTGGCCCGGATTGATGCCGAGTACTTGGCATCAAGTGACCAGAGATTGAACGGAAGGGCTGGTGAGGTCGCGTTCCACGCGAGAGATGAATCCTTTGGAAAATCCTGTGCGCTCGGCAACTTGCTCCAGCGTAAAGTGTCGCCGTTCGCGCAGTGCGCGCAAGCGGCGCCCCAAGGCGATATCGCTGGGAACCGGTTGAATAGGAAGAGTCTTCATCCTTTTACCTTAATGAGCATTTGGATCTTTTGAGCGGAGACTGTTGCCTAATGGGCAACTAATGTTTAGCATAGGGTCATCTACTGTGATTCGCAATACATTGGCCAGAAAGGGCAATGTAGATAACGCGAAATCAAAATTGTTCCCGAGATACGGATGAGGACCCCTTATGGACTGGCCAAACATTGCGGTTTTACTTCTCTACCTAGTCGGCATGCTTGCCTTCGGAGTATGGGGATCGCGGCGAATCACAAATACCGGTGACTACCTGGTTGCCGGAAGAAACCTGGGAGGTGTGCTTTATACCGGCACCATGGTGGCGGTTGTTTTAGGTGGTGCCTCTGCGGTCGGCGGAATTGGATTGGGCTATACCTATGGCATTTCCGGGTTTTGGCTGGTTACCGCCATTGGCGTCGGCGTTTTAATTTTGAGCCTAGCCTTCGCACCTGCATTGCAACGGTTGCGCATTTTCACGGTGTCGCAGATGTTGACGTTGCGCTACGGTGTTGAATCCACCCAGGCATCATCGCTGATCATGCTGGCGTATACCTTGATGTTGGCCGCGACCTCCTCTGGCGCGTATGCCTCGGTCTTTGTGGTGCTCTTTGGATGGGAACGTTGGGTTTCCATCCTCGTTGGTGGCGCGGTCGTTCTGGTCTATGCCACGGTCGGCGGCATGTGGTCGATTACCTTGGCGGACATGGCGCAGTTTATTGTCATGACCGTTGGCTTCTTCGTGTTGATGCTGCCAATTTCTCTCTCCCGCGCTGGCGGCTGGTCTGGACTGCACGACCGCTTGGATTCCGAATTTTTCGATATCGGTGGCATGGGACTGCAATCGATCATCACTTATTTTGTCATTTACACTCTCGGTCTTCTCATCGGCCAAGACATCTGGCAACGCGTATTTACCGCGAAAACCCCTGGTGTTGCCCGGTGGGGCGGTACCGCAGCTGGCATCTACTGCATCATCTTCGGTGTAGCTGGGGCGATCATCGGCATGGCCGCTGCGATCTTGTTGCCTGGTATTGAAGTACGCGATGATGTCTTTGCATCTGTTGCGCTCGAGGTACTTCCCGCAGGTATCGGCGGCATTGCGCTGGCAGCCGGGGTAGCAGCCATGATGTCTACTGCTTCGGGCGGATTGATCGCCGCAGCTACCGTGCTCCAAGCAGATGTTATTCCACTGTTGAAAGGAATGTCTGAAAAGCGCGGACCACGCAAGCTCAGCCCGATGGAGGTTGTGAAAGTAGCGGATGCTTCTGCGGCACGTGCAGAACAGGCTGAAGAAGATGTCAATATCAACCGCCGGTGGGTTCTAATCTTCGGTGTGCTCGTCTTATTTATTGCCATGGCTGTTCCCGATGTAGTTGCAGCACTGACCATCGCTTATGACATTTTGGTAGGTGGACTGCTGGTAGCCATCATCGGTGGTTTGGTCTGGAAGCGTGGCACGGGCGCTGGTGCTACGTGGGCGATGGTAACCGGGAGTTTGGGCACGCTGGTCACCATGGGTATTTTGGAACTTTTGGCAGAGAACCGGTTCGACGGTGTCTTCGCTAATGAACCGATCTACGTGGGATTAGCACTCTCCGCGGTGACCTATATTGGAGTGTCCCTGGCCACCAAGCCTACTGACCCAGAGGTACTCGCAGCGTGGCTCAAGCGCACTAAAGAAGGCGCGCCTTCCTTGGAACAAGTCGAGGAAGACGCGCGCGATATTGAAATGGAATTCGCCGAGGAAATCTAGCTTTCAGCAAAGTAGTCGCGGATGATGCCAATGCCGCGTTGGATGTCATCTTGCGAGGCGGCGAAAGACAGACGGATGTGGCCTTCAGCATCTGGGCCGTATTCGGCGCCGGCGCGAACAAGGACTCCGCGATCGGCTAAGTCGGCTGCTACCTGGGAGGAGTCTTGTCCAGTGTCATAAGCAAAGAAGGCGTAGAAGGCTCCTTCGGGCTGTACTAAATGGATGTGGGGGACATCGTTAAGCAAGTGCACCACGAGATCGCGACGCCGCCGGTATTCTCCCAACATTGGGGCAAAGGTCGTTTCCGGCAACTGGATGGCAGCCAAGGCCGCAAGTTGTGCGGGCTCGGAGACGGAACCATTAAAGGTGCGGTGAAATTGCGCAATCGCCGCGATTAGCTCCTGGTCACCGGCAACATAGCCCACGCGGAAGCCCGTCATGCAGTACTTTTTGGAAAAAGTCTGCACGTACAACGTGCGTTGCTGCAATCCCGCTACTTCCAGCGCGGAGGTAAAAGCAGCTTCGGTATAGGTCAGGGCAGCGTAGGCTTCGTCGGAGACCACGATGGTGTCCGTGCCTTCGAGCAACTGCGCAAGCTGTTCTAGTTCCTCGCGTGTGTGCACGATGCCATTGGGATTCGACGGGTTGGAAAAGACCACCATCTTCGCGCCCTGGAGCGCGACAGCGAGCTTGTCGAAATCAAAGTGCAGGTCTGATCCCATCGGCACAAATTCCACAGTGCCGCCGGCTAAGACCACTTGGTCGGCATACAAAGAATAGGCCGGCTGGGGGATAACTACCTTGTCACCAGGTTCAATCAGCGCGAAGAATATCGCGCCCAACCCACCCGTTGCGCCGTGGGTGACCACCACATTATTGCGGTCCCACGATGCGGGGCGAGCGGGAAGTGCCTGCAGGAGGGCATCGCGAAGCTCTGCTATGCCATGCTGATCGGTGTAGTTGACCCGGCCTTGCTCAACGGCCTGCACGCTAGCGTCGATGACTTCCTGCGGCGGGGAGAAATCTGGTTCCCCCAGCGCCAAGGACACCGCCCCGGGTGGAACCACTCCTAAAGGCGGGCGAAGAGAGGCGGCACGTTGGGCAAGGATGCGGTGAGCGATGGGGGACATGCAATTCCTTAAATCGGGAGGTTATTGGATTTCAGAGAGATCGCCAGGGGTTGCTTCTTCGATGGAGTCCAAGTCTCCGAAGTATTCGTTTAATATCTCGTCGAGCTGGCCGGAGTCCTGCATCTCCGTCAGGACATTGTTGACGGCTTCAACCCCGGCGGTATCTCCTTTTTGCAGGCCGATTCCGTACCACTCATTAGAAAAGTGAGAACCATCAGACTTGGTCATATCCAGGACTTCAAATTCGCCGTCGTACTGTCCAGCAAAGCCCGCCAGAATCGGCGCATCGGAGGTCATGGCATCCACGTTGCCTTGGGATAAGGCTTCGATACAGCTAGAGGTTGTGTCATATTCCTGCAACTGAACCGCAGGAATCTCTTCCTTAATCCGCTGGGCCGGCTTGGAACCGGCACTGGAACATAAAATCTTGCCGTCTAAATCATCTAAGGACTCAATCGCGGAGTCATCACTGCGCACCAAAAGCGCCTGGTGGGTCAACAGGACAGGGCCTGCGAAGTCGACTTCTTCCATGCGGTCGGGGGTAATGGAGTAACCGCCTTGAATGAGGCTGACTTCGCCATTGCGCAATAAGGTCTCGCGCTGGGCGGCAGGAGTTTCCCGATATTCAATATTCGGTGGAGTCCACCCATTTTCTGCCGCGATGGTTTCCACAACGTGGTTGGCAATTTCGACTTCAGCGCCGGTAAAGCTTCCGTCGCCTTCGCGCAGGCCGATGCCCGGCTGGTCGAATTTCACGCCAATGGTGATATTGCCTGATTCGATGGTATCTAAAAGCCCTTGTTCTCCAGAGGAAGTAGAACACGCTGATAGCGATAGCCCGAGAATGACCATCCCGGTGGCCAGGGTGCGAGGCGTGGACATGATCATCTCTTAGCTTCTTTCTGTATTTTCAATGACTTTGGACTTGCTGCCCATGAGGTTCACCCGTTCATTTTCTGCAACGGGTTCGACTTCACCAGCGGCCACGGACTTGCGGTAGCCGGCGATTTCCTTGCGCAGCGGCTTGGCCAAGAGGTAGATGCCCAGCAGATTCGGTACAGCAACAAGGAAGAAGGTGGCATCGGAAAAGCGCACCACGGTGTCTAGGGAGACGGAAGCACCGACAACAATCATGATGATGTAGACGACGTTGTAGATATTGCGTGCCAGCTTGCTGTCATTGAAGATGTAGGCGAAGTTGACCTGGCCGTAGTAGCAGTAGGACAAGACCGTGGAGAACGTGAACAAGATAATGCAAGCGGTCAGAACGTAGGTAAAGCCATAAGAGACAGTGGCAAAGGCATTGGTGGCCAAGGTGATGCCATCGGCGCCTTCATTGAGGTGTTCACCAGTGACGATGATGGCAATCGCGGTAAGGCTACATACAATGACGGAGTCCAAAAATGGCTCCCATGCCGCAACCAATCCTTCTTCTGCCGGACGACGGTTTTTGGTAACACCGTGTGCCAACGCTGCGGTACCAACGCCGGCGACGTTGGAAAATAGTGCTCGCTGAATACCGATGATGGCTACGCCTAAGATGCCGCCGGAGATACCTTCTGGGGTAAACGCACCTTGGAAAATCGTCACGATAGCACCAGGGATAGCGGTGAAGTTAAACGCCAGCACGATGAAGACGGCAATGGCATATAGCACCGACATGACGGGAACGAGGCGGCTGGTGGCATTGGCGATGGATTGAATACCGCCAACAAGCACAATGGCGGCGGGAATCGCGATGGCGATGCCAACGATCCAGCCGTTGTTGTACAAGAAGCTGTCTTCACCACCGGTTATATCAGTCAAGTGCATGGCTACCTGGTTGGCCTGGAAGATATTACCCGCGCCCATAACAGCCAGCGCCATGCCGATGGCGTAGAAATAGCCTAAGGATAAACCGAGTTTCGGCTTGCCAAGGGATTTGAGTCCGTACTCCAAAAAGTACATGGGGCCAGCGGCGACCGTGCCATCGTCGTTAACTCGGCGAAACATCTGGCCCAAGGTGGCCTCGGCGAGCTTAACCGCCATGCCGAGCACACCCGCGGCGGCAATCCAAAAGGATGCGCCGGGGCCACCTAGGGTAATCGCGACTGCGACGCCGGCGATATTGCCCAAGCCGATGGTGCCGGCAAGTTCTGTGGCAAAGGCTTGGAAACTGGTCACCTGACCAGGATCTGACTTCTTTGCCAAAAGGCCGCGGACGACGCGGATTGCTTGTTTTGCGTCTTTGATGGGGCGTACCCGCAGGTAGACATTACAAAAGATGCCACCGGCGACGAGCCACACCACGACGAGGGGGAGGTCTGCGCCAAAGACGGGAACGGAGAAGAACACTACGGCTTCAAGGAAGTCCACAAACGGTCCGAAGACCGATTGGATTGCGCCATCGATGCCGCTGGCTTCCTGCGCAAGAATCTGGGTTGTAATTATGGTACTCAACTTCGGGCCTTTCTTGTTGATAAGGGAAGGAGTGCGGTGCCACGAAGGTCACGATTTGATGTGAGTTACAAAATCAGCGTGTTTGTGACGTGCACCTCATGATAGGTTATCGATAACCCATAGGTGAAGTGTTTGCGAAAAGTTTCTTCTGTTGGGTGGGAAATTTATTACTGTGCCGGCGAAATTAACTCTCTAGAATCCGTCGGTAGCGAAGCGATTTAATTTAAAGCAGGTTGAAGGAGCGTTCGAAGATGACATCAAGCGAGGTATGGGCTCAACGAATTGAACAAGTTGGGCGGGAAGCCCCCATGGGGCAGGCAACGCTGAAGCAATCAACGCAAAACCTGATTAGGCAATTGCTCTTTTCCGGTGCGATGGTTCCGGGGGAGATTTATTCGGCGAATTCACTGGCCGCCCACTTAGGGATTTCCAATTCGCCCGCACGCGAAGCGATGATGGCTCTGTCGTCGCAAGGGCTTTTAGAGCCGGTGCGCAACCGCGGCTTTCGTGTGGTGGAGCTATCTGCCCATGACCGTCACGAGGTCTACGAGTTGCGGGTGCTCATTGAGGTTGAGGCCGTGCGTCGTGCGGCGTTGCGCGAGCTTAGCGAGGAAGAGCTGGACCGAATTATTGGTTTAGCCGAGCATTCGGTGGAGGTGCTACCGGCCACGCCGGAGGATCCTGCGCTTCCATATTTAAACGCTGACCACGACTTTCATATGGGGTTAGTGGATTTGATGCGAAATTCACGCTGGTCGACCATCGTGTCCGGCTTGCGCGATGAGTCGCGCGTGAATGGCGCCTATCGCCACTTGGAAAATAACCAAGGGTTGCACCATTCCGCGCAGGAGCACCTGGATATCGCGTATGCCGTGCGCGATGGCGATGCCGAACGGGCGGCGCAATTGATGATTAGACACCTTGAATACTCTCGACCTCACGATTATCCAACTTCTTTTTAGTTGCTATTTCTCCTTCTTGACTCCCGGTATCTGCTCTAAACCTGCAGGTGTTGGGAGTTTTAAAATTTTCGCCACTCAAACCTATTGCGCAGATCACAAATCTAGGGTTAGAGTTATCGATAACAGATAACTGGCAATAAGTGGCGCACGCCATAGGTGTGAAAGGAGGAAGATGTGGTTGACGTAAAAGTGCCTCTCGTTCCGAGCTATACCCAGAGGCAGCCAGAGATCGCCAGCATTGTGATCATCGGCGGAGGAATCATGGGAATGAGTGCCGCCTGGCACTTAGCATCCCGTGGTGTCACCGGCATTGTCGTGGTGGAACAACATGAAATTGGTCGGGGTTCCTCCGCCAAACCCATGGGTGGAGTACGCGCCAATTTCTCTGACCCCATGAATGTCATTCTGGGCAAGCGATCCTTGGAATCTTTCCGCACCTGGAAAGAAGACTTTGGCACCAACCTGGAATTGGCGAAAGTCGGATACCTCTTTTTGGCACGTTCCGAAGAAGAAGTAGCCAACCTAGAAGAAGCCACCAAGACTCAAAATGAGTTGGGCGTGAACTCTTCCATGATTACTCCGGAGCAAGTCGCCGAAGTCAATCCATTTATTGACCCGAAAGCCATTCTTGCTGGCTCGCTTTCTCCCGATGATGGCTACGCCTGCCCGGCAGCAGCGGTGGAAGGCTACATGCGCGCTGCTGTTGAATTAGGTGTCACGGTCATGGACCACACGGAAGTTCTAGATATTGGCACCTCCGGTGGAGCCATTGAATCCGTGACTACCCAGCGCGGAGTGATCCGCACCGAGCAAGTCATCTGCGCGGCGGGTGCGTGGTCCGCCAAAATCGGGGAGATGGCTGGGCATACCCTTCCCGTGGTACCTGTTCGCCGGATGATCGGATTGACCACGCAGATGCCGCAGGCACATCCCACGGTTCCTTTTACCTTGGATTTGTCCACCACCATGTACATGCACAACTACTACAACGGCATGTTGCTGGGCATTTCACACCCACAAGAACCAAACTTCAATCGCGATTACAGCTTCGAATGGCTCGACGCCTTCAATTCAGCAGCCGAGGTTTTCGCGCCTAGTTTGCGCAACCCGCAGTTGGATTCCGGCTGGGCGGGATTTTATGAAAACACCCCGGACCGCAATGCCATCATCGGTGCCTCTGAAAGCGTGTCTGGCTTTTACTACTGCACGGGATTTTCTGGACACGGGTTCTTGCAAGGTCCTGCCGCCGGCGAATTCATGGCTGACATTGTCCAAGACAGACCATCATTTCTTCCGCACGATGGCTATTCCACCGCGCGGTTTGAACAAGATCTGAAATCTGTCATTGAAAAGAACATCATCTAACCCCCAACCTGAATGTCGAGATTTAAGGAATAAGAATGGCATTTCAAAAGACGTGGGAGCTTCGCGCCCGCTTTGCTCGTAGCCTCTCCGAGATGTACGGCGTGGAAGTTCCCGCCTACACCACCTTGGTGGAGGTTTCAGAGGCAGTTAATCAGGACTACATGGACAAGATGGGCGCGGAGGGCGAAAGGTTAGGCACCATTGGCCGAGTCACCGCCGAGCGCCACGGCGCCATTCGCGTCGGCTCCCCGCAAGAAATGGGACAAGTAGCCCAGGTCTTTGCCGGGTTTGGCATGTACCCCGTGGGCTTTTATGACCTGCGCGATGCCGCCAAATCTTCCGTGCCGGTGGTCTCCACAGCATTTCGCCCAATTGATAAAGAGGAACTAGCGAATAACCCTTTCCGCGTCTTTACCTCCATGCTGGCGGCCGATGACCCGCGCTTTTTCACCCCGGACTTACAAGAACGCCTGCAGAATTTCATCGCGCAGCGCCAGATCTTCTCTCAAGAACTGCTGAGTATCGCCGCCAAGGCCGCACGAGATGAAGGCCTTGAAGAAGCAGAGGCCGATGAATACATCAAGCTGGCGACCGCAGCTTTTGAGCTTAACGATGAACCTATTGATGATCAGTGGTACCGCGAACTCGAGGCAATCTCGGCCGTTGCCAGCGATATTGGCGGCGTGCGTTATACCCACATCAACCACCTGACCCCACGCGTACTCGATATCGATGATTTGTATGACCGGATGGAAGCCCGTGGAATCACCATGATTGATGAAATCCAAGGCCCACCGGATTGGGACGGCCCGGATATCTTGCTGCGTCAGACCTCATTCCGGGCTCTCGATGAAGAACGCACCTTCAAATTCGCGGACGGCACCGTCGGCCCCGGTGCGTTGCGCGTGCGCTTTGGCGAAGTCGAGCAGCGCGGCATTGCGCTGACGCCCCGCGGCCGGGAACTGTATGACTCCATGAACACCGAAGTCGATGAGAAATTGGCAGCCGGCGCGGAGCACACACGCGTGGAAATCGCCCGTGGCATTTGGGAGCAGCACCTACCAAAGACGGAAAAGGGGCTGCGCGAACAGGGCCTGGGGTATTTCACGTATGAAGTCACCGGTTCCACCGACTCAGGGGAGTACGACGTCGAGCAGCTTATCGATGCCGGGGTGCTTGCACCGCAGCCCATCGTGTACGAGGATTTCCTGCCTCGTTCTGCCGCCGGCATCTTCCAGTCCAACCTGAAAGAAGAAGGCACCCGTGACAATGAACAGCAAGGAGCGGACTATGACATCGAGGCACTCTCACGCATCGTCGGTCGCGACATCGTGGAGCCGTATCAGCTGTACCGAGCCCAGGAAGAGGCCTCCTTGTTAGCCGCTGCTCAGCAGCTAGGAGTAACCATCCACCCCACACCAGCACTTCAGAACTAACCACACTGTTGAAAGGAACCTATTTCCATGGCTATCCAAACTCATGATGAACTTCTCACCACCATCAAAGACGCCCTGCAAGCATGCGGCTATGTCGGGGAACTCGGCGGCGGCAGCTTGCAAACCCGCACACCCATGACCGGCGAAGACCTCTTCGCTATTGAAGGCACCACCAAGGAACAGGCAACAGAGATGATTGCCCTAGCCGATGAAGCCTTCAAATCCTGGCGCGAAGTACCAGCCCCACGCCGCGGAAATGTGGTCAAGCGCTGGGGACAGCTGCTAGCTGAACACAAGCATGACCTCGGACTACTCGTCCAAATTGAGGCCGGCAAGTCCATCTCGGAGGCCGAGGGCGAAGTCCAAGAGATGATTGATATCTGTGACCTCGCGCTGGGACAATCCCGCATGCTCTACGGCAAGACCATGCCGTCCGAACGCCCCGGTCACCGCCTGATGGAAACCTGGCACCCCATTGGCGTTGTCGGCGTAATTTCCGCATTCAACTTCCCGGTAGCCGTGTACTCCTGGAATACTGCGAACGCCCTAGTCTGCGGCGATACTGTGGTGTGGAAGCCCTCGGAGATGTGCGCGCTTTCTGCTTTGGGCGCGCACGCCTTGCTCTCGCGCGCGATTGCCGATTGCGGCGAAGACCAAAACATCAGCCAGCTCATCCTCGGTGACCGCAACGTCGGCGAAGTCCTGCTCGATGACCCTCGCGTGGAGCTAGTCTCCGCCACCGGTTCCACCCGCATGGGCCGTGAGGTTGCACCTCGCGTGGCTTCCCGTTTCGGCCGCTACCTGCTGGAACTCGGCGGGAATAACGCTGGCATCGTCACGCCTTCTGCCGACCTCGACCTGGCGCTGCGTGGCATCGTCTTCGCTGCCGCCGGCACCGCAGGGCAGCGTTGCACCACCATGCGCCGGTTGATCGTGCACGAGTCTATCGCTGATGAACTCGTGGATAAGATTGTCGCCGCTTACAAGACCTTGACCATTGGCGACCCGCGCGATGAGTCCGTCCTCGTCGGACCATTGCTGCACCAAGGCGCTTATGACGATATGCAACAGGCGCTGAAGACCGCCAAGGAACAAGGCGGCGACGTACTCGTCGGTGGTGAGCGCGTGCTTGTCGATGACTCCGAGAAGTCCTTCTACGTCCAACCCGCCGTAGTGCGCATGCCGGAGCAATCCGACATTGTGCACAATGAAACCTTCGCGCCAATCCTCTATGTCATGACCTACTCTGACTTTAACGAGGCCATCGCGCTGCACAACGCGGTTCCACAGGGGTTGTCCTCTGCTATCTTTACCGAAAACAACTCGGAAGCAGAGATCTTCTTGTCGGCCTCCGGCTCTGACTGCGGTATCGCTAACGTCAACATCGGTACCTCCGGTGCGGAAATCGGTGGCGCATTCGGCGGTGAGAAGGAAACCGGCGGCGGCCGCGAATCCGGCTCCGATGCATGGAAGGCCTATATGCGTCGTTCCACCAACACCGTCAACTACTCCGGTGAATTGCCACTGGCTCAAGGAGTGAAGTTCCTCTAATGTCTGCCGCATTGCCACAGCGCACCTTAAAGTTTGACCGCGTGGATCCATCCGTGTTCAAACGGATGGCGCGCTCTGGCATGCGCGAAGACATGACCACCCGCGCTGCCTATTCTTCAGATGCATCCATCTTTCGCCGCATTCCCAAAGCGGTGATTGAACCGAAATCGGTCGACGATATTCGCGATGGCATCATGATTGCCAAGCACCTCGGGTGGTCAGTTATCTCGCGCGGCGGCGGGACTTCTGTCGCGGGAAATGCGTTGGGCACGGGGTTGATTATTGATACCTCGCGCTATTTCAACCGCATCCTCGACATTGATATCGAGAACCGCACCGCCACCGTGGAACCCGGTGTCGTCTGCGATGCGCTGCGCGATGCCGTCGCGGAGCACGGCCTGACCTATGGCCCGGATCCCTCGACGCACTCGCGCTGCACCATCGGCGGAATGGTGGCCAATAATGCCTGCGGTTCCCACTCCGTCGCCTACGGCACGGCTGCCGAAAACCTCGTGTCCGTCACGGTCATGCTAGCTAATGGCGAAGAAGTCACGTTCGAGGGCGGGGGAGTCAGCGACGTAGGCATCGATAAGCAATTGCATGAGCTTGTCGATGCCCACGCGGACCTTTTTGCCACCGAACTTGGCCGCTTCCCGCGCCAAGTCTCTGGCTATGGCCTGCATTATTTTTTGGACAAGCACGGTTTTGACGCAGCCAAAGCGATTGCTGGTTCCGAAGGCACCGTCGGTGTGATTACGCAGATGACCGTGAAACTCGTGGAAGTACCTCGGGCAAAAGCACTGGCTGTGCTGGGCTTTGACACTGTCTACGATGCTGCAGCGGCGGCGTCGCAACTGCGCCTGCCCGGCGTTGCCACCATTGAAGGCATGGGTGGGGATTTGCTCGATGCTCTGCGCATGAAAAATGGTCAAGAAAACGCCGGCGAGGATCTCCCCGGAATCCGCAAAGGCATTCCCGCTGGTGGCTGGCTGTACTGCGAGGTCGGCGGGGATAGCGTCGACGAGGCAATCGCCAATGCCGAAAAGGTCGCCGCCACCATCGCAACCATTGACTCGGTGGTGGTGTCCGAGCCGCAGCAGATGCGCAAACTGTGGCACATCCGTGAGGCAGCCGCCGGCGTGGTCACGCGCTTGCCTGACGGTGGAGAAGCGTGGCCGAACTGGGAAGACTCTGCTGTACCACCGGAAAACCTCGCCGATTACCTGCGGGACCTGTATGCGCTGATGGATAAATACAGCCTGCGTGGAATTCCTTTCGGCCACTTTGGCGAAGGCTGCGTGCACGTGCGCATGTCTTTCGACTTTGGCACGGACGAGGGCATCCGAATCTTTGAAAACTTCATGAACGATGCCGCGGAATTAGTCGCCTCCTACGATGGTTCTTTGTCCGGGGAACACGGCGATGGTCGCGCCCGCTCGGCGCTGTTAGACCGCATGTACTCTTCTGAGATGCGCGAGGTCTTTGGCCAGTTCAAAGAGATTTTAGACCCCGATTCACTGTTTAACCCCGGCGTGCTCGTGGACCCCGATGAGGTCACCGATGGCCTGCGCATGGCGCCCGGTCAGCGCACATTTGAAATCACGCCGGTGCATAAGTTCAGCCAGGACAAAGGCTCCATGGTCAATGCCGTCAACCGCTGCGTGGGTGTCTCCGCGTGCCGGTCAGAAGAAGATTCCATGTGCCCGTCGTTTCAGATCACCGGCGATGAAGTCCATTCCACCCGCGGCCGCGCACGCCTGTTATCAGAGATGTTCCGCGGCGAATCCGTCACCGATGGCTATGAGTCCAAGGAAGTCCTCGAAGCCTTAGACCTGTGTTTATCGTGCAAGGCTTGTGCCTCGGAATGCCCCGTCAACGTCGATATGGCGACGTACAAGTCGGAATTTTTGCACAAGCACTATCAAGGAAAACTGCGCCCGGCGGCGCATTATGTCATGGGCTGGCTGCCGCTATTAGGACACATCGCGCACAAGATTCCACTGGCCCCGCGCCTGATTGACACCGCCATGCGCACCCCGGGATTGAAGAAGCTCATCGCGTTGCTCGGCGGTCTGGATACCTCCCGCTCGCTGATCCGCTTCGCACCACAATCCTTACGCAAGTGGCACAAGAAGCATAAGACCATCGAATCCACCAAGACCGTTGTGTTGTGGCCGGATTCCTTCAACGCCTCGCTGGAAACCTCACCCGCTATTGCCGCGATCGAAGTACTGGAAGCGCTTGGCTACAACGTGGAAATTCCCCAGGAGTTTGTCTGCTGCGGTTTGACCTGGCATTCCACCGGTCAGCTGGATATGACCAAGCGCGTGCTGAAGCAGACAGCGAAAGTCATGCAGCCCTACTTGGACCGCGGCCTGACTGTTATCGGCGTGGAGCCGTCATGCACGGTCATGTTGCACAATGAGGCAACAGAGCTTTCCGATGACCCCGTCATCGACAAGCTTGCCCAATCCACCGTGTCCTTTGCTGAATTCGTGGCGCCGCTGATCAAAGAAAAAGTCGATGCCGGCGAAATCCAACCTGCCAACATTAGTGCGCTGACCCAAGTTCACTGCCACGAGAAATCGCTCGGTGACCCGCAACATTCCGCACAGCTTCTCGATGCCCTCGGCGTTTCCGAAGCCGACATCGAAACCGGCTGCTGTGGACTTGCCGGCAACTGGGGTTTTGAAAAGGGCCATGCCGAGCTATCCATGGCACTTGGCGAACGCGAGCTTTTCCCCAAGGTCCGCGATGCGGAAAAGAACAACCAGGCCGTCATCGCCGATGGCTTTTCGTGCCGCACCCACATCGGCGAAGGCACCGGCGTTGCGCCCAAGCACGTCGCGGAGATTGTGCGCGACGTGATGAAAAGCGAGTATTCGGGCGCGATGGATGTGGAAGGATCATTTTTCTGAGTGATTCTTAAAAATCTGGATATGCTAGTTCGATTTTGTCTCGTAGCGACTCATTATTCGAGCTGCGCAATGGCTGGCAGGCTATTCGCTTTCGGTCAAGGCCATCGCTATGGATGCGGAAGTAGAGCTATGGACACGCGCCGAGCACATCAAGATCAAGCTGCATCAAAAGATTAATCAATCTCATTTTGCTTTGACGGCCACCAGACCTTCTTGCCGATGTCAGTGACCAGGCCTGGAATCAGCAGGGTGCGCACGATGAAGGTATCCAAGAGGACACCGAAAGCAACAATGAATGCCAGCTGCACCATGAACATCAGTGGAATGACAGAAAGTGCCGCGAAGGTGGCCGCGAGCACTACGCCGGCTGAGGTAATAACTCCACCGGTGACCGAGAGCGAATGCAGCACCGCCTTTTCCGTGCCTTTTTCAGGGGTTTCCTCTTTCGCGCGGGTCATGAGGAAGATGGTGTAGTCCACGCCGAGCGCGACAAGGAAGATGAATCCGTACAGCGGCACGGTGGGATCTGCATTAGAGAAACCGAAGATCTGGTTAAAGACCAGTGCGGATACACCCATTGCGGAAGCGAAGCTGATTACTGTTGCAAGCAGCAACAGCACCGGAAGCACGAGTGCACGCAGCAAGATAATGAGCACGACGAGAACCACTGCTAAGACCAGTGGCACGATGACTCGCAGATCTCGTTCAGCAGTGAGGTTCGAGTCCAGGGACGTGGCAGATTCTCCACCCACGAGGATTTCGCCATCGAGGGAAGCGAATTCATCGCGAAGCAGTGCAACCGTATCTTGTGCCTTCAGCGAGTCTGCTTCCTGATTCAACGTGGCTTGAAAATAAATCCGGCCGTCGACCACGTTTGGCTCCAAGTTCATTGGAGGAGTATTCGCCGGTGCACCGGACTCCGAGGTGAGTGTTACTTGGGAGATTTCCGGATGTTTGTCCAAAATTCCCATGACGGCATCTTCCAGTTCTTGCGGTGCGATGATAGAAGCAGGCGAACCAGCCCCAGCATCGAAATGCTCATTGAGGATTGCTTGCCCGGCTTTGGCATCGGTTTCAGATAGTAAAATATCGGAGTTGGAGACACCGGTAGCACCCAGCGTCGGCAGCCAGGCAGCACCTGCGAAAAGCACGATTAAGGTGCCAACCCAGACTTTGCGGGGGCTTCCTTCGACGAGGTTAGCGACCTTGTTCCAGAACTTATGCGAGCTTCCAGACCCGGAAATCTTCGGAGTGACGGGCCAAAATGCCGCGCGTCCGCACAAAAACAGCAGTGCCGGCAACAGAGTTAATGCGGCGACCCATGCAAAGAAGATGCCGGTGGCCGCGATAGGGCCCAAGGATTGGTTTGAATTGAGATCAGAAACCAACAAACACAGTAGTGCAATGGCTACAGTCGCAGCTGATGCAGTGATGGCACCGAAAGAGGCCTTCCACGAGGCTTTCAAAGAATCCGCGACAGATTCTGTGTGCTGTAATTCTTCTCTCTGGCGTGCCACCAGAAGCAGTGAATAGTCGGTAGCTGCGCCGATAACTAAAATGGACAAGATGCCCTGGGATTGTCCGTTAAGGGCAATGATTCCGGCTTTTGCCATCCAGTAGGTGGCCAAAATAGCTGCGCACAACCCAGCGACAGCGGTGAAAATGACAAGGAATGGCAATAGCACGGCACGGTAGACCACCACCAAAATAACCAGCACCGCGGCAAGTGCGACTAACAATAGGATGCCGTCGATGCCCGCGAAAGCATTGGCCAGATCAGCGCTAAAACCGGCCGGGCCAGAAACATAGAAATCACCGTATTGGGATGGCTCAAATCCCTGGTCAGAAACCTCTGCGGATAGTTTTTCAACAACCTCGGTTGGGTCTGCGGAATCAGTATCAATGAGCGCTATGTATTCGACAGCCTCACCGTCTTCGGAAATTTGTGGGCCAATGACCTGCAAGATGCCTTCGACAGAGCCCAGAGCTTGCATCCCAGATTCCAAAGCAGCGTCGTCGACCTCATTGACCTTGCCCGTAATAATTGCAGGAATGCCTTGGTTATCTGAGAACTCTTCGGCCAGTTCACCCGCCCGCGTTGATTCCGCTGTAGCAGGCAAGAATGTGGATTTATCGTTGGTGCTAACTTCTGAAATTTTTCCAAAAGTCGGGCCGCCCACGCCTGCAATGGCAAGCCAAATAATGAGCAGTGCGAGGGCGCTCGCGATGCGAGTGAGTTTCATCCTCCCGACGATACCCCAGCTAGTAGCTAGCGGCTAACGATTTCGATGCCTACTGGGGCATCAATAAGTCGAAGCTGGTCTGGCGTGGGGTAACCTTCCCAATCGCCCGAATTTAGACAAGCAAAAGCGCCGACGCGATTTCCAGACTCCAAACACGATGCAAGATCTAGAGTCCCACTTTTTAAGAATGCATCGATGAAACCGGCAGCGAATCCATCACCGGCGCCGACCGTGTCGACGGCAGTAATCGCAATTGCGGGAACGTGGATTAGCTCATTATCACGTAATGCCCAGGATCCCTCTTCGCCTTCTTTCAGCACAACGTAGCCGGTGGTGAGGTGTTGCAGCGCAGAAAGCAAGACCTGCGGATCTGATTGCGGATCGAGGTCAGTCACCAACGCGGCCTCTGCCCGACCGGCAAAAACGATATCAGCATACGAAAGCGCTTGACGGTAAAAGGGCGCGGCTTTTTCTTGCGGCCACAGGCGTGTGCGGTGGTTGATATCAAAGGAGGTGCGAACCTTTTCCTGCTGAGCCTTCTTCAGGGCCGCCAACCCAGTCTCACGTGCGGACTTCGAAATAGCGAGGGTAATGCCGCTGGTGTGGAAAAGATCTGCGCCCGCAAAAAGATCTTCAGGGATATCTGAATCCGAAATACGCGCAGCAGCACTGTCTTTTCGGTAGTAGGTAACATCCTGCGTACCGGCTAGACCAGATGTCTTGACCATTAGTCCGGTCGGAGCATCATCGATGCTTTTCGCCCGCACATCAATACCTTCGCCGCGTAACTCTGTAGCTATCATGCGGCCGAAAGCATCTGCGCCTAACTGGCTAAACCACGTGACGTGGTTTCCCAACCGGGTCAAAGCGACAGAAAGGTTGGATTCCGCGCCGCCGAAGCCAAGCGTCATCTGAGAACGAGAGCCCTGATGCCCAGCAATATTGCTCCGGATAAGCGCCATCGTCTCACCAAGAGTCACTATGTTTGGCACTTAGGCTCCTTTCGCAGAGTCGATGCTCTCGACAAAGTTGCGAGTACGCTCAGCTAAACCGCTGTAGTCCTTGCTCTTAAACACATCGCCTAACAAGGGACCACCCACACTGACGGCAGGGGAACCTGCTTGGATCCACTCTTTGGCTTGGGCCAAATCCACACCGCCACTGGGAATTGCCTGCAGACCAGGGAAAGGTCCGCGCAGGTGCTTAAGATATTGCGCGCCGACGGTTTGCGCAGGGAAAATCTTGACGGCTTTACATCCGACCGCCAGTGCGTGCGCTACTTCGGTTGGGCTAAAGACACCGGGGATATAGCGTTCACCAGCTGCCTTCAGCACTCCTTCATTGAAATTCGGCGCAATGATGAATTTACTGCCGGCGGTCAAGGCGGTCTCCGCGTCTTGCTGATTGAGCACGGTACCGACGCCAATGTGGGCGCGGTCTGCAAACTTCGCCATGAGAGCTGGGAGGAGTTCCAGGGTGCGCGGCGTGGTTAGGGTGAGTTCAATCGTGGTCACGCCGTTGTCCACGAGTGTCTCTACTACTGGTTCATAATCTTGTGCATCCGGTGCGCGAAGCACAGCAATAACGGGTGAGGTTCCAATAATGGTGTCCATCAAATTTACTTTCTTAAAGTATGTCTGGGATGTTGAGGCTGGGCGGCAGGGTGGATTTCAATGTGCTACGAAGCAGGTTTCCCAGCTCTATTTGGCGTTCTTGTGGCATTCGGTCTGCGGGTACGGTCAGGCTCATTGCTGCAACGGGGAGTGAGCCGCGTTTAATGGCGACACCTACGCAGGAGATTCCTGCTTCATTTTCTTCAATTTCCAGCGCAAAGCCTGCGGCGTGCGCAGATTCGACGGCGCACCAGACTTGGTCAGTTGATTCATCGCCAAGAAAACCATCGAGTTCTGCGCGCGTGTTCACATGGGTGGCTAACATCGCGCGGCCCAAAGACGTGGTTGCTTGCGGGTTTACGATGCCGATGTGAGAGACCACGCGGATGGAGTGGTCAGGCTCGATCTTTTCTATGTATCGCACGCCTTTGCCCTCGGGGACCCCGACGTGGCAAAGCTCGTTGGATTGAGCGCTGACTTCAACTGCTGCCGCATGAAGAATTTCCCGAAGGTTGTCTTGTTTTAGATACACATCAGCAAGTGCCAGTGTCCGCGTGCCCAGGAAGTAGTTTCCGCTTTCTGATTCCTGTTCGGCATACCCGCGAGCTTTTAGCGTTGCGAGGATTCTATGAATGACAGCTTTGTCCAGGGATGTCTTAGATGCAATCTCTTTGATTGCCATTCCTTCTGGTCCAGCAGCTGCAAGTTCTTCTAGAACCGTTAAGGCGCGACTTAAACCTGTGAGCAAAGTAGCCATACGATCTTTCCTCTACGCAGTTCGGGCTTCACCGTCGACAGCATCGGTCTTAATGGACAGATCGCGGTCAACAGTTTCTGGTACTAACCACGATGCCACAACGGTGCAGACCATGGTAAAGGCCAAGTAGATGGCCAGTGGGATCCAGTTGCCGAACTGGAGGAGCAGCCAGGAACAAATCATGGGCGCGAAGCCGCCACCAATGACAGAAGAAATCTCACGCGCGACAGTCACACCGGCGTAGCGATAGCGAGTGCCGAACAGCTCTGGGAAGTAGCTCATCTGCACACCCACATTGCCGTAAGCAGCAAAGATGTAGCCCAAGACAACGGCGAGGGCGACCATCCAGACGACGCCCGTGTTCAGCAGGTTGAAGTATACGAAAGGCATGATGACCCCAATTGCAGCAATCAGCAGGTAGATAGGCTTGCGGCCTACCTTGTCTGAGATATAGCCCCACGCAAAGGCAGAGATGATGCCGAAGATAGCGCCGATAAGCTGGATATCAGTAATGGTGGACCGTGGGAAGAAATCATCCGTACCGTGCGCGATGACCTGGGTGGTTACAAAAGTAACGAAGAAGGTCTGCACAGTGTATGAGTTGGTATTTGGTCCCCAGTTCATGATGGCTACCAGCGCGATGCGCTTCCAACCATGCTTTACAGCCTGTACCAGTGGAGCTGCCTCTTCTTCGATCTCCTTGGTCGATTCCTTCAGCTCAGTAAATACTGGGGATTCAGTGAGGTGACGACGAATGAGCCATGCTGCGAAGGTGATCAACAGGGAGAACCAGAAGATGACGCGCCAACCCCATGCCAAGAACATTTCCTCTGGCATAAACCACTGAAGAGCAGCAAAAGCAAAGGTGCCCACGACGGTGCCGGCCGCTGCGCCCATCATCACGGTGGAGGAGAGACGTCCACGGGAGCCAGGCCGTGCAGTTTCTGTCAGCAGGGTTGCAGAGCCAGATTGTTCTGCGCCTGCTCCCAAGCCCTGTACCAGGCGAAGGACGAACAGGAGAATCGGAGCAAAAATGCCGATGGCCGCGTAGGACGGAATAACTCCGATGAGGAATGTGGCAGCACCCATGATGGCCAGGGTGGTAACCAATACCCATTTACGGCCGAACTTTTCGCCAAAGTGCGCAAAGACTAGACCGCCGAGCGGACGGGCTAGGAAGCCGACACCAAAGCCGAGGAATGACATAAGCGAACCGGCGAGCGGGTCTGCCTCAGGAAAGAACACAGAAGGGAAAACAAGCGCTGCGGCTAGGCCGTAAATGGCGAAGTCGAACTGCTCCAGCATCGTGCCGACGCCACCCGCGAGAGCGGCACGTCGAATGTTTTTATCTGAACGAGCATGCGCATAGACCTGGTCTATGTCTCGATCATGCTGCTGACTCCCATGCGTAATGGGGGAATTGGGATGACTCATCGAAGAAATCCTTTTGCGGTGGGATATGAAACTGTAGTGCGTTGAGCGCAACGCGCGTTTCTCTCAACGAAACTTAACGGATACTTTAAGTGTTGTGGAGAGGAAACGTTAAATACTGTGACAAATCCAACAAAAGACGCTTGCGGGAGAAATAAAAAAGTGCCTGACCATTCGCAGGTCAGGCACGCATTTTAAATTATTAATCCAGCACCTTTTGGATTGATGCAGCTGCATCTTCGGGGGTATTGGCAGCATAGAGCTCATCGCGGAATTCTTGTTTCATGACATTACGCGCAAGCTTCGATAGCAGTTTCAGGTGTGCTTTTCCAGCGTCTTCGGGCACTGCGATGAGGAAAATAAGCCGGGATGGTTCTTCGTTTTCTGCCCACACCACGCCGGGTTCAACCACGCGTGCAAACGCGAGAGTGGGGACAGATACCGCACTGCTGCGCGCATGGGGGATTGCCACTTGGTGGTCGACAGAGGTGGAGTGCTGCGCTTCGCGGGCTAGCGCGGCCTCGATAACCGCGTCGGGGTCAGAGAACCTGGTGCCTGACATATCTACCAATGAGGAAATGGCTTCGTCGCGCGAGTTAAATGACGCATCGAGCACAATCGTGTCTTCATCGATAAGCGCTGTGTCTAGCTTAGCCTTAGTGGCGACAGGTGAGGCGGCAGCCGTTGTTTCTGGTGTGGATTCTGGCTCAGATTCTGGCTCTGGCTTCGGGTTGCGGCGTTGGGAAACGCCTACCAGCACCAAGATGAGCAGCGCATTGACCACGACGCCCGCGGCCATGGCGATGAAGAATCCAAAGACATTGTCCACCGCGCCAAAGACAGCGACGATGGGGCCGCCGTGCATGACATTATCGGCCACGCTAAACATGCCGGCGAGGGCACCGGCGACGGCACCGCCCACGATATTTGCTGGAATGACCTGCAGTGGACGCGCGGCGGCAAGCGGAATAGCGCCTTCGGTAATACCAAAAAAGCCCATGAACAACGCGGCGATACCGGAGTCTTTTTCCGCCTTGTTAAACCAGGTGCGGCGCAGGAGTGTTGCCACACCAACCGCGAGTGGGGGAACGGCAATCGCAGTGGCGGCCATACCCATGGGCAGGGGATTGCCAGCGGCAATGAGCCCGCCGCCGAAAAGGAATGCCGTTTTATTAAAGGGCCCGCCCATATCTGCTGCGATCATCGCGCCAATGATTCCGCCAAGAACCAGGGTCGAGGCACCTTGCATGCCGGACAGGGCGACCGTGAGGGCATCGAAAAGCGATGCAACCGGAGCACCGATAAGATAGATAAATAACAGGCCAACGACCACCGTGGTGATGATGGGAATGACAATGATGGGCCAAATCGGCGCCACAAATTTGTGAACGGGGATTTTCTTAATCGCCAGCGCGACGTAGCCTGACAAGATACCCGTGATGATGCCGCCGATAAAGCCGGCGTTTGCTTCCGAGCCGTACAGGTCACCGTTGACGGCGATAAGACCAGTAATAAGGCCTGGTGCAAGGCCCGGTCTGTCCGCGATGCCAACGGCAATATAACCCGAGAGCACGGGAATCATCAGCGAGAAGGCCAAGTCACCGATTTGGGAGATGATCATCCACGGCGAATCCTCCGGGATGACCAACCCTTCTGCGGTGGCGTTGCCGCCAATCGAAAGCGACAGTGCCAGCAGCAAACCACCGGTGACCACGAATGGAATCATGTGCGAGACACCATTCATGAGAGCTTTATACAGCGTCTGCCCGAAGCTTAGGTTCGTGGAGTCTTCTTCGCTATCATCGCTTGTCGATGCAGCCTGGCTGAAAGTCGGCGCCTCCAAGGACTTTTGCAGCAGGTCTTTGGGCTTTTTAATCGCCACGTCGACGCCAGTGGCGATGAGGCGCTTGCCCACGAACCGTTCTTTGTTGATAACGGTGTCAGCGCCAATGAGGATTGCGTCAGCATTTTCGATGTCTTCGGCGGTGAAGTGACCTTCCACGCCGATAGAACCGTGGGTTTCGATCTTGATGCGATAACCCAAGTCCTCGGCGGCTGCCTCTAGGTTTTCAGCCGCCATGTAAGTATGGGCGATACCAGTGGGGCATGCTGTGATCGCGAGGATGAGCGGTTTATTCGTCATATCCCTATTAAATCACTTAAGAGACCATGTCCCAGATGGTTGCGAACAAAACAATGGCACCCATGACCATCACGAAGTAGTTGGCCTTGCGGTTGCGGAACTTCTTGAGCGCATCGACCTTGTAAATTGCATACATCGGTAACAGGTAAGTCATCAGCGCGAAGAAGATACCGCCCACGACGGAAATCATGTCCAGAATGGACGGGTTAACGACCGCAACCAGGGAAGTCACGACGAAGATGAACAGGTAGGTCCACAGGTCCATCTTGCGGGAGGGAACATCCTTGGTAGAAGGTGCGACGAGACCAACCAGGTACTTGGTGCCTTCGACGGTGCCCAAAGAGTGTCCGAAGTAAGAAGAAGCAATGGCGCAGATGACCACGATTGGTGCCATATATGCCATAAATGGCGTGCCGGTAACGTTAGCGAAGTAGGACAGGACCGGAAGGTTTTGCTCATTGGCAACGTCCATGCCGTCGGCGCCCATGGCGAGTGCACTGGACCAGACGAAGAACATGGTAAAGACCGTCAGCAAAATGGTGGCATTGCGGATAACTTTGGTGGTCTGACGGCCATGGTTTTGGCCGTAGTTGTTTTCCATGTCCAAGACGAACTGGGAAATGGCTGCGACAAACGAAAATGCGAAGACCAAAACCGGCAAGATGAGAATCATTGCGCTGAGTAGGCCGCCAGCATCTTTCGGGCCGGCGTCCATGAAGGAGCTGAAATCCCACTGCGGAATCAAGTAGAGGGAGACCGCGGCGAGGGCGATAATCAGCGGGTAGACCACAAATTGTGCGACGACCAGCATGATCTTGTCACCAAACGCCAGCGCCAGCGTCATCAGGCCAACCAGAACTGGTGCCAGAATCCATCGAGAGATGGAGGGTCCATCGAGCTGATTGACGACGAAACTATCGACGGTGTTGACGATACTGACACCGTAGATCAGTACAACGGGGAAGAACGTAAACCAATAGATGATGGCAATGACGATGCCGGCCTTCTTGCCGAAGTAGTCCGTCAACACCACTAATACGTCCTCGCCTTGGAGACGAGACGAGCTCATCATCCACGAAAACGCGAGGTGGGCGAAGTATGTCATCGGCCCAATGAGGATGGTGGCGATTAGTAGCGGCCAGAATCCGAAACTGCCGGCAGAAATTGGCAAAAACAAAATTCCGGCACCGACTGCGGTGCCGAAAAGTGTAATTGTCCAGGATCTATTGACTGAGCCTTTTGTTTCGGGTGGCTCGGTGACTTGGGTGTCAGTCATGAAATGAATTCTCCTTGCGAACCTTTTTGGGGCGTCGGTATGTTGTACCGCACCAACACAACTACTATATGGCAGCAATCACTTTAAGGAAACTTCCAACCCAGGCCAGTCCGGATGGTGGCGCACGTCACCTTGCAGGTGTACGATTTAAGACAAAAGCGTACATGTTGAATTCTTTGTTTAATTGATTGGAAGGTTTGTTATGAAGGAAACTGATGTTGTCATCGTTGGGGCAGCTAGAACCCCATTTGGAAAGCTGCTGGGAGGCTTATCTGCGGTCCCGGCAACTCAGTTGGGAGCCCATGCAATTCGTGGGGCCTTGAACAAAAATAATATTGATGCTGAACTTATTGATGCCGTCATAATGGGCCAGGTCCTCCAAGCTGGATGCGGCCAAAACCCGACTAAACAGGCCGCGCTAGCTGCGGGTATTCCCGCTAGTGCGCACACCACAACTGTGAATAAGGTGTGCTTGTCTGGGCTGAGCGCGATTATTGATGCGTCCAGACTGTTGCGCTCTGAGGAAGCGAGCGTGGTGGTTGCAGGAGGCATGGAGTCCATGTCACAAGCACCGCATCTTTTGCGTGGTTCCCGAACCGGTCAGAAATATGGACCGATGACTGCGGTTGACCACATGGATTTTGATGGTCTGCGCGCAGCGGACCTTGATATTTCGATGGGCAGTCTTTCCGAGAAATATTCCGATCGTTATCCCGTCACTCGTGAAGAACAAGATAAAGCTGCCGCCTTGTCTCACCAGCGATCTTTGTCAGCAGATTTTTCTGACGAGATAGTCGGAATTGAGGTGCAGCACCGCAAAGACACTATGGTACTGAGCCGTGATGAGGGCGTCCGAGAAGGCGTGACCACCGAGTCATTGTCCAAGCTGCGACCTGCTTTTGAAGAGGACGGAACAATTACCGCAGGAAACGCCTCTCCCATTTCTGATGGAGCCGCGGCCGTAGTACTAACTACCCGCGCGACCGCAGAGAGCAAGGGCTGGGAGGTATTGGCGACTTTACGGGCGGTCGGCCAAGTTGCAGGGCCTGATAGCTCCCTCCAAGCACAACCAGCGAATGCTCTAAAGAAAGCCCTGGATCGTGAAGGTTGGGGAGTAGAAGAACTCGACGTCATCGAGATAAACGAAGCATTTGCCGCCGTCGTTGTTCATTCGGCTAATGAACTTGGCATTTCCCCCGACCGAGTTAATGCGCAAGGTGGAGCTATTGCTATGGGGCATCCCATCGGGGCATCGGGTGCGCGGCTGGTCGTTCATGCCGCCTACGCGCTTAAAAAGGGTGCCAACAAAGCAGGTGTTTCCCTGTGTGGCGGTGGGGGCCAAGGCGAAGCATTATTAATGGAACGTAATTAAAGGACTGAAATGACAGATTCATTGCTGACTACGCGTGTAGGACGAGCAGGCATTATTACGCTCAACCGACCAAATGCGCTCAATGCCCTTGACCTAGACATGATTCGTAGCATGACGAGCACTTTGCGGGACTGGGCGAACGATGACGAAATCTACCTTGTCGTCGTTCGTGGTGCGGGGGAGCGTGCACTGTGTGCCGGTGGCGATATTGCTGAGCTGTACAAAGATGAAAATTTGGGCAAGGTTTTCTTCAATGAAGAGTACGAGCTCAATCATCTCATCGCTAACTATCCCAAACCTTATGTCGCGTTAATGAAAGGCATCGTGCTCGGTGGGGGTGTGGGGATTTCCAGTCACGGTTCCCACCGAATCGTTACTGACAGCACCCGTCTCGGTATGCCAGAAGTTGGTATTGGGTTTGCTCCTGATGCCGGCGGTTCATTTGTTCTAGCACAGTCCGCGGATCGGCTCGGACGTCATCTGGCGTACACAGCCATTCACGTTGGGGCAGCGGAAGCTATTGATCTTGGCTTTGCTGACTATTTTGTCCCCGAACAAAAGCTTGATCCGCTCGTAGAAGCGTTAGCAGAGTCCGGCAATATTGCAGAGATCGACAACTTTGCTGCCGAGACAGGGGAGAGTTTCCCCGGAGTTCGAGACGAAATGGTTGATGTCTATTCTGCAGATTCCGTTGAAGAAACCCTTGCTCGACTCGATAAAGCTTCCGCCGATAAAGATGACACGTATTGGGCTGCTCATGCAGCATCAAAGATTCGTGCGGCTTCGCCATTGTCTTTGAAAGTTACAGAACTGCTTCTGGATCGCGCATCCGTCGGTACATTGGGAGATGCACTGACGACAGAGTATTGGATGGCGTTGAACATGAGAGCTTATGGCGACTTTGTTGAGGGCGTGCGTGCGCAGATCGTTGAAAAAGACAGAAATCCAAAGTGGAAGTACACCGACCTTAAAGATGTTGATCCAAAGGTAGTCGTCAGCATTCTTGACCAGCGTGGAAATAACGGACCAGAATTTTAAGGAGATTGTCGTGGAATACAACAACATCATCGTTGAGACTAAAGACCGAGTTGGGTTGATTACTCTGAATCGTCCGAAGGCTCTTAATGCCTTGAACCAGGACACCCAAACCGAAATCATCGCTGCAGCAACTGAATTTGATGCGGACTCCGAGATCGGTGCCATTGTACTGACTGGCTCAGAAAAGGCATTCGCTGCCGGCGCTGATATTAAAGAAATGGCACCACAAGGGTTCGTAGAAATGTACAAAGCGGATTGGTTTGCGGATTGGGAAAAATTAACGGCACTGCGTACCCCGATTATCGCCGCAGTTAATGGGTATGCGCTCGGCGGTGGCTGTGAACTGGCAATGATGTGCGACTTCATTATCGCTGGTGAAAAGGCGAAATTTGGGCAACCCGAAGTAAACCTGGGTATCACTCCTGGTATGGGAGGATCCCAAAGACTGACACGGGCAGTAGGAAAAGCCAAAGCAATGGAGATGTGCTTGACCGGGCGCATGATGGACGCAAACGAAGCTGAACGCAGCGGGCTCGTTGCGCAGGTTGTCGCGCCCGAGGAACTAGTGGAGAAAGCGTTAGAGACAGCCGCGCTAATTGCGTCGAAGTCTCAATTGACTACGTCCATGATTAAAGAACAGGTCAACACCGTTTTTGAGACCTCATTGTCTCAAGGCCTGCTTTTTGAACGTCGAACCTTCCATGCGCTGTTCTCGTCTGAAGACCAGAAAGAAGGAATGGCAGCGTTTTCTGATAAGCGAGACGCTAACTTCAAAAACGCTTAAAACGTCTTATCGACTTTATCGCCGGCCTGGCTTCGCAGCGCTGCCCCTATGCGGCGCACTGCATCCTGGTCGGCTTTATCCATGGGCAGGTTAGCGAAGTAATCATCTATGGCGGGGCTCGCAGCCCCAGACAAAGCAATGCCTTGATCCGTGATGCTGACCAGGGTGGAACGCTTATCCTTCGGATCTCGGCTGCGCTCAACCAGTCCAGCATCTTCTAACTTTGATACGTTGTGCGTCAACGAAGCTGGGGCGAGCTGAAGACGAGCGCCAATCTTGGACATTGGCAGGCCACCGCGACGCGAATAAACCAACATGGTGAGCAGTTCAAAGTGGCCGAACGTAATACCGAAAGGTTTCAACACATCTTCAGCCCCTTGAACAAGGATCTCTGCCATCCGTACTGCGGTTGTCAGTGTGGCTAGGCCATCGGCACTTTCCAAGGAATTATGCTTCTCCCATTGCCGATGTCCCTCAGCTATGGAATCAAAAGAAGTGGCAGCCATGGAGCGTGCTTTCACAACGTCCTCCTTTGGCTGCCGAATGTATTAATAGCCTAATACCCTATCCTTATCCTTTGAGCGACGGAAAATCCGAATCTGCGAACTCCGTGGTCGCCTTCTTTTCCCCACCATCTTCGGCGTGGATTTCATTCTCACGTTTCCTTAAATCAACACGACGAATCTTGCCCGATACGGTCTTGGGCAATTCGAAGAATTCAAGACGGCGAATACGCTTGTACGGCGCTAGTCCGTCGCGGCAATGCTTGAGAATGGATTCTGCGGTCTCAGCATTTGGCTCGTATCCGTTGCTGAGTGCCACATAGGCTTTCGGAACGGCGAGGCGAATTGGGTCTGGGGACGGGACGACCGCAACCTCGGCGACAGCAGCATGCTCAATAACCACAGATTCCAGCTCAAATGGCGACAGGCGGTAGTCGGATGCCTTGAAGACATCATCAGCGCGTCCGATGTAGTAGATATAGCCATCTTCGTCACGCTCAGCGATATCGCCGGTGTGGTAATAGCCTTCGCGGAAGACTTCTTGGTTCTTTTCCGGGGAAGCGACATAACCGACGAACAGGCCAATTGGGCGAGGATCCATCTGAATGCAGATTTCACCCGTATCGCCGTGCTCACCAGTAGCTGGGTCAATCAAGCTAATGTTAAATCCAGGCAGTGGCTTTCCCATCGAGCCAGGTTTAACTGCTTCTCCTGGTGTGTTTGCAATCTGAAGCGAGGACTCAGTCTGTCCAAATCCATCGCGAATTTCGCCGCCCCAACCGCGCTTGATGGCATTGAAAAGCTCTGGGTTTAGCGGCTCACCAGCACCTACAATCTTCTTCGGAGGAGTCTTCATGAGAGACAAGTCCGCTTGAACGAGCATGCGCCATACCGTTGGCGGGGCACAGAAGCTGGTAACGCCTTCGGCATCCATCTGCGCCATCAGAGCAGGAGCATCAAAGCGAGAGTAGTTGTAGATGAAGATGGTGGCGCCTGCGATCCACGGCGCAAAGAAATTTGACCATGCATGCTTCGCCCAACCAGGCGCAGCTACATTGAGGTGAACATCGCCCGGTTCCAGGCCGATCCAGTACATCGTGGTCAAGTGCCCAACAGGATACGAGACATGGGTGTGTGCAACCAGCTTCGCTTTGGACGTGGTGCCCGAAGTGAAATACAACAGGAGGGTGTCATCAGCTCGAGTTTCCTGCGTCGGCGTGTATTCAACAGGCGCGTTGAAAGAGTCCGAGTAGTACAGAGTCTCGTGAGCAGATTGTGCAGCGTCGCCATCCTGAATCTGAATGACAGTGAAATCACCGGTCACGTCTTGAAACTTTGCCGCATCTTCCGAGTTTGCGATCACCCAGGAGACATCGGCACGTTCGGTACGATCTTGTAGGTCATCTGCGCCCAGCATCGAAGTAGCAGGATTGAGGACAAAGCCCGCACGAATGCATGCAAGCATGGTTTCCCACAGTTCAAGCTGGTTGTTGAGCATCAGCATTACATGATCACCACGCTGGGCCCCTTGCTCAGTCAGCCAGTTGGCCAGTTGCTGCGAGCGCTGCGACATCTGTGAAAAGGTACGGCGCGTGCTGGTTCCGTCCTGTTCGTTGATTACCAAAGCCTCACGGTCTTTCGATTCTGGCTCGCTAGCCAAGTGGTCAAACCAGTCGATGGCAAAGTTGAAGTGTTCAAATCGTGGCCACTCGAAGCCCTCGACTGCACCTTGGTAGTTTTCACGATTATCCACGAGAAAGTCGCGGGCTGCTAGAAATTGTTCGGTAACCGTATTCATGAGACTCCTCAAGATTGATTATGGACACTGCCCGTAGCGCCACCGCAGCTCTGTGTTATGAGCAACTCGGGCTGGGCTTGTGTGACGTGTGTCCCCGTTGAGCTTACTTCGATATCGAAGTAATTTCTAGAGCTTCTTGGAATTTCTACGGTTTCTTCAATCCTGTCAGGATGAGTTGGCCCAGGCTGGCGTAGGCTTCCTTGGTTTCTAGGACGTCTAAATAGGTCCCTTGCTGAATGTCATCCATGGCCTGCTGGATGAGTCGAGAGGTAAACGAAATGGAAGTGATTTGGAATTCGCCAGAGGCAACTCCACGCTCGAGCAGGCTGTGAATGATTTCGATAGCGGCCTTGGTGTTGATGCCATAAATGTCGCGCGCGACAGGATCGCTGGCAAGATCTTGCATGAACTTGGGGCTAGCTGCAGAAAGGGCCTCTTTGATGTTGTCGAAGTAATCGATGAAAGCCTTTTCGAAGGAGGTTCTTGACGTGATTTCTGGAGTTGTTCGCCGGCTAATTTCTTTAAAGTAGCTCACTAGAATTCGTGCCAGGATTTCGTCGCGAGTGGTGCCAAGTCCATAGATGGTTGATTTCGAGCATCGATAGCGTTTGCTGGCGTTATCGATGGTGAAAGATTCAAAGCCCTCGCTGAGAAAGTCGTTTAGGAGGGCATTGAAAAGCTCTCTTTGGCGAGGTGTTAGGGGCTTTTTTGTGGGCATTAGGTTCCTTTTGTTGATGTAGGGGTTATCGAATATTGGTGACATGGCGCACAACACGGTGTACGCTAACTTTATAAATCGTACTAGTAGGCTTGGCTAATCAAGTCTTATCACTTTGGGAGAGTCTAACTATGCCACCGATTATAAAGAGCGACGACGCAACACAGTCCCTGTTGGAAGGGATCCCATTCCCGCACACAGATATTCTCGGGGTTGCTGATCAGCTAGAGCCTGAAGAGTCCAAACGGCTGCATGCCCTGCATGAATTCCTGCAAACGAAGATCCGTCCGGAGGTGGGTGAATATTGGGATCGCGAGGAATTTCCATTCCACCTGCTTCCTGAACTCGCTAAATACGGGCTGGGTGAGATTGCAGTATCGGGGACGTCTCGACTCTATCGCGGCTTGGCATACGCAGAAGTTACTCGTGCGGACGTTTCATTGTCTGCATTGGTGGGCATTCATAATGAGCTGATTGTGGCGCTTATCGATGCCCTGGCGAGTGATGCACAGCGTGAAAAATGGTTGGATGGCCTGCGTAGTTTTGAAAAGATCGGATGCTTCGCGCTGACAGAGCCCGAGCATGGTTCGGACATTGCGGGTGGTCTTGCTACGACCGCCGAGAAAACTGCCGATGGGTGGGTAATTAATGGAACGAAGCGTTGGATTGGTGGAGGGACATTCGCCGATTTTGCCATTTGTTTCGCACGCGACACTGCAGATAATGAGGTCAAGGGCTTCATCGTGGAGATGGGTCGCGAAGGCGTTTCCGCCGAGAAAATCTCCCGCAAGATGGGACTGCGAATTATGCAGAATGCAGATATCACCTTCGATAGTGTTCTCATTCCGCATGAAAACATCATCCCGGGTGCGCAATCGTTCGCTAATACCAACGACTATCTTTGTAGCTCGCGCGCGTGGGTAGCATGGCAAGGAGCTGGACTTCAGCTGGGGATCTTCGATATGGCGCGGGAATATGCGGTATCGCGCGAGCAATTTGGTCGCCCTATTGCCAAGTTTCAATTGGTACAGGAAGCTTTAACGAGGATCCTGGGTAATGCAACCGTATCGCTGTCAATGATGGCCCAAGTTGCGCACCTCCAGGAAGCAGGGAAATTGGAAATGCCGCACGCGGCTTTAGCGAAGGCTACGACCACTCGGTTGGCGCGGGAATCCGCAGCTGCTGGGCGTAATATCGGTGGCGGCAATGGCATTCTCACAGATTATGACTTATCGAAGATGATGAGCGATGCGGAAATCATATACACATATGAAGGCACGTATGAGATCAATTCACTCATCGTAGGCCGGGCTATTACTGGGGTGTCTGCATTCGTCTAGCTATAGGGTTGTAGACCCCAGTACGGGAAAATGGCCCGTGACGTAGCTACCAGCGCGGGAGTTGGCTGGCAGGTAGCAATGTGTTGCGGGCTATATTCTGATAGCGCACCGCGGTCAACATTTTCATCTCCCATCATGACTCCGCCAAATGCCGAGGTATGAGGCTCAATAGGTTGTTCGGACACTGCGGCTAGGACATGTGTCCAAGCGCGTGAAACCGAATGGTTCTCATATCCTCCTCCACCCAGCGCGACCCATTTATTGTCTGCAAATTGACGCGCCCAGCTAGACATTGAGTGATAAGCCAATGCCATGGCATCCATACTCAGGGTGAGGTCGGTCAAAGGATCAGCTCGGTGCGGATCAGCTCCGTGCTGAGAGATGACAATTTCTGGAGCAAACTTCTTCAACACCGCTGGTACTACCGAATGGATACTTTGTAGCCATTCGTGGTCATCGGCGTTTTTGGACAGCGCTACATTGACGGCAGTGCCAGCCGCATCTGGGCCACCAATCTCGTGCGCATGTCCGGTCCCTGGAAATAGATAGAGCCCAGACTCGTGAATTGAAATAGTGAGTACTCGCGGATCATTCCAAAAGATCTTCTCCACGCCATCACCATGGTGGGCGTCAAAATCGATATAGGCAACACGTTGTGCCTCAGTGTTGTTCAGTAGCCAAGTAATGGCAATGGCGGCGTCGTTATACATGCAAAAGCCAGCCATTGAATCAGGAAAGGCATGGTGCAGTCCACCTGCTAGATTAACCGCACGTTGCGCTTTTCCGTCCCACACAGCGCGCACGGCATCTAAGGTGCCGCCGCTAATACGAGCAGCGACATCGGATAGTCCCGGCGCAACTGGATTATCTTCGGTGCCAATTCCAAAGCGCAGATTGGGCCTGTGGATACGTGTTGCCTGAATGTATTCTGAGCTGTGAACCAATTCTAGGATTTCGTCAGCTGCGGCAGCTGGTGTTTCTACCGTAAAAGCATCTATGATTCCCAGTCGGCGAGCTAAGTCAAGCGCGGAATCTACACGATCTGGGCCCATGGGGTGACCTTTGCCCAGGCTGTAGTTATGGATTTCTTCAGTATCTATTAGAAGATGTTTCATACTTGGTCCTACTGCGTAAAAGCCCGTGCCAATGGATCACGTTCAGACTTCAATGGTGCAATCCGCATTCTTGCACCTACGACTTCGGTGGCATTGACTCCAGCGATGACCGGTGTAAGTTCGATTTCTACGATGGAACTGATGTCGTCTTTAAGTTTGGAGACTCCCATGATGATGTCTTCAACCGTCGACAGGCGAGATGCCTTTGAACCGCGATACCCAGTGAGAAGGGGAGAGGCCTTCAGTGATCCCAGCATTGAAGCCGCATCGCTACGTCGAATCGGCGGGACCCTCCAAGTTTTGTCATTGAGCAAATCATTGGGGATTCCGGAAATGCCGGTGGAAATAATCGGACCCACTACAGGATTCTCCACAGCTCGGATCGTCAGGGAGGCACCTGAGGTGGCATGTGCTTGAACCACGGGATTCAACGCAGAAATATCGTTGCTGTCAGCAGGAATTATCTCCAGTTCAACGGCCATTTCACGCAGGGTGTTCCATGCATCTTTCATGCTGTGTTCATCGCGAATATGACGAATAACGGTGGGCCATTCCGATCGTCCACGCACGATAGGGCTCAGCGATTTCAGCACGACATCCCATCCGAGTGTTTCGGCAGCGGCTACAGCCTCATCAGTGGAAGCGACTTCTACCCAAGGAACTACTCCGATGCCATAGGCGTCTAAAATTTCAGCACATTCATTGTCCGTAGTCCACCGGCCTTGAGGGCTCTCTCTAAGGACGCGTTGAACTATTTCTTGAGCTTTATCTATGTCGCCTTCGCCTATCTCGTCATCTGGTTGTGGACGGGCTTCGGCTCTTTTCGTCTCATTGGTCAACACTTGTTGAAGCGCTTGCAATGCATCTGCATAGTTATCAAATACAGGAAGACTGGCTTGCTGGAAATGAGGCTTGTCAAAACCGATAAACGACGCGATCAGAGGGACCTTCTGGGTTTCTTTTGCCAAAACCTCGAGTTCATTACGGCATTCTTTGAGGAAGTCACCCGTGTTAATTTCAACTACTGCGCAAAGGACCGCATCAATCTCAGGATTTTCCAGAGCCGCTTCCACCTCATTTATCAGTTGGTCAGACGCAACTACCTCCTGTGGAATTAGTCCAAAACGCAATGCCGACTGTTCCATTTGGGAAGATAGACCTGTGCTATTGGAAATCAACGCAATCCGGTTGCCTTGTGGAAGTGGTTGCCTATCGAGCAATTGTGCAATGTCATACATTGCTTCTCGGCTGGTAACAACCATAGAACCAGTGTTGCGGATGGTCTCATCTAAAGCGTGAGTATCCACCTTCTCCAACTGCGAACTTAACTCCACGTCATAGTGACTGGAGGAGCGCAGGGCGCGGGAAGGCATGAATACGATCACGAACTTTTCTAGAGCCAGACGGCGCAGAACCCGGAAGAACTTGCGCGGGTTGCCGATGGAATCTAGTGACAGCAAACAGATCGACGTGTTGTCATCAGAACCCCAATATTGCATCACGTCATTGCCGGTGACATCGGCGAAAGAACCCGCGGCGATGAAAGAACTAATCCCAAGTCCGCGTTCGAGGGCGCGGGAGAGTACTAGCGTCCCTACACCGGAAGATTGGGTAAAAATGCCTATGCGACCAGCAAGTGGCATGGGGGCAGGAGTGGAATTCAGGGAGACACTAGGGTCTGTATTAATAATGCCCAGAGCGGCAGGGCCTAACGCACGGAGTCCGTTATCGCGAGCTGCTAGTACGAGGTCACGCGATGTTTCTTCAGAAATATGTGCCATCTGGTTTCCCGCCACCATGATGATGCCTTTGGCATTCTTGGTGGACGCAGCAGCCATGATTTCGGTGATGTTTCCAGGATCATGCTCAACAAGGAGAACATCCACATCGACATCAAGCCTTTTCAGCGTCTCAGTAACCGAGGCTTCGCCAGGGTGCGTGGTTAAAATATGTAAGTTACCACGGTAATTTCCTTGGACCAGGGACGGAATAATGGAGCCGACGCCCTCAATCGTGCCGACCACTGCGATGGAATTCGGGGACAGCAGCCGAGAGATAGAGTTTGCTTCCGCGCGTAATTCTCGGCGTTCCACGACTTCGCGGGATTTAGAATTTGGCTCGATCTTAAAATCAACAGTCAGTAGTCCATCTCCATATTCAGGAGTTGCTGAGTAACCAGCTCGAATGAACACTTGAGCCATCTGACGGTTATTCATGAGCATCTCAGCATAGAAGCGTTGGATTCCACCCTCGCGTCCAATTTCTGCGAGGTGTTCCAATAAAATATTGCCGCACCCGCGTGATTGGTGCGAGTCTTGAACTAAAAAGGACACATCGCCTACTCGAGCTGGCAAGAATTGTTCGATCAGCTCATACCCAGCGACCGCGATGATAGCCTCACGTTCGAGCATTACCAGTGTGACCTTGTCATGCCCATCGGTATCGATCCATCGTTGGAGGTCTTCGTCCTGAAGTGCCGGGTGGTTACCGAAAAACCTTAAGTACTTAGATTCATCAGATACCCGTGCGTAGAAACTATGAAGTTTCTCCCGGTCATCAGGACGAATGGCTCGCAGAGCAGCGATCCCGCCGTCATTGAGAATGACATCGGCTTCCCAAGATTTCCGTGAGTCCATGGCGATCATCCTTTCGTGATCGGGTGAATGGTGTACACCCACTCTCTAAATCGTACTACGCAGCTAGGGACCGCGCGCCGGGGGTAAATAGTGTTGTGCCACACAATTGGCCGTGGATTGTGTCGAGTATCTCGCTAGGCTTTCCGGTATACCACTTACAAGGAGGAAGGTCCCAATGAAGACAATCAACCATTATGTCGACGGAGCGGAGTACCCAGGTACTTCTGGTAACACCCAACCTGTTCTCAACCCATCGCTCGGAAAGCCACAGGCTGAAGTAGCACTCGCGAGCACCGAAGATATCAACCATGTGATCGCGAGCGCACAGAATGCTCAAAAGGGCTGGGCGCGGCTCAACCCTCAAAAGCGAGTGCGCATCATCATGAAGTGGATTGCGCTTATCAATGAAAACATGGATGAGCTCGCGACCACTCTTTCTCTCGAGCATGGCAAGACATTTCCGGATGCGAAAGGCGATATTCAACGAGGATTGGAAGTCTTGGAATTCGCTCTAGGAGCTCCGCATCAGCTCAAGGGTGAATACTCGAGCGAGGTCGGCACAGGAATCGACACCTACTCCATGCGTCAGCCGCTCGGCGTGGTTGCCGGAATCACGCCCTTCAACTTTCCCGCAATGATTCCATTATGGAAGGCGGGTCCAGCCCTGGCAGCCGGCAATGCTTTCATCCTTAAGCCTTCTGAACGCGACCCATCGGTCCCAGTTCGTCTCGCGGAGCTATTCGTCGAGGCCGGCGGGCCAGCTGGTGTTCTCAACGTAGTTCATGGTGGCAAGGAATCAGTGGACGCCTTATTAGATTCTGACGTCGTACAAGGCATTGGATTCGTTGGCTCTACCCCGATTGCGCAGTATATCTATGAACGTTGCGCTGCAACTGGCAAGCGTGCGCAGTGCTTTGGCGGTGCTAAGAACCACGCCATTGTGCTTCCCGATGCCGACATTGAAGCCACCGCAGATACTCTCGTCGGTGCAGCTTTCGGCTCCGCAGGGGAGCGTTGCATGGCGCTGTCGGTAGTCGTTCCAGTTGGGCAAGAAACGGCCGATAATCTGCGCGATGCCATTTTAAAGAAGATCCCAAGCCTCAACGTCGGCCACAGCCTGGATGCCAGTTCGGATTACGGTCCGCTGGTCACCCAGGATGCCAAAGACCGCGTTGAAAACTACATCGAACAGGGCCAAAGCAGCGGTGCCGAGCTGCTTGCCGATGGCCGCACGCTCGATATGTCCTCTGCTTCTTTTGATGGCGAATCACTCGCCGAGGGCTTCTTTACTGGACCAACATTTTTCGATCATGTGACGCCAGACATGTCGATTTACACTGATGAAATCTTCGGTCCTTTCCTGTCCATGGTGCGTGCAGAAACTTTGGAAGAAGCAGTGAAGCTTCCCACTGAACATGAGTACGGCAATGGCGTAGCCATCTTTACATCCAACGGCGGCGCTGCCCGTGACTTCGCAACCGCGGTCAACGTAGGAATGGTAGGAATCAACGTGCCAATTCCCGTGCCAATCGCGTACCACACCTTTGGCGGGTGGAAGGCTTCTGGGTTTGGTGACCTCAACCAGCACGGACCTGACTCCTTCCGTTTCTACACGAAGACCAAGACCGTCACCAGTCGCTGGCCAGATGAAGAGAATGCCGGACCGCAATTTTCTATGCCAGTGATGGACTAGCAAAGGAAAATATCATGTCTAATCAAACAATTGCTGTCATTGGGCTAGGTAACATGGGCGGGCGTATGGCCGCTAACCTCGCCAAAGCAGGATTGACTGTCCAAGGTTTCGATGTTTCTGCGGAAGCCAAGAAAAGCTCTAAAAAAGACGGCGTCGCGGTTTTTGATACCGCTGTCGAAGCAGCAGAGGGCGCCGACGTGGTGATCACTATGCTGCCCAACGGTGACCTAGTCAAAAAGGTGCTGGGGGAGCTGTTGGATGCTGATTCCACAGCCAAGGTTTACATCGACTCCTCCACTATTTCCGTGCAGGATGCCCGTGAGATTGGAGAGAGCGTCTACGACCGGGGTTCCCAGTTCATTGATGCTCCCGTCTCGGGTGGTACTACTGGAGCGGAAGCCGGGACCCTCGCCTTTATGGTGGGCGGAACAGAGGAAGCGTTCAACCAAGTGCATCCAGTACTTGATGTGATGGGTCGTTCCATCACCCATTGCGGACAAGTTGGCAATGGCCAAGCGGTAAAAGCCTGCAACAATATGATTTTGGCAGTACAACAGATGGTGTTGTCTGAGGCCATCGTCCTGGGCGAGCGCCTCGGTCTAGACCATCAAGCCTTCTTTGACGTGGTTTCAAATGCCACCGGTAACTCGTGGTCGTTATCGGTCAACGCTCCCATCCCGGACGTTGTTCCTACATCTCCCGCCAATAATGATTTCCAACCTGGATTTTCCTCGGCATTGATGCTCAAGGACCTTCGCTTGGCGATGGAATCGGCGCAAGCAACCGACACGGATACCGTGCTCGGCAAGATCGCTACTCAAGCGTTCGAAGAATTCGTCGCTGCTGGTAACGGCAACCTCGACTTCTCCGCGGTTATTAACGAGGTTCGCCGTTGATGATGGCCTGGAGAATCTTCGAATAGTGGTCTTCCAAAGATTGCGCATTGAATGATTCAAATTCAGTGTCGGCGAAGCGACGCATCATCGACAAACCGAGCAGTAAAGCTAATGCCGACTGCGCCCGCAACTCCGGAGACGGAGTTGGGTGCGGCGCTTCCTCTCGGATCCGGTTTACTAAAACTCTCTGCAAGTCAGAACGAATTCGCTTGCCGATGGCATTGAGACTATCTGGATTTCCTGCCGACACCGAGATAGTCCGAGCCATTGAGTAGGGAGCGTTGTGTGGTGCAGTCAGCGTTTCTCGAATCGCTGTGCGTCCCAACTGCTCGAATTCTCCAGCAAATAGCGCTTTCGAAGAATTACTGAAATCCACGGTTGCTTCAAACAAAGAATCTTTGTTGTGGAAGTGCTTCACAATCAGCGCTACTGATACATCGGCCTCGGCAGCAATGTCTTTCAGCGAAACTTGCGCAAAGGTTCGCTCACTAAAGAGTCGGCGGGAACACTCCAAGATCCGTTCACGGGCACCTGTAACCATAGTTTTAATAATAGTGCCCCTTTCTAAGGAGCACTCAGTGATTATCGCTTTTATCGGCGTGCTGATTTCCCTAGCATTCCTGATTATCTTCGCTTACCGCGGACATTCCGTTGTAGTTGTTGCACCGTTCGCAGCACTCATCGCGGTGGTTTTCTCCGGTCAACCAATCTTGGCAAGTTATACCCAGATATTTATGCCGGCCCTAGGAAATTTCATCGTCCAGTATTTCCCGCTCTTCTTATTTGGCGCGATTTTTGGGTACCTCATGACTTCTACGGGGCTAGCCAGGTACCTTGCTAAAGGCATTACCACCCTCTTTGGCCCGAAGCGAGCAATGTTTTCAACCATCGTTGCCACCGCATTGCTGACGTACGGCGGAGTTTCTGCTTGGGTTGTAGCTTTTACTATTGTGCCAATCGCAACAGCCCTGTTTAAAGAAGCACGTATTCCCAAACGGCTCATGCCCGCGGCCATCGCATTAGGCACAATCACATTCGCACTCGCTGCGCTTCCAGGGTCGCCACAGGTGCATAATGCCATTCCCACCAGCTACTTTGGAACCAATGTCTATGCAGCACCATTCTTTGGGCTTGGTGCTGCAGCAGTCATGCTCGCTTCCGGAACAGCGTGGCTACAGTACCGCGTCAAACAGATCCACAAGACAGGGGAAGAATTCCTTCCCTTGGATACAAACCCTGAAATTTCATCAACTAGTACTGGCGACGAGCAGCTCAGCGAGGCCCCTGCGCTCAAGACGGATCCTTCGATCAAGGTTCAAGGTCTTTTAGGTCTGATCCCGATCCTAGTGGTAATCATCGTCAACTTTTCTTTTGTCTTCTACTTCGCCGACGAGATGGATACATCCTATTTGTCGGAAGAAAAGTTTGGAGCTACTGATATCCAGTCGTTGACCGGTATCTGGGGTCCCACGCTGTCCCTGGCTCTGGCGATCCTCGTTATGGTGTTGATGTTTCCTCAACGCGCTCGGCAGTCGGTGAAGGAATTCTCCGCCGGAGCAAAGAATGCTATCTTGCCCTGCTTTACTACGGCTTCTGAGGTTGGCTTCGGTGCAGTCATTGCGTCCCTTGCCGTCTTTGCAGTCGTGCAAGAAAATATGTTGGGTGTCAGCGATAACGCATTGGTTGTCTCCACGGTGTCGACAGCTGTAATTTCAGGTATTACAGGATCGTCTTCCGGTGGTTTGAGCATCACTATGGAAACCATGGGGGAGCAGCTCGCACAACTCGCAGCTGAGCAAAATATCAGCATGGAGCTTATGCACCGTGTGACGGCGATGGCGTCAGTGAGCTTTGATTCTATGCCGCATAACGGAGCGGTACTGACCATGCTCATCGTCTGCGGCATGAGTCATCGGCAGTCCTACAAGGACATCGCTGTCGTCACAATTGCAATTCCACTAATTACGTTGCTGCTCTTCCTTGGCCTCAATGCGATTATCCCCGGCCTTTCTTGAGTATCCACTTGATAATTCCAGACAGGTAGCCAGCGAGAATAAGCAGCGTGAGCAGCCTAATCAGCTGCACGCTCACTACCGCTGGTCCAGAGCCGCCTTCGTGCGCCAGCGCTAGGACGGTTTCCAGGCCGCCGGGGCTGGTGGCGAGGTAGGCATCAAAATAGGCGATGTCCATCCACCCAGTCAGCAGCAGTGCGGTCGCGGCGCAGGTGGCGATGGTCAAGATGATAAACAGCAAGGTCATCGGCAGTTGGCGGGCAAAAATCTTAAGCACGGGCACCGATAGCCCGCCGCCGCAGAACCACCCGATGATTAAAAAGCCCAGGACGGCGACGGCCTCCGGCATGAAGATTGCTTCTGGGAAAAATTGCCCCAGCAGAACCGTAAGCAGCAGCGGGGCGAAGATATGCGGCGCAGGAAAGCGCAAAAGCTTACCGATGTATGGTCCCACCAGCGCGCAAGCCACCAACAAAAGCGCGCCCCACCAAGTGCCCGACTCTTCTTCTGCCACCGTCGTGGAGACATTAAACAGGGAAGTAATCAGCGGCAGCGACAAAGAGACGATGAGCAGGCGCAGGTATTGAGAAAGCGCGACCAGGCGATAATCAGCGCCCGTTTCCATGGCAATCACCGGAATAGTGGAAGAACCGCCAGGCAGCATGCACAAGATTCCGGTTTGCGGGGTAATTTCCTTCACGGTTTTAGACAGCACCACGCCGGCGCCAATTCCCAGCGCCACGGTGATAAGAGATACCACCAAGCCAGGCAGCAGAAATGGTGTGACATCACCAATGCTTACTCCCACCAGCGGCAGGCCAGCGAGGACACCAATGACGCCGCGGCCAGATTTTTCCACATGCTGATTGAGCGCGAGCTCGCGGCGGCGGATCAATGCCGCGCCACCTGCTACCAAAATTCCGGAAAGAATCCAGGCAGCAGCGACATTAAAGTAATCAAGGAGCAGGCCTAAGGCTATCGATGCGGGTACTACTACAACCCATGTCCGCATTATTCTCCCTGAAGTGTTCAGTAGCTATTTTTTTCGATGAGGACTCCATCGGAATCGGCAAAGACCATGGCTCCCGGAACTACTTTAACCCCTGCGAATTCCAGTTTGACTCCTACCTCACCGGTACGCTCCTTCTTGCTTCGCTTGGGATTGGATCCCATGGCCAGCACACCGAGTTCAACCTCGGTGATTTCAGCGCGGTCGCGAATTGCACCGACGGTGACAACGCCCGCCCAGCCGCTATCCGCGAAGAATGCCGCCATATTTCCGCCCATAAGTGCGCAGGTGATCTTTTCGCCACCATCAACGACCAGCACGCGGCCGTTTCCCGGTTGTTTCATGAGTTCTTTGAGCAGCTGGTTATCTTCATCGACCCGCACGGTTTCTGCAGGCCCGGAGAAGTATTCGACGCCGCCGAGGTTTTCAAAACTAAGTGGCAAGGAGTCGAGCTTTTCGCCGAGTTCGTCGTAGGTGTCTGAGGTAAAAGTAGCCATGATTATTGTCCTTCTAGTGCGGTGGAGAGGATGGAGGGGATTACGCCGCCATCGACAAGCAACTGTGCTTCGTTGTCTGTTTCGATGGCCGCGGTAGTTTCGTAGGTGATTACTGTGCCGTCTGCCTTGGTGACTTGGACTGGGACCTGGCACCGCGGGCTGACCTGATCCGCGTGGATGCGGATGCTGTCACCTGGTTCGAGGTCGATGAAATCCCGCGGAATCTCTAACGGCAGGATTCCAAGCCCGATGAGGTTGGAGCGGTGGATGCGCTCATAGCTGGTGGCGAGCACGGCGCGGATTCCCAGTAGACGCTGGACTTTTGCTGCCCAGTCGCGCGAAGAACCCATTCCATAGCGATCGCCGGCGACCATCACCAGTGGCTGGTTGTCCTCGGCGTACCTGGTGGCGGCATCCCACACGCTCATCTGGTCACCGCTGGGGCTGTGGGTGGTCATGGCGATCCCGGGGGCATCGCTAAGCTTGTTTTTGACTGCCCGTGAGTAAAACGCCCCGCGCGCCATGACTTCCCAATTGCCACGACGGGAAGCAAATACATTGAGGTCATCGCGGCTTTCCCCGCGCTCCACCAGATAATCCGCGATGAAGGATTCCTTCGGAATAGCCCCGGCCGGGGAGATGTGGTCCGTGGTGATGTCATCGTCTAAGAGCATCAGGGGGTAAGCATCATAGGTTCCCAGCAAGGACTTTTGGTCCAGGCTGGCAAATGGCGGCGGGCGCAGTATCGTGGACTTCTCATCCCAGGGAAACAGCGCATCCTTGGGCGCTTCAATCTCATGCCACATCCGGTTATTGGAGGCTTCATAGAAATCCTGCGAGAAATCATCCGCCGACAGTGCCGTGGAAAAGATCTCATCCACCTCCTGCGGGTGCGGCCAGATATCGCGTAAGAACACGGGCCCTCCTTGGTGGTCTGTGCCCAAGGACTCGTTGGTAATATCAATATCTGCCCGGCCTGCCAGCGCAAATGCGATGACCAGGGGAGGGGACATGAGGAAGCCGTAGTCCAGATCCGGATGTACCCGGCCTGGAAAGTTGCGGTTGCCAGACAGTACCGCGACGGGTGTTCCTTCTTGCTCCTGGATTTCTGCGGTCAGTGGCCCGGAATTGCCGATGCACGTGGTGCATCCAAAGCCCACGATATCGAAGCCCACCGCCGAGAGATCGTCCAATAATCCGCCGCGCTGCAGGTAACTCGCCGCCGCCGGGGAGCCTGGTGCGAGAGAAGTCTTGACCCACTCGGGAGACTGCAGGCCTTTGGCGCGGGCATTGCGCGCTAGCAGCCCAGCGCTGATCAACAGTCGCGGGTCAGTGGTATTGGTGCAGCTCGTGATAGATGCAATGGCCAAGGGAAACGCGGTTGAAGCAGGTTCGGTGTCGGCCAGGACCTGCGGAAGCTGGTGAATCTTGTGCAAGTCCTGGGGCCGGCGAGGGCCAGCGGCAGAAGACGACACCGAGCCAAGGTCTAGCTCAACCTCATTATCAAACGTGGGCGATGCTGTCGGATCAAACCAGAGGTCAGCTGCCTGGAAGTACTCGCGAACAAATTTGATGTGCTCAGTGCTCCGGCCCGTCATCGCGAGATAGTCCATCACGGCTTCGTCGACGGGGAAGTAGGCGGTTGTCGCGCCAAACTCGGGCGCCATATTTGCCACGACGGCTCTATCCCCGACGCTGAGCGTGGATACTCCAGGTCCGTAGAACTCCACGAACTTTCCGGTTACGCCGAATTTTCGCAAAACATGGGTGATGGTCAAGGCTAGATCCGTTGAGGTGACGCCGGGGTTTAGCGCGCCGGTGACTTTCACGCCTACGACATCGGGCACGCGCAGCGTAGTCGGCATTCCAAACATCAAGGTCTCGGCTTCCACACCGCCGATGCCCCAGCCCAACACTCCTAAGCCATTAATCATGGGGGTGTGGGAATCGGTACCCAACATCATGTCTGGGAATGCATAAGTGCCATCGTGCGTGGCAACCGTGGCGAGCTGCTCCAGGTTGATGGTGTGCATAATCCCGGTCCCGGGCGGATTAATGTGGATTCCCTCCATGGCATGCGAGGACCACTTCAGGAAGCGGTAGCGCTCCCGGTTGCGCCGAATCTCCTCCGCGATGTTTAACCGCGCCGCATCGCGCCGGGCAAAGTGTTCCACGGCAAGCGAATGGTCAATGGACACCTCGACCGGCAGGTGCGGGCGAATCACGGTGGGGTCCCCGCCCGCGCGTGCCACGGTATCGCGCATCGCGGCCATATCCACGAGCGCGGGAGTGGAGGTGGTGTCATGCATGAGCAGACGACCAGGGCTGAACTCAATTTCGGCATTCGCGTCGCGGTCGATGATTGCTTGCGGGTCACGACCGTGGCGGACCAGGTTTTCTGCGAAAAGACGCAGGATCATCGGAAAGCTTGCATAGTGCTCGCCGAGGATGTCCCGGGCAGACAATATTTTCAAAGAGGAGAGAGCGGGGATGGAAGTCGCCATAATCGATATATCCTATATCTTATAACATGTAGGGTTTGGGCGAAACTCTATATATGCTGAAAGAGAAGATCAATAGAGAGGTGGTTGCAGTGGAGAATTTCCAGCTGGTCACGAAAAATGATTACGCCTATCACCGGCTAAAAGAACTCATCGTGACGTGTGAATTAGCGCCAGGAGAGACGATTCAGCAGTCGGCGTTGGCAGCCAAGATTGGCGTTTCAACTACCCCGTTGCGCGAAGCGATTCGCAGGCTGGGCGGGGAGGGGCTGATCGACCTGGCGGCGCACAAAAACACCAAGGTGTCTGGTGTTTCTGCGGACGAGGCCCGTCACCTTCTAGAGGTGCGCCGTGCGCTGGAGCCTTTGGCCTCTCAGTTGGCGGCGGAGCGTCGAACCGAGGAAGATATTGTCCAGATTAAGAAGTGTCTTTCCAGGTTGGAGCCTGTTTATCGCGATATCGATGCATTGCAGGCGCATCGTGAATTTCACCAGGCGATTTACACGGCCTCCAAAAATCCGATCCTGATTGAAGAGCTGGGACGCCTGTGGGCGAAGTCGGATCGCTACCGTGTTATTGCGCTGGATAAAAAGGATATTAGTCCGGAGCGCGAATCTCAGATCAAGGCCGAGCATCAACAAATTGTGGAAGCCATCGTCGATGGCGATGGCGACAGCGCGCATGCCATAACGCTGCTGCACGTCAGTAGAAGTCTTGGAAGTCAGGCTGTTAATCTCCTTGACTAAGGATCTGGGTGCACCCGTGCACTCTTCTTAATTAAAGTATTGCGGATCACACTCAAGTCTTATAGTTTATATCCAACTCTCAATTATCGGAGTTAAGGAGAACTATTTGTGAGTGCAACTACCAAACGGGTAGCGCAAGTTATCGCCATCATCGTCGGCGTTGCGTTAGTCATTTTCGGGGTTCGAGACGCAGCAGCGTCGGACACTGGAGCTGATGCACGCAGCGCCGTAAGCCTAATTGCCCCTGCTGGTGCAGGTGGTGGCTGGGACGGTGCGGCCCGTGAAATTCAACAGGCCATGCGCGAAGAAAATGTTGTTGTTAACCCATCTGTGGTTAATATCCCCGGCGCCGGTGGAACCATTGGTTTATCTCAATTAATGGAGATGCCCGGTAACAATACAACCCTGATGGTCATGGGCATTACGATGCTCGGCGCCATCAACATCAACGGCTCAGGCGTATCCATTGATGAAGTAACCCCTATTGCCCGTATCACTGATGACTACGATGTGCTGGTTGTACCAGCTGACTCCCCGTATGAATCTGTCGAAGATGTTATGGTTGAGATGGCCAAAGACCCCAAAAACTTCCCGTGGGGCGGTGGCTCACTGGGCTCACTGGACCAGATGATCATCGCTCAGCTGGCTGAAGAAGCGGGAATCGACCCTACCGAAGTCAATTACATGGCCCACTCCGGTGGCGCTGAACTGGCCACAGCCTTGATGTCAGGAACCATTGACGCCTCCGTGTCTGGGTACAACGACTTTGCAGACCAGATCGAAGCCGGCCGATTGAAGATACTCGGCATTTCCGCCGAAGAGCCTGTCGATGGCATCGATACTCCCACCATGATCGAGCAAGGATTCGACGTTTCCCTAGTCAACTGGCGTGGCGTTGTTGCTCCTCCCGGCTTGGAAGAGGAAGACATTGAAGAGCTTCGCACGATTATGCGTGAAGTACTTGAGTCTGAGACCTGGGCAGACGTTCTGGAAAGAAACCAATGGGCAGATAGTTCTTTAATCGGTGAGGATTTTGCAGAAAACCTCGAAGAAGAACGCGCCATTGTCGACGGCATCTGGAAGCAATTGGGCTACTAAGGACATCCACCATGACTGATTCAACAACTGATCCCTCCAAACCGCAGGCGTTGCCGGAGCTTCCATCGTTTAGAGGCTATGGCGCCTTAATCATGGCGGCCATCGTCTTTCTATTCGCCGCCTATGTCACCTGGGGAATTTTCACCATGGATGTGCCGGAATCAGCCGCGCAACCTGGGCCGAAATTTTACCCATCCATTCTCGTAGTTCTGTCCTATATTTTGGTTGCGTTGCTCGTCATCGACACGCTGCGCAAGCCTTCGCCTGGCGATGAACCCCGTTACGTCACCCCACTCGGTGAATACGGCGGCGAAGCGCGCCTTTCTCCTGACGTTGCCCGCCGCTGGTCCTTGACCGGATCCATCGTGGTGTTCATCGTCTTCATTCTCATTCTTGAGCCTGTTGGCTGGATTGTGTCCGCAGCCTTCCTGTTCGCGGGATTCGCCATCGCCATGGGCGACCGGAAATACCTCAATGCGATCGCGGTCGGAATTGTATTCTCCTGCGCGGTTCAAGTGGCTTTTTCCGCAGGGCTTGGCCTTAACCTGCCGGCTGGAATCCTAGGAGGCATCTTCTAATGATGGAAACACTCAATAACCTCATGATGGGTTTTGGCGATGCATTCTCGCCAATGAACCTCGTCTACGTCTTCATCGGTGCGCTCCTTGGTACCGCAGTCGGCGTCTTACCTGGCATGGGCTCGTCGATGGCCGTAGCGCTTCTGCTGCCCATTACGTTTACCCTCGACCCAACCGCCGCGTTCATTATGTTCGCGGGTGTGTACTTCGGTGGTCTCTTCGGCGACTCCACCATGGCGATTCTGGTCAATACCCCTGGTGGTTCGACGGCGATTGCAACAGCCTTCGAAGGCCACAGAATGGCACTGAACGGCAGAGCGCCGCAAGCGCTCGCGACATCCGCCATCGGCGCTTTTACCGGTGGCTTGATCGCCACCACCCTGGTCGTTTTCTTCGCACCGAAGCTCGCTGAGTTTGCCATTCTCTTTGGCCCAGCAGAGTACTTCGCCTTGGCAATCTTCGCCTTCCTGGCCTCTGCAGCGGTCGTCTCTGACTCCCTGCTTCGCGGCCTGATTTCCCTGGTCGTTGGTTTGCTCGTCGCGACAGTAGGCATCGATGAAATCTCCGGCGCCCAGCGCTTTACCGGTGGGATTCCAGAAATGTTCGACGGCATCGGCATCATTATTGTCACCGTCGGCATCCTCGCATTGGGCGAAGTCTTCTACGTCATCTACGAACAGAGCAAGCCAGTCCCGAAACTGCGCGACGGCAAAGTCGCACGCGCGCGTCTGTCCTGGGCAGAATTCAAAGAAGCATTCCCCGCATGGTTGCGCGGCACCAGCTTCGGTGTTCCCTTTGGCGTTATCCCCGTCGGTGGTGCGGAAGTGCCCACCTTTATGGCATACGCAACCGAACGCAACCTGGATAAGCGCCGTAAGGATCCCCAGTTCGGCGACCAAGGTGCTATCCGTGGTGTCGCTGGCCCAGAAGCTGCAGGTAACGCTACCGCCGGTACCGCGATGGGCGCATTGCTGGCCATGGGCCTTCCAACGTCCGCGACCGCAGCCATTATGCTGGCGGCATTCCAGCAATACGGCATTCAGCCCGGACCGCTGCTTTTCGATCGCAACGCTGACCTCGTCTGGCCCTTGCTCGCGTCCTTGTTTATCGGTCTCTTCGTCCTGCTGATTCTGAACCTGCCCCTGGCACCAATGTGGGCCAAGCTTCTGCTGATTCCGCGCCACTATCTCTACCCAGGCATCGCAGTCTTTTGTGCCCTTGGTGTTTATGCAACATCCGCAGCAATCGCTGACCTCTGGCTCGTGCTCGTCATCGGTCTTGTCGGGTTCGTTATGCGACACTTTGAGTTCCCATTGGCACCAATCATGATTGGCGTTATTCTGGGACCTCTCGCAGAGTCCAGCTTCCGCAACGCTCTACTGTCCTCCGGTGGCGACTACTCCATTCTGGTTGGATCCCCAATCGCGATTGGTATGTACACACTGATGGCCATCGTTCTCCTGGCAGCGGTATTCCGCCGCTTCCAGAACAAGCGCTCCGAAGCGCAGCGCGAAAAAGAATCTGAGCTAACTTCCGCTTAGATTTCACACCGCGCTTTTCCTTTCAGCAGATGTACTTCGTTATCCGACCGGCTCCTAGTCGGCGACGAAGTACATCTGCTTATTTACGAACTCATCCATGGCCAACGGGCCCAATTCGCGGCCAAAACCTGAGCGCTTTACTCCGCCAAACGGAAGCTCCGCACCCTCGCCGGCAGGCGTATTTACGTTAGCCATTCCCACCGCGAGCTTTTGAGCGACCGCTTCTGCCCGAGCCGTGTCTTGGGAAAATACTGCTCCGCCGAGCCCAAACCGGCAATCATTGGCCAGCTCGAGTGCTTCTTTATCACTGGATACCTTGTAGACGACTGCGACTGGACCAAAGAATTCCTCATAATAGGAATCGGAACCGCGTTCAATCCCAGTCACCACGGCGGGGGAGAAGTACGCAGTGTCTTCCCCGAGTTCTCCGCCCACGTGAAGCGTCGCACCTTCTTGCACCGCAATCTCTAATTGCCGTTCTAGGGTTTCCGCAGCAGTACGTGACGATAGCGGACCATAAGAATTGCCCGATCCCTCCGCAAGCGTGACTGGGTCTGCCGGTGTCATACCCTTGGCTAGTTCTACCAACTCCGCCACGAATTCATCGTAAATATCGTCCATGACGATAAGGCGCTTATTGGAGTTACACGCCTGCCCGGTGTTGTACATGCGGGTCTCCCATGCGAGCTGCGCTGAGGCTTTGACATCCTTCGTGTCCAGCACAATATACGGATCTGAGCCGCCGAGCTCGAGCACGGATTTCTTCAGGTTCTTACTTGCCTGTGCTCCGATGATTGCTCCCGCACGCTCCGAACCGGTCAGGGATACCCCTTGAATACGCGGGTCTGCGATCATTTCTGCAACCTGATCATGTGAAGCAAACACATTGTTGTAAGCGCCTTGCGGTAGCCCAGCATCGATCAGAATTTGTTGAATGGCCAGCGCAGAACGCGGACAGATCTCCGCATGCTTTAGAACGATGGTGTTTCCCAGCATCAAGTTCGGCGCCGCAAAGCGTGCGACCTGATAAAAGGGAAAGTTCCAGGGCATAACACCAAGCAGGGCGCCGAGCGGCAGCCGCCGAATCATAGCTTTGCCAGCGGAATTAGTAGGAATTTCTTGGTCCGCTGCAAAAGAGGGGCCGTGGTCGGCATAATATTGGAAGATCTCAGAAGCGAATTCGGCTTCCTCGACTCCCTCAGCGAGCGGTTTCCCCATTTCTTCGGCGATGATTTTACCGAGGTCGTGCTTTCTTGCATCGAAAAGCTCTGCTGCTTTCGCAACGACTTCCGCGCGCTGCGTAATTTCGTGCTCGCCCCATTCGTATGTTGCATCCTCGGCAGAGTTCAAAATATTTTCAATTTCTTCCCTAGTCGCGGTTGGGAAGGTTTCAATGACTTCGTCTGTGGCTGGGTCTTGTACTCGGTAGGTCACGGCGGAAAACTCCTTAGCTTGGTGTGTTATAGGCCATTCTGCCAAAGCAAGCCGTGCCGCGCCGTCGATTTCTATTTTGTTGCAAATTCGTTACTTTGTTCGAGTGGCGAGGTGGTGTCTGATGGCTTTATTATGGTTGTAGAAAATTAGTTCGATACAAGTGAGAATGTAATGAGCGAAACCTTCTATGCAGTTAATAACCCCAATAGCCCATTAGCCCGACTCTATTCCACTACCCGTTGTGCGGAACTTAACGCATGGATTCAATTAATTCCCGAGTTCGAAGAGGATTTCGATTTAGCTACTGAAGAATGCGCCCGGCATTATGGTCAAAATGCGAATGTGGTGGGAAAAAATTTCTTGGCCCTGCAACGCCTGATTCGTGAATTGCCGAAGCTGCACGCGGTGGTGCAAGAGCACTGGCATTTAGACTTTCCACGCCTTGTTGCTATCGATACGGCGCTTTCCAAACTAGGACCAAACCCCGATCCGGAAATCATGGAAGAGCTTGATGCGAAAATAGCCAAATATCTCACCCCGCGGATTGCGAACCAGCACTTGCCAGGGCATTCGCTTATTGGTCAGCGGGTGCGACAGATGGTCAGTGAATATGACGATCGCATCCCCGTTAAAGACCCACGGCCGCAACGCAGAATGGTAAAAACCCAGTTGACGGCAAATTCATCGTCGCTGGCGGTGGAGGCGCCGCACGAAGAAATTCAAAAAGCGGAAGACTGCATGAAGGCTACCGCGACAGCTCTGGGGATTACGCGAGCGGAAGCGATGCTGCGGGTGCTCACGGGGGAATTTCCCTGTACCCAGGCAGATACCAAGCTGGTGCTATTTTCTCCCAAGGGCATGGAAGACGGTCCGGCCTACCTGCAAGGATTTGGTTGGGTAGGTCCAGAAACCGTCGAGCGCCTGCGGGAGGGGGCGACGGTGCTGGACGCTGATGAATTAGCGAAAGCTGAGACTTCCAGCTATCAGCCCACCGCAGGGATTCGCACTTTCGTGGAAGGGCGCGATGGCACGTGCCGTTGGCCAGGGTGTGAGGTTCCTGCGCAGAGTTGCCAGCTGGATCATCGCCATAACTTTTCCGAAGGCGGGCTCACTTCGCCATCAAACCTCTTTGCTTTGTGCCAGCACCATCACAACATCAAGACCGATACGCGGGCGATGTACATTGTTGATCCGATCACGGACGTCATCTACTGGCTTTTTGAAGATGGCACGTGGGTCAGCGACAGCGCGGAGGAAGGACCGCTAGGGCAAGGCTCTAAGCGTTGGTTGCAAACATTTGGGCAAAAGCTGGTCAAACGCCGCAAGAACGCACAAGAAAAAGCGCATGAGCTTGCCGATGCCATCGATGACTTTTATCGTAAACGCGCTGAACAGGACAAACTCGAGCAAGACCAACGCGACATCATCGATGAGCTGTGGGTCGATGACATTAAACTTCTCCGCGCAATGTTGCAGCAGGGAGAGTTCTCCGGAGATATTCCACTGCCCGGAAACCTGAATGTCTTCCTCATTTTGGAAGCTGCGCAAAGAATGGGCATCGAATTTGAAGCCTGTGATGACATGGCACCGTGGGTGCGCGTACATAAGCAGATTTTGGATTATGAACGCGCAGAAAATGAACGCAAGATTCTCGAGGAAGCTGAAGCCTTGGCCAAGGAGCTAGCGGAGGACATCCTCAAAGAAAAAGAAGAGGAAAAGGCAAAGGCGGAAGCAGAAGAGGACAAGGAGGGAGCAGAGGAACAGCCGGAACCAGTGAAGGTTTCGACGAATCCGGAAGACCCGCCATTTTAAAATTTCGTAAAAATGCGAAATTTAAGGACTGCCGAAAGCGGCAATTACATGACAATGGATAATAAAGGAATGAATGAGCAGTCTCTAGTGTCGCGCTACGTTGTCCTCATGGGAGTATCCGGTTCCGGAAAGTCTTCTGTGGGCGAAAATCTCAGCCCCTTGGTTGGTCTTCCTTACCAGGATGGGGATGACATGCACCCGCAGGCAAACATCGACAAAATGGAATCAGGCACCCCGCTTAACGATGAAGACAGGATGCCGTGGTTGAAAAATATTGGCGAGGAACTCGCCGCGTCGAATGGTTTGATGATCGGGTGCAGCGCGTTGAAGCGCTCCTACCGAGACCTGATTCGCAGCTATTGTCCCGAGGTGGTGTTCATCCACCTGGCCGGGGACTATGAGCTGCTAATCGACCGGATGCAAGCGCGTACCGGGCATTTCATGCCGGCGTCATTGCTGAAGTCTCAATTTGAAACATTGGAGCAATTGCAGCCGGATGAAAAGGGCGTCGTGATTGATATTGCGCCGTCGAAGGAAGAAGTGGCAGCGCAAGCGGCTAACTACTTGGCAGGATCGCCCACAGAATAAGCACGACGATAAAGCCGATTACCGAAATAAACACCTGGTTCAAAGTCCAGGTGCGCAGGGTGGTGGAAACATCCATTCCCATGAGTCGGCCGACGAGCCAGAAGCCGGAGTCGTTGACTAGGGAAGAGAATACGGAACCTGCCGCAGTGGCAAGTACCAGCAGGGCGAGCTGAATTTCGTTCATATTGGCTGCTTCCACGGCAGGTGCCATGAGCGCGGCTGCGGTGGTCAGCGCAACGGTTGCAGAACCCTGAGCGACGCGAAGTGCTGCGGCCACGAGGTATGCCGCGAAGATGACAGGGATGCCAAGGTCAGACATGGAGTCGGCGAGGGCATCGCCGATGCCCGAGGTACGAAGTACGCCGCCGAACATGCCGCCGGCACCGGTGATCAGGATGACCGAACAGATGGGGCCAAGTGAGCCGTCCATGAGCTTTTCGGCGCGCTCGCGATCCCGTGGGCCGAGAACAGCCATCGCGATGAGCAGGGTAATCAGTAGCGCGATGGGGGTTTGGCCAATGAAGGTGAGGATTTCGGCAAAGGTGTTGGTGGCATCGATGGTGCCGGCCGCCGAGAGCGTGTTGACGCCGGTGTTGCAGAAGATGAGCAGCATCGGCAGCAGCATGACGCTGATGACTTTTGCAGGCGATGCAACGGTGGCGGGATCGTGGTCAGTTTGTTCGCCAAGGAGGGCATCGCTGACCTTGAAGGTGAATTTCTTGCCGAGGAATTTACCCCACAGGTAACCGGAGACGTACCAGGTTGGCAGGGCAACGATGAGGCCAAGGCCTAGGATATAGCCGATATCAGCGCTGAAGAATTCCGCTGCGGAGACAGGTCCGGGGTGCGGTGGCAAAAACACGTGCATGACGGAGAATGCACCCGCGGCCGGAATACCGTAGACCAGAACTGGTCCATCTAAACGGCGCGCGACCGCGAAGATAACCGGCAGCATGACGATGAGGCCGGCATCAAAGAAGATGGGAAAGCCCATGATGAGTGAGGCAATACCAAGGGCCAGTGGGGCGCGTTTGGCGCCGAAGGCATTGACGAGGGCATCGGCAAGCGACTGTGCTCCGCCGGATGCTTCTACCAACCGGCCGATCATGGCGCCCAGGCCCACGAGCAGGGCGACCGAGGCGATGGTGGAACCAAAGCCATCGATCATGGTGGGCACCACGCCCGCGATGGGAATGCCGGCGGCGAGGGCGGTGACAGCGGAAACGATGATGAGCGTGACAAAAGCGTGAATGCGGAACTTGATTACAAGCAGCAAAATGAGGGCAATGGCAACTAATGTAATGCCCAGTAAAGGCCCAGCGGGCATGGTGGGTTCCCAGGTCTCCATATAGTTCTCCTTATCTAAATGTTTCCCTGAGATTACACCGCTGGCGTTGTAGCATATAAACATGAAGTTTTGGGAGGAGGGCGAAGATCCGGATCCACGGTTTACGTTGGCGAATGAACGCACATTTCTGGCGTGGATTCGGACGTCCTTGGCATTTTTGGCCGGCGGCATTGCTATTGAGATTTTTAATTTTGAAGGTGTTGCTCCCTGGATAAACTCAGCCATCTCCTTCATCGTTATCGTCACGGCAGCATTGGTAGCCGTTGGAGCAGCTTTTCGATGGGCCACTGTGGAACGCGCGATGCGCACCGGCAAGCCCATGCCGGCCCCGCGGCTGGTGCCTGTGCTCTCGGCCGCGGCGGCGATTGGCTGCGTGTTCGGCCTCGTGGTGATCCTGCTGTGAAAGGCATGGAACGACACCCTGACCCGGGGCTGCAGCCGGAGCGCACCACCATGGCGTGGACGCGCACCTTGGTCTCTTTCTTGGTGGTGGCGGGAGCGAGTCTGCGGGTCTCTGCGTCCGTGCATGATGCGGCGTTCATCGTCATTGCTGTTATCGCGATGACCGTGGCGTTAAACATTATGGTGCGCCAGTCGGGGCGATATCGTCGCAGTAATGCCGGGCTAGTGCAGGAGAAAGTAAAGCCGCAGGTGTTATCGGTTATGGTGATGTCAGCCGCGGTGGCACTTCTAGCGCTGGTGTTGCTGGCTATGAAATTTATTTAAGTGCCATGTAGTCTCCGCTGATCCGCACAGCTAAAGTCAGGAATTATGAACAAAATCGGAATCATGGGTGGAACCTTCGACCCGATTCACAATGGTCACTTGGTCGCCGCCAGTGAAGCTGCCTATCGCTTCGACTTGGACAAGGTCATCTTCGTGCCCACGGGTCAACCGTGGCAGAAGGCAGATCGTGATGTCACAGATGCCGAACATCGCTATTTGATGACGATGGTGGCCACCGCGTCCAACCCACGTTTTACGGTCTCGCGCGTGGATATTGACCGTAATGGGCCGACGTATACCATCGATACGCTGCGCGATATTCGCAAGTTTTACCCGGACGCGGAGCTGTATTTCATCACGGGCGCTGATGCGCTGTCCTCGATTATGTCGTGGCGTGACTGGGAAGACATGCTGGAAATGGCGCACTTTGTGGGTGTCACGCGTCCTGGGTACCCCTTGACTCGCGATATGGTTCCGGAAGACCAGCGTGACAATATTGAACTGATTGATATCCCAGCGATGGCGATATCCTCGACCGATTGCCGTGAGCGCGCGCGTGGTGGCGAACCCGTGTGGTACTTGGTGCCAGACGGGGTTGTGCAGTATATTGCGAAAAATCACCTGTATAGCCCAAATGAAGGTAAAGCGCTGTAAAGTTATTACCTGCTATACGTACTAAATTTGAAAAGGATATTTGTGAGTATTACTGACGCAGCCCGCCAGATGGCGGAGTTGGCAGCGCGCGCTGCCGATGAAAAGTCCGCCAGCAACATCGCAGTCATTGATGTCTCTGACGTTTTGGCCATTACGGAACTTTTCGTCATCGCGTCTGCAGATAATGAGCGTCAAGTACGCTCCATTGTCGAAGAAATCGAAGACGCCCTGACCGCGGAAGGCTTCGAGCCGAAGCGTCGCGAAGGCGTGCGGGAAAACCGCTGGGTACTGCTCGATTACGGCTTTACGGTCGTGCACATCCAGCGCGAGCAGGAGCGGGAATACTACGGCCTAGATCGTCTCTACCACGATTGCCCGCTCATTGAGATTGACGGTATTGAGCCCGCTACCCGCCCGGGAACCTGGGACAATATCCGTGACGCCCAGTCCATCGATGACATTCCTCTGGCTGAAAAAGAGCCGGAAGAAGTCGAAGAGTACTAGGTTTAATTTCTATGAGTCGCCGTCTAATACTGATCAGGCATGGTCAGACTGTCTACAACGCCACCGGCCGCATGCAGGGCCACTTGGACACGCAGCTGTCCGATGAAGGCGTGCGTCAGGCAGAATCAGCGGGGCGACTTTTAGAAGACCAAGGAATTACTCGCATCATCGCCTCGGATCTGTCGCGGGCTCGGGTGACGGCGGAGATCGTCGGTAAGCGTCTTGGCTTGGACGTGCACGCGGATGAACGCCTGCGCGAAACGAACCTGGGGGAGTGGCAGGGAAAGACCTCCACGGAAGTCGATGTGGAATACCCCGGTGCGCGCGCTATTTGGCGCCATGACCCAACCTGGGCTCCACCCGGCGGGGAATCGCGCGTGGAGGTGGCACAACGTGCCCGGCCTGTCATCGATGAGCTTATGCGCGAGTACATGGAGTGGGATGACAATACCGTCCTGGTGGTCGCCCACGGTGGTGCTATTGCCGCGTTGACCTGCCACTTGATTGCGTTGCACAGCAACCAATACCAACTTTTGTCGGGATTGAAGAATACGCACTGGGCGCAGCTGACTGCTCGTCCGGCGTTTGATCCACAACAGCCTCACGCACCAGTGCAATTTACTGCTGACAATGTGGAGGGCGCGAATTGGTATTTCGATGGCTGGAATATGGGCGCGCTCGTCGTGGGTGGCTCTGGGGCTGATACCTAATGCCCGTTCGCATTGTGACTGACTCATCGGCTGGCCTGCCGCAGGAAATTATTGATGAACTAGACATCACGGTATGCACCCTGCACGTGATGGAGAACGAAGACGCCGATACCACAACGTCGGCGCTATCCGCACTGGAAATTGCCGCGGAATATGGCCGGCAGATGGAACGCGGTGGCGATGATGGAATCATCGGGCTGCACCTAGCCAAAGAATTATCCTCTACTTGGTCCGCAGCGGTGACTGCATCGGGAGTATTTCCCGATAATAAAGTGCGCGTTATTGAATCTGGCACCGCCGGCATGGTGCTGGGGGCGGCCGCGATGGCAGCGGCAAAGCTCGCAAAAGATGGCGCTGACGTCGATGAATGCTATGAAGCAGCCGAGGATACCTTGGCTCGCGGGCGAACCTGGGTGTATCTCAATTCAACGGATGAGCTTCGCCGCTCTGGGCGCATGTCTGCCACCACGGCGATGATTTCCACCGCTCTTTTGGCGACCAAGCCCATCATGGCGCTGAATGCCGGCAAACTTGAGCTGGTCGGGCGCACCCGCACGCAAACCAAAGGCTTTATTAAGCTCGTCGACTTGGTCGCCTCGGAAGCCGGCGGCAAGCCGGTGTTCATCGCGCTGCAGCATAACGGCGCGGAAGAAGAAGCCGAAATGTTGCAGGACTTGCTGGAGCAAGCGCTTCCCGATGGCTCGAGCTTCATTCTCACCGAACTCAACGAAGTAATCGGGGTCCACGTGGGCCCAGGCGCAATCGGTGTGTCTGCGGTCTATTCCGCTTAAGGCAGACAACTCATGGATATTCGGTGGCTGGAAGGCTTTGTCGTCGTTGCGGAGGAATTGCACTTCAGCAACGCAGCTAACCGCCTCGGTATCGCGCAATCACCGCTGAGCCAGCTCATCCGCAAGCTGGAAAAAGAACTCGGGCAAAAGCTTTTCGATCGCAGCACTCGCTCCGTGGAGCTCACCGCGGCAGGGAAGGCGCTGCTACCGGAAGCACGGCGAATATTATCGACCATGTCTGAGGCACGCGAGTTGGTCAGTGCCGCAGAAGGCGACATCGTCGGCACGGTGCGGCTGGGCTTTTCCGGCGTTTTAAACTATGCCACGCTGCCGCGGCTGACCAGCGAGGTGCAACAGCGCCTGCCGCTGGTGGACTTAGAGCTGGTGGGCCAAGTGCTGACGCCTGAGGCCATCAGCATGCTGCGGCAGGGCAACCTGGATATCACCTTGATGGGTCTGCCGATTAATGACCCGGACGTGGAAACCCAACTGATCTTGACCGAGACCTTTTGCGTGGTCTTGCCCGCGGACCATGAATTAGCTGGGTCCGAGGTGGTGGATCTGTCGGATCTTTCGGGGGAAGGGTTTATCACCACGCCGGAATTTGTGGGTTCAGTCTTTCGCAACACCACCTTCCAGCTGTGTGCTGAGGCAGGGTTTGTGCCGCGCATTGCGCAGGAAGTACCTGACCCATTTCTAGCATTGCTTTTGGTTGCCCGCGACGTGGGCGTGGCCATTACCACCGAGGGGACAGGCTGGCTGGCGCCACCGAATACGGTGATGATTCCAATCAAGCAGGATTCCCTGCGATTGCGCCATGGTGTGGCGTGGATGTCGGGGATGGAACGTGTTGCGCGCGATGCTGTTTTGGACGTTATTAAGGATATTTTTCCTTAAATTTTCCCCAATTTTCATCTCTCTTATGCCCGGTATTTCAGACACGAAATGCCGGGCATACTTTTCATCCCTAAAGCGTATTGCCCATTTTTGTGACCTGGGTCTAATTATTGAGCGGGTTTTCTACATAAAGTTAGTAGCTTTCTGCATTTCTCTAACAATGTGATGCGGATTAAAGTTGCTCTCACTTGGTTATCCACCTCATAGATTGAGGTTGATACGGCCAGAGAATCCAGTCCCTTCCCATAGAGAGATAACGACATGACAATTTCTCCTCCGGCTCCTACACCGTCCGCAACGCAGCATCACGACAAGCACCCAACGAAGCCTACTCAGCAGGCAAAGCGTGCAGCGCTATCGGCCTTTCTGGGCTCCACGTTGGAATACTACGATTTCTTCATCTACGGCTCGGCTGCCGCACTGGTATTTTCACATGTCTTCTTCCCTGAAGGCGCGGCCAACGGCGTGCTGTTGTCCATCTCGACCCTCGGCGTGGCCTACATTGCCCGCCCGGCAGGTGCCATCCTCTTCGGTCACCTCGGTGATACCTTGGGTCGCCGAAAGACGCTCATGATCATCTTGTTCACCATGGGTCTTGCGACCTTCGCGATTGGCTTGCTGCCAACGTATGGCCAGATTGGACTCTTCGCTCCAATCTTGCTGGTCATCTTGCGTCTATTGCAGGGGCTGTCCGCTGGTGGTGAATCGCCAGGTGCAGCATCGCTTGCCATGGAGCACGCGCCGACTCGTCGCCGTGGTTTCCTGTCGTCGTTTACCGCTTCCGGCGTCATGTTCGGAATCGTTCTTTCCTCCTTGGTCTTCATTCCCGTAGCAGCTTTGCCCGATGAGCAGCTGTTTTCCTGGGGCTGGCGCATTCCCTTCCTGCTCAGTGCGTTTATGACCATTGCGGCACTGTGGATTCGTAAGCACTTGGAAGAATCCGAGACCTTTGAAGAGCAAGTAGAAGAAGTTCCTGAGGCTCCCAAGGCGCCAGTTGTTGAACTCTTCAAAAACCACTGGGGTGCGGTCCTGCGCATCATGGGTTCGTCAACCTACACGATGATGAACACCATCTTGAATGTCTTCGGTTTGTCGTACGCCGTACACAATGACATCGAGCGCACCACCATGCTGGCGGTCATCGCCGTGGCCAATATGGCGGCGGTAGTAACCCAGCCTTTCTTGGCATTGCTTTCCGATGTCATCGGCCGCCAGCCAGTCTTCGTCACCGGTGCCTTGGGTGCAGGCGGAATGGTCTTCGTATTCTTCAGCTCTATTGCTTCCGGCAATGTTCCGCTGATTTACCTGTCCGCAATGATTTTGATGGGTCTGTTCTACGCAGCGCCAAACGGCACGTACATGACCGCATTCCCAGAGCAGTTCCCCGCAAAGGTGCGCTACTCCGGAATGGCCATTGGCTTGATGCTGGGTCTGCTGGTCTCTGGCTTTGCGCCAGCAGTTGCCGAGTGGCTCAACGGCGGCGAACCAGAAAACTGGATGCCAGTCGCATGGCTGTGCCTGGCCTTTGCACTCATCTCCGCGGTGTCTTTTGCCACCGGCAAGGAGACCTACAAGACGCCAACCCACAAGCTGGGAATGAAATAAAGCCAGTTCAATTCCCGGCACCACTTTTTCTCAAACATAAATTTCTAAAGGAGTATTTCCCATGTCCGCATACGCAGTAACCTACGCATACGTTCCAGAAAACGATGAAATGGCAGAGATTCGCCCAACTCACGTTGACTTCCTCAAAAGCCTGCACGAGAACGGCACCTTGCTCATCTCCGGTCGTTTGACTGAATGCGACCCATTGGGTGCGTTGCTGATTATCAAGGGTGACTCGGTCGAAGAGGTCGAGGAAATCATGAACCAGGATCCGATTTACTCCGGTGGCTTTGTTTCTGAGCGCTTGGTCCGCAAGTGGAATATCGCATTCGGTGCAATCGAAGGAACGAAGTAATCATGACTACCGCTGCACCTTTGTCCTCCACAGCCAAAATCCTGACGGTGGAAGCTGCTGTTACAACAAGTAAGCAGACCATTGAATATCGGGAACAACCAGCAGAAGTGCTCGCGCCAGGACACGCTCGCGTGGCTATCGCCTCGGTCACCCTCTGCGGTACCGATGCCCATATCTGGGATGATGATTACGCCTCAGAGCTGCCGATAATCCAGGGACATGAAGCTGCTGGAGTGATCACCGAAGTCAACAGCGATGAATTTGCGGTAGGCGACCGAGTGGTCATCATGCCGATGTTCTACTGCGGCAAGTGCTATGCCTGCTCCATCGGACGAGTCAACGCCTGCAAGGAAATGACCGTCTACGGCTGCTACCAAGATGGCTCGCTGGTGACCTCACAAAACGTACCGGTAGAAAACCTGTACAAGATTCCAGACTCCTTGCCACTTAATCTCGCTCCCATCACGGAACCGCTATCCATTGCGATGCAAGCCTGCAAGCGTGGAGAGCCAGTGGCAGGGGAGAAGGTAGTCATCAATGGCGCGGGGCCCATTGGCATCCTAGCCGCAAGCTACCTCAAAGAGGTCGGCTGCGAAGTCGCCGTGACAGACATGGTGCCTAGCCGCTTGGAACTGGCAACGCACGTTGGTGCAGATAAGACTTTCGTCGTCGATGGTGGATTCCCCAATGCGGAACAAGCACCGGAGCTTGCTGAATGGACTGACAATAACGGTCCATCCCTGATTATTGATGCCACCGGTTCGCCACATTCTCTTGCAGCAGCCATCGACAATGTGGCTACCGCAGGACGCGTGGTGTGCGTGGGAATCTCGGACCGTGACTTGGTCTTTGATATGCGCAAGCTTGTATCCAAAGAAATTGACCTGCGGGGATCGCGTAACTCTAAGAATCTCTTCCCCGAATGCATCGAGATGCTGGATAAGCACCAAGAAGAACTTAGCGCGCTGATCACCCACCGCTTTGATTTCCATGACCTGGATAATGCATTTGCGACGCTGACTGATCGCAATGCCGAGGTAGGCAAGATTGCGATTGATTTTCAAGGAGTTGAAAAGTAGCAATGAACACTCAAGCACCACTGTTATCTTCGGTGAGCACCTGGCCGAAGCGCCTTGACCTTTTGGTCATTGGTTCAGGATGCGCCGGCCTTACCTCCGCGCTGGTTGCCGCAGACGGTGGGGCGAGCGTCGGCATCATCGAAAAAGCCTCCCACCTGGGTGGAACCACCGCGGCAGGCGGTGGCGTGATGTGGGCACCAACCAATCACCTCATGGGCCGCCGGAACTACACCGATACGACATCGGCAGCAGCGGACTATATTCGCGCGGTGACTAAGGGCAAGCTTTCTGCGGAAGAAATCCACTGGTACATCGAGAACTCGTCTGCGGCGGTACGCTACCTCGATGAAAATACTCGCGTAGATTATGCGCCTTTGGCACGGCCTGATTACCACGGAGCGCTGCCAGGCGCGACGGAAGGCGGCCGCGGCTTAGACCACAAGCCCTTTGACCCATCAGTAGTTCCTGGCCTGCTCGAAGCTGTGCGGCAGCCAACCTACCTGCCGCTGATTTCCATGGACGAACGCGACCAGCTCCACGGCGGGGCACCGGATCCAGCCTTGCTCGAAGAACGAGCACAGGCAGGCGTGCGCACCATGGGCGGGGCACTGGCCTCAGCACTCTTGGCCTCCGCGTGGGATAAGGGCATCTCCATTGCGAATAACTCTCAAGCCACGGCGCTGAATAAGACTGAGAATGGCTGGGAGGTAGAAATTACCTCCGGCGATGAGACCACCGTGATTGCGGCAAGTAATGTCGTGATCGCTTCCGGCGGATTCGAGTGGTCAAAGCAATTGCGCAATACGCTGCTGAAATTCCCGATCACGCCAATCTCGGCACCGTCGAATACTGGTGATGGTTTGAAGCTTGGAATGGGCGTGGGTGCCGCCATTGCAGAAACTAGCGATATCTGGGGAGTTCCAGTCATCACCGCGCAAGGCGCTACCTACGACGGTCAGCCATCTGGACGAATGGGCAATGTGGAAGCAACGCTTCCGGGCTCCATCGTGGTCAATAACAAAGGCGAGCGCTTCGTCAACGAAGCATTGAACTATCACGACTTCGCGCGCGTCTTTGGCAATATTGACCCAGACACTGCCGAATTCGCTAATCTGCCGGCGTATTTGATCATGGACGCAGATTTCGTCTCCAAGTATCCAGTGGCAGGTCATCCTGTCTTTGATAATGAAAAGGATGCGCCGGAGTGGATGGTGAGGGCAGGGGGCATCGACAAGCTAGCGAACGAGCTAGGCATCGATGCTGAAGGTCTAGTGGCGACGGTGAAGAAATTTAATGCCGATGCTGCAAACGGTGAAGATACCGTCTTTGGCCGCGGTAGCTCGGACGAAGACCGTCACCTGGGTGACCCGAAAAATACCCCCAACCCGTGTCTAGCGCCGCTCGATAGTGGACCTTTCTACGCCGTTGAACTGCACCCTGGTGTGTTGGGGACTGCTGGCGGTATTGAAACCAACCTCCACGGCCAAGTTGTTGACTGGGATGGTCAGGCAATTGATGGCCTCTATGCTGCTGGCAATTGCTCGGCCACGGTCTTTAAGGATGCTTACCCGGGCGGTGGTGCGACGATTGGCTCCGCTATTACCCGCGCCTATGCCGTGGGACAGGCCATTAACTCCACTTTTGAACAGAAGAAGATTGATTATGATGAGCAAGTATTCGTGGGATAAGGAAGTAGACCTGCTGGTTCTAGGCTCCGGCGCGGCAGGGCTCAGCGCAGCACTTACCGGTGCAGCCGATGGACTCGACGTATTGCTCGTGGAAAAAAGCGACTATATCGGTGGCACCACGGCCTATTCCGCAGGCACTGTGTGGGCGCCAAATAATAAATTCCAGCGCGCAGCAGGCAATACCGATGACCGTGAGCGCGCCGAGCGCTACTTGGACACCTTGGTCGGTGACAAGTCCGAGAAAAAGATGCGCATGGCTTATGTCGACCAGGCCTCGGACATGCTCGATGACATGGAAAAACTCGGCGTGGAATTCCTACATTCGCCAGCCGTGGTGGATTATCATTCTGAGCTGCCAGAAACCGGAAAAACAGGACGTGCCCTAGAGCCTAAGCCTTTCGATGGCCGCAAGCTGGGCAAGGTCAATTTCTCCCACGTGCGTCCGCCAGTGCCTGAATTTGCCCTGATGAACGGCACGATGATGCTGCGCCGACCAGAGGTCAACACCTTGCTGGGGCTGTTTTCGAAAAAGCCGAAGCAAACCGCCATTGCCGCCGCTACCGCGCTCAAGCTCGGGGTGCGCTGGGCGCTGGATATGACCCGCTTTAACCGCGGCACCCGCCTGGTGATGGGCAATGCGCTGACCGCCCGCATGTACTATGAGCTGCTCCAACGCGGCGGAAACGTGTGGCGCAATGCGTTGACGACTGAGCTTATTAAAGAAGGCAATGAGGTCATCGGCGCGGTCGTGCAGCACGGCGGGGTCACTCACCGCATCCGCGTGCGCAAGGCAGTGGTGCTGGCCGCAGGTGGCTTTTCCCAAAACCCGCAGCTGCGTGAGCAGTACATGCCCAAACCTACGCCGCAGTTCTCCCGCACCAATGAAAACACCAACGGAGATACGATGCAGCTCGCAGCAGCGATCGGCGCAAAGCTTGGCGATGACAACGGCGAAAACGCCCTGTGGTTCCCATCGTCTATTGGCACCCGCGCTGATGGTTCCACCGCCGTATTCCCACACATTTGGGACCGCGGTAAACCAGGCGTGATTGCTGTTAATGCCGATGGCAAGCGCTTCGTCGATGAATCCGCGTCTTATCACCGCTTTGTCCGCGCGATGTATGAGTCGAATAAGACAACCCCCACCATCCCGGCGTGGTTGATTGTGGACTCACGGACTTTGGCTAAGTACGGCCTGGGCATGATTACCATGCCGCACCTGCCCAAATTCATGCTGAAAAAGTACATCGATTCGGGCTACCTGCACGCTGGGAAGACCATTGAGGCGCTCGCCAAAGATATCGGGGTTGACCCACAAGGACTCAAGCAGGAAGTTAAACGCTTTAATAAGTTTGCAGAAACTGGCGTGGATGAAGACTTCCACAAAGGCGAGCTGCTCTTTGGGCAAGTCGCAGGCGATCCTGAGCACGGGCCGAACCCAAACCTTGGCCCCATTGCCAAGGGACCGTTCTACGCCATCGCCCTATTGCCGACCCCACTGGCCACCTCCTTTGGCATCAGCATCAACCCGCACGGCCAGGTGGTAGGCGAGGACGGGGAAGCCATTGAAGGGCTGTATTCTGCCGGCAATGACGCACAATCTGTCATGAGCTCCGAATACCCTGGCGCTGGCTCACAAGTGGGCGCAGGCATGACCTTCGGGTGGGCCGCGGCCAAGCATGCGGCGTCCAGAATGGACTCTGTGGATAACCCTGTCGCTTCGGTGATGCATCACTAAAGTTGTCCACAGGATTCGGGCCGAAGGCTACCGGGAGGTTGAGCAGTTGTCTTAGCCTCAGGTCATGGCCCGAATTACTGACCGTTTATCTGAACTAACCGCACCCAGCGGCGAAGAACCAATCCTCGATGTTTCTTATCCCACCCCGCGTGTAAAGATTGCTCCGTGGCAAGCCCTTGTGGTTGCTGCGGCAGCAATCATTGCCGTTTTATTGTGGCTAGCCTTTTCTTCCCAACCTGAGCAAGGACAGCTTCCACCTATTGAAGCGGCAGAGCAGACGCAGATAGCCCCCGCTGCCACCTCGGAGGAAGCACTGCCTGCAGAGGTAGTGGTGTCCGTCGTCGGCGCAGTAAAAGAACAAGGCATTTTGCGCCTGCCCCAGGGCTCTCGAATTGCCGATGCTTTAGAAATATCAGGGCTGGCACCTAACGCCGATATCGTGTCCATCAACCATGCACAGTTGCTTGTCGATGGCGAACAGATCTACGTCAGCACGATCGGCGAAGCCCCACCTCCGGATGCTCCGAATGGGGGAACGAGCGCAGATTCTTCACTGATTAACCTCAATTCCGCCACCGCGGCGGAGCTGATGGAATTGCCCGGCGTCGGTGAAGTTACGGCAGAAGCAATCGTGTCTCATCGAGACACTGCCGGCTCTTTTACCTCCGTGGAGCAGCTGTTGAATGTCAGCGGCATTGGGCCCGCGAAGTTTGAAAAACTCCAAGACCAGGTCACCGTCTAAGACTCATGCGTGAGCTGCGCTTGGTGCCCTCGGCCCTCATGGTCTGGGCTGTGACCCTAACGGTGTTATTAGGCCAGCTGCCGCTCGCGGTCATCCTGCTCGTGGGAGTGCTCACGGCGCTTGTCGTGTGCAAACAATTCGGACAGTCCCTCATGGTCTTTGTACTGGGCATCATCTCACTGCTGGTGACCTGGCTGCGCATGCGCCGGGCACCAGAGGAGATAGCGGTGGGCACGGTGACGATGAGTCCCACGGAAACTGAGACCGGTTATCTTGTTCGTCTAAGTGCAGAGAGAAATACCTACCCAGTCTTTGTCGAGGAATTACCAGAGGGCATTGATACTGGCTCGGTCGTGGAAATCGATGCGCGGTGGAGCGATTCTGACCTACCGAGTGTTGCCGGAGTTATTGGCAATGGCGAGGTTGTCTCCTACACGGAGGCCGCAGGAATCGCCGTGCATGTCTCGGCGAACTTTCGCGAAGTTGTTCAAGAGTCCGTGGGTGAGGCGTCCCAAGGTCTTATTCCCGGAATGGTGCTGGGGGATACCTCGCTGCAAGATACCGCCCAGCAAGAACTATTCATTGACACCGGCCTTTCGCACTTATCAGCAGTATCCGGTGCCAATGTTGCCATCGTGCTCACTGCTTTCTTTTTACTGTGCCGCTGGATGAGCCTAGGACCACGCGTACAAGCCGTGGTTGCTGGTCTCGCCCTATGGGGATTTATCATCCTCGTCGGCACCGAACCTTCGGTCCTGCGCGCCGGTGTCGCCGGCGTCGTCGGGTTATTAGCCGTGGTCAATTCCTCACGCGCGGAACCTCTCCATTCCTTGTGCTTAGGGATCATCGGGCTGATTATGTGGGATAGCGATATGGCCGCAAGCTTTGGTTTTGCGCTATCGGCAGCCGCGACCGCATCCATCGTGGTGCTGACCCCGATGCTGCACCGCGTGCTTACGCCCCTAAAGTGGCCCGATATCGTATCCCGCGCATTAGCGGTTGCTATCGCCGCGGACCTAGCCACAATGCCCATTGTCGCGCTGATGGCTGGCGAAGTCTCTTTAGTATCCGTACTGGTCAATGTTCTGGTGGCACCCGCATCCGCACCGATAACCGTGGTGGGACTTATCGCTGCCGGACTGGCACAGCTGCCATTTGATCTCCCGGCAGCGCTGCTATTAAAAGTGGTTGAGCCATTTACCTGGTGGATCTATCACATCGCCGCCGGTGCCCAAGAGCTGCCTATTTCCGTCATTGAAGCCACACCTTGGGCAGTACTGCTTGCCTATGGGTGGATAGTCGCCGGCCTTGTCTGCGGGCACCCACGCAAGACCTTGGGCATCTTGGCGGTGTTGATGGTGTGGGGAGCAACTGACTTCAGCCCCAAGCCTGACCCAGTGGAACTCACCCAGGTGCACACGGTTAATCGCGACGACGACATCGCTGAGGTTCCCGCCGATACTCAGGCCATCGTCGTTCTTGATTCGGCTGGCCAAAAGAGCAGCCGACCTGTTCAAACTCCTGAGGGAATCCCCGTGCTGTATCCCAACCGCGATGGGGAAGTAACCGTGTATTCCGATGGCACCCAGCACGCTGCGGATGGAAGATTTTAGTGTTCTATGATGGTGTGCATGGAACCGGTGCACCTAATTTTGGGCGATGACGAATTTTTGGCAGAACGTGCCCGCAAGTCGATCCAAAAAGCGGTGGCAGAAGAAACAGGCGACCAACCGGAGTTGAAGGTGCTGCGCGCGGCCGAGGTCACCGAATGGGAGATTCTGGAAGCCACCAGCCCGTCGCTGTTTGGTGAAACCCGCGTGATTGTCATCTCTGATACTGAACGTGTGGGATCAGCGTTGATTAAGCTCATCGTGGATGCGGCGAAAGACCCCGCGCCGGGCATGACGATGGTGGTAAATTTCGCGATTTCGCGAAAAAACCTAAAAAACCGCAAGAAGCCACCGGAGCTGGTCGCCAAAATTCAAAAGCTGGCGCAAGTCCATGAAGTCTTCGCGCTTTATGACAATGAGGTCAAGCCGTGGGCAACGCGCGAGTTTGCATCGCACGGCATTCGCCCGACCCCCGATGTCGTCGATGCCCTGCTATCAGGCGTGGGCTCCGACCTACGTTCTTTGGCCGCGGCCATTTCCCAGCTGGTGGCCGATACCGGCGGCGATGTCACGCGGCAAACCGTGCAGCGCTACTACGCCGGGGTTGCGGAAGTAGAAAACTGGGACATCGCGGATGCCGCAGTCGCCGGTCGGGTAGGAGAGGCCGTGGCCACCTGCCGTAGAGCATTGCAGTTGGGCGCAGAACCCGTGGGCATCGCGGCGGCATTAGCCAATAAAGTAGGCGTCATCGCCAGGCTGTATACCGCACGCGGCGATAAATTCTCCCTTGCCAAGCAGTCCGGATTGCATCCGTATGTGGCCGAAAAAACCGCGCCGATTGCGCGTCGGTGGTCGGGAGAAAATATCAGCAAGGCAGCCATTGTGGTTTCTGACCTCGACGGACAGGTGAAAAGCTTAGGGCGTGATGGCGCCGACTATGCCGTCGAGGCAGCCGTTAAAAAAATTGCGGAGCTCGCACGATAAACTAACCTGCATGACTGAAGAAAATAATGAGCAAGAACTCGCAGAGTTCGCCACCAAGCTTTTTGATTTAGCCCGCCACGGTGACCTCACCCTGATTGAGTACATTAAGCAGGGCGTTAGCGTGGACTTGGTCAACCACGATGGCCAGTCTTTTGTCATGCTCGCCGCGTACAACGGGCACCCAGAACTGGTTCAGGCATTGGTGGAGCAAGGCGCCGATGTGAACTTGCTCAATGACCGCAAGCAGTCCCCACTTGCCGGTGCGATCTTTAAAAAAGAAGACGCCGTGATTGATGCGCTCCTCGAAGCGGGAGCCAACCCGAAGGCAGGCACGCCAAATGCCATCGATACTGCCACCATGTTTGGTCGTGAAGATCTCTTAGGTCGCTTCGAGTGAGCGTTTCTTCCCTCGCCACCATCGTGGTGCTCAACCTGTTAGGAGCACTAAGCCCCGGGCCCGACACCATCTTGATCACCAGGTTGGCCACCAAGTCACGCCAGCATGCCCTCGCAGCGGCCACCGGGATTCAGGTCGGGGTATTCATGTGGAATACCCTCACGGTTTTGGGCGCCGCAGCCTTGCTCACGGCATTCCCGCAACTGCTGGGGCTGGTGCAGCTACTTGGCGGCAGCTGGCTGTTATACATGGGTTTTTCCACCTTCAAAGCAGGTTGGCTGTCACGCAATGCCGTGCCCATGTCGTTGGCAGAACAAGAAGCACAATTAGGCCGGCTGCGGCATTCTTTCCGCACAGGCTTAGCGACGAATCTCTCCAACCCCAAGATCGTCTTATTTCTCTCCGCGCTCATCGCGCCGATGCTTCCCGCCAGCCCGTCGCTGGGCGTTGCCATCACGCTGATTTTGGCGATGAGCTTGTCCTGCTACGCGATGTTCATTCTCATCAGCTTCGTGGTATCCACCAAGGCGGTGCGCCGCAAGCTGTTGGCCGCTGGACCCTGGATTGATATCGCCGCGGGAACCTTTTTCATGATTGCCGGCATCGCCTTGGCAGTCACCGGATTCCGGGATATCTTCGGAATTTAGAGTTGTAGCTCTTCGGTCGTCGCGAGCGCCCACACCCACTGCGCCCAGGACAGCACGGTGCCGGCGCGGCGACCAAGGGTGGAGCCGGTAACGCCAACCCCTGAAGCTTCCATAATGGCGCTGATTTCACCGCGGGTAGGAACCTGGTTATCGCGCAGTGCTTTTGCTAGCACCGTATGGAAAACCTCGTGGCGCAGCAGCAACTTAATTAGTGCAATATTGCGCTCATTGCGCTCTTCACCCATGACCTTGGCGCCGAAATCCGTCAGCGACCAGGTGCGGTTGTTATCGGTGATAAGGCCTAAGTATTTCGCAGCGCTGGCGTAATAGTTGGTTTGCCGCGAGGCGAAGTCATAGTTTTCCGTAATCTCCTGCGCGCTCAGTGGAGCTTCCTGCAGCAGCTCACACAGGTTAATGACGCGCGCAAAGCTATCCGCCTGCGGGAAGGGGATCTTCTCCGGCTCCGGTTCAATGGTGGCAGCGTCCACCAATTTCTGGAGCACGTCCAAGGTAATCCGCGATGCCGTGAGCGTATAGCGCGCGGCGTGGGCCAAAGCAATGGATTCTGGGCGCAGCGGATCGGAAAATTCAAAGCGGTACAGGTGGAAAATACCATTGGAATAGACCTGGTAGACCGGTGCCACGGGCTTCGACATGGTCTGGGAAAACCTGCGGTAGGGAAAATACAGCTGGCGGATATTTAAGTCTGCAGACAAATGATTTTTGGCCTCCACCAGGCATAAGAGATCTGAGGATTCTAAGCCGGCATCAATTTCCATCTGCGCCTTGCTGATGTGGAAGCTGCCGCAGGCGAGCTCCACGTCAATTTCTCCCGTAGACATGCGACCGGCAACGGTGGCGTGCAGTTTCTCTGTGCCGAGAAAATCCTCGAGAATGCCCGAGAGGGCAGAGGCATTCAACGCCGCGGATTCAGAGGTGATGCTCGTAGGATGCAGGGACTCAATGCCATCGGGAAAAGGCATGTAGCGGATGGGGCCTAAAGTTTCTTCTGCGGGGAAGTTCTTAAAAAGATCGAATCGGCCCACTAAATATTCTGAGCGTGATAGCGGAAGGATATTTAGTCCGCGCTTGGCAAAGATCCAGGGCCGGGCCGCCGTGGAATCATGCTTGGCCATCAACCGTGGCTCGCGGGAGGAGAGCTCTTTGAGGTCAGTGGCACTGATGCGGAAATAGCCATCCGCATTGGGGCTGCGTTGAGATAACACCCGCAGCCAGCCCAGATCATTGCGGCCAAGCGGTGCGCTGTTAGGCACGTTAAATAATAGGCGAAGTTCTTTTTCGTCCAGGTTAGCGGTCATAATTGCGAACTAATACCTCATCGACTTTGCCGCGTTTAGAGGCCACGGAGTTGATAGCGCGTGAAGCACCCACGATATCCACGTGATAATCAGCATAGAGTTCGCGGATGAAATCCGTGGCGGAATTCGACAACATCCAGTTGATGCCGCGGGCCGAGAGGTCATCGCAAAGCTCTTTGAGCTCTACCTGCTGGGCTCGGCCAAACCCGCCGGCGGCATATCCAACGAAGTTGCTGGTGATATTGACCGGGTCATAGGGCGGATCGAAATACACGAAATCACCAGGGCGCGCGGTCTTCACGGCGTCCTTGAAATCGCCCTGCAGGAAGGTGACGTCATTGTCATTGAGGTAGGCGTGGACCTCGTGCAAAGTTTTAGTATCGCAAATCAGCGGCTTTTTATAACGGCCAAAAGGGGAGTTGAACTGTCCTGCCAGGTTCACGCGGTACAGCCCGTTGTAGCAGGTCTTATTCAAATACACCGTACGGGCAGCGCGCTTGACGGGCGAAAGCTGGGCAAATACCTCGGCATCGCGGTCTAGGGCGCGCAGCTGGTAGAAAAATTCCTCATCATTGGGGTAATCCTGAAGCTCCGCGATGAGCTCTTCCACATTGTCACGAACCACGGCGTAGAGGTTGATGAGCTCAGCGTTGAGATCATTGACCACGGCCTTGTGCGGGGCAAGGGACCACAAAACCGCTCCACCGCCGAAGAAAGGTTCAAAATAGGTGGAGTAGCCCGTTGCCGGTAGGGCAGCGTGAATATGTGGCAGTAGCTGGCGTTTTCCGCCGACCCACTTTACCAAGGGCTTCAGGTTCGTCATCGTTGAATTATCTTAGCCGCACCGCCGGACACACCCGGCATCAGTTCGAACAACATTAGAAAATGCCTAGTGCCCCACACAATTGCTTGCATGGGGCACCAGGGATGCTTTGAAAAAGATTAGTTCATCTTGTTGAAAGCGGCAGCCATACCGGACTTCTTGTTAGCCGCGTTGTTGCGGTGGAAGACGCCCTTGGATACGGACTTGTCCAGTGCGCGGGAAGCCTTACGCAGCTGAGCTTCTGCACCAGCCTTATCGCCAGCCTCCACTAGGGTGCGGAACTTGCGGATTTCGGTGCGAACTGCAGAGCGAACTGCCTTGTTGCGCTGACGTGCCTTCTCGTTGGTGATAGCACGCTTTTGCTTGGACTTAATATTTGCCATGAGAAATACCTCTTGTAAATCGAAAATGATTGGATACTTAACCTCACGTGCACAGCTCCTGATCATTTACAACAGTAAATAATCTTGGCGATTAACGAGCGGACCCAAGGTCCTGACCGCTAGCGCAATCGCGCGCGCGAAGTTAACTAACCTGGATACAGTACCAAGCAGCGCGGCTAAAACCCAAATTTATCCCCAGTGGTATTTCTGGCGCAGCCGGTTCGCAATCCGCTCAAAGCGGCGCTCGGGAAAGAGAATGCCTTTTCGGCGGACTTGTTCTTCCGATACCTCGAGCACGCGGTCTAGACGCACCCAGCATTGGCGGCGCGAATCGTCCCATTCGCCGGAGCCAATTTCCAACCAAGCTTCATCATCGGCATGCGCGGCATTGGGGGAGATTAACAAGCCCAAGACCGTGGAGCGTGTGCGGCCGACTAATAAGATGGCGCGCTCGGTGGGAGGGGAGCTGGGCCCTTGCGTCGGCGCCCAGACCCACACGACTTCCCCGGAATCGGCTTGGCCGTCCATATCGGGGGCAAAGAAGATGGAACGCGCACGGGTTTCGGTGTGCTCCACTCGGATTTTGGCGGGCTTGCGTGGATCAGTCCCGCCGTGGTTGCCATGCATTCCTAACCGGGCGTTGATGCGAGAAAGTCCAAGATCTAAGGGGTCTTTCACCTCAATGCCGGCTACTTTGCGTAAACGGGACACGAAGGTGTTAGTCATATTGTCCATCCTAACTCCTATTTTTAAGCATGTCTTCGGTATGGTTGGTACAAGCTTTCTTTACGTGCATGGAATAGGAATCTTTTGACTAATAATTTTGCCGTTAAAACGTTGACGGATCCCGCCCGGATCCGTAACTTTTGCATCATCGCGCACATTGACCATGGCAAGTCAACGTTGGCAGACCGCATCTTGCAGCTGTCTAACGTGGTTGAAGCCCGCGATATGCGCGATCAGTATCTGGATAACATGGATATTGAGCGCGAACGCGGTATCACCATCAAGGCGCAAAACGTCCGTTTGCCTTGGATTCCTCGCTCTGGTGAATTAAAAGGCGAGGAAATCGTCTTGCAGATGATTGACACCCCAGGCCACGTGGACTTTTCTTATGAGGTCTCCCGCGCCTTGGATGCGTGCGAAGGAGCCATTTTGCTTGTCGATGCCGCGCAGGGCATCGAAGCACAAACCCTGGCCAACCTGTACATGGCGATGGAAAATGACCTGGAAATCATTCCAGTGCTCAACAAGATCGACCTTCCTAATGCGGAGCCAGAAAAGTACGCGCTGGAAATCGCGAATATTATCGGCGTCGAGCCCGAAGAAGTCCTCAAGGTATCGGGCAAAACCGGCGAGGGCGTACCGGAGCTGCTGGATAAAGTCACGGAACTAATTCCTGCACCTAGCAGTGAGGTCGGTGCGGATGCGCCAGCACGCGCGATGATTTTCGACTCGGTGTATGACACCTACCGCGGCGTGGTGACCTACATCCGTATGGTCGACGGCAAATTGGAGCCACGCCAAAAGGTCCGCATGATGAATACCGGTGTCGATCTGGAGATTCTCGAGCTCGGCGTGGTCTCGCCAACTCCCACCCCAGTCAAGGGCTTGGGCCCCGGCGAGGTGGGCTATCTGATTACCGGCGTGAAAGACGTGCGTGAGACCAAGGTGGGCGATACCGTAACCTGGTCGAATAAGGGCGCGGACGAACCACTGACTGGTTACGCCGACCCGAAACCCATGGTCTATTCCGGACTGTTTCCGATCTCGCAGGCAGATTTCCCCGATCTGCGTGAGGCGCTGCAAAAGCTTCAGCTTAACGATGCCTCGTTGACCTTCGAGCCAGAGACCTCAGTGGCTTTGGGCTTTGGTTTCCGCTGTGGTTTCTTGGGCCTGTTGCACATGGAAATTACCCGCGACCGCCTGCAGCGCGAGTTTGATCTGGATCTGATCTCGACTGCGCCTTCGGTTACCTATCGGGTGATTTCCGAAGATGGCTCGGAGAGGATGGTGCACAACCCATCGGACTGGCCAAGCGGCAAGATCCCAGAGGTCTACGAGCCCATCGTCAAGATGACCATCATCGTGCCTGAGGCTTATGTTGGTCCGACCATGGAGTTGTGTCAGTCCAAGCGTGGGCAAATGCAGGGCATGGATTATCTGTCCGAAGACCGCGTGGAGCTGCGCTATGTCATGCCGTTGGGTGAGATTATCTTTGACTTCTTCGACATGTTGAAGTCCCGCACCAAGGGTTATGCCTCGTTGAACTACGAGGAAGCCGGCGAGCAGGAAGCAGACCTGGTCAAGGTCGATATCTTGCTGCAAGGTGAGCCTGTCGATGCCTTCTCGGCCATCGTGCATAAAGACCACGCTGGCCACTACGGCAATAAGATGACCAAGAAGCTGAAAGAACTCATTCCGCGCCAGCAGTTTGAGGTGCCTATCCAAGCAGCGATTGGTTCGAAGATTATTAGCCGTGAAAATATCCGTGCGATGCGCAAGGACGTGCTGTCTAAGTGCTACGGCGGCGATATTTCCCGTAAGCGTAAGCTGCTGGAAAAGCAGAAGGCCGGTAAGAAGCGCATGAAGGCCATTGGTTCGGTCAATGTTCCGCAGGAAGCATTCGTGGCGGCATTGTCCACGGACTCGGAGTAAAAATCGCTAAACTCGGTTGGCATGGAAACACCACCTGGAAATCCTTATGCCACCGAAACGAAACCGCTGCCTGGCCAATTTAAGAAAAAGCGCAAGCTTCCGCGCCAAGGCCAGCAGCTTCCGCCGCTGCCATACGTCGCCTCCACGATTGAGGGACGCAGCTCCGGCGAGGTCTTTCGTGAAGCAGGCTCCGCGATGGTCGAGGAACTCCAAGACCTACGCCGCACCCTGCACCGTTTCCCGGAAATCGGTCTGGAATTGCCGCGGACGCAAAAGGCCGTGCTGGATGCCCTCGACGGCCTGCCGCTAGAAATTACTCTCGGCCAAGACTTAAGTTCGGTCACCGCCGTCATGCGCGGCGGCAAGCGCGGGGAGCGCCCCGTCTCCGTCCTACTGCGCGCCGACATGGATGCCCTAGCGGTGAAAGAGCGCACCGGAAGCCCCTTTGCGTCGACGAATGAATACATGCACGCCTGCGGACATGACTTGCACACCGCAGCCCTCGTGGGCGCGGCACGGATCTTATCGCGCTATCGCGAGGAGATTGCCGGCGATGTCATTTTCATGTTCCAGCCCGGGGAAGAAGGCCCTGGCGGCGCCGACCTCATGATCGATGAAGGCGTATTAGATGTAGCCGGGCGTCGCCCGATCGCTGCCTATGGCTTGCACGTCGGCCCGCAGGATCGCGGCACTTTTCATTATATTAATGGCCCCACCATGGCATCCTCGTCCAATTTGGCGATTACGGTCTATGGCAAAGGCGGACACGGCTCGCGTCCACATGATGCGGTGGACCCGGTGACCTGTTTGGCGGAGATCATTACCGCGCTGCAAACTGCTATCACCCGCCGCTTCGACGCCCTGGAGCCAATTGTGCTCACGGTGACGAATCTGCGCGCCGGCGATGGCGCCTTCAACGCGATTCCCGACCAAGCCGCACTGGGCGCGACCGTGCGCGTGCTGCGTGATGAACAGATTCATGCCGTGCGCCAAGTCATTGGTGAGGTCACTTCTAATATCGCTGCGGCGCACCGTTGTTCCGTCGAGGTGGATTTTGAGATTCTCTATCCGACTACCAAAACCAATGCGCGCGAAAACCAATTTGCCTCCACCGTGTGGGGCGCGCAATTTGGACAAGAGTCCATCCGCCAATTTGAAGCACCGATGATGGCCTCGGAAGACTTTGGTGCAGTTCTTGCCCAGGTACCCGGTTCCTTCTTCTGGCTGGGTACCGCTAATCCTGATACCCCTTATGCGCAGCGCGAATGGAATCACTCTCCGCTGGCGCGGTTTGATGACTCGATTCTCGGCGATCAGGCAGCAGCGCTGGCCGCGATTGCTTTTGAACGTCTAGCGACAGAGGATGAGCACCCGTCCACGATCACAAAAGCTGCCCGTACTGCAGTGCAGACGGGCAGCCCTAGTGCGAAAGCTGGGGACCCAGTAAAGGCTCCGGAGGACTAGTCCTTCTTGTCCTTTTCCTCTTTCTCTTCTTCGTAACCATCGGCCCATTCGCCGGTGTCGAAGTCATAATCGACGTGGTCACCGTCTTCATCGGTGCGCTTGTACCATTCGGTGTAGCGCTCCGACGTGGAGTCGAAATCAGCACCCGCGCCGCGGCCTTCTTCGGCGGGGCTGACGGTGAACTCGAAGTCATCGCCGTGCTCTTCCAAACCGCGAATTACGGCATTCGCCACGGCGGTCTGCGCATAGGTACGGCGGATAAACATGGGGTCCGCGCGTAGGTCTTTCACAAACGCGACCATCATGATCAGCAAGACCACACTGAAGGGCAGCGCCGACAAAATGGTCAGGTTCTGCAGACCCGACAGAATATCTTCGCCACCGGTCAGCAGCATGACAATCGCGATGCCCATCATGCACAGACCCCAGAAGACAACCAGCAGCTTATTCGGCGCTGGGTTGCCCTTCGACGACATGGTGCCCATGACTACCGATGCGGAGTCCGCAGAGGTAATAAAGAAGATGGCCAGCACAATCAGCAGGATAAACGGTGTGATCTGGCCCAGCGGCAGGTTCTGGAACATTGCAAAGAGCACTGCTTCGCCGCCGGATTCACCGTCGAAGCCTTCAACACCCTGCTGGTGGAAGGTAATGGCGGTGCCGCCGAAGACGGTAAACGCCAAGACCAAAATCATGGTCGGTGCGAAGACGGTCACGGCCGTAAATTCACGCAGCGTGCGGCCGCGGGAAATACGTGCCACGAACATGCCCACAAATGGGGTCCAGGCAATCCACCATGCCCAGTAGAAGGCAGTCCAGATGGATTGGAACTCGATGGTTTCATCGCCCCATGACAGTGACTTGGCCATCATCGGCAAGAGCTCGTCGATGTAGGTCAAGATGCCGGAAGGAACCAAGTTGAGTAGCAACAAGGTTGGTCCCACCGCGAAGACGAAGAAAATGAACGCCAGCGTGAGCGAAATGTTGATATTCGACAGGTAGCGAATACCGCGCGCGACACCGGAGACTGCGGAAATGATAAAGCCAATGCCGAGTACCGCGATGATGATGACCAGCGTGGTGTTGGTCGCAGGTCCTGCGCCGGAGACGATTTCCACGCCCTCGCCAATCTGGACAGCGGAGACACCCAAGGTAGCTGCAGTACCAAAGAGCGTGGCAATTAGCGCGAGGATGTCAATCAATTTGCCCAAAGGACCATCGGTGTCTTTGGAGCCAAATAGTGGCTTGAAGATCGAGGAGATCAAAGTGACGCGGCCGCGGCGGTACGAGGAGTACGCGATGGCGGCGCCCACAAGCGCATACGCTGCCCATGGGGACATGCCCCAGTGGAAGTGTGCTTGCGCCATGGCCTGGTGCAAGGCTTCCACGGAGCTGCCTTCGACGGTGTGTGGTGGGGGAGTGATGTAATACGCGAGTGGCTCGGACGGGCCGTAGAAGAACAGACCCACGCCGATGCCTGCGCCGAACATCATGGCAACCCAGGAGAAGCGGCTAAATTCCGGCTCCTCGTCATCTTTACCGAGTTTGATGCGGCCGAGCTTAGAAAAGCCAACGTAGGCCATGACGATGATCGCCATGATCATCGTAAAGTTCAACAGCCAGCCGGCATTGGTAATAGCCCAACCAAAAGCGGTGGATGAGGCGGCTGAGACTTGATCGGGGCGCGTGACGCCCCAGATGATGAAGCCGACAATCAGCACCGCGGTGACGGAGAAGATAACGCGATCAATACCGAAACGGTTGCGCTGTTCTTCGACGGGAATACCCGGGACAAGGCCTGGGTGCATGTCATGGGGATAAATTCCGACGGTCGTTCTCCGACCGCCGGTACTTGGAGGTTGCGATGCTTTATCGCTCATAAAGATCCTTAGAAGATCGATTACAAAAATAACAAAATTATTGAGGCCTGCCTATTATTCCGGTATTCCCTGAGTAGGGCAATTTTTACGCCCAAGTGTGGGAGAACAGTCACCGCGCCCGCGCCGCGATGGCTATCACTGCCACGGCGATAATCTCCAGCATGATGACCAACAAGCTGACTCCTTGCCAGTAGCCGGAATAGACTTTGAGCGAGTACCAGAGCAGCTGCGCGTCGGAGAATTTTATGCTCGTGGCAAGCGGTACCCAGAGGTACTTGGATGCGATAGAAACCATGGATAGCACCGCTAGGGAGATTCGCTGTGTTTTAGTGCCGGTACCGAGTGCCGTCATGATGGCGGCGGCAATGAGCCCTAACACCCCGAGTGCTAACAGAATGAGCAGGATGGGAGTCTGCGTGGATAGGGCAGAGCCGAGCTGTAAGAATTCGTGATCGATGAGGTGCTGTTCACTTAGGCTATAGCCATCTAAGACGGTATCAGTGGGCATAACTTGATAGTAGAACGATTCGCAAGTTTGTGGGATACTATGGGCTAGGAAAATTCCATCGATGTAAGCTATGCTGGTGTGTCGAACTTTGTCGTATTGCTCGACGTGAAAGTGGGTCTACGCTCATGAACTTCTTTAATCACCGTGCCTCGTCGCAAGAGCGAACCCAGGCTTCGGAGATGGCTTCCTTGGAAGAAGCCTTTGCTGTCTTCGAATACGAAGAAGAGCACTTGCTCGATGGGTCGTACTTATTGGATGTGTACTCGAGCTAAACCACAGCGCTAGACCACAGACAACAATGTCTGGGTGTAGCTGTACTGCGGGTTCTGCCAAATATCTGCGGTAGCGCCCTGTTCAATAATTTCTCCCTCGTGCATGACGGCGACATGCGTGCACAATTGCCGCACCACGCCAAGGTCATGGGAGATAAACAACAATGTAAAGCCGAATTCCTCCACCAGCTGGTTTAACAGCTCAAGGATTTGCGCGCGTACGGAAACATCGAGGGCGGAGACGGCCTCATCGGCAAGCAAAATATCTGGCTGGCCAATGATCGCGCGCGCAATGGAAATGCGCTGGCGCTGCCCACCGGAAAACTCATGCGGATAGCGCGAGGCATGCTCGGGCTTCAGACCAACGGCACGCAGCACCTCGGCGACCTTGGCCGTGGCTCCATTTTTATCGGGCAAGCCCTCGGCGATAATTTTGCCCACGGACATGCGCGGATCGAGTGAGCCTTGTGGGTCTTGAAAGACCATTTGGACAGAACCAGCCACGTCGATATCGCCCGAGGTCGGCGCGGTCAGCCCCGCGATCATTTTGATCAGCGTGCTTTTACCTGAGCCGGATCCGCCGACCAAACCCCAGCGGCTACCGCGTGGAATGGAGACAGAGACCTTGTTGACGGCGGTTTTGGCGCCGTAGACCTTGCTGACATCATCCACGCGTATCGCCACTTCGGTGGCTGGGGCATCATCGGTAGTCGCAGCACCAAGTTCACACGCGGCGATGAGTTCTTGGGTATACGCATGCTGGGGGTTCTGCAAAATCTCGGCGGTGGTGCCGGATTCGACGATTTTTCCGGCGCGCAGCACCACGGTATGGGTGCACATGCGCTTGACCACATCGAGGTCGTGGGTAATAAATAACAAGGACAGACCACGGGTGGCAACAAGCTTTTCGATGAGCGCGAGAATCTCTGCCTGCGTTGTCACATCGAGTGCGGTGGTGGGCTCATCACAAATGAGCAGATCTGGGTCTTGAGCGAGTGCCATGGCAATCATGATGCGCTGGCGCTGCCCACCCGATAATTGGTGCGGGTAGCGGTTAGCAAACGACGAATCGAGCCCGACTTCTTCCAACAGGCGAGTAGTGCGTGTGGACGACGCGGGAATCTGCTTCGCAATTTTCATTAGCGGGTCCAGCGCGCTCATGGGCTCTTGGAAGATCATGGCAATCTTCGACCCGCGCAGCTTGCGCATCTGCCGGTCAGGCAGGCCTAAAATCTGCTGCTCGGCAAAAGTAATCGAGCCCTGGGCCTGAACGCCGTGGGGCAAAAGGCCCATGATCGAAAGTGCCGTCAGTGATTTTCCGGATCCGGATTCACCAATCAGCCCAACGCGGCCGCCGCGGGGAATCTCCACCGAGATATTGTCCACCAAGGTGGTGGACTCCGTGGTGACCTGAAGATTGGAGATCTGCAAAAGGGGTGCATCAGCCATGATCAATTCCTTGTGGTGTGATGGCGCGGATCTAAAACGTCGCGGAGGGCATCGCCAAGCAAATTAAAGCCTAAAACCGTCAGCGCGATTGCTAGACCTGGCCACAACGTCAAGCTAGGTTGGACGGTGAGCAGCGATTGAGCATCTTGGAGCATGCGACCCCAGGATGCGGCCGGGGGAGCGGTTCCCAAACCGAGGTAGCTCAGCGCAGCCTCGGCCAAGATGGCGAGCGCAAAGTAAACGGAAGCTTGCACAATGGCCAGGCCGGAAATATTGGGAAAGACGTGGCGAAGAGCAATGCCCAACTCCGATACTTTGGACACCCGTGCTGCGGCGATGAAGTCCTGGGACATGACCTGCAAGGTGCCTGAACGGGCGACGCGTGCGAAAGAGGGAATTCCTGCGACACCGATGGCGATCATCGCGGTCAGCGTGGACGGGCCCCACACGGCACCAGCGATAATAGCGAGCAGCAGCGCGGGGAAGGCGAGCAGCAAGTCGGCGGTGCGCATGACTAGTGAATCGAGGAACGTGCCGCGGCGCATGCCGGCGGCAATACCCAGCGGGATGCCGACAAGGGCAGAGATAGCAACGGCGATGATGCCGACAAAGAGCGTCATCTGCGCGCCGACCATCAGACGTGAGAGCACGTCGCGGCCAAAGCGGTCGGTGCCCAGCAGGTGCTCAGCGCTACTGCCTTGCAGGCGCTCGGCCGGCATGGCCAATAGCGGGTCATAGGGAGTCCACACCAAAGACAGCAGGGCGATAACAATGGTGGCGCCGACGATGAGAAGGCCTAGCCACCCGCTAGGCGAAAGACGTCGCAGCAAACTCATGATTGTGCTCCTTCGCGCAGGCGGGGATCAATAATGCGGTAGGCGGCATCCGTGAGCGCATTAATTGTTAGGGTAAACGCCACCAGCAGCATGACCAAGGATTGGACGGTGGTGACATCGCGGACGGAGACGGCATCGAGAAGCATGGTGCCGAGGCCAGGAATGACAAAGACTGCTTCGATGACCACGGCGCCGACAATGAGCGTGGTAAATTGCACGCCCGCTACCGTCAACACCGGCAGGGCAGCGTTGCGCAGTCCGTGCCGCCACAGCGCCTGGCCGGGAGATTGGCCCAGGGCACGGGCGGTGCGCATGAAGTCTTGGTTAAGAACATCCAAAATCGCCGAGCGCACATAGCGGCTTAAAATTGCACCTTGAACCAAGGCTAGAGCAATCACGGGCAGGATCAAGTGCGAGAGGAAAGCGCCGAACCCCTGATTCGGCGGCGACCAGCCATTGGCCGGCAACCAGCCCAAACTAAGCGCGAAGAACGCGGTTAAACCAATGCCGACGAGGAAGCTGGGAATAGCAATGCCCAGCTGGGTGATAGCGGCAACGATGGAAGCATCGATATGCCGCGAGCGACGCGCGGTCCACATGCCAATGGGAATGGCGATGACCAACGCCAAAAGCAACGCCGCCACCACGAGGATGAGCGAGACCTGCGCGCGGTCGAGCACCTGCGCCGTGATGTCTTGTTGCGAAGACAGCGAGGTCCCGAAATCACCGGTGAGCAACCCTCCCATCCAATCGCCGTATTGCACCAGCAGCGGGCGGTCGAGTCCCATCGCGGTGGTTAGCTCCGCCACGGACTCATCGGTGGCGTTGACACCCAAAGCCACGCGCGCCGGGTTGCCGGGCACTGCGCGCATGAGCAAAAAGATCAGAATAGATGCGGTAAAAAGCGTAAGCACATAGCGAAGAAGTACCTTTAGGATTGTCATGAGGCATCCTCCGCGTTGAGACTGCGCAATACCACGGCGTCAGTAACCGCATTGACCTGTAGGCCAGAAATGCCAGGGTCAGAGATGACGATATTGGGCATGTTCATCAAGGTCAGCGCCGCAGCATCATCCATGATGACGTCCACGGCCTCTTTCATCAGCTCGTGGTAACGCTCCGGGGAATCCGCGGCATCCGCAGCGGCTAATAGCTCTTGGGTCTGCGCGGAATCATAGCCCAAGTAATACTCGGGGTTTCCAAAAAGCACCGGGATATCGTGTGGTTCCACGTGCGAGATCAAAGACATCTGATAATCCTGCGCGCCCATGACCTGGCCCAGCCACACCGCGGGGAATTCTGCCGATTCCAAGGTGACATCAAAGCCAATCTCCGTCAGCTGGGAATACAAAAGCTCCGAAGCAATTTGGGCATAGGGCACCGTGGGCAGCGTCAAGGTCAGGTCAGTTCCGACAGCACCCGCTTCTTCCATCAGCTGCTGTGCCTTGGCGGGATCGAACTCGTAGAAGTTCTTCTCACTAAACCACGGGTCAGTCGGCGGCACAGGTTGCCCCCCGGTATCTTCGGAGAGGCCTTCCCAGACCACGTCATTAATCGCCTCGCGGTCAACGCCATAAGAGACTGCTTGGCGGACCTTAGGGTCATCGAAAGGCGCTGCGTTATTGTTCATCGACAGCAAAATTTCGCCGTTGGTGGTGCCCACCTCGACGTCGAAATCTTCCGGCAGGGTGTTCAGCAGCTCCGGAGTTTGCATGCCCCAGACCACATCAACTTGGCCGGCCTGCAAGGCATTAATCGAGCTTAAAGCATCCGGATAATAAGAAATGGTCACGGGCGAGTCGGCATGCTCGCCCCAGTAATTGGTATTGGGCTCGAGCGCGATAAATTCACCCGTGGCAAATCGCCCAAGTTCATAGGGACCCGTGCCTACGGGTTCTGTTGCTAGCTTGTCGATGCCCCCAGGCGTCATCATCGCCCCAATCGCCGTAGACATATTCCACAACCAAGACTGCGATGGTTGGCTAAGCGTTACTTCTAAGGTGTAGTCATCGATGACTTCGGCCGATTCGACCGGTTCCATCTGTGCAGCGATGCCATTCGACCACTCATTTTGGACGTAGTCGATGGAAAATTTCGCGGTCTCGGCGGTGAATTTATCTCCGTTGGAAAATTCCACATCATCGCGCAGGTGGAAAGTATAGGTCGTGGCATCCTCGGAGGTATCCCACGAACTAGCTAAGCGGGGGATGATATCGCCGGACTCTGGGTCGATGGTCACCAGCGTTTCATAGACATTGTCCATGAGTGCCGCCGGAATTGCGGCACCACCGGTGGTTGTGAAATCCAACGAGGTGGCAGCCGAGGTCATCGCAATGGTAATTGCTGCGGCATCTGAGTCTTGTGGATTGACAACAGCAGTATGCCCCGCTGCGCATCCAGTCAAAACAGTGGCTGTTATCAGCGCGCAGGCGGGGAGATGTAGAAGCCGTCGCAGACTTCTAGTGGGCGATCTCATATAGGCAGAGTAACGAATGCCTGAGAAAAAGTGGAATCTACCTAGCTCGTAAAGCGCTGGGAATGACGCATGGAAAGATTCAGCGGTGATGGCGTGCCCGCGATGTAGTTATAAGTAATGGTCAAGCCTTCAAAAATGTGCAGCATTTCCGTGTACTCAATCGGGGTGCCATTATGATCTGAAAGCAACAACTTGGACATCATCGCCAAGGCGCCTGGCTCAATGTCTAAAAGCTGAGCCTCTTCTTCGCTGACTGCTTGACCGAACATTTCGCGGCGGCCGTGATCTAGGCCGATCCCGACATCGCGAAGCTTCGCGTGCAAGGAGCCCTGATCGGGATCCATATACAACACGTGCTTGCCCACTGGGAGAGTGAAGTAGCTGCGCTCAATAGCAATCGGGCTGCCATTGGCGTAACGAACACGGTGTAGGTAGACAACCGGGTCTTCTTCGTTAATAGTCAGCATTTTGGCGACTTCCGCCGGAGCGGGGCAGCGCGCCATCCACAAGGTCTTGGAACTAGGTTCCCAACCGTTGGATTCAATCCAATCGTGGTTGGAAATAAAAGTTTCAAAAGTTTCGGTCTTCTCGTGCGGCAGGACTACCGAACGCCGTCCGCGACCCGAGGAAATGACGCCTTCTGTGCGCAAGGACGCTAATGCTTGCCGGACGGGTCCGCGCGAGGTATCGAACTCCTCGCAGAGTTCGGCTTCCGATGGCAACAGGCTACCCGCTGGTATCTCACCCGACAGAATTTTATTTCGTAGGTGTTCGGCAATTTTGATGTGCTGCTGAGGCGCACGGCGGGCGGACATCGAAAGTGGCTCCTCTAATAGTTTTCGGGGCCTGACCTAATTAGGCAGGGTTTAGGATTTCGCAAATAGGTAAATCGACTTTCCGCAGAAAGTCGTCACCAATAGCTTATGTGGCAGTGTGTAATAAAAAATGCGTTTGCTATAGAAACAGTGCAAAGCTACTCCCGTGACACGGCAGTTATCACGAGAAAACTGTTTAGCTAAAAACGCTGATAAGTAAGTTTTTCGGCTGTATAGATAGTACTTCTCCAGATGGCAGTTTAGAGTTGTGAAGATATATACATAGAAGTCGACGATGCTGAGATCGTCACCTCACTACCTTATCGGAACTCCAACACAACTTTGGAAGCAGGGTGTAGATTCCCACAGCCTTTGACAACTGGGTACACCCACCGGCGCTGACTACAATCTATTTTATTTATTTCAATGTCTGGAACATGCCTGTTCGCTGGCAATTTCTTAACGATTGAAATTCCTGCTGGGTAGAAAACTTACGCCCCATCCCACTTCGTTTTCCTTGCCCCCATTAAACGAAGTGGGGTGGGGCGATAAGTGTTGACTTTTCGCGTGGAAAGTTTCTAGTTGCTGCCTGGACGGCCAGCAGTACGAGCTGGATCCAGCTCCCATGCGCGCGCCAAAATATCGAGACCCTCCAAGGTGGTCTCACGGGATGTGGCCTGAACAGAAATCATGAGCTCGTCGGCGCTGGCGAGCTCCTGGAAGTGCGTGAGGTATTCACGGATGTGCTCTTCGGTACCAATAGCGGAGTAGCTGAGCATATCCAGAATCTGCTGTCCCTGTGGGGATGCGACGATTTGTTCTACCTGCTCATCGGTGAGGTAGCGGCCGCGGCCGACCATGCTGCGCACGCGGTTGAAGCAGACCTGTTCAAAGAGCTCATCGGCTGCTTCCTTTGTCTTGGCGCCGGTGACGTTGACGCCAGCGATGACATAAGGCTCGGCGAGTACCTCAGAGGGCTGGAAATTCTCGCGGTAGTAGCGGGTTGCCTGCTCCAAGTGCGTCGGCGCGAAGTGGGAGGCAAAGGCATAAGGCAGGCCGTACTTTGCGGCTAAGGAGGCGCCAAACATCGAGGAGCCTAGAATGTACAGCGGGACATTGGTGCCAGCACCTGGAACCGCCTGCACGCCAGGGATAGGAGACTTATCCGCCAAATACGCCTGCAACTCACGAACATCGTCGGGGAATTGCTCCGCGGCGTTGAAGTCGCGCCGCAGTGCACGACCGAGGGTTTGTGCGTCTGTACCTGGCGCGCGGCCTAGGCCCAGATCAATGCGGTCTGGGTACATCTCTTCCAAGGTGCCGAACTGTTCAGCGATGACATATGGCGCGTGGTTGGGCAGCATGACTCCGCCGGCACCCAAGCGAATGGAGTTGGTCTTAGCGCCGATGTGCGCAATCAGCACGGCAGGGCTAGAGGAGCTGATCGATGGCATATTGTGGTGCTCGGTGTACCAGATGCGGGAATAACCTAATTCCTCTGCGCGTTGCGCGAGATCCACCGAGTGCTCGATGGATGCTTGTGGAGTTTCACCCTCGTAGATGGTGCAAAAATCCAGGACAGATAGGTGTGCGCGCGACGTGCTAGTCGGTTCGGTCATTTAAAATCTTCTCCAACAAATATTTTCGAGGGGACAAAAACAAATTCTCCTGCCCACGCTATCTGGAAATACCTTTCCAGGCTGCGGGGCAGGAGAATAAAGCCTTGTAAGCGTTTAAGTTCTAGTCAGAATACGGGGCCTTGTGCTCCTCGCGTCGTGAGCTTTTCGTGACGATGTCAATGATGACACCGATAAGCAGCACGATAAACGTGGGAGCAATCCAGCCTAGGTCCAAATCCTGACCCGGCGATAGGTTCAACACTGGCTCGAGGATATTTGTTCCCCAGCCCTGGGCTGCAATGGTTGTCAGGGCGGACCAGACAACGGATGCCCACAGAGCGAGACGGTAAGTCCAGTAGAATCCGACGACTTTGCGCACCAGAGGTTGTACCAAGGTGAGCACAATCAAGGTGATTGCGGGTGGGTACAAGAAGGTAATGAACGGTACTGCCACGGCCATAACCGCATCGAGGCCACGGAATGCGATCGCGATGGACAAGACCGTGAAGATGATCGCCCAGGTGTGGTAGTTCAGTTTCGGAACCAAAGTGTTGAAAAACGCCGAGGTGGCAGAAATCAGACCGACCGCGGTGGTCAAGCACGCCAAGATGACGATCAAGGAAAAGATGGTCTGACCTGGGGTGCCCATGGTGAGGTTGGCGGAGTCCGCCAGCAGCTGCGCGCCGGAGTCATATGACTGACCATTCGGAACGGTCTGCGCCATGTAGCCCAGGCCTAGGTAGATGGCAGCCAGCAGGATGCCGGCGATAATCCCGGTGATAATGGTCGAGCGGATCAAGGTACCGCCGCTGCCAAAACCTTTGGCACGCAGGGAACCAATGATGACGATACCGAAGGCCAAACCGGCGATGGCGTCCATGGTGTTGTAGCCCTCAAAGAGGCCAGTGACCGTGGGGCTAGAGGCGTATTCTTCCGTCGGTACGCCAGGGATGCGCTCATAGTTGAAGATTGCCAGTGAGATCAACGCGATCAGCAGGATGACCAGCGCTGGGGTTAAAAAGCGTCCCAGGATGTCAATGACGGAGTTTTGCTTCCAGGACAGCAGGAGGGCAATGCCGAAGAAGATGACATTGAAAATGCCATTGGCCGCTGTGCCTTCCCAACCAACTAACGGGGTCACCGCAGTTTCCATGGCAACGGCACCAGTACGCGGTAGCGCGTAGAAAGCACCGATGGACAGGTATGCCATGACGGAAAAAATGACACCGAATAAGGCGCCGCCGCGAGAAGCCAAGTCACGCACGCTATAACCCGAGATGGCAATTGCCACAATGGCTGCTACTGGTAGCAGCACACCGGCGATGAGGAAGCCGATGATTGCAGGCCAGAAGTTGGTACCGGAGCTTACGCCCACCATCGGTGGGAAAATAAGGTTACCGGCACCAAAGAACATCGAAAACAGGGTTAACGAGGCAATGCCGATGGTAAGCAACGGCGAAGGCATCTTAGACTTCGCGGCTGGAGACGCGACGGTATCAGACATTAAAGTGCCCGTCCTTTGGGTTGATAGCGAACAGATGAAATTAAATAAGCGCGAATAAATTCACGCTTAGTCAGTGGGTGGGATATTACATTCCGTAGTATGAGATAGCAATATTTTCTAGGCGTCAGCCTTGGCAATAGCCTGTGCTACGCGGTCAATTGCTTCTTCGAGAATCTCCGGTGAGGTCGCAAAATTCAAGCGTGCTTGGCCAGTAAAGCCTTCGCCGAACGTCACGCCTTCGTTAAATGCCACGCGCGCATGTTGCACGAGCCAGGCTGCGGGGTATTCCTTTTCCCCGATTGCGGTATTGCGGAAATCCAGCCACATTAAATAGGTCGAGTCGGGCTTGGAGGTAATAAGGCCCGGAATGCGCTTTGGCAGTTCTTCGACCAACCAGTCGCGGGTGGTGCGAAGATACTCGACTTCTTCATCCAAGTGGGAGATGCCATCGCGGTAGGCGGCCTCGGCGGCGATGATGCCTAAGGTGCCCACGCCATCTTGTGCCACGTGGGGAAGAGAATTCCAGGTTTCGACATCTTTGTCATTGGAGAAGATGATCTGCGCACACTTGAGTCCGGCGAAGTTCCATGCCTTAGAGGTGGCGGTTATCGTCATGGTCACGCGCGCTGCGGTGTCAGACAAACCGGCAATCGAGATGTGTTGGCCGTTAAGAACTAGCGGTGCGTGAATTTCATCGGAGAGAATGCGCGCATCATATTTATCTGCCAGGGCAACGAGTTCGCGCAGGTGGTCTTCATCAAAGACATAGCCCAGCGGGTTAAAAGGATTGGCCAGCAAAATAGATCCGGCGCCATCGGCAAAGGCGTGCTCAATGGCTTCGAGGTCTAGCCGTGGCTTCTCACCGGGCTGCACATCACCATTCGATGGTGTTACGCCGACATCGATGCGCTCACGGCCTGCGGTCTCCGGCAATTCCAGAAATGGTGGGTAGGCCGGAAGCGGGACAACCACGGGGGAATCCGGGCGCGTGAAGTATTGGATGCCGAGTAAGAGTCCGCGGACGACGTCACCAATCCAGAAAACCTTCTTGGGATCGGGGCGCCAGTCATAGCGGGATTCGTGGAAATCCGCGACGGCATCACCAAGGCCGACTGCGCCTGGGGCAGGGCTGTAGCCAAAGCACTCGCGCTCGGTGTAGTCGAGCAGGACCTTTTTTACAGCTGGCGCGGTGGGAAAGTCGGACTCAGCAATAAACAGGGGCAAAACATCCGGTTCAAACTGAGTCCATTTGCGGGTAAAGCGGGCACGTAATTCATCTTGAGTAGGAAACTTCATAGTTTCCACCCTAGTCCTCAGTAACCTCTTCTTCGGTTCTGGATTCAGTCTCGTGAGAAAAGCCGAATTTCTTCAACCGCTCCCGGTCAGCCTCGGACGTTGACGCAGTCAATTGGAGCAGCTGTGCGTAGATACCACCGGTGGTGGAAAGATGCGCCGGCGAGCCCTTCTCATCCACCGCGCCCTTATCCAGGGTGATAATCGTGTCGACATTCGCGATGGTGGACAGGCGGTGAGCAATGATCAACGTCGTGCGATCTTTCATCAGCTCTTCTAAACCAGCCTGCACAGCGCGCTCCGACTTGGTGTCCAACGCCGAGGTTGCTTCATCGAGTACCAAAATGGGCGCGTCTTTGAGCATGGCGCGAGCGACGGCGACGCGCTGTTTCTGACCACCGGATAGGCGCAGGCCGCGCTCACCGATGATGGTGTCATAGCCCTGCGGGAAGGCCTGGATGAACTCGTGGGCATTAGCGCGTTTGGCGACTTCGAGGATTTCCTCCTCGGTGGCATCGGGTTTGCCGTAAGCAATATTTTCTCGAATCGAGCCGGAGAATAAGAAGGCCTCCTGAAAGACCACGCCGACGGATGCGCGCAACCGCGCGGTGGTTAAGTCATTGGCATTATGTCCTAGGACATTGAGCGTGCCATGGCTGGGCTGATACAGGCCCAACATCAAGTTGACCAGGGTGGACTTGCCGCCGCCGGATTCACCGACGAGTGCGACCTTTTCGCCCCGGTGCGCTGTAAAGCTCACGCTTTGGATGACCGGCTTGTCTTCTTCGTACGCGAAGGTCACATCGTCGAATTCGAAGATGGGCTCGGAAACGTCATCGGGAAGCGGTAGTGGCTGCACCTGCGAGGTATCGAGCTCTGGTTCATTAATCGCGCGGGTGGCATCGATAAGTGTTTGATCGACGGTAGGTTCCACGTCGTGTTCCATGACCTGGAAGTACTCGCGCGAGCCGCCGATAGCGCGCTGGGCGGAATCGACCATCCAGCTCATCATGAACACCGGCTGCTTGGCCATGGTGACCATTTGAATGAGCATGACCATGTCACCGATGGAGAAATGGCCCTCGAGGGTGCGCCAGAAAATAACGGCGTAGATGCCGAAGAAAACCACGGCCATCGCCAAGCTGCGGAAGGTATCCATCGTGTGCCACCAGCGCGACTGCGGGCGTGTGGTGGAGACATATTCGCGGTAATGCTTGGAGAAGACATCAAGCTCACGGACCTCGGCGACGAAAGACTTTGCAACCTTCATCTGGCCGACGACCTCGGCAAAGCGGCCATTGGCTACGTCGATGTGCTCATTTTTCGTCTTTTCATACTTCAACCAGCGCCTGGAAGTCAGCGCCGTCAGCCACATATAGATGGGGAAGAGGATCGCCAACAAGATAGCCAGTGGCCAATAGTAAAAGGCCGTGATGGCCAAAATCGCGATGACCTGGATGAGCATCGTGAAGAAGTTATTGGCAAAAGACTGTAAGAACTGGGTGATGAACATGATTGAGCGATCAAGTCGCGCAATGATGGTGCCCGTGACCTGGTTATCGTAATATCCCTGCGGCAAGCTCAGCAGCTTGGCGTAATAGCGCGTGGACAAAATCTGTCGCAAGCGCGAGATCATCACGTCACCGATATATCCGCCGACGTTTCTAACAACGCCGTTTAAGGCATCGGCAAGCAACAGCAATAACGCAAAGCCCAAGACCGTGGTCAGAGCCGTGCGAATGATCTCATCACCGCGCAAGGCGGAGACGATGGTGTCTGTTGCTTCACGGACGATGAACGGGGAGGCGAGCGCTAAAGCAGCACCAATTGCTGAGGTGATGATGACGCCGATATAAAAGGGCCATAATGCTTGCGCATTTTTTAAAATTTTGGCCAGAGAATTCACGAACTAATACTCCAGAGATTTGATTTCAGACATGGGGATATCCAGACAGGAAAGTATGCCATCTTTGTACAAACGATGCCCTGATTTGTGAGTAGGTAGACTAAGCTGCGGTCTAAGAAGTTTGAGTCATGTCAGAAGGGAACAGATCCTCAAGTGCCATCATCCCGCGCCATTGTATCCGCCATTGCCAGCGTAAGTATCGCGGGCGTAGCCCTCGCCGGCTGCTCATTATTTGATCCCAACCCGAGTGGATTGGGCTCGGATGAGGACTTAGTTGTCAGCACTTCAGAGGTACCTAAATACCAACCAGAAGACACTGATGAGCAGCGGATCACCGGTGATCTGAGTGAACCGGTCAAAGACGAGGGCTATGGCGTGACCTGGTGGAACCAGGGAGCGTACCAGGACAATACTTCGGGTTCGGTTGTGACCATCAGGGTGCGCAATGACACTGACTTACCTTTGCCTGCGGATTCCATTAAAGACCCTACCTTGGAAGTAGCCGATGGCAATGGGGGCTGGACCAGCGTGGATCTGCTGCCTTATGACCCGGATGTCAACACCAATATCGTCGCACCCGGTCTGGATCGACCATTAGGTGCTGGCGCTTCCACCAATTTGCAGTATCGCTTTGATGTCGCGCCGGGTAATTTGTGGAATGCTCGTTTGAAAATCGGCAATGTCGTCTGGGAAGGATCACTGACTCTCTAATGCAAGAACAAATTACTCCAGAAGGTTCCGAAGACGTCGTCGTTCTCGCCGACGAGAATGGCCAGCCCGCCGGAACAGAAAACAAAGTGGTTGTACACACCGCTGATACGCCGTTGCACTTCGCCTTTTCCGCATGGCTCGTCCGTGATGGCCAGCTGCTGCTGACGCGCCGGGCTTTGACCAAGCAGACTTGGCCGGGAGTGTGGACCAACTCGTTTTGTGGCCACCCCGCTCCAGGCGAAAGCAATGTGGATGCGGTGTACCGCCGCGCCACCTTCGAATTGGGCATCAACGCCGATGATCTGTCGGAGCCGGTAGAAGTCCTGCCAGATTTCGCCTACCGCGCTGTGGATTCTTCGGGCATTGTAGAAAATGAAATCTGCCCGGTCTTTATCACCGAGCTTGCTGCCGATGCCGAGTTTGAACCCAACCCGGCCGAAGTAGATTCCATGGTGTGGGTCGATATCGACAAAGTGATCTCTGCCGTTGATGCTGTCCCCGGCGTATTTTCTCCGTGGATGGTGGAAGAACTAGCCTTCGACCGGCTGCGGGCAGCGCTTTTAGAAAGCTAGAACCCCATCTCGTCTAAGTCCATGGGATAAGCCGGGTAGAGATAGTCCAGCGTGCCTGGCTCGAGTGTGCATTCACCCGTTTGCAGGTTGAAGCACATCACCGTGCGCGAGTCATCTTCTGACTGCGCGCGGTACTGAGGAAGGCCCTTGGGCTCACCGGTTTTAATAAATGACTGCACCCAGTCATTGAGAATGCGCGAGGTCTCGGCCTTTTTCTCATCGCGAATATCTACGGTGTGCACGCCGAAGATATAGCGCAGCTCATCACAGTGCAGTGCCGGTTTGGTGGACTTGGTAAATTCCAACATCCAGGTATCACCCGGTGCGCTATCGCCAGCCCACGCGACCCAGCGGCGAATTTGGGTATCACCAATGCTGCGGCCCATGGTGTGCTCTGGATCGATTTTATCGGCGGCATACTTCCACAGGTCATAGGATTCTTTGCGCAGGCCCATCAAGATGGACGTCTTTTTAATAATCCATCGCTTAAACGCGCTATCGCGCAGATTATCTGCCCATTTACCACCAATGTCGTGGTAGAACTCATCGCGCGTGGAGGCTAAGAGCACGGGGACATCGGCAAGCTCATCAGGATCAAACGGTGCTGGGCCTAAAGCCATGTCCAAAATATAGCGGGTGCGAAACATCTTAAAAGTCCGGCGCAAGCGCTTGTCGGAGGCCTTTTCAAAGGACCTGCGCGTAATCGGTTTGCCGAAGAAGGTGCGCAAGGTGCCTTTGCGTTGCTGGAAAGAATGCCGCGGGTAGCACGGTGACATGGCGACTACGCGGCGAAAGCTGCCGCGGTAGTGGTCTTTGCGCATTAACCACAGCGCGGTGGTGGCACCGGCTGATTGGCCCATGATGGTGACATTGGTGGGATCCCCGCCGAAGGCTTCAATGTTTTTCTGCACCCACTCCAGCCCGATTTGGCAATCATCGATACCGCGGTAAGCGTGCGGTTCATCGCCGGGAAACTGAACAAAACCTTCAAATCCCACGCGATAGCCCAGTTGGACTTGGACTACTCCTTGCAAGGCATTGGCGGTGCCTTCGGCGCGTGGATCTTCATGCGTGCCGGATTCAAAGCGGCCGCCGTGGATATAGACCACCACGGGATGATCCGAACCTGGCCGGGAATCTTCCGGCGTGGTGATGCTCAATGCGACTTCGTCTGGGCGCATCACGGTGGCATCGAACTCGCGCTGTGGCTCAAATGCTGCTGGGTGAGCAGGGGCGAAGCGAGATTCTAAATCCAGAAAATCAATGGAATGAAAGTAGTTGACGCCATCGCGACTTAGACCTTGATAGATTCCCGCTGGAGCATGAACGAGCACAGTAGACATGGTCACTCAGTTTAGCGGTTTTGGCGCATATGTCAGCTAAAGTCATCCGGGATGGAATGGTTTAGGAATTTTAGCGACGCGCTCACGCAGCCTTTTGTCGCAGCGGCCGTGTGGCAGCAGATGGGCACGATCATCTTGGTGGGCATTCCCGCGCTGGTGGTGCTGGCCTGGGTGTTGATGCTCGTAATAGACCTGCTGGGCAAAGTGATCCGCCGCGTAGTTTCGTCTGATTCGACGGTCACGGGCTAGAATGAAAGACGTGTCAACGTCAGAACCGAACCCGGATTCCAACCCTGAGAATTCCTCCGCCCGCCCCTCGCGCGAGCAAGCTCACGAACCTGCTGAGGACAAGAATGCGGAACGGGTTGGCTTCGATGATATTTTGCCTTTTAACCTAGACCCTAGCTACGACCCCCGCGAAGGCCTGTGGGATCCAGAACGCGATACGCAGGAAGAACCGGTTAAAGAGGAAACCGCCGTTCCGGAGCCTGCGCCACCTGTTCCCGTGGTCAAGCGCAAGCGCGCGCTGCCAAAATCCTGGGTCAAAGTCACCCTGCGGGCAATGTTCGTGCTCATTATCATCGCCGCGCTGTGGGGGCTTATCTTCTAAACTGTGCGCTTGCTCGTTGCCGTGATGGCTTGAAATAGCGCATTGTTTGCTAGCTGCTCAATGAGCACGGGATGTCCTTCGGAATCACACAGCGGAATGCACCAGTTGGGGTAGAGATCACTGGTGGTTCCGGGCTGGTTTTGTGCGCGGATATCACCGACCATATCCACCAAGTTGGTGCACGTCAGCGCCGACGGGGTACCGGCAATAAACGCGTGCAGGGCACCCATCAGCTGCGTGGGATTGCCGCGTTCCTTGCGCGAGAGATGCGCAAAGTCGCGCTCTGGCAGCAGCCCGGTATCTGACATGCGGTGAAGAACCTGTGCTTGAAATGCCATATCTTCGGCCACTTCATCCTCAACGGGGCGGGTAAATAGTCCCAGGCGATCGCGCAGCGTAATGTGCTCACCGCCGAGATAGGCCAAGGTCGGCGGAAGATCATGGGTGCCCACCGAGGACAGCGCCAAGGGGCGGTATTTATCCTGCGGCAGGGGAGAGCCATCGTGGTCGCGTTCAAACCACACAATCGAGGTGCCCAAAAAGCCCTTCTCGCGCAAGGTGTCTTGAATCCACGGTTCCATGGTTCCTAAGTCTTCGCCGATGACCACAGCACCGGCGCGTTCAGCTTCCAGCGCTAGGATGCCCAACATGGCCTCAAAGTCATAGGCGACATAGGTGCCAGAGGTCGGCGGGGACATGCGCGGAATCCAGTACAGGCGAAATAGCCCTAAGATATGGTCCACGCGAACACCACCGGCGTTGCGCAGCACCGTGGCCAGCATCTCCCGCCATGGTTTATAGCCAGATTCAGCCAGGCGCACCGGATGCCACGGCGGTTGTGACCAGTCTTGGCCTTGCTGGTTGTAATCATCTGGCGGGGCACCAACCGATGCTTGCGGCGCCAAGTATTCGCTTAAGATTTCCGCATCCGCGCCACCGGGGTGCACTCCGACGGCCAAATCGGTGATGATGCCGATTTTCATTCCTGCCTTACGGGCGCGAAGCTGCGCGGTACGCAGTTGCTCATCGCATAAAAACTGCAGCCAAGAATAAAACGCGATGGAATGTTCGTGGTCTTCTTCATCGTCCATCGCATGCCGGCCCGAGACGGCTTCATTGCGCGCGCACCACTGTGCAAAATAGACCAGACCTTCACCTTCAGCGCGAGTGAACTCGTGAAATTGCTCCGTGCGCTCCGGGGCATGTTCCAAGGCGAACAGCTCACGCAAGACGGCAAGCTTGGCTTCAAAAATCGGGTTGCGCTCGATGGGTTCGGCGCTGTGATTGCGTTCGCGAAACTCTTCGGCGATTTCGGCGACGTCGGCGCGCAAGGGGGCATCGAGAAGCTCTAGCTCCGGGATATCTTCAATGCGCAAGTAGATGGGATTGATAAACCGGCGCGTGGAGGGAAGATACGGGGAATCTTCTACCGGTGGCTCCGGCTGTGCCGCATGCAAGGGGTTAATGAGCAGAAAATCTGCCCCGGCCTTCTTCGCCGCGATTTCTGCCAGATCGCCTAAGTCGCCAAAATCTCCCATGCCCCAGGATTTCTCCGAGCGCACGGAATATAGCTGTGCCATCATCCCGGAGACAGGAGAGTCGACGTACTTATCCGCGGTGGTCAACCGCTGCGGGGTGATAATCAGCGGGCAGGAGTAGACGCGCTCAAAGCCATCGGAGCGCAGCTGCAGCTGGTGAAAGCCCAGCGGCAAATCCCCAGGGATGTGGAAGGTGGCCTCGCCCCACAACGTGCCATCGACGTCCACGGGCGCGGTGTCATTGGCGTCTTGAAAAACCTCACGCTGCCCGCCGTGCTCCAGGACGATATGAACTTTCGCGGACGAGCCATCATGCACGTGGACATCAAAGGACTTCTCCGTACCCGCCGGAGCAACCACAGCAGGCGGAAGGGGGCGAGAAGCACGCGCCAAGTAGTCCAAATACAGCCGGGTGGTTAGCTCAGACTCATCAGGTTCGGGAGATAAATCAACATCAAGGGCACGTAGGGTGTACTCCAGCGTGGCATCCGAAACATCAATCCATGGGCCACCTTGGGAAAAGTAGCCAGTGGAGATGCCGTGGTTGCTCGCGAGCTCTTCCAACAATTGGCGGTATGTCACACCACGCTATTCTGCCACACCTTTGGCATTGATAAGCTGGGACGAGTTATTTTCGCCTCGAAGCCATATGGAAGGGCTCAGCTGTGACTTTGCAAGAAACCCATACCCCGGCAGAATTTGAAATCCTGCCCAATGAGACCTGCCTGACCGCTTTGATGGACACCGCCAAGGCACGTCCGCACGGCGTGATGTTTACCCGCCCAGCTAATTATGAGTGGGTTAATGTCACCGCGAAAGAGTTTATCCGCGAAGTATATGACGTGGCCAAAGGCATTATTGCCGCGGGCGTGGAGCAAGGCGATCGCGTCATGATTATCTCAGAGACCCGGTACGAGTGGTCGCTGCTAGATTTCGCGGTCTGGGCTGCCGGTGCGGCGTCCGTGCCGGTATATCCTTCTTCCTCGCTGTCGCAGGTGCGCTGGATGGCAGAAGATTCCGGGGCAGTATTAGCAATTACAGAAAGCACAGACCACACGGAGTTAGTGCAGCATTTGCTTGTCGATGCCTCGGGCAACCCCTCTTTAGCCGGCTCCACTTCCAAGCTGCGCCGCATTTTAGAAATTAACTCCTCGGCTATCGATACCTTGAAATTTGAAGGCCGCACCCTGTCAGACGAAGAAGTAGAAAAGCGCATCGCGGCGACCTCTTCTGATGATTTAGCGTCTTTGGTTTATACCTCCGGCACCACCGGCAAGCCCAAGGGCTGCATTTTGACCCACACCAACTGGTTGGCGGAAGTACGTGGGCTATTGACCAACCCCATTGGTGCCATCGCGGTTCCAGGCTCACGCGTGCTGACATTTTTGCCCATGGCGCACGTCTTCTCCCGCGCGGTGTCGTTGGCAGTGGCCATCGGTGGCGCTACCCAGAACCACTGGTCTGATTTCTCCTCACTGTCGGTAGAGTTCCAGCGTTCCCGCCCGAACCTGATTTTGGGCGTGCCTCGTGTATTTGAAAAGGTCCGCAACTCGGCGGCGCAAAAGGCGGCGGATGGCTCTGCCATTAAGCGCGGCATTTTTGAACAAGCAGAGCAGTCAGCCATTGAATATTCCAAGGCGCTCGATACCGAAGAGGGCCCAACCAAGGTGCAAAAGGCCAAGCAGCGCGTGTTTGACCGTCTGGTCTACTCCAAGATTCGCGAAGGCGTGGGCGGCTCGGTGCGCTATTGCATCACCGGTGGTTCTGCCATGAGCCAGGACCTGCTGCACTGGTTCCGTGGCATCGGCGTGCCGGTTTATGAAGGCTATGGCCTGACCGAGGTCGCCGCCGCTGCCACCGTGGATTTTGACGACCAGCAGATTGGCACCGTCGGCCCACCGATTGGCGGAATGTCACTGCGGACCAATGAGGCCGGTGAAATCCTGGTTAAAGGTCCCACCGTCTTTGCTGGCTACTGGAATAGCGAGGAAGCTACCGCGGAAGCCATGGAAGGCGAGTGGTACAACACCGGCGACCTGGGCGAGATTTTAGATAACGGCAAGCTGATGATCACCGGCCGCAAGAAGGATCTCATCGTGACCGCGGGCGGCAAGAATGTCTCACCCGGACCGATGGAAGATATCTTGCGTGCGCACCCACTGGTTTCCCAAGCCATGGTGGTCGGCGACGGCAAGCCTTTCGTGGGCGTATTGGTGACCTTGGATTCGGATGCTTTAACGCGCTGGAAGCTCACGCACAATATTCCAGAAAATCGCAATATCAAGGACTTAGCGACGGAACCTCAGCTGCGCGCGGAGATTCAAGACGCAGTCAATGATGTCAACGCGACGGTCTCCCATGCCGAGGGAATCAAGAAATTCTATATCTTGGAAGCGGATCTCACCGAGGAAGAAGATGAGCTGACCCCAACGTTGAAGGTCAAGCGCAATGTCGTGGCGCAACGCTATGCCGATGCGATTGATCACCTCTATACTCGTTAGGGCTTTGGCTCCTAGTGCTTTTACCCCCGGAAAATATCGGTTGGTTTATTGGCTGTGAAATTACGGAGTGTCTAACAGATATTTTCCAAGATCTGCAATAAAGTCAGTCGCGTTAACCATTACTCTCAAGTTTAAGTTGAGGGTAAGTCTTTGAGGCTTGACTAATTACTGGGCTAGCAATTGCGGAAAGGAGGGGCCGAGTCTATGCACAAGATTGCCGCCGAGCTCCGGCACCGCGAACTAACCCAGGAGATTTATAATATCGGGGATGAAGTCGCTCAATACATCGAAAACCTCATTGAGGCTATCGAGGACTGGGACAATGACTTAGCCTTTGATTGTTTGGCGGAACTCGGGGACATCATTGAAGATGCCCGCGTGGACTCCGGCCGGTGCGTGGGAGAGCTCATCGGCCTGCGCCAGGCGTTGGTCTCTGGTCTGCGCTCCGGCACCATTTCCGCTGCGGCCTCCGGCAACCACGATGTGGAACCACCACATGCCTTTAATGCGCATACGTTGGAAGCGGACTATCCTATCGACGGCCCACCGGTTGCGGTGCATCAGCTAGCGGAAGCGCTGCAAGACCGCACCGCGGCGACCGTGGATTATCTGCGCGATGTTGTGGAATACGTGCTGGACCAAACCGATGCGGTCGCGCGCAACCTCGATATGGTCTCGCTGCCGCAGTTGTACAACTGCACGGGCAAGCAAGTCGCCGCTGCCTGCCACGGCTGGTATCGCACTGTAGTGGACAATCATCCGGCGTATGTGCGCACCATGCGCGGGTTTAATCCGCCGGCGTTTTTGGAAGAACGCGAGCGTATCGACCGTATCGTGGCCAAAGTTGCTGCTAAGCGCGCCGCTGCGAAACGCGCAGCAACCACCGCCTAATACTTTTTGCGCAAAGGTATCTTTCGACCAGACGCACAAACTAGTGCTACGGTTAGTTTCGTGAGTTACCCACTGGGGACTTGCATTTGGCATCAGCGAGGAAGCTGGTGCCCTTACTCATGTGCAGTGAGTATCTCTCCCTACTACCGAAAGAGTAAAACCATGCGTGCTATTCGTACTTCCCTGGTTGCTGCCGCTACCGCTGTTGCCGTAGCCCTGTCTGCCACCCCAGCTATTGCCGCCGAAAACGACGGCAGCTCCGCTGGTTCTTCCAATGACTCGAAGACCGCTACCACGACCGACAACGGTCTGTCCTCGAACTTCAGCGGTTCGTCCCAGCTCGGTAATCTGCTCGATGCTTCCGATTCTCAGAAAAACGTCTGGGGTATCAAGAAGGATTGGGGCAATGATGGCACCCTTGCATTCGATAAGCTGACCTACGTTTACGTCATTAGCTCCCTGACCGCACTGGTCGGCGGCGCTGCGGCATTTGCGTCCCAGGTGCCAGAGGTACGTGAGATTGCAGAGCAGTTCAATATCGATCTGCCACGCTTTTTCTAGTCTGAAGCCTTTCTAAAGCTCCGGCCCGCGCTATAAAATCTTAGCGCCGGTCGGAGTTTTGAATTTTTTGGGAACTATCCCTGGGGGATAAAAGGGGGCAGGCACCGCCGTCACCAGGGAACTAATAGCTAATCCCGAGCGACTCAATAGGCGTGACCAATTCTGCACCTTCTCAGATTTCTGCGCGACCACGAACTCGGAAAAGTGGTGGCGCCTATGGCGTAATCCACCGTCTGCATTCCGTGGCAGGCGTCTTCGTGGCGCCGTTGCTGGTGATCTCCGCACTGTCGGGATTTCTCTACGCATTTGCTCCGAGCCTGGAAAATATTGTTTACCGCGATGTGATTACGGCCAGCTCTGAGATGCCAGTGCAGCCACTGGCCGATCAAGTAAAGACTGCGCAAGCAGTCCACCCAGACTTAGAACTTTCAGCAGTGCAGAGCTTTGAGGACCCAGCCAAGACCACGCGGGTGCTTTTCGATGACCCCTCGCTCGAAAGCTCCAGCTACCGTCAGGCAGTCTTTGTCGACCCCGGTTCTTTAGAAGTCACCGGTGCTCTGGTTCAGTACGGCTCGTCGCGCGCTTTGCCGCTGCGCACCTGGATTTCTGAAGGCCACCGCCACCTGTGGTTGGGAGAGCCGGGACGTATCTACTCCGAGGTCGCCGCCTCATGGCTGGGTATTTTGGCACTCGCCGGTGCGTGGCTGTGGTTGGTGCGAATTCGCACCAACAAGACCAAAACAGCGGCGCGAAACGCCGCCCCGAGCGCGCACGTACAACGCCAACAGGCACGCAGTATTCACAGCGTGCTGGGACTCTGGCTGCTGCCCGGGTTCTTATTCTTAACCGTCACCGGGCTGACGTGGTCATCTATGGCCGGTGGCAATATCGCTAACCTGCGCGCGGAGCTGGACTGGGTTCAACCCAGCCCCGACACCGCCATCGCCGGAACAACGACCGACCATTCAGAACATGCCGGCCACGACTCACGCGCATCACCACGGTGGCAGCAGCGAATCAGAAACAGGGGAGGTCTCCTCCCAAGGTGACCTGACGCAGACTTATCTCAGCCAGATCGATACCGTCGCCGCCACCTCGCGTGAGGCGGGCATGGACGGAATCATTGAAATTGCCTTCCCAGCAGAAGAAGGCGCGGCCTGGACGGTGACAGAAATGCGCGAGTCCTGGAAACTCGCTAATGATGCCATCTCCGTCAATGACGAGACCGGCGAGGTTGTCGACCGCGTCGACCACGCCGATTGGCCATTGGCAGCCAAGCTTTCGGCCTGGCTTATTCAACTGCACATGGGCACATTGTTCGGGTGGATTAACCAGCTCGTTCTCGGTGCCATCGCGCTCGGCCTGCTTATCATCATCTTGGGCTACCGCATGTGGTGGCTGCGGGGACGCAATGGCCGCCCAGGTCGTCTGCAAGCAGCAGGGCAGTGGCGCCGCACCCGTCCCGGCGTACTCACCGGCATCATCGTGTTCTTGTTGGCCTATATGGTCATGGCGCCAATGTTTGGAATCAGCCTGGTGGCATTCCTCATTATTGATGCGGTGATTCAAGCGCTGCGGCGGCGGTAAAACCACAATGCGGCTACCTGGATTGTTATCCAAGCAGCCACATGTGTGGTTGTCGTTCCTCTAGGCCTCATCACCCGGCGTTTGCGGGCGGCGGAAGGCTGCACGCTCTTCCGGTGGCAAGGTAGGAACCTTGTCCAGCTCTTCGGTAATCTGTGGCCACAATTGGCCCATGATGTTATTCCAGGTCAAAATCAACACGGCTTGGGCGCCAGGTTTGTTGCTGGCCTTGCCCACGATGATCATCTGTTCATTGCGGGCACGCATGTGATCTAAGGTGTGCTGCACGGTGGTGGAACCGGCAACCGTCAATGCGGGGCGGGAGAACTGCAATGCTGGCGCATCCGACTCAGCCATGAGCGTGTCACGCACGTGCACAATCTGTGGCATCCGTGAATTCTTCGGATAGATCAGCGCGCGCATAATGTTTTTGGACAAGCACAGCTGCTGCAATTCGTCGACGGTGGCATCGGAAGGCAACGGCACAATCTCCGAGCCGTGCAGGCGAGCAAATTCGCCAACGGTGGAGGTTTCCAGTTCAATCACGCCAGTGATCTGGGTGGCGGAATCCTTATCAAGTGCACCGGTTTCTTGTGAGTGCTCCACCAAGGAGCGCAACGTATCCACGTCATAGCCGGCAGCGCCTGCGCGATCGACAGGGGTTTCACCAGTCTTGCGCACCAACAGGTTTGCCATGTGGTTAATCCACACCAGCAGCGGGCGAAAGAGCCAGATGAATCCGCGTGCGGGGATAGCAATCATTTGCAGCGCGGTTTCCGGGTGCGTAATTGCCCAAGACTTCGGGGCCATCTCACCAAGCACAAGGTGCAGGAAGGTCACGATGAACAACGCGATGATAAATGCCACCACGTCGGCGATGGAAGTCGGAAGGTTCAAGGCTTCCAACGGGGTCATCAGCAAGTGATGAACCCACGGCTTGGTCACCGCACCAAGAATGAAGGTAGCTGCGGTAATGCCCAATTGGGCACCGGCCAGCATGATGGTCAGCTCGTTAAGCGAGCGCAGACCAGCACGGGAGGCGCGAGAGGTTTCCGCGGTCTCTTCCAAGCGGTTGCGGCGAGCGCTCATGAGTGAGAACTCAATGATGACGAAGAAGGCAGAGGCCACAATGACCAGCAGGGTGGCCACAAGGTTTAATACCCAGTTATCCATTAGCGCACCTGTCCTTCCTCAGTAGCGTCGGCATCTGATGCAGCATCATCCGCCTTATCATCAGCGTCCTTGTTGTCTTCGGCGTCGCTTTCGGTTTCCTCGATCAGCTCGAGGGCCAAAATGGACGGCACGTGGCGGTCGACTTCTTCCACGTGGACTTTCAGGTGGCGCTGTGGTGCGTCATCTTCAACCCAGTCTTCGGGTTCTGCTTCCAAATCAATGGTGTGGGTTTCGCCTTCGACCACCAAAGAACCGGTGTGTGCGATCAGCAGACCGGCGATGGTTTCAAAATCACCTTCGGGCAGATCGTGGCCAATGGCACGTTCGATTTCATCAAGCGGCGTATCGCCATCGACAAGCCAATGCGTCTCGTCTTGTTCGGTGATCTCTTCGGTTTCCTCTACGTCGTGCTCATCGGTGATATCGCCCAAGATTTCCTCAGCGAGGTCTTCCAAGGTGACAATGCCGACGAAGCCGCCGTATTCATCGATCACGCACGCCAGCTTTTCATCGGCGTGGCGCAGCTCATCCACCAAGTTGGGCAGGGGCATAAGCTCCGGGACGACGATGGAATCTTTCATGACCTCGGTTACCGAGGCATTCGGGTCGCCTTTCCACGTGAGAACATCGAAAAGATGCACGACGCCAACTGGGTTGTGGTCATCATCGATCACCGGGTAGCGCGTGTGGTTCGCTGACATCAGCTCACGCACTTCCTGAACTGTGGTGGACGGTTCTACCACATCGGCGCGAGAGCGCGGCACCATCGCGTGGTCGACGTCTTCATGCGGAAATTGCAATAGGCGGTCGAGAACCAGATAGGTGTCATCGTCGAGGTCGCCGGATTCGCGCGAGTTATCCATAATCGACTCCAAATCGCCAGAGGTGGCGGAGGAGTCCACATCTTCCAAGGGCTCAATCTTGAAAGCTTTCAAGATGGCGTTGGAGGAGTATTCAAAGAAGTGAACCAGGGGTCCAAAAATCTTCAAGAAGATAATGGACGGGGTAGCCAACCCAAGTGCAGACTTCATCGGTGCTGCAATGGTGTAGTTTTTCGGGAAAAGCTCCGCGAACAACATCGTGGCAATCGTGGAGACCGCCAGGGCTAAAACGGTGCCGACGGCCACGGAGACTGCGGCTGGGATTCCCACACCGCCGAGTAGCACGCCGAGGCCTTGACCGACGAGTGGCTCTGCGACATAACCAATCAGCAGGCCGGTGACGGTAATGCCCAGCTGTGCGCCGGAGAGCATAAAGTTGGTTTTCTTCGTAATGGACAGCGCTCGCTGTGCGCGGACGTCACCGCCGGCAGCCAGCGTGCGAAGCTGGGCGCGGTCGACGGACATGTAGGCAAATTCTTGCGCTACGAAGAAGGCGTTTGCAACGATGATCAGGCCAATAACTACGATGCCGGCTAAAATCATCAAAATTGCGGTCATCATAGTGCTCCCCACCACCTAATAGTTTGGTAGCGGGGACATCGACTCGGAGGTTCCACCAGCGGGTGCCTTTCTTTGCTTGAGTACAGGTTCATATCATTAAAGAAATGATGGGACAAGATTACACGGAATTCGCGTTAAGCGTTAGTGTAATGGCCATGACAGACTCGTTTGGGCTTTATATCCACGTACCGTTTTGCGCAACGCGCTGCGGCTACTGCGATTTCAACACCTATACCCCGGGTGAGCTGGGAAGCCCGCATGATCTCACCGGCCCATATTTGAACGCTTTAGAACGCGAATTAGAAAAAGCCGCGGAAAAAGTAAATCGTCCGGCAGATACCATTTTCGTCGGCGGCGGTACCCCCTCGCTTTTGGGTGGGGAAGGGCTCACCCGCGTATTAAATGCCGCGCGTAATTCCTTCGGTATTTCTCCTGATGCGGAAATTACAACGGAATCCAACCCGGAATCCACCTCGCCGGAATTTTTTGAGCAAATCAAAGAAGCCGGCTTCACGCGCGTGAGCTTAGGCATGCAGTCGGCAGCCTCACACGTGCTGCAAATCCTTGAGCGCGCCCACACGCCAGGTCGGCCTTTTGCCGCCGCACGCGAAGCCAAGGCCGCAGGCTTCGAGCACGTTAACCTGGACATGATTTATGCAACGCCTACCGAAACTGATGATGATGTGCGCCGCACTCTGGACCTGGCTTTGGAAACGGGAGTGGATCACATCAGTGCCTATTCGCTGATTGTGGAAGATGGCACGCGCATGGCGCGCAAGGTAAAAAAGGGCGAGTTGCCAGCACCTGATCAAGACACCATGGCTAAGCGCTATGAAATCATCGCCAGCAGGCTCGATGACGCAGGCTTTGGTTGGTATGAAGTCTCCAACTGGGCCAAAGAAGGCGGGGAGTGCCGCCACAATATGATCTATTGGCGCGACCAGGAATGGTGGGGTGCAGGCCCTGGCGCGCACTCGCATATCGGCAATGAGCGTTTTTATAACGTGAAATTGCCGGGGCGCTATATCAAGATGCTGGGCGATGATGAATTGCCGATTGCAGATTCGGAAACGTTGACGGAATCTGAGAACCACATGGAAAAAATCATGTTGGGCTTGCGCCTGCGCGAAGGCATCGATCGCAGCTTGTTATTAGATGCCGCACAGCCGATGGTGGATAGCTTTATTGATCGCGGATTGCTTGTCGATGACGGCAGGTTGCGCGTGACCAAGGCCGGCCGTTTGCTTGCCGATGGAATCATCACTGACCTCTTGCTGGCCGAGGAGTCCTAGACTTAACAACCTGCATGGTGCTGGGGTAGGATTTAGCAATCGAAGGAGGCGAGTGCTAAATGTCGAGTATCACTGACGCAAGACGGAAAGAGGTCCTGCGCGCAATCGTTGCAGGCTTTATCTCCTCGCAAGAACCCGTCGGGTCAAAAGCACTTCTAGAGCGTTATCAATTAGGGGTCTCTTCTGCCACCATCCGCAATGATATGACGGTGCTGGAATCAGAAGGGCTCATTACCCAACCCCATGCATCCTCAGGGCGTGTGCCCACGGAAAAGGGCTACCGCGTCTTCGTGGATTCCCTGCATGATCTCAAACCGTTGTCCAAGCCAGAGCGCAAGGCCATGCTGACTTTCCTCGAAGGTGGCGTGGACTTACAAGACGTGTTGCATCGAGCAGCGCGGATGCTCGCGCAAATCACCAACTCGGCAGCGGTGGTGCAGATGCCAAACCTTCAGGTGTCTACCGTCAAACACTGCGAAGTCGTAGCACTCTCACCCGTGCGGCTACTTCTTGTAGTCATTACGGACAATGGGCGCGTGGAACAACGCAATGTGGAACTAGATACCGTCATTGAGCCGGAAGAAGTTCTGCGCCTGCGCGATGTTCTCAACAACGCCTTGGCGGGTAAGACCTTGGCGGAGGCCACCGCACACCTGAACGTGTTAGAAGAGCATGTGCCGCTTGATATTCGCCCGCACCTTCGCAAAGCCGCCACCGTATTAGTAGAAACCCTCGTGGAATATCCCGCCGAGCGTTATCTACTGGCAGGTACCCCGAACCTAACGCGCAATTCCATCACCTCGCGCGGCATTGACCTTTCCGGGCTTCTAGAGGCCCTGGAAGAACAAGTGGTGGTGCTCAACTTGCTCACGCGTGTGCCAGAGGTAGGAAATATCTCCGTGGTCATTGGCGAGGAACATGATGATGATCAACTCCGCCAAGCCTCGGTGGTGACTACCGCCTATGGCACCGACGGTGATGTTCTGGGTGGTCTGGGCGTGGTAGGTCCCACATTCATGGACTATTCCGGAACAATGTCTCGGGTCTCAGCCGTTGCACATTATGTCAGCGATATTCTCGGACATGAATAATTGGCACTCACCTGTAGAGTGTCTTAGGCACAAATTTAAGTTTTAATTAAAAGATAGCAACGAAAAGGAATTACATCTCCCCATGGCTCGTGACTACTACGGCATCTTAGGCGTGGAATCCAACGCTTCCGATCAGGAAATTAAAAAGGCCTACCGCAAGCTGGCGCGTAAATACCACCCCGATGTCAATCCCGGTGATGAAGAAGCCGCGGAGAAGTTCCGCGAAGCTTCCTTAGCGCAGGAGGTCTTGCTGGATCCTCAAAAGCGCCGGGTCGTGGATATGGGCTCTGACCCGATGGAGCAGCAGGGCGGCCAAGGTGGCTTTGGTGGCGGCGGCTTCGGCAGCGGCGGCTTGGGAGATATCTTCGCTGAGTTCTTCGGTGGTGCCGGCGGACAAAGCCGCGGCCCACGCTCGCGTGTCCAACCCGGCAATGATGCGTTGCTGCGCACGGGCATTACTTTGGAAGAAGCCTATGCCGGCATGCGCAAGACCGTCACGGTCGATACTGCAGTCTTGTGTGACCGCTGTGAAGGCTCCGGCTCGGCCACCAAGTCCAAGCCAGTGACCTGTACCGGCTGTGGCGGCGCTGGTGAAATCCAAGAAGTACAGCGTTCTTTCCTAGGCAACGTTATGACTTCTCGTCCGTGTCCACAGTGCCAGGGCTTTGGTGAAGTTATCACCGATCCGTGCAACCACTGTGGTGGCGATGGCCGCGTGAAGAAGCGTCGCGATATCACCGTGAATATCCCCGCGGGCATTGGCGATGGCATGCGCATTCGCATGGCCGATCAAGGCGAAGTCGGCCACGGCGGTGGACCAGCTGGTGACTTGTACGTGGAAGTCCATACCCAAAAGCACCCCATCTTTGAACGCGATGCCGATGACTTGCACGTTTCCGTACGTGTGCCAATGGTCGATGCCGCTCTCGGCACCACCTTCCCGGTCGAGCACCTCGATGGCGAAACCCTCGATATCGATATCGAGCCCGGCACCCAGCCAGGTGAGGCCATCTCGATCGATGACAAGGGCATGCCACGACTGCGCACCGATGGCCACGGCAAGCTTTATGCACACGTCGATGTCGTCGTGCCCACCAACCTGGATAAAAAGACCAAGGAGATGCTGGAGCAAATCCGCGACAAGCGCGAGGAAGCCACGAAGGTGCACTCCGCCGATGACAACGATGGCGAAGGCTTCTTCGACCGTCTCCGCGACCGCTTCCGCCGCTAAAATCTAGCTCACCATGTCTTTACCGACTTTCTTACACCCCGACCTCACCGGCGCGAAACAGGGCGACGTCCTTACGCTCACCGGTGCGGAAGGGCGTCATGCTGTGACCGTCAAAAGGCTCGCGCCGGGCGAGCAGGTGCTTTTAGTACATGCCCCAGATACGCCTTCGCTTGTCGATGACGGCTTGTTCGTCGAGGCCACAGTGCACGAAACCCACGGTAAAGACGAGCTTGTGGTCCGCGTGGATGTCGTCGGCGCAACCCCCGCGCCAAACCCACGCGTGACCGTGGTGCAAGCGATTCCGAAATCCGAACGCTCGGAACTTGCAATTGACCTGGCCACCCAGGCCGGGGCAGATGAATTCATCGCGTGGCAATCAGATCGCTGCATTGCGAAGTGGGATGCGAAAAAAGCTCCGAAGGCACTGCAGAAGTGGCAGGCGCAGGCACAATCTGCGGCAAAACAATCCCGGCGCACCCGCGTGCCTTTCGCCCACGGCCCGTTGACGACTGCCCAGCTCGTGCAGCACTTAGCCGAGCGCGAGGATTGTCTCATTTATGTCTTGCACGAAGATGCCACGGACTCCATCAAGGACGTCCCGCTGACAACAGATGCTGCTACGTCAACGGATCTGATCCTGCTCATTGGCCCCGAAGGCGGGATCGGCCCTGAAGAGCTTGCGACCTTGCAGAAAGCAGGCGCACACCCAATCAAACTCGGCCCCGAAGTCTTGCGCACGGCATCGGCAGCGATGGTGGCATTAGCTGCCATCGGGGTTCGCACAAATAGATGGTAAGGACGCTGGTAGATTGAACAAGGTGGCTATCATTACCAAGAAGTTTAACGTGGACTCCGCTTATACCAGCGCGGTGCTGGGACCGGCGGATGACAACCTGCGGGTGCTTAACAACCTGCTGGATGTAGACCTTTTTGCCCGCGGCAATGTGGTGACCGTAACCGGTCCCGATTATGAAGTAGCGCGCGCTAAAAAGGCCTTGGATGAGCTCGAAGCCATCGCGCGCCGGGGCCATGCGTTGACCCCAGATACGGTCAAGCACACCGTGGACATGATTGCCGTCGATGCCCCCGAGTCGGTCTCGCAGGCACTCTCCGCCGATATTGTCTCCCGTCGTGGCAAGCGCGTGCGCCCAAAGACCGTAGGCCAAAGCCAATACGTACAGGCCATTGATGACAACACCATTGTCTTCGGCATTGGTCCTGCTGGTACCGGTAAGACCTACCTGGCGGTCGCGAAAGCCGTGCAGGCGCTTCAAAATAAGCAGGTCAGCCGGATTATCTTGACGCGTCCCGCCGTGGAGGCAGGGGAGAAGCTGGGCTTTTTGCCCGGTACCTTGAATGACAAGATTGATCCATATCTGCGCCCGCTTTACGATGCCCTGCGCGACATGATGGATGCCGAGATGATTCCCAAGCTCATGGAAGCCGGCATCATTGAAGTAGCCCCCTTGGCGTATATGCGCGGCCGCACGCTCAACGATGCCTTCGTCATCCTCGACGAAGCCCAAAACACCACTGCGGCGCAGATGAAGATGTTTTTGACGCGCCTGGGCTTTGGCTCCAAAATCGTTGTCACCGGCGATATTTCCCAGGTGGACCTGCCCAAGGGTCAGATCTCCGGGCTGCGCTTGGTGCGCAAGATCCTCAATAACATCGACGACGTGCACTTTTCCGATCTTGGCGCAGGCGACGTCGTCCGCCACCAGCTGGTTGGGCGCATCGTCAGCGCGTACGACGAATATGATGCAGCCACCGGCAATCTGGGCTATCCGGTAAAAAAGCAAGATTCGACGACGGATGATTCCACCGCGGAATTATCCGCTGGCCTGGCTGCCGCCAAATACTCCGAGCAAGTTGATGACTCCACAGGGCAGAAGAAATAACAGGTAAAGGACGAGCAATAATGAGCATCGAATTTTTCAATGAGTCCGGCTTCGATGGTGTCAATGAGGAAATGCTCATTGATGTCGCCTCCTTTGCCCTAGGCGCCATGGATGTCAACCCCGATGTGGAGCTGACCATGACATGCGTGGACTTAGAAACCATCGAAGAGCTGCACGTGCGGTGGATGGATTTGGAAGGCCCAACTGATGTGATGAGCTTTCCGATCGATGAGATCACCCCAGGTGCGATGACTCCACGCCCGGATGCCCCGGATATGGGTCCTGCCATGTTGGGCGATATCGTGCTGTGCCCAGCATTTGCTGAGCGCCAAGCCGATGCCGCCGGGCACTCGCTATCGCATGAACTGGCGCTATTGACCACACACGGTTGCCTGCACCTGTTGGGCTATGACCACGGGACCCCGTCAGAAGAACAAGAAATGTTCGCGCTGCAAAATGAGCTCCTGGCGGATTGGTATGATTCGCTGGCCAAGCGCGGGCTGACCTTCCATCCCAAGCCGTCTGGTGCCAAGGCATTTCCTTCGGCGGCGGACCGTGAAACTTTAGATGATGAGATTGACACGGACTTTGAGTAAAACCTGCCGCGAATTATAGTCGCAGCCGGTTAAAGGAATAACTGGTGACGGGAGTAATATGTCGAGCATGAATATCCTGTCAATCCAGTCGCACGTTACATTTGGCCATGTCGGTAACTCTGCAGCTGTGTTTCCACTGCAGCGTATCGGCCATGAAGTGTGGCCCGTGCACACCGTTAATTTCTCCAATCACACCGGTTACGGTGATTGGGGCGGACCGCTGGTATCCGCTGATGATGTCACCAGCATTATTGACGGGATTGGCCGCCGCGGCGTATTCGAAGACATTGATGCGATTGTTTCCGGCTACCAGGGTGGCCCGGACATCGCCGGCGCCATCGTGGATGCCGTCGCGCGCATTAAAGAAGTCAACCCCAACGCGCTGTATGCCTGCGACCCAGTCATGGGCAATGAGAAGTCCGGTTGCTTTGTCTCCGATGAAATCCCACCGTTGCTGCGCGATAAGGTCGTGCCTGTCGCCGATATTATCTCGCCCAACCAATTCGAATTGGGCTACCTCACCGGCAAGAAGGTAGGCACGCTGGAAGAAACCCTCGACGCCATTAAGGCTGCACAAGCCATTGGTCCACGCGTGGTGCTGGTGACTTCCGTGCAGCGTCCAGAAACCGAAGAAGGCAGCATCGAAATGATTGCCGCCGACGGCGACGATGCTTATATCGTCAAAACCCCGCACCTGCCGTTTAAGCGCAACGGCTCTGGCGATGTCACCACCGCGCTATTTGCCGGTCACTACACCGAGACCCGCGATGCTTCCGTAGCACTGGGACGCACCGCGTCCTCAGTCTTCGACCTGCTGCAAAAGACCTTCGAAGCTGGCACCGAAGAGCTACAGCTGGTGCAATCACAGGAGTACTTTGCAAACCCACGCCTGCAGTTTGAGGTCACCAAGCTCTAAGCCCACCGCGGTAATAGTTCAGCGAGGCAAGAGGAACAGGCATGCTGCTTATCCCGATTGCTCTTTCTGTCATTCTGCTGTCGCCGTGCGCAGGCATTGGCTCTGCCATAGTGCTTTTTACCGGCGAGGAGAAACCGCGCTGGGCAGAAGTAGTAGCGCTATTATCGCTGCCCACTGCTCTTTTTGCCGTAGCAGCGTTGCTCTTTTACGTCAATGACCCAGCCGCCTGGTAGCTAAAGCGGCATGACGTCAATGACGTGGTCAATACAAGCCTGGATGCGCGGCTTCAATTACGCCCAAACCGCTGGCTTAGTCGTTACGACTTTTTCGTCCATGGGGGAGAAGCGTGTCCTCCCGCCATCGGTTGTCATCGTTGGATATTGGTTTCCTCTTCCGTTCATTCGGCACAGCCCTCGGCGGGAAAGCGAACCCGTCATCACCAGAAAAACCACACCAGAAAAGACTCCGCTGACGCTTCACGCAAGAGGTGTCAGCGGAGTCTTTGTGCGTCCTGTTGTGACTGGGAGAGATCCTCACTTCTATACAAAGCGGTCTATTTCGGATGATTAATATTCACCGTTAATGGTATTACCATTAATTTTTAGTCGAAGCCGCAGTCGGGCGCATTTTGCCCATTCGTGCTCGGCAAGCGCTATGTATCTCAATTGGTTGGGGTTTACCCACTACCTCCGAAAAGTTTTTGCCACGAGCCAGAGCAAAAACGGGGACAAGATTCTTAGATTGCTGTGCTTGAATATCGATGAGCATCTGAGCAGCACAATCTGTGTTGCCCAGAGCCTTTCTATATTCAGACGCAGGCTAGTAATTGGAGAACCTCATGGCCGCTAATACCCGGGCGAAGGATCGTCGCGTAGCTTTTGCGACGATTGCCGGAACCACAATCGAGTACTACGACTTCTTTATCTACGCTCAGGCAGCGGGCATGGTCTTTTCCACGCTGATGTTTGAGCCACTCGGTTCGGAATTCGGCATGATGTTGTCCCTGGCGACGATTGGTATTAGCTTCCTCTTCCGCCCACTCGGTGCATTCTTGGCCGGGCACTGGGGTGACCGCTTTGGTCGCCGTGCAGTGCTCGTAGCAACCCTAATTGGCATGGGTGTGTGCACCACGTTGATTGGTTTGCTGCCTACCTACGCACAAATTGGCATTGCAGCACCGATCGCGTTGCTGGTGCTTCGTCTTATCCAGGGTCTGTGTGCCGGTGGTGAGTGGGGCGGTGCCGCACTCATGGCTGTTGAGCACGCCGCACCAAACAAGCGTGGTCTGGCCGGGACTTACCCGCAGATGGGCGTTTCCTTAGGCATGCTGCTGGCCACCGGTGTCTTCGCCCTGATGACCGGTGTGATTTCACCTGGTGATGCCTTCTTGGAGTGGGGCTGGCGCGTACCGTTTATCCTAAGCTTCGTTCTTGTTCTGCTCGGTCACTTCATTCGCCGTTCAGTGGATGAAACCCCGATTTACCAGGACATCGCACAACGCAAGCAGCAGACCAAGGCACCAGTGGCAGTCTTGTTTAAGAAGCACTGGGCACTCATTGCGGCCGCAGCAGTCCTTTTTGCCGGCACCAACGCTTCGGGTTACATCGCAACCGGCGGCTTTGTCACCGCGTACACAACGAACCCAGAAGGCCCCATTGCTTTTGACCGCACCACAGCAATGCTGTGCATCAGTTCCGCAGCCAGCGTGTGGTTCCTGACCACGCTCATCAGCGGCATCGTCTCTGACTACTTCGGACGTCGCAGAACCTACCTGTTCGGCTATATCTGGTTGATCGTCTTTGCCTTTCCCATGTTCGCCTTGGTCAATACCGCACAACCGCTATTAGTCAGCGCGGGCCTGAGCCTTTTCGCAGTCGGATTGGGTTTCTCCTTCGGCCCGCAGGCCGCGTGGTACACCGAGCTTTTCCCCGCAAATATTCGCTTCTCTGGCGTTTCCATTTCATATGGCATCGGCACGGTTATCGGTGGCGCATTCGCCCCAACCATCGGACAGGGTCTGCTAGAAGCGACTGGTTCGACCAATGGAATTGCGGTGTACATCATCGTCATGTCGGCATTGTCGTGTATCGCTGCGCTGCTGCTTCAGGATGTTCCACGTCGCGCACTCGGCATCGACCATCAGGAAGAACAAGAGCACTATGCACGCCTGCGCCTAGGCAAAGTTGAGCCATATTCCGGTACGCATCAGCTTAACGATGCATCCCTCAGCCCTGATGACCTACAGTCCATTAAAAGTTAAACCCAAGGCATAAGCCTTAACCTTAAAGCTCCACGTAGACCCACCATAAAAAGGGACTGCGTAGAGTCATTTTTGTATGTGCCAACCCTGGTGAGCATTTCCAGCCACACCTTGATTCCTATGGAAGAATCGACCACAACACAACGGGGGAGAGACACATGAAAATACAACAAACACTGCCTGAAGATACGGACGTGGCTTATATCGAGCTCAATGACAATGAGATTGAGTACCAAGTTGTCATCAATGAAGACGTGATTGCGGATCTCGACGAAGACGACTGCTTAGTTGGCTTAGAACTACTGTCGCTCAAAGAGATCCCCTCACTCGAGGACATTGAGTTACACGTAGATATAAATTGGGGTGACGAGGAAGAACTGGAGTCAGCCCTGTGGGACCTTGGTGCCTACGCCAGAATCCAACGAGCTTTTGGAAATGGCCACAGCGACTAGCATTATGAATTTCTAATGCCCTGACGAATCTGAGATGAGGTGGAGACCATGCCTACAAACAGGGAACAAGCGCGTGAGGAACTCCGCGCGTACCTGAAAGAATTGCAGGTCGATGCTGAGGGGTTAAGCGACCAGGAGCTAGCGTTAGCGGCTTTTCGCTCTGCATCGGGTTCCGTTCGAGCCCGGAATGTTGAAGAAATGGATGATGAATCCATCGTCCAAGAAGCAGCGGCAGAAGTTGCACGCATGCGTGAAGAACGCCGCAATCATACGGATACTCCGCATAATTGCTAGGAAGATTTACCCCAGGGGTGTAAAAATTCGGGAAAGGCTCGTATCATCAAGGAATAGACAATTTAGGGTCTACTTACTTTAGTGCTACTAGTGGCGTTCAGGAAGGTTTACTCATGGCGAAGAACACGATGGAGTACCGGATTGAAGCACGCCTGCGCCTGATGACCGCCAGCGAGTTCCACGCCCGCATTCACGAAGAGGACTTCCGGCACGTATTTTTAGGTGACCGTGAGTGGACCCCGAAGGTGCCGGTGCTGCCAGCGCTGTGGAATACCACGGTAGAAGAACTCAGCGAGCATATCGAATGGCACTGTACGGAAGATCACGAATATCTCGCCGTGCCGGTGCTTATTAAAGACCCGCTCAAGCTGGCCTGCATTTTGGTTACCGAACCTTTTGACGTCTTTGAACCAGAGATGACCATGGATGAGGTCAGCGAGGCATTGGGGCAAACCTCAGACTGGGCTTTTGCCAAAGAAATTGATGTGCGGGTACAAAATGAACCCGAAATCAGACGATTGTTACAGCTGGTCTAAATTTTCCATCAGGCTGATCGCGCCAAAAGTAGGGGATTAGCTCATCGCGGACTAAGATGCAGGTCAATGAATAACTCACCAGAAGATCCATTTGAGGCGGCTATCGGTGGCGCAAACGCCGAGGCCATCGCCGACGTTAGCCACTATACAAATACCCCTGCCGGTTTCCGGTCCGGTTTCGTTAGCTTCGTAGGACGTCCGAATACCGGCAAGTCCACGCTGACTAATGCGCTGGTGGGTGAAAAGATTGCGATTACCGCAGACCAGCCGGAGACCACGCGTCACCCCATTCGTGGCTTGGTCCACCGCGAAGATGCCCAAATCATTGTCGTGGATACCCCGGGTCTGCACCGCCCGCGCACCCTTTTGGGTGAGCGGCTCAATGAGATCGTCAAAGAAACCTACCAAGACGTTGATGTCATTGGGCTGACCATCCCGGCCGATGAAAAAATTGGCCCCGGCGATCGCTGGATCTTGGACAATGTGCGTGAGATTGCGCCGAAGACTCCGATCATTGGCATCGTGACCAAGCTAGATCGCGCATCCAAAGACCAGGTGGGCGCGCAGCTGCTCGCCCTGCATGAGCTGCTCTCAGCTGAAGACCCTGATGCCGTGGTCATTCCGGTCTCCGCCGCGGAGAATGTGCAGATCGATGAACTCATCGGCGTCTTTATTGAAGCCCTGCCGGAAGGGCCGAAATTCTACCCGGATGATCACCTCACCGATGATGACAATAATAAGCGCATCTCCGAGCTGATCCGCGAAGCAGCACTGTCCGGACTCAAGGATGAATTGCCGCACTCTGTGGCAGTCGAGGTCGATGAGATCTTCCCATCGGCAGAGCGTGAGGGAGTACTCGATGTCCATGCGATCATCTATGTAGAGCGCCCCGGACAAAAGAAGATCCTGGAAGGCAAAGACGGGCGTCGTCTACGGCGCATCGTCAGCAATGCCCGCAAGGAAATCATTCAGCTGCTCGGCCAGAACGTCTTTTTGGATCTGCGCATCAAGGTCTTAAAGAACTGGCAATCTGACCCGAAGTCATTGGGGCGCCTTGGCTTCTAGACCCACTTTTCGCGACCGCGCGGTGGTCATCCGCAGCTATGACTTTGGTGAGGCTGACCGCGTCATCGTGCTGCTGACCAAAAACCATGGCTTAGTCCGTGCGGTGGCAAAAGGCGTGCGTCGCGCGAAATCGCGCTTCGGCTCGCGGCTACAGCTGTTCGTCAACCTCGACGTGCAGTTATATTCCGGTCGCAACCTGGCCACCATCACCCAGGCAGATACCGTGGACTACTTCGGTGCGCAGATCATTGATGACTATGACAAATACACCGCCGCTTGCGTGATGTTGGAAGCCGCAGAACGGCTGAGCTTGGACCATGATCCATTCTTGTACGAATTAGTCGTGGCAACCTTGAGCACCTTGCAAGGCAGCGAACAACCCATGCTGGAGCTAGATGCCTTTTTGCTCAAAGCCATGGCGCATGCCGGGTGGGCACCAAGCCTTTTCAATTGCGCACAATGCGGCGCACCTGGACCCCACCATGCTTTCCACCCAGCCATCGGCGGAGCAGCGTGCGGCAAATGCCGCCCGCCAGGCGCAGCGGAAGTAGATACCGAAACCCTGCACATCATGTGGCTGATTGCCCACGGACACAAAGCTGAGGCCACGGTGGCACAAGCCGGCGAAGCACACCAACTAATCCGCGCGCTCTTGCAGTGGCATTTGGAGCGAAAAGTCAACGCCTTGTCCGTGATGGATCAGCAATTGAAGTAAGGTAATAAATCGTGATTACCCCAGATCCCAACCGCGTTCTTACTCCACCACAGATCCCGGCAGAGTTCTTGCCAGGCCATATCGCAGTGGTCATGGATGGCAATGGCCGGTGGGCCAAAGAACGAGGCATGAAGCGCACCGAAGGCCACAAGCGCGGCGAAGCAGTGCTTCTCGATGTCGTCGAGGCCTGCCTAGCACTAGGGGTTCCATACCTATCCGCCTATGCCTTTTCCACGGAAAATTGGCGGCGCTCGCCAGATGAGGTTCGCTTCCTCATGGGCTTTAACCGCGATGTGCTTCGCCGCCAACGCGAATGGCTTAATGAGCGCGGAGTGCGCGTGGTGTGGGCGGGGCGCCGTCCACGCCTGTGGCGCTCGGTAATTAGAGAATTAGAAGCAGCCGAAAAGCTGACGGAAAATAACACCAAGATGACCTTGGTCATGTGTGTCAACTACGGCGGTCGTGCCGAATTAGCTGATGCCTTCCGCAAGATGGGCGAAGACGTCAAGGCCGGCACCTTAAATCCATCGACCGTGACTGAAAAGACAATTGCGAACTATCTCTATGACCCCGGTATGCCTGACGTAGATTTATTCCTGCGTCCCTCGGGGGAAAAGCGCACGTCGAACTTCTTGTTGTGGCAATCGGCCTATGCAGAATTGGTTTATCAAGATAAGCTATTTCCTGATTTCACTCCGGAAGATCTCTTCGCCGCGGTAGAAGAATACGCGCGCCGAGATCGTCGCTTCGGAGGAGCTAAGTAGCTCGTACTCACCAGTACACAAGCCCCCGGGATGCACCTGCCAAGGTTGCGATCGCGGGGGTTGAGTAGACACTTGGCAGCCTAATAATTTCCGGATACTACAGGAAAGCGCGTTATAGATGAACACGATGGAACAGCCCACCCGCCAGCAGATTGCTCGGTGGCGGAAGTATTTGGCGAATGAGCGCGCCGAGGCTGCCGTCTATCGCGAACTGGCCCGTAAGAAGAAGGGCGAAGAGCGCGAGATTTTGCTTAAGCTTGCCGATGCCGAGTCACGCCACGAACAGTACTGGCAAGAAAAGCTCGGTGAGTACGTCGGCATGCCGCAAAAACCCGATCTCAATACGCAATTTTTGGGCTGGATGGCGAAAAGCTTCGGCTCGGTGTTCACGCTCGCATTGATGCAGTCGGCGGAAAGCCGCACGCCGTATATGGATGATGAGGATGCCAGTGAGCAATTAGCTGCCGATGAACGCGTGCACGCCGAAGTCGTTCGCGGGCTTGCAATTCAAGGCCGGGAGAAAATCTCCGGCAACTTCCGCGCTGCCGTATTCGGCGCCAACGATGGCTTGGTCTCTAACCTCGCGCTGGTTATCGGTGTGATGGGCTCTGGTGCTCCGTCATCGACGTTGCTATTAACAGGTGTCTCTGGCCTTTTAGCCGGTGCGCTGTCGATGGCCGCCGGTGAATACGTCTCGGTGAAATCTCAAAATGAGTTGCTGGAAGCATCGCGTCCTGCCGCACCAGCCACGCAGTTAGCGGGGGAGCTGGATGTCGATGCGAATGAGCTCGCGCTGATTTATCGGGCCCGCGGCATGAACCATGAAGAAGCCGAAGACAAAGCCCAGACCGTATTCCAAGCGCTGCAACATCGCGCGGGGCCAGCAGAACCCCAGCCGGTCAACCACAAAGAAATACTGGCCGCGGAAGAAGATAACTCCCACGGAGTCATCGGCGAAGCCTGGTCCGCGGCGCTATCGAGCTTCTGCTTCTTCGCCACCGGCGCGCTGATTCCGATTATTCCGTTCATTTTCGCCATGGATGTAGGACCAGGTGCGGTCGTGGCCATCGTGCTGGTATCGCTCGCGCTGATGGTCACCGGTGGAATCACCGGTTTGATTTCGGGCAAGCCACCACTATTCCGTGCGCTGCGCCAGCTGGCCATCGGCTTAGGCGCTGCCGGTATTACCTACCTGCTCGGGTTGTTATTTGCCTAGCTTTTAGCTTGGCATTTTTCGCACACGCCAAAGATTTCGGCGTCGTGGCCAGTGAGTTGGAAACCATAGGTATCGGCAACTTGCTGGGCCCACTTTTCAATAGGTCCGCCATCGATTTCTTCGGTGCGGCCGCAATTGGTGCACAGCAAGTGGTGGTGGTGAGATTCGGTCTCGCAGTGGCGGTATAGCACCTCGCCGGTCGGGGAGTGCAGGGCATCGACGGCGTCGATATCAACTAGAGATTGCAGGGTGCGGTAGACGGTGGTCAGCCCTACCTTGGCATTGCGTTCTTGAAGTGCAGTATGGATTTCTTTGGCGGAGAGAAAGCGGTCAATTTCCTGCATGACTTCAACAACCGCGGTGCGCTGTTTGGTAGTGCGCATGCCAAGCTTAGGGGTGTGTGAGCTTGTGGAATGAACGGTCATGCTGTGAGTCTATCAATTTTGTTGTTGTGACATACAGGTGCGAGATCCACGGCCGGATCTACCCGATGGCGCAGGAATTTCTTTCGCAAGATAGAATGGCAACGCTAGAACCATTGGCTGTCCCCTACCAGAGGAGTCTTATTTATTATGGCGTCAGTGATCGATTCCGTCGTAAATCTTTGTAAGCGTCGTGGCCTTGTCTACCAAGCCGGCGAAATCTACGGCGGTTCCCGCTCAGCCTGGGACTACGGTCCACTTGGCGTAGAGCTCAAGGAAAACATCAAGCGCCAGTGGTGGCGTCACATGGTCCAGTCCCGTGATGACGTCGTTGGTATTGATACTTCCATCATTCAGCCAACCCAGACCTGGATTTCTTCCGGTCACGTTGAAGTCTTCACCGACCCATTGGTGGAGTCGCTGCACACCCACAAGCGGTACCGCGCAGACCACTTGCTGGAGGCCTATGAAGAAAAGCATGGCCATCCACCAGCAAATGGCCTGGCAGATATTAATGATCCGGAAACCGGCCAGCCAGGTAAGTGGTCGGAGCCTAAGGCGTTTTCTGGTTTGTTGAAGACCTTCTTGGGCCCAGTCGATGATGAAGAAGGTTTGCACTACCTGCGTCCGGAAACGGCACAGGGTATCTTCGTAAACTTCAAAAACGTGATGACCTCGGCGCGCATGAAGCCCCCATTTGGCATTGCCAATATTGGTAAGTCTTTCCGCAATGAGATCACCCCGGGTAACTTCATCTTCCGTACTCGTGAGTTTGAGCAGATGGAGATGGAATTCTTCGTCAAGCCAGGCGAGGATGAGCAGTGGCACCAGTACTGGATTGATAACCGCTTGCAGTGGTACGTCGATCTGGGTGTGAACCCAGACAACCTGCGTCTGTACGAGCACCCACAGGAAAAGCTCTCGCACTACTCCAAGCGCACCGTAGATGTGGAATACGCCTTCGGTTTCGCAGGTTCCAAGTGGGGCGAGCTCGAAGGTGTGGCCAACCGTACGGACTATGACTTGCGCGTGCACTCTGAGCACTCCGGTGAGGATCTGTCCTACTTTGACCAGACCACCGATGAGCGTTGGACTCCGTACACCATTGAGCCAGCTGCCGGCTTGGGCCGTTCGATGATGGCGTTTTTGGTTGATGCCTACACCGAGGAAGAGGTTCCTAACTCCAAGGGTGGAACCGATACCCGCGTAGTGCTCAAGCTGGACCGTCGTCTGTCCCCAGTCAAGGTTGCCGTTCTTCCACTGTCGAAGAAGGAAGAGCTGTCGACTCCGGCGAAGGAAGTAGCAGATAAGCTGCGTGGCCTGTGGAATATCGACTTCGATGTTTCCGGTGCTATTGGCCGTCGCTACCGCCGCCAGGATGAGATTGGTACGCCCTTCTGCGTGACCTATGACTTCGATTCTCTCGAGGACAACGCAGTAACCGTGCGTGAGCGCGATTCCATGGAGCAGGAGCGCGTCAAGATTGATGAGCTCGAAACCTACTTGGCTGCACGCCTCGCAGGCTGCTAAAAATAGCCCCAAGGCTATGACTTAGCTCAATATTGAGCTGGTTTTCATGCGGTGACTACCCATTATGGTAGTCACCGCATTAGACTCTATAACCATGAAATACACCAGCTGGGATAGAAGTGACCGCGACAATCTGAAACTGTTAGAAGAAGATGGTCCGGAAACTCTCGGTACATTTACCTCCGGCTCGGCAGATATCGATGGTGACTTTTGGCGCTTGAGCGTGGATATGAAGCTGGGGGCTTCCGCCACGACCTCCGATGATCGCGTCTTTCGCATCTCCGGTGATCTCAACAAAGATAAAAAGCTCGATGTCTCTTTAGATGGGCGCACGTTTACCATCATCAATGAGCAATCCAATGACTGGATCATCGATGATGTGCATGAGAATTTCATTGCGCAATTTAGCGGTCGCAACAACGGCGTGCGCACCACCAACCTGGAATTTATGCACGGCGAGGACATCGAGCTGTCCACCGAGGAAATCGCAGCTTTGTCCTGGTTCGCGCGGTTAATCTTGGAAAATCGACTCAAGAAATCATCCGTCGCCATGATTGCGACCTTGGTGCTTGCCTCTGCGGTCGCGGTCGTGGCATTCCTGCTTTAAGCTATGCAGTTGTGGCCGATAAAGCAGGAATTTTTAACACTCCCATCGATCTCAGTGGGGAAGTCTGGCGTTGGAAAGACAACATTCTTAAAGACTCCAGTGACCAAGTTTTAGCGCACGTTCGCGCGGATGTAATTTCTGTGGCACGCCACAATCTGCTCATTGAGCACAATATTGGGGCGCCGCGTTTTCGTCTGCGTGCAACCTCGTCCAAGGGCTCGCTGTACACCATGGGGCAGACGTCTTTTACCGTCAATAGCCTCACCGCAGTATGCGATCACGAGGATTATAAATTGCAGCGGGTTAATCCCTTTCGCCGCGAGCGCGTCATTTCTAATAACCGTGGGGCAGTGCTGCGCACCCGCCCGCGCGGTGATGGCAGCGTGACCGTGACGGGAGCGTCAGAAGGCGCCGAAGAAGTACCTTTCTTCGACGCCATCTTCTTATCTTATGGCTGCGTCTTATTAGACGGGCCGGGGCTGCAGGCTAATATCCGCATCTAGCACAGCCGCTAGAAAGAACCACCGCGGAAGCCACCGCCACCGCCGCCACCAAAGCCGCCGCCTCCTCCGAAGCCCCCGCCAAAGCCGCCTCCGCCGCGGTGTCCGCCACCACCGAGGACTTGGCCGATGACCATGCCGGTAATCAGGTTGCCGGCCATGTTGCCGGTTTGTCGGCGCTGTTGCTGACGGCGGTGGTTGTTGTAATCATCGCGCGCACGGTCTGCGGCAATCTTGGCGGCATTGGTGGCTTGGCGGGCATAATCAATCGCCGCGCGGATATTGCGGTCGCGGGAGTTCAGCGCCTGGGCGTGCAGATGCTTGGCATCAGCAAGCGCAGTACGCGCACCAGAGCCGACGATGCGGCCACGGGAAGAGATGACATCCTCGGCTGCTTGAATCTGGGTGGAGGCCGCCTGAATCTGCTTAGCAAACTGCTCCAGCTGACGCGCATGCGTGGAGGTTTGCTCACGCACGGTATCGAGCTGTTCATCTAATTCCGTATCAATGGTAATCAGCGCGGTGTGCTGACCCAGCGGGTCTTGGGAACCTTCAGCCTTGGCGACTTCCACGGCTTGCTGCGCGCGGGTGACCACGGAATCAAGGGCCTGCCAATCGGCATCGGTGCCCTGGGAGCGGCCCTGGTTTTTCAGCTGGCCGGCTTCTTGGATTTCGCCTTCGACCTCATCGATAAGCGCGGGCAGGGTCGCCTGGGCATCGGAGATATTGCTACGCGCATTTTCCACGCCGGTCAGGTTGCGGTCGGAGACTTCAATCGCATGCTCGGCATCGCGGATATAGCCAACCACAGGACCTTGTTCACCGGCGGGACGGGCTGCGACCTCACGCGCGGCCTCGAGGGATTTCTCTGCCTCATCGAGCGCTGCCGCGGCTAAGTCGGCGTTATCGGAGATAGACTGCAGCATCTCCTCATTAAATTCCGCATGCAATTGCTCTAAGGTCTGCTCGGCCTTGGGCAAGCGCGCACGGACGTCAATGGTGCGCTGGGTCAGCTCATCCAGCTTGGTGGAGGCATTGATCAACAAGTTGCGCATCTCGGCAAACTCGGCAGCTTGCGCATCCAAGGCATCATCGGCTTGGCCACAGGAGGAGACAATCTCTACCAGCATCTCGCGGCGCTGCTCTGGAGTCTCGGGAATGGAATCATCCAAACGCTGACGGATATTAAACGCTTTTTGCAACGTGGAGGTGGAATGATTCATCGCGCGGGTAAACGCACGCGTGCGCTCCGGGCCAAATTCCGCGGTGGCAATATCTAATTCTTCCTTGCCGCGGCGAATAGATTCATCGGTGCTGACTAGCTCTTCATTCGCCAGGGAATCCAAGGTATCCAAATCCAAGGAGTTGAGGCGACGAATATCAGTCGGCTCAATCTCGCGGGCATCTTCTAGTACTGCAGCAGACTCCTTCTTGGAACGGCTGCGGGTATAAGCCCAAATGCCGCCGCCGGCAACCACGGCAACACCACCAGCCCCTGCCAACCAAGCGCCGCTGTTGCCACCGGTGCCCAAGGCGGCATCGACAAGCGCATTAGCAGAGCCCGCCCAATCATCTTCGGCCAAGTGTGGATAGGCGGCGTCATACATCTCATCGAGCTTGCCCTGCGGCCATTGCTCACCGGTTTGCACGCCCATCTGCCGGCCTTGGACATCTACAACATAGGCTGCAGAGTTCGGCCCTTTTTCCGCCACGATGGACTGGGCATAACCTTCCGCGTCCATGCCCGCTAAATCATCCGTAAAGACAATGTGCACCATTAGCTGCTCCTCTTGCTGCAGCTGGGCAATCTTGTCATTTAACTCAGATTCTTCCGCTGAGCTCAGCACATCCGCGGTATCGGTCACCCGCTCCGAAATAGCCGTCGGTGCTTGCGCTACCCATGCCGTATCCGCCGCCAAGGCCGGAGCGGCCATGACACCACCTAGGGCCGTGGCAAATAAACCGGTACACAGGACATGGCCAATACGCGCTCGCTTATTCATATCCGCCAATCCTACCGTGCGAAATCTAGATACGCGTGGGCAAATACACGTAGGCTACATACCCATGGACATGGCAATTGTGGTCTTAGGCGCCAGCCAATACGATGGGCGCCCGTCACGCGTGCTCACCGCGCGGCTCAATGAGACCTTGGCCACCGCGAAAAAGCACCCGGGCGCAGACATCCACTTTGTCACTTTAGGCGCCAATATGCCCGGCGATAGGTTTACCGAAGCCGGCGTCGCGCGCACCTACCTTCTAGACCGCGGGGTAGAAAGCCACCAGGTGCATGCCGTGCCAGAAGGCAATGACACCCAAGGCTCCTTAGAGGCAGCAATAAAGACGCATCAAGAGCTTGTCGATGCCCCCTCGACCATCATCACCGACCCCCTGCACACCCTGCGCGTTAAACTCATTGCCCGGCAGTTGGGCTGGAAAGCACAAGTCAAAGGCGCACGTGATTGCCCGTATTCTTTCCCTCAGCGCGAGTGGTGGGGCGGGATGCTGCATGAAGCCGGCGGGCTGGTCATCGTGGTTTTACAAGGCATTTTCGGCAAAGCATTCGCGCAAAAGATCCGCTGGCAGCTGTATAAAGTCGAAGGACTTATCCGGCCCCGGTTTAAAACCCGCCACGGGCTATTGCAAAATAACCCCACGAGCAGGAATAACGGCCTAGAATAAAGACCAATGTATTCCTACGACGCTGCTGATACCGACCGGATGTTTAATGAGTCTGCCAAAGGCTCTACTTTTACCACCTCCGAAGCCGATCAGCGCGGTGCTTTTTCCCGCGACCGCGCCCGCGTGCTGCACTCGGCAGCCCTGCGCCGGCTCGCGGATAAAACCCAGGTGGTGGGCCCACACGACGGTGATACCCCGCGTACACGCCTGACACACTCTTTGGAAGTAGCCCAAATTGCCCGCGGCATTGGCGCCGGCTTAGGCCTTGATGCCGACCTGTGTGAGATGGCCGGACTGACCCACGATATCGGCCACCCTCCCTATGGCCACAACGGTGAAAACGCGCTTAATGAAGTAGCCACCGACTGCGGCGGTTTTGAAGGCAATGCGCAGACCCTGCGCATTCTAACCCGGCTCGAGCCCAAAGTCATCGATAATGAGGGCAACTCCGTTGGCCTGAACCTCACGCGTGCTGCACTCGATGCCGCCTGTAAATACCCGCAGGCCAAAACCAACGCCGATGGCTCCACCAACCGCAAATACGGCGCCTATGACGAAGACGCGCACATTTTATCCTGGCTGCGCGAAGGACACGTGGATGACCGTCCCTCCATGGAAGCCCAAGCCATGGACTGGTCCGATGACATTGCCTATTCCGTCCACGATGTTGAAGACGGCATTGTCTCCGGGCGCATTTCCTTAAACGTGCTGTGGGACCTGGTGGAATTAGCCAACCTGGCAGAAAAAGGCGCGCACGCCTTTGGCGGCACGGCAGAAGAGCTTCTCGATGCCGCCGATTCCCTTCGCCAACTACCCATCGTCCCGCACCACCGCTTTGATTACACACTCGGCAGCTACGTGCACTTAAAGAAGATGACCTCGGAGCTAGTCGGCCGCTACGTGGGCGCAACCATTGCCGCCACCAAAGAAACGGGGGAGACCCTTGGCCGCCAACACGGGCAACTGGTCATTCCACCGGCCGCCGAGGCCGAAGTCCGATTACTTAAGACCATCGCCGTGTTATACGTGATGGATACCCCCGTGCATGTGCGCCGCCAGGACCGCCAGCGCGAACGCGTCTTCCGCGTCTTTGACTATCTCACCGCCGGCGCGCCGGGCACCTTGGACCCGATGTTTCGCATGTGGTGGGAACAAGCCAACACCCCCGCCGAGCGTCAGCGCGTGATCATCGACCAAATCGCGTCCATGACCGAATCCCGCCTCGAGCGCATCGCGCGCGCCTCTGCCGAATTTTCTGGGTTCCTGGGATAAACGATTAACAGTTGAATGCTAGCTATTCGGTTATTGATCTGAGTTTTCTGATTCTTTAAGTCCCCAGGCGACGTTCGTAAAATCTTCGGATCCTCGATAGCGTATTTCTGCGCGCGAATCAATTTTGGAAATAGAATCGTCATGGAGAATATATGATGCACTTCCAGTGACCCACTGATAGTCATGTGGGTAGAAACCATTACGCTCGAATTGATCGTGGCCAACGAGCACAGTCCAAAACAGGCTGTATCCGGTAGCATACAGTTCCTTGACTAGACGCCGATTGAGAAGCAGAGTTTTCGGGCCTCCTTGGTTTACCGAAGGATCGAAGACTGCCACTCCAGAATCGTCATACCAGACAAAATCTTTTCCATGGTTAATGCCAAGTTTCTCGAAAAGAAAATGACTGGGGACAAATCCCCACACCTTACGATTGGATGATTGGTCAGTCTCTGTGCCAAGTCCCGAATACTGTGCCCCGCATTGAATAAGCCCGAGTTCTCTTAGCATTGGTATGTTTCGTTCGTTAGGTTCACTCTTTGGAGGATCTTGGGTGCGGGCAATGTCAAATAGCGGGTACCCGAATTGCTTATTAAGCGATTCAAAATATGCCCTCGGTGGCATCTCAGACTGGTCTGGCAAGCTTGGGTAATCATCATCATCAATTGTTCCGCTTGCTCCGGACCACTCAGGATCATTCGGATGGCTTCCGAGGAGAAGATTGGAGGGCTCGGCAAAACTTGGCATCCATTTTTCAAACCAATCTTGGGACTGTGCCCATTCACGAAGCTTACTCGCTGATTTATTTGGAACGAGGTAAGCATGAATATGCATCCACGCATCTCTCTGTGGTTGTTCAGGTTTGAAAGGTTGCTCTTCCTCATTCCAACTTGGATAGCTAAGCAGCGCTACCCATTCTTGTCCGTCGGGACTTTTCGTAGCCAGCAGTTCCAATGGATCCGGCACACAATCTAGATTGTGTGGCCAACGTGATGCATCGTTGGATGGAAAGTTTGCTGTTTGTGGTGAAAACCAGTCTGACCCGGTTCCAGGCTCGGATGTTTGAGCTAGCACAGTCATATCAATGTCACGCCAAACTATTTGCTTTGCATGACTATATGGCTCAATTACACCGTTGAAATCCTTAATCTTAAAGTGATCACTCAGGATCCCAAGAACTTCATAAAAACCAATCCATTGATACTTTTTTCCAATTCGCTCCACCGGACTTTGACTCCGACCATGCCGCAAGTACTTGTCAATCTTGTCAAATGTTTCTGGGAGCCAACCTAGTTCACGAACACGGTCGAAGATTATCCGCTGGCAAAGAGACAGTGTGTCCTTTGGATCTTCTAGGTCAAAACTTCGGATTGCAGTATCTAAGATCTTATTTCCAAAATCTCCCATTCCGGATAGCGAGTACCAGATTGAAGAATATGGACTTTCCAGATTCTTCGCCAATTTCTCAATGGACTCAAAACTCGTAGCTTGAATTGGCCATTGAGTCGGAGCCCACGAGATATTCTTGTGGGCTTGCCAGCCGCTTTCTTCCGCCATTTGGAAAATTCTTTTTAGGTAGTCGCGTGTGAGCAGATGAGTAGGCGATACTTCAGTTACATAATCAGCAACGATCGAGGCAATTGAGTGAGTTACCTCGGTCGTACTGTTCCGAAGTATGATGCCGCAAGAAGCGGAAACTAGTCTTTCTACTATGTAGGGATCATTTGAATTCAATGTTTGCTTCAGCATTGCCTGAAAGGCATTAGGTGTGAACTCACCTAATGCAACTAAGGCTTTTGTTGCATTGTCGCGCACCCGTCTATCAGACGTGGTCAAAAACCAACTCAGTGCTATACAAGCAAGTTCATTGCTCTCACGAGAGCTTCTAGCAATCCGATTAAAGTCGGACGGCCACGCCCAGTCGATGAGAGTCGAGACTGGAGTTGATTCCTCACCGCTGGCCTTATAATGAAGCCAAACAGACCAAGTGCTGTCTCGTTCGGCCAGATCCATCTGGGACAGATAAGAATGAAGCCAATGAGCATTTAGCGGATGACGGGGAACACAAGAAATTCGAACTAGTTGCCCCCACGCCTCCTCTGCTAGAAGCTCTTCCAGTAAGCATTCCTCGAGGACTTGGATGGTTCGGGTACTTATCGATGCAATATCACGCAAAGCCAAGCTTTCGACGAAGTCTTTTCGGAGCTCGAAGCCTAGTGTTTTCGTAATTTCGAAATCGCAAAATTCCACTTGGTGTAATTCTGGAACTAATATAGCCAGCGACGCCATCATGCCACGTAATTGCCAAAAATTATCCTTGTTCAGGCTCAACCAGTCTTCAATTTCTGGTATAGATTTTGAAGCGATAGATCTTGCAAGGGCAATGTCGCCCAGGCGCTGAAAACCAAATGCCAGGTGGTTAGGGCCGGCCGAAATCAAAATTCCTTCGTCGATTAGGCCCCGCATGAGATGCTCATTCCAGTTTCTATTGGGCAGAATATTTGAAATGACGGATTTCGCCGCTTGATATTCGAATCTGTCATGGCTCAATCTGACGAGCTGATTGATTGAATCTTGAACTAAATTTTCCTTCGGATCGTAATTACAACGTGTGCTGTGTGAGAGTTTTTCGTTTATGGATTCGACGAAGGCCTCGTAAATCGTTGCTAATCCAGCAGTTCCAAGATTAAAACGTGAAGTTCCTAGGGTGCTCAAGGCTTCGCAAGCCAGATATAAGAACAACGGATTTGCGAGTTCCGGATTCATCGGAGGAAAAGACGTGAGATCGAGTTCAAATTTTTTTGCGTATCTCCGAATTGCTTTCTCTGTCGAGTCTTCAAGTCCAAAGTGCTCAATCGTTGGCAGATCATGCTCACCGATAACGTATTCGAGGTATTCGGACCGGCAGGAAAGCACTAGTCCTATGTTTTTGAAGCGGCGAGCTTTGGTGCGTAATGCTGCAATCTCCGAACGCCATTTGCTAGGATTTTCGCTTTCGTTAACGGCATCAATTATCAAAAGTGCCTTTGAATTACTTGCTTCTCCGGCGGCGTTCAACAGTGAAAGTAGATTATCAATGGTGCCGCTCATTTCAGCATTTTTTGGAATTTGTGCGAGCAAATTCTGGTTGCTGAAGTCTTGTCCGAGTAAAAGCAGTGTCGGAAGGCTATCAGAGACTCGCTGCTTCGATATCTCACACAGCAAGTGAGTCTTTCCTACACCCGCGCTACCGACTATTAATAGCTCATTGGTATAAGCAGCTTGGGAAGCAGGTGACTCCACAAATTGCTCAACTGATTGAATCAACTGGATAGCAGAATTGAGTCTGTCACGTAGTTTGTGCTCGGGGGTTTCTATCTCGTGATGAGACACATGCGGTAAGTCAGAGAGAATATCTACTGCAGTATTTGTGTCTGGAAGTGACGCTTGGATTTTGTGTCGATCCTCAAAATGCGGAGCTTTTTCGAGGGCGTGGAGTATCACAGAGCTCAACCTCGTGATTGAAGAAGTCAATTGAGAAAGTTGAGCCTTATGCTTTGCTGCTAGATGGAGAGGTAATACCCAATCATTGACGTGGAGGTTTTGGATTTCAAGCAGAATATTGCGCCATCGTTCAAAGTACGCAGGAGCTCCGCTCACTGCATCCAATTCACTCTCAATCCGTACATCAACGTGGACCTCCGGTTGGTACCGGTTTAATACTTTGGCGATTGTGTCATCGAGTTTTTGCCTTTGGCTCTCCAGCGTTAGAGTATCGCGGTTGAACCAATAAGCTAGGCGTCCCGAGTTTTCATGGCGGGTTAGTAGCTTTTCCATTTTGCTTGAATTTACTAAATCAAACTCAACTTCTAAGCCATTCTCGCGGGCTAGTTCTTGCCACCTTTCAACATATCCTCTCCATTTACTATTGGCTGATTTTGTCCCTTCGCTATCTGATGCAGGAAGATCGATTGGGAGCATTACCGAGTATTTTTTGAGTTTGGGCTCGTGGTCGATAGCACGTAGAAATGACTCTTTTATCTTATTAGCTAATTTGCTATCAAAATTGAAAACAAATTTTGCCTGCCAAGCCCATACATCCCCATTGGGAAACGTGGCTTTTCCTTCTCGGCCCCCGTCAGGGTTTCCGAAGCGCTCGATTAACACGTCCTCGGGGTTATCGATCATTTGCTCGAAAAGTATTGCCGCAAGTGCCTCAAAACCATCTGCTTGAGAACCGGGATTGCCGTGAGCACGGATTTGTTTGAAATCGATTTTGGGAAGAGATTCAGACATGCACTAACCTTCAAAAGGGCTGGAGAATATGGAGGCGTTGGAAGAGCATCTGTCGTGCATGGACTACCGTACTAAGCCAAGCAAAGTCAAAGCTTTCCTAGGTGTTGGCGCCCCGATATGGGACTAGTCTACCTTGATTTGGTCAATTTGGGAGCAGATTGGTTGCACGTTTGCAGTGCTAGAAGTACAAATGAACCGTATTTGGCAAAGAGAATAATTCTCACAGAAGCCTCGATTGCTGACAGCCTCAAAGAGGCTAACGGAAAAAGTGAACCCCTATATCGCCCAAAACCCGCTGAATAGCACCTGTATCCTCGTCATTCATCGCCCAATTCGCGCAGGTAATGCGGTCAATGTGGGCATCAACTAAGAAATCCGCCAGGGCATCCAAGTTCTTTGGCGCCGGCGCATCGTGATCACAACGCACGCTGTCCAAAGCGTGGAAGAGATCTTCCCGGGATTGGATGCAATCAGTAATTAAAACGCGGCGCTTATTCGGCATCAGGGATCTCGCAGAATGATTCATAATGGTCATCGGTGTAGTACCACACTTCCGGATCTGTTTCGGACCCGCCGCCGGTAATGATGCGGCGCTCACCACGGTGGTCTAAACTGGGGGTTTCAACGGTGTATTCGCGGTAAAAGTCAGAAGACTGACTGGGCAAAATACCCTCGTAATTTCCAAAATGGCGATTGTCATTGTCTGGATACTCATAAGGACCGCCGGCCAGGATATCGTCGCGGGTCTCTTCTGCCTCATCCGGCAGCGACGCCAGCGCGCAGGTCTCAGAATCCGCAGAGTCTGCAGAGACCGCGGAACTCTGCGTCTCAGTGTCGCTCGAAGCTTCTTTAGAATTATCGGAGCTGAGATCGATGCCAAAGTATCCGGCGACTAAAACCACCACGGCGCCACCGATAATGGCGGGCAGTGACTTTTTGCCTCGGGCGGATTGTCCTGATGAGGAATCCTTGGATGCGGGTGCCATGCGCACCATTGTTGCAGCCAAAGCCCACCGCAACGAAATTAGGTCTGCTTAAGTGATCAGCTTTCGGTTCGATTTGGTGCGACACGGTAATGTTTAGAGTATGGCACGAGGCAGAATTCCGGAGAGCGATATTCAAGCGATCCGTGAACGCGCCCCGATTGAGGAAATCGTGGGCGAATATGTCCAGCTCAAGCCAGCTGGCTACGACAGTTTAAAAGGACTGTCCCCATTTAAGGAAGAAAAGACCCCGTCTTTTCACGTTCGCCCCCAACGTGGTTACTATCACTGCTTTTCCACCGGCAACGGCGGCGACGTTTTCAAGTTCCTCATGGAAATGGAACAAGTATCCTTTCCGGAGGCCGTGGAATCAGTCGCGCAAAAAATCGGTTACCACATCAACTACCAGGGCGGTACGACTGGCGCCCGGGATGAAAAGCCCGGCACCCGCCAGCGCCTTGTTGCGGCCAATAAAGCGGCGCACGAGTTCTACCGCCACCAGCTGGAGACCCCCGAAGCCGCCACCGCACGCAATTTCTTGTTAGATCGCGGGTTTAGCCAAGACATCATCTACACCTTCGAATGCGGCTACGCCCCGGCAGGCTGGGATACCACCACGAAGTATTTACTGCGCAAGGGCTTTAGCTTCGAAGAGTTAGAAGCCGCCGGTATTTCCAAGATGGGCAAGCGCGGTCCCATTGATCGTTTTCACCGCCGCCTGTTGTGGCCGATTAAAGACTTAGCCGGCAATGTCATTGGCTTTGGCGCCCGCAAGCTTTTCGATGACGACAAGCTCGGCAAGTACATGAACACCCCTGAGACCATGCTGTACAACAAATCCAAGGTACTTTTTGGTCTCGACCTTGCCAAGCGCGAAATCGCCTCGCAGCGCCAAGCCGTTGTGGTCGAAGGCTATACCGATGTCATGGCGATGTACGCCGCCGGTGTGACCACCGCAGTGGCGTCTTGCGGTACCGCTTTTGGCGGCCCACACCTACAAGTACTACGTCGGCTCATGTTGGATGACTCCTATTTCAACGGCGAGCTCATCTACACCTTCGACGGCGATGAAGCCGGACAAAAAGCCGCCATGCGCGCCTTTGAAGGCGAACAGAAATTCACCGGCCAATCATTTGTCGCCGTTGCCCCCGAAGGCATGGACCCCTGCGATCTGCGCTTAGAACGCGGCGATGCCGCCGTACGCGACCTAGTTGCCGACCGCATCCCCATGTTTGAGTTTGTCATCCAGTCCGTGCTGTCGGAATACCGCGTGGACACTGCCGAAGGTCGCCTGCAAGCGCTTCGCCGTGCCGTACCAGTCGTGGCACAAATCCGCGATGAACCACTGCAGCGCGAATACGCGCGCCGCCTTGCCGGCTGGGTGGGCTGGCCTGACCCGGATGAAGTCCTACAACAAGTCCGCGCCGAAGTACGCAAGCCGAAAAAGCCCGAACCACGCCGTACGATTTTATCTGACTCCCGCAGCACCGAAGTGCCCTCTACACCTGCGCCCATGATCCGACCGCCGTCCCCGCGGGAGACGCACCTGTGGCCACAACGCGAAGCACTCAAAGTCGCCCTGCAGTTCCCGAACGTCGCCGGCGCTTACTTCGATGGCGTGGATGAAGAAGCCTTTACCAATGAGGCCTACCGCATTGTCCGCAATGCCATTATCACCGCCGGCGGCGCCACCCAAGGCGCGCAGCAGCCCACCGTGGAATGGATCGCCAATGTTGCCGGTGAAATGCTCGATCTCACCGGCCGCAATTTCGTCTCTGAGCTCGCCGTCGAAGAAATCCTGCCGACTGGACTATCCATGGAAGAATACGCCGACATGGTCTTATCCCGCCTGCAGGAATCTCAAGTAGGCAACCACATCGCGGAGCTTAAAGCCCGTCTGGGCCGCATGCGCCCCTCTGAGGATGAAGAAGCCTACAACTCGCTGTTTGCGGACTTGGTCGCATTAGAACAAGCCCGCCGCGAGTTAAATAACCGCGCCTTCCGCTAATTCGCCAACCTTCTAATCCTCATCTACTTCATAGATGCGATCCGGCTCATTTGCCTGATCGTTTTTCTTTTTCTTCCCGCGGTTGAGATCTTTAATTTCACGCATGCGCGGATCTGGGTCTAGACGGTTAGCAATCGTCTTACGCGTTGCCTTGACGGCGTTTTTTGCCATAGGGGAGTTGATGGTCTTTTCGTAGGCATTTTTAATTTGGTGGAAACGCTTGCGGCCTGCCTTGGTTCCAAGGACATAACCTGCAGCGGCACCGACTACGAATTGAAACATTATTTGGTCCACTCCCTGTACTGTGTTCGATATTTATGCGTACTATCCGGTACTAGCCTACCGGTTCATGCAGTACGACGACGATACTGGACAGTACTCAGTACGTTCCCAAAGCGCAGTTTTCTCGCTACAGCGGGGCAGTAATAGGGGATGTAAGTATTCAAATACGCTAAACACTTCCCAGGCCGGAGTTAATCGGATAGTTTTAGCAGTGTGGAGTTTGAATCTCTGTTGCCCCAGGCAACCTCAGCTGCGCTTGCTACAGCCGCCTTGTTCGTGGCCAGTCACGCCCAGGATCAAACTCATCGCGGCCCAAAACCACACGAATCCGTCGAAATCTTCTCCGGATTAGAACCTAAATAGGCCACGGGTAGGTCGCTCGAACTGCACAACATTAGACCCCTGTGATGCATGCAGATCACTACCGACCGGTGAAATCGAGCTTTTCATTGTAAGGTAAAAGCGTTCCCTGCCAATTTGATTAGAAAGTTTGGAAACCCCTGCCACCCCACTGCCGGAGTTGTAAGGTCAATTATTTTTGGTTTCCAAATGATTTAGTGAGGAGAAAAATGAGCAAGCCAAAAATTATGACCGTTTATGGCACCCGCCCAGAAGCGATCAAGGTAGCTCCAGTAATTAAAGCTTTGGAAGCAGATGACCGATTTGAGTCCATCGCAGTTTCTACTGGCCAGCACAAGGAAATGCTCGAGCAGGTCAATTCCATGTTTGGGATTACCCCGGCGTATGACCTTGGGCTGATGAAGCCTGGGCAAAAGCTCAATGAAATTGTCTCCCGCGCGTTGGCCGGACTTGATGAAATCATCGCTGAAGTTGAACCCGATGTCATCATCTCGCAGGGGGATACTTCCACCGCGATGACTGCCGCGATGGCTGGATTTCACCGCGGGGTAAAGATCGTTCACCTGGAAGCTGGACTTCGAACTGGTGATATTTATTCACCATTCCCGGAAGAAGCCAACCGCAAGATCATCGGCCAAGTCGCGTCCTTGCACTTGGCACCGACGGAAGGTTCGCTTGAGAACCTCCGGATGGAAAACTTCCGTTCCAAAGACATCGTTGTTACCGGCAATACCGTAATTGATGCCTTGCTGGAAGCTGCTAGCTGGGATACCACCTTTACCGATCCGAAGTTGGAAGCTGCCGCTGCTACGGATAAGCAGATGGTGGTTGTAACGACTCACCGCCGAGAGAACCTCGACGCCATGAAGGAGATCGGTGGTGCCGTACAGGACCTGGCAACTGCCTACCCTGATATCTATTTTGCACTGCCTCTGCACCTAAACCCAGCGGTACGCCTAGCAGTCCTTCCAGAAGTTGAAGATCTCGACAACGTCATCATTACTGACCCACTTCCATATGATCAGTTCACCAAGCTTCAGGGCCGCGCCACCATCATCCTCACCGATTCCGGCGGAGTCCAAGAAGAAGCACCATCGTTGGGCAAGCCAGTGCTAGTCATGCGTCAGAACACCGAGCGCCCCGAAGCGGTAGTCTCCAGCACCGTTAAGCTGGTCGGTACTAACCGCGATCTCATCGTGGCAGAAGCCAAGCTTCTCCTAGACGATGAAGCAGCCTTTGAAGCCATGGCTAATGCCGTTAATCCTTACGGTGACGGTAAAGCCGCAGAACGCTCCGTAGCAGCAATCGCTGCGCTTTTGGGACTGGGCGAGCGAGCTGAGAACTTCAGCCCCGAAACTGAAGTTGAAGAAGAGCGAATTCCGCGGTTTGAGGAAGTAGTCACCAGCGACGTATAGAGCCGACTTCTTCCAGTGGCCCGATTCTAGTTATTACTATTCGCCGGCAGGGAGCTCGGTATTTCGTGCTCGCTGCTGGTCGAGTCGTAATCTTATAGCGATTTTGCTGCAATGATTAAATAGCTAGGCCGGGCGGACCCATTGCTCACTAGTCCTTGCTGGTTCAGGCCACAACCTATGAATACGCAAAAGAGGCTGCCGAATGCCGACAACCTCTCTGACTGCTCCTCCAACTGGGCTCGAACCAGTGACCCTTCGATTAACAGTCGAATGCTCTGCCAACTGAGCTATGGAGGAATAGGTTGCAAATCTAACCGCGGTGCGGCTCGCTGCAACGAGACTTAACTATATAAGAGCTCGTTCAAATTTGGCAAATCGCCAGTTCAGAGCCGGCTTTAAGTTTCGATAAGAAGACGCGCTAGGTGAATGCGATGGGGATGAAGTTATGAATATCAAGGAAATCCAGATAGGTGCCCGATAATCCACTAGACTTTTCGGGTGGTATCTTTAAGGCATATTGTCGTGATTGAACGAAGGTCGGGGGAGGAGCCTCTGAGTTGAAAATTCTAGTAATTTCTCAGTACTGGGCTCCAGAGAATGGAGTCCCACAGAGGCGCTGGACATGGCTGACTAGCATCTTGGAGGCCGATGGCCATTCCGTGACGGTGATTGCTCCGCCTCCTCACTATGATCGCAGCCCAAGTTTGTCTGAGTGGTGGAGATCTGGTGGATTTCGAACCCGAATTGAGCATCCGGAAGGTGGGCGGACGGAGACTATTGTACGAACTGGATTTTTTCCTGCCGGACGTTCTCTGACACAAAGGATCCTTAACCAAGCGGTGGTAGCAGTTGCTGCGTTGTGGGTGGTTGTAAAAAGGCCAGGGGTTCTTAAAGACTACAGGCCAGAATTGATTATCGGTTCAGTTCCCGCTCTACCAACTGCAGTAGTAACTTACCTTGCATCAAAAAGATTTCATGCACCCTACGTGGTTGATCTTCGAGATGCTTGGCCGGAACTGATAAATGAGCGGGAGAGTTGGAATTCTGGACTGGGGAACCCTTCGTTGCGAGAAACACTTTTGTCGAAAGGTCCAGTGCAGTTTCTAGGAGCTGTAACAAAGCACGCCATCAACTTTAGTCTCCAAAGAGCGAGTGCATTGATCGTTACCTCGACGCGTTTGGGCAACTCTTTAAGGCAAAAATTCCCTGAGTCTGATTCCTCAAATGCCAAGCCCATTGCGGTTGTCAGAAATGTCTTTCCCGTCGAAAGTCGATACGAAAGACGGCCGAAAGTTACAGAATCTTTAGGGCAACTTAATGTCTTATACGCCGGGACGTTAGGTCGTGCGCAGAACCTTTCAAATGCAGTATATGCAGTTGCGATAGCCCAAGAGAACGGGTACGAAGTTAACCTTCGTTTTGTGGGAGCTGGGGCTGCTCGCCAAGAGCTAGTGAGGATTGCAAAGGCGCTTGCGGTTAATGTTGAGTTCAGCTCTCGTGCTGCAGCCGAAGAACTATCCGAACATTACACCTGGGCAGACTCAGCTCTCGTGCATTTGACTGATTGGGATGCTCTTAATCGAGCCGTACCGTCGAAAACTTACGAGCTTATGAGTTGTGGGCTTCATATCAGTGCTGTGGCTGACGGAGAAACAAAGGCGTTGGTTGAGAAACTTGGAGCCGGACATGTTGTTTCTCCTGAGAAACCACATGAACTTGCATTGCTTTGGAAGAAGCTGATTGATGAGCCCCAAAAATTAGAGGTTTCTTCCGAAGGAGCCAGCTGGGTCGAGGAGCAGCGTACAACAGTCGCTCCTAACGAGTTATTGCGGGTTGTAAAGTGTTTCCAGTGACTTTATTGAACCCTATTCGACTAAAAACTGCGTACCGGCGTCTCACTCTTGTGGTTAGTCTGTTTAGCGTGCATTTGTTGGAGGACCCAAATGATCTTTTTGCGAAGATTGGCCAGAAGATTCGTCGGCGAGGGCTGGGGGTACCTACGTTTAAGTTGCCAACGCCGAGTAAGTCCGCTGAGGAGCTGTGGGTTTTAGGAGAACTCTCAAAAAGTGTTGAAGAGTTTGCGAAAAGCGGTGTCCGAGGGAAGTTGCGGGCTCGCAAAATCCGGCGTCAATTAGTGGAACTTGCTATGCCTGTTAAAGCGAGCGCTAAATTAGAACATACCTCTGGTCAGATTAAGGTTCTTTTCTATTTTACAAACTCTAAGCCGTTTACTCAGTCTGGCTATACCGAACGCTCACATCAACTTTTAAAGGCCCTAAAGAACCATGGTGTTAGCGTACGAGGGGTTACTCGCTTAGGCTATCCAGCGGTAATTGGGTCTTTCCCAACCCGAGGATGTTCAGTGGTAGACGGTATAAAATATGTCCACCTGTTGCCTAAGATATTTCCAATCGAAAAGAAAGCTCAGATTGACCTGGCAGTCCGTATGCTTGTGAAAGAAGCACGGGACTTTGACGCGACAGTTTTACATACGACTACGGATTTTAAGAACGCCATCGTAGTATCGCGGGCTGCCGAAATCCTTGGAATACCTTGGGTCTATGAGACCCGAGGAGAATTGCATAAAACCTGGCTATCGAAAAGACCTGAAAATGTCCAAACCGACGCGATTTCGTCCGAGTTTTATTTAACTGCATCGAGGAAAGAACTCGAGTCAATGAGAAACGCAGCGGCTGTCGTCCAATTGAGCGAAATTTCAAAAGCTAGCGCAGTTGGAGCAGGAATCTCAGGTGACAAGATATCCATTGTCCCAAATGCAGTGTCTGCCATTGAAATTGGGCGAAATTACGATAAAGACGTGGTCCGGGAAGAACTTGGTCTTCAAAAAGGCAAGAAGACTGTAGGTGCCATTACTTCGGTCGTTCAATATGAGGGCTTGGACGATCTATTGGCAGCGGTGAAGCTACTTCCTGAAATCCATTGCATAATTGTAGGAGACGGAGAATCGGCATCATCTCTTGAGCGATTGGTTCGAGAACTCGGCATTGAAGACCAAGTGAAATTCATCGGCAAACAACCTAGCGAATCGATTTGGAAATGGTATGCCGCACTTGATCTTTTTGTAATCCCAAGAAAGAACCAAGAAGTCTGTCGGACAGTCACACCGATTAAGACTTTGCTCGCTCAAGCGAATGGTATCACGGTTGTTGCTTCTGATTTGCCTGCTCTTAGGGAAGTTACGGGCAACAATGCTGTTTTTGTGTCTCCTGAGAATCCACGAATACTAGCAAAAACCATTGAATTGATCTTTTCCCGAGATATGAAAGGTATGTATGACTTGCGACGGTCGTCGAGAAAATGGATTGAGACCCGAACATGGGAAGCAAATGCACTCCGGCTAACCGCTCTATATCGCCAGAGCAGAGAGACTCAATAATTGGAGGGAATTATGTTCCTGAACTAGCTCATGACGCTATAGTCGTGATAGCGCATGGAGCGATAGTCCCTTGATGGCGTGCGTAGCACCTTATTGAATAGTTTGAGAGATGTGTTTGGCCTGAAAGATCGAAAGCCATTGATTCACTACGTGAATATGCTACACGCTGAACAGCTTTTCCATCCTTTAGAAGATAGAATGCGAATTCTAGCGAAGCTGGTCGCGAAACCTCTGGGTGTGCCTCCACGAAAATCCTATTTTCTGCAACTCGAACTTGGGGGTTCAAGACTACAGGTGGTTTGCTGAAAAGCGATGGTGTTTTTAAGTGGGGGAGAGCATCAGAGGCATGGAGCCCTGCAATAGAACTATTGACATTCTTACCCCTATTGCAGGTATGGATAATCCTAATTCCAGGTAATGAAGACGGACTATATATGTCCCTAGCTGACATCATCCGAGCCAACGTCAAATTGGGATTTAAAGTCTTTTGTACAAGCGCATCAAGTACGCTCCTGTGTACCGCTCTTAACTCATCGTGGTATTCAGGAAAAGCATCTTCGAGTTCGATTGCAACCGTTCGGCACAGGCTGATTAACGCAGAATTTTTATCTGAAGGGAATTTCTCTTGAAAAGCTCCTCGGAATTTGATGTCTTTAATTGTCGGTTTGTGCTCGGCTAGAGATCGAAAGTGCGAATCGAGAATATCAAGTTGTCTGGGAATGACGGTGTGATTGTCGTTAGACAGGAGATCTGTTGCTTCGGGGTCTTCAAAAGGAAAACTAAGTAGTGATGGTTCGGTAGTTGCAAAGATTTGGCGTGCGATCTTATAGTTTCGCAGCTCAGAGGGGGCATGTTTTGCTGCTGCAGCATAGAAGTAGGAGTTGGAGAGTGGTTGGAAAGTTAACAGGTTGGTAGTTGCAGAAAATTTGGCGTGGCCAAAATGAGTGCGATTTCTGGAATGTTGATAGTAACTTGGCATTAGAGTGTCAAATGATTCCGATTTAAGCCAAGGCTGAATTTTTTCAAGGGCAGAATCCACATATTGGCCAAAGGACTTGTCGACGACCGCATTATGGATGAACCAATCTTGGAACTGAGCATACGGGGCTTTATCGTCAGTTCCCGTTTTGGAACAATAGTTTTGGACTTGTTTTACGAGACTTAGAAAGCCCGCCCCCTTGAGTGGTTCACCTCCACCACCGCGTAAAGAGACTTCTGGAGACGAAAAAATCGTGTGGTGAGACGCGGCTGGAAAAGCGTATGAAAAATTGGAGGATAGGGGCTGTGAAATTCGAAGGCCCTCTTCAAGGCTTGTCTTCAAATTGGATGCTGAGCGTGGCGGAAGCCAATTCAGACCAAAGCGTTTTCCCAAGGCATAGCTAATAAAAAAATCTTCTTCAAACACCTTGTAACTGTATTTACTTTTGTAGTTTCTAGGGTCATTGGAACGGATAGAAAATATGTCTCCAGCTCCCGCAGCTAGAACGAGCCCCAAAACCGCGCGAGAATCAACGCCGCCGGACAAAAGTAGCGAATGGGAACATCTAGTATTAGAGGCGAGTCGATGAAGGGTTCTGGTTACGAATTCAATTCCTTTGTCTAAAAGAGCGGTCGAATCGGTAGAGTCAGAACCGAGTAATGAATCTCGCTCAATAATATTTACTTCAGATTCTTTAACGTGAATTGCTAGGTGAGGAGGGAGTAGCTTAATTTCGACGGCGGATGTCTGCCAGGCGAGTGGATTGGAGAAGCGAGTATCTTTGGTAATAATCGTAGTGATGTAAGCTTCCAAATCTAGTGTCGGCTGGACTCCATTTCTCATCAATTCGTAGGCAACTCCATGGAAAGAATCTGAAACAATAAGGCTCTTGCCCGGGATATGAGAATAGAAAATTGGAGAGTAACCGTACTCATCATTGCAGACGACATATTCAGCACTCTTTAATTCTTTCGTTGAAGTTCGTTCCGCGACTGCAGTCCATTCACCAATAGCTGGAGCAAATTCTGACAGACTTACTTGTGGCGATACGGGGTGAGAGAAATCTAAGTCGATGTCGAACTCGGGGGCGACGGCTTTGCCAGATAGGTTACATACGACAAATTGGTTCGCTGCAAGAGAGCTATTGCTATCGTACTCAATGCGGTGTGCAAGAGTTTCAATATTGATTGAGTGTGCGGAGAGGCCGATTTGAGACATTGGTTGATTCCTTAGTGTTTAAAAGCTCGCGCACTACCTCAGGTCATGATTGTCGCGATATTCGTAAACCTAGTTTTCTAATTAACTCGTCGAATTCTTGTAGGCTTGATACTCTGATTCGAGAAAAATCTGAGGTTCGGAGTACCGCCGCAAAGCTGTATTAATAACGTGTTGTGCACCGGCTTCATTGCCTACTGACAACCTCTTTGTCCATAGGTTATAACTTCGCAAGATCTTTTTTGGATTCCCATCTGCGATGACGCGTCCCTCGTGCAGCCAGATAACACGTGTGCAGTGTTTTTGAATAGTGCTAGCGGAATGAGAGACTATAAAAACGGTACCTGCATCGTCTAAGAAGGTTTTCATTCGTTTGCGAGCCTTTTCTGCAAAAGTAGCGTCACCAGTTGAAAGAGCTTCGTCGACCATTAGAATTTCTCGTTTGACCGCGGTGGCGATTGAGAACTTTAACCGAGATTTCATACCCGAAGAATAAGTTTCCATAGGACGATTTGCTGCGTCAGAGAGCTCCGCCCATTCGAGAACAGGATCGATCAATTGGGCAACCTCATCTTTCTGCAGTCCCATTGCGAGAAGCCCAATCTTTGCGTTTTCACGTCCAGTAAGTTTAGGTTGGAGCGCTGCTGATACCCCAAGCAGAGTGGGTTCGGTCGATACTCGAACTAAGCCACTCGATGCTGTCTCATTTCCAGCGATTATATTGAGAAGTGTACTTTTGCCAGAACCATTCTTGCCCAAAATTCCGACGCATTCGCCTGAATAAGCAACGAATGAAACGTCCTTGAGTGCCTCGACTGACTTTGGTCGACGGGAGAAGATGGACTTATTTTTTCCAAATACTGTGTAAGTCTTCGATATACCTCGGGCTACGACGACAACGTTATCGGACCGCAACGTATCTCTCCTCAGCATGCCAGAAGTAGACGAACCCAATGACTGCGACGGCAAGTGACCAAGTCGATATGTAGACCCAGACACTTAGACTCGGAAGAACTCCATCCATAACGCAGGTGCGCGCGGCCATGAGAAATTGGTAGATGGGATTTAGCTCAACCAAGGTGGTGAGAAGTGGGTGAGTTTCAAAACGTTCAATGGTAAAAAATATGCCTGAGGTAAAGAAAAGAGCACGGTTCACGAGGCTGAGAATCTTAGTTATATCCGGGAAGAAAGCGCTTGCTCGGGCTGCGAAACAGATGCAACCGAATGCGAACAGATGCGTTAGAAAATAGATAGGTAAAATTCCGACTACTGAAAAACTAACTCCCTTTTCCCATTGAAAGGCGATAGCTCCGACTATAGCGACGGCTGCAGGGACTATGTGGTCTAAAAATTGCCGAAGAATTAGCGATACTGCAAGAGAAACTTTTGGAAAATTGAAAGAGTTAATTAGATTTCGCGAGCGTTGAATGAGATTACCGCCGGTTGTAATACCATCGGTGAAGAACCCGAAGAAAATGACGCCGATCATCAAAAAACCGAGGAAGTTGTCCATGCCTCGGCTAACTTTCAGAATCAAACCAAAGACTAAGGCATAAACCGCGATCCGAAACAAGGGATCAAATAATACCCACGCCCTACCTAGATAGGTGCCATGCCCAGAAGATAGAGACTTGGACTTGGCTTCGGCCCAGATAAAGTGACGCCGTTCCCAAAGCCTTCTTAGATAGTTGGCGATGTTCTCCCTGGCGTGTAATCGTTGGAGCTGTGTATCGTCAACTATGACGATATCGACCGCGGAATCTGGGGGAGTATTTGTTGATTGCGGTTGCTGACTAGCACGCCAGCCCTCAGGGACTTTTGGTTGTTGGTTTATATCGCTCATTTATGGCAACTTTCCTTCACCGCTAGATTCGCACCAAATCTGGCTACTTGCCAGGTCAGTTTAGCGATTGTACTCTCACTTTAGTCAATCAGAATTTCATTTGTCTTAAGGCCATGACTCGTGCGGTGAGAGTCGTTTGGTCGATAGAAAACTTGAGCAAAGTAGCTTCCAGGCCCATCTAGTGAGAAGGTGAATTCGGTTTCTTTGGAATACCAGGCCTTGTCGATTCGACGATTATTTTTGTAAAAGTAAACTGCGAACTCGCCAAGAGGGGAGGGCCTTTGGGAAAGATCGAGGGTAACAGTAGCAATACCATTTAGAGCTGACATGGTCGGGATAAACTCGGGGATTGGCTGATTATGCCAGCCGTCTTGAACTCGAACTGGGAACTCAATTCTCACCTTTGAGATTGTCGTGCCAAAATCGCTTTCCGGATCCGAAGTAAATAATTCGATGTGATTACCTGGGGGCAAACTAGGCATAAACACATCGAGTGCGGACGCGACCTTAGTGCTCAGAGACAGTGCTTTTGAGACATTTCCGCGAGCTTGCTCAAAGGCACGAGAGTTGATGCGTCTAACTGCCTTCTGCTGTTCGAAACCAGTGAAGTCCTCGAGGAGCTTCATGCTTTGAGCGGTAAATAATGTGGCTGCTTCGATTTTGTTGAATGGGGCAGTGACTAGGCGCTCGTCGGCACTCCAGCCTTGGCGTGGAGTAGAGCTGCTGCGAGTACTTTTGAGCTTATCCATTTGCGCTTTCCAAGAGCTGTCGGACAGTTGCACATCCCGAGCTGTGTCATTGGCGATGATACGGGTTGAATCATCGTTCTCGAACGGAAATGCGAGGAGCGTAGGATCATTTAAATTGTAGAGGTCACGAACGATTTTCCCATCTTTTCTCTTTTCGAGCCCAAGCAGTTCGCTAGCTTGAGTGAAGTAATGGTTCGACAACGGATGGAAAGCATAATTATTTGTGCTTCCAGACTGTCTTACATGACCAAAGTGCGTTCGGTTCCTGGTGCGCCGATAGAGCTCATTCAATTTTTCTAACATTGACTTTCCCGGGGCAGACTTAAAAGTGTCTGTCATGTATTCCTGGATGAGCGGATGTTCGTGCTTTAGTATCGGGAGCTTAGATATATACCAATCGACAAAGCGTAGTTCCTCTGACAAGGTACACGGGCGTCCGTCGATTTGCGAAGCAATTTTCTCACCAGTAAGGGTAGTGCGAAGTAGCTCTCCACCGCCACCTCTAAACGTGATTTTAAGGTCAGAATGCACGGTGTGGCCCGGTGGGGCAGAAAAGGAGTGCGAAAAGTTTGATTTATAGGATTGGTGGAAGTTGAGAGAATCGCGGAAATCGAACTGAAGAAACTCCCGCTCACCGACTGTGGACCACTCTAAGTTGAGACTGTTGCGAATCGCGTCGGCAATCGCAATATCCCGCTCGACTACATCGCGAGTGCTCTGATTTCTCCAGGTCCTTGGGTCGACTGACGAGACACGAAACTCATCTACGAACCCTGAGGAGGTAATCAAAGACAAAACCAGCCGGGAATCTACGCCGCCGGAGAGAGAGATTGACTTCTGAAGCCCTTCGACCTTATTTAATTGTTCGATCGCGCCTCTTACGAGTTGGGAGCCTCTCTCCAAGAGCTCTTTGTAATTGTACTTTTTTGATTGTGAAAGAGCCGAGCGATTAATGATCTCCATTCCAGATTCACAAATATGTAGAGCCTCATCAATACCTAAAATCCGGACGTCAGCCGACATGGTTCTATGAACACTTGGATTGTCGAAATGCGGATGAGCAGGAAAAAGCGTGGCAACGTAATGCGCGAAATCGAGTTCCGGAACAGCGCCAAAATATTTCATTCCGTGAATTGCTCCCATGAAAGTGTCGGCAACAACGATCCGGTCATTAAGCTGCGCATAGAAGACAGGGCAATACCCTGCGGTGTCCCCAAATACCAAGTATTCACTACCGTTCGCCGATTTGCTCTCTCCAATGGCCATCCATTCTCCGAGAGCATCGTGGAAATCGGAGATTAAGAGGGGTTGGTGCAAAATGGTAGGAAGGATTGACTCAATGGCGAAGCTCTCACCGACCGCAAGCCCGGAGATTCGTGAGATGCGATACGATCCTAGAGCTTGGGCAGATGGCCGCTGTGTTATAGATGAGGCTCCTTCGCTGAGCTGGAAGCTTGCAAAGTCGGCTGCCCTAAAGAGCTCCTGCATGTTGTGTGATTCCCTTGGCACAGATGGTTAACTAAATGATTTAATGTATTTTTGCGATCGAGACGAAATGTCTGAGGCAGTACTCGTGACATCTGCGTCTTGCAGGGATGTAATGGAATTCCAATTTCCATTACTTGAGATCACTTGCCGGAAAATTTCTGACAGGATCCTACCTGGTGCAGGTTTATGGCCGAGTCCCCATTTACCAGCGAAAAGAGCCGTTTTTGATCTATTCTCCTGAGTAGCCTCCAAAAACGGCAGTAGATGACGTGGCACATGAGTTCGGTCTCCAAGATTCTGAACGTAAATTATGTGATTGCGAAAATCTTTTCGATAGCTATCTATTATGCTGTGGTGAAATGGAGCCTTTTCAATAGGTAATCCGCGCCAAGCAGCATTAAGGTAAGAGTCGACAGCGCGTGGACTGTACTTTGAGATATCAGTCTGGGGGTTCATTGAAATTGCCCAAGAACCCGGAAATAGTCGTGAGTAGTATAACGCTGCAAATCCGCCACCGGAGGGGCCGAAAAAAACCAAGTGTTCATGGGATCGAAAATTGGTGAGAACTTTGCTTAGCGCTTTCGGTAAATCGTCCTGCAGTCTCCGCAGGGTATCGCCAGCGTACCAGCCTAAATTGGTATTCATTTCGAGAACTGGATCTGAGACAAATATGAGATTGCACTTAAGATTTTGCGTGATTGTAAGACCTTGGAAAACTGGATAAGTATTAACTCGTGGAGGGACAGCAGCATGGAACAAAACTAGCGTTGTCTTAGCATCTTTGTTTTCAACGTAAAAATCGAGATTTCCGGACCCATATTTGATGCTGTGGATACCAGGTTGGCTGGCTTCTATCGTGAGTGCGTTCAGAGACGGATGCGTAAAGTGGTTAATATCGTATCGTGAAAGCGCGCGTTCAAAGGCCATAGGGAATAATCATATCAGTGCTTTGATGTGCCGCAGTGCTTCCTGTGTGGCTATTTCTCCTATTCTCGTCGGTTGATATATTTTATCTGACTTGGGCTAGTATTCTTTCGATATGCCTATTCCAATATCAATCTATGGATCTTGTGTGACGCGTGATATCGTGCGTGTTACTGGGGATAAATTTAAATGCGAAGAGTATGTAGCACGGCAGAGCTGGATAAGCGCCCTCAGTCATCCTCAGAAAGTTCCCGCAGGAATTAATTTGACCGGGTTCCGTCTAAAAAGCCTAATCGGAGACATTGAATCTAACGGGTTTACACGATTAAAGGCAGCTGCGAAATCTAGCGCGGCGCTAGTAATTGATCTGGCTAGTGATAGGCATGGTGTCTGGGACCTCGAGAATGGTTCTTTTTTATCAAATCTAGCGTCGTTAAAAAAGCAGAAAGTTTTAAGGCGATTTCCTAATGCTCGGTTAGTTTCATTTGGTTCTACCGAACACCTGGCACTTTTTAGCCACGCGGTGGAAAGAGGTAAGCAAGAGCTGGAAGAGGCCGGCCTGTTTTCGAGATCCCTGATACTCAAAATACCGTTTACTAGTCTGAGCATTGACGGTGAACGGATTGAGACTAAACGAGGGCCAACCCCTCGACAGATTCGTGCAGCATATGAGCCGTACTACCAAATATTCAAACAGAATGGATTTCGTTTTCTACCTAACCTGCCCGACGAACTCGCGGTTTCAACTCCAGAACACGATTGGGGGCCAGGGATAAACCACTTCGTCGATGAAGCCTACTATTGGTGGGGATCTGAGATAGAGAAGTTTGTGTCTTCCTAGCAAACGTAAGATGAGTCTTAGTACGCTTTAGACTTGTGCAGAAGCTACATTTTAGTAACTGTAGATAAGTGTTCTCAATTTATGCGACTTGGCTGAAACTTGACGGTTTTCGGTTTGCCCAATGGCCGCATCAATATTTCTTTTTCCAGTTTGGTTCCTCTGCTGTGCACTCGGCGTGAGCGTTTAGGTAATATCGGCAGTCTGACCGAGCTAAAAGCTATAGCCTAACAAGGACTTTTACCATGCACGCTGACGAATACAGAGATTTGGATTCAATTCGAAGGTTAAGGCTCGCCGAAGCAATAAAAGATTCGGATTCTATTAGTAATCAATCCGAGCCACGATCTGGGCTCACGCAAGGATCATCCTTAAAGCAACTGAAGGCAGAGCGGGATGAACTTGAGCGTCAAGTCCGTTCAGCTCGTGTTGCTCTTGAAGAGCTGCAGTCTGAGAATAATAGGTTGAACAATCAGCGCGCTCTTGCGGAACAACGACTGAAATCGGTGCGAGAATCGCGAACTTTTCTAGTAGGCAAAGCAGCCACCGCTCCATTTCAGGCAGTTCGGAGGGCGATTAATGACCCACGTTTAAAGAGTATGCGAATTGATGAGAAACTCAAGACAAGTTTACGCAAGTCCCGATACATTCTTCGTGAAAGTCGCGAAAGATTAGAGAAGTCTAGCGTCGGAAGTGGTGATTATTTCAAGTCCCGTACTGAGAATAGTGATCTAGATGGTGTGCCGACGGATATTTCTGTAGATTCGAGAGCGAACCGGGGTGAAGGATCCAGCCCAGTCGATATATATGAAAAGAAGCCTTCAGTGCGAACTTTCGAGCGAGCTATGAAGCACTTATGGTTTACCGAGGGAAAGCTTCTTTCAGCCAAAGCGTTTATAGAAAACAGTCCTCAGTATGTAGAAAAGCTTGGAGATATATCGAAGTCTCTCGCAAATAGGATCCTGGGCGAAGCACGGATTGATCCCTCCCAAATAGTGCCTGAGAGGAGCCCGTACCCGGCCTATGTCGCGGAGCCTGGCCGGATTATGTATTGTGTCCATCAATCACCTGTTTATAACTCCAACGGCTATTCAACTCGGACCCGAGGAGTGGCGAGTGGTCTAAACGCAGGCGCCGGCGATGTCGTTGTAGTTGCACGATCCGGATATCCGTGGGATTCCTCGGTGGATATTGAAAAGCCGAAGTCTGTTCGTTCTGTGTCCATACTTGACGGTGTGCAGTACGTGCATCTGCCTGGCGGAAACCTGAACCGAGACCCAATTGACCAGTACGTACTACAGTGTGCGGATGCCTTTGTTCGGGAAGCTCGAATGATTCGTCCAAGTATCATTCAATCAGCTTCGAATTATAAGACCGCACTGCCTGCGCTTATCGCAGCCCGCCGCTTGGGAATTCCATTTGTGTATGAGGTTCGTGGATTTTGGGAAATTACGGAAGCCTCAGCAAATTCCGGCTTTCAGGAAACTGAGCGTTTTGAGTCGATGCGGTCCCTCGAAACCTTCGTTGCGCAAAATGCCGACAGGCTTCTAGCAATTACGTCTCAAGTCAGAGATGAACTTATTGTCCGCGGTATCGACCCGGAGATTGTCGAGGTTTCCCCAAACTCCGTTGACCCTGAGATATTCTTACCCCTGCCCAAAGATATTGAATATTCTCAGTCCAAAGGAATTCGAATTGATGCACCAGTTATCGGTTTTGCCGGAAGCATTGTTGGGTATGAGGGGCTTGATCTACTCGTTGAAGCTTCTCGATTACTAAGCACTAAAGGGGTTGACCATCAAGTAGTCATTGCAGGTTCGGGTGCCGCAGAGCAAGACTTAAAGGAGCAAGTAACCAAACTAGCACTTGACAGCCAAGTGTTACTTTTAGGGCGACTACCGCAAGATGAAATGCCGCGGCTTCACAGCACATTTGACATCGTGGTGTGTCCCAGAAGAGCGAATCTGGTTACGGAACTAGTTTCTCCATTGAAGCCACTTGAATCTTTTGCAACCGGCAAAGCTACAGTGCTTTCCAATGTTGCACCTAACAGGGATCTCGCTGGAGAAGACGAGGAGCGCGCGCTGCTTTGCGACGCAGATGATGCTGCGTCCCTGGCCAGGCAGCTGGAAAAATTGATTCTCAATGCTGATCTTCGTGCAGACTTTGGTAGAACAGCACGGCTATGGGTAGTTTCAGAGCGGTCCTGGGCTTCTCTTGGTAAAAGTATGCTTGATGCTCATAAACATGCACTTGAAGATGCCGAAAAAAAGATTTTGGGGGCCAAGCCGCTTCATACGTTGAGAGTTGGCGTTATCGGGGATGAGTTCACACGTTCAGCTCTCGAGGATGCTTTCAATGTTGAATGGCTGAGCCGCAAGAATTGGGAGAGCCAGTTGGATAGTGCGCCAAACTTCGACCTGATATTCGTGGAATCAGCATGGGAAGGAAATGGAGGAGAGTGGTGGCGTGGAGTCGGCCACTATTCCGACGAGGAAAGTACCGATCTCCGAAGCCTACTTGCCGTAGCCAGGGAGAAGGATATTCCTTCGGTTTTTTGGAACAAAGAAGATCCCATTCATTTCTCTCGTTTCGCGCCAAACGCAGCGTTTTTTGACCATGTTTTCACAACCGACGCGAACATGATTCCACGCTACATCAACGCACAGGATAGTTATAACAAAACCGTGAGTGCATTACCGTTTTTTGCCCAGCCCAAACTCCATAATCCGATGCCCAGTACTCGCGAATTCAGAGAGACAGTTGCCTATGCGGGATCGTATTACGGAGATAGGTTTAAAGAACGTTCGGAGGCTCTAGAGCGTTTGCTTGCGGCTTCAGTTCAGTATGGATTAGATATCTACGATCGTCAGGCTAATAATCCAGACTCGTCTTATAAGTTTCCGCAGATCTATCGAAGTGCAGTGAGGGGAGGGCTTCAGTATCGGGAAACTGTTGAATCATACAAGTCGCACATCGCACATCTTAACGTAAATTCGGTGTTCGATTCTCCGACGATGTTTTCGCGACGAGTAGTTGAAATTCCAGCCTGTGGTGGCATCGTGATGAGTGCTAAAGGGAGAGGAATCACTGAGACCCTTGGATCCAATATTGCGCATTCTGACGATCCTGAAGATCATCGTGCCTGGCTCCATGGATGGACGACTAACCCGGTAGAAAGGTTGGAGGAAATTTGGCGGCAGATGCGAACCGTGTACAGGTCTCACACAACGGAAACGGCTTTGTCCATTTTGGCGCGAACCGCAGGCATTTCCGTTGAGGGCATTAAGCCAGTGGAATACACTGCGGTTTTAGAAGATTTGGCCATGTTATCACCAGCGGAACGCCTCAAACACATTGAACACGTAGCATCTCAGTCTGTACGTCCTCGCAGCGTTAAAATTTCCGACCTAGGGGAAGAAGAAGCGGCATTTGTTAAAAAGTACGGAATTCAGGTAATGCTTGTCGACGATTTCTCCGCTTCTCATGATATCGAGGTACATTTTCCCAAAAGGTTTTCACGAACTTTTGCTGAAGATGTACTACTGCCATTACGTTTTGGGGAATTCTCAAGCATCTTCGTGCGTAGTAAACAACACTATGAAAATATCAGTCCTGTGCTTGAACCGACTTTCTCAGAAAAACCAAGAGAGCAGCTTCTGGCAGTAAATAATCGACAAAGTACCGCAGTAGCTTCCGTCATAATCGAGTTGCCCGGAGTTTCGGAACAAAGTGAGTCAGCGCCCTCACTAGAAACAGAAATTACTGATATCGAGGGCAAAACCGTACTGGTCGCTGGGCACGATCTAAAATTTGCAGAGCCAATCATTGAAAAGTTGCATGGCTCTGGCTGCAAAGTTCTAATTGACAAGTGGGAGGGTCATAATAGACACGACTCTTATCAATCTAAAGTTTTGCTCGGTCAGGCCGATATTGTCTTTTGTGAGTGGGGACTGGGTAACGCAGTGTGGTATTCGAAGAATCTGCACGCTCACCAGTCGCTAGTGATTAGGGTGCACTCACAGGAGCTTTTCCTACCGTTCCTCAAACAGATCAGACAATCCAGCGTTAGCAAGTTTATATTTGTTGGCGAATTGGTCCGAAAGGCAGCAATTGAATCTCATGGGATTCTTGGCGAGAAGTCGGTTGTCATACCTAACTTTGTAGATACCTCAAAGTTCGCTAAGCCTAAGGATGATACTGCGCGAAAGACTCTCGGCATCGTCGGGATAGTCCCTAGGTCTAAACGGATTGACCGTGCACTCGACGTATTAGAAGGCCTTTTAGAACAGGATCCAACCTATAAGCTGCGGATCAAGGGAAAAGTCCCGGAGGACTACCCTTGGCTTAGAAAGCGCCCCGATGAAATGGACTTCTATTCTAATCAGTATTCACGCATTATTTCCTTAAATGAAAAATGGCCGGGTGCGGTCATTTTCGATAGTTTTGGACATGATATGGAAGAGTGGTATCGCCTGGTAGGGATTGTTCTTTCGACGAGCGATTTTGAGTCGTTTCATTTAACACTTGCAGATGGTGCTTCATCCGGAGCGATGCCAGTCAGCCTCAACTGGCCTGGAGCGGATCTCATTTATCCCCTGTCTTGGTTGTTTGCAACGACGGAGGACATGGTTAATTCAATATTGAATCAAACCTTTAACGTGCAAGATGCCCAGAAATTCGTTGAGATCAATTTCAAGCAGTCCGATTTACTAAATAGATTCGTCAAATTGCTGGTTATCGGCCATCGAGAACGTGGAACGTCGGCCAGAAACCCCTAACTCGTGAATTGTCAATCCTTGGCAGATTGTTTATCAGAGAGATGTAACATAAAAGACGTTATTCTAAACGGTGTGCGCTTCGGTTTGATGAATCTATAATCGCGAGTTTGAAGGTGTGAGCTTGCCAGAATATTACTCCGTCAATTTTCGAATTACTAAACTATCTTAAATAGTCTAGTCTTAAATATGCTGCTGAAGCTGAATACAAAGCTGTAACCTACATTCATCAGGAGAGGTTTGTTTGACCTCGGGATGCTTGAACGGAGATGACGCACGTTCAGCCTGACACGCGGCTCAGGGAGATGGAAAGTTAGGTGGTAGGTTCCACCTACATAGGCCAAGAGAAAGTATGGGAAAGTACAGAATAATGGTGGGACGCTCTTACATCAGGACCTTGATCTGAGTATGTATCTTAATCAGGCGATTACACTTAAGTTCCCAAAGCCGCGGGATGGCGAATATACTGTGAGTGGTTGGATCAAATGTCCTCCCGATAGTCGCGCGATTTTGAGATTTCTAACCGCAGGAACTCCTAGCGATTCAGTGGACGGGCTACACTGGGCAGCCAAAGGTGGGTGGTACAAGTATCTACCGTCGTCAGGTGAGAGCGAACACTTCGAAGTACGAGCCATGTTCGACGAATATGTACACGGCACACCGGAAGTCAGAATTGAACGTTGGTTCGGAAATGGTGAGATAGAAATCTACCTGCAGGGCCATGGTTCCCAACCTCATACCCTGTTTTGGGGCAGCGACGATGCCTACTCGAACTTTGTGGATACCAACTGGGGGCTTATTGAGAGATTTCCCCTATCCTCTTGTCTGGTAACCGCTGGGGAGCCGAAGAGTTGGGATGCTCTTAATCGATTGCAATCTTGCAAAGGAAGCCTTACGAATTCGACGGAACTCGCAGCTGATATCCGGAAAATTGCTTTAGAAAGGCTCCAAGAATATTCGTATGATGTATTAGTTATTGACATAGATTCTTTGAATTCTCCTATCGTGACCCATGATCGAACTTATTTCGAGGCCACTAGGTACGCAAGAGCCTTAGGCATAGTGCCGGTCGACGCACGCATCATCAATCCGGGAAGCAAAGAGTATACGGCCGTCCTGTGGAGATCTTTGATAGCGTTACTCCAAGCGGCGCGCCCGAGGCCAGTCTTCATTACTTGGCAGAATCATAAAACCGAAATCACTGATTCCAAGGCTGCCTCTCCAAACTGGAAAAGTGTTTCGTTGTTGAATCGGAAAGAGCTTGGGAAACTGGGATTCTTGGACTTTCACAGCAGTGTTTCCGGTGGAGAGGTAGCCTCCCAACATCGAAACCTTCGTGAACTGGTTAAACTACACCCGTTTATACTGGATGAACACTTGTCCACAATAGAACGTCCATTTTCTTTGGAAATAGTCTCTATGCCATTAGAAGTGAAAGAGCTTCCAAAGTTTACTTTGCAGGGTATGCCGAGGCACTTCGAAGTCTCGGTTGATGTTCTTGTCGCCAATAACTACCGGGATAAGAACCTTTTGCTGACTTTAGATCTCGAAAGCCAGGATGGGGCTCCAGCTGATGAAAATTTGTCTGCGTATTCAATAGCTCGGTCGAAAATGGAGGGTATTGATTACTACAGGTACTTTCCGTCCATCCAGGGCTCAAAGACAGTGACCTTCAAGGTTGGGCTACCTGACCATATTCGATGCATCGGCATTGGCATTAAACAGGTGCGTGAACTCGATCCGGTATTTATCTCAAGAATAGAAATATTAAGCGATGTCATAATAGATGTTCCGATAGTCTCAAACATCGATCAGCCTAGGAGAGGGTAGAAATGAACAACAACGCTGATGGGCCTTCTAACGTAGGCGTTATCATTATCGGCGATTCTGGGCTGAGCGTCGATCTCGGCTTTGTTCCCGGCGGAAGCGTATTTTTCAATGATTGGGACACTGTGGATCTGCAAAGAGATTCAACAGAGCTGATAGTAGTTGATAAAAATTCCGATCGAACCATCAAACACGTGCGCCGGGCCTTCGTTGAAGGTATCAAATCAGTAACGATTGTTTGGAATGCTGAGTTAAGTAAGCCGTACTCATTTGCCATGGTTTCACTATCTCGAGAAATGAAACCCAATAGTTTTAGAATTGTCGGTTCGACAGCCCACCTTGAAATTGTCTCCGAGCCTGTGCTTATAAGCGGTGTACAAGTTAAACCCGAAGACATGAGAAACCGCTTGATAGAGGAATTCCGAAAACCCTCCAATATTTCGGTTGGTGAGCTCAATTTATTGATGCAGGATCATGCAGATTTACTCACGAATCTAGAAGAACTTGCTTTGAGTGACTCCGGGCTCAAACTCGAGGTTGAAGTTTTAAGGAACAAGGTTAAACAGCTCCCTGCACTCCACGACAAGTTACGAGAGTTACAGTCGGAAAATCTGAGGTTAAGAAAAAGGAATGACGCTTTAGCTCGAAAGACCTTCAACAAATTGACGAAGCGGATACACGGGCAAACAGCTGATAAAAATGCTGCGACAGACGAAAGTAGTAGATAAGAATGGACACATTCAAAGAGCTCAAGCGTGAAATTGATATCAAGCGGGACCGCTTCGAGCGGATCGAGCGACGGGCGGCCAATTCTTCCTTGACTGTGCGTTATCTTCCAGGCGTAAGTGTCATCGTGCCTTGCCATCAAGCAGTGGGAACCCTTGGCCAAACTTTGCAAAGTCTCTACTCGCAATCGGTGGATTTTGAAGAATTTGAAGTTATCATGGTTCTTAACGGGGCTGATGACGGAAGTTCGAAGTTAGTTTCAGACTTTGCTAGTCAACACCCAGAAATGAACCTTCGTGTTTACCATAATTCACGATTGGGTGCTGGAGCTGCACGAAACGTGGGCCTCAATATGGTTCGCCACAAATACACCACGTTTGTTGATGCTGACGACTTCGTAGAGAAACACTTTTTAAAAAATGCCTTGGAAGCGATGCCGTCGCATGCTGCAATAGTAGCCAGTCCGATCCACAACTTGGACACTTTGGGGAGACTGGATAGTGAGAATACCTTGAACTTGCGATACGAGGAATATAGAGGAAAGACCGTTCCGGTTGCTGAGGTGCCTTGGTTACTCGGCTTTAATGCTTGTAAATTGGTACCTAGTGAACTTCTAGTAGAAAGAAGATACCGAGAAGATTTAGTGAGTGGAGAGGATCTTGTCTTCTTTTCTACGCTATTGAGCTTGGAAAATCTAAGTGTCGTTTTTCCTTCTTCGACCGACGGGGCGGCCTATGTTCGGAGACTGTCCCAAAATTCTGTCTCGAGGAAGGCGCCGTCGTTTGATTTCAATGTAAAACAACGCGTTCAGTGTATGGCGGCGCTTAATGCGATTGATGTCACTGGTGAATCTAAAAAAGCTCTTATCATGCTTCAGCGAGCACAGGCCAGCTTTGTTAAAAAGTACCTGGAGCAGAACCCAATCGATGTAGATCGATTAGATGCCCTCTTAGTGGAGATGGCATTCGTCGATTTTCCGTGGAATTGGCTAAACGACGGAAAAGCGAGAGACCTCGTATTTTCATATTACTTTGTTCCTTACGCTGACACTTCTGCAGTTATAGCAGCGAAAGCAATAGCTGAGCGAAGTCGTATTGTGGATGTTATTTCCGCGAGTATGGACAAGAAACGGGAAAAGGATACGAGTCTAAAATTTCTCTGCTCTCGCTGGCTAGATAAGTCAATTGAAGTGTCCGTGGCTCCTTCATTTGCGGATTGGAAGCTCAACATTGAGTTTGCAAAGAAAGCTCTCGAAAGTGCAAGGAATCGCCAAGCAGTTCGCGGGACAAATTATGAAACTCTTTATTCTCGAGCACTTTGGATGGGATCGCATATTGCAGGCGCTCTATTCAAGATCGAATACCCTGAAGTAATTTGGACTGCTGAGTTCTCGGATCCTCTTCGATTTGATGTCGAGGGCCTACCTCGTCAGGGGATGTTGCCAATTGACAGTGATTCGAGCATGTTCCTTGAAATTATAGCTGCACGATTTGAAGAAGAACTTGAAGTCTCGACAGTCTTTGACCTTGTCGAAGCAGTGACAATGCTGCTTGCAGATGAACTGTTGTTTACGAATCAAAACCAGTTAGAGTATATGCTCTCGAAGTACCCTGAGGCTTTTGCCACAAGAGTGAGAAAGAAAGCTCAAGTTAGGGAACACCCATCTCCGAGGCAAGCGGATTATCAAGTTGTCAGAGCAGAGTCTAATTTTAGCCCGGGACGTATCAATATCGCCTACTTTGGTGCTTTCTACGTCAATCGTGGATTGGGGGATGTATTCACCGCAATTCAAAACCTGAGTGTGAGTGAGCAAAACCAGGTATGTCTTCACATTTACTGTACCGATGTAGCTGGCGCAAAAGGACAAGTTTTAGATTTGGGGCTCTCAGGAGTTGTCAAGGTGCACCCTTACCTTCCATACTTGCAGTTTTTAAATGCTACGACGAAAGCAGATGTGCTTCTCGTAAACGATATTCAACGTTCTGCCGACATGGAGATCAATCCCTTTCTTCCCTCTAAGTATTCTGATTACAGGGCATCAGGAACGAAAATTTGGGGGATTCTGGATGTAGGTTCTCCGCTTTCGAGGAAACCCATCGAATATAAGTCGGAGAATGGTAACGTTCCTTCTTCACTAAAGGTGTTACGCGAGATAATCAGCAAAAATCGTTTCAAAGTGGCTGCTCCTGCACTAACGTAGCCGAGAAAGGAAACGTCACATTAGGCCATCTTATTGCTAGATGTGGTGGAGGGATCGGCGTTGAAAAATTGGTAGCGCTCGAGCAGGACCAGTACTTACTCCTGTGATGGCTTGTTCGCGTAAAACAGTGTATTTCACGACGCTACAGATAGAAGATTGCATTGAATTAGATCGTAGCCGCGATGTTCCTATATTCTTGTCAGCCTTTCGGGTGCGGATTGAAGGGGCAACTAAGGTGCTTTGTTTTGCTTTTTGTGTTGTTTTCGGGCATAGGAAGTAAGAACCCAATCGGCTTTGCTGGTGAAGGTGTCTTTAGGCGGCAGTGACCTCCGTCTGGAGATCGCGGTAGAATTCGTGGTTTCTCATCATGGCAAGTAAGACGTTGAGTCGACGGCGCGTTATGTCTTTTGCTGCGTTTTACGGCTAGTTGGTAGGGGGATTCCGCGTTGTTGGTCGGCGTGTTCCGGATAGGTGGTCGGCTGTGTGATTTTAGGTCATTGTTTTAGGTGGCGGTGTCACTGCCTGTGGCGCCGTGTCTTCACCTTCAAGATCTAAGGAGCCTACGTTGGCTAACTTCAAGGAAATCATGGTGATGTGTCTGGATGGCGCGAGCTATACGGCGATGGCGAAGACATTAGGCTGTTCCAATCGTGATATCGCTAAGACCAAGGCAGTCATCGCCGCGCAGTCGGTGACGAAGGAAGCATTTGTTCTTTTGTCACCATCGTTTTTCGAGGAACATTTCGGGGACAATCGCCTCCTGCACAAACAGCAATTTCATCAACCAGACTTTCATAAGCTGGCGAAACGCTTAGCTGCTAATAAGCATCTGACTCGGCATAAACTATGGGTGGATTATCTGGCTACTGCCTGCAGTCCGAAGAATCGAAGTACCAGTACTCCCAGTTTTGCCAACATCTGCGAGAGTATGTCAACGCCGCTGGGCTATCGGCGGTAATTGAACACGAACCAGGCCAAGAACTTTATGTGGATTGGGCTGGCGACAAAATCCCGGTCATAGACCAAGCCACAGGCCTAGTCGGGCTGAAAGCATCACTGTTTGTCGCCGTGTACCCGCACTCAGGACTGTTATTCGCTCATGCTGCGGCGAATGAAAAGATGCCGTCCTGGATTGATTGCCATGTTCAGGCTTTGAACTATCTCGGGAAAGTCCCTGGCATCATCGAGTCTGATAATGCTTCAACTGCAACGTATCGGCCCGTAAGAGCCAAACCGGCACGGCGTATCTACGGTCGGTATGCAGACTTGGCGTCCTACTACGACATCCTCATTGTGCCTGCTCGTCCCAGTAAACCAAAAGATGAAGCCTCCGTGGAACGGGCCCTACAGACTGCGTATAGCCTGATTCTGGGATATTTCGATGGTGTGGTGTTTTACAGCCTCGATGTGCTCAACGAAGCTATCGCTGAGCGTATTGCTGATATCAATGACAATCTCATTCGCCCCGATGGGTTGACACGGCGCGAGTTATTTTCCGCAGATGAAGCACCCTTGATGCGGGAATTGCCACACCTTGCTTTTACAGAAGTGACATGGAAACATGCCAAAGTCGATCGCAACTGGCACATCACCTGCGACTATCAGTACTACTCGGTGCCATTTAAGTTGATTGGGAAAACGCTTCGCGTGCGACTAACCAAAGACCTTGTCAGCATCTTTGATGGTGATCTCTTGGTGGCCGAACACAGTCGACTTACCGGGTTTCGCTACCGGTATAGCACCGACCCAGCGCATAACCCGGATGGGATACTACTGGTATCAAAGTCTTAACCCGGGATGAACTATTAGCCCGGGCATCGTCTTTTGGACCGGCTACCACCACCGTCATCACACAGATCCTGACTCGCAATGCCCAAGCTATCCCGCGTGGGCTGCATAGCGCACGCAATGTACTGGTCAAACTCGGCAACAAGCACAATAAGACCAGCCTGGAACCCGCCTGTCAGCAAATCCTGGACCATAATCTGGCACCAAATATGCAGGTCATCGCACGCATCCAAACCGACATTGCCCGCAACCACCAACAGCTAGAAACCCCACAATCTAGGCCACTGCTAGGTGATAATCGTCAAAGAGTAGTCGATATCGACACTGTCGCTGATGCCGTGTTTATCCGCCCTGCCAGTCACTACGAACCCAGAAAGCAGGGATAGTCGCCATGGATGCTTTACATATTGATGACACTACCAAGGCTCAGCTACGCCAGCTACGGTTATCAACATTTGCTGATGTGTATTTCGAACTTGCAGCAGATGAGACTATGGCCGATGCTTTGCCAGAAGATATTCTCCTCAAAGCAGTAGCCGAAGCCGCCGAACAACGCCGGCAACGCAATATCGCCAAAGCGATAACCTACGCCAAATTCCGCTACCCTGATGCCACACTGGCAGAGCTTATCAACGTTGAAGAACGCGGAATCAACCTGCGCCAACTCAAACGCTTAGCTGCAACGAACTGGCGTGAAACACCCACCAACGTGCATCTTCTCGCCCCAACTGGAACCGGAAAGACCTATATTGCTTGTGCGATTGGAATCGCAGCGTGCCATGCAGGATACTCCGTGGCTTATTTCCGACTCGATCAACTCGTCGATGCTTTAGCGGTCTTCTTACCAGCAGATAAGCGTTATATAGATCTCGTGCGACTGCTACAAAACGTTGACGTTCTCATCCTGGATGACTTCTTAACTATAGGAATCAACCAACGCTGGCAAGAAGACCTCACCAAAATCATATTTGACCGCGACGGACAATCGCCAACCATCGTGACCTCCCAAACATCCGCCGCGTACTGGCTGGAATCCCTACCCGATAGAGTCGGCGCCGACTCCCTAGTCAGCAGGCTCAACAGCGGCCAACGCATCAGCACCGGCGACTACGACATGCGCCAACATCTATCCTACGCCAACACCACCGAATAACAGCCACTAACACCTGGTGCGCCGGTGCTATCCGGTTCACCAGGCCCTACCAACAACCCGGAACCCACCCGGACCACTTCACCGGAGAAGCCCTACCAAAACACCGGCGTCAGCATTTTGCCTTCGTTGCGTTTTCGTTCGTAGAATTGTTGCCGTTTCGGGGTAGTTGGTACTGGTATTCCGCGCAGCTGGTACCCATGTTCCGTATGAGTGGTACCGTTTGTGGGGTTTCCCGACAGAGTCGGCGCCGACTCCCTAATCACCTGCTCTATCTCCGGCAAACGCCTCAACCTAGGCGACTACGACTTGCTCCAACGACGGGTCCGTACCTACAACATCACCGACTAACAAAGCTGACCCCTGATAGCGAGCCCAGCGACGAAACAAGCTGCCAGCAGGACTGAACCCCAGTACCAACAACCCGGAATACTTGAGTACCAGCTCCCCGGAACACCGGTACCATAGCATCGGAGCTAGCAGAATTATCGTGAACGCTCGTGGAATCTGGTCGATGCAAATGACGATTGCCATAGGGTGTTCTTTAATTTCTTATTTCCAGCCCGGTTGAGCGAATTGGACATTATCGAGGTTCCGGATTGATTCGTCCTAGGCGATAGCCCGGCGTAAGAAGCTAAAAGACCCGCGGTAGGAAAATCAGACATATCGCCAACCGTCATCAGGAGATGTGTGGCGGTTCTGGGACCAATGCCGGGCATCGATAGGAGAAGCTGGGTTTGCGGTATTTCCTGGCTAAGCTCGATGACTTGAGCTTCGATCTCTTTACGAGATTCTAGCTTGAGTAGTGCCTCTTTTACCGACATTGCCACGCCGAGTTCTGCGTATTCAGCTCCTGCTATCTGGACTGACTGCTCGGTGATGGTTATAAACATCGTGTCAGTAATAGGCTCGGGATTGCGTGCTCGGTGTTTGCGCGCAAAGGTATTGAAGCGTGTTTTACCCAGGCGTTTTATCTTCGTTGGGCCGCCATACTTGGCTAGTAGGCGCAGTATCCATTTTCGGTTGAGTGCTTTGGGCTGGATAAATGCTTCTTCAATTCGGTCGACGCTACGGAGTGACTTTGGAAGGTTTCTTCCCGCATAACCAATGATGTACGCATGACAGACGTCTGTCTTCGAATTACCGGCATGAATACGCGAAAGTTGACGCATTGCCAGCCCTGGTAGATAGAGGACATTAATTCCGATGTCTTGAGCGACCGCCACGGTCAGTCTGCCGATGTTGTTGGGCTGGTAAACAGCGGCCGACGTATTCGTGCCTTTTCCGGCGTACTGACTGAAGAGTTTACGAAGTGGTTGCTCGTGCTGGTTCACGCGTTTGGATAAGATTTGGTTGCCGTGTGTATCGAGGACGCAGGCGTGGTGGAAGTATTTGCCGACGTCCATACCGATGACATAGTCGTATGTCATCTTGAAACCTCCTAGCGATGCGAAACGAATTGGGTTATTTCATCGCTGGGTATCAGGCATACTTCACGCTGGCATCCACATTACTTTGAGAGCTCACACGTAATTGCGCGGGGTAGGTTCCGATTGAGCTGTTGGGAGTATGTCACTGCCATGGGCTGCATCACCCCACGCATCATTTTCAGACAGGGACGAGATTAAGCCATACCGAAGCCAGCGACTAGTTCCGTCTCCTGAAAAGAAGGAGGGAACGGAACAGACATAACCCAACCTTGAAACAGGGAACAGGCTATGAATCTACGGTTTCCTCAAACGGAACTGCTAACAACGTAATGGGGGAACGGATCGACCTCAACGAGTGTAAAAATGCTAAAATATAGCTTTCCGATTGCACATTTTGACTACATACGTATCAAAATACCGCAAAAACTTATTGAGGAGAATCGGGGGGAACCTCTGTCAAAGCTTCTGTCTAGGCTAAGAACTTCATCGTGCAGAGATGTTCTTGTCTTCGATGAGGAACGTCAATATTTGGAATTGATCAGGAGAACCAATTCTTAAGGAATTCACGTACTTCGTGGATTTCAGCCCAATCAGATTCAGTGTATGGGAGTAGCTCGAGCTCACTCAATTTCTCGAAGAGGGGTGTGCGTATTAATTTAGGTGTCCATTCATAGAAGTCGGTGTTGACCTTATTCATGAAACCCATAGTTAAGCTGCGAGCAAACTCAATAACTGAAGTCGGAATCTCGTCATACAAGGGCTCTATTAGATCAAGTCTGCCGTGCGCAATAAAATACAGGCTCGATAGTGCAGTTGTATACGATCTATTAAACGGAATTTTGCGATCCCATTTTGCTGAGAAATCAGTTACCGGATTATCAAGTCCCAATTCGTCCGCGAGCAACGCAACCATTGCTTGCTTATAGTACTGCTTCCGATCTCCTTTATTTGCAAGGGAGATGAGGGAGTCAGCCACTTCATCGTAGTGCGTTTGCAGCATGATTTTGGTGGTTCCTAGCTCAGTAATCCCAGCAGTAACAGGAACATCGATTAAGCCAATCGATTCTAGGAGCGGAATCCTTCTCTTGCTGGCTGGGAATGAAAAGCGCTCTCCTAGGATAGACCCAAATACATGGTAACTTGCCCCTAAGTGTTTAGCGCAAAGAATGGCACCCGTTGCCATAAAAAGCCAGTTATTCTTAGTTAGGGCGGTTCTTTGGTCAGGCACCTGACGAATGTTGGTTTTGATTGTTATGGGGGAGTATCGTTCAAAGTATGCAGCTTCGCGTTTAAACCATCCTCCTAAGTCTAGGGAAACTAGATGCGTGTCTTTGGTCATTAGAGCTTTTGCGGCGACTGAGTCGAATCCGCCGCTAAAACTGAGAATTGTCGAATTCTGCCGATTCTCCTGCTGTAATGAGGGCTGGCCTTTTGGAGCCACAACTTCTGCTTGGGTAAAAGTTTTAATGCTGTGAAGCACATCCGGTTCAATTTCGAAGTCAAAGGATACGCTTTCGAAAGCACGCCCGCATAACGGGGCTAACGCTACGGCGACAAGAGTTGGAGTAGTTTCAATTTCTCGATCAAATTCATACCAAATCTCATGCTCTTCGGAGTGATAATTCATTAATAGGGATACGCGGGTTTTGGTAATAGATAGGTTTGTGAATGAGATTGAGTTGTGATTGAGAGGAAGGGTCACCGGGCTATGCCTTTCTTGCGAGGAACTGTGAATGAAAATACTCGACGATATCGTGTTCAATAGGTCGGGCGCCTCCACCGTGTGTAGGGTAACGGTGAAGCTCGAGCGCAGCAGCTGTATTGACCTCTAGTACGTGGGCCGAGTTTTCATCGCCTAAATCGGCAACTAAGAGATCAACTCCAGCAATTTCGAGTTCGGGAATTGCGTTCTTGGCTGAGATAGCCATTTGTTTGATGTTGGGATGAACTCCATCTGTCACGTCCAGAACCAATGCTCCTACAGTCGGGGTATTAAAGGGGTTTAGAAAAACTACTTCGTCTTCCCGCGGTACCGAAGTATTTATTTTCCCCTGCCTCTTTATGAAATGCCAGTCAATTTTCACTGGCATTTTCATCGCCCTGTAATGGATTTTACGCTCCTCATGCAACTGCTTAATTAGGGATTCCATGGTTGATGTACCGTCACCGACAATAAATGGCTGGATTCGTGCAACAACACTGACTACTTCGTTTCCGACTACAAAGCCTCGTAGTTCGACTCCAGTCACAAACTCTTCGACCAGAACATTAGAAGACTGGCGGCCATCTGAGAGAGCATGATCCCATGCTTTCGAAAACTCTTCCTGGTTGGTTACTCCAACCGTTACGCCATTAGATCCTCCTGAATCCGTTGCTTTTACAACAACGGGCTTAGGCATCATCTCAAAAAACACTCCTGCCACGGCTTTCTCTTTAGGCGAAAAATCTGCGCCGAGAGGGGTGCGTAGTTGGGCATAATCCAACATGCGTTTCGTGAGATGTTTACGGCGACAAATATATTCTGTTGAGCTAGGGTGGCGGAAAACTTTGCCCCCGATCATAGAAAGTTTTTCGACACCATCAGTCGACGTGATTTCGTAACGTTTGAATCGGCTATTTTCTAAGATTAGCTCTTTCACTTGCCAACCTTTTGATTCGAACCCGCGAGTGATTGCAAGGATTGCGGATCGAGTAATGTCTAGCTGGTTGTATCCGAGTTTCTTTTCAAGAATTTCCGCTCGGATAAATTGCTCCACTGCTCGATAATCGTCCAGCATGCTTCTTCCTGTCATGTTTAGGTATGCGGTTAATGATGTTGTCGATAGCTGTTTCCCGCGTTTACTTGAAAATCGCCTGAGCCATTTTAGGGTAGGGCTATAAAACGACCATTGCTACTCAGTTAAGAATACTATCGCTATACAGAGATCGGATTGTCTACAATGCGCATTGTACGACGAGGTTTTTCTATGATGATACGAGGCAGGAACTAAAATCCTTCGGCGTTATCGACGGGAGTTCTGCGCCGAGTCCTCGAGACGGACATAATCTGGGCTGGACTTGGTTCAGGTTCTAGGTAGCTTGCGGACGAAGGCACTGGTAATTCCAAGAATAGCTAACCCATGTCAATGTTGAAGTGTCTTTAGGGCGATTCCTTGCTCGAAGCGTAGGATAGCTGTCTTTGAACACCTAAATGCATCAACGCCAAAGGCCTTTCATGTCCAAGACCTCTTTGTCTTCAAAATGATCCGAATTGATCAGCTTAAACTCTTTATGATCAACCAGGAGGAGGATTATGTCCGACTCGACTAATGCTGCGTGGTAGTTCTTAAACTCGCAATTCTCGAACCCCTTAAGTCGCTTTGGCAGTTCCTTAACATTGGGCTCAGCGATGAGGAACTGGATATCTTCGAGTTCGTCGGCGAGATCTACGGCAATGTTTAGAGCGGGAGATTCTCGGAGATCGTCGATATCAGCCTTGAATGCGAGGCCAAGAACGGCCACCTTGGAAGCATTTGTTTCGGCGACTGCTTCTTTAACCTTATTAATGACCCACTGCGGCTTGCCATCGTTGACATTACGCGCAGCGCGGATGAGCTTGGAATTTTCAGGGTCGGAGGCGACAATGAACCAAGGATCTACGGCAATGCAGTGGCCGCCAACGCCAGGGCCAGGCTGGAGAATGTTCACGCGGGGGTGGTGGTTCGCTAGTTCGATAAGTTCCCAGACATTGATTCCAAGGTTATCGGCGATGAGGGAAAGCTCATTGGCGAAAGCGATGTTGACATCGCGGAAAGAGTTTTCCGTAAGCTTCGCCATCTCGGCAGTCACATCATTTGTTGGGAGTAATTCGGCTTTGCAGAACGTCGCGTAAATAGCAGTTGCGCGCTTCGTAGCCTCCTCTGTTTGCCCACCGATGATGCGGTCGTTGGTGCGAAGCTCCTCCATCGCCTTGCCTGGGAGGATTCGTTCTGGGCAGTGAGCAAAGTAGACAACTGGCTTGCCATCTGGATTGTCGGCGCCGTCAGCAACGAGGTCAGGGCGAAGTTCCAGAATCTTATCCGCCATCTTCTTGGTAGTAAGCGGTGGCGAAGTTGACTCAAGGATGACTAGTTCGTCGCCTTTGAGCTGAGGGGCAATAGCTTCAGCGGCTGAATAAATGTATTTCATATCGACGTCGTAGCCTTCGGTAAAAGGTGTAGGAACGGCGATAATGTATGTCTGCGCATGAACCTGGGTAGTGGTAGCGCGGAAATTGCCGGAGGCAATTGCTTGTTTGAGCTCTTCTTCTAATCCAGGCTCGACAATTGTGACCTCGCCCCGGTTAATGCGCTCGACGTTCGCTTCGTTCACGTCAACGCCAGTTACGTCTACTCCAGAATTCGCCATTACTACTGCAGTGGGAAGGCCGATGTAGCCGAGGCCGACGAAGGCAACGGTGGGATTAGTCATGTTTATGTCCTCAATTTTGGGCTAACTGGGCAGGTTTAAGGTTTCGTTAGCGGTACTTTTTGTAGCAAACATTGGGGATATTACTATCTATAGGAAAATCTCGCGGGCGAACCCTCCAGCAGGGGTGTAATGGCGATGACGTATCCATTCGACGGCTAAAGCTGAGAATGAGCTATTTTGTTGGTCGATTTATCTGTGAGGCCTGCATGAACTATAGATTCCTGCATCGAAAAGCTCTATTGTTGCTCGACTTTCTTCCGCAAATTCCTGTGAGCACTGTTACAGTCGTGCGATGATGAAAGTAAAGCGCTTGGCTCATAAATAGTTTCAGTTCGAAATTTGTTCAAACCTACAGCACTTACGCGAACCCGACAGAATTCCTCCTAGAATTTTCAAGAGGTGAGGAAATGGATTCACCTACCCAAGAAGCATCGCTGAAGAAGTCCTTTAAACCGTCGTGGGTATTTGCCATGGCGTTGGGGTCAGCCATTGGCTGGGGCGCATTTATTTTGCCCTTCGATTGGATGACGGCCAGTGGACTTGGTGGTGCACTTATTGGCTTAGCAATCGGTGGTGGACTAATTGCCATCATCGGTTTTAGCTATGGCTATGCCATTAAAGCGTTGCCGGTAACGGGAGGCAGTGTTGTCTTCGCCATGGTGTCACTGGGGCGAACCCACTCGTTTATTGCAGGGTGGGCGTTAACGCTTGGGTATGCGGGCATCGTGGCGCTCAATGCGTCTGCGATAACACTCGTCTTTCGAGTCACGCTGCCAAACTTGTTTCAGCGGTTTCCCCTTTATGATGTTGCGGGGTGGACCATCTACGTTCCGGAGATCATCCTTGCCTCTGCATTTATCTTGGCGTTTGCGTGGTTGAACTGGAAAGGGTCGGAGCTTTCAGGCAGGTTCCAGCTGTGGGCGGTCATCTTATTGATTGCAGCTGTCGTCATTATTTTTGTTTCCTTGTTGGTGCACTATTTCACGGTGCAGCCCGAGCTTCCTACAGCAATTCCTACTGGCACATCGGCCACCGCGGCAATCCTGACCATGGTTGCCTTCGCACCCTGGGCCTATGTCGGTTTTGATAGCATTCCGCAGCTAGCAGGGGAGTTTAGCTTCTCCGCGCGCAAGGCACTGGGGTTGTTGTTGTGGGGGATTATCGCTGCAACATTGATTTATATGACGATGATGGTGGCCACCGTAATCGCGGTCGGCACCGATCATGCTGCTTATGAAGAATCCGCCTGGCCACCAGGGGAAGCCATCGCAGAGGTTATGGGGCCGATTGGCCTAGTCCTCATGGTGGTTGCGGTGACGATGGGTGTGCTGACTGGGCTGAATGGATTTTTCGCAGCGTCGAGTCGCGTGGTCTATTCCTTAGGACATGCAGACCTAGTCCCGAAAGCTTTTGGTGTGCTCGACTCACGGTATAAAACCCCGCGCAACGCGATCTTATTCGTTGCCGCCATCTGTCTTATCACCCCGTGGTTTGGACGGGCGGCGTTGACCTGGATTGTCGATATGACGAGTGCAGGCATTACGTTTGCGTACTTCTATACGTGTTTCTGCGCGTGGAAGATTGTTCGTACAGGACAAGTGGCAGGTATGGATAATCCGCTGCCACGATCCAAGGTGCAGGAAGTACTCAGTGCCATCGGTTGTGTTCTTGCTGTCGGCTTCTTAGCGCTGTTGTTAGTGCCCGGTTCTCCAGGAATGCTCGACACCCCGGCCTTGGTGGCGTTGGTTGTGTGGGTGCTGCTTGGAGTGGGCTATTACTTCATCATGATGAAGAGGCTGAAGGACGTGCCAGAAGATGTCACGCAAGAAAAGCTTTTGCAATTGCATGCCTGATTTCTATCGTGGGCGCACGGGGCTTGCCAGTGCAGGCGCGATTAACATCCGCGTAGAGGGATGAGACCTACTTATGCGTTGCCACTCGCCTTGAATTCCGCTGGGGAAAGTGGTTGAATTTCGCAGCCATACTTACGGCGGGGGCGGGCCGTGGGAGGTATTCGCAAATGGCGTGGCTGGAGAAGACGGAACACAAAGTGGTTCTAAGCATAGACTTCTGCTCATGACTTCATCGGAACTCGTGTTCTGAAATGTTTTGGCTGATTAGCTAGCCCGAGGCAAAGCAGTTCTCGATGTGAATTGTTTTCCGGCATAAATCAAGAGCTATTTAGATGCAGATTACTGCGAAGTTCCGCTCTGTCTGCATGATCTGCGCAGAAGGCACAACTGGGAGCGCTGGCTATGTACTCCTCGAGGATCGAGCGTCATCTAAAGATAAGCGGTATTCGTGAAAGTGAATCGCTACGTTTCCGGAACTGGGAGCCTCGCGATAGTATTGCTCTAAACGGCTTAAATGATAAGACAACCATCATCTGTGGCTAACGAAATCATTTGGGCGAAAGGGTGCATGTGGAGGTCGTGCATGGGACATAAGGTTTACATATCTTTCAAAACTGAGGACGCAAGGTTTAAGGAGGAGATTCAATCATGGGAGCACTTAGACTATGTCGACAAATCATTAAATGAACCTATTGATTCTGAGAACGATGATTATGTGCTCAGAACAATTCGTGAAGAGTATCTGCATGATTCCACAGTTACAGTTTTCCTGATCGGCGAGAATAGTAGTGAAGACTTAGGAGCATGGGAGCAGCGATTTATAAAAGGCGAATTGCAAGCATCGCTGTATAACAGAGAAGGGAATACCAAGAGTGGGGTTTTAGGAGTAGTTCTGCCGAGTATGATGAGCACGGTATATAAAGGGAGCCTCAAATGCTCCCAATGCGGTGAAACTCATAGAACTGTAATGATCAATGATTCTACAGTCATAAAAGAATTCAGCTTCAATTTCTATATTCCGAAGGTCGGATGTGCTTGGGCTGAGTCGGAGAGGTTCTGTGTATTAGTTCCTTGGGAATCATTTAAAGACGACCCGAACACTTGGATAGATAAGGCCTACGATAAGCGTTCAGAAGCGATTGCGGCCAAGACCAAAGTTAGGCCATAGTATGATGGATACGCTTGAGTTTCCTAGCCTATTGGCAGCCACGGAGAAAGTTTCGGCCTCGGCACAGAAATCCTTCTTTTTTGCGACAGGCAGTGCCTTTCTATTGCTCGCAGTTGCATCGTTAGCGGCACTAGTTTCGCCAAGCGGGTCGATAGGCTTTGTCGGCTCGATAGTGAGCGTAGCGTCGTTTATTGGCGCACTCGTTATTCAGTTGAGTAGTGCCAAAAAAGAACAGGAACAAAAATGGTACCAAGCGCGGGCAGCCTCTGAGTCCATTAAGACTGCGTCATGGGAGTTTGCCGTTGGAGGTGAAGCATTCAGACTTGATGATGCGACAGCAGAAGACAGATTCAGTGAAACTTTGCGGGAAATTTTGAGCGACTTGAAATCTCTGGATATCGGTACCGCTGTTACTACGGAGTCCTCCGCAACCGAATCAATGGCTGCTCTACGAGAAGCAGATTTAGCAACTCGCGCAGAGACTTATCGTTCCCAGCGAGTTGACGATCAGGTCAAATGGTATTCGGCAAAGGCTGCGCAGAATAAGAATAGGAATCGTCGGTACATAATTCTTGTAGTCTGCGTTGAAGTTATTGCAATTCTTCTAGGGTTATTCAGCATAGCTGGCCACGGCACTATAGATTTGATGTCACCTGCTGCAGCGATTGCTGCAGGATTGATTGGTTGGATGCAAGCTAAGAAGTTTGCAAATCTTTCGGTCGCGTATGCAGTCACGAGTCACGAAGTTTCGCTGATTCCTCCGACACTCTTCTCTGCCGCCACGGAACCGGAATGGGCCCAAGCAGTACATGATGCTGAGGCCGCATTCAGCCGTGAGCACACCATGTGGTTAGCACGTAGGCAGGGGCCCGTTTAGGAGCGGTGGCTACAGGGGCCTCTTATTCCAACTTCCCCCAGTTGACGCTCGCGTGAGGGGCAACTACCTAAGAAATGTATAACAGTTTGAGGTCCTTATGCGTTGGTTTTCAGTGGAGGGTTAGAATTTTGCCGTCGAATTTTCGGCGGGCGTAGACACTGAGCGGTGCTTCGCTGATGATGCTGCTGACAGTGAGGAATTTAGAATCCTTTCGAAAGCATCGAGTGAGTGAGGCATGCGGAGTCAAACTTGACCCCTTCTGGTTCGAATTCGCAGTGGTATTTGGTGGTGGTCGGGAAGCGATGCAGTCGGCAGCTGGCTTTTCCCAGATGCGCCGGGGTGCGGCTTATCTGCTAGACGCGTCGTCCGAAAAATTTCGCCTCAGAAACGTTGGCCAGGCATCGATTGAAATTCAGTGTCGGCGGGGTATGTGTCAGCACTGACGGTGTGCAAATTCGATTTCCTTCCGTGGCGTCGCCCATCATAGAAAAGGCTCTGCGCTTCCACAGATCCTGGTCCGCTTAGTACTTAGGCCATTGTCAATTTCATGTGACGTTATCTTGCCGTTCTCTATCTCGGTGTTCTTATTTGTTCCTTCGTAGAAGATAGCAGGCTACTAGAGGCAAATTGCGTAATGTTTCTGGGTGCTCTGGCTTGAGAAGCTGAGCGCTTATCTGGGCTATCCGAAAATAGCTAGGTTGGTAGCGAAAATACCGAAGTCGATCACATCGTGTGGCAAACCAAGCTGCTTCGCAAGGTCCTTCCGGGATTGGAATTTGGGATTGTGCTTGTCGAATACCTGGTCAAAGATTCGGGACCGCTCGAAGTGCGGCAGTCCGTTAGGTTCACCGTCCTTGTATCCGCGCTGGTTGAGAGCTGCGCAACGTCGTTTGTAGGTGGCGTCACTTAAAATTCCAGCGAGATGAAGGGACACTACGGTGGCCATGGCCGACACTCTATATGTGGCTTTGAACGCAAAGATCTCAGTGAGGTTCGGCAGCTTAGGAAGGTAAGCCTTGAGCGCTGCTTCTGCGATGAGAAACTCTGAAGCAAAGGCATCGGCTTCCTTCTCTTGCTGTGGGTTGTCGCCGCCCACGGAATTGTGGTGGAGGACTAGGTGTCCAAGCTCATGGGCAATGTCGAACCTGCTGCGCTCAGGTGTCTTCTGCCGTGACGAGAAAATTACGGGCTGTGCTCCGGCCCAGGCAGAAAATGCGTCGACATCTTTCGCGACATTAGTTAAGCCATAGACAGAAATTCCTCGTGATTCACAGAGCTGGACCATATTAGGGGCGGGATTGGTACCAAGGCCCCATGCTTGACGGAGTAGCTGGGCAGCAAGCTTTGGAGTCTCATTGGATAGGCCCATCCAGTCGAGTGTTGGAACCGTGTATTTTTTGCGAATCCAGGAATCGATTTGGGTAAGCAGATTGCCGTTTGCAATGGCAGATTCGCGATGTGCTGCTTGTGCCTTCCGGCCTGCGAGAAAATTGATGTTGGAGCGCTCGAGAACCTGTGGATGGGATGCACTGAGAAATTCTGGGGGAACAGTGAGGGCGCGGCTGAGCGTTTCTTGTAAGTCAGAGGGGAAGCCCTCATTTAGGTACCGAGTATATGTATGGGGAGTTACCGAAATTTCGCGGGCAAGTGAGGTTTTCCCAATGGCGCGAAGACACCGCGCTTGCTCGACGCTGGCGGTCTCGAGTCTGGTTTCAAGTGATGAAGAGGTCAAAGTCATCATCCAAAATGTCGGGAACTGGAGTTAACACCCGAAACCACTTCTTCGGGACTGTACGCCCGAGTATAGAAGGCGAGACGAAGGTGGGTGTAACTTCATGCAGCTGGCCATCATTGCCAGCCAAACGCCGCAAATAAGAATAGGACCGCCCGATTCTCGGACAGTCCTAGCCATTGTGTAGACGCGTGGTACGAGCTAGACGTTGTAGTACAGCTCGAATTCCTTCGGGGACGGTCCCTGGCGTAGTGGTTGGATTTCGCGGTCGAATTTGAGGCGGGCATAGGCGTCAAGGAAGTCTTCGCTCATGACGTTGCCGGCGGTGAGGAACTCGTGGTCTTTTTCGAGGGCATCGAGGGATGCTTCCAGCGAGTGAGGCACACGCGGGATGTCTTTGAGCTCTTCTGGTTCCAGCTCGTAGAGGTCTTTATCGACGGGCTCGCCGGGTTCGATGCGGTTGATGATGCCGTCGATGCCTGCCATTAGCTGTGCAGTAAATGCGAGGTAAGGGTTAGCTGATGGGTCCGGGGCGCGGAACTCGATGCGCTTGGCGGCAGGGTTATCGCCGGTTAGTGGGATACGGATTGCGGCTGAGCGGTTGGACTGGGAGTACGCCAGGTTAACTGGTGCTTCGAAACCGGAGTACAGGCGGCGGTAGGAGTTCACCGTCGGGTTGGTCAGTGCCAATACTGCGGGAGCGTGCTTGAGAAGGCCGCCGATGTAGTAGCGGGCCATATCGGAAAGTCCTGCGTATCCGGTCTCATCATAGAAAAGTGGCTTGCCGTCTTTCCACAGGGATTGGTGGGCGTGCATGCCGGAGCCGCCATCGCCAGCTAATGGCTTGGGCATAAAGGTCGCAGTTTGACCGTGTGCTTCAGCAGTATTGCGAACGATGTACTTAAACGCCTGCATGTCATCGCCAGCGTGCAGCAAGTCGGAGTACTTGTAGTTAACTTCCTGGATACCGCCGGTTGCTACCTCGTGGTGGAAGCGTTCAATTTCAAAACCGATTTGCTCCAAGTTGTAGACAATGTCATCGCGGACAGGGATGGTCTTGTCATAAGGAGCGACAGGGAAGTAGCCGTCGTTGATGCGGATCTGGTTGCCGCGGTTGGGGCTGCCATCCATCATGGTTTCCTCGCCGGAGCGCCACCAACCTTCATCCGAGTCCACGTGGTGGAAGGAATGGTTCACGCCAGAGGAATAGCGGACGGAATCAAAGACATAGAACTCTGCTTCCGCACCGATGGAACATGTATCGGCAATACCGGTTTCCTTTAAGTACTCCTGCGCATTTTGCGCGATAGAGCGAGGATCGCGGCTATACGAGGTCTGGGAGAGGGGATCGCGGACAAAGAACTGCATATTAATGGTCTTGTGTTCGCGGAAGGGATCGACATAGGCCGTGAGTGGATCCGGGACTAGGATCATGTCGGATTTATCCACGGTGGCAAAGCCGGGGATGGAGGAGCCATCGAAAGCAAAGCCCTCGATGGCTGTCTCCTCCGACAGCAAGCGAGCTGGCACTGTTAATGCGTGCTCAGCGCCGAAAATATCGCTGAAGCGGATATCCAAATAGCGCACCTCCTCAGCCTGGATAAATTCGATGACATCTTGCACTGAGGAAGCTTTTAAGCTCACTGTAAAAACACGCCTTCGTGTGTGATTGTTGGTTTGTTGATTACGGACAGATTATGAAAGTGCTGGGATATCCCACAAATTCAGTGGGGTACCCAAGTTCTTATCCAATGCCTGGTGGTAGACATCTGTTGCCCATGCTACGTCTTCCACGGGCATGCCACCGATGGAATAGAAGAAGATTTCTTCATCATTGCTACGACCGGGGGTATTGCCATCGGCGATGGAGCCGATATTGGCGATGTCAGATTCTTTCAAGGTTCCTTCTTGGACCATGTCCCACCAGCGGTTGCCGGGGATTCCGAGCAGACGCTCGTAGGTGACATCAGGGCCGTTTTCGTTAAACCACTCGGCGTAAAGCCCCTTGTAATCCACGACCAGGCGGGCGCCGCCGGAGGTGATGAAGTCATCATCGAAACGCGCTGCCGCGGGGGCGAGTACGAGCGCGCCGGGCTTGAGCCAATCCTTGTTGAAGTAAGGAAAGCCCTTGGGGCCATCTTGGGAAGTGGATGTACCAGCGATGAGGATATCGGAATTCTCGATAGCCTCTTGCTCAGTTTCCACAACAGTGAATTCGATACCTGGGTGCGTTTCACGCAGGTAAGTCGCTGTGCGCTCCGTGGATTCCGGGGTGCGGCCTTTAATCTTAACGCGCTTAATCGATGGGCGCTGGGTAATCGAGGAGGCCAAGATGGTGCGCGACATAACGCCTGGACCGATGATGCCGACTTCCTCGGCGTTCTCCACGGCCAAGTGCTTTACACCGACTGCTGGAACTGCGCCGGTGCGGTAGGCGGAGAGCAAGTTAGCGGACATAATTGCCTTGGGCGCGCCCGTGACCGTGTCATTGAGAACAAACACGTGGATGGAGCGTGGCAGGTCATGCTTGCGGTTTTCGGCATTGGAGCCGTACCACTTCACGCCGGTGTTGTTGAAGCGACCGCCGATGTAAGCGGGCATCGCCATGAAGCGACGGTCCGGGCCATTAGCCGGCATGCCGTCATGTTCTGGATTATCAGGGAAGTTGATCTGCGCACCGTGGGAGTTCGCGGATGCGCCTGCCATGCGGTAGTCGCCTTTATCCAAAAGAACCAGGGTTTCTTCCATGGTTTCTACGCACTTCGCGGCGTCGGTAACGCCAGCGTCGATCATGTCCTGCTCAGACAACCAAATCAGGTCAATTTGAGTACTAGCTTGCTCACTTGCGCTCATAGTCTCACTTCCAGGTGTTGGCACATCTGCGAGTCCAAAACGCTGTTTCCAGCAAAACGACCCGCCGATGTGCGATTGCGAAATCTAAGGTCTACGTTGTGCAGCCTATAGAAGTATCGAAAAGAATGTTTCGCTTACCTACAGAAAAAGCAGTGTTTAAAAAGCGCCGATCCCCCGGTTACACTCCGGCTTTGCCTGAACAAGCGTTCAAAAAATCGTATGCTGCGGAAATGCCCTATAACAGGGGTGAAAGCATGGTTAGAGTTGGCTTTGCTTTGGGGTGTTCGCGAAAATCCAGCTACCAAACTTGAATCTTTATGTCGTCCTCTGGCCGGTTGCATTTTGACTGGCAAAAGTATGTGTAGGAGCTGTGTGCATACTATCTTTTACGTATGTATAAAAGAATAATTACTGCACTCGTTGCAGGTACGCTTACCCTGTCCGTGGTTCCCGTTGCACATGCTGACGAACCTGATCTTGGTACCAACCAAGAGGTCACCGAAAATCAAAGTGCTCAGTCCTCGAGCGAGGACACTTCAAGCACCGACACTTCAAGCTCGGATGACGGAGTGCAGGGTGGATCAAGTGTTGAAACATTCGTAGCCGTCGCGGTGATCGCGGGTGTAGCTGCAGCTATTGGCGGCGGAGTCCACTGGGCAGTTCAGCAACGAATCATCCCCAACCCTCTCCCTGGAATTATCCCGACCCCACCTGCACCAAAGAAGCCTCAGGTACAAAAGGCCGTGGCGAAGCCAGCTCCTGTGCCAGCACCTAAGGCGAACCCGGCACCGGTACGTCGCCCCGTGCCCGCCGTCGGTTACCAGAACTGTACGGATGTGTGGAATAAACTCGGGCGCTCGATTTACCCGAGGGACGCTGGTTTCCAGTCCAAATTTGATCGCGATGGCGATGGCGTAGGTTGCGAAAGAGACCCACGTTAAAAAATCTGATTAATAGTCCTAGAAATAAGTAGTGAGCAGTGCTCCGGAGAAAAACCGGACACTGCTCACTTTTGGTTCCTGGTCTTATTCGCAGGCGACACCGTCGCCGTCACGGTCCAATTTAGGGGCGTAACCAGGAGAGCCGATGTATAGGGGAGCTGCACCCGCCGCGCGAACTGCAGAACAGTTCTGGTAGTACACGGACGGAGATTCCTGGATTACCGGAGCAGCGGGTTGTTGGTAGAACTGCTGTTGAACCGGCTCCGGGGTAGGTGTGTAGACAGGCTGACGCTCTTGGTGGATTTCCTCAACATAGGGCTCTTCCACTGGCTCCTCAGTTGTTGGTTCAGCGGTAGGAGTTGATGAAGTCGTAGAGGAAGTGGTCGAAGTCGTGCTGGTCGTTGACGTTGTAGATGTCATCGAACTTGTAGTTGTACTCGACGTTGTTTTCTCTGATGTCGTGGTCGGCGCAACGGAAGAAGTTTCTGGAGCCACAGGTTCGGAGGAAGCAGGATTCTCTGGTGTAAAAATGGAGACAGCTGCAAAAGCGAGGAAACTGATGAAGGCTACCCATCCCCAGCGGCGCTTGACCGGTGTGGGTTCCGGGATCGAATCACCCATGCCCGCAATCACGGTGTGGTCGGTAGCCGGATCAAGATATTCACGCCACTGTTCGTGTGCCTGAGCACTTTGTGCATATTCCTTCTGGGCCTTCTTATCCCTGGATTCGCAGTAGAACCACCAAGCTCCGGGAATAAAGAAACCTAGCGCGCCAAATAGTATTTCCCAGTCCTCCTGAGTTGTGAGGACTGCTAATACGGTAAATGCAGCGAGGAGTATAGACGCTGAGGCTAAAATCCGAGCAGCGAGCTTGAATAATCGACCCATGTGAAGTTTTCCTTTCAGGCATGCTCAACAAACAGTAGGGAGGAGGGGGAGTTGAGCACTAAAGTGAACTAATAATATCCCATTTCTGCAGGTCTTCCTAAAAAATGAGGGCCTAAGAAGGTGAAGTTAGTTACAAAGGAACTCCACTAGTGCGATTTTAAATGGCCGTGCGTAACACTAGAACCCGGATGAGCCACCCGCGCCAGAGAAGCCGGAGCTAAAGCCGGTGTTCGCACCGCCGCCGGAGGAGGCGGATTGGGCGGCGACGTTGCTGGAGTGCCAGGAACTAAGCGCCCAGAAGGGGACGAAGTCGTTGTAGCCATAGCCGGGGCGCCAATTTGGTGAGGTCAGGGCAGGGGCGGTCAGATCGGTGCTCTTGTCCTCGTCGATGTCGGTGAACTCTTGCTTGCGTAGCTGTTCCAGCGCGAGGCGGTAATCACTGAGCAAGACCACGTATTGGTCGAGGAAGTCGGGCTCTTGCGTCGAATTCATCATGGAATCCGCACGATCGCGCAGCGTTTGCAGCTCGCGGTAGAGGCCGGATTCGGAGTCATCGAGAGCAACTTGCGCTTCCACCACGTCTTCGCGCAGCTCATGTAGTTCAGTACGGCGGGCGGTCTCATCGCCGTGCTCTAAGCGATAGAGCTTGTCGATGTTATCCTCCGCATAACTAACCTCCCTCGTCGTCAGCGCGGCTTCGTGGATTTTATCGGCGTTGTCGAGGAATTTCTTATCCGGATCCTGCGAGGTTAAGTTACCCAGCGCATCGACCTGGTTATGGATGTCGAAGAAGCGACGACGCACGGATTCCCACTGCGAGCGCATGGTGTTATCGGCAAATGGTGAGGTCAGCGAGTGCGCGCGGATATCGATTTCATCCAAGCGCGAGGCCAATTCAGCGTATTCTTTGCCCACCAGCGCCATTTCCGCACGCGCTTGGGCGATCCTTTTTGTCTTATAGCGGCGATATGCGCCCACGCTCATGCCGCCGGCAAAGACAACACCGGCGCCACCCACACCGGAGCCAACAAGCATGCCGCCGTAATCGCTATTGGCATCGTCGAAGCGGTCTTGTGCCAGAGTGGAAATATCGGTTGCTTCGTTCGCACCAGCGAATAGTCCTGCGGGAATATTATTATCTTTCACACCAGGTTTGACGGCATCGAGTGATTTATCCAGGTGCGAGCTATCGCGGAGGTCTAATGTTTCAGCCACGTCGTTGCCGGCGAAGACGAAAGCCTGGCGCGGGTCGAGACCGACGCCTACAATCAGGACGCCATCGGTGAAGTAGTCATCGCCGATAAGATCGGGGCGGTTATCGCGCAGGTATTCTTCGACCGTGTCATTGACATTGTCATCATTTTCTTCAAAGACAATATAGTGCAGCTGCTCGACAACGGCGGGAACCTCAAGCCGCTCTACATCGCGTGCCATGCGCGCTTCATCCTCGGCGCTGAGCACACCTTGAGGATTATGAATCTCCGTGCTGAAGCTATTAGTAATTTCCGTGGCTGCGGTATCGGAAATTTCATAGTCTGCACGCTGGGGCGCATCGACAGCCATGCCCACACCTGTCGCTAAAGCACCACCACCCAATGCTGCCGAAGCGATGGAGATGCCGACCATCTTGCCCCAGCCAGGCTTGGACTGCTTATTTACCTGCTCGAGCTCGCGCTCAGTCAATGCCTGCTGTTCATCGGCCGGCGTGGTCTTTTGGGCGTCGTCCTTGGTGGGCTTCTTTTTCTGCGAGCTCATATCAACCACGGTAGTTTATTACGTTTCTTCTCGGCGACAGGATTTCCCGCTTGTCACAAACGGTGTTCGTTAACCGAGCCACATAAGTGGTAGTTGTTTCATCTACCTAACGTTGGCCAGATGTTGTTTTGCAGTTTGTTTTGGCGTAACTCTGTCTCGCTAACCTGCTCCCCGGCAGGTCCTTAAAGGGGACCTGTTTTTGACGGGGGAATTGGGTTTTCTCCATGGGTATTGAACAACGACATAGAGGCGAGAAATCTATATGAAAACTAAATCGACTCGGCTGGCAGCATCATTAGTTGCCGCGAGCGCGGTGACGGTCAGTCAAGTTGCCATGGTCCAAGCGGCTTATGGGCAAGACAACGTACAAGCAGATCTTCTAGATATTGAAATTTCTGAATCCGGAGCAGTTGATACTGCCCGTGATGTTCCCGCACGAGTCCAAGGGGAACCAGAATTTGCTATCGACCCAGCGCTGGAAGCTCCTGTTGCGACTTTCGATGGCCAAGACGACGCTCTTCAGTTTGATATCGGCGATCAAGATGAAGCGCTATCCGATGGTTTCGCTGTGGAATGTACCTTCCGGCTCGATGGAGAGTTCGCCAGTGAAAAGAGCCTGTGCGCCAATAAGGAGGCTGGCGGTTTTGCCCTTGCGTTGTACGACAACCAGCTGTCTTTCATCATCAATGTTGGTTCCGGTTACCAGCAAGCTCGGGTAGAAGTTGATCCCGACCGCTGGTATCACGCCGTAGGTGTATGGAACGGTGAGGAAGCTCAGCTTTATCTCAACGGGGAACTCGCAGCGAGCAAGAAGACTTCCGGGGACTACAACGTGCCTACGGGAAACGCGGATTCCTTTACCGTCGGTGGTGACACTAACGGCCAAGACAAGCCACAGTTGCTAGCCGATGCCTCCTTCCGCAACGCACGCCTGTTCTCGGAGCCAGTGACGCCATCTGAGATTTCGGCGCTCTACAGCGAATCTGGAGTCGACAGCGACAAGAAGCTGGAATTAGCTTCGACCACTCCTGCTAGTGGAGACCACGTCAAAGACGCCGTAAAGCTCGATGTTGAATATGCCGATGACTCGTTGATTAGCGGCGAGCCGGTCTACGAGCTCGATGGCGAGCCAGTAGAAGCAGGCCAGCTCATTGGACCAGGTCTGCTAGAAGGAGAGCATGAACTGCTCATCCAGGCCAAGGATGTATTTGGTGGAAGCATCACGGAGCGGATCAACTTCACCAGCGGAAATATTCCAGAAGGCGGCGGCACGGATACGGGCCAAGGTGACGGCCGTGTAACCCTATCCGCTATCGCGGATAACCCCTCCGGTGGGGACGTGGAAACAACCTTCACCAAGGGTGCAACCTCTACTCCTGAGGGCGGTTTCCAAGGTGTAGTCAGCGATCTTCCGGAGTCACTCGATTTTGAGTACCAGGAAGGTTCTGAGATTTCTGGCGGTCTGAAACCAGGCGATGACGAAAGTGCCCAGACTGCGTCCACTCAGCAGATGCCTTTCCAGCGCTTTGACGTAGCACTTCCAGAAGACGGCTCTGAAGAAAACCAACTCGTGTGGAAGGGGCAGATTGACCCGAACCGCAGTGCGCGACTATTGGCGTGGAATACCGCTACCTCGACTTGGGATGAACTAGCGAGCGGCCGTGGCACCAACAACGGCGAGGCGAGCCTGAACGCAGACATCACCTCCGAGCACGTCGATGGCTCTACTGTCCACGCCATGGTCTTGGGCTATGACGTCTTCGCGGACGATATCCCGAATCGTGTCGAAGACAGCTTTGCAGATCCCAATGATTATGACTTCGCCATCTCGCACCACACTGATACCCAGTACATTGTCGAAGGTGCGGTAGAAAATGCCTCGCCAGAAGAACGCGCAGTGTGGAAGCAGTCCTACCTTGATGCCACACAATGGGTGGCCGATAACGCGGACGAGCGCAAAATTGCCTACCACGCGCACACCGGCGACATCATTGAAAACTGGATTCGGGAAACCAATGATGAAGACAACGCACGCAAAGAATTCGAAGTAGCATCGGAAGCCCAGCAAATCCTTGACGATGCAGAAATCGTCAACGGTGTGCTTCCCGGCAATCACGATAACTGGACCGGACGCGATACCGGCCCAGATAACCTATACAACGAATACTTTGGCCCGGAGCGCTATGAAGCTCTTGAGCAAACCGCCGGCTGGCAAGCACGCGATGCCTCGCACCACCCGTGGAAAGAAGGCGACAACGATAACCACTATGACCTGTTCACGGCTGAGGGCCTTGAATTCGTAGTGGTCAGCCTTGGCTTTGACGTCACGCAAGAAGAAGCCGATTGGGCCGATAGCGTGCTCAAGCAGTACCCAGACCGCAACGCCATCGTTCTTACCCACGCTTACAACAAGCCAAGCAACTCCCCGGATGGCCGAGGAGCGATGCCGTCTCACGATGGAAATATTGTGCTCGAAAGCGTCGTGGAGAAAAACCCCAATGTCTCGTTGGTGCTTTCTGGCCATGAGCACGGTGTATCCATTGTGACCCGCAAAGACGTCGGCGCCGAAGGCAACCACGTGACTGAGTTATTGGCCGATTATCAGTTCTACAAAGTGGGATCTGATGAGCTCGGTCTTACGGAAGTCGGTGGTTATGGCACTGATACTCCGCTGCAGTTTGGTGCGGCATTCCTGCGTCTGTTGCAATTTGATTTGGATGCCGGCGAGATGATCGTCGATACCTATTCACCGTTCCTCGACAACTTCGGGGCTACGGAATATGACGACCGTTCCCGCTATGACGGCACGGAAGACGATACTCGTCTTCCGGTACAGTTTGAAACGCGGAAAACGAGCTTTTCCACGGATGCCGTGACCTTGGTATCTGACACCGGGGAAGAAATCGGTAAAGCACAGGCGCGCTCTGGCTGGCCTGCACAGGTTAATTGGGCAGGCCTCGAATCCGACGAAGTTTATGCCTGGTATGCCACCAGCCGTGATATCGCTACTGGTGAAGAAGTTGAGCCAGGCGAAACCCGCCAGTTCGCGATCTTCACCGCACAGGATGCCGGTATCGATGCCGAAGCGCCGGAGCTAACAGTCCCCAACGAAGAGCTGGTTGTCGAAGCAGGCTCTCAGGCAGATCTTCTTGCTGGCGTTAGCGCCACCGATGGCGTTGATGGCGATCTCACCGACAAGATTGAAGTGATCGGAAACGCTGACTTCGACAAACCAGGCCGCTACGCCATCAGCTATGTCGTCAGCGATGCGAATGGCAATCAAGCGACCGCTAATCGTGTGGTCGTGGTGACTGAAGCAGAAAAGCCTGCGGGCTCTTCGGGTTCCTCTGGGTCGTCAGACTCTACGGGCTCTTCAGGTAGTTCGGACGGTTCTTCTCCGTCTGCTGGTTCCTCGGGATCATCGAAAAGCGGATTTTTCGGCATCTTTGACTCCCTTGGCCGAGCATTCCGGAGCCTTTTTAGCACTATCTCTGGAGTATTTCGCTTCTAAATTCTCGCTGTAGCTTTTATCGCCACCCTCCATTTTGAAGTATCGGAGGGTGGCGATAAATATTTGTGCAAGATTCAACTTTTCATCCGAGTTTTGGGCTTTGAAATGTCGAAAACTGCGCACTTTTGAAAGATAGAGGGCGTACGTCGAAATGAATTGGGAAAAAATAGGGAAAATTTCCCAACTTGGCTAAACTTAGAACTTAAAAGCGGAAATCTGCGCAATGTTTCAACTTTGAACAAGGAGATGAAGGAGTGAGGATGAGCGGGTCGAGCTATAAACAACTTAAAGTTATCTACCACCAATCAGGTAATGATGCCCGAACTCGTCATGAGTCCGAGCGGTTTGCGCGGACTAACTCTCCGTCGTCATTGCATTGGAACTACAGGGTCCATGGCCAGCCCGTCTTTGTAAACCTTGTCAGAGAATTGTCTGAGGTACTAGAAACCATCTGGCGGAAAGAGTTGGACATTCAGCGTCAATGGGCGCTGCTGCCCGGTGCAGCCAAAAACCACTACTTGCATTCCTTGCTGATTAGTGAAATTCGGTCAACGAACGAAATTGAAGGGATTTTCTCAACTCGTCAAGAAGTGCGTGAGGCGATTCAAGCTGCTGAGCACCCAGGGCTTTCAAATGGAACCCTTCGGCCATATCAGGAGATGGCCAAGACCTATTTGCTCTTGTTTGGAGAATTGGATGATTCTCGTGTTCGTTTTCCATCAACCTTGAGTGAACTGAGGGAGCTATATGATCAGCTTTTAGGGCGAGAAATTGCCGAAAAGGATCGGCTTGATGGTGAATTCTTCAGGGCAGGTCCGGTGTCAATTACTGATGGGATAAAAGTGATTCACCGGGGTGCTGAGGGCGAAGAATCGATCAATGCTGGGATCCAGACGATGCTGCAATCGCAACAGGAATCTGCACATCATTTGGTCAACGCGCTAGTTGGGCATTTTATACTGGAGCACGTTCACCCATTTTATGATGGCAATGGTCGGTTCGGACGGTTTTTATTGAGCCTGCGGCTTACCGAACTACTTTCTGCACCTACCGCAATTTCGCTTTCGTCCGCAGTCTTGCAACAGAAGAATGGTTATTACAAAGCATTCAAATTGGCGGAAGAAAAGCTCAACTCTGGCGAATTGACGTTCTTTGTGATGGATTTGGCCAAGATTTTGGTGGATGCCATGGAAGAACTACTGGATTCTTTGGTGAAAAAGAACAGTCAGCTAAGCATTATGCGAGAACAAGTTGCAACACTTATCTCCGAAGATCCGTCCGTCGACGACGCCTTGGATGAGAAAGAGTCAGACATTCTCTTTCTCTTGGGCCAAGTCCACCTATTCGGTCCTCGGTCAGGCATGACCATGGACGAGTTATGCCAAGTGATGGGGCGTACTCGGAGAAGTCTGCGTTCGGTAACCGTGCGGCTCCGCGAGCGCGGGTTGATTCGGGAGCTCAAGAAGAGCCCATTAGTGTTTGCCTTAACCGACGAGGCCATTGAACTTGTGGGCATTGCTGATTAATTGATTCACCTTAATCCTGCACTTCGCGCGGTAACGCAGTACAAATATCGTTTTGGTTTATACAATGAAGCGCATGCAAGAGGTCGATCCGCTCATTGATTCGTTGTACCGCTGGTCAGATGTCAGCGGTGTATTACTGATGGGAATCATTGGCGGAACCATCGCAAGACAACGTGGCTACGACATCATTGGTTTCTTTTTCATCGCGCTCTTTTCCTCCCTGGGTGGCGGCATGATCCGCGACGTGCTGATCAACCGAGGCACCGTTGCGGCGATGTCGCAGCCGGAATATCTAATCCTGGCGTTTACCGGCGCGCTGATTGCGCGCTTTGTGTATTTCAAAGGCCGCACCTGGGATATATTGCAGGCACACGGCGATGCGATTGTCTCCGGACTGTGGGCCGGAACCGGTACGGTCAAAGCGCTGACCTACGGTTTGCCGGTGGTGCCGTGCATCATGATGGGCGTATTTACTGCCACTGGTGGTTCGATGATTCGTGATGTGGTCACCGGCCGCGTACCCGGAGTCTTTGGCGATAATCAACCCACCGTCATCCCGGCGATTGCCGCGTCCGTCATTGTCTTGCTCTCTGACTCCATGGGATATCTGGCTGTCGGCATGGTTGTAGGTCCGGTCGTCAGTATCGTCTTATCTTTGCTCGGCTACTGGGGCGGGTGGCGTCTTAACTCCAACCCTGAGTGGGCGCCAGTGAATGAATCGGCCGCGCAAGTCGCCGAACTTGCCAAGAAGGCTGAGGATAAAAGCCGCGCGGTCGGCAGAAAGTATGAGCCGTCGCGTATTCGGTCGTGGCGGCATCGGCAGATGGAAAAGGCATTGCAGCGCCGCATTGAGCTGGAAGTTAAACGCGGTAAGCGCCGGTCGACTGCGGAATCTGATGCCGAAGAATTCCTGGAGACTTTTACCTCCGAATTCCAACCTGATGACACTGATACAGGGGAGCAGTACTCCGGATATACCTCGAGCCAGCCGGCGCCGATGCTCAAAGAATCTGAGCACAAGGCACCGGAGCCATCACCAGAACTAGCCGAGCGGGTTAAGCCGGTCACCGGCACGCCTTCCGATGCACGCCACGGCGATGACAACGGCGATGACCACGACGACGAGCACGAGAAAGAACCCGGCACGGGCTTCTTCGCGGATATCGGCATGGACTTTTCCGGCGAGGCCTATGAAAATTACGACGAGGAAACCAGCACCGACCACGTCGAGGAATCCAGCGAACGATCCGATGACGCGCACAATGAGATGCTGGACTTGATTCTCTCCGATGACAAACTCACCGATGAGCTGGTTAACCGCTTGATTAAGAAATACAAAGAGCGCGAAGACTAATTATTCGCGCTCTTGGCTGGCTGTATTCTCCGGTAGGTTAGCGAAGCTTAGACAACAAACCTTCTATCTCAGATACCGAGGAGCCCAATAGGGAGGAGAGATCCTCTGGGAGCGAATCTGCCTTCGGAGATTCGCTGGGGTTGGCGGGTTTGCCAGGCTGCTGGGGATCCTTTGGCGTGCCTTCATCCTGGGACTCATCGTCTTGGGAATCGTCCTTCGCATCGTCTTCTGGAGACTCACCTGCGGAGTCTTCAGGCTGGAAGTGTGCATCGAAAAGCGCAAAGCGTGCGTCCTGTGTGGATTCATCGGTGGCCCCACCGGTGGCCTCAGGGGAGGCGACCAAGGCTAAGTGTGGGTAGTCCTGGGCTTGGACGCGGCCATCGACGATGCCTAAGATTCCGTCTTCAGTCCACACGGTGGTGCCATCGAGCAGGCCGGTGCCTTGCTCATTGGTGCCGGTGTACTCGCCGAAGTCGATGAAATAGGTGCCGTTGATCTCCCCGACATAGGTGCCCTGGCCATCCTTGGCAGGTGAATCCGGGTAGGCAGGCTGGTGGAAGAACACCGTATCGCCTGGTTGTGGTGCCGGAGCGAAACCGGTGGTGGAGATGTCATTGGCCTCTACGTTTACCTGCTCATCCCACTGGATATAGGCCAGCTGCGTGCCCAAATCCGTCAAGCCGGAAGCGTGGAAGGTGCCTAAGCCGTCGAGGGCAGCGTTGTCCTCGCCGTACAGGCGCGTGGGATTATCGAAATTCTCGCAGTAATCCGCCAGGTACGAGCGGTTGGTGCTGGGGTCATTAAAGCTAACGATGCAATTGCCCACCAAGTCGCCCTGGGCAACCGAGGCGGTTTTGTCCTCCGCACCGGCGTTCGAGATCAATAGTGCGGCAGCAGTTGCAGAAACCGCCGCGGCGGCCAGTGCCTTTTTCAAAGCCATGAAAACTCCTGAATCAAAGATAGGGATAGGAAAGCCCATGCGGAAGTATGGATTCTCACCAGCGCGGACCTGTATGTATTGTAACGGAAGTGACTGGTGTGGCGCATGTGGTGAACGTTTTAGGGCTGTGGACATAGAACAAGCGTCCCTCCGGCTGCTGTGGGAAAGCCGGAAGGACGCTTGGGCGTGAGGTGTTTTAGTACTGCTCGGTGGGTTCTGGGACCTGGAGGGTATTAGCGCCGGAGGCTGCGCCATCACCCGAGGTCCGGGATTGCTGTCCGCCAGTGCCCTGGGTGCCGGAATTGCCGCTGGAATCTGGCTGGTTTGGTGCCTGGCTTGGGGTTTGGTTAGGGGTCTGGTTATTCGGAGAATTCTGCTGGGTGGGGCCCGTGGAATCATCCTGGTACTGGTCTTGGTAGTTCTGCGTATCGTCCGGGTTTTGCTGATCCGTCGGCGCAGGGTCTACTGATTGCTCAGGCTGTGGCTCGTAGGATGGCTGGTCCACGGTGGTATCTTGTGGCTCTGCCGGCTCGGTTTCTTCCTCGCTGGACTGCGCGGAGCGCTGCTGCCAATAATCCGGAGAAAGCACGCCAGCGCTGCCTTCTTCTGGGTTGGAGGAAGCAAGGGCTAGCCCGCCGGTAAAGACCAGCGCCAGGATAAGGCCGGTGGTGGAAACGCGCACGCGTCCGCCGAAGCTTAAGATCTTCTTCCAGCGCTCGCTGTAGGCATCGGTGCGCCAGAAATCGCGGCGCTTTTTCTTCGAGTCGTCCTCATCGTCGGTGTCAGAATCCTCCAAGTCGTCCGCATCGGTTTCTGCGGTTTGGGAAGGTCGACCAGGGCCATCATCTTTCGCGGTTGGGGCGATGTCCTCGTCTGCTTGCTCGGCTTCTTCCGCAGCTGCGGCAGCGTCTTGGGTGTCTTCGAGGGACGACTCTGCTTCGGAAGAGCCCGGATCCACGGGGATAACTTCCGTAGGAGTATCCGCTGCCGCGGTGGGGGAGGTGGTGGGAAGGTGCTCGGTGGGGGCATCGCTAAGCGATGGCTCCTTTGACCCCTCCACCTGCGCCAATTCCTTATCGGTGGATTCAAAGGGCGTGCGGAAGTGATCCCAAAAGACATTGAGCAACGCGGAGCGAATCCCGCGCTCAACGGCCCACTGGCGCGCCGGGTTGACCACCACGAGCACGCGGAAATTCACCTTCCACGGCTGACCGGCCGCGGTGGGTGCGGTCAGCGAGGTGGCCGGCAGAATTTCGACATCACCTGCGACATCATCGGCAATGGAAGGATCTTGCACTGCTGTCTGCGCGGTCTCGGCAATGGTTTGTTGAATCTCATCGAGGTTTTCACCCGAGCGCACCGGAACATCAAAGTTGACCACCGCGCGGGACCATTCTTGGGAGAAGTTGGTGATAACCCCGGCAGAACCATTCGGAATCATCACCACTTCTCCAGATGGTGTGCGCACCTTGGTCGCGCGCAAGGTCAAGGCCACCACGGTGCCTTCGGTAACGGAATTCGTGCCGTCAAAGCTGACGTAGTCACCCACGCCGAATTGTCGCTCGGAGAGGATAAAGAAACCCGAGAGAAAGTCACCAATGATACTTTGTGCGCCAAAACCGACGGCCGCCGAAACAATCGTGGCGGGCACCGCGGCGCCTAAGGGCGGAACGCCCAGATTAGACAGCGCCAGCAAAATAATGAGGAAGAAGGCGACAATCTGAATGACATAAACCAGCGCGCCCAACAGAGCTAGGCGGGACTTGGTGGATTCTTCTTCCTCATCGAGGCGACCTTCAATAATCCGGATGGTCAAACGCCCCAGGCGGGGGATCAGGATGGCTAGTAAAAGTAAAGCAATCAGTGGGATAGCGTGGTCAACGACTATTTCCCACAGTCGAAAAAGGAAGTACTGAAGGTTCATGCCACCGACTTTAGGCGCGGTGGCTGAAAGCGGGTTGAAAGTTAACTGCCAAATGCTGCGAAAGCTGCGACCACGACAAAGACCGTGACCAGCCCGTCAACCATGCCCACATATTTCGGCGCAATGCGCTTGCTTCGTCGCTGCGCAAAGCGTGGAATGGCGTAGCTGCGCGCAGCCAAGAGCGCACCGACGACCGCGACCGACCACGTGTGCGGCTGGGCGATTGTCAGCGCTGCGGTGCCCACAAAAAGCGCGGCGTGAAAGCCCACCGATTGCAGGAAGCGGCCGCGCTTGCCGAAGTCCCGAATCAGGGTTTTGACGTAGTAGATCGACCCGCCGAAGTAGGCCGCGAACCACGCGGTGGCCCACCAGATATCCGCGCTAATCGCCGCCGGGGTGCCTGTCGATGCCACCGAGACCACCGCCGGCAACATCAACGAGGCCGCCAGCACCGTGGACCACCCTGAGAGCACGGAGCGCTCCCGGCGCTTGATGGTTTCATAAATAGCCACCGCAATCACGGGTAGAAACAGCGGCAGCCAACTAAGCAGCTGCCACTGGGTAATCAGCGCTGCAATACCCGCGACCGCAGTGATGGCGCCATAGGTGAGTACCGGCGGGAGGTGCTTTTGACGCAGGCGTCCTTTGACCCAAATAGTGACTGCGAAATAGGTGAAATAACCCGCCCACCAGGTCAGCAGTAGTGGCACAGCGCTTAACGATGGCTCCAGGATCATTCCCACCACCGGCGGGATAAACAGCATGAACCACGCGCCGTGCTGATTGGGCATCCATCCCTGCGAGCGCCGCGACTTCGGCTTGCTCGCCTTCGTGCGAGACGCCATGCGGGGGGTGGTGCGCGATGTGGAACGCGGTGGGCGAGTGGCGGAAACCTTCGCTTGATTCTCAGTGGTGGAAGTTACCGCGCCCGACATGCCCATTGCTCCTGTACATGAATGCCTTTATTAGTTGTCTCCAACTATCGTATGATACTTGCTCCTACTTCTTCAAGCTCGGTGAGAGCATTCTCACCTCGGGTTTTATCCACCGGCGCACACAGATCCGCAATTATGGAGACTTGAAACCCTTCCTTGAGTGCGTCCTTCGCCGTGGCCAACACACAATGGTCGGTGGCAATGCCTGCCACCACGACCTCCGTAACGCCATTATCTTTGAGCCACTGCGCCAAGAGCGTCGATTCATCCGATGCCGCATGACCCTCAAATCCCGAATACGCCGCGGTGTATTCACCCTTGCGGAAGTACTCCCGGATCTTCGTTAAATCCAGATCGGGGTGCATCCGCGCTCCCTCTGTATCCGCGGTGCAGTGCACCGGCCAGGTATCGACAAAGTTCGGCTCATCCGAAAAATGCGTACCCGGATCAATATGCCAATCTTGGGTCGCGACAATAACGTCATAGGAATGCTCACCGGTAATTAGCTCATTAATCCCGCGCGCTACGTCATGCCCGCGCTCGGTACCCAACGAACCACCAGGGCAGAAATCATTTTGAACATCAACCATAATCAGTGCTTTGGACATACTTAAACCCTAGCCAGCCACTGCGGTCCTGTCCGCGCTTCGCGATTTTTAGCGCTGACTCCGTGACCCTAAACCGGGGCATTTAGGACGCTTGAAGATCTCACCTATATAATGATTCCAGCGTGCATGCCGGCGGGTGTTTAAGCCCAGCTGCGCTGCGTCGCGATGGGGCTATAGCTCAGTCGGTTAGAGCCGCGGACTCATAATCCGCTGGTCACGGGTTCGAGCCCCGTTGGCCCCACAAGAACAATGTCTCGAGATTCGGTATGAGTAACCGGTATCTCGAGACATAATTTTTTATTCGGCTGACTGTCTGACTTGAGCCTGAACGGGAAGCCACGCGTGTATGCACGCGCCTAACGGCGCGACCTTCTTTCGGAACGATTATCCGAAGAAGTCACGAACCCGAAGTTTATGCGACGCTTATTTTCAAAGTATTTTTCAGGATTCGTCTGAAGTAGTTTGATTCGATCGGCGCGGTGAGCGTCGGTCACTTGTTCCTTGTGTCTACTCATTGGTTGCTCGCTCATTTCCTATGGATCTTATTAAAAGAGTATCGGTTGCTGAAACTTGTTGCTCGGTCTCCCGAACTCAGTTTTATTGGAAACCGCAAGAAACTGACAACGTAGTGAACATCTTCGCAAGCTTGGGGATGAAACTGAGCCCCTCGCCCTCTCGGCGGTCCCTGCTCCTTTCTAGCGAACGGTATTGGCATCGGTGAAGCCCCGAATTGCACGTTTCTGTTAGCTGCCAGCTGGTGCGATAATTACTGGTTAAATTCACCCGTCAAAACTGAAATTAGTTTGATGATCGGTTCTATAAATAGGCCGTACTAACCCGTTACCCCTTGCGAGCGCAAGAATCATTTCTCCGAAGCTGAGGTAGATCAGGGAGAAGGCTCTAACTTGTCCTATGAACTGGTACCGCAATTGATGAAAACGCGCGGGTTCACTCTTCAGTAGTTCAAACGTCTCGGTGTGTTTACCTGCATGCACATAACCCCCATAGAACAAAATAGAAATAATTTTTTCCGGGTCAATTTCGTTTTTATCTCGCTCCCGCGGTGGGGGCGACCGCGCTGTCAAACTTGGAAGTACCCGCTCAATGAAAATATCGTCAAAATACTCTGTTTGCAGCTCTTTAGCGGCTGTAAGGAGCGGCTTAAGGAATGTTTGATTCAGTTGTTCAAATTCTTGAGGCTCCAATTGGTTGCGCGAAATCTTTTGGATCAGATTGTTCACGTTCCTGAACGTCATGCCAGGCTCATCATTGGAATAGAGCTGCCTAAAAGTAAGGCATACAGAGCGCATGTCGTGGTCACTGATAATTTTGAAATCTTGACCTTGTGGCCGCTCACGATTTGAGACCCAAGTTGAGCTGTAGCCTGACCAAAGCGGATCGCACTGTGCGACTGCAGAGCATCTATCTACATATTGCTGAAGATTATCCAGTTGCTGTTTTTCGAGTTCAATTCGAAACGGGAATTGATTAGTGTAATTGCCAAGTTTGAATCCGTGGACAAGGGCTACCCACTGAAGCGTCGCGTTCTTAGGTGCTTTCATTACGCGTCTGAACGGAACGAACTTTGTATTTTCTTCTGTATAGTCGATGGGGATCATGGTTTCCAATTTTAATCTCATCTATCGTTTTGCTTTGCTCGTGTAAGTCTGGTGCCGCGTCAGTGGTATTTTGTTAGACACAACAGGGCTAGTAAATCGAGGGATTGAACCGTTTGCTAACCCTAACGGCAATATCTGGCCGAAATAGAAAGCCCACTCGATTCTGATATGGGGCCCGCTTCTGCTCTCTGTCGAGTCTGAATCCGCCGCTGATGCGGGGGTCTATTAATCGGTGCGCGTTGAACGCTGGCGCTGCAAAGCTTTGGGTTAAGACATCTGGCTGCTGATACGACGAGCAGCTTGCAGAACATTTGCTTGATGCTTAAGGATATCCTCGGCGTTTGTAAGGCCATCATGACCAGTGATGTTGATGGATGCAATGACCGTGTCATCTCCATTTCGAATCGGCGCAGTTAAGCTCACGGTTCCGTGGCTGCGCTCTGAAGCACTGACGAAAATTCCAGTGTCCAGAATCTGTTCGATATCAGCGCGAAGAGTCTCAGGAGTCTGTACCTTCTGGTCCGCCAACGGGGTCGAATCGGCGGCTTCGATAATGCGCTCTTGCTCTTCGGCAGGTTTATGTGCGAGCAATACCTTGCCACCGCCGAGGGTGAGCGAGAGGACCTGCCCGATCGGAAACTCATATCCCAATGCGTTCGGGGCTTCGACGCGCGAAATGAGAATTCGCTGGTCTCCAGAGGGGACAAAAACCGACGAGGTCAAAGAGGTGACTGCCGTTAGATCTCGAAGGATTGGCGGGGAAATAAGCGCAAGGCGGTCCTGGAGCAGAAACGCATGTGCATGGGGGAGTACTTGCGGTCCAAGGGTATATCCGTTGGGCGCTTGTTTGAGATAAAGACGGCGTTCCAGGGTTCCCAAAATGCGTTTGGTCGTCGCAATGTGCAAGCCGGTCGCTTTAGAAATCTGCGTAAGCGTCAGCGGATCGCTCGAAGAGGAGACGCATTCAATGACATCGAACGCTCGTTCAAGCGTTCGACCCTGGTTATTTTCAGCCAACTTTTTACCTCTCTTAGCGGCGACGCGTGCTTTAAGTATGTTCCACAACCTTGTGCGAAACAAGTTATCACCCGCTGAAATATTTTTCTTGAATCACGATTGACATTCAGTGCGCGGTAGGTCACAATTTCTTCTATTCACTTCATGGAGTGATAGCAATTATCATCTAGTGATAGAGGGGCTATGAGAGTCGCAATTTTGGGTCTAGGAGAAGCCGGCAAGATGTATGCTGCTGCTTTTGCTGAAAAGGGCCATGAAGTTCAAGGGTTTGATGTTCGTGAAGTCGAACCACTGGCTGGTGTCACGATTGCAGAATCCGTCGGCAGTGCCGTAGCGGATGCAGAGCTGATCATCAGTTTGGTGGCAGCGCGCGCCGCAGTGATCGTCGCCGAGGAAACGCGAGCAAGTGCCTCACCAGGCGCGGTATACATCGACTTGAATTCGGCTGCGCCTAGTCGAAAGCAAGAAGTCGCTGGCGTACTCGGTCCAGAAATCAAGATGGTCGACGGGGCAGTCATCGGTTCCGTGATGCGATATGGAGCAAAGGTTCACTTGCTGCTCGCAGGGGCGCATGCTGATGAAGCTGCTCGCGCAATGCAAGCCATCGATGCAGATACCGAAGCTATTGGTGGTGAAATCGGTGACGCATCACAGCGAAAGTTGCTGCGAAGCGTGTTCATGAAGGGGCTTGGAGCATTGGTGACCGAGTCCATGCGTGCGGGTGAAGAGACTGGTGAAGTCGGCTGGATGCGCAAGCAGATTGCAGACGCGGTCGTGGATGGTGAAGCCGCCCTTGATCGTCTGTATGAAGGTACGAAGATTCATGCCACACGACGTTCTTTCGAACTAAAAGACAGCTTGGCCCAGCTTCAAGAGCACGCGGGTGCGTCGGTGAATTGGCCGGTTACCCGCGGAGCTTTGGACGTTCATTCGTACTGGTCACGCGAAGGCCAGTCTGATCTATCCGCGGAATTGGCAAAAGTGCCTACTGCAGCAATCGGGGACGGCGGTGACCGCTTGGGGTTGGTGGATTCCGCGATCAAACAAACTTGGCCATCTCGACCAATAGCGGGCAAAGCTTTTACTATCCACACCCGCGAAGGCGACAACCAAGCTTTGCACCGAGCCCTAAAAGAAGTAGTCCCTGGCGACATCCTCGTAGTTTCCGGCGGCGGATTCACCGAGCGTGCACTCATGGGCGAATTAATCGCACAACGCGCACAAAACGCGGGCATCATTGGAATGATTATCGATGGCGCAGTACGTGATGTAGATGAGCTAGCAAAGCTTGATTTTCCAGTATGGGCGCGGGCAGTTTCCCCAGCAGGTCCGTACAAGACCGGACCGGGAAGGCTGGGCGTCGACGTCTCAATCGGTGGTGTTGTTTGCCGTCACCGCGACTATGTCGTAGCAGATGCGGATGGCGTTGTAGTCGTGCCAGCTGAAAGCGCCGAGCAGGTCCTTAGCTCTGGACAAGCAGTTGTCAAAGATGAAGCTGAACGCCGCACAAAGATCCAACGAGAAATAGCCAAGAAGACGGCCGACCAGGTCACTTAAGAAAAGAATAGAAAGGAGGGAGGACTGACATGCCTATCGCCCTAATCGCATTGGTGGTCTTTATCGCCGTCATTGTCGTGTGGAACGTGGTGTTCAAGCGAAATATGGCCGAAGCCATGCTCGTTGGATTCTTAGCAACATTGTTGTTTGCTGGTGGCAATGCTCCGGAATACGTTGTCTCAGGAGTATCAAATGCCATTGAGAACGAAGTCCTCTTCGCCGCTGCAGCATTCGTATTCATGACCTACTTTGTGCAGCAAACCGGAGTAATGGACAAACTCATTGCGATCTTAAGTTCTGCACTTGGTCGTCTTCCTGGAGGTCCTGCGCTGGTCGATACCGTGGCATCAGGTGCCATGGGTGCCTTGGCGGGTGGCTCCAACACCGGAAATGCCGCGGCCAGTGGTTCCATCACCGGCCCCTGGATGGTGCGGACCGGATGGACGCCACATCGCGCGGCCACAGTTATTGCTGGAAACGCGGGTCTTGGTGCAGCACTTCCTCCAAGCGCCTCAATGGTCATCATGATTGGCTTCGCGGGCACGTTTGTGACCACGAGCCAGGTCTACCTAGCCTTGTTGATTGCCGGAATGTACCAGGTGATATATCGCGTCTTTCTTACCATTTGGTTTGTTTACCGAGACGGAATCAAAGCTGAAACCGGTGCAGAACACGTCCCACTCAAGGTGACGATGAAGCGCGGCTGGCCATCGACATTAATCTTCTTTGGCGCAGTGATCCCAATTTTCATGACCGTCGGCCCGCTGGCTAACGCGCTGAAAGCATCGCCTGTTGGTGACGCGATGGACGATATCTCCCTGATTATGTGGATCCCTATCCTCATTATTTTCATCAGCGGCGTTGTGGCGTGGAAAGACCTTCCCAAATCACCCAAAGCCTGGTGGAAATTTATGGAAGGTGGAATCTCTCACTTCTATACCATCGGTGCCATCTTGTTCTTCGCTATCCTCGCCAGTGAAATCCTCGCTCAGCTCGGCCTTGATCGCGATGTCAACATGGTGTTGGAGAACCTGAATCTTCCTCAGTGGCTGTTGGTCGTTCTTGTCGGACTGCTAGTTGTGGCTGTAGCTGGCCCGCTGTCATCATCGGCGACGCTCAGTGCCGTGGGACAAGTTTCCCTCTTTGCCATGGTCGGTGCCGGTGTGGAACCAATCCTTGCGTTGATTGCGATTTTGGTATTCGCCTCCACTGAAGGTGCATCGCCGCCTGCATCTGGTTCAATCTTCGTTGCTTGCGGTATTACCGGTGCCAAACCTGAAAAGACCTTCATTCCGCTGGTGATCTATTACGTCGTTCCGTTCTTTATCCTTGGCGTGCTCATCGCCATTGGAGTAATCCCCGTCCCGACTGGAGGATAGCAATGAAACAGTCAATAAATCGAGTAAGCACGATGCTTTTCGCTCTATCGATGATTTTGTTCTTCATCCTAGGATTCATCATCGTATTCGGGCAGGCGTTCGGCATTATTATCCAAAATGGTGGCATCGTATCCGGAGTTTATAGCCAATTTGCACAGCCATCCATTGCTTTGGCTGTGATTGCAAGCCTGTTCGGTTTCATCGCCTACAACACCGTTGAAAAGAAACCTCAGCTTGAAGAAGATGAGGATTAGTCCATCCGTCGAATCTTGCAAGCACCTGGACTCTGAGTCTTCAGCTTGGAAGGCTGAGGTATCACCACGTCTTTTCATGACAAATGGCCGTTGATCCGAATTCTAATCGGGCCAACGGCCATTGTGGTGCCTAGACGCACTGTCTGGAAAGTGCCTTTGCGGCACGCCTAGGCAAGTTCTTAGTTGATCAACCAGTCATTCGGGCTAAACAGCTCAAACTTGACCGATGCCGGCTTCGCGTCATGCTCGAGGCCATCAAGACCGGTGCGGATGGCTTGGAGGAAGGTGTTACCGCCGCAGATGTATACATCGGCGCCGACGAGGTTGTGGGCGGAGACATCGAGAAGCTGGCCTTCGCTGCGAGAAGCTGAAACAAGCTGGCAATTATCGAGCTGACCTGCGAGTGCGCGGATGTGGCCTTCCTGTGCCCAGGACTCGGCGGAGTCATCAGCGTGCAGGTAGAGAACTTCGCGGTTGGCATTGTTTTGTGCCAGGTACGCGAGCATGCCGACCATCGGGGTAGAGCCGATGCCGGAGGAAATCAGCACAGCTGGGCGATCGGAGTCCTGAAGGACGAGCTCGCCTGCTGCGAGGGTGGCTTCGATGGTGTCACCGACATTGACGGCTTCACGCAGGTGATTGGAGACCTCACCGTCAGTTTCCACGGCGATGCGATACTGAGTCGAGTCGCCACCAATGATTGAGTACTGGCGCAGCTGACGTGCACCGTCGGGCAGCTTGACACCCACTGAGGTGTACTGGCCTGGCTGTGGTTCGGTGAAATCGCCCTCGAGGACGTATTCGGTAACGCGCTCGGTCAGTTCGTTCTTCTCGATGACCTTTGCTTCGCGGAAGACGTCTCCTGGTTCAACGCCATCGGATGCGTACAAAATCTTCTCGTGGTCGATGAGGATTCCGGCCATGATCCAGTACACCGCAGACCATGCTTCGGCGACCTCTGGAGTGACGGCCTCGCCAAGGACTTCCGCCACTGCAGCTAGGAGGTGATCGTGGACGATCTGGTACTGATCTTCGGTGATTCCGAGGGATACGTGCTTGTGAGCAATGCGGTTGAGGAGCTCGACTGGATCTGGTGCGTTGGGGTCAACCAACATGGTTGCGAAGGTTGCAACGGATGCAGCCAGTGCCTTTTGCTGTTCGCCAGACTTTTGATTGCCACGGTTAAAGGTATTGCGCAGCAACTCTGGATGAGCCGAGAACATCATGTTGTAGAAGGTGTTCGCGATGGTCTCGATGTTTTCGCCAACTACTGGGAGCGTGGCTTTAACGATTTCTTCGTGCGCAGGTGAGAGTCGCTGAGCCTTAGTAGTAGGCTTAGTCGTGACGAACATGAAACTCCTCCAAAAGTCGGAAACAAATGATTAAGTACGACTTTATCCGTGTTTATTAATTCTTCAATATGGGCTTGGTCATATTTGCCCCCATTGCTAAACATGTGAAGTTTCTCGGAGGGGTAGTCTAGCCAAGAGATTGTGCATGGGCGCAGGGCTTTCGCCGTGGTTTCCTTGGGCATTCAATCTCAGGAATATCGCCGAATAAAATGCCGTCTGCAGGAAAATATTGACCAGGCTTGCCCCCGGGAATGGGGGAGAGCACTAGGAAACTGGGCTCGCAGCGTCGTTGATAAGGGCAGACTGGATTCATGAACTACCTACATCCCGACGCCGAAGCTTTCCTGGATTCCACACGTGATTCGCCACAGCTAGATACCCAAACGCCGGAGAAGAACCGGCACGATCAATTACAGGCAAGTAGCTCGTGGGGGACAAAGACGGAATTGGCCCAAGTCTTTGATTCGACGATTCGCGGAGTCAACGTGCGGGTGTATATCCCAGCAGTTTCCGAGAAAACTGCAGGGGACCAGCCGGCCTTCATCTACTTCCACGGCGGTGGTTGGGTACTTGGTGATGTCGATGTTGCAGATCCGGCAGTCCGCGATATAGCGGCGGCATCAGAAATGATCTGCATTAGTGTCGATTATCGTCGCGCACCGGAGCATCCTTTCCCTGCTGCGTTGGATGATTGCTTGGCGGTAGTCGATGGAGTGCTTGCCGGTGAAACGACGCTGGGAATTGATCCGAAGCGGGTTGCTATTGGTGGGGATAGTGCCGGTGGCAATATCGCGGCGGTAATCGCCCAGGAACGACGAGAGCAGATTGCGCATCAAGTACTTGTTTATCCGGTCATGGATTTATCAAGCTTGGATACCTCGTCGCATCGGAAATACGAGGATGGCTACTACCTGACGCGTCGTCGATTGGAATACTTTTATGACGCTTACGCTGGTGCGGCGGATCGCAGCGATGTTCGCATGTCGCCGGGGCTGAACCCGGATCTCGCAGGGCTGCCGCCGGCCACTGTTATTTCGGCAGAACATGATCCGTTAGTAAGCGAAATAAGCAGCTACGCGCAGCGGATGCTGGCGGCCGGCAACGTTGTCAACGCTATGCAATTTAATGGGCAGGTCCATCCGTTCGTGCAAGTAGGTGGAGTTATTCGAGACGGTAAAATAGCGCGCCGGGTGATTGGGACAGAACTCAAAGCAGCGCTGCGGTAGACCAATTAAAGGCGAAAACTACGAGGTAAAGCCTTGGCCTTTACGCCAGGTCAGGGTGATTTTATCGCTGACGGGAGCTTGCGGGTCACCGATGGCGTTGACGCGTAGCCAGTGCATCTCGGCTTCTTCGCGGCGAATCGTCACATAGGAATAGCCGTGGTGGACGAGGTTGACGTGGCGGCAATGTGGGTTGGCGGCTTGGATGATCTGCTGTGCCGCCGGGGTGAGCGGATTGTTCGGTGGAATGCCGAGAATCTCATCGACATTGGGCGCCGATACCGAAGAGCACACTAATTCTGCTCCCAACGGGCTAGCGCCGGCAGGCTGATTTGGTGCATGGAGGGTGTGCGCCCATTCGGTGTGAATATCGCCGGTGAGAAAAAGCGGATTGGCACCGGTGTTGTGATGGTGCTGTTCTAAAACCTGCAGCAAGTTGGCGCGTTCGGTGGTGTAGCCATCCCATTGATCGCCATTGAGCGGCAGGTTGTTGATATTGGAACTCAGCGCGTTAGAGACGGAAGAAACATCCGGATTATTGTGCAAGGCGACGAGGTTGAGCGGGGCGAACATCACGGAATTGCCTAAGATATTCCAGGCGACATGAGAAGATTCAATCTTATTAATCAGCCAGGTGTACTGTTCACTGCCTAACATTGTGCGTCCGGGGTCGGTAGCAACAGTAGGGGATTTAGTTTCCTCATCGCGGTAGGTACGCAAGTCCATCAGCGTCAGTTCGGCCAGATCCCCGAAGGTAAAGGAGCGGTAGATATGGCCGTTTTGAGAGGGGCTGGTTGCGCGGACCGGCATCCACTCGAAGTAGGCCTGCATGGCGGCATCGCGCCGGGTCATCCACTCACCTTGCGTGGCGGGGTCGTGGTTTTCGGCGCCGTGGGCCCAGGAATTATTGGCGGTTTCGTGGTCATCCCACACGGCAATCCAAGGCAGGGCAGCGTGCGCGGCCTGCAGATTTTCATCGGTGCGGTAGCGCGCGTATCGGCGGCGATAGTCATTGAGCGTGCGTAGCTCATGTGCTGGATCATGTAGACGGACAGGTCCGTTGCCGGCGTATTCACCGGAGCCGTATTCGTAGATGTAGTCGCCGAGGAATAAGGTGGCATCGAAAAGCTCTGCTCTATTGGCCATATCCCGATACGCGCTGAAATACCCAGATTCCCAATTGGCACACGAGGCCACGGCTAGTGTCAGCTGGTCCACCGGGGTGCCCGGAGCGGGAGCCGTCTTGGTGCGACCGGTGGGAGATACCTGTCCGGAATAGCTGCCATTGGTGACAATGAAGCGGTAGAAATACACCGTGGCGGGCTGCAGACTAAACGGGTCCACGTGGATGGTGTTATCACGGCTGGAATCTGTGGTTACCACGCCCGTGGCCACGATGGTGTGGAAATCTGGGGTGGAGGAGATTTCCCAGCGCACGGAGACTTCTGCTTCCGGCGCGGTAATGCGTGTCCACAACACCACCGAGTTGGAGATGGGATCGCCCGAGGCCACGCCGTGGGCAAAAGGCGGCGGGGCCGGCTGCGGCTGTGGTCGGTTGGCCAAAGCGGTGGGGATATTGCTGGCGGTAAGCGTTGCTGCGGCTGCGGTGCCGGCAGCTGTGCCAGCGGCGTAGATAATCTTTCGTCGCGAAATCTTTGGCACACCGATATGATGTGCCACCTGTATAAACCCTGCAACCGGTCAAGCGGAAGTTCTTGTGCCATTAGCGTGGCGTTAACCTACTGGGGGTCTTCGATCCAGTTCGTCAGGTGTGCACCTAGGTAAGGTTTAGGGCATGAGCGCATTAGACAAGATTTCACAATGGCCAGTAGACAATGTTGCCGGTGCCTTAATCGGGCCCAACGGGGTGGACACGATAGGCGATACTGCCCGCGAATATGACATTAAGTCCGTGACCAAACCTGTTGTTGCCCTGGGCGTGATGTTGGCAGTGGAAGAAGGTGCAGTAGAGCTCGACCAGCCGGCCGGACCCGAAGGTTCCACCTTGCGGCACTTGCTCTCGCATGCCTCCGGCGTGGGCTTTGACTCGCGTGAAGCCAAGCGCCCAGTGGAAGACCGCCGTATTTATTCTTCCGCCGGTTACGAGTGGGCCGCCGAGATTGTTGCCGATGCCACGGGCATGGATTTTCCGGATTACCTCAAAGAAGGCCTCTTTGAGCCCTTGGGCATGAACTCCACCCGCTTGGAGGGAAGTGCCGGGCACGGCCTTATCTCCAGTGTGGATGACCTGGTGAAATTTGCCTCTGAGGTGCTCGACCCGCAGATTATTCACCCGGATACCTTGACGGAGATGCGCACGGTGCAATTTCCAGACCTGCGCGGCATTGTTCCAGGCTATGGCATGCACCGCCCGTGCCCTTGGGGCTTGGGCTTTGAAATTCATGGCGAGAAAGACCCGCACTGGATGAGCACGAATATGCCTGCCGATGCCGCCGGGCACTTCGGCATGAGCGGCACATACCTATGGGTCGCCGACGACTACGCCATGGTGGCCCTGGCTGACCGCGACTTTGGCGAATGGGCCAAGCCGCTATGGCAAGAAACCAATGAAGCTATCTGGGCGGAGCTACAAGGCTAGTTCTGCTCGCGGTTCCACACCGCTTCATACTGTTTGGCCCAGGGGCGGGCCTTTTCAAAGGCTGAGATTGCTGCCATGACATCTTCATCGGCAGCTTTCCGGCCGATGACCATCAGTCCGACTGGTAGGCCATCGACAAGCCCCGCGGGAACGGATGCACTTGGGTTGCCGGTGAAATTGGTTAGATAAGTCATGCACCAGCCGATGGATGAGTTGATGGGCTCGCCGTTGATTTCAGTTGGCCCGTAAGTCTCTCCGGACACTTCATTTTTGACCGGCATCGCAGCCAAGGTGGGAGAGACCACTAGGTCGTAGTCAGCAAAGACATCGACAAACCGGTTGAGGACATGCGTGCGCATCTTTTGATCGTGCAACCACTCCGACATCGTCCGGTTCGGCACTTTATCGGCGTATTCGAGCAGCACTGGCGATAGATCTTGCGGTGTCAGCTCGCGCAGATCATTTCCGCTGGCGGCAAATTCCTCCAAAATGTCGTAGGAGGAAATAGCCAGGAGATTGCACCACATCTCCGTTAGCTCATCGTGGGAGTACTCCAGTTTAAAATCGACAGGCTCAACCAGCGCGCCGAGCTCTGTAAACGCGCGTGCTGCTTCTTCGACGGTGGCTTGAATCCGTGGATCGACGGGGAAGATTCCAAAGTCTTGGGTAAAGCCAATCTTCATTCCTTTAACTCCGCGGTCTAAGGCGCCGAGGAAGTCATTGGCTGCAGGGAAAGAATACGGATCTCGTGGGTCGAAGCTAGCCATCGCTTGCATACCTAAGGCGGCATCTTCCACGGTGCGAGTAATAGGCCCTTGGTAGATAAAGGTGGATTCACCAAAAGCATTGGGGCGAATCATTGGAACGCGACCAACGGATGGTTGGAATCCCACGGTCCCTGACCACGCCGAGGGGATGCGAATAGAACCTCCAGCATCTGTTCCACCAGCTAGCGCGACCATGCCGTCTGCGACCGCTGCTGCGGAACCTCCCGATGAGCCACCCGGATTATATTCCGTATTGAAAGGGTTTCTCGTCGGGCCGAAAAGCCTATTATCGGTGACACCACGAAACCCCAGCACCGGGCTGTTAGTTGCCCCAATGACGATGCCCCCTGCACGTTCCATGGAGTGTGGGAAGATACTGCCACTGGCACTGCGGGAATCCTTTAACGCCGAAAGTCCGCCCATGGTTGCTGGCCAGCCCGGTTTCTCACCAAAGAGATCTTTCATCAACGTGGGCACACCAGCGAGTAAACCAACTTCTTCGTCAGCGACGATTTTCTTTTCAAGTTCCCGTGCCTCTTTAAGGGCACCTTCGGGATCAGAAAACACCACCGCATTGATAGCGGGGTTTCGGCGCTCAACCTCGCGCAGAGCATTCTCCACTGTATCTACCGGAGAAAGTTCTTTGGCTTTTACCGCGCGGGCGATCTGTGCTGCGGACATCTGAGATAGCTCTGAAATGGACAAGTATTCCTCCATATATTTAAACCTTGTTGCTTTGAGCCTACGCCGAGCCTATCTCTCTTTTTGGGGGTTTCGATGAGATAGCTAGATCTATGCGGGAGGTGGTTGATGCTGGGGGGAGACGAGGAATAACAAAGCCGCGGCGCGCACTTTCGAAAATCTCGATGAGCGCGCGCCGCGGCTTGTCTATTAATTTATCTGTTTCCCAGAGAATCTCGGGGAAGGGGCAGAGGGACTACTTCGTGGAGTATTCGTCGAAGGTTTCCTCTGGTGCCTCTGGCTCGTCACCGGTGACTTCTTCCACTGGGGCATCGACAGGCGCGGTGCCTTCGACTGGTGGGGTAATCACGGTGTCACTGAGTGCTTCCGCAGAGTAGCTGAGGAAGCCCAAGTGGGACTCGAAGCGGTCCAGAACGTCGTCGATGACCTGCTGCTTGTCCACGCCGTAGAGGTCGTAGCCTTCAGAACCGGTGTGGGTAAAGACTTCCATGCGGAAGTACTTCTTCATCTGCGGAGCCGGACGGGCACCGAAGATTGGCACGGGGGTTTCCACAGGTGCGACTTCATAGAGGAAGCTTCGGTGGTCCGGGATTTCTACCTGGAAGGAGGCTTCGGTTAAACCGGTGCCTTCTTGGTAGCGGGTTTCCACGGTGACTTCGTAGCCTTCCTTGCGGAATTCCTCGGCGGCGGTGCGCAACGCGGGAACCACGGTCTTGGTGCTAAAGCGCTCGGCAGAATCAGTATCCGGGTAGGAGCGCAAGCTGGCCAGACGCTGGCGGATGGTGCGATCCGGGGTGTGACCACCGGTGGATGCTTCGCTGCGGCGGCGTCGGGTATGGCCTTCGCGGTCGGCTCGTTCCATGCGCAGCGCGCGGGTGAACGAGAACATGACTAGGTAGGCAACGATGGTCACCGGCAGGGCGAAGATCAAGGTGGCGTATTCCATGGTGACCACACCACCGGCCATGAGCATGGCGATGGTCAGCACGGCGGTAACAATAGCCCAGAAAATACGCAGCCACTTTGGTCCGTCTTCGCCGGGATCCGGAATGGAGGAGGAGAAGTTGGACATGACCATGGCACCGGAGTTAGCAGAGGTCAGGTAGAACAGCAGACCCGACAAGGTCGCCAGACCAACCAGCAGCATGGCACCAGGGAACATCTCCAGCAGTGCATACCAGCCTTGTTCCGGGCTGTTAAGTGCGAGCTCGCCAAACTCGGTGTTGCCCATAAAGACAGCTTCATAGATGGCGGAGTTGCCGAAGAGAGAGACCATGACCAAGTCGCACAGGACTGGGATGGTAATTGCTGCGACGACGAACTCGCGCAGCGTACGGCCGCGGGAGATACGTGCGAGGAACAGACCGACGAATGGGCCCCAGGCCAACCAGAAGGCCCAGAAGAACAGCGTGTTGCCGGACATCCACTCCGCGCCATCGAGCTCATAGCCCATGGTCTCAGTCATGCGCTCAGGCAGCGTCCAGAAGAAGCGGCCGACGTTTTCTACCAGGGTATTAAGCAAGAATGCGGTCTGGCCAGTGACCAGGATGTACAGCATCATCGCGCCAGCGACCCAGAGGTTGAGCTCGGAAATCAGGCGAATGCCCTTGTCCATACCGGAGGTACAGGCGGCAATGGTCACAACGACGGCAACCAGGACTAGAGCAATCTGCAAGCCCAGTCCCTGCGGAAGACCAAAGAGGATGGAAAAGCCTACGTTGAGCAGTACTACGCCAATGCCCATCGAGGTGGCAACGCCCATGACGGTGCCGACCAGGACGATGATGTCGAGGGCATCGCCGGTGCGACCGCGCACGCGCTTGCCGAGTAGTGGGTATAAAGCAGCACGGATAGAAAGTGGCATGCCCCAGCGGTATGCGAAATAGCCCATGGCCATACCCAGCAGGGAGTACATGGCCCAGCCGCCCATGCCGTAGTGGAACATGGTCCAGATAACGGAGTCCTGCAAAGCTTCGTGGCTTTGTGGCTCAGCATTGGGTGGGTCCACGTAGTGGCTAATGGGTCCGCCGACAGAGTAGAAGAGCATATCGATGCCCACGCCAGCAGCAAAGAGCATGGCTACCCAGGTCAACAGGTTGTACTGCGGACGTGAGTGGTCGGGTCCCATGCGGACCTTGCCTTCGGGGGAGGCGGCGACCCAAATGACGAATCCGATCACCACGGTCACGGTGACGACATATACCCAGCCGACATTGGCACCAACCCAGCCGACGATGGTCTCCATCGTGCCGGCGGCGTTATCGGGAGCAAAAATTGCCCACAGGGAGAAGGCGAGGATAATCAACGAGGAGATAATCAGGACTTGCCAGTTAACCTTGGGCCCGCTGCGATCTGCAATCGTGGGGCCATCTTTGAGCATCTCTGCACTCGTTTTGGGTGGACGCTTGTCTTCGCGTACCACGTCCATATTGCTGCGCTGGCTTCCGCCGAGCTTTTCCCTATTCACTGTCGGTTTGGAACGTTCGTGTCCAGGGAGGCTGTTGTCATGCGACTCAGCCATGCATACACACTCTCTTTCCATGTTCGATTATTTAAGTTTCTCTCGCATGCGAGAAAATCACACTCCCCCGTCCGAAGACGAGGGAGTGAAGCACAGGCATGCGAACGTGGATATGTTAACGCTTTTAGTAATTAATGGCCAAAGATTAATAACATGTTCGTTAAACTCAATCGATTGCATAAACCTGTTAAAGCCCTGTATGCGGGGTGTATACGATCGGTGTGGGCGGCGAAAAATCCGCGCTCGGGATGTGAGAACAATCACCGCTTGTCGATTCGTAGTTGTTCACTTTCGACGTGTAAGGCGCTGATCTATAGGAGCGCCGTTTGGCTCGTTTGTCCGTCGAATCGTCACTCTGGCGGCCGGACTGTTCGAAAATGGGGCAAAGGTTATGCGCTATTGTGGACCGGAATGCGGTGAGGGCTGGGGGCATCGACAAGCGAAAGCGTCGCAGCACTATTTTTAAGGAAATGATGCTGTAGTACTGGCCGCCTGATTTTGGCGGTGCCGAAAAACGGTGCGGCGGGGGAGTAAGGTAATGATCTGGCCGCGACGTGATTGCGTCAATCGGGGATGGCTCGAAGAAAGCCTATGCTCAACCTGTACTTTAGCTTTAATAATCGGGGGCTAAACCGGTTGTTGAGGGTTGCCGGTGGTGCTCAAGTGGGGCGACAATGCGAAAGAGCACGAAGTAATTCCAAGTGACTGATAGTAACTGATGTTGAGCTAGAAATTGGCCAGCGTGGGTTGGTGTCGGACAGTTAAATTTCTTCGTACTGCTGAAGACGAATATGAGCTCGTAGGGGAAGACGAAGCTCGTCTTGCGTCACACTAACGCCATGGCTGTCCAAGGTGTCTGTTTTCTGATCCGCAGGCACAGTTGGGGCTGTGGCGGTGGCGCACTATTGCCGTTAGGAGATTCGGCACGTGTCAACAGCAACAGACTTTGCTCAGGCCAATTACATAACCCAGCATGACATGAATGCTGATAACGCTTTTGCCTTCGCGGCACTATCTCAAGAGCCAGCGCGCTCTGCCGTAGATACTTTGATCGCGGAGGGGAAGCGCGATCAGGACAGTTTTGTTGGGAATGTAGCGCAGCACAACGCTCAGGACGCCGGCGCGCAGGGGGCAGATGCCCAGCGCGTGGAGGTACAAACCGCGGTGCTGCGCGTCAGTGGCATGCCCACACGCCTGCGTCCGGCTATTGAGCGCGCGATGGTGCAGTGTATTTCCACCCCATCGGAATACGTGGTGCCTGGGGATGACCCCTTGACCGCGCAGTGGTGCACGCGCTGGTACCGCGATAGCGGGTTTAATGATGACCTGGCAACGCTTGCGGCATTTCCTGGTGTGGAGCTGCCGGAACCGCGCGCGGAAAAGTGCGTGGGCTGCCGGCAGGTAATCACCGGCACCGCACATGAGCTTCGTGCGCTCGATGCCGTGGTGACTACCTTGGCAGAAGAATTCGGCTTTAGCGCACGGGTGGATGCGGCCTAAAACGTCCGCAATACACCCGCAGTTTAGGCAAAGGGATCCATGATGCGATCGGGCAGGTCCGCCACGGAATCCAGCACGCGCGAGGGGCGGAAGGGAAAGCGTGCGATGAGCTCATCAGTCATAATGCCCGTGCGCACCAAGATGGTGCGCATGCCGGCTTCCAGGCCGGCTTTGACATCGGTGTCCATGCGGTCGCCGATCATGACGGTATTTTCCGAGTGCACGCCAATGTTATTTAACGCTGAGCGCATCATGACGGGATTGGGCTTGCCCACGTAGTAAGGCTCGCGGTTGGTCGCAGCGGTAATCAACGCAGCAACGGAACCGGTGGCGGGCAAAATTCCCTGTGGGGCAGGACCGGTCACATCCGGGTTGGTGGCAATAAACCGTGCACCGCGACGGATCAGATTAATAGCGGTGGTAATGGCCTCAAAAGAATAGGTGCGGGTTTCACCGAGCACCACGAATTCCGGATTGCCATCGGTTAAAATCCACCCGGCATCATGCAGCGCGGTGGTCAACCCAGATTCGCCAATGACATAGGCGGTGCGCTCAGTCGATTGCTGCGAGAGAAACTTCGCCGTAGCCAGCGCCGAGGTCCAGATTTTATCGGCCGGGATATCTAGTCCCTGCGAGCGCAGGCGCGCTGCAAGATCCCGCGGGGTAGCCATGGAGTTATTGGTTAAGACCATGAATTTTATGTCGTTGTCATTTAACGTCTGCAGGAATTTATCTGCGCCCGGAATCATCTCACCTTCTTTGATGAGCACCCCGTCCATGTCAGAAAGATAAGAAATCATTGGTGTGCCTCCACAAATTTGGCTACATCGTCCAGCGTTTTAAGCGCTAGAGCATCGGATTCTTCGAACTTCACGCCCAACTGATCTTCGGCACGCACTGCAAACTCAATCATGTTTAACGAGGTCAGCCCCAGATCGTCCAAGCTGCGCTCGGGGTTTAAATCATCGAGTTCTGCCCCGGTAATCTCTGAAATCAGCCGCAAGTAGTCGGGAGCACCAGATGTAGATGCGGCCGGGCTTTCTTGGCCTTGCAGGTGGGCACGTAGTTGAGCACTGAGGTCATTGGACATGCCCTTAAGTTTAGCTTCTACAATAGATATCCATATGTATAAACGAAAAAGGGTCGCGGCAGCCTACCGCGGACAAGGCCGCACACACCGCGCCACCCAGCGCTTGGTGCATCAGCGCTTACATGATCACGAAACCGCGCCGGGCCTGGGGAATTTAGATGCCAAAGGCGAGGTCGATAATGACGGCGTAGACATCGCCTGGTATGAGGTGGGCAACCCCAATGCCGATGTCACGGTTGTCTTTATCCACGGCTATTGCCTGTCCTCGGAAGGTTGGTGTGACCAGGTAGAGCACCTGCGCGGGCGGTCTGATGTTCGCAGTTTGCTTGTCGATGTCCGCGGCCACGGCCTATCCTCCCGTGTTCCCGCGAGTAACTGCACCATTGATGCCGCGGCAGATGATGTGCTCGCGGTGATTTTAGAGCGCTTGCCGAAAGATAACGGGCGCATCGTGGTCGTCGGGCATTCTTTAGGCGGGATGATTGCGCTAAATCTTATCCGCCGCGCCCCGCAGGATATCTTCGAGCGCATCTCCGGCGCACTGCTAATTTCCACATCCATGCGGCGCTTTTCCGATAAAGGCGTCACCCGCCTGTTGCAATCCAGGGTGGCCAAGGCGTTTTATTCCGCCATCGGTCGCGTGCCGGATAAATTTAACCGCCTGCGCTTTGGCATTGCCCAAGTAGTCGCCCCGACGCTTGCTGCTTTGGTCGCAGGTTTCCCGCAAATGGAACGCCTGCAATTTCACACGGCGATGTTATTGGATACGCCGCTGGCCAGCTTCGTCGGCTATTTTGACGATCTGACCGAGCATGCAGAATTTGATGCCGAAGGGCGATTAAAAACCTTACATGGCCAGGTCATTATCGGCTCGATGGATATTGTCACCCCGATGAGCCAAGCAGAACTGATCTGTGAAAAATGGGGTCAGGGGGAACTTAAAGTGATTGATGGTTCCGGCCACATGGTCATTTTGGAAGAGCCGGAGCAAATCTCTCAAGCTATTGATGAAGTAATTTCTGCTGCTTAAAAGATAAAACCTTAAGGTGTTGTTGACAAAACTTCCTTCCCGCGCTTGACTGGTTTTGATTACCTCAACGGGTGCCCACCGCAGTGGGCTGAGATGAGCGCTATAGCGGCGCCGGACCGTTTGAACCTGTCTGGTTAAGACCGTCGAAGGAAGCGAGGACATTGGTGCCACACCATGCCCAACTTGATCTGCGTTGTTATGTTGTCACCGGTAACGGCTCAATTGATGAGATTGTGGACACTGCCCAGCAGGCTGCTGCGGGCGGCGCGGGAGTAATCCAAGTTCGTTCCAAACCCATTGAAGCAGGCCAGCTACTACAGCTCGCCGAGCAGGTAGCTTTGGCCGTTGCTGACACAAATCCCGCAACAAAAGTGCTTATCGATGACCGCGTGGACATCGCCGCGATCTTGATGCGCCGCGGGCTGCCCGTCCACGGCGTGCACGTGGGCCAAAGCGATATCCCCGTCACAGCAGTGCGTGAGCTTTTAGGCCCCGATGCGATTATCGGTCTAACCACCGGAACCGCCGAGCTCATCCACCAAGCCAACGAGTATGCGGGCATCATCGATTACGTCGGCGCCGGGCCCTTTCGCCCCACGCCCACCAAAGACTCTGGTCGGAGACCCATCGACTTAGAAGGCTATCCGCACCTAGTGGAGCTTTCGAAGCTACCGATTGTCGCCATCGGCGATGTCCAACCTGGAGACGTTGCAGAACTTGCTGCCACCGGTATCGCTGGCGTGGCGATGGTCCGCGCCTTTCGCGACGCCCCCTCCGCCACCGAGCTTGCCCAGAAAGTCATCGCTGACTTTTCCGCCGGCCAGAACAGGGCAGGTGCATAAACATGGCCACGAGTACAACAGGGCACGCCATAGTCATCGGCGGCGGCATCATCGGCCTGGCCACCTGCTTTGAATTCCAAGACGCAGGCTTTGAGGTCACCCTCATCGATCCGGACCCTATCTCCGGTGCCACCCACCATGCCGGGGGCATGCTGGCGCCCACCGCGGAGGTGCAATACCAGCAGCAAGCGCTGGTCCCACTCATGAAAGAATCCGCCAGGCTGTATCCGGATCTCATTCAACGCGTCACACAACACACGGACCTGCCCACCGGCTACCGCACCGACGGCACCGTACTCATTGGCGCAGACCGCGCAGATGCGCAGCACTTAAGCGAGCTCATCGACTACATCAAAGCCGAAGACCTCGACATTGAGACACTGACCACCCGCCAGGCCCGTCAGTTGGAACCAGCTCTTTCACCGCGGATTGCGAAAGCCGCGGCCATCGACGGCGACCACCAGCTTGACCCGCGCCTTTTCGCCCGCGCGCTCTTCGATGCCGTCCTTGCCAGGGGAGCACAGCACGTGCGCGAGACCGTCTCTACTATCACGCAGTCGACCACGCATCAGAGCGTGACTTTGAGCTCCGGTGCGCGTATCGAGGTTGATTCTTCTGACGTCACGGTCCTCGCCGCCGGTTTGGGCGCGGCGAAGATTACCGGGTGGTTTGACGGCGAGCACCCACTGCAACTGCGCCCAGTCTATGGCGATGTCCTGCGCGTTCGCGTGCCCGAGTCTTTGCAGCCACTGACCACCCGAGTTATTCGCGGCTTTGTCGAAGACCGACCCATCTACGTCATCCCACGCGACGACGGCACGGTTACCATCGGGGCGACCAGCAGGGAAGACCAGCCACACCCGCGCACCTCAGCTATCCATGACTTACTGCGTGATGCCATCCGCGTGGTACCTGGTTTAGAAGAAACCGAGTTTCTCGAAGCCACCTGCGGCGCTCGCCCCGGAACCCCGGATGACCTGCCATATCTCGGCCAAGTACGTGACAACCTCATCGTGTCCACGGGATACTTCCGCCATGGCATTTTGCTTGCCGCACTCGGCGCACGCACCGCCGTGCAACTTGCTACCGGCCAACAGACGTCGCAAGCGGTCGCGTCGTGCGATCCTTTCCGCCATGCCACATCCACCCTCAACGTTTAGGAGAATATCGTGATTACTTTTAGTTTCAACGGCGAAAAAGTAGAAGCCCAGCCGCAAAGCATCGAGCAGTTCGTCCATGAGCACATCGGCAGTGATGAAGGCGTCGCCGTGGCCGTTGATGGGGCTGTGGTGCCGCGCTCGCAATGGAACCGCGATATCCAATCCGGCAATGTCCTGGACGTGCTCACCGCCGTGCAGGGAGGCTAAATATGCTGACCATTGCCGATAAAACCTTCACCTCGCATCTGGTCATGGGCACCGGCGGCGCAACCTCCCAGGCGTTACTGGAAGAGTCCCTGCGCGCATCCAAAACTGAGCTGACCACGGTGGCCATGCGCCGACACAGCGCCAATACCGGCGCTGGTGAGTCCGTGTTTGAGATGCTGCGCCGGCTCGGCATTGACTTGCTGCCTAATACCGCAGGCTGCCGCACAGCACGCGATGCTGTGTTGACTGCGCAATTAGCGCGTGAAGCCTTGGGAACCTCCTGGGTGAAAGTCGAAGTCATCGCAGATGAACACACACTATTGCCCGATACTACGGAGCTACTCGAAGCCTGCGAGCAACTAATCAACGACGGCTTTACCGTGCTCGCATACACCTCCGATGACCCGGTGGTCGCCTCCCGCTTAGAAGATGTGGGCGTGGCTGCAGTCATGCCCCTGGGCTCACCGATTGGCACCGGACTGGGAATTTTAAACCCGCACAATATTGAGCTGATTTGCTCGCGCGCATCGGTACCGATTCTTCTCGATGCCGGCGTCGGCACCGCCTCCGATGCCGCACTCGCGATGGAATTAGGATGCGACGGGGTACTGCTGGCCTCAGCCATCAATCGCTCGCAGGACCCAGTTGCCATGGCCACGGCGTTGTATCACGCGGTCGAGGCAGGGCGCTTAGCCGCTGCGGCGGGACGGATTCCGAAAAGGGAGCACGCGGTGGCATCGTCAAGCTTTGACGGCCTGGCCACCTGGTCTGAGCAGGTGCTGTAGATGAGCCTGCCTGAGCACGAACTACGCCGGGTCGCCCGCCACTTAGCCCTGCCCGGATTTGGCATGGACGAACAAACGCGTCTTTTCAATGCCCACGTTTTGGTCATCGGCGCCGGCGGTTTGGGATGTCCCGCGATGCAATCTTTGGCCTCGGCCGGCATTGGCACCATCACGGTTATTGATGATGACACCGTGGATATTACAAACATCCATCGGCAGATTCTTTTCGGCGCCGATGACGTGGGCAAACTCAAAGTCGACGTCGCTGCGCAACGCCTGCAAGAACTTCAACCCGGCATTACCGTCCATACCCTTGCGGAGCGTCTCACGACCGCCAACGCGGTGGACATCGTAGGCTCCGTGGACTTGGTACTCGATGGTTCTGATTCTTTTAGCACCAAATACTTAGTCGCTGATGCCGCCGAAATCACCGGGACTCCTTTGGTCTGGGCGACGGTGCTGCGCTTCCACGGCGATTTGGCGTTATTTCACTCGGGGCCGGGATTTCGCGGCGTCGGGATGCGTGATCTTTTCCCGCAGCAACCGGATGCGAACTCCGTCCCAGATTGCGCCACGGCGGGTGTTCTCGGCGCGACTACCGCCACCGTGGGCGCGCTGATGGCCACCCACGCCATTGGCTATCTCACGGGCATCGGCACCACCGAACCCGGGGAGATGCTCAGCTATGATGCCTTCGAGCCAAGTATGCGCACCTACCGTGTGGCAGCAGATCCAGAACGCCAGCTGACCACGGAGCTACATGATTCCTATGGGGAGGTTTGTGCCGTCGTGTCACAAGCGCAGACCATGCTCGATGCTGCCCGCCGTGGCGACTACGTGGCGGTAGATATTCGCGAACCCCACGAAGCAGTACTCGCAGACCTGCCGGCAGATATTCCCACCCGCAAGCTGCCTTTGAGCACCATTGACTCCGACGATGACGTGGCGGCGCTGTTCAAAGGGCTACAGGGCGACCAGCAGGTGTTGGTCTACTGTGCTGCCGGGCAGCGCAGTGAGAAATTTGTGGAGCGCTATGCCTCGCTCGCTGAGCGCTCCGGGATGACGCTGGCAAGTCTGCCGGGTGGGGTCAACGGGCTCTAGAAGCCTGACTCGTCGTAGCTCCACTGCGGGCGGGGACCGAACTGCATATTGGAGTGCAGTGGCAGTCTTTCACCGTTGACCACCGTTAAGCGGTATTCGCGCCGAGCTGCTGGATACAGGTACTCGGCATATTCCACGGGGTTGCCAGAAGAATCAGCTGCCATAATGCGAGAGCCAATCAGCGGTGTTCCCTCGTCGACTTCTAGCAGTTGTCCCATGGTGTCATCGGCCTGCAAGACCTCGAAGGTGCGCACGCAGCTGTCAATATCGACGCCTTCGCGCACTAATTCCTCGTGAATATCATGTTCCTCGGGGTCCATGGCAAGAACGTGCATGCCCACCTCAAGGGGGAAGTACTGCCGTTCTAAGACTTCGGGCTTGCCTTCGGATAACAAGATCCGGGAGACGAAGATAATCGGGTCATCTTCTTTCTTATTCAGCGCTTCGGCCACGTGTTGTGGTGCTGGGCGCCGAGCCATCCACAACATTTTCACCGTGGGATTGAGATCGTGTTCTTTCATCCAGGAGTAGCTCGACAGCGTGGACTTAAAGCTCTCCGGCCGAGCTGCGCTGAGCACCATGGAGCGTCGACCGCGGCCGCTGGAGACTAGCCCTTCGGAGCGCAAAGTCGCGATAGCTTGGCGCACCGGACCGCGGGATGCTCCGAATTCCTCGCACAAATCACCTTCACTCGGCAGCAATTCTCCTGGTTTTAACTGACCCGAGGTAATGCGCTTGGAAAGTTCTTCCGCGATTTTTTCATAAAGTTGCTTATTGGGCATTGTGGGTCAGTCCTTTGATGATTGTTGCGAGGATAAAAAGTGCGAGCAGCGCTGCAGTTTCTACAAGTATAAAATTCTCGGTTCACCCTCGATGATCCGAAATGCTCCGCCAAGTAACAAGATGTTCCTTCCAACGTAGTCCGGCATTTTCTTTCAGGGGTAGCGGCATCGCTAAGCACTGCAATGCATCGACAAGCACTGCAATGCATCGACAAGCGCTGCAAAGCCTGTGCTTTGTGCAAAGAAAAATTCCTGTGCTCGCTAGTCACTAAAAGTGAAAGCGAGACACAGGAACTAAAATGCGTGCGGCTACGTGTGCAGCTGCACGCTGAGGTCTACCAAACGTGCTGTTTAGACGATGGTAGGAGTTTCGGAGGTGTCAACGGTCGCGGTTGGATCATCGAGCTCGAGATCCTTCGCAGCCTTTTCGACAACCGAGCGCTCAATCTTGCCTTCGCGCGCCAAGCCTTCGAGCACTGCGACAACGACCGATTCAGCATCGGAGTTGAAGTAGCGACGAGCTGCAGCACGGGTATCAGCAAAGCCGAAGCCATCAGTACCCAAGGTGATGTAGGTACCTGGGACGTATGGACGAATCTGCTCGTGCAGGTCAGTCACGAAGTCAGAGACACCAACGAATGGGCCATCAACTGATTCCAGCTGAGTGGTCACGAATGGCTTTTCTGGCTCCACGCCGTTTTGCAACGCTTCCTGGTTCAGGCGCTTGCCATCGCGTGCAAGCTCAACCCACGAGGTCACGGAGAAGAGGTTGGTCTTCACACCGTAGTCCTCATCCAGGATCTTCTGCGCACGCAGCGACTCGTGCACACCGACACCGGAGGCCAAGATATTCGCCTCGAGGTCGGCGTTGCCCACGGTGTTGAACTGGTAGATGCCGCGGTGCAGGCCTTCCACGTCCAAGCCCTCAGGCTCAGCAGGCTGGTGCACTGGCTCGTTGTACACGGTGAGGTAGTACATGACGTTTTCGCCATCTTCACCGTACATACGGTCAATACCGCGGGTCACCAGGTGTGCGATTTCGAAACCGAATGCAGGGTCGTACTGCAAGACAGCTGGGTTCGTAGACGCCAGAACAGGGGAGTGGCCATCCATGTGCTGCAGCCCCTCACCGGTGAGGGTGGTGCGGCCTGCGGTAGCACCGATGATAAAGCCACGTGCCATCTGGTCAGCTGCTGCCCACAGGGCATCGCCCGTGCGCTGGAAACCGAACATCGAGTAGAAGATGTACAGCGGAATCATTGGCTCGCCGTGCGTTGCATAGGACGTTGCAGCAGCGGTAAAGGATGCCACTGCGCCAGCTTCCGAAATACCTTCGTGCATGATCTGACCGTCAGTTGCCTCACGGTAGCTGAGCATCAAGTCATGGTCGACAGGAACGTAGTTCTGTCCACGTGGGTTCCAAATCTTCAACGTTGGGAACCACGAGTCCATACCGAAGGTACGTGCCTCATCCGGAATGATGGGAACTACGCGCTTGCCCAGTTCCTTATCGCGCATAACTTCCTTGAAGGTACGCACCAAGGCCATGGTGGTAGCAACTTCCTGCTTACCAGAGCCCTTGCGCACGCTCTTGAGCTTATCGATGCTCGGTGCCTTCAACGGCGTGTAGTTCACACGACGCTCAGGCAAGAAGCCACCGAGTTCTTTACGACGCTCAAGCATGTACTTGATTTCCGGAGCGTCGTTACCTGGGTGGTAGTACGGCGGCAGAGCTGGATCCTTTTCCAACTCTTCATCCGGGATTGGAATATCTTGCTTATCGCGGAAGCTCTTGAGGTCATCCAAGGTCAACTTCTTCATCTGGTGGGTCGCGTTGCGGCCCTCGAAGTTGTGGCCCAGGCCGTAGCCCTTAATGGTGAACGCCAGGATGACGGTTGGCTTACCGGAACCCTTGTTTTCCATGACGTGGTTGTAGGCGGCGTAAATCTTGCGGTAGTCGTGACCACCACGGCGCAGTGCCCAAATCTCGTCATCGGACATATCTTCAACCAGCTTCAGGGTGCGCTCATCGCGGCCGAAGAAGTTCTCACGCACATAAGCGCCATCGTTGGCCTTGAAGGTCTGGTAGTCACCATCGGAGGTGGTGTTCATGATGTGGACTAGCGCGCCGTCCTTGTCTGCTTCGAGCAGCTTGTCCCATGCCCGGCCCCAAACAATCTTGGTGACATTCCAGCCAGCGCCGCGGAAGAAGGACTCCAGCTCCTGGATGATCTGGGTGTTACCACGGACCGGACCATCAAGACGCTGCAAGTTACAGTTAATGACGAAAGTCAGGTTGTCCAGCTCATACAGCGTTGCCTGGTGGATTGCACCACGTGATTCTGGCTCATCCATCTCACCGTCGCCCAAGAACGCCCACACGTGTTGATCCGAGGTGTCCTTAATGCCGCGCATTTCGAGGTACTTATTAAAGCGGGCCTGGTAAATGGCGTTAATTGGTCCCAGACCCATGGATACGGTCGGGAATTCCCAGAACCAATCCATACCGTGTGGGTGTGGGTAGGAAGGCATACCCTTGCCTGGGCCGCGGGAGACTTCCTGACGGAAGCCGTCGAGGTCATTTTCATCCAGACGGCCTTCCATGTACGCACGTGCGTACATGCCGGGGGAGGCGTGTCCCTGGAAGAAGATCTGGTCGCCGCCGGACGGATCGTCCTTGCCGCGGAAGAAGTGGTTAAAGCCAACTTCATACAGTGGAGCAGCACCGGCATAGGTAGAGATGTGGCCACCGACGCCAATGCCTGGTCGCTGTTGACGGTGCACCATGATTGCCGCGTTCCAACGAATCCAGCGACGATAACGCTTTTCCAATTCCTCATCACCAGGGAACTCAGGCTCCATGGTGGTGGGGATGGTGTTAACGAAGTCAGTAGACGTTAGGGAAGGAAGCGGCACACGCTTGGCCGTTGCGCGCTCCAAGAGGCGCAACATAAGGTATCGAGCTCGCTCGGGCGATGTTTCGTCGAGCAAGCCGTCGAGCGAATCCATCCACTCGGTGGTTTCTTCAGGGTCGCTATCGTGCAGGTACGAGGCAACTCCGTCGCGGATGAGTGGGAAATTGGAATCGCCCTGTAGGGCATCCTTTTCAGCCATTCCATGAACCTCCTGGTTAGGTTAAAGACATATTGTTCTCCACGATACTCCCAAGTCGGTTACATCGTCGAAGAGTGGTGGGCTTTATCACTGATTTGCCCACCTTAGACACTGTGTGTGTGCGCTTATTGCACACCAGGTGCTAGCCAAATTCTCATAATTGCGTTAACTTTTGCACGTGTAAGTGAGAAATCTTGCATCATTAAAGGTAAGGTGCAATGCAATTGCGAATCACTTCGTATTTTGTTTTCAATATTAGAGGAGGAACACCACGGTGGCTGACGCTACTGGCGTAACCAACAACTATGCATCCATGCTCGGCATTACTGAGGGCATGATTGCCCTTGAGGTCGGCTGGGACGAAGATTGTGACCCAGCAATTTCCGAAGCCGTTGAAGCTGTCTTGGGAGACGACTTCTTGGAAGAGGAGACCGATGAACTCATCGACGTGGTTGTGATGTGGTGGCGCGAAGATGACGGCGATCTCGTGGATGGTCTCGTTGACGCCCTCCGTCCACTAGGAGATGGCGGGCGTATCTGGCTGTTGACTCCTGGTGCTGGCAAGCCTGGGACGGTTGCTCCAGGTGAGATTTCCGAATCTGCACAGCCGGCTGGACTCGTCCAGACCACGGCAGAGCGTCTCGGCGATTGGCAGGGCAGCTGCTTGGTCGCGCGCGGCGCGATGAAGAAGTAAGAATTAGCCGAAAACACCTTCCAGCCAGGCGATTTGTTTAAGTTAGAAGGTGTGGCTAGTATTCTAAGAGTGCTCATGAGGAAGCGGAAAGCTTCTAAGAGAGCATGATGCGGCTTTAGCTCAGCTGGAAGAGCAACTGGTTTACACCCAGTAGGTCGGGGGTTCGATCCCCTCAGGCCGCACCAGGTCAGACCCACTTTCTACACTAAGTAGAGGGTGGGTCTTTCTAATTCCACGACAATCCACGACATGCGTAAAAACCTCATCCATCTTGGACGCGGCACTATCCAAATCAGCATCAAAAGGTCTGCATAGGTATCGAGGGTCATAGCGGCCGAAGCATGCCCCAGCTGCCTCTGCACGACTTTCACGTTAGCTCCCGTCGACACCATTAGTCCGGCAGCGACGTGACGCAGACCGTGGGGCGTGAGTCTAGGAAATAGTTCATCACGTTTCCTACACCGCTTTACCGCATGAGCGAAGAAACTAGTATGCCCCAATGGGCGTAACGGGTCGCCGTTACCGGCAGTCCACAAAAGCTCATCCTGCGACTTGCCCCGGGTGCGTTTTTCTAAAAGCTTCACTAGCCATGAAGTGATCGCCACAGTGCGGCGCTCACCAGTTTTGGGCTCGCCCATATAACACCATCTGAGGTAATCCTGACTGTCCGCTCTACTCGGATACGGCGGCGCAGCAAATCGACATCTGACACGTGTAGAGCGGTTGCTTCACCGTATCGCAGACCTGTGGTGCCTAATAGCGCTATGAGGTCACCTTTCTCTCCGCATTCCTTAACAAGCGTATGCAGTTGCTCTGCTGTTAAGTAGGCTTTTACGGCGGCGGATTTAGACAGCAGCTTGACGCCCCTGGCCGGGTTCGTCGAAATCATTCTGTCATCTACTGCTAGATCCAAGATTTGCGCGAGCACCATGTGACAGTTCCGCACTGTCGTTGGTGATGCAGGTTCACTGGTGGGTTCTGGGTTTTCTCCCGAGGTGTAGCGGGTGATTGTACCCAGCCATACTTGGACTTCGGATTTGCGGATGGTACTGATTTGTCTCTCGCCCCATGCGGGTTGGACATGCATTCGCCATGTTGATTCGTTGATTGATTTAGTGGCGGGTTTGAGGTGTGCCCATGATTGTTTCCATGTTTCTGCTAGGTCGGCTATTGTGGCTTTTCCTAGTGCTGGGTCGATCCATGAGCCTTCGCGGGTATTTACCGCGTTTTTGTCTGCCCATGCTTGCGCCTCAGTCTTGGTGCGAAAGCCCTGCTTTGTACGTGATTTGCCATCGGGGCTGCGGTATTGGACGCGCCAGGCGTAACCTTTTGCAGTCTCGTATTTTTTGACTGATGCCATGATAAAGTCACCTTTGTCTAATCAATAGTTCTGGTTGGACAAAATCGCCCCTCATTTCTTTGCTTCCAGGCTGGAATGAGGGGCTTATTTTTAGTTTTCTAGTATTCGTGGTTTTCTACCCACTCCACTGCGCTGCATAGCTCTGGGTCATTTATGTAGCCGTCCTGGCAGCCGTGGAGCGTTTGAATTTCGCCAGAGGATGGGTTCCGTTCCCCTTGACTATTAGTGCCGTACCCACATTTGTATGCAGGGCATGTTCCGCCATCAGCGTAGGGGATACTGGCGAGTCTTTCCTGCTCGGCTAGAGCAGGATTATCGGGGCTAGAGTAATAACCCTCGTTCTGTGATTGAACTACGTTACTGGAAGGCTCTTCTACCGCAGCTTGAGGCTCTTCAATCGGAGACTGGGCAGGCGGAGAATCTTCTGTACCCGGGGTATCTTCTCGAGATGCATCCGTCACGTCGACAAGGGTTAAGTCGTCATAGTTAGTTTCTGGGTTTGCGAAACCAAACTCAGTTGCTTCCATGCTCTCGGGGATCTCGAATGGCCATGACATTTCGATGGAAAACCCGGGGTTGAGCGAATCGTTGCACTCTGGGTTTCCGGGAACTCGATAGAGGTCTTGAACGGGATCGTATCGTTGCCCGTCCTTGTTGAATAAGTGAGCTTGAATTCCGAAACCGCAGGTGAGATCCATAGATCCGCGGCCGGTGTTCGTCACGATTGTATTGACGGTGATGAACTTCGCGCCGTCGGATGGGTTCTGACGTTCCTCTGGTAGATAGCCTGGTTTGACCCCCTCTGCATTGAGCATGAGGTGGTCGGATTCGGTCACAGAGTCAAGTTTAAGGGTCACACCGGGCGCCTCAACCTCTTCGTGCGGGGGGAATACCTCAACTGTGGAGGTTTCCGTAGTTGTCGTTTCGGAAGTGTCGACAGTGGTTTCGGCGGAGCCGCATGCGGCAAGCAACAATGCGGCGGCCGCGATAGGGAACAGTCGTTTAATCATGGTGCAAGCTTTCTAAGGGAAATTGGGGGTCAGCCCGCTACTGTTGGTAGGGGTCGGTTGCGCGGCAATACTCGGCCGTATTAGTTGCCATGCAGTCAGACCACCACTGCTGACCCTCAGCCTGTTGCTGACTTTCCTCAGGAGAGCGCGTCAAATATGCAGGGGCAGAATCTTCGTATTCCGATTCATCAAAGGCGGGGTCTTCATAGGAAGACTCTTGCGCCTGGTCACGAGGAACATTCGCCCTGGTGTTCTCCGGCATATCGCCCCACACATCAGGAAGAATAATTTCGGACTTGTCGTCAGTTTCGGGAAGCTCGATTTTCGCATCGCCCAAGAGCGCATGCGTCGCACCCTCAGGGACCACCCAAACGCCGAAATGTTTCGCCTTCTGTCCAACATCCAGCGTATCAAGCCACATCTGATATTCGCCCTGTTCATGGCAGTTGATAGCCATTCCAACAGATTCGGTGAAGCCGTCCGCGTTAACAATTTGTGGGTCGTCGAGCATTGACCAGCCGCCCGCGTAGGAATGAAGCTCGTAGATACCTTCAATTTGCAGGTAGGTTTCGCCTTGATACAGTTCTGCACCCATGCCGTAGTCGTCGACAAGCTGGACGCATTCGTCGCTCATGGTTACCGATTCGAGGGTGAGGTCACTGTCGCACGGCCTTTCTACGTAGCAGGTGAAGTTGATGGTGTCGCCTTCTGCAACTTCGATTAATTCGGCCGGCGCTTCTACTGTTTCCTGTGGTGCGAAGCCCTGTTCTGCTTCGTTAGTGAAGAGTTCCTCAGGCGTTGGCTCCGACTGGCCGCAAGCAGCGAGCGCCAGGGGGATAGCTAGGACGATAGGGAACAAATATTTCTTCATGATGCAAATGCTTTCTGGTGTAGGGTTTGCCAAGTTTTAAGGACTTTGACCGTCACGCCTAGTTCGTGGGCTAGGCGTGCTGGGTGTGGTCCGTAGGTGTGTTCTATTATGCGGTAGTCATCGGGGTTTATCAGGAGTTTTGCCGCGAACCTATCGGCGCGCAACTCATGCGCTCCATAATGTCCTGGCGGGTCATCGTAGTGAGCATGTCCTAGCTCGTGAGCGAGTGAGCATAGGGTCTGCACATCGTCCATGCCGTGGCGCAAGGTGATTGCCCTGCGGTGGGTGAGGTATCCATGCCGCTTTAGGTCCCTCGATATGCCACCGCACCCGGTATCCGCGCTTTTCTGCGGTGGCTATGAGTTCATCAATCAATCAATCAAATCCTCACCTCGCTCCAGGTGCGCTTCTGTCTCATCTTCGGATAAGTCCGCGGCATACTCGGAATAATCAAACGGCCGCACCGTCCCATCATTCATATCATCGGCATCGGACACGACGGAGAGCTGCGGAGACAGTCCGATGGTGTCTTCGTCTCCTCCAAAGAGGTAGCGTGCCTGGGGGTCGGAGCGCTTCATGATTTCATCAAGTAGTTGTTGGTTTGTGGCCTTACTCAGCGCGATGGCCACGTCGGGGCCTTGAACTTCGTAGTCGTTGATGTATTCGGTTTCGATGAGGCCTTGCACGGGGGAGCGGTCGTAAGCGCGGCAGAGGGCAATAACCATTTCGACAGGAAGCTTGTCCTGCTGTCGAGACAGCGTGGATACCGGAATGTCTGCTTTTGTAGCCGCCGTGCGCAAAGAGTCGGGGTTTACGAGCTCTTCTAGCCATGCTTTTGTTTTCATGAGGCCAGGGTATCCCAATAGTGGAACACTTGAAATATATGCAGGTCGAGGGCAGTAATGGGGGTGGTCTGCGTGGGGTCAGGTATTGCAACTGTGGAACGTTCGAACCATTATTGAAGCGCCGGCGCAGAACGGCACCGGACGAACAACCAAAAAATACATGGAAGGAATTATACGGACATGCTTTACAAGCCCCGCTACGTATTCCGTCCGGGAGCACTCGAAGCAATACAACGGTCACGCAACATCCAAACCGACAAACAGCTTGCACTCTACACCGGAATCGAGCCACAGCACCTAGAAAAGGCACGCGCAGGCTACCCAGTATCCACAGAAGTCGCACTACGAGTAGCAGCACTTCAAGGAGACGAAAGCTACCTCGCGGCCTGGTTCGACCTAGAACAACCAACCGCAGCCTAAGCCACGCAGTGGCACAACTACATAGCCCCCGGCAACTAGCACCTCACATCAGGGAGTACTAGCCCGGTGGGCACGTTATATGAGAACTGAATAGTGAATTGTCGCCCGTCGAAGATATTGGCCGGGGGAGCGTTGGCGTGTAGATACGCGATGATCCCGGCAAGCCGACAGGCAAGAACCCCCGTCATCATGCAGGGAGGGAACCACAAGGGCGACGTTAAAGACTCACGGTATGTAAGTAGCCACTCGCCAGGTGCAAGTCCTGGGCATACCACTCGGGGTCCGAACGGGCGTTAAACGGCGAAGTTTCTACTCTTTCGTTGGTCGCAAGCAACCCACCATGCGGGGCACCAGCACGCTCATCGCGGGACGCTGCGCCCCTCTTCGAACCCCACACCAAAAACAACAACTAGCAAAAGGAGGAAAATCAATGCCGAACAAATACGTGCCCGATGACCTCAGCCTGATGGAATCAACATGCGTCAATTGGGTACTCTCCGCTATAAAATCCGATATCCAACGGGGGATTTCCGCTGAGCAAGCTATAGGACAAGCACTAGTAGAAGCTAATCAGACTTCTCATTCGAAGAACCACACTCAATCTCCTTCGGGGCGACCCAGGTGATCTCTTCATCCTTAGCCCAATCAATTGCATGTTGTATTTCGGGCTTCACTATTTCCCTGTAGAAATCTTCCCCGCCGGCTTCGAGTGCACCGTTAATAGGTACTCCTAGAAGAATTAATGCGGCTGCAGACCCTTGCTTGAAGAAAGACCAAACGCCATCCTTGGCATTCTTAAAAAAATTATCCTCTGTATCGGTTACTTTCTCGAGAGCGAACAGGATGGTTTTCAACTCGCTGAGGGCATTAACGATATTGAACTCTCCGAAAATCTCAATATCGTCGAGACACCCTTTGAGATGTCGAAGAATTTTGAGCGCATGATTCTTCAAGTCGTCATGTTCATCTCCGAGCTGTGACACTTTAAATGCTGCAACTTTGATGAAGCTTTCGAATCCTTCCTGACCTGCCGGTTTAAATTCCGGGATCAGATAATCCATTTGGAGTTTGGCTCCTCTTAACTGATTCATTGACACCTTCGTTATTGAAAACGAATTTCCGTCAAACCATCCATTTGGGAAAGCAAAAATCTGCGCAGTCCACAAAGGTAGGTGCTCTTCGTACACGGATACGTCTTTTCCATCAGCTTTCGCCCATTGGAGCACTTCCTCAATATTTAAAAGATGCTGAATTGCTATTCGATGCTTCTTCCAAGCATCCGAATTTTGACCGTCTTTTTGTAAACCCCGTTTAGTGGCCGCGGCTTCGGTCTTTTTGTCTGACCACTCGGTGAGTTGATTGAAAAGTAGTTCTGCTGGGTTTGCCATGAGCTCTATTTAACCAGGGAAGTGAGGGTGCGCACGCTTTTCGTTACATAAATAAGAAGACCCCCGGTTGCGAGAGTGTCTAATGGTTTGTGTGTGAGGGGTTTCCCTTACATGAAGGAGATAAACCATAATGGATTCTGTGGCGAAACGAGATCCGGAAGATTCCGCGAAGATTAAAGCGATCAAGCAGAAACTGCTCGCGAACCCGGAGATAGCCAAGCTCATTGACGAGCTGGGAACCACAGCAACGGACGCCAACGACCTAGTCCGGGGATTACTGCAAGCTTCGGTCACCCGTGGCTTGGAAGCCGAAATGGATGCCCACCTGGGTTATTCCAAAGGTGATCGTGAGGCCAAAGCGGCCGGTGGTGGCGATAATTATCGCAACGGCTCCTATGTCAAAAAGGTTGATTCGAATTACGGCCCGGTCGATGTCACCGTCCCACGTGATCGGCAGGGCACGTTCTTGCCCACGATGGTGCCGAAAGGCTCACGCAGGTTAACCGATGTCGATGACATGATCATCAGTTTGTATGCCGGTGGCATGACAGTGCGCGATATCCAGCATCATATGGCCACGGCCATGAGGGTTGATATCTCGCATGAAACGATTTCCGCAGTGACTGATGCGGTGCTAGATGAAGTCATGATCTGGCAAAACCGTCAGCTAGACGAGTTCTACCCCGTAATTTTCTTAGATGCCCTGCGTATTAAAGTCCGTGATGGTGGACGTGTGGTTAACAAGTCTGCGTATTTGGCTATCGGGGTGGATATGGACGGTGTTAAACATATCCTGGGGATTTGGCTGGCGAAAGAAGAAGGTGCTTCGTTTTGGGCGCATGTGTGCGCGAATCTAGCTAGTCGCGGTGTCCAGGACGTGTTCATTGTCTGCTGCGACGGTTTGAAGGGCCTACCGGAAGCAGTCGAAGCAACGTGGCCGGATTCGATGGTGCAAACCTGCGTAGTGCATTTGATTCGGGCAGCGAACCGGTGGGTTGCCTACGGCGATCGCAAGGCGGTATCTATGGCGTTGAAGAAGCTCTACACCGCCCCTGACGAGGCAACCGTGCGCGCAGCGTTGGATGAATTCGCCGACTCAGAACTAGGCCACAAATATCCACAGTCGGTGAAAGTCTGGTCCGATGCGTGGGAGCGTTTCGTGCCGTTTCTGCAGTTCCCGCCGATGGCCAGAAAGGTCATCTATACGACTAATTCCATTGATTCGATGAATAACGAGCTGCGTAAAGCTACCCGTAACCGCGTGCAATTTACCAATGATGATTCCGCGATTAAGACGCTGTGGTTGATGATCTGCAATATTGAGGATAAACGCGCGGCGAAACGCGCAAAACAGGGCAAGAAAGCTGCTGCTACCAGCGGAATGCTAATCGAAGGCAGAAAGGTCACCAACTGGAAACAAGCCATCAACCAAATGGCCGTGGCCTATCCGGAACGATTTACCAACTACCTATAAAGCACTAACCCCGAAAGCCCCACACACAAAATACTTGACACGCTCTACTGTTGAGCGCAGTGTCATTTCCATACGTGAAAGATCCCGCTGAAAATGTCCCTTTACCCTAGAATTGGCGATAAATTCTAGGAACCTTCCCCACACGATTGATTGGAGGCGGCTCAATTTTTGCTGGCTGAGTTCTTCACCCAAATCTATGAAAGAGGCTTCCAACAATGGTCGCAACCGATGATTGCGACCATTGTTGGAAATGTAATGTGCTAGCTGGAGTCAAGGAGACGTGATGCGCCCAGAATCAGTTAAGAAGTAAGGCTAAAATCCAATTGGTGTGGGGTTTTAGAGAGATTGGATTTCCTCAGCTAGATCCTCCTGGTTGCGGTGGCGAAGAATAGACACCGTACGGCGCCGTGGAGCATTGGAAGAAAGCCCTAGGAAGTCATTGATAGGAGCCAGCATGTTCTGTTGATTGCTCTCCGGCTGAGCAGGATCCGTCGAGTTTTTGTCCGCAGCAAGTAGCGACTTGATGTTCTCATCCCTGATATCAATGCCCATAATGTTGTAAAGGCGGGCGAAACCTGAGAGGTCGTCACGAAGCGCAGGTGCTGGGAATACGGAGAAGGTATTGTCATCACCAAACTTCAGCCACACGCGGTCACCAACTTGTGAACCGAGCACTTCTAAGAAGCGACGAATGGTGGAGATTGCGACGTTTTTTAATTTATTGACACCGACTTGAACATCGCCGAGAGGACTGTGTAGGTCAATTTTTTCACCTATAAGAATCTCATAGTAGTTGCCAATACCGCGGGGGATACCAAAGCCGCTTCCGCGTAGGTGGTCTGAGCTAACCGTGAGCAAGAGGTGCCATTGGCCATCATGAAAATAAACACTATTGGATTCTTCAATGGAACCGCCGATGACTTCCTTGACATGATTGGCCGACTTTAAGACCTGACCTTCTATGATTTCTAGTCCATCAGCTTGGGCGTAGGCGCGGATCGAATTTTCTGCGATGCGCAGGCGCTCAGCCTGGGACAACAGGTAATCCAAGCTGACGCCCTGAGGATCCTCGCCGGCCGCAGCTGCGGTTGCGGCCTCCTCGTCAACCAGTTCGGTGATCCAGCTTGCGATGGTACGAAACTCAGGTAGATTCCAATCTGCAAGACCCCACTGATCCCCAGAAACCTTAATTATGCGAGGGTCATTTGAATATTGATTCGATGCACTTCGAGCATTGACCGCCCCCAAGTAGTCCTGGATTTCTTCCGCGGTTAGTGGCTCATCCACGATCGATAGCAGCGCAACGGCGCGAGAGTTATGCGAACCGGCATCTACAATGAGCTCATCACCGATCGGGATGACCTTTTGGTTGAGTTCACGCGCCAAATATTCATTAAGGAGGTTTTCTGTGATGCCGACCTTTTCGGCCACAGTCTTTTTCTCAGCGACGCCGTATTCATTCTTGACGCCGTGGAGCACCCGCTGGACATCAGATTCAAAATTCGGGCTAAAGACCCAGCCATCCCGGACAATCCAGGCGCCACCGACGGCCGTAAACATCTGACCGAAAGTAAAATCAAAAGGCTCAGCCTGTGAGGTCAAATCTGGGAAGCGGTCGCGCAGTATATCCAGGCGCGTCGCATGACCGATGAATCTTTCAATTTTCTCAAGAACTGCGTCATAGATTACGCCGTCTTGATTAAAATCATCACGCATTTGCTTTTCTAGCTGGCGGACACGCTCACGGGTAATCCCAAACTGTTCCCCAAGCTCATCTAGCGTCTGGTCGCCAACCCAACGCTTTTCGATGATAGCTAGTTTGCGTGCATCACCGTTCGCAGACTTGAAGAGTTCTTCCCCAGCAGTGGAAAAGACCATCCGGATAGGAGGGTAGTTTTCAAATAGCTGATCCACATCGTCGAGGTAGTGCCCCAGCCCAGAAGGAAGGTCAATAGTGTCCTTGGTAGGGACCATGTCATTTTGCAGTGCAATCCAACCAAATCCTAAGCTGATGGACTTATATTTCTCATGCAAAATAGCATCGATGCGGTCTTGTACCTCTAAGTCCACGCGGGATTCTAGGACTTCATTATGTGATGCCGCATCGTCGTAGACAGCGGAAATTGAATTATCGTCCGTGGCATAGATATCGGCAGCAAGCTCGCCCCATTCATTTGAACCTAGGCGTTGCTTAATCTCCGACTCAACAGTTTCTTGCTCACTGGCATCGATAGCAGCGTAGATGACCGAGACAATGACAGATTGCAGCTTGAGCTTGCCGACGCCCGGAGCATCACCAACCAATTCAGCCGAGGCTTCCAAAATATTGGGGTAACGCTCTTGGATACCGCGGACGACTCGGGAGCCTTCGCTGTCAATATCGACGGTTGAATTTTCATTCAAAAATGGTGATATCTTATGTATCGGCTCTGAAAAATGGTGTTTGACCCAAGCTTGCGCAATTGATCCAGGCATCGGGAGGGAATCGGATACTTCCTCAAACCACGGAAACACCTTGGCGAGTTTCTTAGATCCTTGATCAACATGCCCGAAATCAAAGTCGAAGCTGGAATTAGTATCACTATCTATTAGTGTGTTTAAAAGGGCAGCAAACTTGGTCTCATTAACAATTGGAATATTGAGTTCGCGTGCCCGCTGCGCTTTTGAATTGCGGGAGCCTGGATCTGAGGCGACTAAGACTTTGGTGTTTTTGGCCACTTCGCCAACTACTAAGCCCGCTGCGGTGGCACGCAAGTTCCATTCTTCGCGGCTGACTTCCGTGGTGCCGGTCAGAGCAATACGATCCCCGGGGGAGAGCTGCAGAGGCTCATTGAGTGGGCTCTCAGAGACCTGTTCGAGCATTTCATCAACGACTTTTGCATCAACATTCAGACTTTTTGCGACGCTCTCTAAAGTCTTGATCTCTCGTGCGGTGACCACGCCATCCATGCGTGCTTCAATGGCAAGTTGGCGGATGATTTCGCGGTGCAATGAGCGAATATCGGCGGCATCTATGCCATCGGCAGCTGCGGCAGTGTTGAGTTTATCCAGCTCTTCTGCCGTAATCGTCTTATCCGAGACTACTTCGAGCATTAGCGCGCGGTAATGCTTGAGAGATTCTCCGGTTGCCTCAGGCAGGTTTTTAACCAACTGAGACAGCCACACATTTTCTCGTTGTTTCTGTGTATCAGTGCGATGCAGATTAGCTCGTTGCAATTCAGGTTGCGATGCTGGCAATCCGGAAGGACAAATGCTCAGACCTTTATTATTGAGAATCAGATCTGAATCATTATCCACTAGCCACTTGAGGAGATCAGCAGTTGCCATAGCGCCAGATAGCGCTTGGTGCGGGTTCTTATTGATGATGCCAGCTGCAGCTAGAACTTCCTGGAACTGGGACTTGTTTAAGAATTTCTCACTAAGTACAGCGGTATCAATGATCCAGCTGCCGTAATTAGGCCAGAGAACACCTAAGCGGGAGAATTCCTGACGCATGAAGTGCTCCTCAAATGAAGCATTATGTGCAACTACCGTGCGTCCATCCAAAAGTGATGCGAATTTAGCGGAGATTCCTTCAAAGGTGGGCGCCTTTTCTAAGTCTGCAGTGGTCAGCTTATGAACAAAGGAATTAGGCACCTCGCGGTTAGGCTGGACCAAGGTATCCCACGTTTGTTCCACTTCAAGGTTGTTGTCAAGGAGTACAACACCAATCTCGACGATACGGTCGGCGGCACTGAGGCCAGTGGCTTCAAAATCAACTACGGCGAATTTATTGTGCTGCGACATGATAAAGACCTCGAGGGGTAGAAGCGAACTAAATCATGGGAGATTTAAATCACATTAACAAGGAGGAGATGCAAGAGAAAAGCCGGGAAAGGGCAGTAAAGAGGCACTCTGATGCAATATTGTGCCCTAGCATAGTTATTTCACAGTTCTCATTCAGTCAAAATAACAAATGATTATCCGCACACGTGCTAATCGGGGTGTAAATCACACCAACTGGGTGTACCTGTAGGAATGCTTTCGATCGAAAAGTGCGCTTTACCCTTCTCGGTAAAGGGAGCAAGCGCGCTAGACGTTACAGCGCTATTTTCGAGGGAACATTCACCTTATGCTTCCATGCCGCGCCAAAACACCTCAAAGGCACTCCGGCAGCGGTTAATCGTCTCAGGGCCTGAGAAGCTGCACTACGCGCTACCGTTTGGTAATACAAGGTGCCCAAAATTCCATCCAAGCAGGCCTCGAGGTCTAAGTCGGCGCAAATCGCGCCATTGGCCACGCAAGCCAGGTGTTTTTTCAGCTGGTGTAACAAAATGCCAGCTATCGTCACTATAAGTAGTGGCAATGGCAAGTCCACGCTCACAAATGTCACCAGGACAGCTAGGTTAGAAACCAGCCCAAACCCGCGCAGAATTATCATCGTGCCACAGTTAAAACCACCAGGCAGAAAAAGAATCTTTTAAGAAATTTAAGCCGTAGCGCCATAGCTGCAAGTATCAACTATGACGCTACGGCAGGGGCAAGGCGACGTTGGCGGTGGACCTTAGAGAGCGGAGATAGCATCCGCCAGATCGTCTTGGTTGCGCTGACGCAGCAGCGAGACCGTGCGCCGGCGCGGTGCATCGGGGCTTAATCCTAAAGCCTCGTTGATGGGCGCTAGGAGGTCTGCTGGGCTGATAGCAGTGTCTGCAGCTTCCTGTTGGAGAAGACGGCCAAGCTCTGGGGCGGTGATGTCCAAACCGATGTGGTTATACAGGCTCGCAAAACCAGTTAGCTCCGGTTGGAACTTTGGCGCAAGAGAAACCGCAAAGCTCCGGTCATCACCAAAAGTCAGCCAGACGCGGTCGCCGACGCCTGCGTTTAGGCTCTCAATAAAGCGACGGATAGAGGACAACCTGAGGGTGCGCAGTTTATCCGTACCCATCCGGACCGTGCCGTAGGGACTTGTCAGGTCGATTCCATCACCAAAATTAAGACCATAGTGATTGCCAACGACGCGCGGGACGTGGAAGCCACGTCCGCGCACATGATCTTTGTTTAACGTGAGCAGCAGGTGGCACTGGCCTTGGCGGAAATACACATTCTGCGAATGAGCAATCGAGCTGCCAATTGGGGTGTCGATGTCCGGTTCGCGGCGGCGAACTTGGCCATCGACAAGCTCTAGCCAATCAGATGTCGCATAGGTGCGGATGGAATTCTCATTGAGGCGCAGGCGCCCAGCCTGGGAAAGGAGATAGTCCAGGCTAACACCTTGCGGCTCGCCGCCATTTTGGGCAGCCATCGCAGCCTCTTCATCAACTTTCTCTGAAATCCAGTCGGCAATGGAAGAAAACGCTGGGATACCCCAGCTACGCAATGCCCATTGGTCACCGGAGACCCTAATTAAACGCTGATCCGCAGCGTACTGGCCGCGCGCACTTCGAAGATTCATCGTGCCCAGCCGTGCTTGAATTTCTTCCAGCGTCATCGGTTCGCCATGAATAGACAACAGCGCCACCGCGCGGGAGTTGTGGGAGCCGGCATCAATGATCAGATAATCCTTGATGGAAATAACCTTTTGGCTCAGCTCACGCGTTAGATACTCATTGAGCAAGCGTTCGCTAATGCCAGATTTTGCAAGCACATTGTGCTTGAGCGCAACCCCGTACTCATTCTTTTCTTCCTCCAACAGTTGCGCGATGTCCTCTTCGAAAGTCGGTGAGAATACCCAACCATTGCGAATGACCCAGCCACCATCAATGGCAGTAAACAGCTTGCCGTAGGTGGTATCAAACGGCTGTGCACGGTCCATCAAAAACGGGAAACGTTCTTCTAAGACATACAGCCGGATGGCACGCCCGATGAAGCGTTCAATCTTGGCTAAAACGGCATCGTAGAAGTCACGCGACTTGTTAAAATCCTCGCGTAATTCCACCTCGAGCTGGCGTACGCGCTCGCGCGTTATGCCAAATTGGTTTCCGAGGTCATCAAGGGTGGCGTCGCCGATCCATCGCTTAGCGATGATGGCGAATTTTCTTTCATCGCCCCTAGCCGCATCAATGAGCTCTTGGATGGCTTCTTCAAAAACCACGAGCAGCGGCGGATAGTTTTCAAAAAGATGCGCGACTTCGCTAACCTTGTTACTGACCTCGGGTGGCAGCGAAATGGTGCCTGGGGTGGGAATGAGGTCATTTTTCAGATCAATCCAGCCCATACCAAAGCTGAGCTACCTGTATTTCTCGTCCAAAACGCTTGCTGCATAAGCGTCCAATTCCTGCTGCGGGCTGGCATCGAAGCCATCTGCGGAAAAAGGAGTAGTGGAATAAGTGGCAGAAGCGATGTCGTAGCCGGAAGCATAGATACCCGCGGCAAGTGAATCTGTCGCAGCAGATGCTGCTGCCAGTGAAGCAGTTGCGGGCGACTTTAAAGCAGCATCATCGCGGGCGTTTTCGCTGGCGTCAAGAGCTGAGAAAACCGCAGAAACGACGATCGAGTTAAGTTTGAGCTTTCCTACGTTCGGGCACTGCGCGATCTTTTTGACCGAAAGGTGCAGGAGATCTTCGGAATGGCCATCAATCTCGCGCATGACGTGTGTGCCTTCGCGGTCGATATCGACCGTGGAAGCAGCGTCTAAAAATGGCGAGATGTCCTGCAGTGCTTGTTCAGGGTGATTATCTACCCAAGCTTGAGCAACACACGTTGGGGTGTGCACCTGACCTGCGGGACCATCAAACCATGGAAATACGCGCTGCAGCTGGAGGTGATCGATATCGTTATTTGCAAAATTCGCGTTAAAGTCCAAGCTCGAATCAATGTCGATATGAGTGCCTAAGATTTTCGCAAACTTAGATTCGGTGACCATCGGAATATTTAACCGTCGCGCAGTCTGTGCCTTAGCGCTGTCAGAATCCAAGTTAGACGCGACTAATACCTTGGTCTTGTCTGAGACTTGTTCGACAACCAGACTCGCCGAGGTAGCGCGGTGTACCCATTCTTCGCGGGGGATTTCCAAGGTGCCGGAAAACGCGACGCGGTCGCCAGGATTAAGCTCGAGAGTATGGTGCGCGTATCCCGGTTTAACTAGTTTGTCGATGACTTGCTCATCGACGTTAAGCTGCGCAGCGACCTTTTCCAGCTTGGGCAGATCATCTGCCAAGTTCACGCTGTGCAATAAAGTTTCCAGCGCTAGTTGCCGAACAACTTCACGGTGCAGGGAGCTAATGTCCGCGTCCTGGATTTCTTCATCACGCGCGGCAGCTTGCAGGCGAGCAAATTCAGCATCATCAATTTCGCGATCTGCAATGACCTCGCACAAAATATTGCGGTAGTTCTGCAAGGACGGATTATTAAACCGCGGCAAGGTCTTAACCAAGCGCAAGAGCCAGCGCTGTTCATCAGCATCAATCCCGGAACTGCGCGAGAGCGCGGCATGCGGATTAGGCAGGCCAGAAGGATAGATAAATAACTGGCCAGTGTTAAACGTAATGTCAGAATCTTGCTGCGCGAGCCATTGCAGCAGTTTTACGGTCGACATGGCATCGGAAAGTGCGGAATGCGGACGGAAATTGATGATGCCCGCGGCTTCTAAGGCTTGCTGGAGCTTGCCTGTACCTAGCAGCTGCTTGCTCAACTCTTGGGTATCATCAATCCAGTCGCCATAGGCTGGCCAGACCACCCCGAGGCGTGCGAATTCCTGGCGTAAACAGCGTTGCTCAAAAGAAGCATCGTGCGACCCGCCAACAGCGATGCAACCGTGTTAGCGATATCAGCAAAAGTAGGAGCCTGCGCAACATCTACATCCGTGATCTTGTGGACGAAAGAATTGGCAATATCGCGCTCAGGATTAATCAGGGTGTCCCAGGTCTTTTCCACCTGGAACTTGCCATCTGAAAGCACGATGCCGATTTCAACGACGCGGTCGGAGGAGCTTAAGCCCGTGGTCTCACATTCTAAACCTCCGAGGCAGGACAGTCGGATAGGGGACGGCGATTTACTATCAGCCTAGTCTGATGATGCGTCACCGAAGAGGCAAGATTTATAACGATTGCTTAACCTATCAATCGCAAAGGGGATTAATCACATTACATAGGGCTGCGGAAAGCGTGAGTTTATGCTGAGACTAACCACTTTTAAAAGAAAGGACTGTCAATGTCACAGTTAAATGATCTTCTGGGTGATGAATCGATTGATTTAAACGCCCGCGCGGCTAATTGGCGTGACGCCATCACCATAGCCGGAAAGCTTTTAGAAAGCAGCGGGGCCATTACCTCTGCCTACACTCAGGCCATGATTGAGTCTCTGGAAGTCAACGGCCCATATATCGTGGTGGCTCCCGGCTTTGCTTTTGCGCACGCGCGCCCTTCAGAGGCCGTCAAGCGAACGGCGATCTCCTGGGTCCGATTGGAAACCCCGGTCGCTTTTGGCCACGGCACCAATGACCCAGTCAACCTAGTCGTTGCACTTGCTGCGCAAGACGACAAGGCGCACACGCAGTCCATGAAGGAACTCGCGAAGCTTTTGGGTAAGAAAGATACCCGCGCCCAGCTAGATACCGTCGCTACTGCCGATGAACTCCGTGGGCTCCTAGAAGGACCTGGGGCAGCGTCGAAACAGGTAGCCGCGAATCCCCAAGGGGCACCAACAGCATCGACAAGCGATGCACCGAAGAACGCAACTGTGGAATCTAAAGGCAAAGTATTAACTGTATGCGGCAATGGCTTGGGCACCTCATTGTTTTTGAAAAACTCCCTCGATGAAGTCCTGAGCGACTGGGGCTGGGCGAAACTCATCAACGTAGAAGCCACCGATACCATCTCGGCGAAAGGCCGCGCGAAAGAAGCCGACTTCATTTTGACCTCCGGCGAAATTGCCGCCACCTTGGGCGATGTCGGCGTGCCCGTGTGGGTGATTAAAGACTTCACCTCCTTGAGTGAAATTGATGCCGCGCTACGTGAGCTGTACGCGTTGTAAAAGCCAAAGACGCTTATGACAGCGCCTACGGGTTACAAGTTCGAAAAATTAACAGAAAGACAAGACAATGGATGTAGTACTTTCCATCGCGCAATTTTTGGTCAATGAGATCCTTGCGGTGCCGGCGTACCTTATCGGTATTATTACCGCGATTGGTATGGCCGCACTGGGCAAAGGCATTGGCCAAGTTCTAGGCAGCGCGATCAAAGCCACCTTAGGCTTTTTGCTCATCGGCGCAGGTGCGGGACTGGTGACCGCATCGCTGGAGCCGTTGGGTGTGATGATTGAAGGCGCCACCGGCATGCGCGGTGTGGTGCCGACCAATGAGGCCATCGCGGGTATCGCGCAGGCCGAATACGGCAGCCAAGTAGCCTGGCTGATGATTTTAGGCTTTGCGGTGTCGTTGCTACTCGCGCGCTTTACGCCGTTAAGCTACGTCTTCTTAACTGGCCACCACGTGCTGTTTATGGCCACCATGTTGACCATCATCTTGGCGACCACCGGCTATAGCACCTGGGTCGTCGTTGTAGTGGGTGCTATCTTGCTGGGCATTTTGATGGTGTCTCTGCCTGCTATCGCACACCCTTGGACGCGCCGGATTACCGGCAATGACTCCATTGCCATTGGCCACTTTGGCACCTTAGGCTACGTTGCGGCAGCTGCGACCGGCAAAGCAGTCGGCGGCAAGAAAGCCAAGCAAAGCCCTTCGACAGAAGACTTGAAGCTGCCCGAAGGCCTGCGCTTTCTGCGCGATTCCATGGTGTCTACCGCGCTGTCGATGGCGATTATGTACATCATCTTGGCGCTGCTCTTCCTCGCCCGTGCTGGCAAAGAAGAAGCGTTTACCGCCTTTGCAGATGGTGCCACCGACGTGGGCAACTTCATCATGCAGTCAGTCACCCAAGGTCTGCAATTCGGCGTTGCCGTCGCGGTTATCCTGTTTGGTGTGCGCACCATCCTGGGTGAGCTCGTTCCCGCCTTCCAAGGCATTGCCGCCAAGGTCGTCCCGGGTGCCATTCCTGCATTGGATGCGCCAATTGTCTTCCCGTATGCCCAAAATGCGGTGCTTATCGGATTTATCTCCTCCTTCATTGGTGGTCTGACCGGCCTGGCGCTGCTAGCCGTATGGCTTAACCCCATGTTCGGCGTCGCGCTGATTCTGCCCGGACTGGTGCCACACTTCTTTACCGGCGGTGCCGCCGGTGTCTACGGCAATGCCACAGGTGGTCGCCGCGGTGCGATGCTCGGTGCCTTCGTCAACGGTCTTATCATCACCATCTTGCCCGCGTTCTTGCTCGGCGTGCTGGGCACGTTTGGCGATGCCAATACCACCTTCGGCGACGCCGACTTCGGCTGGTTTGGCATCCTCGTGGGCTGGTCCGCACAGCTAGGCGGCGCACTCGGCATTATCCTGTGCGCGCTCATCGGCATCGCCGTACTCGCCCTAGGCTGGTGGTCACAACGCAAGCTTGTCGATGCCAACTGGGACCCCACCCCTTGGCGCGAATCCCCAGCTGGTGCCGCCGAAGCTGCCGGCGACCCGAACGCTGCCACGGGCGACGGCGCAGCCAAGTCCGTCTCTTCTGGGCTCACCGCAGCGTCTGCGAAATACCCCAAGGTTGCTCCACCGCAGGGAGCGCCGGTTCCTCCGGCTCCGCAGTACTAAAAGGAGCTGCGCGGGAGAATTAGCTAGTAGACAAAGGGCGTGCCGTTGGAAAAATCCACCACGGCACGCCCTTTAGGTTTTTCGATGTGACTTGTTAGGCCCGGTCTTGGGAGCGCTTATTGAACTTCGCGTAGTGGTCGGGGTGCGCATCGCCGTAGCGGGCACGGCGGCGCCGGGAAGCCACGGTGGTGGTGTTAGTAACCACTGGTTCCTCGGATTGCTCGGGCTCAGCAGGGCTGGAAGCAACAGTGGCGGTGGCATTGTCAGCTGAGGCGTCCGTGGACTCCGTGGACTCTGTGACCTCCGTGGCGCCTGCGGCATCGGCGTTGTCGTCCTTGTCGGTGGTGCCGAGTGCTTCGAGTTCGGCTTGTTCTTTTTCGGCGCGGCGGCGCTCGCGGATTTCGGAATAGATAAACCAGCCCAAACCGATGGGAGCTAAGATGCCGAAGGCAATCCACTGATAGCCATAGGACAAGTGATTACCGCGGTCCATTGATGGCAGGGGAATGGTGTTCAGGCCGCCCGGTTGGTCATCCGAAAGCTGCACGAAGCCTGTGCTTAATCCGTCCACGCCGGTGACATCGGTGATGGTCTCAGCGTTGATGGAATACACCTGCGTGTAGCCATCGCGTTCAATCGGGGGATTGGGGTGGACGGCTTCGCCTAGACGGGCAAAGCCGTTGAGATCAACTTGGCCGCTCGGCGCGGATTCGAGGTCTTCCGGTACCGCATTGGCAGGTCCTGCTTCAATCCAGCCGCGGTTGATTAAGATGACATCCCCCTGCGTGGTCTCAAAAGGTACCAGGGATTGATAGGACGGGCCCGACGTGACCGGGCGCATGCGCAACAGAGTTTCGTCCTCATTGAGGTAGTGACCGGATAAGGTCACGCGCTTCCATTCCTCATCGGCATCCAAAGAACCGTTGTCAAAGACGTCTTGGTAGGGAATGGGGTCTTCTTCAAAGGCTGCTTCGAGCTGGTGATTGCGCTCAACAATGTCATCGTCTTTGTTGAGCTGCCAGGGTGAGAGCACCGTGATAGAGACGTATGTAAACGCAATGACAAAAAGAATGAGAAGGATCCAGCTTGGACGCAAGACGCTGGTCCACCGAGATTTTTTCTTTTTCACCTGTTCGCGCATAATGCCCCTAGTCTAGCGCTTGACTAGGTCTTTAACCCATTCCACTAATGCAGGCACGGCGGCTTCAATTTCTTGTCGTGCGCGTTCAAAATCTGCTGGGGAGCCGTAGTACGGATCTTCGACATCTGCGCCTTCGGGAGATTGCTCATCAAAAGAGCGCATCTTGTGAATACGCGTTGGGTCCACGCCTTCGGCGAGTAAGCCATCGACGTGTCCATCATCCATCGCGATAAACACATCAGCATCCATGTGCTCAGGTCCGAGCTTGGCCGCGCGGTGGCTATCGCCATCATGGCCGGCGCGGCGCAGCTCCGCAATGGCGCGCTTATCGGCCTTTTGGCCCACGTGCCAGCCGCCCAACCCGCAGGAAGACGTACGAGTGACACCGTCGAGGCCGGCGTCTTCGAAAGCCTCATGGGCAATAACTTCTGCCATCGGGGAGCGGCAAATATTTCCGGTACAGACAAAGCAAATATGTACCTGCGGCGAGGTCTCGTCCGCAGAGTGGGGAGTAGACGATGATGAGGACACGAAAGTATCGGACATATGGTCTGTGTTACCAGCATCGTGGTCAAAGAAGCAATTGGAAGTGACATATAGGATAGGAGACTATGAGCTTCGAGACATCCACCGTGGCAGATATTCGCCAAGTCCTTGACACCGCCTACCCGCCGTATCTGGCAGAAAAGTGGGATGCCGTGGGATTAATCTGTGGCGATCCCCAAGCACCCGTGCGCAAAGTAGCCTTCGCGCTCGACTGCACCCAGGCTGTGGCAGAACGAGCCGTGGAAATCGGCGCGGACATGTTGGTCATCCACCACCCGCTATTGCTGCGCGGGGTGGAATCAGTCGCGGCTGATACTCCCAAAGGCAAGGTCATCCACACTCTTATTCGCGGAGGCGTTGCACTGTTCGCCGCGCACACCAATGCTGATTCCGCGCGTCCTGGAGTCAATGACAAGCTCGCGGAGCTCGTTGGCATTACTCCAGGTCGACCGATTGTGCCCAAAGCCCCGAAGGTCATTGATAAGTGGGGTGTGCACGTGCCTGTCGATGCGCTTGGAGACGTCAAGGCTGCAGTCTTTGCCGCCGGCGCCGGCGCGATTGGGGACTATGCAGAATGCGCCTTCCAATGGGAAGGCCAGGGGCAATTTACCCCACAAGAAGGCGCCGACCCGCACACCGGAACCGTGGGACAGGCCTTTACGGATCGGGAGATGCGCGTGGAATTTGTGGCGCCATCATCGTTGCGCGGGCACATCATCGACAAGCTGCGTAAAGCGCACCCCTATGAAGAACCTGCCTTTGATGTGGTGGAAATGGCTCCGACTCATGACCTGAATACCGCTTATGGTTTAGGCCGCATTGGGGAATTGGACGAGGAGATGACGCTGCAGGAATTTACTCAACAAGTCGCCAATGCCCTTCCTGAAACCGCATGGGGTGTTCGCGCCGCCGGAGACCCTGAACAAAAGGTCAAGCGCGTCGCGGTATCCTCTGGCGCGGGCGATAGCTTCCTGGACCAGGCACGCGCACTCGGTGTGGATGTATATGTCACCTCTGATCTGCGCCACCACCCAGTTGATGAGCACCTGCGCGCCGGGGGACCAGCCGTGATTGATACGGCCCATTGGGCCAGTGAATTCCCGTGGACGCAGCAGGCTTCAGAAGTAGTTGCCGCGGGGGCTAATGTGGAGTGTGAGATTATTTCCTTGCGAACGGATCCCTGGACCATTTCTGCGCACCCGGTGGAGCGCCCAGAATAAGCCAAGTTTCTACGGCTGCAGTTCCTGCTGTTGCCACTGGCGCATGCTTGGTGGCGCGGCGAGGGTGTAGACCAGACAGAATACTGAATATTGAAGATAAAGACTTTTATAAGGAGACGACATCGATGAAGCTTGAACCGAAAAAACAACAAGTCCTGCTGGAGCTTTCTCGCACCTTGCGGCTGAGCGCCGCGGGAGCACAGGCCCCGGAGCTGCCCGAAAAGACGGAATTAGAAAAGGCAGAACAAGCTCACAAGCGCGCGCTCGATGCCGCGGCGGCTGCACAAATGGCTGTCGATGATGTCGAAAATGACATCCTGCGCATCCAGTCCGATGAGCGCAAGCTGCGCAAGCGCGAGCGCGATGATAAACAGCAGCTGTCGGCAGCCACGGATCCTGATGTGCGTCGTGAATTAGAACATGACCGCTACGCGGCGAAGTCCCGCATTGCGGATCTGATGAGTGAGCTGCAAGAAGCGCACAATGAAATCCATGCGCTGCGCAATAACCGTGACGTACACGGTGCGCGTGTCGATGACGCAGCACGCGCCGTAGAAACCGCGCGCCGGGCCTTTGAGGCAGCACAAGAATCAGAGCCGGTGGGTGCCGAACGCGATATCGATGCAGAAATCGCCGAGCTGCGCGGGCAGCTCGACGATGAAACGTTGGCGGAATTTGAACGCCAGCGCGCCGAAAATGGCGTCGGCGTCGAAGAGTTCAAAGCAGGCAAGACCTGCGGCAGCTGCTCGATGGTGCTGCCACCGGCCGAGCGCTCTGCGATTAGCAATGCGCCGAAAAATGAAATGCCACAGTGTTCTGATTGTGGTTCTTACCTGGTTCGCCCTGTCTAAAATGACACGGGCAGGACACCAGGTTTTATAGACATAGGATGAAATTTTTGAAGGTCATTATCTATGCCGATGGTGGTTCGCGCGGCAATCCCGGCGTGGCTGGCTCCGGCACGGTTATCTATGCCGCCGATGGGTCCACCATCCTGGATGAAATTGTGTACGTGGTGGGCAAAAAGTCCACCAATAACGTCGCCGAGTACCACGGGCTTTTGCGCGGTGTAGAACGCGCCGCCGAGCTAGGGGCGACCGAGGTGGAGTTTTACATGGACTCCAAGCTCGTGGTCGAACAAATCAATGGCCGCTGGAAAATCAAGCATCCCGATATGCAGCGCCTGGCCGTCGAGGCGAAGAAGATCATCAATAAGTTTGAGTCTTTTTCCCTCGACTGGGTCGCGCGTGGCAAAAACTCCGTGGCGGATAAATTATCCAATGACGCTATGGATGCCTGCGCCGCCGGCCACCCAGTAGGCATCGTCCGCAGCGAGCAGGCAGAAGAATCTGCCTCAGCCGAGCCGGCTGCAGCAGAACCGGACTCAGCAGCGGTGGATGAGACCGCAGCGCCGGATCCGCAGGACTGGATGGGTGATCGTGGCGATGTCACGCGCTTTGTGCTGCTGCGCCACGGGCAAACGCAGATGAGCGTGGATAAGAAATATTCCGGTCATACGGATGTGCAGTTAACGCCACATGGGCAAAAGCAAGCTTTGGCGGCAGCACAGGCGCTGGCTAATCGCGGGCTGTCTTTTGATGTGATTGTGTCTTCACCGCTGAAACGTTGCCAGCAAACGGCGCAAGCAGCAGCACAAGCACTGGGCATTGACGAGGTAGAAACCGTCGACGAGCTCATTGAGCTGGACTTCGGCAAGTGGGAAGGTGAATCCTTCGACGCCGTGGGCAAACACGACGGCAAGCGCTTGCAAGAATGGATGGAAGATAGCTCCGTATCCTGCCCCGATGGGGAGTCCCTGCAGCAATTGCACAAACGCGTACGCGCCGCACGCAAGCAATTACAGCAGCGCTACGCTGGGCAAACCGTCTTGGTGGTCTCACACGTCAATCCCATTAAGTCGTTTATCCGCCAAGCACTCGACGGCAACGCAGCGGTGTTTGAGAAAGTGTTTTTGGGATTGGCATCGATTAGCGATGTGGAATTTTGGTCCGATGGATCCCTGCTGCGCTGCGTAAATGATGTTGGACACTTGGGTGCGCTAGAATAAACGCTGGAATGAGTCGGCCGGGTGAACGCGGCGATTGAACTGCTCCGTTTGCCGGGGTAAGCAAAAGCCGAGGAAAGTCCGGACTTTATCGAGCACAGTGATTGCTAACAGCAACCCAGGGCAACCTGCGGGCAAGTGCAACAGAAAGTAGACCGCCGCGTGCAAGCGCGGTAAGGGTGAAACGGTGCGGTAAGAGCGCACCAGCGTCCCAAGTGATTGGGGCGGCTGGGTAAACCCCACTGAAAGCAAGGCATCATGGCCCGTTATTAGCGGGCTTGATCAGGTGTTGGAGAGCTGCTCGCTCGAACCTGAAGGTAGCCGCTTGAGGCGTGTTGGCAACGACACGTCCAGATGGATGTTCACCGCTGCGTGGGTATTGCACCTGCGCAGTACAGAATCCGGCTTATAGGCTGGCTCATTCTTTTTCATTTTCCTTTTTATGCTTTTGCCGCGCGAAAGCAGAGAAATCTGGAACAATGGGGCGGCATGAGGTTATATGCTGCGCACCTGGACTTTGACTCTATTGCCGAAGAGTTCAACATACCCACGGACTTTGATGACGCCGTGACAGAAGCAGCCGCCCAAGCCCGCGATCGGTTTCCTTCCACGCGCACGGATATGCGTGATCTCCCACTGGTAACCATTGATCCGCAAGGGTCGATGGATTTGGATCAGGCGGTATTCATCGATAAGCCTTCTGTCGGCGCTGGCTATATTGTCTACTACGCCATCGCGGATGTCGCAGCCTTTTTAGAACCCGGCGGGGTCATCGAAGAAGAGTCGTTGCGGCGCGGACAAACGATTTATCTTCCCGATGAACCTGCGCGTTTGCACCCAGCCGAGCTATCCCAGGGCGAGGCTTCTTTGCTTCCCGATGTCGACCGGCCAGCCGTGGTGTGGACTTTCCATCTGGACGCTTCCGGTGAGGTAAATAGTTTCCACGTTGAGCGGGCGTTGGTGCGCTCGCGTGCGCGACTAGATTATGACCAGGCGCATCAGGATTTGATCAGCGGTGAGCTACATTCCTCGATTGCCTTGCTGCCGGAGGTGGGCAAATTGCGCCAAGCATCCTCGTTGCGTCGACACGCGATTTCTTTGCGCCTGCCGTCCCAGCGCGTGGTGGAAGGCGACGATGGCCAGTTTGAACTGGTCATTGAACCTCGCCATGAAATCATGGACTATAACTCGGAGATTTCCCTGCTGACGGGCATGTGCGCTGGCCAGCTCATGGCCGAACACGGCGTGGGTTTCCTGCGCACACTGCCGGCTGCGACTGAGGAATCTGAGCAGGCATTCCTCCAAGGCGTTGCCGCGCTGGGCTATGAGGTGGGCGAGCAGAGTATCTCGGAATTTCTCTTGTCCATTAACGCCGATGACCCGCGCGGCATGGCTGCCATGCGCTTGGCACAAAAGCTGCTGCGCGGTGCGGACTATGTCTGGCTGGGCGATGACGACGCCGAGATCCATGCGGGCATTGGCGGCTACTATGCCCATGTCACCGCGCCCTTGCGCCGCTTAGTTGACCGTTTCGCCTCCGAGGTGTGCCTGGCATTATGCGCCGGCGAAGAGATCCCTGCCTGGGTGACAGACAAAGCCGATGAAGTCATTGCGACCATGCGGCGTACCTCGCAGCTAGCCTCCCAAGTGGATAAGGCCGTGCTCAACTGGGTAGAGGCCAAAGTCCTGCAACCCTGGGTGGGGCATAACTTTGAAGCAATCGTGCTCTCCCGCGATGAGGAGAAAGATACCGCCTCCGTCTTTGTCGCGGACCCACCCGTGCTTGCCGATGTCATCGGCGCCCCACCCCAGGGCAAAAGCGTGAAGGTCTCGCTCATTACCGCTGACCCCGATAAACGCGAGGTTAAATTCGCGTGGCCAGCGGATTAGATAATTTAAGCGGGACTATTCGGACGTGGGCTCGATAGCTGCTTCGGTGCCGTGATCAATCGGTACAACGATGAGGCCATCGGCCGCGAAATCGGCTGCGAAGTTTTCTGCGCGCTCGCGGGGGACAAAGGTCAACACGGCATTGGACGTGCCAGCAGAAGCAGCACGGGCTGACAATGCGCGGCGGGCAAGCGCTAGCTCACTGAGTGCTTCGGCGTTGTCGAGGCCATAGTGGGTGACTAGGTCTTGTTGGGATAGCGCTAGGATTCCGCCCAACTCATTCCACGCGCCGGAGCGCAGGGCACGTGCGACCTGATGGGTGCGCTGGGTTTCTGCGTCATAAAATTGCAGCCAGCCAGAAGCCTCTGCCACGGTTGGCTGACCTGCCGAACCGTGTACCTTGTGCACCGCGTTGAGCCAATCAATCACGCGCTCAGGGGCATCGGGAAGCAAGCGCAGCGACTCGGCACCAAAAGCGTGGCTGGCATTATCGATGAAGTGCTTGCGGGATTGAATATGCTCGCTTTGATCTGGTGCTTCCGTGCCGTCAGGAAAGAGAATAAATGCCCGGAAAGTACCAGCCACTGGGGCTGCGGCCTTCGTTACGGAGTTATCTGCGTAGTCAATAATGCTCACCGATCCTGCCTCGGTGCGCAGCGCCGCGGTATGGCGCGCACGCAGCGACGGCAGCGAGGAGAAGGTATCAACTGCTTGGGTGCACACTTCTGCGATGCGCGCACGCAATGGATGGTCCAAATCTGACCCCTCAGGCATCATCGCGAGTGCGACTGCGACATCGGCGGCGGATAGCGCACCCATGCCTGCTTCCAAGGGGATATCGGAGACTAAGGTGACATCGGCGCCGGCAGTTTCCCGGGAGAGCAGCTGGCGGTTAATCATGGTCCAAATAACGCCACCAATGCGCGCAGCCCACGAACCTTGCGGTGACGGGGGAGTAACCGGACGGCCTTGCTCGTCGATGCTTGGTTGCTGCTGCGCGTATCGCTCCGCCAGCTCATCGAGCGTGATGGAATCATCGATCTGCTGCTCGCCATTGGCAGTGGTGGCTAACACGCGTACCTGGATGGTGCCATCGGTGCGCGGGGATACTGCCGCCGCCGTGCGCAGGTCTGAAATACCCATGACGACGATGCCGCCGAAGTGATCCGCGTGCTCGCCAGCGATCGACCACGTGCCGGGGGCGCTGGCAACCGCTTGTGCAGGTACTCCTGCGTGTGCGGTATGAGCTTCCCTGACACGGGTGGAAGCTGAAGTAGTAGGTGCGGGCCACATCGGCATGCTGATCGGGCTCCTTGCATGGGGGTAAATAATGGATTGGGTCGAGCTAACTACCTTAATAGTTTAGCGGGCGCGATAAATTCCGCGGCGGTAGTGTGGGAAAGCATAAGCCATAGCAAGGCTTTTTAACGATCGAGAAACTTATTTAAGGAGATGCTCATGGCCACAGAAGAAAGCCAATGGTACTTTGACCCATCAACCGGTACCGTATCCCAAGGCAAGCAGGCTGGCTGGGAAAACCGCATGGGCCCTTATGACTCGGAAGCCGAAGCTCGTGCGGCACTAGAAATCGCCGCTGCCCGCAATAAAGCAGCCGATAACGAAGACGAAAAAGAAGATGATTGGGGCCAGACTCCGTCGTGGGAGAAATAACCCTTTAATCACTAGACCCACACAAAGTTCCTTTCACTCGCTGCTCATTCTTATGGCAAGTGAAAGGAACTTTGTGCTGTGAAGCGATAGGGAAGTTATTTATCCATCTGCTTTTTCAGCGGCTTAAACGCTTCGTTGATGGCTTTCATCGCGCTTTCATAATCTTTCAAGGCTTCCAGCCCAATGGCACGCTCGCGCTGGTACAACAAGCCGTAGCCAAAGGTGTCTTCTCCGCGCCGGCGCGCTGAGGTAGCCAAGTGCAGCAGCTTGTCACGTGAGGTAACCGAATCTTGGAAATCACCGAGGACTGACTGCATCTTCTTGCACGCTGCATAAAGCCCCTTGGTCTTGAGCTTCGTGGCGGACCCAGCGGCCTCGGCGGCATAGCGCAACTTCTTCGCAGCCTTGCGCATATCGTGATAGTAATCTTCGCGCTCATGCAGCGTGAGCTTGTCATTATCCCAATTTTTCGTGGCCTTCTTATGACGCTTGAGCAACTTCGTATAAGCCTGATGCAGATGCGCTGCTAGCACCTGCTCCATTTCTTTGGAGGCCTTCTTTGCCGCGCGCTTGGCCGCCGCTTTTTCTTCTTTCTTGCTCTTGCGCGCCGGCTCGGCTTCGTCGGCTTCGTCAGGCTGTTCCGACTTATCCGACTCGTCAGTTCCAGCCGCGTCGGCAGCGTCTTCCTCTTCTTCCGAGGCTTCAGCTACCTGGTTTGAGGAGGAATCGATATCAGACGTGGTGATTTCAGTGGCCGCGCTTGCATCCGCTTCGCCCTCGGCAGATTCGTCTGTATCAACTGCCGCTTCGCCCTCGGCAGCTTCGCCTGCGGCGGGAACCGCTTCGGGGAACTCGCCCTCTGGTGAGCTTACGGGTGGGTTGGCTAGTAATTCATCGAGAGAATCCAGCAGTTCTAGGTAGCGGTCAGAATTTAATGCGGCGACGACTTTGCGGTGGGCGCGGGCATATTCTTTGCCCATGTCGTTGGCGATATGGCCACGGGTGGTGTCATCTAAGGTGTCGGAGTCTTCGGCTGCCAATAGAGACTGCCAGCGTTCTTCGACTACTTCGGCATCTCGAGCTACGCCGAGAATGCTAGCGAGCAACTTAAGCTCGGCTTCAATGTGTTTAATTTCGGGGCCGCCAATGATGCCATGGAAGGTTTCCATGTGACTGCGCAACTCACGGGTGGCTACCCGCATCTGGTGGATTGAATCCCATTCATCGGCGCGTACCTTCGGATCATAGGCCACGAGCTTGTCCCGGTTGGCGGCCAAAGCTTTGACCACGGCTGCCGCTGGTGATTTCTTATCCACATCGGCAGTGCGCATCGAGGCCGGCAGGGGAGCGTTTTCAATAGAATCGCCCAGGGCCGAGGCCAGCTTGGAAGGAGACGCAGAAACGCGTGCGCCAGCCGCAATGAATTGTTGCGTGGCGGAGTGGATGAAATCCGTACCTTCGTCGGTACCGGGCAAATCACCTGCTAATTCAATTTCCCATTCGCGCCAGGAGGTCTGTTGACCACCGGGTAGTAAGGACCACGCGGTGACGTTATCGTCGCAAAATTCCGCGCGCGGGTTGCCATCGGCATCGACTAGGACTTGCTCGGTGCGTTGGTTATCCACCTGGGCAATGGGTTGAACTGGGTGGTTACGGATAATGCTGCGTACATTCGCCAGCAAATGCTGCGGGACGGTGTATACACCATCGACCGGGTCTTGTAACTCGGCGTGAAGCTCAGTTCGTCCGAGGTCGCTGGGAAGCTTGATATGCCAGCCATCATCATGACCGCCGGTGCGCCTGCGCAAGGTCACCTTGGCGCGGGTTAGGCGCAGGTCTTTCGTGTCATAGTAAATGGCGGACAGGGATTCGCTGCGCGTTTCCCCGATATCTGCCACGCCCGGTAGTTCAGTAATTTCTGGGGCGGGAAGGGATCGCGAGACAGAAAACTTGGCTTCAACTTCCAAAAATGACTGAGCTTGCTGCGCTGACATTAACCCACCTACTACCTAGTTGCATTGTTTTATAAACCTGATTGTTTCCTGCACCAAGCTTACCTTGTCTTATGCCTTCTGGATTGTCTCCGCAGTGAAAATTGTCACCGCGAGGTCACAGGGATATACGCAGGTAGAAGTCGGCTTCTGCCTGCGCTGGTGTTAAGAGGCGAGCTGGTTACGCCCGGTGTGGATGCCGGATTTATCGCCGCCTAAATGTGAGCGCTCTGCAGCATCGACGCCGTCGATAATGCCGCGCATGTGGTTCATGGATAAATTCATGCTCGATAGGTTGGGAAAAAGATCATGCAAGGCGTCTTCTGCTTGAGTTTGTCGGCGCGCTAGCGCTGGCAAAGCCCGTGAGGTAATCGCATACGAGCGCTGCTCCGAGTCGTCATTATCCTGATTCGCGGCAGCGTTAGCAGTGGCTGCATCGTGGGCCTGTGCTGCTGTGACATTGGCGTCGTGGAGTAGTTCTCTGATCTTGGAGGCATACGCCAGAATGAAGCTGCGGCGATAGGATGCAGTCTCCCCATCCTCGGCAGCTAGCTTGGCGCCGTCGGAATTTTTCATAAACCAGGCGCGTTGGCGGTTCAGCGAGTGGAATAGGTCAACGATGTGCTCGGCATCATCGCGGGTGGCCATGACGGTGCAAATGCCGAAATCAGACAGCAAGACTGCGGTCCCGCCATTTGCATAGGCGACCGAAGATAATAGCGATAATTGGTGCTTGACCCAGGGAGCGGAAATGCGCACGCGCAGCGCGATGACTTCCTCCAATGAATTTTCTAACTCTTCCAGCACAGAGTCGATTCGGTATTGCTGGCGTAATTTTTGTGCCTTGGCAATGAGAGCATCTGCTTCGTCTTCGAATTGGGTGGATTCGGCCTTGGCGAGTAGTCCTTGAATCTTGTCGTGCATCTTCTTTTGCTTCGGGTCTTTAAAATGTGGCTGCACCGTGGAGATCACCTCGGCATCACGTAGAAAAGGCAGCCGGTAAATCTTGGTCATCCACGAGGTCACGGTGCGCTCAGTAATGGTGCTGGCTAAAGAAAGCTCCATGTCGGTAGGGCGAAAGCTGAGCCAGGCTTGGCGGATTTTTACCACATCGGTGCGCGCTGGGACTTGTGGCGCGGCCTTTTCTAACACCGCACAGGAGGCGGGGCCTAGAACATGTTTTAAATCCTCTGGTGTCCAGCCGCGTTGGGCAACGGTGACGATGTCGTGAATTAAGGTGCGGACTAAATACGGGTCGAGGTGATGGAGTCGGTTCACAGCTATATTCCTTGTCTAATTTTTAAAAACCTAGGTGGTTACTAGCTATTTAGACTGCCGGGAAGCCATAAAGGTTCACGGTTGTTGCCGTGGCGTGGTGGCGCTGGCGGTTGGGTCAACACGAGGGTTTCCCACAACTTGGATGGGTAGTTTCTACTAAGGTCAAAACCATGAGTAGCCAACACGAATTCGTCCTGCGCACCGTTGAAGAACGCGATATTCGCTTTATTCGATTGTGGTTTACAGACCTCATGGGCGGATTGAAATCAGTGGTGATGAGCCCCTCGGAGCTGGAATCAGCATTTGATGAAGGCGTGGGCTTTGACGGCTCGTCGATTGAGGGCTTTTCGCGTATTTCGGAATCCGACAATATCGCGATGCCGGATCCCTCCACGTTCCAGGTGTTGCCCTTTGAGCAGGCCGTGCCGGATATGCAGGCTGCACGCATGTTTTGTGATGTCATCATGCCGGATGGTCAGCCCTCATTAATTGACCCGCGCCATATCCTTCGGCGCCAGGTACAAGCAGCGGCTGCCGATGGCTTTACCTGCATGGCCTCACCTGAAATTGAGTTCTTCCTGCTCAAGCAGACGGAAGATTTAGAAAACCTGCAGCCGACAGATAATGGCGGCTACTTCGATCAGGCAACGCACAATGACGTGCCGCTATTTCGTCGGGAAGCAATCCTGGCCTTGGAATCTATGGGCATTGCCACGGAGTTCTCGCATCATGAAACCGCGCCGGGCCAACAAGAAATTGACCTACGCCACGCCGATGTCATGAGCATGGCCGATAACATCATGACCTTCCGCTACATCATCAAACAGGTCGCGGTGCGCCAGGGTGTGAGTGCGACTTTCATGCCGAAGCCTTTTGAGCAGTGGTCGGGCTCCGGCATGCACACGCATTTGTCATTATTTGAAGGCGAATCCAATGCCTTCCATGATCCAGATGATGAATTTTCCTTATCGGATACCGCGAAGCAATTTATCGCCGGCATCTTGGAACACGCGCCGGAATTTACGGCAATTACCAACCAGTGGTCCAATTCCTATAAGCGCCTGCAATTTGGCAATGAGGCTCCCGGCACCGCGACGTGGGGAGTGTCCAATCGCTCCGCCATGGTGCGAGTGCCTACCTATCGCCTCGGCAAAGAAGAATCCCGCCGGGTGGAAATTCGCTCCGTCGACGCCGGCGTGAATCCCTACCTGGGTTATGCGGTGCTATTGGCAGCAGGGCTCAAAGGCATCCGCGAAGGCTACGAACTAGGGGATCCGGCAGAAGACGATGTGCATTCGCTCACCCGTCGCGAGCGCCGGGCCATGGGGTATAAGGACTTGCCAACCTCGCTCGATCACAGCCTGCGCATGTTAGAAGGCTCCGATTTCATGGCGGAGGTCTTAGGCGAGCATGTCTTTGAATTCTTCTTGCGCGCGAAGTGGGATGAGTGGCACAACTACCAAAAGCAGATCACCACGTATGAATTGGCCAATAACCTCAATTTATAAACGCACCATCGATAGGAGGATAAATCTGTGACGCGCATCGATCTGCCCTCACCAGCTACTTTAGGGCTCAGTAGGCCCACGGCAGCAGAAGATCTCAAAGAACTTGGGTGGGATCACGAAGCCGCTGTGCCGCTGGTGTGGTGCATCGCCGCCGCAGGCGATCCAGATGGGGCATTAAACACCATGGTGCGCATCTACTCATCGTTCGACGAGTCAGAAAAAGAGCGGCTGACGCAGGCGCTTATCGATGACGAGGCGCTGCGCGTTCGCCTGATCGCGCTTCTTGGCGGATCCACCGCGCTAGGAGATCACCTCGCTGCGAACCCGCAGCTGTGGGAAGAATTAGTGCTGCCGCTGCCAGAGCCTACCGAGATGATGCAAGAACTGCTCGGGGTCATTGACGCACAACCTGCTAGTTACCTCGAGAGCGAGCAGAACGCAGCTGATTCCGCATCGGCCGATCCCGCATCGGAGGATCTGTCCACCCCGGGGACCTATCGCGCCAGGATAGAAGAAGCTGAAGCCCGGCCTTTGCTGAAATCCACGTATCGGACCTTGATGATGCGTCTGGCCGCCCATGATTTGGCGGGAAGCTTCTACTCCCGCAAGGGCCAAACCCAAGGCCAGCCCACCGTGGAATTTCGCACGGTCACTGCGCTCACCACCGCGCTTGCCGATGCCGCACTCACCGCTGCTTTAGCCCTTGCCGTACGCACGGTCTGCGGGGACGACGATTTGCCCATGCAGTTAGCTGTTATCGCTATGGGCAAATGCGGGGCGAAAGAACTGAACTACATCTCGGATGTGGACGTCATCTTTGTCGGCGAGCCGGTGGCAGCCGGTGATGAAGAAGGCCAAAAGGCCATGCGCAAGGCCACGCGGGTAGCGGCGGAATTTAACCGCATCGGTACTAATTGCTTCTTCGAAGTCGATGCCAACCTGCGCCCGGAAGGTAAATCGGGAGCTTTAGTCCGTACCTTGGATTCCCACGTGAAGTACTACAAGCGCTGGGCGGAGACGTGGGAGTTTCAAGCGCAGCTAAAACAACGTCCCCAGACCGGGTTTATGCCACTGGGGCAGCAGTACGCCGAGACCATCGGGCCGATGGTGTGGGAGGCATCGCAGCGCGAATCCTTCGTTGAAGATGTGCAATCCATGCGCCGGCGCGTATTAGAAAGCGTGCCGGATTCATTGAAAAACCGCGAGTTAAAACTCGGCGTGGGTGGTCTGCGCGATGTGGAATTTGCGGTGCAGTTACTGCAATTAGTCCATGGCCGCTCCGACGAATCTCTGCGCACGCTCGCTACCGTGGATGCGCTCGAGGCGCTGATTTCGGCAGGGTATGTCGGCCGCGAGGACGGCAACCAGCTCATCGAGGCGTATGAATTCTTGCGGTTATTAGAACACCGCTTGCAGCTGGAGCGCTTTCGTCGCACGCACACCATGCCGCCGAATGATGATAAAGACACCTTAGAGTGGCTGGCGAATGTGTCTGGATTTACCGCCCAAGGCGCTAATTCGGCATCGACGATGATGAATAAGTACTTAAAGACGGTGCGCTTGCAAATCTCCGAGCTGCACTCGCGCTTGTTCTACCGTCCACTGCTCAACTCTGTGGTGTCCATGAGCCCCGAAGAGCTCAGGCTCACCCCGCAGGCAGCCAAGCTGCAGTTGGCAGCTTTGGGATATCAAGCGCCCGATCGCGCCTTCGAGCATCTCACCGCCTTGGCCGCAGGTTCATCGCGCAAGGCGCGTATCCAAGCGATCTTGTTGCCGACGTTGATGGAGTGGCTAGCAGAGACCGCCGACCCAGATGCCGGATTGCTCAACTACCGCAAGCTGTCTGATGCCGCCTTTGACCGAACCTGGTTTTTACGCATGTTGCGTGATGAGGGAATAGTCGGCAAGCGCTTAATGCGTATCTTAGGCACCTCGCCCTATACCGCCGACCTCATCATTGCTGCACCAGAAGTGGTTAAGCAGCTTTCCGATGGCTCCGATGGCCCGAAGCTTTTAGATACCACCCCGGAACAGGTATCTTCCGCGCTGCTCAGCGCAGCCAAGCGCCACAGTGATCCGGATAAGGCAGTGAGCGTGGCGCGCTCTTTACGGCGCGTGGAACTAGCACGCATTGCCTCCGGCGATCTGCTGGGCTACCTCGATGTCCAGCAAGTCTGCCGGGAACTATCTACGATTTGGGCAGCGGTGCTGGAAGCAGCCCTGCGCGCCGAGATCCGCGGCTGGCTGCATAGCGAAAGCACCGAGGGATCCTCGCCACGTCCGCTGGCGCGCATCGCCGTGATTGGTATGGGACGCCTCGGTGGCATGGAATTAGGCTTTGGCTCCGATGCCGATGTCATGGTCGTGGCAGAACCTGCGCCCGGTGTGGATGAGACGAGGGCATTGAAATGGGCGATAGGGATCATCGACAAGCTGCGAACCCGCCTTGCCAAACCATCGGGTGATCCGCCCCTGGAAGTGGACCTCGGGCTACGTCCGGAAGGACGCTCCGGGGCTATTGTGCGCACGGTGGAAAGCTTTGACCGCTACTACCAGCAATGGGGTGAGCCATGGGAGATGCAAGCCCTGCTGCGTGCTGCTTTTTTCGCCGGCGATGAAGAAGTAGGGCAGCGGTTTATCGAGGTGATTGATAAATACCGTTATCCCGACGACGGAGTGTCCCAGTCAACGATTCGCGCCATTCGCCGCATGAAAGCCCGCGTGGATAATGAACGTCTGCCTCGTGGTGCCGACCGCAACACGCACACCAAGCTCGGCCGTGGTGGGCTAAGCGATGTGGAATGGACCGTGCAGCTTTTAACGATGATGCATGCGCACAAGCACCCCGAACTGCACAACCCGTCGACGCTGGGCACCTTAGATGCCTTGGAAGAAACCGGAGTGCTGCCAGCAGAGCAGGTCGAAAGCCTGCGGGAAGCATGGCTGATGGCCACCGATGCCCGCAACGCCTTGGTACTCGTGCGCGGCAAACGCGTGGACCAACTGCCCACCCCAGGGCTGCAACTGGCGCAAGTAGCTGGTGCTGCCGGCTGGAAACCGGAAGAAAACCAATACTTCTTGGATGCCTACCTCAAAGCAACACGACATGCGCGCCGGGTTGTCGATGAAGTCTTTTGGGGCGAAGCTGAAACCATGGAACCTGGCTAATCCTGGTGCCGGGTATCCCCTAAGAGATACCCGGATTTAACCCTGATTTTTATTGTGATCCCTTTCTAGTTGGTGGCCAAGTGCATAAGCTGGGCAGTATCAGCCGCGCTACCGGTGCGGCCGGCTCTATCCCAACGGAAGGATCACCGTAACCATGGCTCTCATCATTTCCATAGAGCTCAACAACGCAACCTTTGAAGACCTCGCCACCCTCGTATCGACCGCAGGTGCTGCCGGGGCAGATGATTCCACCACCATTGAAATCGACAATGACGCGCAAGTACTGCGCGTCATCATTGACAACCCCATCGCACCCGATATCGACACCACCGATCCCACAATGTTTACCTTCTTCGGTCACGATGGCGATGACATTGATGACATTGATGACTACGAGGGCTTTGACGACTTCGACCCGAGCTTTGAAGACCCACGCGGCTTCGAAGACTTTGAAGAACCCGACTACAACGGTGGCTCTCGCCGCAGCGCGCCGGGCTCATTTGATATCTCCGGCGCCATCAATGACTTCATAGAAAACATCGCCGATGAATTACCCTTCGGCAACCGTCGCGACCGCAATCGTGATCGAGGCCGTGACCGCAACCGTGACCGAGGCCGTGGATTCGGCCCTCGCGGCCCAGGCTCTGGCTTTGGCGGGTATAACCCCAATGGCTTCCCACCCGCCGATTACCTCTACGGCCTGGCAGAAGACTACTTCCGAGACTTTGGGTACCGCGGCAATACGGGGCGCGATAACCCACCACGGGACAACTTTGACGATGATCCGCTTCAGGATGATTTTTACACCGATGACCCCCGCGACGATGGCACCCGCGATGGCCGCGGTGGCGAGCGTGGTGATGGCCGCGATGGCGGACGCGGTGACGAGCGAGAGCAAGGAAAGCAGCGTCCGAATAATCCTTTCGACAATCCATTTATGCCGCCCTTTGGACAGTCGAATACTCCCGGGTCAAACCCTGGAAATGACTTCGGCGAGCTGCGCCATGCCGGCGAGAGCTTCTTTAAAGGTCTGTCGGATTTCATCAATGACCAAGTCGATCGCCGTAGCGAAGGCGGCGATGGTCAGCGCAAGCGCGGGACACGCCCTGGACGTAATTCCAACAACGGCTATGGCAGCTTTACCGATCCGGCCCAAGATGATGAACATCCTGAAGGCACCTCACGCGATGACCGCGAGACCGAGGAGAAGCTAGGCGCATTCGAAGATTTTCCGGGCTTTAACTACCTCGATGATATTGGGGACCTCGACGACTCCAACTCCACAGATACACCTGGCGGTAATGACTCCTCAGAAGAAGACGGTGAATACAGCCCCGGCGATGAGGACCGCAAAGACGGCCCCAATGGAAAAGACGATGATTCGAAGGATAATAACTAGGTCTTAGCCAGCGTAGAGGCGGCTGAGAGTATCAACACGGCCTAGTAGAAGCCGGCGGCGCGCGAGTATACTTACTTTCGCGTCGCCCACGGCGTTTTATACCGTCACGTCAATAGGACTGCATGTCACTATGACTGAGCTTGAGAAAAGGACAACGGCACTAAGGATGGCCTTTACTTCCGCAGCCCCAACAGGACACCCCGATGACCGGGGTACCTATACCGACCGCAGGAAACGCCAACTGATCACCCGCGCGGTGTGGCTGTGGCTCGGTGGTGTTGTTGTCATAACCGTCGTCGCTGTTGCCTTTATCCTGCATGGCATGTCCAACCGTCCTGCCGAAGGATCGGTCACGGTCGGGGAGGCCATCGCTGGTACTGAATCAGCAACGGGCGCAGAGGCCGCTGAAACTGAGGGCGGTGAAAGTGGTGAAGCGGGTACTCAGCAATACCCGGGCTACCGCTTAGTTGAGCTTGCCTCGGCGCTGGGACTGCCCAATGGTGCGGTTCCTGATGGTGCATTTGAAATGGGCATGAGCCACGACCAGGCGCGGATTTATTTGATGGATTTAGTCAATCAAGCAGTCACCAAGGGCGTATTAACGCCAGCGGAAGCCGATGGTGTGCTCAAGGCTTTTGAAGCTGGACTAGTCAGCGCACCGGTGAATATCACCGAAGATAAAGATGGCGCTTCAGCTGATAACAGCGAAAGCGCTGACACTGAACGAGTAGGCAGCAGCAACTAAACCTGGTCACAGAAAGGCCGACTAATGATCCTGCGCAGCGTTAAATTTCTTTCTCAACCACGTTCCCCGCAGGATGTGGCTGAGGATTCTCACTACTTTGATGGCGCTGCGACCATCCCCGGAATTCGGCGGGCTCTAGAGCGTGAACGCAAGCGCGGTGCCCAGCATGTCGAGCAGAAATTGAACCAAGATGTGCCGGCTGATGCATCAGGAAGCCGCGTGGATTCGCCGTGGGCCTGGAAGTTGCCGCTGGTCAAACACATTAACAGCCGCGGGGGACTGCGCTTTTCGCAACCGGTTACTCTGATTGCGGGCGATAATGGCTCGGGAAAATCAACCTTTTTAGAATCCGTTGCGTTGAATTTGGGCTTTAGCGTGATCGGTGGGCGTTATGGAAATTCCGATGCCCCCAAGGCCACAGGCACGGAAGCAGCATTGAGCTGGTACATGCTCTGCGAACTCAATGAACCAATCCTGCGCGGGTACTATCTGCGCTCTGAAACTCATGCGTTAATGCTGGCCATTGATAGTGACCCGAAAGAAGCCGCTGGCCGCAATCATCTAGATCCTGAGTTGGATTTATCCCGACGTTCCCACGGCGAGTCTATTTTTGATGTGCTGGGCGAACACGTTGATGGCAAAGGCTTATATATCTTCGATGAGCCAGAAGCCGGTTTGTCAGTAGTGCGGCAGATGACATTGCTCGCAGAGATTGAGCAAGCAGTAGCGCGTGGTGCGCAGTTTATTATCGCCACCCATTCACCGATTCTGCTGGCCGCACGCCAATCACAGATTCTGGAAATCGGTGAGGATGAGGTCAGCTTTCCGCGTTGGGAGGACACCGAAGCAGTGCGTGCGACGCGTGAATTTTTCGCTGACCCACGCGCCGCGTTGGACTCAGTCTTCGGTGACGGTCTCCATCCGGATTTTGCGGGGGCGAGTGCCGCCGCGCGTGACCAAGATACCGAGCAGACCGATGCTCCATACAACGAGTACCGCTAGCGCGGCATAACGGAAATCGCCCCACTCGAAGGCTTCGCCGCCCGAGTGCTTATCCAAGAGGATACCGAAGAGCTGCGCGGCAATCATGCCGGCGGTAAAGCCGCCCATATTGGCCAAACCGGTTGCGGTGGCAACAACCTTGCGGTCGAGGGTCTCACGAATCTGGTCAAAGCCGTAGTTAGAGGATGGCGAGCAAATCGCAATCAAAATAGCCATGCCGATGATCATCGCGAGCCCGCGTGGGTTCGGGGTGGCGAAAAACAGGATCCATGCCGCCAAGTGCAATAGCGAAAGGAAGAATGCGGCCAAGTCGCGGTTGCGTCCCGCGCGGGAGGAAATCTTTCCGTGGAAGGGACTGACCACCATCATGGCCAGAGAGTTGACGGTGAGCACAAGGCCAGCCTGCGCAGACGATAGACCCATGGATTCGGTCATCATGGGCACGCCCCACATCATGATGAAGACAAGGTTGGCGTGTAGTCCCGCATAGTGAATAAAAAAGCCTTGCCACGTCGCCCGGGAGCTAGCGGCGAGCTTGATTTGCTTGCCAATCGAGAGGGCAGGCTCGTCTTTCTCCACCGTTTTCTCGGTGTACACGCCGGCGGTTTCCGGAGTATCCGCCACAGCAATGGCAGCCACGATCGCGATGAGGATGACTACAGCACCCAGCGAGACGAAGGCGATGGACCAGCTGGTGGCATTGAGCAGCCACAAAAATGGCACGGCCGAGAGGAACTGACCCAGCTGACCAAAGGCTGCAGTAACGGCCGTAATCATCGGCGTACGGTGCAACGGGAACCAGAAAGGCAAAAGGCGCATTACGGACAGGAAGGCCGTCGCGTCACCGGCACCGATAAGCACACGCGCACCAATTGCCACGCCATATGAGGTGGTCAGACCCAAAACAAGCTGACCGATACCCATGATGACCGCACCAATGACCAACAGCTTGCGCGGGCCGAAACGGTCAATTAAAAGACCTGTGGGAACCTGCGCGAGTGCATAGGTACCAATCTGAATGGAGGCAAAGACCGCGATGCGGGATGCGTCGACATCGAAACGCGCAATAGCTTCCACACCGGCAACACCGAAGGACGTACGGCCAAAAATGGCGCCGACATAAACAATCAGCGCGGCAATCCAGACCGTTAGAGCTTTGGTCGTTACAACTTCACGTGGGTTCGGGCGGGGATCTTTCTCGAATTCAGGGGTAGACACGTGTCGTAAGTGTACTCCGAGGAAGTAAGGTATTGGACGTGGACTACATTTCAACGCGCGATATTGATGCGATTCCAGCGAAGTTTACTGACATTCTACTCGGCGGCTTGGCCCCAGATGGGGGACTGTATTTACCCGTCGAGTACCCACAGCTTGATGCCAAGACCCTGGAGTCTTGGCGGGAGCTGGTATCGGGAGATGATGAAGCCGGCTACGGCAAATTAGCCGCAGAGGTGCTTAAGCTTTTTGTCGATGATATTCCGGCAGAAGACCTCGACGCTATCGCCGCGCGTGCTTATACTCACCCGAAATTTAGCTCCAAGGAAATCGTTCCAGTTACTGATTTAGGTGACTCGCTGCTCATCGGTCACCTGTCCGAAGGACCCACTGCGGCTTTCAAGGATATGGCCATGCAGCTGTTGGGTGAGCTTTTTGAATATGAGCTAGGCCGCCGCGAAGCAACCTTGAATATCTTGGGTGCTACCTCCGGGGATACCGGCTCCTCTGCGGAATATGCCATGCGCGGGCGCCACGGCATCCGCGTGTTCATGCTCACCCCAGCTGGACGCATGACTGCTTTCCAGCAAGCACAGATGTTTGGACTCGATGACCCAAATATCTTCAACATCGCCCTCGATGGTGTCTTTGATGACTGCCAGGACGTGGTCAAGGCGGTCTCTTCCGATGCACAGTTTAAGGCTGACCACCGCATTGGTGCCGTCAACTCCATTAACTGGGCGCGACTGATGGCGCAGATTGTCTACTACATCAACTGCTGGCTCAAGGTCACCGATTCCGCAGATCAAAAGGTGTCTTTTTCGGTGCCGACCGGAAACTTTGGTGATATTTGCGCCGGCCACATCGCGCGTCAGATGGGCCTGCCCATTGATCGTCTCATCGTCGCAACTAATGAGAACAACGTGCTGGATGAATTCTTCCGCACGGGCAACTACCGCCCACGTCCAGCGGCTGAAACCATGGCTACGTCCTCGCCGTCGATGGATATCTCGCGTGCGTCGAACTTTGAGCGTTTTGCCTTTGACCTATTGGATCGTGATGCCGAAAAGATTGCGGATCTCTTTGGCACCAAGGTCAAAGAAGGCGGCTTCGTGCTTGAAGAGGACGTCATGGACAAGGCACGAGAGGTCTTCGGATTCGTCTCGTCGACCTCTGCGCACGCAGACCGCTTGGCCACCATCAAGGATGTGCACGAGAAGTACGACTACGTCGTGGATCCGCACACGGCTGATGGCGTCAAGGCAGCCCAGGAGGCGCAGGCCGAGCACACTATTGAAACGCCAATTATTGTCTTGGAAACTGCGCTGCCGGTGAAGTTTGCAGAAACCATTGAAGAGGCCATCGGCCAAGCACCGGAAACCCCGGAGCGTTTTGCCCACATCATGGATGCAGATCGTTTCGTCACGGACTTGCCCAATGACGTTGGCGCGGTCAAAGACTTTATCACCAGCTCGATTAAAACCACCGAGGTATAGGAGTAGACCATGGGCCAAGAGCAATCGCTGCCCGAGGATTACAACACCGAGTTCGACCCCGCGGCCTTTTTGCAAGAGCTCAAAGAACAAGCAGCGGCGGAAAACGACGAAGGTGACAGTGACGATGAGTCTGATAACTCGGATGACGCTTAGCGTGCTTAGGCGGTAGCGCCCGAGTACTATAAGCGTTGTGATACGGCGTCGAGCATTAAAAGCAGTGCACATGGTGGCAACTGCTCTAGCTGGCCTGCTTCTCGTGGCAGGTCTGGTTTCATGCTCGGCGCCGTCTTTTTCTCCCCAGCCGTCTGAAGCGGCCGCTTCGAGCGCGCCTGATGATGACGACTCGGCCGTCGCCGATGCCGCCAGCGAGGAAGAACTCCAGGTACCAAAAGAACCTGTGGAGCTAGCCGATGCCGTGCTCACGCCGGCGTACTCGCCGCTGGCACCGGGGACTGCCATTGATATCTCCGAAGGCTACCCGCAGCCTGGTGAGTACTTTAATTTCAGCTACTGCACCGTGGCCTATTCTTTCGATACTGAAGACGGCAGCTCTTATGCCGTGACCGCATCGCACTGCGGAAAACCCGGAGATCTGGTGTGGGCGGGAACTCCTGATAATAGTTTCGGATACCCGGCAGAACCCATTGGCCAATTTAGCTATTCCAGCTTGTACTCCGATAACGCTGAACACCTAGATATTGGTCTCATTGAGCTCAACGGCAACCTCAGCAATACTTATGCGCCAGGGGAGATGCAGACGCATATCGCTGGGCGCATGGATGTATTGCCAGAATATGTGTGCAAGATGGGCCGGATGACCTATCAAACCTGTGGTGATCTCACGCATCAGTCAGCATCGTCCATCTTGCGCTACGGAGACGAGGAGATTCGTTCTACCGCAGCCCGCGCGGAAGTATGCGCGCGCAACGGGGACTCCGGCGGACCGGTCTTTGCCATGGTGGAGGGCAAAGACATCATTGTGGGCTTGGTCTCCGGCACCACGGTGCACATGGAAGAGGGCCAAACCTGCGCTGATGTGGGAGAGATGGAGCTGTCATTTGTCTCCATCTTGGATATTCAAAATGTGGTCGACCAGCTGCTGGATTCACCCATGCGGCTCGCTACACTGTAGGACATGTCCACCCCTGAATTCATTGTGAATCTGCGTAAGCATATTGGCCACCAACAACTTTTCCTTCCCGCCTGCACCATAGTGGTTCTTCGCCCCGTCCCGCCAGGATCCTCCATCTGGGAAGTGCCGAAGGTCCTACTTGCCCGCCGCGCCGACAATGGCAACTGGGCGCTGGTATCAGGAATTTGTGAACCGGGGGAGGAAGTAGCCCAGACCGCGGTGCGCGAGGTCAAAGAAGAAGTCGGCCTGGACGCCAAGGTCGAAGCTTTGCTCGGGGTCGGCCTCGTGGGGCCGGTGACCTTTGAAAACCAAGATGAGTGTCTATTTATGGACACCGCGATGCGCCTTTCAGTTGCTGATGATGCTGAGCCGGTGCTTGGCGATGATGAAAATACCGATGTTGAGTGGTTCTCCGTGGCGCACTTGCCAGATACCGTCAATCGCCACCAGCGCCTGCTGATTGCAGATGCCGTGGCGCAGATGAAACACCCCGCCGGTTTCCGTCCGCGCATGGGTTATCGCAAACGCAACGCTTAAAATCCCAGTTCAGAATCGACTTGTTTTCAATAAGGGACTACTGTTGAAAATATGTCTCACGTTGACTCTCACTCTTCGGGCCACAGCCATGACCACAGCTTTGTCAACACCCCGTTCAAAGCTTTGGCCATCGCCTCCACCGTCACGGGCGTCATCTTCTTCGCGGAGCTCATCGGCGGGTTGGTCTCAGGATCGCTTGCATTGCTTTCCGATGCGATGCATATGCTTTCCGATGCCGCCGGGCTCATCATCGCGCTTCTGGCCGCCTTTATTGGCAATCGTGCCGCATCGAGCCGTGCGACCTATGGTTATCGGCGCGTAGAAGTCCTTGCCGCTCTATTTGATGCCATTGCCGTGACCCTTGTGGTCATCTTCATCGTTGTCCAAGCCATCCGCCGTGTGGGCAGCGACTATGAGATCGATACCAACATGATGCTGGTCGTCGCGGTTATTGGGCTGATTGCCAATGCAATCTCCGCGTGGGTGCTATCTAGCCAGCAAGACAATAGCTTGAACGTCAAAGGCGCGTTCTTACACGTCATGGCGGATCTATTAGGCTCTGTCGCCGTGATTATCGCCGGCTTGGTCATTCGCTTTACCGGCTTTACCTTCGCCGATACCATTGCGTCCCTACTCATCGTTGCCTTCGTGCTCCCACGCGCGTTGGGGCTGTTGTGGACGACGATCGAGGTGCTCTTAGAACGCGTTCCGCGGGATCTGGATCTGCACCAGATTGAAGAAGCGCTTGAGGCGCTGCCGCAGGTGATGATGGTCCATGACTTGCATGTATGGACCACCGATGGCGTCGACGTGCTTGCTACCGCGCACTTGGTGGTCGCAGAACACGACTACCGCATTTTAGACCAAGCGCAAGAAGCGCTGCGTGAATTTGGGATTGAGCATTCCACCATCCAATTAGAACACCCCGACCATATTCACCACGAAGACTTTTGTGATTAGACCGTAGCGCTTAGAAAGAATTTAGACGCGCGTGGCTTTCTTCGATTGTGCAAGGTCGAGGAAACCGAAGATTAAGGCGATAACGCAGACGGTCGCAATCATCGCAAAGCCGACCATGATGGCGTGTGGCCATTCGGCGTCCGTGCCGCGCAGAGTGGCAAAGACTGCCGCGGTGACAACCGCTAAGCCAATGGCGGTACCGATGCGCTGTCCTGTTTGCAGCACGGCACCAGACGAGCCGGCGTAGGCCTGCGGCACATTGGCAAGGGAGAGAGTCTGGTTCGGGGAGATGACCGAACCTTGGCCGGCACCGGCGAAGGAGAGGGTAAGCACCAGCCACCATTCGGAAATACCCCAGTGGGTGGTAGCCCAGATGAGGATGATGGAGGAGATGAGACCGAACAGCGCAATCATCATGCCGCCAATGACCACCTTGCGTCCGTGCTTGGATACTAAGCGCCCGGCGACGGTGGAGGACACGGAGTTTAGCAGCGCTGAGGGAATACCGACGCAACCGGCGATAAGCGCCGAGTAGCCCAGCCCGTTTTGAAAGTACAAGGCCACGAGCACCCAGATACTGGTGGCACCCATAAACCACAGCGTGGCAATGATGGTGCCGTTGCGGAAGCTGGAGGCGCGGAAGATATTCAAATCCACCATCGGCTGGTGACCGCGTGCGCGGTGGCGGCGTTCCCACCCGACCCACAGCGCGACGAAGATTAAGCCTAAGGGCAGTAGCGCCCAGCTCCACGCGGTGCCGCCGGACTCTACAAAGGGGAAGAGCACGAAAAAGACCGCGAGGCCAAGTAAGACCGCACCAATGGGGTCGAGGGATTTCAGCGCATTCCAGGTGCCCACCTTGCGCCCGGTGCGCATATCGCGCACGCGCGAGAGCAGTGGGCGAGGAAACCACATAAAGGCCAAGAGGATGGCGATGATACCGATGGGCACGTTGACCAACATGGTCAACCGCCAGCCCAGATCCGGGCCGCCAAGGTTGATAAGCAGGCCACCAAAGACTGGGCCAATCGCTACGGCAACGCCCACGGTGGCACCGAAGTAACCAAAGGCGCGACCGCGCTCCGGGCCGTGGAAGTATTGCTGAATCATGCCCACGGATTGCGGGTTTAATAGACCTGCGCCAATACCTTGAATAAAGCGCGCGATATTGAGCGCTTCCGCCGACGGGGCAAAACCGGCCAACACCGACGACAGCGTGTACACGGTTACACCGAGCATGAACATGCCCCCACGACCAACAAGATCGCCGGCACGTCCCGCGGCGACTAAGACCACGCCGAAGGTCAGCGCGTAGCCGGAGAGCACCCACTGCACATCGGAGTCAGAAGCATCGAGCCCCGCCTGAATGGAAGGCAGGGCAACGTTGACAATCGACACGCTAATCAGCGACATGAAGACCGCGACCAGCAGGATAATCAGAATGCGCCAGCGGGCGGGATCTTGGCCCTCTGGATGTTCAGTCGTATTGGCTTCCGATTTCGCTGTATATGGTGGTCGTGCTTCAGTCATTCTTTACACCATACTCGTTTAGCCCGGGTTTTGTATATCCCGAAAATGGCCACACAATGCACTTTTGCATGACGCAAAAAGCTGCCTGGTGGTAGCAACCTCCGTACTTGGGGGCATCGACAAGCAATGCTTTAAGCGCATGCAAAAACCGCAGTCTCCCAAGAGGAAAGACTACGGGTTTAAAGCACGGGACTAGCTGGAATTAGCAGTCGAAGTACATCTCGAACTCGAGTGGGGTAGGGCGCAAACGAGTTGGCTCAATCTCGTTTTCGTACTTGTACTTGATGTAGGTATCAATCAAGTCCTCGGAGAATACATCGCCTTCGGTGAGGAACTCATTGTCCTCAGCAAGCGCCTGCAACGAAGCCTCCAGGGAGGTTGGTGCCTGCGGGATGGATGCTGCCTCTTCTGGTGGCAACTCGTACAGGTCCTTATCCACTGGTGCGTGTGGCTCAATGCGGTTTTTAATGCCGTCGATACCAGCCATCATCATCGCGGCGAAACCGAAGTACGGGTTGCCGGATGGGTCTGGTGCGCGGAACTCAATGCGCTTTGCCTTTGGGTTGGAACCGGTAATTGGGATGCGGACCGCAGCCGAGCGGTTACGCTGGGAGTAGACCAAGTTAATCGGTGCCTCAAAGCCCTTGACCAGACGGTGGTAGGAATTCAGCGTCGGGTTGGAAAATGCCAGTACCGCACCGGCGTGGTGCAACAGGCCACCGATGTAGTAGCGCGCGATATCGGACAAGCCTGCATAGCCTGCCTCATCGTGGAACAGTGGCTTGCCGTCTTTCCACAGCGACTGGTGCGCGTGCATACCGGAGCCATTATCGCCAGCTAGTGGCTTGGGCATGAAGGTAGCGGTCTTGTTGAAGGCAACCGCGGTGTTTTTGATGACGTACTTGAACGTCTGGATGTCATCGGCCGCGTGCAACATGGTGTTGAAGCGGTAGTTGATCTCCTGCTGTCCACCGGAGCCCACCTCGCGGTGGAAGCGCTCGATGTTAAAGCCGACTTCCTGCAGCGCGCCGACCATGGCGTCGCGTACCTCGACGGTCTGGTCATACGGCGGGGTAGGGAAGTAGCCGCCCTTTTCACGGTTTTTGTAACCGAAGTTCGGGGTGCCATCCAGGTTGAGGTCCTTGCCGCGGTTCCACCACCCCTCATTGGAATCTACGTGGTAGAAAGCCTGGTGTGCATCCGCCTGGTACTTCACGGAGTCAAAGAGGTAGAACTCTGCCTCTGCACCGAACTGGCAGGTATCTGCGATGCCGGTGGATACCAAGTATTCCTCGGCCTTGCGCGCCACGTTGCGTGGGTCGCGGGAGAAAGGCTCGTGAGTAAAAGGGTCATGCACGAAGCACTTGATGTTTAAGGTCTTTTCCGTGCGGAATGGATCAATATGGGCCGTGCTCGCGTCCGGGAACAAGGTCATGTCTGATTCATCAATGGTGGTAAAGCCACGGATGGAGGAGCCATCAAAAGCCATGCCATCTTCAGCGACATCTTCATCAAATTCTGATGCTGGGATGCTGAAGTGGTGCTCCGTGCCCGGGACGTCAGTAAAACGGATGTCGACGAATTTGACGTCTTCATCGGCGATATACTTCACAATCTCCGAGACGCTTGAAAATGCCATGGGTGCTCCTAAATAGATAATTAGTGCGGTAATTTCTACCCCACAAGTGTACGCGCGCTACCTGTTATGCCGTGGTAAATCGTACGCAGTGTGGCTTAACTTTTCTGTCTAATTTTCAAGTTTAACGGATTATCTATCACACGCTAGAATTCTGGTCCGGAAAAGTTTTCTCATCTACCCCGTTTTGCCGCAATGCCCTGGCAAAAGTGGGGTGGATCATGTCTGCGCTGTTGTAACTTTCAACTCGGTGCTAGGCCACGTAGATTAGTGGGCATGGCGAATAAGAAGACGTGGCTGGATGGGCCTGATATCCCAGGTGAGAACGATTTTGGCGAAGCGGGACGCTACCCGGGTGAAAATTTGGGCCTGCCTGAATCCGGCCCCGGCGCATTAGCTTCTGTGATGCGCCGTGCATGCGGTGTATTCATCGACTGGATCTTGTGCCTGTTGGTAGCCAGCGTGCTCACCCAGTTCACCAATATTTTGGGTGGTACCTCCACCGCGACATTTATTTTGTGGATTCTCGTGGGCATCGTGGGCGGCATTTTATTTGCCCGTACCCCCGGGATGGCAATTTTGGGCATGGGCGTTGCCCGCATCGATGTGCCCGGCACCACGGTTGGTATCTGGCGCGGAGTAGTCCGTACGCTTTTGACCGCATGTCTTTTCCCCGCGGCCATGGTTGACGCCGATGGCCGCGGCATCCACGACCGCGCAACGGGAACCGTAGTGATCCGTTCCTAGCACTTTGCTTTGCGGGCTTAGCCTCTGGCTGAGTCAGGCAGAGAAAACGACAGCATCCCGCTGCATACACTGTGGCTTTTACTTCCTTGTGGAAGTTCGGCACAAGGTCTTGAGTGTATGTAGCGGGATGCTTTGCTTGATGCTCTGCGTGATGCTGCAATGAAGTTAAAGTGGGGGCAGTAGGTTTACTTGCCCTTGCGTTCTTGTGCGCGGCGCATGCGGCGGTTCATACCAGCCATATTGCGTGCCTGCTGGGGCAGTGGACCCTTGGGCATGCCTTGCATCTGTCCCTGGGTGGCGTCCATGGCCTCAATTCGGCGAACAACACTGTAGACCTCGTTTTTGTTGTATTGACGAGGCATACGGATCAGGTGGTTGCGCAGCTTGCCTACTGGCACCTCGTCTTCGCCGTCACCGACGTAGACCTCATAGATAGGCACGCCACCGGCGAGCTTATCGACGCGGCGCTTAAGCTGCGTCATCATCGGCTTCAGACGGTTCTTATTGCCTTCTGCAACAAAGACCACGCCGGGGTTGCCGATAACGCGGTGAACGATGTCTTGCTGGCGGGTCATCGCAATGCCTTGCTCGACCTTCCATGCCATACCAACGGAGTTTTTGAGCTGGTTATCTAATGCCCAGCCGGCCACACCAGGTTGGTCTTCCACGCGCTTGTACATATCGCGTTCCAAGCGGCGGGTGAAAATGATCATGGCTATGAGGAAACCAATGCCCAAGCCCAAAATGAGCATGAACCACTGGCCGTTAAATAGCAGGCCAATGAGGAAAAATAGCAAGCCCATACCCAAGATGGACAGCAACATCAGCGGGATAAGTGCCTTATCCTGCTTGCGCTGCATCTGGAAGGCTTCCCACATTTGCCCGCGGGTTTCCTTGCGCTTGGCGCGCTTTGCGGCGCGCTCTTCCTTCTTTGCAGCCTTGATTGCTGCTTTATCTTGACCTTGTGCCATAACTCCTACTTTAGGGTGGTGCGGGGTGGAAAACAAAAAATCTGCGGCGACCAACCACCCATTCTATGGACAGGTGGTGGCCACCGCAGAGATTGCTTCAAGTTCTTAGCGAATAGTCGCAGAAACCTTATCGGGACCAGCTGGAGTCTTACCCATGCGGGAAGTAACTGGAGTTTCTTCCGAAGGGCCGTACTTCTGCAGCAGGGAGGATGCTTCCTGTGCGGTGGCGCCCTCGGTGGTTTCTTCCAAGTGTTTGAGGTTTTCTGGCAGCTCCCAGCCGCGTGCCTTCATCGCCTGGGTGTACAGACGACCTGCGCGGTAGGAAGAACGAACCAGAGGACCGGACATAACGGTAAAGCCCAATTCCTTAGCCAGCTCGGAGTGCGCAATGAACTCCTCTGGGCGTACCCAACGCTCAATTGGGTGGAAACGAGGACCAGGACGCAGGTACTGGGTAATGGTGATGATGTCCGTGCCGACGGAGCGAAGATCACGCAGTGCTTCTTCAATTTCCTCTGCGGTTTCACCCATGCCCAAAATCAGGTTGGACTTGGTAATCAAACCGAAGTCATGCGCCTGCTGGAGCACATCCAAAGAACGCTCGTATCGGAACGCTGGGCGGATGCGCTTGAAAATACGTGGAACGGTTTCCACGTTGTGAGCGAAGACCTCTGGGCGGGCTTCAAAGACTTCCTGCAACAAATCAGGCTTGCCGGAGAAGTCCGGGGTGAGGTTTTCTACGCCAGTGTGTGGGTTGAGCTCGTGAATCTTGCGGACAACCTCGGCGTAGAGCCATGCGCCTTCATCGGGAAGGTCATCACGGGTCACACCGGTGATGGTGGCGTAGTTCAGGTTCATCTCTTGGATGTTTTCTGCTACGCGGCGTGGCTCATCAGTATCTAGTGCATCTGGCTTACCGGTTGCGATATCGCAGAAGTCACAACGTCGGGTGCAGCGGTCACCACCGATGAGGAAGGTAGCTTCTCGGGACTCCCAGCACTCATGGATATTCGGACAACCTGCCTCCTGGCAGACCGTGTGCAGGCCAGCGCCAGCAACACGCTTTTTCATGTCTTCATAACCCGGGCCGGTGCGGACCTGGTTGCGGATCCACCTCGGCTTTTGCTCAATGGGTGACTCCGCATTCTTCTTTTCAATGCGGAGCATCTTGCGTCCTTCAGGCTTAATAGTCACAAATTCCACCCTACGTGTTGTGTGATTTTAAATTCAAGTAATTATGATACTGACCTTGCATTTTTGACCCCATCGCTGGGTGTGCTTAAGGCCTTAGTTCATTCAATCCTACCGGTCGGTGAAATATTCCAGGTCCAAAACAGCTGACCCGGAATGGGGGCACCGCGCGGTGTTACACCCGGTGCTTCTAGTGTGGCGCGTTGACAGGATGTGAAGTATCAGTCAGAGATGATTGCGCGCGTGCCTGGCGTGCTTTCTCATTAGCAACCTTGATGGGATCCGGCGCGGAGGCAAAAGTGTGGTCGGCAACCACCATCTTTCCGGCCAGTGCATCATCGAGTGCAATCAGCAGCGGTTCGACGGCGTCATCGATGGTGACTTCGCGGCCGAGCTCTAAAGCCAAGGTCGTAATATCTGCGTCATCAATGCCGCAGGCAATGATGTGGTCGTAATAGTCCAGAATGTTATTGCAGTTAAGCGCCAAGCCGTGCATGGTCACCCCGCGGGTAATGCGGATGCCCAGCGCGGCAATTTTGCGGTCGCGCTGCGATGCCGATGGATCCGCGGCCGTGGTAGTCGACGGCACCCATACTCCGGAGCGGCCATCGATACGCCCTGCGGTGGTCACGCCCATTTGGCGCACGGTGTGGATGATGGCTTCTTCTAAGCGCCGGACATAATCAACGACGTCTACTGGTTCGGCTAGTTTGATGATGGGGTAGACCACCAGCTGGCCTTCACCGTGCCAGGTGATGCGCCCGCCGCGGTCTACGTCAATGACGGGCAGGCCATTGGTGGGCATATCTTCTGGCTGCGTGCGCTTGCCGGCGGTATATACAGCGGGGTGTTCCACGACCAAAATGGTGTCCGCTATTTCATCGCGCGCTCGTTGCGCTGCGACTTCAGCCTGATAATACCAGGCTTCTTGATAATCCATCAAGCCCAAACGCCTAATCTCCACCGGTTGGGAGGAGGCACGGATGGAACGGTCAGCAGGAAAAAACGGGTCGCGCGGAGCAGTCATGGTGTCCAAGTGTAGTACTTGGCACAAACTACTCCGCGCGGAATGGGGTAAAAGAAAAAGTTAGATGCCGTTTTCTTTCGCGTATTCATCAGCGGTCATCACTTCGCCGAGTTCTTCAACTTCTACTTCAAACAGCCAACCTTCACCGAAAGGATCGTTGTTGATCAGCTCATAGTCATCGTGGACAGCTTCGTTGACGGTCTTAACCGTGCCGGTGACAGGGGAGTACAAGTCAGATACGGACTTGGTGGACTCAACCTCACCACAGGTCTCACCGGCAGTGACGGTGTCGCCCACAGCAGGCAGTTCAGCAAAGACAACCTCACCGAGGCGGTCTGCTGCGACGGAGGTGATACCAATGCGAACGGTATTGCCAACGATGGCGTCCTGAGCGGCGTTAATCCACTCATGGTCTTCGGAGTAAGTAAATTCTGCAGGTAGGTTAGCCATGGGAACTATCCTTTCGGTGAGGTGCCCGTCTGCTGGATCACACAGCACACGGAAGTATGAGTTGAAGTATCGCTTTTACTTTAGCGCAGCGAAGCACTTTTCATCTCACTATCGCTCGTCAATCTTGCCCCTGCAGGGGGTTAATTACGCCCGAGTCTTCTTGTGCGAGCGGATAATGCTGAGGACAGCGTCCCGGCCCGCGCGGTTAGCCCCCACGGTGGATTGGGAAGGGCCATAACCAATAAGATGCAGATTTGGCTTGTCGATGACCTCCGTACCCTTAATGTTGATCCCACCCTTGTCGTTGTACAGGTTGAGCGGTTCCAGGTGCGAAAGACTCGGGCGAAAGCCGATGGCCCAAATGATGGTATCGAGTTCTGCCCGGGTGCCATCTTCTTCAATCACACCGTCTTCGTATAAGCCTTGAAACATAGGCCGGCGATTTAACGCCCCATTGTCATAAGCCTTTTTGGCATCGTGGTTAAAGATTAGACCCGTATACGAGACGATTGAGCGCGGTGCATTGCCCGCCTCGGTGTGCTCAGTGACTTGTTCAATGGTTTGACGCCCGCCTTCTTCGGCGGTAAACGACGCGCGGAAAAAGGGTTTGGTACGGGTGTACCAAAAAGTTTCCTTGGCTACATCGGAGACTTCCGCTAATTGCTGGATGGCGGAGATGCCGCCGCCGACGACGGCGACGCGCTGGCCGGTGAAGTCATTCATGTGGACATAGTCTTTGGAATGCAACTGCCGTCCCTGAAATGTGTCTAACCCTGGATAATCCGGCTTGACGGGGTTATTCCACGTGCCGGTGGCGTTGATAACCGCCTCGACCCGCCAGGTGGTCCCGGCGTAGTCAGAAGGTGTCCCGCCGGTGGGATTGTCCGCGGCAACCTTAATGACGTAGCCACCGTCTTCCTGGCTGACGCTGTCGACGCTGGCAACCGTGACGGGCCGGATGATGGGCAGATCCATCTTGGCCTCATAGGCGGTGAAATAGTCTGGCACCGCCTCGCGCGCAGGCGTGGTCTTTTTAATCTGGGATTGCTCCATGCCCGGCAGGTCAAAGATTCCGTTGACCGTGGCCATGGTTAATGATTCCTGTCGGTGGCGCCACGCGCCGCCGGCGGATTCTTCGGCATCGAAGACGATGAACGTGCCGGAGGTGTCCGAGCCGGAGGAGTCCGAGTCGGCGGCATCGGAGCGGGAATCAGCGGCAGTGGAGGAAGCATCGAGCGCACTGACGAAGCCGCGCCGAGCCAGGTGATATGCGGCTGAAAGGCCGGCCTGACCGGCACCAATAACCGCGACAGTTGCTGTGAAGTCCATAAAGTCTAGCCTACCCGAAAGGTAGGTGACGTGTCACCAACTGTTGATGTGAGTGCTTATTGTGCCGGTGGGGCGGGCTCGATCTCATCCAGGTTGACTACTTCAAACTCCAATAGAGCGGAGCCGGTGGCAACAGGCTGTCGGCCGGTTGACTCATGCGATGGACGACGCTGAGAGAGCCACTGCTGAAAGTCTTCTTCCGTCTCCCACTCAGTGATGATGAAGTAGCGGTCTTCGCCTTTGGTAGGGCGCAGCATCTGAAAGCCCTTAAATCCCGGTGCATCATCGACCGAATGCTTGCGGGCGGCAAATCGCGCCTCGAGCTCTGGGCCTTGGCCTTCGGGAATCTCAATGGCGTTGATCTTGATAACAGACATGGACACACTCCTTAGCGTGACTTCTTCGAAATTCTCAGAATCTAAAACCTATACTTAGGTACGATGTCCAGCCTAGCGAAAGTTTGATAGCCAGGCGCCGCTGCATGGTCGTTTTACGGTGTGAAAACAACCGCACTCCACCAGCGGCGTTTCTTGTCATCGAAAAGCGAGCTAGCGGAGTGCGGGTATTTCGTACTGGCGGTACCTACCGGTGGTAGCTACCTGTTACTCAGCGCGTTTATAAAATGGCGTGCTGGTAACCGTGAAGGGGTAGCGCTTGCCGCGGATATCCACTTCTACGGCGGTGCCTTCTTCCAAGTTGGCATCAGTGTTGACCAACGCCAGTGCAATGGGATGGCCCAAAGTAGGCGAGGGCTGACCGGAGGTCACTGTGCCCACGACCTGGTCACCCAGGTAGATTTCTGCACCGGTGCGCGCGGCGCGACGCTCAGACGAGGTCAAGGCCTTAATAACTTGCTTAGGGCCTTCTTCTAAGCGCTGGCGAAGAACCTCTGCGCCGACGAAGTCAGCGGTCTTTTTGCGAAACGCTACGCCCATGCCTGCTTCAACCGGGGTGATAGCGCGGGAGAGCTCATTGCCATATAGCGGCATGCCGGCTTCCAGGCGCAGGGAATCGCGCGAGGCTAGACCACACGGGGTAACACCTTCGACTGCGGCAAAGGTCTGCCACATCGCGGTTGCATCAGCGTTGTAGATCATCAGCTCAAAGCCGTCTTCACCGGTGTAGCCGGTGCGGGCGACGATGGTGTCAATGCCTGCCACTTTGGCCATGGTCGCAGCGTAGTACGGCAGGTTGTCTACTTCGTCCTTGGACTCGTCTGCGACCTGCTCGACCAAGATCTTCGCTGCGTCTGGACCCTGCAGGGCAATCATTGCAACATCTAGGGATTCGTTGTTGAGCTCAACATCAAAGCCTTCGGTGCGCTGGTTGAAAGCTTCCCACACCGCGTCGGTGTTGCCAGCATTAGGAACAACCAAGAACTTGGTGTCGGAAAAACGGTAGGAGATGAGGTCATCGATGATGCCGCCGTCTTCAGCAACAATCATGGAGTACTTAGCCTTGCCGTTTTTCAAGGTGTCCATGTTGGAGATCAACGCGTAGGACAAAAACGGGGCGGCATCAGGACCGTTGACCCAAATCTCACCCATGTGCGAGAGGTCAAACATGCCAGCGGCATTGCGCACAGCGTGGTGCTCGTCGAGCTCCTTGCCGTATTTCAGTGGCATAGTCCACGGGCCAAAGGCCGTAAAGGATGCGCCGAGCTTTTCATGCTCCGCGTGTAAAGGTGATTGGCGAAGTTCAGACATGGTTTAAGCCTCCTCGGTGGAATCAGAATCAGCATCGAAGTCGAATGCTTCTGGCGGTGGGCACGAGCACACCAGGTTACGGTCGCCATAGGCTTCATCCAGACGACGAACTGGTGGGAAGTACTTATTCAGGCGCAAGGAGGTAACTGGCCATGCGGCCTTTTCACGGCTAAAGGAGTACTCCCAGTCATCGCTGGATACCGACAGCGCGGTATACGGCGCGTGGCGAATGACGGAGTCTTCGTAGGCGACCTTGCCGTCGATGATTTCTTGGATCTCTGCGCGGATAGTGCGCATTGCTTCGATGAAGCGGTCGAGCTCGGCGATATCTTCGGATTCGGTGGGCTCCACCATCAAAGTGCCAGCCACTGGGAAGGCCAGGGTAGGAGCGTGGAAGCCAAAGTCGATCAAACGCTTGGCCACATCAGCGGCGGTCACGCCCGAAGCATCGGTAAGCTCGCGCAAATCCAAAATGCACTCGTGGGCAACCAAGCCCTGGTTACCGGTGTACAAAATTGGGAAGGAGTCATTTAACTGGTTCGCGAGGTAGTTCGCACCCAAAATGGCGTGTGAGGTGGCATCGGTCAGCCCTTCGCCACCGGTCATGGCAATATATGCCCAGGTAATCGGCAATACGCCGGCGGAGCCGAATTGTGAAGCCGTGATCGGGACACCGGTGCCTACTGGGGTGGGGTTTGTTGGATCCAGTTCATCTGCAGCCGCGTCGGTGGGCAGGAATGGAATCAGGTGCTCAGCCACACCGATTGGTCCGACGCCTGGGCCGCCGCCACCGTGAGGAATGGTGAAAGTCTTGTGCAGGTTGAGGTGGGAGACATCGCCGCCGAACTGACCAGGCTGTGCCCAGCCGGTCAACGCGTTCATATTGGCGCCATCGATGTACACCTGGCCACCGGCAGCGTGCACCTTGTCGCAGACCTCGCGAACCTCCGGGTCAAAGACACCGTGGGTCGATGGGTAGGTGATCATGATGCCGGCCATGTTCTCACCGTGCTTGGCAATCTTGGCGTCCAAGTCTTCCAAGTCGATGGATCCGTCTTCTGCCGTCTTGACCACAACAACGCGCAGGTTGGCCAAGGTGGCCGAAGCTGCGTTGGTGCCGTGTGCGGAAGCCGGAATCAAAACAATATCGCGGTTCGTATCGCCATTGGCTACGTGGTAGCGGTGGATAGCCAGGAGGCCAGCTAGCTCACCTTGGGAACCAGCATTGGGCTGAATGGAGACCTTGGCATAACCGGTCAGCTCTGCCAACCAGCCTTCCAACTCGTCAATGAGTGCACGCCAGCCCTCGGTGGTGTTGTCCGGGGAGAAGGGGTGGATATTGGCAAACTCAGGCCAGGTAATCGGCTCCATGGCCGCGGTCGGGTTGAGCTTCATCGTGCATGAGCCCAAAGGAATCATGGTGCGATCAAGCGCCAAGTCCTTATCACTCAACTTGCGCAGGTAGCGCATCATTTGGGTTTCGGAATGAATAGAGTTGAAAATCTCGTGGGTCAGCGCCTCGGTGGTGCGGGCTACTGCCTCAGGCAGAGCGTAGTCAGCATTATCGACGGCCGAGGCGCCAAAGGCATCAGCCAATACGGCGACATCGCCCTGGGTTGCAGACTCACCAAACGATACAGAGACCTTATCCTTACCAATCGTGCGTACCAGGTAGCCTGCAGTTTCCAGGCTGGACTTAATGCCAGCTGCATCGACTCCCGAAACCGTGACGGTGTCGAAGAACTCGGACGAGGAGATTTTCAGGCCCTTGGCTTCTACCGCAGCGGCAAAGGATGCTGCCAACGAGTGCACGCGGTTAGCAATCTCTTTCAGCCCTTCTGGGCCATGGTAGACCGCGTACATGGACGCCACATTGGCCAAAAGAGCCTGTGCGGTACAGATATTGGACGTCGCACGCTCACGACGAATGTGCTGTTCACGGGTCTGTAGCGCCAAACGGTAAGCGGGGCGACCTTCGGCGTCTACGGATACACCGACCAAGCGGCCTGGCATTTGGCGCTTGAGCTTATCGGTGACCGACATAAACGCTGCGTGTGGGCCACCGAAAAATAGTGGGACGCCAAAGCGCTGGGAGGAACCAACCACGATATCTGCGCCGAAGGTTCCTGGGCCTTCGAGAAGCAGCAGCGACAGTAAATCAGCCGCGACGGAAACAAGTCCGCCGCGGCTATGGATTTCTTCAATTACTGCGCGTGGGTCAAAAATATCGCCCTCAGTACCGGTGTAGGCCACTACTGCGCCTACGAGATCCTCACCGACAACACCGTTGGAGAGATCTGCAATTTCAACCTCGAGATCGATCGCGCGCGCACGTTCAGCGGCCACGGTCAGGACCTGTGGGTGCAAGCGGGAGTCAAGAAGAACGCGACGGCCCTTTTTGACTGCACGGGACATCAATCCCACTGCCTCTGCCACCGCGGACGCTTCATCGAGCAAGGACGCGTTAGCGATGGGAAGGCCGGTGAGGTCTTGCACCATGGTCTGGAAGTTCAGCAGCGCCTCTAAGCGGCCCTGGGAAATTTCTGGCTGGTACGGGGTATACGCGGTATACCAACCGGCGTCTTCGACCAAGCCGCGGCGGATAACCGCCGGGGTGATGGTATCTGAGTAGCCCTGGCCGTAAAACGACTTCAGCACCACGTTTTTATCAGCATAAGCACGAAGCTTGGCCTGTGCGTCGGTCTCACTCAATGCCTGCGGCATATCAAGTGCATCATCCATGCGGATGGACTGGGGGATTGCTGCATTGACGAGCGCTTCTACGCTGTCAAAACCCACATGGGCCAACATGTCCTTAGCTTCTTTGGCATCTGGCCCAAGGTGGCGGGCAATGAAATCCATAAGTGTCAAACTCCTTTGGAGGAAACAAACATTTGTCCAGGCTTGCTAAAGCGACCGCATAAGCAGTCAACGCTTCTCATTATATGGCTAGCCCCGTCTATTCATTGCTTTTCCCACCCGAAGGAAAAGCCCGCCTCCGCGCGCGGCCACATGAGCCGACGGCCACCAGCACTAACGCGGAGTTTATAACGCTTGCAAAGCTAGCAACGACAAAATGCTAGGTTTGAACACCCCCGAAAGGTAGAGCTGGGTGTAAGAAAACCACAAAGCCGCTGTGTAGAAATTTCTACACAGCGGCTTTGTGTCATAGCGCCTGGGCGTTATTGGCTACAGCAAATTCTTCAGCTTAAACCTTAAAGGCCAAGGTCGGACTCGAAGTCAGCAGTCTCAAGGCGGTCCTTGATGGTGGTGACGAAGCGACCTGCATCTGCACCATCTACAACCTGGTGGTCGTAAGTAAATGGCAGGTAGCACATCTGGCGGATAGCGATTGCATCCTGACCATCTTCGGTGATGACCACTGGGCGCTTTTCAATTACTGCGGTGCCCAAGATACCGGCCTGTGGTGGAACCAAGACTGGAGTATCCAGCAGGGCGCCTTCCGAGCCAATGTTGGTCACAGTAAAGGTTGCGCCAGTCAGATCGTCTGGCTTCAGCTTGTTGTTGCGAGCACGGTCAGCCAAGTCAGCGATAGCCTGAGCAATCTCCGGCAAGGTCAGATCCTGAGCCTTTTGGATAACAGGGGTGAGCAGACCACGTTCGGTATCAACTGCAATAGCAATGTTGACGTCGGAGTGGTAGGTCATCTCCTTGGTCTCAGGGTTGTAGGACGCATTGACGTTCGGGTGGGAGACCAGTGCCTCAGCGGTTGCCTTGACGATGATTGGCAAGAAGGACAGGTTTGCACCGTACTTATCGACGAACGCTGGCTTCGCCTTCTTACGCAGCGTTGCCACAGCGGTCATATCCACTTCCTGAACGTGGGTTAGCTGCGCAGTAATGTGCAGCGATTCCACCATCTTGGTAGCGGTGATCTCACGGATGCGGTTGACCTTGGCAGTGGTGCCAATCAGTTCCTGCTTAGCAGGGTCAACCGACTTGGTGGACCAGTTGGAACGCTCGCCAGCTGGGGCTGCAGAATCGGAGGAGCTGGAAGCGCCGCCTTCTGCCGCAGCCAGGACGTCCTGCTTGCGGATGCGTCCGCCAACGCCCGTGCCTTCGACGGTGTTGAGGTCGATGCCATGCTTGTCAGCCAGCTTGCGAACCAGTGGCGTGACATAAGGAACGTTGTCGCCGGAGTTGACCTTCGAGGAGGACTTCGGAGCAGACTTCTCGGCCTTTTCCGCAGCTTCCTTCTTCGGAGCTTCCTTCTTTGGCTGCTCCTTCTTAGGTTCAGCCTTGGGCTTTTCCTTCTTCGGAGCTTCCTTCTTGGACTCTTCCTTCTTAGGTTCTTCCTTTGGCTCGTCCTTCTTGTCGTCGGACGCTGGCTTGGCGTTTTCGTCGCCGATGCGTGCGATGACGGAGCCGACGTCGATGGTGTCGTCTTCGTCTGCGAGGATTTCGACCAGGGTGCCTGCTACTGGGGAAGGGATCTCGGTATCGACCTTGTCGGTGGAGACCTCGAGTAGTGGTTCGTCTACTTCGACGGTGTCGCCGACGGACTTGAGCCACTGGGTAATGGTGCCTTCGGTGACGGATTCGCCGAGTTCTGGCATTTCTACATCGGTGGCATCACCGGATGCTGCAGAAGCAGAATCATCAGAATCGGAAGAGGAGGACTCTTCAGCGGACTCGGACTCTTCTTCCTTCTTCGGCTCTTCCTTAGGCTCGTCCTTCTTGTCGTCGGACGCTGGATTGGCGTTTTCGTCGCCGATGCGTGCGATGACGGAGCCGACATCGATGGTGTCGTCTTCGTCCGCGAGGATTTCGACCAGGGTGCCTGCTACTGGGGAAGGGATCTCGGTATCGACCTTGTCGGTGGAGACCTCGAGTAGTGGTTCGTCTACTTCGACGGTGTCGCCGACGGACTTGAGCCACTGGGTAATGGTGCCTTCGGTGACGGATTCGCCGAGTTCTGGCATTTCTACATCGGTGGCATCACCGGATGCTGCAGAAGCAGAATCATCAGAATCGGAAGAGGAAGACTCTTCGGCCGAATCAGACTCTTCCTCCTGGGAAGAAGACTCCTCAGAATCATCAGAGTCGGAAGAATCAGAAGAACCAGCGGATTCATCCTCATCACCGATGATTGCGATGACAGAGCCGACATCAATGGTGTCGTCTTCTTCTGCCTTAATTTCCAGCAAAGTACCAGATACTGGAGAAGGAATCTCAGTATCGACCTTGTCGGTGGAAACTTCGAGCAACGGTTCGTCTGCTTCGACGGTGTCGCCGACGGACTTCAGCCACTGGGTAATAGTGCCCTCTGTTACGGACTCGCCCAGCTCGGGCATCTCAACGGAGTACGCCATGAGTAATAAGACTCCTTGAACATTGTAAGAATTTACGGAAGCTTTTAGCCCAGACTACCGCGTGGCTTATAACGGTGCCCGCAGGATCCCACTTAATCCTTCAATGGGTGTTCCAACTAGCCCCGTTTATAACCCCGCGTGAAGGGAAATGGGTTGCTTTCAACAGTTTATTGTATGCGCTTTTGATTTTATTTGTTTGCATTGGTGATTTTCTTTAGTTGTACAAAAGTTTGATATTGCCCGGCAAACTTCTATCAGGTGATTTCCAGCGTGCTGCCAAATTCGTCTGGGCTGGCGTGGATTGTCTATTCTCCGTGGAACTTGCTGCGCGCTTTAGAAGTTGTATTAGTAAAAAGCAGGCATGACTAGAATGGACGATTGTGTTTAACCCATTTCGCAGAAATAGGTCGAAGTCAACTCTGAGACCACCACGAGCGCCCGGAGAAACCATCCGCAAACATGATGCGCAGGAGTTGAGCGCGTGGGCTAGCCGTCGCGGTTTTATTGAAGCTTTTGTGGAACCGGAGACCGTGGTCAATGAGATGTCGGTGGTGCTCGTTGATGAAACCGGCGCATTTATCCGACGGCCCATTGGTGGGCCTAAGGGGATTGACACCGTGGGCAAGCTTTTAGGATGTCCTGTCTATGACGTAGAAGAAACCGGTTACCCGCAGCGTATGCGTGAGCGTTTGGAACGCGAGAGGATTTTGCGACGTCGGGAGGAACAACGCGAGCGTCGAAAAGCATTTGATGCCCGGCAAGCCCAGCAAGCTCGTCAAGAGGGCAGGGAGGCAGAAGAAAAATAACCAGTGCGCACCACCTACTGTGGCGCGAACTGGCTATAGCAAGCTTCAGCGGCGTTTATTTAGCCGTATTACTTGTCCTTCTTTTCTGCAGCGATATCCTGCAGCGCGGCGATGATGGTGCGTGCCGGAACACCAGTGGCACGCGGAGTGGTGTAGCCACGAGCAGCACCGCCATTCCAAGAGGGGCCAGCTACGTCAATGTGTGCCCACTCGACATCGTCAGTGACAAACTGTGCGAGGTACGTACCAGCGAACTGCATGCCGCCTTCGCGCTTGGCGTTGATATTGCGGATATCGGCAGCCTTCGACTTAATTTCTTCCTCGTGCTCTTCCAGAAGTGGAACAGCCCAGGCGTTTTCGCCGACCGAGCGGCCGAGTTCAGCAACGCGGTCGCGGAACTCATCAGAGCCCATGACACCGGCGGTGCGGGAGCCCAAAGCAACCATCTGTGCGCCGGTAAGCGTTGCGGTTTCGATGAGGTAATCCGGGTTGTCCTCGCAGGCGCGCGCGATGGCATCGGCAAGCACTAGGCGACCTTCGGCGTCGGTGTTGAGCACCTCGGAGGTCAAACCACCGTAGTGAGTGATGACGTCGCCAGGGCGGGTGGCATCACCGGATGGCATGTTTTCTGCCAGCGGCAAGTACGCGGTGACCTTGACAGGAAGGTTGAGCTTGGCAGCGGCGATGGTGGCACCAGCAACCGCGGCGGAGCCACCCATATCGGAGATCATGTCCCACATGCCCGCACCAGGCTTGAGCGAGATACCGCCGGTGTCAAAGGTAATGCCCTTGCCGACCAGGGCCACGGACTTCTTGGCTGATTTTGGATTCCACTCTAAACGCACCAAGCGTGGTGCGCGGGACGAGCCCTGACCGACGGACAAGATGCCGCCGAAGCCTTGCTTTTTCAATTCCTTCTTATCCAAGACCTCGACCTCAAGACCTGCCTTGGTGGCCTCGTTTTTGAGGTACTTGGCATAAGAAGCAGGGTAGAGCTCATTGGATGGGGTATTGGTCAAGGTGCGGGCAAACGCGACGGCTTCGGCGCCGATGACCGCAGCGTTAAAGACATCTTTGTCCTCGTTGGAGACAATGGTGACCTTCACCGGGGCTTCATCGGCGTCAGCCTTGGTGGAACGGATACCGCGGGTGGAATAACCACCCAGGATGAGCCCTTCTACCGTGGCAGCCAGGCCGAAATCACCCAAGGTCGTGGCAACATGTTTTTGTCCCACCAGTGTGCGCGCAACGTTGCCGGCGGCGCGGCGCACCGCTTCATCGTCAAGTGATTCTGGCTTATCCAAGCCAACCGCAACAATCGAGTCCGCCTTGACACCCTGGGGTGCTGGGATGCGGATAATCTCGCCCGACTTACCCTTGGCGCCCACAGCGGTCAACGCGTGCAGAGTCGACTTTAATTCAGAGCTACCCACCAATGCGGTACTAGGAAGCTCCACGCCCTCTTCGCCGCGGAAAGTGGGGATAACCAGGATATTTGCTTTAGATGGAGTTGATTTTTCTAGCTTTACAGTGGGCAAAGATGATGCCACGACAGTCACGTGTGTGTCCTCCTTGAGTGGGGTATTGATAATTATCTAACCTCCAAGCTTAACCAAATTAACGCGGGGAGTAGATTAGAGTGCATGACATCGCTTACATATTCGGTAAATCCGTCCCCTAATCCCACCTCCGAAGAACGTTTGGCAGAAATTATGTCAAACCCTGGTTTTGGCCAGTACTTCACCGATCACATGGTCACCATTGATTGGACTGAGGATCAAGGTTGGCACAACGCGCAGGTACGTCCTTATGAAGCTATCCCGATGGACCCTGCGACCACGGTGCTGCATTATGGTCAAGCGATTTTCGAAGGCATCAAGGCCTACCGTCAAGCAGATGGTTCCATTGCTACCTTCCGCCCCCAGATGAACGGCGAGCGCATGATGCGCTCAGCAGAACGCTTGGCGATGCCCCAGTTGCCTGTCGAGGACTTTATCGCCTCGCTGGAGCAGTTGGTTGCTATCGACAACGCGTGGGTACCGCCAGCAGGTGGGGAAGCATCGCTGTACTTGCGTCCTTTCATGATCTCCACGGAGGTTTCACTGGGGGTCGCACCAGCTAATGCTTACCGTTACTATGTCATTGCTTCACCTGCGGGTGCGTACTTTAAAGGCGGCGTAAAGCCTGTCTCCGTCTGGCTGTCGACCGATTATGTCCGCGCCGCACCAGGTGGCACCGGTGCAGCGAAGTTTGCCGGCAACTATGCCGGATCTTTGCTGGCTCAAGCACAGGCGGAGGAAAAGGGCTGCGACCAGGTGGTCTGGCTCGATGGCATTGAGCGCAAGTACATCGAAGAAATGGGTGGCATGAACCTTTTCTTCGTGTACGGCTCCGGCGACGATGCCACCGTAGTTACCCCTGCGCTGTCAGGGTCCTTGTTGGCTGGAATCACGCGTGATTCTCTGCTGCAGGTCGCCAAGGACATGGGCCTTAAGGTCGAAGAGCGCCGCATCACCGCAAAGGAATGGCGAGATGATGTCGAATCCGGCGCGATGACTGAAGCTTTCGCCGCAGGTACCGCCGCAGTCATTACTCCTGTAGGCAAGGTCTTGGGCAACGACGTCGACTTCGAGGTCAATAACAACGAACCAGGTGAGATCACCATGGCTATGCGGGAGCGCCTGACCGGCATTCAGCGCGGCAGCGTCGAGGACAGCCACGATTGGTTGTACACGCTGGTGTAGTAAAACCAATGCAGAAAGTCCCGTGAAAAGTAGCTCGTACAGTACTTTTCACGGGACTTTTCGTACCTCCGGGCTTTACACCCGGGCCTTACTGCTGGTTTAAAGCCGTGGAAACACTTAAGACTTCATCGCTGACGAGCTCAAGGCTGGAGCGGATCATTGGCAAGACAGTCAATGCTCCCAGCCCTTGCCCGACGGACATATCAAGATTAAGCAGGGGTTCTAGGTCCAAATCCTGCAAAGCCAGAACGTGTGCGGGCTCAGCGGTGATATCAGCGGCGTAGCACCAAGCGTGTGTGCCCGGGGCGAGGCGTTCTGCTAGTACCGCGGCAACGGCAGTAAACATTCCCGAAACCAGCACTGGGGTGCGCCGTGTGGCAGCTTGCGCAATCAGTGCGGCTTCGGCCGCCAAGTCAGCATTACCAATAACTTGCAAAAGCTCCTGTGCGTCCGTGGCAACATGACGAGCTCTAAACATGGCATCGCGAATGACCGTGACCTTGGTCTTCCACATCGCATCCGTGGTGCCTGAACCAGGTCCCACGATGGCCACGGGTTCGGTCCGGGACAACACGCCCATCACGGCAGCTGCCACAGTGGTATTAGCTACAGCCAGATCGGCCGGGATGAGCAAGTCCGCGCCGGCATCAATTTCTCTATCCGCGGTGTCTTTGCCAAGTGTGGTCGCCGCAGCAAATTGTTCCGGGGATAAGCCATTGTCCACATCGATGGCAGCGGAGGTGATGTTGGTTTCTACCAGCTCAACGCTGGCATCGCCAGCAATTGCTAGACGATGAATGGGTCCCACATTTCCTGCTACCTCTGCAACCTGTTCGCCGGTAGCGGCTGGGGCAAAGGCAGATAGACCATGGCCTTGGAAGGTACGTTGCGCGATGGCATTGGTGCTGGCAAAGACAATGACGCGGGCGCGGCGAATCGCCTGCGCAGGTACTTCTGCCTGACAACCTGCCAACCAGATGGCGGGATCTGCAAAACGACCCAAGCTCAGACCGCGCGGGGTGGCGTGCAACGCAGTGGCAACAGCAGCGCGGGCCTGAGCATCGGGTGCGGGGACAGCGGCAAATTCAAGCATGAGTAGATTTTATCGCTTCACGCGTGGACGGGGAGTACGCCACCTATACGGCTGCGTCGCGCGTGAGTAGGCGTAGAAACCAAGTGACCATCCGGCTTCCGTGGTGCCTGGGAAGGCCTTGCGCACAGCCTTGTTCGCGGAACGGCCCAAGTAGACACCTTCAACCAGCAAGACGACGATGAAGACCATCGCGATGATCGAAGAAATATTGGCAAACGACGGTGCCACGGTGCCCAAGAACATAATGAGCAACATGACCAATGCCGCAGGCATAGCCCATTCGTTGATAAACCGGCGGGAATCAATGAAGTCGCGTACGAATGCGCGAACTTCGCCCTTATCTCGCGGCATTAAATAGCGCTCATCACCGGAAGCCATGCGCTCCTGGGTGATGCGGTTTTGCTCACGTCGTTCTTCGCGCTCTTTTTGCTTATATTCCTTCCACTCTTCCTTAGACATGGAAGCCTTCAGCTTCTTGCGGTTTTGCGACAACTGCGCAGAGGATGCACCTCTAGGATCGCGCTTGACACCACGAGCGATTTCTTGCTCGTCGCGCTTAGGAGTGGGGCGGCCTTTAGGCGGGGTATAGCCCTTGGGTACATTGTCCTCTACCTCAGAGGATGAGACTTCGACTCCGTCAGTTTGAGAGTTTTTGCCCTCAAAGACGGAGGAGTCATCTGACTTAGAATCTTTTTGCCACGGTAACTTCACAGTGCTTAGGTTACAAGGCTTTAACTTAAAGGTGGGAATAGCCTCATGGCAAAGTCGGGAATAGTTACGAAGTCGGCGGCGTTGTGCAAAGTAACTGTTGCCATACTTGAATTAAGTCGACGCCCTCCTTTTGCGAAAATTTAATTCGGAGTAGGGTAGGGGCATAACAGACTGGGTAGAAAGTACGGAAGCTCCGTTCTGGCTATGATGGTCACAGACGACGTATTACACAATTCGACACTCTCGTTAAAGTTAGGGGAGAAAACATGACTGCTCCAGCATCTGCAACTGGCGTAATTTTGACTGAGGCCGCGGCTTCGAAGGCAAAGTCTCTGCTCGACCAGGAAGGTCGCGATGACCTCTCCTTGCGTATCGCGGTACAGCCTGGTGGCTGTGCTGGTCTGCGCTACCAGCTGTACTTTGATGACCGCACCTTGGATGGCGACAAGAGCGACGCCGTCGGTGGCATCAACTTGGTCGTTGACAAGATGAGCGTGCCTTACCTGATGGGCGCAAAGATTGACTTTGCAGACACCATCGAACAGCAGGGCTTTACCATCGACAACCCTAATTCCGGTGGCTCCTGCGCATGCGGTGACTCCTTCAACTAAAACACCGCAGCTTTCAGCCTCTCGGTAACTGAAAGCGATAATTAAATACAAAGAAGTCGGCCTTCTCAGTTCTTCGGAATTCTGAGAAGGCCGACTTCTTTTGTCTGTAAGCTTCAGTGGCTTAGAGCTTGACCGGGTAGTCCTGGCGCTCGATATTCGGATCGATACGCTCTTCGACGAAGATGCCGTGCCAGATCATAAAGGACAAGACAGTCCACAGACGTCGTGAGTGATCGGAGATACCATCGCGATGTTCTTTGAGCATTTCGAGTACTGCCGCGCGGTCAAAGATGTCATCAGTTTGTGACTCATTGATGGTGTCTTGTGCCCAGCCAAAGAGCTCATCGCCTGCGAGCCAGTGGCGCATCGGTACAGGGAAGCCCAACTTCTTACGGTGCAAGACGTGCGGAGGAACAATCTGCTCGAGCGCCTTGCGCAGTGCGTACTTGGTGGTGCCGCGAGCAATCTTGTATTCATGCGGAATGGATTCGGCGACCTTGAATACTTCTTTGTCCAAGAATGGGACACGAAGTTCCAAAGAATTGGCCATATTCATCTTGTCAGCCTTGACCAAGATGTCTCCGCGCATCCAGGTAAACAGATCCAAGTGCTGCATTCGTGCTACTGGATCCATGTGCTCCGACTGAGCGTAGATCGGAGCGGTGACCTCTTCGTGGTTCCACTCGGGGCGAGCCCATGGAATAACACGCTTCATTTGCTCGAAATTGAAAGAGCGGGCGTTGCCGTAGTAGCGCTGTTCCATGGACATCGAGCCACGCTCGAGCAAGGACTTACCCTTCATGCCGTCGGGCAGGATTCGGGAAAGCTTACCGAGACCTTGACGCAGTGGGGACGGAATCTTTTCAAAAGGAGCAAGAGACAGTGGCTCCTTATAGATGGTGTAGCCACCAAAGAGCTCGTCAGCACCTTCACCGGAGAGAACAACCTTGACGTGTTTGCGAGCTTCCGCGGCGACGAAGTACAGCGGAACGAGGGAAGGATCGGCAACCGGGTTGTCCAAGTACCACATGATCTTGGGGATGGCGTCGGCATATTCTTCCGGAGAGACCACTTTAACGATGTGTTCTGCACCGATTGCTTGTGCAGACTCTGCCGCAACGTCTACTTCCGAATAGCCTTCGCGCTCGAAGCCAGTGGTAAAGGTCAGCAAGTCTGGGTTGTGACGCTTGGCCAGTGCCGCAATGGCGGTGGAGTCAATGCCGCCAGAGAGGAAGGAGCCGACGGTAACATCCGCGCGCATGTGCTTGGCGACGCTATCTTCCAGGGCATCCGCAATGCGGTCGTACAGCTTTTGCTCGTCGTCAACCTTGACGGTGTGAAATTCCGGCTTGAAATAGCGGTCGGAGATGACCTTCCCGCCAGGGGATAGGGTGACCGTGCATCCAGACTCGACGCGGCGGATATTTGCGTGCAGCGATTCGGGTTCAGGAACGTACTGGAGATCGATGTAGTGCTCAATAGCGCGCTTGTCTAGTCCCAAGTCTAGATTCAGAGCCGGTGCGAGCTCCAGGATGGACTTCATCTCTGAAGCGAATACGGTTCCCGCTTCAGTGGTGGCGTAGTACAAAGGCTTAATACCGAATTGGTCGCGCGCTGCGAACATGACCTTATTTTCGGTATCCCAGATGACGATGCCAAACATGCCGCGAAGATGATTGACTACATCCTTGCCCCAGTGGTGATAGCCCACGGCAATTGGTTCGCCGTCACCTTCAGTATTAAAGGTGTAGCCGTAACCTTTGAGTTCTTCTCGCAACTCGATGTAGTTGTAAATTTCGCCGTTAAACGTCAGCGCATAGCGCTCTGGGTTGTCTTCGGGGCCCCAGCGCAGTGGCTGGTGAGAATGCTCCAGGTCAATAATGGACAAGCGGTTGAAGCCAAAGACCGCATCGTCGTCGTTCCACGTGCCTGCGGCGTCCGGCCCGCGGTGGTACATGCATTCCAGGCTTCCCTCGACTGCATTAACATATTCTGCAGCGGTGCCCTTTGCGGTGAGCATGCTCAAGAGTCCACACATAGGTGACTAGTACTCCTTTATAGTTGCGGTCTTCTACTTGACCAATAACTTTACGGCCATTGACCGCAAAACTATGAACGGGGCGCGGGTTAAAGTAGCTTTCCCCTTAAAGGTGCAAACTTTCGGATGATATCCCACATAAAGTGCTGTGAATTGAGTAACAGCGACGGTTGAGCGGGTGGGGGTGCCAATGAGCCATTTGGCTGGTCGGGCGGTAACATACTTTTTGAATGCCACTCTCAGGTAGTTCTTATGCTTCCTTACACTGATGTGAGAAAGCATAAGAACCTGCCTGAATGCACTATCCTCAATGGATAGGAATGCTCTGTGTGAAAGCAGATGCGTTTGGGAAGTTTGTGTGGACAGAAAGGTAGAACACACGTGGGACAGCGTAAAGAGCGCACCATTACCCGCAAGGTTGGGCTAGCTGGCGCTTTGGCGCTAGGCGGCGCCGCTTTGGCAGGTTGTGAGGTTGCTCCACCACAGGCAATGAGTAACATTCTCGGCTTCGGTTGGCCAGACGGTATTACCCCTGAGGCTCACGCCATGCACAACTACTGGATCTGGGTCTGGGTAGTGGCCTGGATCATCGGTATCATCATGTGGGGCTTTTTCCTCGTGGCGATTTTCCGTTGGTCGGCGAAGCGCGCGAAAAAGAAGGGCCTGGGGGAATTCCCCAAGGCTTTGCAGTACAACGTGCCGTTAGAGCTAGCCTTAACGGTTATTCCAGTCATTATCATTATGGTTCTGTTCTTCTTCAACGTTCAGACCCAGCAAAAGGTTGTTGCCCTTGATAAGGACCCGGAAGTGACCGTAGACGTCACCGCTTTCCAGTGGAACTGGAAGTTCGGTTACGCCAACTTGGCTTCTGAGGTTTCTCCAACTGGTTCCGAATATGACGGTCGCGATGACGAGCGGCAGGCTCAGGCTGAGGCAGCGGCAACCGATCCAGAAGACATGAAGAATGCCAACCCAATTCACGGACAGTCGATGGGTGACCTTTCTTACTTGAACTTCAATGAGATTGAGACCCTGGGTACCACCGACGAGGTTCCAGTCTTGGTACTGCCAACCAATACTCCAATCGAGTTCCGTTTGGCATCCGGCGACGTATCCCACTCGTTCTGGGTACCTGAGTTCCTGTTCAAGCGTGATACCTACGCTCACCCAGAGGCTAACCAGCAGGAGCGTAGCTTCCAGATTTCTGAAATTACTGAAGAAGGCGCATTCGTAGGCCGCTGTGCAGAGATGTGCGGTACTTACCACTCAATGATGAACTTTGAGCTTCGTACCGTAAGTCCAGAAGCGTTCCAGGAATACATGCAGTTCCGCATTGATAATCCTGATGCTCCTAACTCTGAGGCACTGGCTTCCATTGGTGAAGACCCATACGCAACCAGCACCGCTCCGTTCAACAGCACCCGTGAGGGAACTCGCGACGGTGACAACGCGGTGGACGTTAGCGCTAAGGCATAAGGGAAAAGGAGTAACTAGACATGAAAGCTAGTGCAAAAACTTTCTACTCAATCGGCGTCTATCTCTTCATCGCGCTGGTGCTGTACGCATTGGGCACCGCCTACATGGATAATGACGCTTCTCGCGGCGGCGCGGAATCTGTAGGTATCGTTGCCTTCGTTATGGCGGTCCTCTTCTCCTTCATGCTCGGTGGCTACTTTCACATCACCGACCGCGGAGTAGATGTTCTTCCCGAAGACTGGGAAGAGGCTGAAGTTGAAGATGCCTCTGGTATCTACGGTTTCTTCTCCCCAGGCTCCATCTGGCCATTCGTCATGTCTATGTCGATTGCGGTCCTGGGTTACGGACTGGCCTTCTACTTCTTGTGGATGATCGTGCTTGGTTTGGTACTGCTGGCTTGGTCTGCGACCATGCTGTCCCTGCAGTACGGCATGCCAAAGGAAAAGCACTAATCGTTTGCTAAGTACGTAACTTCGCGTCAAACTTCTCAAGCCCTCACTTACTCCTTGTAGGTGGGGGCTTTGACGTGCGTCGGATAGGTTCCCAAATAGTTCCACGAAAACTAGAAATACTTGGAAAATGCAGGATTTGGTGCCGGGGCGGGGGAGGGCAGGCAGCGAAATCACTGCATAAAATGACGTGTAAAACCCTAAACGTGCACGTGAGCGGCTTTTCAGTGCGGGGGTCAACCGAAAGTTGCAAATATGGGCATCCGGACATAAGGGGGATGTGATTTTTCTAACAAGACCCGCTGACTGCTGGTGGTTGCAAACCGGCGCTGGTTCTGTCCAAGGAGCTGATGGGTTTTCGGTCGGTATCTATGGGGGCGTGGAATTGAATCGATGACCAGCGTTAATGATGAAGACTTTGGATATCCAATATAAGTGCCCAGTCCGAAGAGACGGAGAGTTTGCTGAATTCCTCGAAAGAAGCTGAATGCGGGGTGAAAAAGCAATAAGCGGATCGGGGGGAATGAGATGACTTAGGGGTTTAAAACAGCCATACTAGTAGGCGTGACGAGCGCAGTTTCAAACCAAGGTATGGCAGCACCACGTGTTGCTACGTTGAACCGACCCAATTTGGTCAGCGTAGGCACCATCGTGTTCCTGTCTCAGGAATTGATGTTCTTCGCCGGACTGTTCGCGATGTGGTTCACATCGCGCGCTAACGGCCAGGGCGGCGACTGGGCTGAGCAAACTGCTCAGCTCAATGTGCCGATGGGTTTCTTGATCACCACGATCTTGATCCTCTCCTCCGTTACATCTCAGTTGGGCGTCTTCTCAGCAGAAAGGGGTGACGTTTATAAGCTTCGCGTCTGGTACGCAGTAACCATCATGCTGGGTCTTATCTTTATCTGCATTGTTGGTTACGAGTGGTACGAGATGATCCACCACGGTGTGACTATTCAGTCCAGCGTATTTGGCTCAGTCTTCTACATCTTGACTGGCTTCCACGCAATTCACGTGTCTGCGGGCATTGTGGCCTTCATTGTCATTATGATGCGTACCGCGAAATCCAAGTTCACGCCGGCACAGGCAACCGCCGCTATGGCAGTTTCTTACTACTGGCACTTCGTGGACGTTATTTGGATTGGCGTGTTTGTCGTTATCTACCTAGTTCAGTAAGCCCGACATACCGGGTTTCAAAACTTAAGTGACGGCCGAAAGCCATTCACTTTCCGCGAAACGAACATAAATAAGGAAACTGATGGATACGAATTCCACTCCAGTTCCCGAGCAGCCGGGCGTACAGCCCGAAGCTGTCGGGGCAAAGAAGAAGCGGCGCAACCGCAAGGTCAAGCGAACCCTCGCTGGCGCCTTTGCTTTGACCGTTGGACTTACTGGCGCAGGTGTACTGGCAACCGCGTTAACCCCAGACGCGCAAGTTGCGACCGCACAGCGTGACGATCAGGCTCTTATTCAAGAGGGCAATGACATCTACGACGTGGCGTGTATTACTTGCCACGGTGCAAACCTGCAGGGTGTCGAAGATCGCGGCCCTTCGCTGATTGGCGTTGGTGCGGGCTCCGTATACTTCCAGGTTCACTCCGGTCGTATGCCGATGATGTCGAATGACGCTCAGGCTGAGCGCAAGACTCCTCGCTACACCGAGCAGCAGACTCTTGCTCTTGCCGCATATGTAGCAGCCAACGGTGGCGGACCTGACATTGTGTACAACGAAGACGGCTCCATTGCGATGGAAGAACTTCGTGGTTCCAACTACAACGGTCAGATTCAGTCTGAGGACGTTGCCCGTGGTGGCGAACTGTTCCGTATGAACTGTGCATCCTGCCACAACTTCACCGGCAAGGGCGGTTCCTTGTCCTCCGGTAAGTACGCACCACCGCTTGGACCTGCAAACGAGCAGGAAATCTACCAGGCTATGCTCACTGGCCCACAAAACATGCCTAAGTTCTCCGACCGTCAGCTCTCTGCTGATGAGAAGAAGGACCTCATCGCTTACATCAAGTCTGCAAGCGAGACTCCTTCCCCAGCCGGTTGGGGCCTTGGTGGTCTTGGCCCAGTAGCTGAAGGTCTGGCTATGTGGATTATCGGCATCACCGCACTGTGTGCTGCTGCAATGTGGATGGGATCGCGTTCATGAGCAATGTAAATAGAAACTACACCGATGATGAACTCAAGGGAATGAGCAACGAAGAGCTCGCAGCCCTTGGCACTGAATTGGACGACGTGACTGTAGCGTTCCGCAAGGAGCGTTTCCCAGTCGCCGGCGATCCGGCTGAAAAGCGTTCCGCTCGCGGAATCAACATTTGGTTGGTTATTGCGGTCATCAGTGCTCTGGCTTTCCTGGGCATCTACATCTTCTGGCCGTGGGAATTCAAGGTCCACGGTGAAGAAGGCCTGATTTGGCACAACCTTTACACCCCACTGCTTGGTCTGACCGCTGGTGTGTCCATTATCGCTTTGGGCTTTGCCATCGTTCAGTTCGTGAAGAAGATTATGCCGGAAGAGATTTCGGTACAGCGTCGCCACGACGGTCCTTCCGATGAGATTGACCGTCGTACTCTGACCGCTCTTCTGAACGACTCCTGGAAGACTTCCACTCTTGGTCGTCGTAAGACCATGCAGGGTCTTCTTGGCGGAGCAGCAGTGCTCTTCGGCTTGGTTGTCGTTGCTCCTTTGGGCGGCATGATCCGCGACCCATGGCGCAAGCGTCATGAACTCAACTACATGGGCGACGGCACCTTGTGGACCTCTGGCTGGACGCTGCAGGAAAAGGGCGTCAAGCTCTACCTCGCACGTGACACTGGCACTATTGCTGAGTTCCACGAAGGCGAATCCGGTAGCCATTACACCACCCAGGGCGTATCCCGTCTGGTTCGTGTAAAACCTGAGGATCTTGCTGCTGGTGGTATGGAGACTGTATTCCCATTGGCTGCATCTGACGTCAATGACGGTGAGCTATACGATCCACAAAAGGACGTATACGAAAACCACATGCACTCCATTCACGGTAACCGCAACGCCGTTATGTTGATTCGTCTGCGTCACGAAGATGCGCAGAACGCAATTGAGCGTGAAGGTCAGGAAGACTTCCACTACGGCGATTACTATGCGTACTCAAAGATTTGTACTCACATCGGTTGCCCAACCTCGCTGTACGAGGCTCAGACCAACCGAATCCTGTGCCCTTGCCACCAGTCGCAGTTCGACGCTTTGCAGTACGGCAAGCCGGTCTTCGGACCTGCTGCTCGTGCACTGCCACAGCTGCCGATCACCGTGGACGAAGAGGGCTACCTCGTGGCACGGGGCAACTTCATCGAGCCTGTCGGCCCGGCATTCTGGGAGCGTAAGTCATAATGAGCAATAAACTCGGAAATATTGGTAATAATCTCGACACTAGGCTTCCCGCCGCAGGTGTCGTACGAACCCAGATCAACAAGGTCTTCCCAACGCACTGGTCATTCATGCTTGGTGAAGTCGCCCTGTACAGCTTCATTATTTTGTTGCTGACGGGTGTCTACCTTGCACTATTCTTTGACCCTTCCATTACGAAGGTCATCTACGACGGCGCCTACACTCCGCTTAATGGTGTGGAGATGTCTCGTGCATACGCAACCGCGTTGGATATTTCCTTTGAGGTTCGCGGTGGCTTGTTTGTCCGTCAGATGCACCACTGGGCTGCACTGATGTTCATGATGGCCATGGTGGCTCACATGGGTCGCATCTTCTTTACCGGTGCGTTCCGTCGTCCGCGTGAAGCTAACTGGATCATCGGTTGTTCCTTGATCCTGTTGGGCATGGTCGAAGGCTTCATGGGTTACTCCCTTCCAGATGACCTGCTCTCTGGTGTTGGTCTCCGTATTATGTCCGCGATTATCTTGGGTCTGCCGATTATCGGTACCTGGATGCACTGGGCTATTTTCGGTGGCGACTTCCCATCAGACTTGATGCTGGACCGTTTCTACATCCTTCACGTTCTGATTCTGCCGGGCATTATCTTGGGCTTGATCGCAGCTCACGTTCTGCTCGTATGGTTCCAGAAGCACACCCAGTTCCCTGGACCTGGTCGTGCGGAGAACAACGTTGTTGGCGTTCGAATCCTGCCTGTCTTCGCTACGAAGGCAATTGCAATGGGCTTGATTACCGCTGGTGTCCTGGCTCTGATGTCTGGTCTGCTTACGATTAACGCGATTTGGAACCTTGGACCATATAACCCGTCCCAAGTTTCTGCTGGTTCGCAGCCGGATATCTACATGCTGTGGACTGACGGTGTTGCCCGTGTTATGCCGGCTTGGGAGCTCTACCTCGGTAACTACACCATTCCGTCTGCATTCTGGGTCGCACTGCTGTGTGGTCTGATGGTTGTGCTCTTGATTGCATACCCATTCATTGAGAAGAAGATGACCGGCGACGATGCGCACCACAACTTGCTGCAGCGTCCACGCGACGTTCCAGTTCGTTCCGCAATCGGTGCAATGGCCATTACCTTCTTCCTGCTGGTAACCATGTCCGGTGGTAACGACCACGTCGCTCACTTCTTCCAGATTTCGCTGAACGCGATGACCTGGGTTGGACGTATCGGTCTAGTTGTACTGCCTCCACTGGCATACTGGATTACTTACTCTGTCTGTGTTGGTCTGCAACGCTCTGACCGTGAGGTCCTAGAGCACGGCATCGAGACCGGTGTCATCAAGCAGCTGCCAAACGGTGCCTTCATTGAGGTTCACCAGCCACTGGGTCCTGTTGATGAGCACGGCCACGCAGTCCCACTGGAGTACTCGGGTTCCTACGTACCGAAGCAGCTCAACCAATTGGGTCTGGCTGACTCCGAGGTGCAGGGTACCTTCTCCCCAGACGATCCTGACCTGATGCGTCGCGTCCACGAGCACCACTCAGACAATGCAGCTGAAGAAACAGAAATGCTGCGTCGTTTGAACGAAGCCAACCGTCGCGATGACGAAGAAAACGGTTTCATCTAACCTTGTAAGTTTAGAAACCTAAAGCGCTCACAACCCGCTGAGTTACTTCCTAGAAGTAGCCCAGCGGGTTTCGCTATTTCTAGGCAACGAACCGTAGGTCAGCTCAATAGAAGTTGGAGTCAGAGCCAGGGTTGCCCCTCGTTGTTCTTCTTGGGCACGGCTACGTTATCCCGGCTCAATCAGGCAGTGTTAGCGGACCTGTGTGCCGCAGTGAGGTGCCGCAGGAGGCTCAGGCGCATAACCCCGTCCCTTTGCTTGTAAGGGTAACTACTAGGCGATGTGGTGTGCGCCCGTTGTTCTGGATGGCCACCAGGGGGCTCGCGGCACGCTGATGGGGGCAACGGACGGTTTAGTTCATGCAAACGCCTGTAGGGGAATTGTGGGCTGTTTCTGTCTCTCTCGGTGGTTTCGTTCGCCGATTGGTGGTGCACGGGCTTGGCTACGAGATGCGTTGATCGCAGTACTTTCTCCTTATATATAAGGAGAGAATGCCACTGGTCTAATTAGTTGTCGTGGCGTAGCGGAAGCAGTGGCTGGAGTTTATTCGGCACGAAGCACCAAACATTGGGCCGTGTCTGGGGATGACACGCTCTCATTTGCACGTTGCGTTTTGTCTATCTGTGTCTGCCTTTGGTGTTACAAATGCTGTGTTTGGGGCAAATGGTGCAACTATGTGAGTAATGGCACAAATGGGATTTGTTATGAGTGATCGATCGTCTCGTGAAATTTAGATTTGTCATTAAAGGTATATGATCGCCTGCTTTAGTCCAGCAAGTGCTAGGTTTTTCTCAGTTTTGTGTTGGGGCTAAAGATATTGCGTGCGGAAACTAAAACAGGGAAATTTTAGATATCGATAAGGTAACGAGACGATAACGGCGACACGCACACTTCAAAACTCGACAAAGTTTGTGATTGTTTCGTAACCTGTTTGAGACATTGCGTTACCAACCCGGTAGCCAATTTGAATAACAACAACTTAAAGCGTCGTATCTGGTTCCACCTTCATATTGGTGGGGCCGAGCGGAGGTTAGCTTCAAGGTGAAGCTTTCCAAAGAACGTTAGGCCCACACCTTAGGGCCAGAGCTACGAACACAACATAGTGAGTTCACTGTTTGATTGTAAACGGCAATTGCTGCTGTAAATGTTTTCGGGAACGCTCATGAAAATGTGTCGGAGTAGACGCGCAAGATGATTTGGAGTTTATTTCGTGGCACAGCACCGTCGTCAGAACGTTAAGACCGTTCGTCGTATCGCAGGCACCACCGCAATCGCGGCCGTAGCAACTCTTGCCGGCCCAGCAGCTGCTAACGCAGCAGAAGTAGTAGTTCCTAACACTGACTACTCCTTCAATGTAGAAGGTCTGGAGAATGTTCCAAACATCGACCAGATCCCGAACGTTGACCAGTACGTTCCTTCCTTGTCCGCACAGGAAACCACCTCTACCACTAACTACTCGGCAGAGGCACCTGCTCAGCCAGCAACTAGCAGCACCGGTCAGCAGGTGGTTGACGCTGTCTACTCCAAGATTGGTTCCCCATACGGCTGGGGCGCAGCTGGTCCAAGCACCTTCGACTGCTCCGGTCTGACCTCTTGGGCATACGCTCAGGCTGGTAAGGAAATCCCACGTACTTCCCAGGCTCAGGCTTCCGGTGGTACCCCAGTGGCTATCTCCGACCTGCAGCCAGGTGACATCGTTGCTTACTACGGCGGCGCATCCCACGTTGGCATCTACGTCGGCAACGGCACTATCGTGGACTCCCTGAACTCTGGCTCCACTGTTTCCGAGCGTCCGCTCGACTACATGCCAATTCACTCCGCAGTTCGCTTCTAATAGCTAAAGCTGCGCGTGACTTAAAGCCTTCTACCAACTCCGGTGTATTCCGGAAGCGGTGGGAGGCTTTTTCGTTGTCTTATACTTAATTCCTGCTAAGTCGTCGATGAATTTCCCAGCCAAAATCCAGTACTTTACTAGCTTTGTCGCGAATGTATAGACTTCTAGTCGCTGTGGAAATGTTAGTTGTTTTTGCAGGTGATGTTCGTAATTGTGGTGTCTATCAAAGTTGTAACTTAAAGCTGGATTAATCGAAGCTTCGTCATTATAGTTACTTGAGTATTAAAAGCTCTGCAGTCAGAAAGTCTTACCGTGCCACTAGTGTTTGGTTCCTCCCGTGGTCGCTTCGCGGCCACTGTTTCGGCGTTTACCCTTTGTGCAGCGCTAGGTGCGCACACGATTGCCATGCCCTCTGCCGAGGCACAAGAAGTCGACAACGTCCAGACGGAGGATGTCTCCGGTCTTATTGAACAAGTCGGCCAGGTCGCGCGAGAAGTCTCTGCCAAAAATGAAGAGGTCAAGGCCTTAGAAGATGAACTGGCCGCGCAAGAACAAGAGCTGGTAGACCTCGAAGCCGTGGCACAGCAGGCCTCCCAAGCTGCCGGGGATGCAGAAGAAATGCTGAAGGCTCAGCAAATCAACGTCGATAGCATCGCGCAGTCGCGCTACCGCGGGGACACCTTGGATCCTTTCATTGCCACTCTTAACTCCGGGGATCCAACCAGCGCTGTTGAGCGCTTGGGGTACTTGGGAGCCATTTCTCGTGATGCCAAGCGTTCTTTAGATTCGATCGCGGATATCTCGAATGCGGCGCAGGAATCACGCGCGCAGGCGGCTGATGCTGTCGCAGAGGCCGAAAAGATTAAGGCAGATCTGGAAAAGAAGCGTGATGCCGTTGTGGCAGACCGTGATGATCTGAAGAAGCGCCAGCAGGAGATTGAAGAGCGGGTGGATTCTTTAAGCCCGGAATTGCGCGAGGCTTGGGAGAATCAAAATAGCCCGCTGGGCAAGGTGGATCTAGCAGAGCTCGGAGCCAATGCATCAGGTGCAGTAGCCGCAGCGCTATCCAAGCAGGGCTCTCCTTATGACTGGGGTGCAGCTGGCCCCGACTCTTTTGATTGCTCCGGTTTGATGTACTGGGCCTACCAGCAGCACGGTAAGACCATTCCGCGCACCTCCCAGGCACAGATCGCCGGTGGCCAGTCGGTATCCGTTGATGAACTGCAGCCAGGTGATCTCGTGGGCTACTTCCCAGGTGTCACCCACGTCGGAATGTACATCGGTAACGGCCAGATTGTTCATGCGTCGACGTACGGCGTTCCAGTTCAGGTCGTCCCTGTGGACTCCATGCCTATTTCCGGTGCCTCGCGCTACTAACGCGCGCGGTAGTCTACTAATATGCCGCGTACGCTTCTTGTCACCAATGATTTCCCGCCCACAATTGGCGGGATTCAGTCATACCTTCGGGATTTCCTAGGGTGTTTGGATCCCAACGACGTCGTGGTATTCGCGTCGACGCAAGATGCCACGGCGGCACGGGAATTCGATAGTAAGGCCGCGTATACGGTCTTGCGGTGGCCGCGTAAAGTCATGCTTCCTACCGCGGCAACCAGTCGGCGGATGCAGGAGCTTATTCGCGCCCACAACATCGACACTGTCTGGTTTGGAGCAGCGGCACCCCTGGCGTTGATGGGCAAGGCTGCCAAGCAGGCAGGTGCGAAAAAAGTGGTGGCCACCACTCACGGTCATGAAGTGGGGTGGTCCATGCTGCCCGGTGCGCGCCAGGCTTTGCGGTTGATCGGCAATTACGCTGATTGCATCACCTACATCTCGCAGTACACGCTGCAGCGCTTTCACAAAGCTTTTGGTCCACACCCACGCTGGGTGCATATGCCCTCGGCGGTTTCGGTTGGCTCATTTCAGGCAGCAGCAGAAAATAAGAGTCAGGCAAAAGAGCACTTTGGGCTTGTCGATGCCCCCTCGGCTCCCGTTATCCTCTGCGTTTCCCGGTTGGTTCCGCGCAAAGGCCAGGACCAGCTTTTACGCGCCATGCCGATTGTCCGAGGACAAGTACCAGACGCTCAGCTTTTGATTATCGGGCGCGGGCGGTATCGCTCGACCTTAGAAGTACTGGCGAAGATGTACGCACCAGACGCGATCATCCAGGAAGCCAAAGATGATGCGGAATTATCACTAGCTTTTGCGGCCGGAGATGTCTTCGCCATGCCGGTGCGCACGCGCGGTGGTGGGCTTGACGTGGAAGGTTTGGGCATTGTCTATCTGGAAGCCCAAGCGGCGCAGTTGCCGGTTATTGCCGGTAATTCCGGCGGTGCGCCAGAGACCATCACCGCGGAAACGGGCGTTGTTATTGATGGCAATAATGTCCAAGAGATTGCAGACGCGCTGGTCACCATGCTTTCCAACCCGCAGCAGTCGGCTGCGATGGGGCAGGCTGGGCGAGAACACGTCGAAGAAAATTGGACCTGGGACGTAATGGGCAAGCAGCTGCGGATAGCCCTAAACCCTGATATCTAACCCGCATGATGGGGTTTCGATTATCTCAAACGTTCACTGACGTATATCCTATTATCCATGAATAATGCTTCCCAGCAGCTTGCGATTGGTTTTGATATCGGGGGCACCAATGTCCGCGCCGGCGTCGTCGACGCTGCCGGACAGGTCATCGATACCAGGACCGTGCCCACCGCACACAATGCAGCTGATCTGGAAGATAGCATTGAGAAATTGGTGCTGGAGCTGCGCAAAGAGCACAAGGTATCCAGCGTGGGCCTAGCGGTGGCGGGTTTTATTGATCCCACCTGCACCATCGTGCGCTTTGCCCCGCACCTGCCGTGGCGCAATGCGACGGTGCGCCAAAACATCGAAGATCGCATCGGCATGCCCGTGCGCTTAGAACACGACGCCAATTCTGCCGCGTGGGGCGAAGCACGCTTCGGTGCGGGTCAAAAGGCTCGGGACTGGGTCTTCTTTGCAGTCGGAACCGGCATCGGTGCCACGTTGATGAGCGGCGGCGAGATCTACCGCGGCGCATTCGGTATTGCGCCTGAGTTTGGCCACCTTACGGTCGTACCAGATGGTCGGCCGTGTTCGTGTGGCAAAAACGGCTGCTTGGAGCGTTATGCGTCGGGTACTGCACTTCCGGACACCGCGGCGCAATTGCGTGGTCAGTATGAAACGGTGCTGCCAGAAGTAGCAACCAGCGAGGAAATCGTCGCTGCTGCTCGCGCAGGAGACGAGCTGGGCGTTGCCGTCATGCAAGATTTCGGCCAATGGCTTGGTAAAGGACTGGCCATGGTCTGCGATGTTATGGACCCAGAACTGATCGTCTTGGGCGGGGGAGTGTCCCGGGAATCCGATCTATTTTTGGATCTCGCACGCCAAACCATGCGTGAAAGTATTGTTGGTGCTGGTTACCGCGATGTAGCTGATGTAAAAGTTGCTGTTTTAGGATCTCAAGCGGGCATGATTGGCGCGGCTGATTTGGCGCGCGCGGGTGCTTGCGTATCCTAAATAGACAACGTATTTCGCAGTTACACAGTAAACAATTAGGCATTAGCAAGAAAAGGACAACGAACCATGGCTATGAAGAACCGATGGTACTGGGCTTTTAAGCACATCCTTTTCGGCCCCGCGCTGCGAATTTGGAACCGTCCCTGGATTGAAGGGGTAGACAATATCCCGGAATCCGGGCCAGCGATTCTAGCGTCCAGCCACCAGTCAGTCATGGATTCGTTTTACTTTCCTTTGCTGTGCCCACGGCAGATTAAATTTATTGCCAAGTCGGAGTACTTCAATAGCCCAGGGCTAGTGGGACGTCTACAGAAGTGGTTTTTCACCTCGGTAGGCCAGGTGCCTATTGACCGCAGTGCGAAGTCTTCTGCTGCAGGAATGCTCAATTCTGCGCGACAAATCTTAAATGAAGGCGATCTGTTCGGTATCTATCCTGAAGGCACTCGCTCTCCCGATGGCCGCATCTATCGCGGACGCACCGGGATGGCACGGGTAGCAATGGATTCTGGTGCTGATGTTGTTCCCATCGCCATGTTTAACTCACGCAAAGCCAATCCGATTGGCACCTGGATTCCACGCCCCGTACGGGTAGGAACTCGCGTGGGTAAACCCATCAACCCCCACCAGTGGGCACACGAGCAAGGACTCGATGTCGCGGACCATGAAACCGCGCGCAAGTTTACTGACTTTTTCATGTTGAGGCTTGCTGAACTGGCAGAACAACCGTACGTTGATGTCTACGCATCCGAGGTCAAAGAATCGTTGAAACAAGGCCTCGGTTATCCGAAGGGTGCTGAACCAAACAAGTGAGTGCACAAAAGCGTCTAGTGTGGCCGGACGTTGCCAAGGGTATATCCATCCTTGGCGTCGTCTTGCTGCATATTGGCATTGGTGTCCCAGAAGGAGAATCCACCTGGCTCTACCAAATCAACACGTGGCTGGATCCGCTACGCATGCCATTGTTTTTCGTGGTCTCTGGATATTTCTCCACGAAGATTCTTCAGTACACGCTGCGTGATGTGTTGATCAAGCGCGTGTGGTTCTTTCTCGTCCCATACCTGCTCTGGGTCAGCTTCGAGCTGTGGACGAAAAACCTTGAGTGGCAATGGGTCTTTGGCAATGAGCCATTGACTTGGCGGGAGTTGGGACTCAACCTACTTCTGGGCCACAACATGGGTTGGTTCTTGCATGCCCTGATCTTGTTCAACTTGGCTTTGGTGGCAGTGCGCAAGCTGCACCCAGCGCTAGCGATGCTGATTAGCTTCGCTCCAGTCTTGCTGCTGCCTTTAAACGAGCATTTCTACTTCGTCGGCAAGGCCGTGATGTACCTGCCCCTGTTTTTCATGGGCGTATATCTCCGTCAGGCTATTACGACCTTCGTGGCTGCGGTTTGCCGCCTCAACGTGGCAGCACTTTCTTTTGCCGTTATCACTTATGCGGTGGGGTATTTCTCCCGCGGCTGGTGGAACCAATTCACCGGTGAAGTTGCACTACCGTGGTATCTGCCGGGCATGGATTACATGGGGCATGAAGAGGTCTTGTTGATGGTGCGGTTTGTGGAGCAAACCTTCCAGCTGCCAATGGCCTTGGTCCTTGCTGTTGGCATCGCGTATGTCCCATATGTGTCGAATTTCTTCGCGTTTATCGGGCGCAATACCTTGCCGATTTATCTTGGGCACCCGATTGCGTTGACCGTGGGCTATCACTACATCCAAATCGTGGGCAAGTGGGAAATTTCCATGGATGGCGAAACCTTGCTGCAAAGCACCTGGTTCTGGACCATCGTGTGCATGGGACTTTCTGCCGCTGGCGGGCTTATGCTGTGGTCGGTTTCCAAGTTGCCGGTTATCGGTTGGACGGTCTACCCACCGAGCCTGCCGCAGATCCAACAGATGCTTATGCGCGCCCCAGTGCTTCGACCCACATCTGGCAAGGACTAAGCTGTACTATCGTGCGCTATTTCTACGACACTGAATTTATCGAAGACGGCCGAACCATCGAGCTCGTCTCCATCGGCATTGTCGCAGAAGATGGCCGAGAATATTACGCGGTCTCCACCGACTTTGACCCGGCCAAGGCAAATGCCTGGGTCCGGGAGAATGTGCTGGATAAACTGCCCAGCCCGCGTGATGCGGTCTGGAAATCCAAAGATACGATCCGCGCGGAAGTGCTGGATTTTCTCAGCAAAGATAAGACCCCTATTCAACTGTGGGCATGGGTTGGTGCCTACGACCACGTGGTTCTCGCGCAGCTATGGGGAGATATGGCGAGTCTTCCACGCAGCATTCCTCGCTACACCCGAGAGCTGCGCCAGTATTGGGAATTTGCCGGACGCCCACAGCTGCCCGCCATCCCCGATAGTAACCATGACGCTTTAGTTGATGCCCGGCACAACTTGGCGAAGTTTAAAACCTGTGCGGAAGTGCTACCGCTGACATCGGGCAACCGCGCCATCAAATAATTCCACCTGGTGGGATCGGCCCCGATTGGGCCTCAACGCGCTAGGGGATGTTCTATTTAGTGTCTATCCATGATTAAATACTAGTTGTGAGCTGGACAGTAGATATCCCTAAAGAAGTACTCCCTGACCTTCCGCCGTTGCCAGAAGGCATCGAAGAGAAGTTTCAGGATGCCGTCAAGCGAGACGCTAAGCAGCAACCCAATTGGGATCAGGCCCAAGCTGATAACGTTCGCAAGATCTTGGAATCGGTTCCACCCATCGTGGTGGCGCCGGAAGTAGAAGAGCTAAAAAGCAAGCTTGCCGATGTAGCTAATGGCAAAGCCTTCCTATTGCAGGGAGGTGACTGCGCGGAGACTTTTGAGTCCAATACCGAGCCGCACATCCGTGGCAATATCAAGACCCTGCTGCAAATGGCAGTGGTGTTGACTTACGGCGCATCGACCCCAGTGGTGAAGCTTGCGCGCATTGCTGGGCAGTATGCCAAGCCGCGTTCTTCTGATTTTGATGGCAATGGTTTGCTCAACTACCGCGGTGACATCGTCAACGGCGTAGAGCCCACCGAGGAAGCACGCCGCCATGATCCGGCACGCATGATTCGTGCGTATGCGAACTCTTCTGCCGCTATGAACCTGGTGCGCGCGTTGACGAGCTCGGGCACCGCAGACCTTTACAGCCTGCACGAGTGGAATCGTGAGTTCGTGCAGACCTCCCGTGCTGGCGCGCGCTACGAAGCGCTAGCGCGTGAGATTGAAAATGGCTTGAATTTCATGACTGCTTGCGGTGTATCTGATGAAACGCTGCGCGCAGCAACCATTTACTGCTCCCATGAAGCACTGCTCAAGGACTATGAGCGCTCCATGCTGCGTTTGGCGCAGGATAGCCGTGGCGAGACCAATCTTTATGATCTATCTGCACACCAGGTGTGGGTTGGAGAGCGTACCCGCGGGATGGAAGACTTCCACGTCAACTTCGCGGCCTTGATCGGCAACCCGGTTGGTCTGAAGATTGGCCCGGGCGTAACCCCAGACGAAGCTGTAGCTTATGCGGAAAAACTGGATCCGGACCGCGAGCCAGGTCGCTTGACGATGGTCACGCGTATGGGCCACGACCGCATCCGCACAGTGCTTCCGGATATTGTGCGCGCGGTGGAAAACTCGGGCCACAAGGTGGTCTGGCAATCTGACCCGATGCACGGCAATACTTTTACCTCCTCGAATGGCTACAAGACCCGTCACTTCGACAAGGTCTTGGATGAAGTACAAGGCTTCTTCGAGGTCCACCGTGAGCTGGGTACCCACCCAGGCGGTATCCACCTTGAATTTACTGGTGCGGATGTTACCGAGTGCCTCGGCGGCGCTGATGACATCACCGATATCGACCTGCCAGGACGCTACGAGTCTGCGTGTGACCCACGCCTGAACACTCGCCAGTCTTTGGAGCTGTCTTTCTTGGTCGCAGAGATGCTGCGCAACCAAAACCGCTAAGCGCGAACGTTAAAGCGACCGATAGACGCGGACGCTAGACAAAAGGAGGACCACGCAATTGCGTGGTCCTCCTTTACATTGTGCTTTAGCGGATAAAGAGGGGAGTGCCGCCGTAGTATCCTGAGCCAAACCACCAACCTGCTAGCCCAACTCCGGCGACGATGATGCCGATGACCACCAGCCACACGATAAACGCTACCGGCGAGCGATTTGTCAGCGGCTTTATGCTCGGTTCACTTTCTGCAGTCGCGGGTGCCTGCGCCGGCTGTTGTTGTTGAGATGCTGGAACGCTCGCCTGCTGTGGCGTTAGGCGTGTTTCCGGATAGTGGTTGCGTGTCTGGCCCAAACCAGCCGCGCCTACCCCTGCAGCGCCCGCTCCAGCAGCACCCGCTCCGGCTCCAGCAGCGCCCGCAGCTCCTGCAATGCCAGGTGGAGGTGGCATGCCCGGGATATTGCCGTCAAGGCCGCGCGGAGGATCCTGAACGGGAGGAGCAGCGTGCTCCGGGCCGTCGTAGCGCGTTTCAAAGCTCAACGGCTCGCGATGCGGCGCGCTCTGCGGTTCTGGGTATGGATCGCCCTGAGGGGGCTGAGCGGTCGTGGCTTCCTCGGCGATGTCGTCGCCAAAGACTGCGGTCGCAGACTCTGAGGTGTCAATAAAGCCGGTGGGTTCAAAGACATTGCCGGAGTCGATGCCACGCATATTCGTGGGCTCTGCTGCGGTGCGCGCGGCTGCGGAATTGTGCGGAATCGGCACCAGGTAGGAGGGCAGATTGAGTTCCTCGGCGACATCGTCAAGCGCTGCGAGAAACTCCCGTGCATCGGCAAAGCGCTCTGCGACGTCGGAGGAGGTGGCGGTGGCGACGATGGCATCGACAAGCGGAGGCACCCCAGCAATCCTGGAAGACGGGCTGGGTACGGCATTATCTAGCCTGCTCATGGCGTGCCCCAATGGTGTATCACCGGAGAAGGGGACCGTGCCGGTGAGCAGTTCAAATAAGACAATGCCTGCGGAATAAACGTCCGAAGCGGGCGTAATGCTGGCTCCCGTGACCTGCTCCGGGGAGAGATACGATACGGTGCCGACAATCTGATTAGACGTGACCGTCTGCGAGCTGGTAGCACGCACCAGTCCAAAGTCTGCGAGTTTCACCGTGTGGTCGCCATTGACGAGGACGTTATCTGGCTTAATATCGCGGTGAACTAAGCCTTTATCGTGCACGGCCATAAGACCGGTGAGCACAGAGCGCATCACCGCTAAAGCCGCATGCGGAGGCATGGGACCGCGCTCGGCGGTGAGCTCACGCAAGGTACCACCGGTAATTAACTCCATGATGAGATAGACCGGATCGCCCTCGGCGGAGAAGTCATAGACATTGACCAGGTTGGGGTGGGTCAACTGCGCCATGGCGCGGGCTTCGCGCCGGAAGCGGTGAATGAAGACGGCGTCCTGGCTGTATTGCTCGTGCATGACCTTCGCGGCGAGTGCGCGACCGAGGCGCAAATCGACGCAGCGATACACAGTGGACATGCCGCCGCGAGCAATCGGCCGGTCGATTCTATACCGGTGCTCAAGGACATCTCCGACTTCCAACTGTGTCATGGGATCTAGTATGTACGATAAATCAGCCAATTAGCCAACCAACGTGACCGCTGAAACAAGACAGTGATCTAAAGTAAAGGGCGTGATGGATGAAAATACGAACTTGGATACCTTGTTGAGCAAGGATGAACTTTTAACCCTGCCCGAAGTCGCTGATGAACTAGGCATCGCGGTCACCCGGGTGCATGACTTACTAAATGACAAGAAACTCATTGCGCACACCCGCGATGGCCAGCGGTATGTTCCCGCGTTGTTTATTAATGACAAAGGTGCGATCAATAAATTCGCATCCGGTGCCATTACCGTGTTAGCGGACGGCGGATTTAGCGACGAGGAAATCCTGGAATATCTTTTCACCGAAGATGATTCCTTGCCCGGCCGCCCGATTGACGGGCTGCAGGGACACCTTGCGCGCGAAGTTATTCGCCGCGCGCAGGCGATGGGCCTTTAGCTGGCATCCAGCGCTGGCTGGGCGGTATCGGAGGTGAACTGCGGCGTGGGCTTGGCATTGCGATCGAAGATCCAGTGTGCCGCCCACCACGACAGCAGGAGTGAGCCGAGAACCCACCACCAGGTATAAAGCTGGTGGTTGCCGTCGCCGGAAAAGGCCAAGGCGACAAAGACAGAGGCACCGGTAGCTAGCTGGATGAGCCAGCGTGGTGGTCGCGCGACGCCCAATAGCGAAATCACCGAGGCGAAATACCACGGCAAAGTCACGGAGTTGAACATAAACGCCACTTGATACGCCGCGGGAATGCCCAAGAAGGCCGCGCGACGATTCGCTCGAAACAGCCACCACATAAGGGCGAGTCCTAAGAGCATGAAGATGGTGGCCGCTGAACGCATGACATCCAGAATCTGGTTGTAGGTGATGTCTTCATTGAGCGTGGTGATAAGTGGGGCAAGCGTATCTGTTGCCACGGTGGGTCCAGCCAGGGGATTAATAACCTTCGAGTTGCCCGTGATTTCTGTCAGCCAACCTGAGGATGTGCCGGATGCCCACGTAATCGTGGCGACCACGACGACAGTTTCTACCACCGCGATGAGCCCGGATACAACAAAGGCGAGCCACTTATTGATGCGCTGGCCGTAGTGGTGCATCATCAACCACACCACGAAAGGTACGGCGATAAAGGCGGTGGCCTTCATCGAGACCGAGACCGCGATGAGCGCGAGACCTGCAATGTAGCGGTTGTGCAGGCACAGTAAAAGACCGAGTGAGACAAGCGCGACCATGGTGGATTCGTTGTGCATTCCGCCGATCAGGTGCAGAATCATCACCGGGTTGGCCACACCCAGCCACAGCGCCAGGGTGGGATCGGCGCCGAGCTTACGTGCAATGAGCGGAATCGACCACGCAATAGCAGCAAAGCTGAGAACCGAAATCAGCTTGTACACAAAGAGCCCGATGGTGACGTTATCGCCGACCAATCGGGTGACGCCTTCGCCTAACCACAGGTGCAAAGGGCCATAGGGGGTGGTGGTGTTGCGCCAGTCTTGGGAGACCTCGAGCAAAAACGGGCCGGGATTAACCGCTGGTCCTTCGGTATAAGGATCGAAGCCATCACGGACCATTGCACCTTGCATGAGGTAGGAATACACATCGCGTGAAGACAAGGGGGCTGCCAGAAGTAGTGGCAGAATCCACGCCCACATCGTCTTGCGCATCCTGGCAAAGGCCGTTTCGTCAACCACTGCTGGCGGAACTGACCCAGTAGCCAAGGCGAACTTTGGCGGGTTGGCAGATGCGGTGACATTGCCAGTATTGCGCCGCACGCTCGCAGCGACGATGAATTTGCCGGCAAGGATCCACGCGGCAATCAGCAAGAACATGCCCACCCAAAACAGCGTCATGCCGATATTTCTGCCGTGTCCGGCGGAGACAATACTAATGTTGAGGGCTTCGAGAATGCCGCCACGGTTGCGGGTAGCGCCACCAGCAAAAGACGCCAAGGTTAAAACGATGGTGCCCACCACGCCAATGGTTAAGGCGCTGGGCAATTTGATTGTCAGTGCTTGCTTCACCATGTGAAGTCCTTATTTTGCTCGTGCCGTGGATTGAATAGCTAAAGAACGCAGCAGTTCTGTCACTTCCGAATTCACCTGCGCAGCAGCGAGGTATTCCAGCCCGGACTGCGTAAGAGCATCAATGCGCTGTTCAATTTCTTCCGGTGCACCGGAGTCTTCAATCATCTGTGCCATCTTCGATAAAACGCTCGGATCATCAGTAGCGCCGAGATTGTCCCGCAAAAATTGTGCGGCTGAGGGGTCTTGTTCATCTGCGCGCTGTAAGGCAATTGCCATCAGCACGGTACGTTTGCCCTCGCGCAGGTCGTCACCGGCGGGCTTGCCGGTAACTTTCGGATCACCAAAGACTCCCAACTGATCATCGCGCAGCTGGAAGGCGATTCCGATATCACGGCCGTAGCCACGGAAGGCATCGATAAGCTTTTGCGGTGCACCTGCGATGGCTGCACCCAAATGCAACGGGCGTTCGATGGTGTAGGCCGCCGTTTTAAAGCGGTTGACCGAATCCGATAACTCCACTGATTCAATGGCTGCCGCTTCGAGCGAGACATCCAATAATTGCCCGCCAATGACCTCAGTGCGCATGGCCCGCCAAGGCTCGCGGGTGCGTTGGAGCGCAGCCTGGGAAAGCCCGGAATCCAAGAGCATGTCTTCAGCCCACACCAACGACATATCACCAATCAAGATGGCGGCGGAGCGACCGAACGCTTCCGGATCGCCTGTCCAGCCCAATTTACGGTGCTCGGCCTCGACTGCGCGGTGAACCGTTGGGTTGCCCCGGCGGGTATCGGAAGCGTCCACGATGTCATCGTGGATAAGCGCGCACGATTGAATAAACTCCAGCGATGATGCCGCGCGGAGCACGGCTTGTGGGTCTTCATCGCCCAATAGACCATCGGCGGCAACAAATCCTGCCCACACGTATAGAGGTCGAATGCGCTTTCCGCCGCCGAGGATAAAGCGCTCAAGGTGCTCAATCGCGTTGGTGACGGGCCGGCCAATTTGGGCGATCTGAGGTTCGCGTTCTTTCAAAAAGTCGGCGAGTTCAGCACGTACATGCTTAGGAACTTCGGCTATTGGAAGTTGGTGGAAAGCCTCAGAATTATTCATGGCTTTTAGCCTACCTTTAGCATTCCCGTGTTTATGAAAGCGGTAGCGGCAACTTCAAAATCGCGAAAGGGCGGTCATCGCCTGGGTAGCGGTGGTGGCGGACGAGATCCGTAAAGCCCATGGACCGGTACAAGCCAAAGGCACGGTTGGATTCATCGGGGACCTCCGGGGTTGACAGCAACGCCCACTTGCCGGGCGCGTTCCACAGCAGCTCATTAAGCAGCTGCCGGCCCAGACCCTGGCCTTGCATGCGCGGCAAGACGTGAATTTCTGCCACCTCGAAGTAACTGCGTAGTACTTCTGTCTCTTCGGCGCTTAATTCGCCCTTCTTGCGCAGAGCGAGACGCAATTGCCGGTCCCACCAGGAATCGGGGGTGCCCACAAAGCCATAAGCGAGGCCAACGACCCCGGAGGCATCTTCTGCAATTAAGGCTGTAAAGCCAGGTCTAATGACTTCACGTCGCCAAGAAAAGATCCGCCCATCACGAATTGCGGGGTCATAGCCCATGGCACTGATGTAGATATCCACCAACGGGCCGGCGTTGAGCGCGAATTCCTGGGGCGAAAGGCGACGGATTTTTAAAGACACAGCTTCTATCTAACAAAACTTTTGCTCTTTATGGGCGACATTGCCCCTGTTGAATATGAAAGTGCGCGGACTGTCATGAAGATATTGCTGCCATCCTTCGCACAGTGTTCGAAACACCGCAACCTTATGCACTGGAAGAACCTTCCCATATTCGAACAAACGAGCTATAGTGAAGGTGGAATGTACGAACGGGATTCTAAAGTCATAGGCACATCAGCACTAGGGCTACATTGCGCAAGCTAGTAAAAGGAGGCACGGCAATGGGACAGGTAATTTCCGCAACCGCTCGACGAACTCAACGACAGGGTGGTCAGCCTTCGAAGCGTCAGCGTTTTCTGACCCAGGCTGCCCTTTTGCTGGCCGATGCACGTGCGGACGCAGGCAATGGCCGCATGGACCAGGCACTGGAGAAGGCATACCAGGCTGGACTGCGCACTGCTGGAGCTTGCGTTGCGGCATCTGCGACAGTGTCGAAGCGTCGTCGCCTGCCTTCGTCAGCATGGGATCGCTTGGTGCTGGTCGGGGCTGAGGAGAAAGAATGGGCGGAGAAATTCCGCGCATATTCTCGGACTCGGTCCCGCCTTGCGTCAGGCATTGACCGCGAAGTGGCGGACCAGGTGGTTTTCGACTTGATGGATTTGGCCGCCCGCTTTCTGGAGATGACCGAAACTGGCACGCACGATTTTGATGGCCTAGGCGACCAGGCCGCCTAAGACGGCGCCCCAGAAGTGTGAGGACAACGTCGACAAAAGGTGACGCAGGAAACTGCGCTAGTGGGAACTAACTGGCTACTGTGAGCGTTGTATTAGGTAGAACAGGAAATAATGTCACCGAATTGATGATCGGGCACTACGGCGCCTCGGTTATACTGGAAAGAAACCACGGTGACGATTTACTGGCTTAGTTAATACGTAATTAATAGCCCGGACTTATTGGAGGAACAGTGTCTCTTTCAGAGCAAGAGCAGCGCGCACTTCGTGAAATCGAAAAGTCGCTGCTTGCTGAGGATCCCAACTTCGGTGCCTCCGTGTCCAGTGATTCTTCATTCGGTGGCTCCGGCGGCGCAATAACCTTACGCGGCATGGCCCTTGTCGTTGTTGGTTTAGTAATGCTGGTGGGCGGCGTCGCCTTGGCACAAACAAGCTTGTGGTTTGTACTTCTTTCAATCGCAGGATTCCTGGTTATGTTTGGCTCGGGAATTTGGATGCTTTGGGGCTCACGAACTGGTTCCGCTGGTGCTTCCAAAAAGAAAAGGAAGTCCAAGTCAGGTAAAGCAAACTCTGCCGATAGCAATGGCGCTGCGAGCAAGTTAGAAGAAAACTTCCGCCGTCGATTTGAAGAGCGCTAGACACTCACGGTGCCCTAGGTGCCCTAACTTTTACTTTCACATGCCCCGGTCGCTTCTGCGGCCGGGGCATGTGGCGATCTTAGGCCAAGGCGAACCCGACATAGCCCTCTGATGGCCATGCGATTCCAAAACTTCCCACTTTCACCCACCCGCGAACCCCGCTTTGCCCCACCCTGGGCTACTTCGCGTGGCGCAGGGGTGGGGAAGTGCTTTTGTATGGCAAAGTGCCAGCTCGTGCGTGGAATGCGAGAAACAAGTTGATTAAGCAAGAGGATTTGCTATTGGTGCGCGTGTTGCTAAAGGTGTAGAAGTGTCTCCTGGGGCTTGGGAATGAGCGTTTTGGGGAATTCTCCCCACTGAATTTTCATACATCTACCTGCCGCTTTGGTGTCATTGCGGAGATTGCTTGCGTGTAAAACTGTTGAAGGTGGGGGAAAGTGGGGTAGAGTGGGGCGCAGCGGGTTGGAAGTGGTGAGAATCTAGCATTCCCACCGCTTCAAATTTGCAAGAGGAAACCGGCGTTATTTGGCAAGGAAGGTGGACCCGGGATGTTTCTCGGAACCTACACTCCGAAGCTAGATGACAAAGGTCGACTAACACTTCCGGCAAAGTTTCGTGATGAGCTTGCTGGAGGGCTGATGGTGACGAAGGGGCAAGACCACTCTTTGGCTGTGTATCCCCGTGAGGAATTCGCGGAACGAGCACGCAAAGCAGCGGCAGTCTCTCGAACGAATCCGGAAGCGCGTGCGTTTATTCGTAATCTGGCTGCCAGTGCGGATGAGCAAAGGCCTGATGGAAGCGGTCGAATCACACTGTCAGCAGCACACCGTAAGTACGCAAACCTTTCTAAGGAATGTGTAGTTATCGGCTCAGTTGATTTCCTTGAGATTTGGGACGCGGCCGCATGGGCTGAGTACCAGTCGCAAACTGAAGATGCCTACTCGGCAGCTGACGCGGACGATGTCCTCGGCGGCTTGCTCTAAGGCAAATGAAAACTAGAGAGAGTGCGTGTAAGGACTCTGTCTGAGGTTGATGTTCTGGTGTACTTCCCCGATATCAGAGCGTCCCTCGGACAGGGCCCTATACGCACTCGAGTCATCTCAGTGCCCAAATAAGAAGACATATTCGACATGGATACGTGTGCGAATTCAAGCCCAAAGCCAGCAGAAAGGGGGGGACAAGCTCGTGAGCAACACCGACGTCAACTTCGATATCAACGACAACCACGGACATGTCCCCGTCATGCGCGCGCGGATGGCTGAACTGATTGCCCCAGCTGTGGAAGCAGCAGGGGAGAACGCAATCATCATTGATGGCACCCTGGGAGCCGGCGGGCATACCGAGTATTTTCTTCAGAACTTCCCACAAGCACGCGTTATCGGCGTTGACCGAGACGCGGCATCATTAGCTGAAGCTGGCGAAAGGCTTTCGCCCTTTGCCGACCGCTTCGTCGGAGTCAATGAACGCTTCGATGAGATTGGATCAGCCATCGCAGAAGGCGACGGTGAGGTTTTCGAGATTGCACGTCAACACGGCGTTGCCGGCGCACTCTTTGACCTTGGTGTGTCCTCGATGCAACTGGACCAAGCTGACCGCGGCTTCGCCTACAAGGTTGATGCCCCACTAGATATGCGAATGGATCCTTCTGCGGGCATTACCGCCGCAGACGTCCTCAATACCTATTCCCATGGTGAGCTCGCGCATATCTTAAAGATGTACGGCGATGAACGCTTCGCCGGCAAGATTGCCTCCGCAGTTCTGAAAGAACGCGACAAGCAACCCTTTGATACATCGGCTCGACTCGTCGAGCTTTTGTACAACACTATTCCCGCGGCAACCCGCCGCACTGGTGGGCACCCTGCAAAGCGAACCTTCCAGGCGCTACGGGTGGAAGTCAATGGTGAGTTGGAAGCCATTGAACAAGTCATCCCCGTTATTACCTCTGCGCTAAACATCGGTGGCCGGGTCGTATTTATGAGCTATCAGTCGCTTGAAGACAAGCTCGTGAAATCTACGTTTAAGACCCTGACCACGTCATCGACACCGGCAGGCCTTCCAATGGATCTGCCGGGCACCGCTGCTCATTTCAAGACCATCACCCGAGGTTCTGAAAAGGCAACGGAAGCAGAAATTGCAGAAAACCCGCGTGCCGCATCCGTGCGCGTGCGCGCTTTTGAACGATTAGCAGGCGAGCATTCATTTATTCCACCTGGAACTGGGATAGGGGATTAATCAAATGGCAAGATCGACCACAACCAGGACAGAGAGAGCCTCCATGGGAACACGTACCAATCGCACGCAGGCCACATCGACCGATGTTATGGACCGACCTGCTCCTGCCCGAAAGGGTGGCACTGCGACTGCGGCAAGCGGAACCGCGCCGACGCGGGTCCCACGCATGACCCGCAGCACCCGCAGCACCCGTGGAGAACAACGCACCGCAACGCGCACGGTCTCGCCAACGCGTACCACGCGTCGTGAAGTCCCACAGATTACCCCGACGCCGCGCACCTCTCGCTTGGGCTCGCGTCAGGTAGTCACTCAGCGCGGGCGTCGTGTTGCACCCATTAAAAAGGTCACTTTATTCTCGCGCCTGTCCGCTGTGGCAATTGCTTTGCTCATCGGTGGCGTTATCCTAGCGGTTTGGCTTTCGGGTGTTTCTACCTCGCAGACCTTCCGTATTCAGCAACTGACCTTTCAAGAATCCCAGCTTGATAACCAGTTGGAGACTCTCAACCGCGATTTGGAGCAGGTGCGCTCTTCCGCAGATGTTGCGCGCCGTGGTGCAGAAGCCGACATGGGCATTCCTACCCAGCCTGGAATCGTCGAAGTAACTGAAGACGGCTCCGTCGAAGAGCGTCGTCCTGCCACCGAAGGCACCGAAGCCATCATCGATGTCAATGGCGAACCGGTCCGCACCGGCCGAGCTACCAGTGACCCACGCGATACTGAAGGTGTGTCGGATGAACTCAACGCAGTTCCACGCGGCCAGCAGCAGCGCGTAGGTGACGTTAATGCAGATGACGCAATTGAATCCCGTCCAACAACTGAAGAAGAATCAGCAGATGGACCGTTACCAGTTGGTGAAAACCTGGATACTCCCTACCAGTCTGGTGAATAAGGGATATGCCTCCCACAACTAAAGGACTGTTCCGGCTACAGTCATACGGGAAATCAATCCTTAATGGGGCAATCTTTTATCCCGGGGTATTCCTAAATTTTTGAGCATTATGAAGGCAGGTGACACACCACTGTGACTCCACCACATTCGGGTGACCCACGTCGCCGTAGCCGACATGGGGGCGGAGGAAGCTCCCGCAATAATGAGGGGCGCCAGGAAGGTCGCAGTGGACGAGGTCGGCGGCCTTCTTCGCACGCATCCAGGGATTGGTCTACCGATGACCGGGACAATCGCGCTCATTACGGTGCGTCCGCATCCCGCGGCCAAGGCTCTATTGATCGAGAAAACCTCCGTGCTGGCGATATCCGCAGGGAAGACCAGCGTGCCGGAGCTGCTCGCTCTGGTGCTCAGCGAGCTGGCGCTCAGAGAGCAGAAGCTCAACGCGCGCAATCGGCGCGCCCAACGCAACCTGCGCCGCAGGGTGTAAAGAAGAAGATCCTCGCGCAGCACCCAATGATGGCAAAGCGCCTCAACATTGTGATTGCCATTTTGGTCGTTGTGACCATGGCACTGGTGGGCCGCTTGGCTTGGGTGCAAATTGTGTGGGGACCGGAATTATCAGCGCAAGCAGAAGCACAGCGCACGCGCGTGTATGTCGAACCGGCACGCCGTGGTGAGATCGTAGACCGCGACGGGCAGCGTATTGCGTACACCATGGCGGCACGGTCGTTGACTGTTTCGCCGACTCGTTTGCGTGATGAACTTCGTGAGCAAGAAGAGCTGGAAGCGCAAAACGACGATAAGTTGGCTGGGATGAGCGAGAAGGAACAAAATGAGTTCCTCGATGACCGCGTCACCGCTCGCCTGGAAGAAATGGCAGAGGGAATTCCAGATGCCATTGAGGAATCAGGGGTATCAACGTCTGATATCGATGAAGACCAGATCATGGATAAATTGCGTGCCGATACGCAATATGAAGTGCTCGTGCGCAATGTCGATCCAGATATCGCCGTGGAAATCTCCAACAAGTACCACGGTGTCGCAGCTGACCACCAAGATATTCGCCAGTATCCCAACGGGGCGATTGCTGAAAACATCGTCGGTAAGGTCTCCATGGATGGCCAGGGTCAGTTCGGCTTTGAAGCCTCCGGCGACTCGCTTTTGACCGGTATTGATGGCCGCTCGACGGAAGATGTCTCTACCGATGGGCAGCTGATCCCCGGTACGGTGCGCGATGAAGTCGAAGCTATCGATGGCTCCGATGTGCAGCTGACCTTGGACTTGGACTTGCAAACTTATGTCCAGCAGAAGCTGGAACAGGCAGTGGACAACTCCGGCGCAAAGATGGGCGAGGCCGTGGTGCTGGATGCCGTTACCGGCCAAGTGCTGTCGATGGCTAATTCTGGAACCATCGATCCGAATAAGGATATTGAAAAACAACTCGAAGAAGGCAAAGACTTCGAAAACCGTTCTATTTCGCACCCCTATGAACCAGGATCCGTAGCCAAGGTAGTCACAGCCGCGGCGGCGATCGAAGAAGGGCTGACCACTCCAGAAGAAGTACACCAGGTGCCGGGATCGATTGACGTTGCTGGTGTCACTGTGGCGGATGCGTGGCAGCACGGCGTGGAGCCGTATACCACCGCAGGTATTTTCGGTAAGTCTTCTAACGTCGGTACATTGCAGATTGCGCAGCGACTGGGCGAGGAAAAATTTGCCGAGTACTTGGAGAAATTCGGCTTAGGCGAAACCACCGGCATTGAGCTGCCGAATGAGTCTTCTGGTTTGTTGCCACCGCTCGAGCAGTGGTCGGGTGGCACCTTTGCCAACCTACCCATTGGCCAGGGTATGTCATGGACTACCTTGCAGATGGCCAGTGTCTATCAAGCAATGGCTAACGATGGTGAGCTTATTCAGCCGCGGATCATTGACAACATCACCGACGCTGAAGGCAAAGACGTTCCCCAGGAAGAACCAGGGACTACTCAAGTTGTCTCGCCAGAGACGGCACGAACCGTCGTGGATATGTTCCGCTCGACCTTCCAAGATGATCCGTCGTATGTCCAAAACGGTACCGCGATGGGCAATGAAATTGAGGGATACCAGCTTTCGGGCAAGACCGGCACCGCGCAAAAGGTAGACCCAGAAACCGGTGCGTATTCCGAAAGCTCCTACTGGATTACATTTGCCGGTATTGCTCCTGCTGATGACCCACGTTTCGTTGTCGCCATCATGCTCGATGAGCCCAAGTCGGGCACGAATCCAGATGGTTCCGGTGGACAGTCCGCCGCACCGCTATTTAGTGATATTGCAGCTTGGTTGCTCAACCGCGATAACATTCCGACTTCGCCCGAAGGAAAACGATGGGTAATGACGCAGAATTAGCAGCACACTTCATGCCCGTTAAGACACAGACTATAAAGACCGAACAGACAAGGACGCAGCTGACATGACCACGACTTTAAAGAAGTTGGCGGAAATCGCGCGCGGTGAAATCATTGGTGATGGCACAGTGACCGTGGACGCCATTACTTTGGATTCACGATTAGTCGAATCCGAACACCTTTTTGCTGCTGTTCCCGGCACGCGCACCCACGGTGCAGAATTTGCGGCACAGACATCTGCCAAAGCAGTGCTTACCGATGCCGCCGGCGTGGACATCCTCAACGGCTCAGATACGGCGGAAAGCTTCGATCGCCCCATCATTGTTGTCGATGATATTCGCGCAGTGCTCGGTGATATTTCCGCTGAGATTTATGGACACCCTACGCAGAATCTGACAGTTCTGGGAGTAACGGGTACCTCCGGTAAAACCACGACTACTTATTTATTGGAGTCGGGACTTCTCGCTGCGGGCTATTCCACCGGGCTGATTGGCACCACCGGTACACGCATTAACCGCACCCCGGTCGATACACAGTTGACCACTCCAGAAGCACCAACCTTGCAAGAGCTTTTCGCGCGGATGGTGGATGAGGGCGTGACCCATGTGGTCATGGAAGTTTCTTCGCATGCCCTAGACCTCGGCCGAGTCCAAGGCGTGGACTTTGCTGTCGGAGGATTTACCAACCTGTCCCAGGACCACTTGGATTTCCACCCCACTATGGAGGAGTACTTCTCCGCGAAGGCGAAGCTTTTTGTTGGCAACAATGCCGCGCGTCATGCCGTGGTGTGCATTAATGATGATTGGGGAGAGCGTCTAGCCGACCAAGTCGATGCCGAAGACATTCCGCTGACGGTCGTTTCTACCACCGGGGCGATTGTTCATACCGGCGACGAAGGCTCGGTCGCCGAAGCCGATGAAATGTTGCGCGAACGAACTCGTGAATTGTTGGTTCCGGGCACCGTCGTGGCGTGGCAACAGTCCGTGGAGACCACGGGAGAGCAGCAAGTTGCGCTGGAAATCAACCCACCGCGCGAGAGCGAAGTCATCCAGGCAGAGATGGCGCGTTCTTTTGACTTCCGCTTGCCGCTGCCGGGTGATTTCAACATCGCCAATGCAGGGCTTGCCGTCGGCATGGCCAGTGCGGCGGGCATTGATTTGGATACCTTTATTACTGCCTTAACCAAAGTTGCCGTCCCTGGGCGCATGCAGCGTATCGATGAAGGCCAAGACTTCGTCGCCGTCGTAGATTACGCGCACAAGCCGGCAGCTATCGAAGCTGTGCTAGAGACCCTGCGGTCCCAGCTAGAGTCAGCCGGAAACACTGCGCAAGGTCGCCTGGGAGTTGTTGTGGGCGCCGGTGGCGACCGTGACTCCTCCAAGCGCGGATTGATGGGCGCTGCTGCGGCTAAGGCTGCGGATTTCGTTGTGGTCACAGATGATAACCCCCGCACGGAAGATCCCGCGCCAATTCGTGAAGCAGTCATGGCTGGCGCCCGGGAGGCCGCGGAAGAGAGCAACCGGCCGGTTGAGATTGTTGAAATCGCATCGCGTGCCGATGCCATCGACGCCGTGGTCAACTGGGCCCACGACGGTGACGCTGTCATCGTGGTGGGTAAAGGCCATGAAGTCGGACAACTCATCGGAGGGACCATGCACCACTTCGATGACCGAGAAGAACTATCCCGCGCACTACAATCAAAGCGAGCAGCACAGGCACACGCCGCTGACGACTCCACTGGGAGGCATAAGTGATTGACTTAACACTCAAGGAAATCGCCGACATCGTCGGAGGATCCTTAGACAGCGTCGACGACCCTGACGCACGCGTGACGGGGTTCGTCGAGTTTGATTCGCGCAAGGTTGCCCCAGGCGGGCTCTTCCTGTGCTTTCCAGGTGCGAAAGTCGATGGCCACGATTTTGCAGAAAAGGCTATCGAGCAAGGTGCAGTAGCGGTCTTAGCAGCGCGAGAAGTCGGCGTTCCAGCAATCGTTGTTCAGCCCACTGGGCGCATTGAAGGCGACGGCGCGAATGCCGATATCTATGCCAATGATGCAGATGGTTCTGCAGCCGCCGTGGTGCGTGCGTTATCTGATCTCGCGCACTATGTGACGACGAAGCTTACGTCAGAACACGATCTGAGCATCATCGGAGTTACCGGTTCCGCAGGTAAGACCTCGACGAAGGACTTGATTGCCACCATCTTGCGCAATGACGGGGAAACCGTTGCGCCTCCCGGCTCTTTCAACAATGAAATTGGGCACCCTTATACCGCGCTGCGCTGCGATGTGGATACCAAATACCTCGTGGCTGAGCTTTCCGCACGCGGCATTGGGCACATAAAACACCTCACTGATATCGCAACACCACGCATCGGAGTAGTGCTCAATGTGGGCACCGCGCATCTGGGTGAGTTTGGATCACGGGAAAATATCGCGATTGCCAAAGGCGAGCTGGTCGAATCTTTGCCGGATGTCTCCGAGGGCGGTGTCGCCGTATTAAATGCGGATGATCCTTTCGTGGCGGCGATGGCAAAGCGAACCACCGCCAAAGTGGTGACGTATTCTTCGGCGAACCCGCCAGCGGTCGGCGCAGATTATTATGCCACCAACATCACGTTGGATAACGTCGCGCGCCCGTCATTTACTCTGCATGCCCCTGGCGTCAAGCCAGTATCGGTGACTTTGCAGGTCTTCGGCGTGCACCAGGTGTCTAATTCTCTTGCCGCGGCAGCAGCAGCCATCGAGGCCGGACTGTCTGTGGAATCAGTGGCGGATTCTTTGAGTGGGCATCGTAACGCGTCTGCACACCGCATGGATGTGCATACCCGTGCCGATGGTGTCACCATTATCAATGACTCTTATAATGCGAACCCGGATTCTATGCGGGCTGCGATCGCAGCATTGGGCTATACCACCTCGGGCCGACCTGATGCGCGCTCCATTGCTGTTCTCGGTGAAATGGGAGAGCTGGGAGATGACGCCATCGAGGAGCACTACAGCCTAGGTGCTGAGCTGGCGAAATTTGATGTCCACACCCTGATTGTTGTTGGCGAAACTGCTAATGGCGAGGCGATGGCTAGTGCCGCAGCCGAACGCGGTATAAATACTATGGTTAGCCGGGATATCGATGAAGCCATTTGGCACATCGAGGACGTCCTCAACACCCCGCCCGCGGGGGTTGAAGATTGGTCTGCACGCGAGATGAAAGACGTGGTCCTGGTCAAAGCCTCCAACGCACAACGTTTGTGGCTGGTCTCTGAACGCCTGCTCAACGGCGAAGATTAAAAGGATAGTGATGAAACAATGACTCAGATAATGGCCTCCGGCGTCATCAGCTTCCTTGTGGCGATCTTCTTTACTCCATGGCTGATCCGATATTTCTCTAACGCCGGCAAAGGCCAAGAGATTCGCGAGGACGGTCCGAAGTCGCACTTGCGCAAGCGCGGAACTCCAACCATGGGCGGCGTGGCCATCCTGGCGGGCATTGTCATCGCGTATTTATCCGTCAATACCTATGGCTCAATTACCGGAACCGGCGGGTTTACCATTTCCGGAATCCTGGTTCTAGGCTTGACTTTGGGCCTCGGTGCATTGGGCTTTGCCGATGACTTCATCAAACTATTCAAATCCCGCAACCTTGGATTGAATAAGACCGCGAAGCTGGTGGGCCAGCTCGCCTTGGCATTGGCGTTTGGTCTATTGGTCCTGCAGTTTCCCGATGACAATGACCTAACGCCTGCGACTACGCACTTGTCCTTTGTGCGCGATATCCCGACGTTTAATATCGCCATCGGACCCACCATCATCGGCATCATTATTTTCTTGGTGTTTATGTACATCTTGATTGCCGCGTGGTCGAATGCCGTCAACCTCACCGATGGCCTCGATGGCCTGGCGGCAGGCTCTACCGCCTTTGTCATGGGCGCGTACACCATCATCACGTTCTGGCAATTCCGCAACTCCTGTGAAACTGGCTTCGTCGCTGGTTGCTACCAGGTACGCGACCCGCTGGACTTGGCCATCTTGGCTGCCGCTGGTTTGGGTGGCACCCTGGGCTTTTTGTGGTGGAATGCGGCCCCAGCAAAAATCTTTATGGGCGATACCGGCTCCTTGGCACTCGGTGGCCTCGTCGCTGGTTTGTCCGTAACCACCCGCACGGAGCTGCTGATGATCATCATCGGTGCACTGTTCGTGGTGGAGGCGGCATCGGTTGTCATCCAGGTATTTGTATTTAAGACCTCCGGAAAGCGCTTTTTCCGCATGGCGCCGATTCACCACCACTTCGAAAATGGTGGCTGGCCGGAAACGGCGGTTGTTACCCGATTCTGGTTGCTTGCCGGCATGGCAGCGATGGCCGGCGTGGGCATTTTCTACGGCGAATGGCTCCTTGCCACCGGCGCCAGCATTCTTTAAGAAAGGCTGAACTAGCTTATGGATTCCACACTGAAGCTTCCACGAACAGTTTTGGTCGCTGGCGGTGGGGTATCAGGCCGCGGGTGTGCCACTATTTTGCGTGAGCTTGGCGCCGACGTCACCGTTGCCGACGGCAATGCCCACACTCGTGATGAGCTGGCAGCTGAACTGGGCGTGGCCACCATCGATCCCGCTGAGGTTGATTTTGCTACCTCTAGCTTTGACGTCGTGGTGACCTCTCCCGGGTGGCGCCCGAATTCACCACTGTTGGTGGATGCCCAAGCAGCTGGACTCGAAGTCATTGGCGATGTGGAACTAGCCTGGCGCCTCGACCAAGCTGAAACCTTTGGGCCTTCACGGACCTGGTTGGTTGTTACGGGCACGAATGGCAAGACGACCACCACCGGCATGTTGACCGCCATGATGCAGGCGAATGAAGAAACTTCTGGCCTGCGCGCCGCTGCGGCCGGCAACATTGGCGTTTCGCTATTTACCGCCTTGGCCGCGCAACCGCGCGTGGATGTGCTGTGCGTGGAGCTATCGTCTTTCCAATTGCACTGGTCAAAGTCACTGCGACCTCAGGTGGGCACCGTGTTAAATCTGGCGGAAGACCATATTGACTGGCATGGCAGCTTCGAAGGCTATGCCCTCGATAAAGCCAAGGCCTTCCTCGGCGATGTGGCTGTGGTCGGCCAAGATGACCCACGCGTGGTAGACGCTGCCGTAAAGATTCGCCCGCGCGGCGAAGTCACCAGCTTTAGCGCTGGCGCGCCACAAGATGGTGGGGTCGGAGTAATCGACGACGAGATTGTGGTGGGCCTTCCACCCGTGCCACTGGCTAGCGCGAAAGGTATTGAACCGGCGGGTATCGCAGGTGTCTTAGATGCGTGCGCTGCTGCGGCGGTGGCGCATGCGGCAGGCGCGAGTGCGGCATCGATAAGCGCTGGCTTGGCGTCGTACCGCGTGGACTCGCACCGTGGTCAAGTGGTGCACGACGCCGGTGGTGTGACATTTATTGATAATTCCAAAGCCACCAATCCACATGCCGTGGAAGCAGCGCTGGCGGGATTATCCAATGTCATTTGGATTGCGGGCGGCCAACTCAAAGGCGCGGAAGTAGATGACTTAATCAGCAACCATCACACAGCGATGAAAGCCGCAGTGCTTTTGGGACAAGACCAAGAAATCATCGCCGAGGCCATTGAACGATATGCGCCGGAGCTTGCTGTCATTAACATTGCGGAGACCGACGGGGAGCTGGCGATGCAACGCAGCGTCGCGGCCGCCATTCAACACGCCGAGGCAGGAGATACCGTGCTTTTAGCACCCGCTGCGGCATCGTTGGATATGTATTCAGGAATGGGCGAGCGTGGCGATCTTTTCGCCACCTACGCACGACAACTATGCCAAGGTGAGGAGCTTTAACCATGACGGCGTCTGAGCCACGGGCAAGCACAGCACATCCCTCTCCACGCAAAAACACAACGGGTTGGGCAACCGGCATCAAGGAGTATTTAGACTCCCGCGCCGGCCTTGACTACCTGATGCTGCGGATTATCATCTTCCTGCTTATTGGCATTGGCGTCATCATGGTGTTTTCCTCCTCGATGGCGACCTCTTATGTGCAATCAACAGGCGTGTGGACCGAAGCCATTCGCCAGACCCTGATGGTTGGCGTTGGCCTATTTCTTTTCTGGATAGCGCTGCGCTTTCGGCCGTCTTTTGTGCGCAAGCTCGTGCCGTGGGTACTTTTGCTATCCATTATCCTGCTGGTTGCCGTACTTATCCCTGGCATTGGTACCGGCCGTGAAGAAGTAGGTTCACAATCCTGGATTATTCTGGGGCCGATGAGCCTGCAGCCTTCCGAGCTGGCGCGTGTGGCCATCGGGCTTTTCGGTGCCACCACCTTGGCCGATAAGGTCCACACGAGTTTCAATCTGCGTGATCCCTTCACCATGTATTCGCTGATTGCAGCCATGATGTTTGGCTTGATCATTGCCCAAGGCGATGTGGGCATGGCGATGTCTTTTGCCGTCGTCGTGATTTTCACGCTCTTTTTTGCTGGTGTGAATTGGAGCGTTATTGCCATCTTGGCGGTCATCGCTGTACTCGCTGCGCTGGGACTTTTCTTAGGCGGCGGTTTCCGCTCAAATCGTTTCCACACGTACTTTGACGCATTGCGCGGCGATTTCGCCGATACCCAGGGAACAGGCTTTCAGGCCTATCAAGGCTTCCTGTCACTAGCGGACGGCGGTCTTACCGGCGTGGGCATTGGCCAGTCCCGTGCAAAATGGTTCTATCTTCCCGAGGCGAAAAACGACTTCGTCTTCGCCATCTTGGGTGAAGAACTCGGACTACTCGGCGGGGCACTGGTTATCGTGCTCTTCGCGCTGCTGGGCTTTTTCGGAATCCGCACCGCGATGCGCGCACAAAACCAATTCCAGGCACTGATGGCAGCGACCTTGACCGCTGGTGTTGTCGCGCAGGCATTTTTCAATATCGGTTATGTCGTCGGCCTGCTGCCGGTGACCGGTATTCAGCTGCCGATGATTTCTGCGGGTGGTACTTCGGCGATTATTACCATTGCGTCGATGGGCTTGCTCGCGAATGTTGCGCGCCATGAGCCCATGCAGATCTCTGCGATGCAAAATTATGGTCGCCCACTCTTTGACCGCATCTTCAATATCCCCGAACCTGACCCCATCGATGGCGTTGCGCGACGCGGCCGTCACTCCGCGCCCAGCCGTCGGGCTGCGAGCCGCACCACCGCTCAAGTTACCGCTGAGCGCGCGAATGAAAACGGCATGGGGCGTGATCCCGAGGGCGAAGTACTGCACCGGGCACAAGGCGGCGATTATCGCCGAGCTGATGGTCGACGCGCAGGATATAATCGCGAGCAAACCCGTCGCGGCGAGACCCGTCGCGCACGCGATGCCGAGCGCGAAAAGCGCTTTGGTCAAGCAGTGACTGATAACCGGCGCCCACGTGAGAAAAGGTAGGCTAAACCCATGAACAAGGCTAAATTATCGGTCGTCATTGCAGGTGGCGGCACCGCCGGCCACATTGAGCCTGCGTTGGCGGTAGGGGAAGCACTAAAAACCGAGCACGGTGCGCGCATTACGGCACTGGGCACGAAGAAGGGCCTAGAAGGGGAAATCATTCCTGCCCGCGGGGTGGATTTGCGCATGATCGATCCTGTCCCGATTCCGCGTAAGCCGAGCATGGATATGGCCAAGCTGCCATACCGGCTCAGCAAAGCCGTGTTGCAAACTCGCGCTGTGTTGAAAAACGTAAACGCGCAGGCAGTCTTCGGAACCGGCGGCTATGTGGCTGCTCCGGCTTATCTTGCGGCAAAGTCCATGGGCCTGCCTTTTTATGTCCTAGAAACCAATGCTTTGGCAGGTATGGCCAATAAACTAGGCGTCAAGCTTGGGGGAGTAGGCCTTAACGCCACTCCTAATTCCGGTATGGCCGGGGAAGTAGTAGGCATCCCAGTTCGCTCTGAACTTGGCCAAGATCCTGATGGCGAAGCCGCAGCGCGCGGGCGCGAGCAGTGGGGACTAGATGACTCCAAGCCGGTGCTATTGGTCACCGGTGGTTCCCAAGGCGCGGCCTCTATTAACGCCGCGGTTGCAGAAGCGTTGCCAGGTCTGCTGGAACACGTGCAGGTTCTGCATGCCTACGGCCCACGCAATGAGGCACCGCAAGCTGAAGAAGGCTATGTTCCGGTACCTTATATTGATGATATGGCCGCGGCGATTGCCGTTGCCGATCTTACGGTCTGCCGTTCCGGGGCCATGACCGTGGCAGAAATTACCGCCGCCGGTTTGCCCGCCATTTACGTGCCTCTGCCACATGGCAATGGTGAACAAGCGCTGAATTCTCAACCGGTAGTTGACGCCGGCGGAGCAGTGATGATCCCTGATGCGGAGCTCGATGGGCAACGCTTGACGGAAGAAGTCATGCAGATCGCACGGGATCCGCACAAGCGCGAAGAGATGGTTGCTGCCGCGGAAAGCAGTGGCGCGGGTGATGTCTCGAAGATGCTGGCGGACCGTATCGCCGCTCATGTTAGAAAAGAACAAGAAAAGGACTCCAACTAGGTGATTACCCCAATCGAACTCTCGCGCGTGCACATGATTGGCATCGGCGGTTCCGGCATGTCCGGTCTCGCGCGCATTCTTCTCTCACGCGGGATGGAAGTATCCGGCTCTGATGTCAAAGACTCCACTCCAGTAGAAGTTCTGCGCACCATGGGCGCGAAGGTATCCGTCACCCACAAGGCAGCAAACTTAGACTTGCTGGGGCAAAAGCCCACCGTCGTGGTCACTTCCTTTGCCGCTATTCCGCAAGATAATCCGGAGCTGGTGGCAGCACGGGAGGCAGATATTCCTGTCATTCGCCGCTCTGACCTCTTAGCCGAGCTCATGCAAGACCGCACTCAGGTCCTGCTAGCTGGCACCCACGGCAAGACCTCGACGACGTCGATGGTGGTCTCTGCCTTGCAGGCTGCGGGCAAAGACCCGTCATTTGCTATTGGCGGGCAGCTCAACCGTGCCGGCACTAATGCCCATCACGGCAAGGATGACATCTTCGTGGCCGAAGCCGATGAGTCTGACGCCTCGCTGTTGCGCTATGACCCCGATATCGCGGTCATTACCAATATTGAGCCTGACCACCTGGACTACTTCGGATCTGCAGAGGCTTATTTCCAGGTCTTTGATGATTTCGCTGAGCGCATCAAGCCCAATGGCACGCTGATTGTCTGCGTCGAAGATGAGCACGCTGCAGAACTCGGCCGTCGCGCCGTAGAAAGCGGCGTGCAGGTTGTGGGTTACGGCTCTTCGAAAGCCCTGGCCCAACATCCTGATATCACACCAGGGGCGGAGATTCTCACTGAAGAAGTAGGACGCGAAACCACGGCGGTGACCGTCAAGCTTCCATCCGGCGAAGTCAGCTATGACTTGCAGATTCCCGGACACCACATGGTGTTAAACTCGGCCGCTGCACTCATCGCTGGTGAACTTGCCGGGGCCAAGGCACAGGCTTTGGCTGAAGGCTTGAGCGATTTTACCGGTGTGCGCCGTCGCTTTGAATACCGCGGCACCGCCGGCGACAATATCCGCGTTTATGACGACTATGCGCACCACCCCACAGAGGTTGCTGCAGTACTCGGTGCGGCACGCGAAAAGGTGACTGCTGAAGGCCTGGGCGGGCGTGTTGTCGTGTGCTTCCAGCCGCACCTGTTCTCGCGCACGATTGAGTTTGCGAATGAATTTGCTAAAGCATTGTCGCTTGCCGATGCCGTGGTGCTGCTCGATATCTTTGGCGCGCGCGAACAACCGGTCGAGGGAGTGTCCTCACGGATCATCAGCGATAAGATCGCAGATGACGTCGATGTCACCTACGAACCAGATTTCTCGGCTGCACGCCAGACAGTGGCGGAAATGACCAACAGTAATGACTTGGTGTTGACCATGGGCGCTGGCTCCGTGACGCTGCAAGCGGCCGAAATTTTGGAGGAGATCCAAGGCTAGATGAAAATTTCTTCTCAGCTCATCGCCAAAATTGTGGGCATTATTGTCGCAATTGCTGTGGTCGTAGGTTTGGCCGTGTATTTCTTCCCGGTGTTTCGCGTCAATAACGTGGAAATCACCGGCAATGAGCATTTGACCAATGAACAGATCGAAGAAGCAGCGGGCGTGCCTGATGGCGCGAACCTGCTGCGGATCAATGCACACGACGTTGCGCAAAAAGTGGTCGACCTACCGTGGGTATCTGCCGCCACAGTGGGGCGTAGCCTGCCTAATACCTTGGTTGTTGAGCTTGATGAACGCAAAGTAGCGGCCTATGTGGATGCGGATGATGGCCCGCACTTGATTGATACCGACGGTCGTGAATTTATTATCGATCAGCCACCGGCAGAAGCAGTGGAGATCACCGGTGAATGGGATCCTGAAACTTTGTCAGATCCAGTTGATGTGATTACGGCGATTCCCGAAGAATTACGCCGGACCATTGAGCGCGTCGACGTCGTCGAGCCTTATGTCATGCGCGTGTATATGGACGATGGACGAACCATCACGTGGGGTGCCAATGAAGACAATGAAGATAAGGCGCGCGCACTAGCTACGGTTTTGCAGATGGAGGGCGATAATTGGAATATTTCTAACCCCTCACTTGTCAGCCGACCCTGACTTCACCGTATGCTGGGGGACGAGCAAAACCGCATGTCAGCAACTCTAAACCCAAGGTTGAGGGTAGCGACACGCGGCGAAATGAACCCGAAAATTACAGCGGTGTCGTCGATGATGGAATCAACGCGTCGATTCCTCGTTGACGAACCAGACATTCCACGAACGAAAGGTGCTAGCGCCTCTAATGACCACTCCAAGTAATAACCTCGCGGACATCAAGGTAGTCGGTGTCGGTGGTGGCGGAGTAAACGCCGTTAACCGCATGATTGAAGAGGGCCTCAAGGGCGTTCAGTTCATTGCCATCAACACTGACTCCCAGGCTCTGCTCTTTTCCGATGCTGACGTCAAGCTTGATATTGGGCGTGAGCTCACCCGCGGCCTGGGCGCAGGCGCAAACCCAGAGGTGGGGCGTACCTCTGCTGAAGATCACAAGTCCGAAATTGAAGACGCACTCGCTGGCGCAGACCTTGTCTTCGTTACTGCCGGTGAGGGCGGCGGCACTGGTACAGGTGCTGCACCCGTTGTTGCTTCCATCGCGAAGAAGCAAGGTTCTTTGACCGTTGGTGTTGTTACCAAGCCATTCCGCTTTGAGGGCAACCGTCGTACCCGACAGGCGCAAGAGGGCATCGAAGCTCTGCGCGAGGTATGTGACACGTTGATTGTTATTCCAAACGATCGACTGCTGCAGCTCGGCGATGAAAACCTGTCCATGATGGAAGCCTTCCGCGCAGCCGATGAAGTCCTCCACAATGGTGTTCAGGGTATTTCCGACCTGATTCTTATCCCTGGCATGATCAACGTCGACTTCGCCGACGTTCGCTCGGTCATGTCTGATGCCGGTTCGGCATTGATGGGTGTTGGCTCGGCACGCGGTGATGACCGCGTGATGCAGTCTGCACAACAAGCTATTAACTCTCCGTTGCTGGAATCCAGCATGGAAGGCGCCAAGGGCGTTCTGCTATCCGTTGCCGGCGGTTCCGACCTCGGCCTGCAGGAAGTCAACCAGGCTGCCATCATGGTCCAAGAAAAGGCTGATGAAGACGTCAACCTCATCTTCGGTACCATCATCGATGACAACTTGGGCGATGAAGTCCGCGTGACCATCATTGCTACCGGCTTCGATGCAGAAGCTAATCTGCAGGGCGCGAAGAACCAAAAGGCTGCGGAGAAGGAACCAGAAGAGCGCAAGCTCGAATCTCGTCCAGGCTCTTTGTTTGATAACCGCGACGTCCCAGAACCACAGGCTGAGCCAACCCGTGAAGAGCCACGGTATGAACCACGGCACTCACGTCCTTCGGGCTCTGGACTATTTACCAGCCGCGAAGAAGAACGCGAGCGCGGTCGTGACTACGGCCGTGAACGCGAGCCAGACCGTGATCGTCGACGCGCAGGTGGCGACGATCTGGACGTGCCAGACTTCATGCGCTAAATAACGCGCTAGTCTGGATGCATGCCAGTTAACGAGGAAACCTTCCGCCCCGTCCGCATGGTGTTTACAACCCGTGCCGGCGGGGCTTCGGCGTCGCCATACCAGTCCTTTAACCTCGGTGACCATGTCGGAGATGACCCCGACGCCGTTGCCGCCAACCGTCAACGATTAGCCAAGGTCACTGGGGTAGACAACATCATCTGGATGGAACAGCTCCACACCAATACCGTCACCGTCGTGGATAGCTCCACCTCCGTGCCCGTCGAAGCTACCGATGCTATCGTCACCACCACGCCACGGCTGGGTCTCGGCGTACTTGTCGCAGATTGTGTGCCCGTGCTGCTTGCAGATACCAAGGCCCGAGTAGTGGCCGCAGCGCATGCGGGACGAATGGGAGCTCGCAACGGAATCGTGTCCAATACGATTGACGCTATGGTGGAACTAGGAGCAACGCCAGCCAATATCCAAGTTCTTTTGGGACCAGCTGCCTCAGGGCGAAACTACGAAGTCCCAGAGGATATGGCTAACGATGTTGAAGCACATTTGCCAGGCTCGAAGACCCGAACCACCAAAGGCACGTGGGGTGTTGATGTCCGCGCTGGTCTCATTCGGCAGCTGATGAGCAAGGGCGTGACTGCTATTGAAGCGGACCCGCGTTGCACCATTGAAGATACAGACTTCTTTTCATACCGCCGGGAAGGAAAAACCGGCCGTCAAGCGGGCCTCATTTGGCTCGAGGAGGAGAAATAAATGACCACTAGTTCTGCCGATACGCGCAGTGTCGACAGCCGACGTGAAGAATTAGCAGCCGGCTTGAAAGAAACTCGCCAGCTCATTGAGAAGCTGTCGCATGAGGCTGGCCGCGATACCGTGCCGGAACTGCTGCCGGTGACGAAGTTTCATCCGGCCGAAGATATTGCTCTACTTGCCGAACTCGGCATTACCGATGTCGCAGAAAACCGCGAGCAAGAAGCACGTGCGAAAGCCGAAGAGCTTTCCGATGTTCACTTTCACATGATCGGGCAAGTACAAACCAAAAAGGCTAACCATGTTGCGCGGTGGGCACATTCAGTGCATTCGGTAGATACGGAAAAGCTCGCCGTGGCTTTAAACCGCGGGGTAGAAAACGCAGGGCGCGATGTCCTCCCGGTTTTCATCCAAGTCTCCTTTGATGGAGATACCGCACGCGGGGGAGTACCCCTTGACGGGGTAGCAGAACTAGCCCAAATCATTGAGGATTTGCCTAACCTAGATCTTCGTGGGCTGATGGTGGTTCCGCCGCTAGACACTGATGCAAAAGAAGTATTTACCACCGTCCGCGAGCTTGCTAATAAGCTGGGTGAGCAGCTCGAACGCACCATGAAGTTGTCTGCTGGAATGAGCGCAGATTTAGCTGATGCAATTGCGTCAGGCACAGATATCGTGCGTGTCGGAACCGGAATTATGGGAGCCCGGCCACTAGGTTAAAAGTCAACGATAAATACCCGGCATCTCAAAGGGAGTAATGAATGTCTTTTTTGGTAAAGACCAAAGAATTTTTCGGTCTCGGTGAACCCGAGGCAGGCGTAGACGACGCGTACTACGCTGACGAACCACGCTACGAGACTCAAGGCTCGGCAGCGTACGCCCCGCGTCCATCTGCATATGCTCACACCATTGCAGAACCTGAGTACGAACCAACCATCGTTGCTGTCACTGTTGTTGCTTTCAACCAGGCGCAGAAGATTGGCGAACCATTTCGCGATGGCGACGCAGTGGTCTTTGAAGTAACTGACGCAGAGTTCGATGTTGCTAAGCGCTTCATTGATTTTGCTGCTGGTCTTTGCTTCGGGTTGCGCGGCAAGATGCTCAATCTGACCCGCGACATGGATACCGATCGTCGTGTGTTCGCGATTTTGCCTGAGGGTGCAGTTATCCCAACGGTAGAACTCGAAGACGTCGCCGGCCTTCGCTAAAACCAAATCTAGACCTTGATAGAGATGCCAACCCCACCCCTATAGGTGGGGTTGTGTGGGTTTTAACTACTGCTGATAGGGTTGACGCGTGACTGCATTCGGAATCATTCTGCTCGCATTGCTAAGGCTGTATACCTTAGTGCTGATTATCCGCATCATTATTGAGATGATCCAGTCTTTCTCGCGCCAATTTAATCCGCCGCGTTGGTTCATGGTTATCGCTGAACCGCTGTTCGTGATAACAGATCCACCGGTGAGGGCGTTAAGAAGGTTGGTACCACCTATGCAAATGGGTGGCGTCGCACTCGATATGTCTGTGTTGGTGCTATTTATCATTCTGCAGCTGTTGCAGTTCCTTGTGCAGATGATTTTCATCATGTAGCCGCGAGTTTCTTGCATAAAAGCTGTAGAAACCCGTAGAAACGCAGACGTTTTAACTAGAATTAAGTAACCTAGTAGTTTAGATTTAGAAAACGTACATTATTTGAACTTTTCGCTGATATGACAATGTCTTCATAGGCAAAGTCCATTAAGGTGAAAGGGAAACGAAGTACTTCGGGTCACCGGAGTTCGACCGACTTGAAGGGGAAGAGAAGTCCATGCCACTGTCACCCGCTGACGTACACAATGTCGCATTCAGCAAGCCGCCTATAGGCAAGCGTGGCTACAACGAAGACGAGGTGGATCAGTTCCTCGATCTCGTTGAGGATGCCCTAGCCCAGCTCCAAGATGAGAACTACGAGCTTCAGAAGCAAATTGAAGATGGCTCTGGTTCGACCAAGGCTGCTGCCGCTGCACCTGCTGTAGACGAGGCTTCCGTACGCAAGTCCGTTGAGTCCGAACTTCGCGCAGAATACGAAAAGAAGTTGGCAGATGCCAAGTCCGAGGTCAACAAGGCCAAGGAAGAAGCATCCAAGGCTAAGGCTGAGGCTAATAAGGCCAAGACCGCGAAGCCTGCTGCTGCACCGGTTCCTGCAGATAACACCGCTGAGGTTAAGGCTGCTCAGGATGAGACCGCTAAGGTTCGCCAGGAACTCGAGGCTGCCAAGAAGGACCTCGAAGCTGCGAAGAAGGAAAACTCTGAGCTGAAGTCTTCCAAGGCTTCCTCTTCTGCTGCTCCAGCTGCCGCTGCCACCACCGGCGCTACCGCAGGTGCTGCTGCCGGCACCACCGGCGCAGCAACTCCAGAAACCCACATGCAGGCTGCTCGCATCTTGGGCCTTGCCCAAGATATGGCAGACCGCTTGTCCAATGAGGCACGCGCGGAGTCTGACTCCATGCTGTCTGAGGCACGTGAGGCTGCGGAGAAGCAGTTGGCTGACGCCGAGTCCCGTTCGTCCACTCAGCTGTCTGAGGCGGATACCCGCTCCAAGAAGATGATTTCGGATGCCGAGGCTAAGGCTAAGCAGACCGAGTCTGAGGCTAACTCCCGTGCCGAGGCGCAAATCCGTCAGGCTGAGGATAAGGCTGCTGCACTTGAGGCAGAAGCTACCAAGAAGCACAACGAAGTTATGACCACGATCAAGACCCAGCAGACCGCGCTGGAAAACCGTATCGCGGAGCTTCGTACCTACGAGCGCGAATACCGCACTCGTTTGAAGACCTTGCTCCAGTCCCAGTTGGATGAGCTTGAGTCCCGTGGTTCTGCGGCACCAAACGGTGACGTTTCCAAGGACGCTAACTAATAAAGCACAATGGATGCCCCCGCGCTGCAGTAGGAATTCTGTAGCCCGGGGGTGTTTGCGTTGATAGGAGATTGACGTGCTCATTGCAGCATTAGTTCTTGCTCTCGTAGCGTTTATTGCCTTTGTTAACTACATCTTGTCGGCTGCAACGTGGTCACTGGTTATTGTCTTTGTGGCTGCCGCGGCAGGGCTGGTGCTGTTCATTATCGATTGGTACCAAAAGTCCAAACGCTAGGAACCTGGATTGTTTCGGTATTCCAGGTAGGCAGAATTTGACGATAGGTGTAAAGTAAGCAGCGTATGCACTGATCCGGCAATCACCGGGGAGCATTTCGGAAGAAAAGCATCGATAAGCAAAGCAAGCGTACTTTTAAGCTTGCAGCGTGGCATGTTGATTGCCGAGTAGAACCGGACGGGTGGGACCGAGATATCCTTCACTGCCAATCAAGTGGGGCTTTTTAAAGCTCAAGCAGGGTGGTACCGCGTACAACAGTGCGTCCCTGTAGAAACACACATTGACGAAGTGAAGGATTAATTAATGGACGTAGGACATGTTTATCCGAAGGTTGATTTAACCGGCGGTTCCTCAAAATTCCCGGAAATGGAAGCAGAAGTCCAGAAGTTCTGGGCTGAGGATGACACTTTTCAGGCTTCTTTAGATCAAAGCAAAGGCAAGCCAGAGTACATCTTTTATGATGGCCCTCCTTTTGCCAACGGCCTGCCGCACTACGGCCACCTGCTGACCGGTTACGTTAAAGATATCGTTCCGCGCTACCGCACCATGGCCGGAAATTACGTACCCCGTGTTTTCGGCTGGGACTGCCACGGCCTGCCCGCGGAGCTGGAAGCGGAAAAGCAGCTGGGTATTACGGATAAAGGCCAGATCGAAGACATGGGCCTGGAGAAGTTCAATGAGTACTGTGCTTCGTCCGTCCTGCGCTACACCGATGAGTGGGAAGAATATGTCACCCGTCAAGCACGGTGGGTAGATTTCGAAAACGGCTACAAGACGATGGACCCGAATTACATGGAGTCTGTCATCTGGGCCTTTAAGACTTTGTACGACAAGGGTCTTATCTACCAGGGCTTCCGCGTGCTGCCTTATTCCTGGGCTGAGCACACCCCGTTGTCCAACCAGGAAACCCGCCTGGATGACTCGTACAAGATGCGTCAGGACCCGACGCTGACGGTGACTTTCCCTGTTACCGGCAATGCTCCAGAAGAATTGGCAGATGCTGCATTCTTAGCATGGACGACCACGCCATGGACCTTGCCATCCAACCTGGCCCTGGCCGTGCACCCAGACGTGGACTACGCCTTGGTGCGCGTCGGTGGCGATACCGAATTTACCGGTCAGAAATTTGTGCTGGCAGAAAACCTCATCGCGTCTTATGCCAAGGAACTCGGCGAGGACCACGAGGTTTTGAAGACCTTCAAGGGCTCTGAACTCGAAGGCATTACCTACCAGCCGATCTTTGATTACTTCAAGGATCAGCCCAACGCTTTCCAGATCCTGCTGGCTGATTACGTCACCACCGAAGACGGCACCGGTGTTGTCCACCAGGCTCCGGCCTTTGGTGAAGACGATATGGCAACCACCGCCAAGTACGGCATTGAGCTGGTTATGCCTGTCGATGATGACGGCAAGTTCACCTCTCAGACCCCAGAATATGAAGGCCAGCTGGTCTTTGATGCCAACAAGGACATCATCCGGGACCTCAAGGCCAAGGGCCGCGTTATCCGCCACGTCACCATTGAGCACTCTTACCCACACTCGTGGCGCTCCGGTGAGCCATTGATCTACAAGGCCATGCCAGCGTGGTTCGTCGACGTGACCTCGATCCGTGACCGCATGGTGGAGCTTAACCACAATGAGATCGAGTGGATGCCAGAGCACGTACGCGATGGCCAGTTCGGCAAGTGGCTGGAAGGCGCACGCGACTGGAATATCTCCCGTACCCGCTACTGGGGATCACCGATCCCAGTGTGGCTCTCGGATAATGATGAGTACCCACGCATTGATGTCTACGGCTCACTCGATGAACTAGAGCGTGACTTTGGCGAGCGTCCAAAGTCTTTGCACCGCCCACACATTGATGAATTGGTGCGTCCAAACCCAGATGACCCCACCGGTAAGTCGATGATGCGTCGTGTGCCAGACGTGTTGGACGTGTGGTTTGATTCCGGTTCCATGCCTTTTGCGCAGGTGCACTACCCATTTGAGAACAAGGAATGGTTTGATACCCACTCACCATCCGACTTCATCGTGGAATACATCGGACAAACCCGCGGCTGGTTCTACCTGCTGCACGTATTGTCCACCGCGCTCTTTGACCGCCCGGCGTTTAAGAAGGTCGTCGCCCACGGCATCGTGTTGGGTGATGACGGACTGAAGATGTCCAAGTCCAAGGGCAACTACCCAAACGTCAATGAAGTCTTTGACCGTGATGGCTCGGATGCCATGCGGTGGTTCTTGATGTCCTCGCCAATTCTGCGCGGCGGCAACTTGATTGTCACCGAGCAAGGCATTCGTGATGGCGTGCGCCAGGCACCGTTGCCCATCTGGAATGCGTACACCTTCTTGAACTTGTACGCCTCGGAAGAAGCAAAGTTTGATACCTCATCGCAAAACGTGCTGGATCGCTACATCTTGGCCAAGACCCATGACCTGGTCAAAAATGTCGACACGGCGCTGGCGAATACGGATATCTCCACCGCGACGAATGAAGTGCGCCTATTCGCTGATGCGTTGACCAACTGGTACGTGCGTCGTTCCCGCGACCGTTTCTGGGAAGGCCAGGAAGCACATCCAGAGGCATTCAACACCTTGTACACGGTGCTGCACACGGTCTCTCGCGCGGTTGCGCCATTGCTGCCGCATATCTCTGAGGTCATCTACCGTGGTCTCACTGGTGAGCGCTCCGTGCACTTGACCCCGTTCCCGCAGGCAGAAGACTACCCAGCGGATGCTGCGTTGGTGGAAGCCATGGATACCACCCGGGCGGTAGCGTCTGCTGCTAGCTCGGTGCGTAAATCCAATAAGCTGCGCAACCGCTTGCCACTGCCAGCATTAACCGTGGCTGTGGCAGATTCTGCGCAGCTGGATCCGTTCAAGGACATCCTGCGCGACGAGGTCAACGTCAAGGAAGTTCTCTTGACTGATGATGTGGATTCTGTCGGTACCTTCGAGGTGGTCTGCAACGCGAAGGTTGCAGGTCCACGCTTGGGCAAGGATGTGCAGCGCGCGATTAAAAACCTCAAGGCCGGCAACTACACCCGCGAGGGCGATGACGTTGTCGTCGATGGGGATATCACCCTAAGCCCTGAGGAATACACCGAGCGCCTGCAGGCAGCGGACCCGAAGTCCACCGCACGCATCGGTGGCCTCGATGGTCTGGTTGTTCTCAACACTGAGGTCACCGAGGAACTCGAAGCCGAAGGTTGGGCAGCGGATGTTATCCGTGGCCTGCAAGATGCCCGTAAGTCGTCCGGCTTTGAGGTCTCGGACCGCATCAAGGTGGTCTTGTCCGTTCCAGCTGATAAGCAGGACTGGGCCACCCGTCACGCAGACCACATCGCGGCAGAAACCTTGGCGACAGATTTCCAGGTCACCGCGGAGCCTGTGGATGGCGAGGTCCACGAGGTCATGACTGGTGTTACTGCCACGGTGATGAAAAACTAGTCACCATTGACCTTGACACGGTGTCAGGTTGTGAGATGAAGATATGAATTCTTCTCTTCGCCTGCGCCGTGCACTAGCGATGGGTACTAACCCCCAGTCCGGCGATCTACCACTGCTTATTGCTCAGCTTGGTAAGGAGCCGGACTTTTTCGTCCGGGACATGCTTACGTGGGCTATTACTCGACATCCGGTAACCACGAGCTATCCCTTACTGGTGCGCGCCCTCGATAACCCAGACGGGCGCAGTCAGGTCCTTCACACCTTAAGCAAACTTGCACACCCGGATACTTGGTCAGTTATTACGGCAGCGATGCTTCACGACGAGGATATTGAGGTCCGTACGACAGCGTGGCGCGTAGCAGTGGCAGCAGTGCCCGATAATCAGGTGGACTACCTCGTTGCGGAGCTTATCCAAGAGCTGGGGCGCGGTGATATTGATACGCAGCGGAGTTTAAGCCGCGCATTGGCATCGTTAAGCTTTGCATCGCGCAACCGCGTGGCAGCGCTAGCTACACATGCGCGCCACGTGTTGGCACTGATGGATAACCCCGATGCACATGATGAACTCAGTAGTGATTTCGCACGGAAGCTTGCCGCTTTAGGTCCCGATGGGCAAGATTAAAAGACATGCGGATTGGGCAAGTAGCCGAAGAAACCGGCGTGAGCGCGCGAATGCTGCGCTATTACGAAAAACAAGGACTTATTGATCCTGGGGTGAGAACCAGTGCTGGGTACCGCGAATATGATGCGGAGGATATTGAGACAATCTTTCACATTGAAGGCCTACGCGGATTAGGACTGAGTATGGCGGAGGTAAAAAACGCGCTGGATGACCCAAAGTTTTCCTTTACCGATGTTCTCGATGAACTGCTTGTGGAATCCCGGCGCCGGTTGCGCGAGGAAAAGCGCCTGTATGACCAGCTGCGTGCAGTAAAGAAATCCCAAGTACGTGATTGGCCAGCGGCATTGGAAGTTATGAACCTGCTGCACAACTTGCGCTCGCAGGTGCCCTCGCTGCGCCAAGATTCTGTGATGCGGCTTGAACCGACTGCCGATCCACGCCACGTCGCGCGCTTGGCCTTGGACGAAGACAACGCCAACGTAGCAGGAGCCTTGTCCTGGTCAGTGTTGCGTGCAGGGCCTACAGCTTTAGCTGAGGTTGTTGCAGCGCTTCAGCATGATAATCCCGAGGTGCGCCTTCGGGCCGTACGCATTATTGAACGGGCAAAAGGCACAGATGAGCACTTGCTGGGTGCGCTGGATGATCCTGAAGCCTCCGTGCGAGGCGCGGCAGCACTAGCGCTGGGAGAGCGCGGTGGGCAGCAAGCTTTCGAAGAGTTAATGCGCATGATCGTTGACGGTGACCATGATACTGCTGCCGCAGATACTGTGGCGCAGGCAAGTAGCTGGCAGGATAAAGCTTTAAGCACCATTAGCGCATTACTTAACGATGACCATGTGCTGCCAGCACAACGCGCCCGGCTGGTGCAGGCTTTAGCGGAGTTTGCCGGTTCCGATGACGTGCTCCGCGAACTAGTTGCGGATCCGACACCGGCGGTTGCGTTAACTGCCACAGCCATCTTGAATGCCCGGGCGAGTGCTCGCTAAATCGCCGAGCTAGTAGTATCCCTGAGTGTGAGGAATCCAAGTCAATCGAGTCTTGCTGCGCCAGCAGTCATGGCGGTCGCCGGCGCGTCTTTATACGCGGGCGCGGCTGTTGCGGTGGGGTTATTTGAAAACTTTTCCCCGGTCATCGTGGCCTGGTTCCGCGTTGCTGCCGCCGGTGTAATCTTGCTGGTCTTATACCGGCCCACCTTGCGTGCTTTTGGTGGCAAGGCCGGGCGCAATGCCGCCATTTATGGCGTGATGACGATGGCCATGAATATGAGCTTCTACCAATCGTTAAACCATATTCCCATGGGTACGGCAGTGGCGATTGAGTTTCTAGGCCCCATCCTGGTTGCCGCGTGGGGCTCCCGGCGCGGTCGCGATTGGGTAGCGCTTATCCTGGCCGCGCTGGGCGTCATTGTGATTTCCGGTGCCACCTGGTCGGATAATGCCGTCGGCATTATGTGGGCGCTCGCGGCCGGACTATTCTGGGCCGGCTATATCGTCATTTCCAGCCATATCTCTGTGGATAAGGAAAGCTCGCGGCATTCTATGGCGGTGGGCTTTTTATACGCCGGGCTGCTGGCGCTGCCGGTCATGGTGCTTATCTGGCCTGAAGATCCCGGCATTCCAGGCCTGACCGTGCTGGGCTTGGCCGCAGGATTGGGTCTGTTATCCGCCGCTATTCCTTATAGTTTGGACCAGATTGTTATCCGCATGGCGGGGCCTAGTCTATTTGCGCTGCTGCAAGCTATTTTGCCGGTCGTTGCGGCCGTCGTTGGTGCTATTGCGCTGGGGCAGTGGCTGACAACCGCAGAGGTTATCGGCATCATTCTCATCATGGTGGCGGTAGCCCTGCGCCCGAATTAGGCCACGGGAACAACACAAGAAAACGCAGAAAAGTCGACCAAGCATATGGCCTTGGTCGACTTTTCTAGTCAGAAGCGGTTAGTTATGTGCCGCGAGCAATGCATCCAAGGTGGCCTCAGAGCCCACCTCATGCAGGCTGCGCAGGGCAGCGGCGTACGCCTCGGTGAATTCGGCGTTATCAACCAGATCGCCAAAGACTTCGTGGTCGCGCAAAAACGCCAGGATATCCTCGCGGTTACCGGCGGCATTTTCTTTCAAACGCTCAGCCATGCGGTCGTTGATATCAATGGGTTGGCCGTGCTCGTCGACGCCTTCGGCATAGCGCGCCCAGGAGGCAACGATCGCAGCGGACAATGTCACGGGTGCTTGGCCGGTCGCAAGGTTTTCGCGGACAGCGGGCAATAGCCACTTCGGAATGCGGTCGGAGGATTCGGCGCACAAGCGTGCCACGGTGTCTTTAATCGCCGCATTGCCAAAACGCGCGATGAGCTGGTGACGGTAGGCATCCAAGTCCACCCCGGGCAGCGGGCGCAGCGATGGGGTGCCTTCTTGTTCCATATACGCCAGCAGGAAGTCAGCAAAGCGCTGATCCGCCATGACATCGTGGACGTAGCGGTGCCCGGCCAGGTAGCCGAAGTAGCACAACCCCTGGTGCGAGGCGTTGAGCAGACGCAGCTTCATCAGCTCATAGGGCACGACATCATCGACTAATTCCACGCCGACCTTGTCAAACGCCGGGCGGCCAGCAGCAAACTTATCTTCTAAGACCCACTGGGTAAAGTCTTCACAGACTACTGGCCAGGCATCGTCGTAAGGCAGCTCTGCCCGGTCAGCATCGGTGGTCTCCGGGGTGATGCGGTCCACCATGGAGTTAGGAAATGGCACGTGGGTATCAATCCACTGTGCAAGCTCGGCATCGATAGCGCCAGCAAAAGACAAAAACATCCGGTGTGCCATCTCGCCGTTGCCCTGGATATTATCGCAGGACATCACGGTAAAAGGCACGGTGCCTGCGGCACGTCGTGCGATAAGGCCGGCGGTAATCAGCCCGTAGAACGTACGCAGTTCATCGGTCTTGCCGGCTTTTAAATCCGCAATATCAGCGGCAACGTGACGATTGTCGAAGTTGAACTCACCGCGGACATGGTCGAAGTTATACCCGCCCTCGGTAACGGTTAAGGAGACAATCTTGATGGCGGCATCGGCAAGCACACTAACTGCAGCAGCTGGGTCTTCTGGGGCATAAATGTAGTCAATGATGGAGCCAATCACCCGCGAAGAGTGTTGCCCGTCCGGGGTCTTTTCCGTGAGCGTATACAGGCAGTCTTGGCCTTTGAGCGCATCACGCCTGCGCACATCAGAGGGCATAACCCCCATGCCGATGATGCCAAAGTCCATGGCATCGCCTTGGCGCATGAGTTTATCGATGTACAACGCCTGGTGCGCACGGTGGAACCCGCCGACACCGAAGTGCACAACACCGGCGCTTACCTGCGAGCGGTCATAGTCTGGCCCGACAACTGGCAAGTCAGACAGGGTTTGTTGGGACAGCTGGATGGTGGTGGTCATAAGAAAATGGGCTCCTTTTTAAGAAACTTCGGTCAGTGATTTAACAGCAGGTACGCCGTCAAAGCCGGGCTGGGTACCGCGCAGACTGTGTGCCATAACGGCAGCTGCGGCAAATAGCGCGAGGAAAATGAGGATGAGGCCGGTTGCGCCGACCAGTGGGTAGAAGATTGCTACCAGCGCGGGGCCGGCGGCAACTGCGCCGCCGACGCCCAGGTTGTACGCTGCCATGGCTGCACCAGGGCGCTCCGGGTTGAGCGATACGGCGATGGGGGACAGTGGCACAAACCCTGCCAGGGAGACTCCGAAGAGTGCACCGCATGCCAAGGTGAGACCAAAGCCTAGGCCGTCCGGCAAGCCCAGATCCACGGAGATCATCGGGACGAAGTAGACCAGCGCCAAGGTCACGCCACAGGAGACGGCACCGGCCCACACGGTGGTTTTCGACCAGCCGAATTTATCGCCAATGCGACCATAGAACGGGTTAAAGGGCAGGTTAACCGCGTAAATCACGGTGGTGAGAATCAAAAACCACGCCAGCGGCCAGTCCAGGCGCTCGGTGAAGTAGGCAGGGAAGAACACCGCCATGGCGTAGGTGGGGATGGAGTTAATCGTGCGGATGTAGACCACAAAGCGTGCGCGGCGGTCTTTAATCAGCAACTTGAAAGATGCGCCCAAGGTTTCCGAGACATCCTCGGGGTTATCCACCAAAGCCGCGCGGCCGATGCGTTCCTTGACACCGATAAGTGCAAACGCGGTACCGATGATGACTAAGACGAGGGAGACCCACAAGGTTTCGTAGAAGCTCAGATCAAACCAAGACATGGAAATCGTCGCGGTGAGTGCACCAAGGGTGGGCAGGCCGGCGGAAAAGGCCACGTAGAACCAGCCGGTGGCGGTGCCGAGCTTATCGGCCGGGGAGACCGCAGTAATCCACACTAAAAAGCCATAGGCAAAGAGTGGATAGCCAAACCCGCGCAGCCCGTAGCTTAAAAAGATCAGCGAGGTGGAGCTGCTTGTTAACGCGAAGAGCAAGAAGGCAAGCTCAAAGACGACCCAGATTCCCGCGCCCAGTGCCATCACCTTGCGCGGGCCCCACAGATCTGACAGTGCTGCGGCAAAGAATGCGGCAATTGCCACGGCAATGCCGTAGACGGTGACCAGCAGGCCGGCGCGGGAGACCGTAAAGCCGTGTTCGGAGGAGAGGAAGGGCTCCAAGATATTAGTTTCCACGCCATCGCCAATCATGAAGATGGCAAGACCGATAAAGCCCCAGATGAGCGGTCGCGGAATACCTAGTCTTTCAACTATTGGTTCCTGTGACATGTAATAGACTCCATTTCAGTAAAGGACATCGTCACACTCTGTGATGCAGACTAAACTAACATGAATTTAACAAACGCATGTTATAAATAACAGATTGGATGTTAAAATTCACAGAAATGGTGAAGAAAGTAAAGGTGCAGTCATGGCGAGCCCCGTAGATATCCGCAGGGCCGAAATCCTCAATATCGTGCGCCATGCCGGGCACGCGCGAGTAGATGAGCTGGCACAACGCCTCGGCGTGAGCATTATGACCATCCACCGTGACTTAGATGCCATGGCCGACGATAACCAGATTGAGCGCGTGCGCGGTGGTGCACAATTTCTGGAGCCAGAATTTGCTGAAACCAACGTGGAAACACGTCGCGAGACCAATATCGGTGTGAAAAAGGCGTTAGCTACGCAGGTGGCTTCGTTGTTGTCCGCCGGAGATATCGTGGCTTTGGATGATTCCACCACGGTGGAATTTTGCCTGCCCGAAGTCTTAGAAGCAGAGCCCATGGGAATCATTACCCATTCCCTGCGCGTGCTGAATCAAGTAGCGGCCCAAGCCCCGCAGGTCGCACTGACCGGGGCAGGTGGCAGGTACTGCCAGGAAACGGACTCCTTTTTGGGCCAAGCCACCTGCGCTGCCGTGCAGCGGTTAAATGCTACGGTATCGATTGTGTCGACCACGTGCATTAATGCCGCTGGGATTTACCATCCGGATGAAGACGCGGCGATTACCAAATCCGCGTTTGTGCGCTTAGGAACGCGCAAGATTTTGGTCTCAGATTCTTCGAAATTCGATAACGTCGGCATGCATTTCGTAGCCCGGTTGAGCGAATTCGATGACATCATCATGGACAATAACCTCGATGATGAACAGCGTGAATTGCTGGAAGAATCCAGAGCCAGACTGCATTTAGTTGATACTGCCCTGCCCACCCCAACGTTGCCGCCGCCTTCGGTGCTCAAGTAGCTGACGTAGCCAGAGATAAAGATAGAGCGAGAATCCACGATGACTTATGTTCTAGGCATTGACTCTTCCACCCAGTCATGCAAAGCAGTGTTAGTTGATGCCTCTTCGGGCGAGATAGTTGACCAGGCCCGCGCCGGGCACCCGGGAGGAACCCAGGTAGATCCTGCGCAGTGGATTGAGGCCTTGGAGGAAGCAACCGCTGGGCTTGTAGAAAAAGCAGATGCCGTCGCCGTTGCGGGACAACAGCACGGCATGGTCACTTTAGATAAAGATAACAACACCGTACGCGAGGCTATGTTGTGGAACGACGTCTCCTCAGCAGATGCCGCACAGCAGCTTGTCGATGAATTAGGCGGCGCCCAAGACACCGTTGACTTAACCGGTTCGGTGCTCGTGGCTTCTTTTACGGGCACCAAAATGCGCTGGCTGCGCGATAATGAGCCAGATAATGCCAAACGCGTCTCCAAAGTGGTCTTGCCGCATGACTATTTGACGTGGCATTTGGGCGGGCGTGAGGAATTGACCACCGACCACGGTGATGCCTCCGGAACCGGGTATTACTCTACGCGTGAGCGGCGCTTTGTCCCTGAGCTCGCCGAGCAATTTCTGGGACACAGCGTGCAGCTGCCCCGCATTGCAGAACCCAATGAGATTGTCGGTCGCACCTCGACCGGCGCGGCGATTGCTGCCGGTACCGGCGATAATATGGCTGCAGCCCTGGGACTAGATCTCCAACCCGGGGATGTGTGCGTTTCGGTCGGCACCTCGGGCGTGGCCAGTGCGTGGAGTGAGACGAGCGTGCACGACGCCACCGGATTGGTAACCGGGTTTGCGGATGCCACCGGTGCATATTTGCCGCTGGCTTGCACGCTTAATGGCGCGAAAGTGTTGGACTTCGCTGCCAACCTTGTGGGCGTGGATCACCACGGTTTATCCGAGATGGCGTTGGCGGGCAATTCCACAGTGACCTTATTGCCGTATTTTGACGGCGAGCGCACCCCCAATCGCCCACACGCAACGGGACTGTTAACTGGACTTCGTACCGATACCACGCGCGAGGATTTTGCCCGCGGGGTTGTTGAAGGGTTGTTGTGTTCCATGCTCGATGCCATCAATGCGGTAGAAAACGCCATGGGGCACAAGGCCAAGCGTGTCCTGCTAACCGGTGGGGCTGCGCGCAGTAAAGCTATGCAACAGCTGGCACCGAGCATTTTCGGCGTCGATGTAGTTCTTCCCGCTCCCGGCGAATACGTTGCGTTGGGTGCAGCGCGCCAAGCAGCATGGGCGCTATCGGGTGAGAAAAATCCACCGCGGTGGGAGATGGCTGGCTTGACGACCTATCAAGGAGAATCGAACCCGGACACCGTGGCCCGATACCAAGAAATTCGGGATTTGACCGCGAACTTCTAGACTTGTTGGTATGCAACGTTGGGTTCTGCACATTGATATGGATGCGTTCTTCGCATCGTGTGAGCAACTGACCCGGCCAACACTCATGGGCCGACCAGTTCTGGTCGGCGGCATGTCCGGACGCGGCGTCGTCGCCGGTGCCTCCTACGAAGCCCGGAAATACGGCGCGCACTCGGCCATGCCCATGTACCGCGCCCAACAACTAGTAGGCCCCAAAGCAGTCGTGGTGCGCCCACGCTTTGAGGTCTACAGGCTGGCGTCGCAACGCGTATTTCACTACATCGAATCCCACGTCGAATTAGTCGAACAGCTCAGTATCGATGAGGCCTATATGGAACCCGCCGAGCTAGTCGGCGCCAGCCCCGAAGAAGTCGAAGCATGGGCTCATGAGCTTCGCGCGGCCATTCGCGAGGACGTGGGGCTACCTGCTTCCATTGGGGCCGGATCGGGAAAGCAATTTGCCAAAATTGGCTCGGGCCAAGCTAAACCGGATGGCGCGTTTATCATCCCCGCCGATAAGCAAGAAGAGATGCTGCACCCATTAGACGTGGATGAGCTCTGGGGCGTCGGCCCTGTTACCGCCACCAAATTGCACTCGATTGGTGTCAATACCATTGGCGATCTGGCACGGCTGAGCCAGCGTGAGGTAGAAATCATCCTCGGCAGCACCATCGGCCCCTCGCTATGGGCGATGGCCCGCGGGGTCGATGACCGCCCCGTAGCACCGCGCGCGGAATCCAAGTCGGTATCCGCCGAGCACACCTACCCGGAAGATTTAACCTCTAAGGACGAAGTAGACCGTGCCTTGGAACGTGCGCTAACCGGCGCGCACCGCCGTCTTCTTAAAGATGGCCGCGGGGCACGCACGGTGACGGTGAAAATGCGCATGGCCGATTTTCACAGTGAGACAAGGTCGTTGACCTTAGCCTATGCCACCGATGACATCGCGACATTGCGCAAAGCCATGCACTCTCTAGCGCGCTACCCGGCAGAACTAGGCCCCATTCGCCTGGTCGGCGTCGGGTTTTCCGGGCTTGAAGCAGAACGCCAGGATGTGCTGTTCCCAGAGCTCGACCAAGCGATGGTGAGCACGGAAACCCGCTTCGATGAAGAAACCACCGTGGCCGACCGCACCTGGCATGCCACCCAAGATGTCTTTCACCCTGAGTACGGTCACGGATGGATTCAAGGTACCGGGCACGGGTTCGTCAGCGTGCGCTTTGAAACCCGGGCAACTGGCCCTGGGCCATTTAAATCCTTCGCTGCCGATGATGACAAACTACAACCCGCGGACCCGATTGATTCCTTAGCGTGGGATATCGATGATCTAGATATGGACTTCTAGCGAGATAACCAGCTACCGCTGCGGCGGTTTAGCTACAGCAGCTCGGCAACATCGGTCTCGGTGGCCAAAGCTGCTAGCAGCACCATCCGGGATTGCCCGGCGCGCAGATGTCCTGTGCCTAATGCACCCGCGCGTGCCAACGTGGCGCCGCCGCCGCTGCCGCCATAGGCCAGCGCGACGGATCCTTCAGGAACCCGGCTGGTAATGAGCACGGGGATACCAGCCTCGAGGGCGTCGTTGACCCCGTCGCCCATCTGCGATCCCATATTGCCGGATCCGAGAGCTTCGATGATGATGCCGTGGGCACCAGAGGACACGGCGGCATCGACAAGCATGCGCGGTGCACCTGGCCACGCGGAGATGATGACCACCTCTAAACCCGCCAATGGTGTCAGGGGAAGGGTGGGGTAGTCGCGGATGTGCTGCGGTGTGGAGTGAAAGGCATCGAGCGCAGAGGTGTGCGCTTTAAATGCACCGCGCGCTGGGACGGTGAGCCCGCCGAAGCGGATGGATACTTCGGGCGTGCCGTGGGTGGCGTAAGCAAGGGCATCGGCAAGGTTGCGGGTACCATCCGAATCCGGGTGGTCAAAGGCGCGTTGTGCACCGGTTAACACCACGGGTTTGTCGCCGGTGTGGAAAAGCGATAGAGCCATGGCGGTATCTTCCATGGAATCGGTGCCGTGGGTGATGACTACTCCGTCTACCGCAGTATCTTCCAACACCGCATGTACGCGGGTGAGCAGATCGTCTAAGTCAGTAAGCGTCAGGGACGAAGAATCCAGCCGCACGGAATCGATGGGGCGAAATTCCATATCCTTTGTTGCCGCTGTGCCCATGAGGTGTGTTGCCGCCTCGACCAATTGGGCTGCGGAGATGGTGGGCACTAGGGCGCCGTGGTCATCGGTGGTGCAGGCGATCGTGCCGCCGGTGGCTATAACAGCAATGGTTTTCGACATGACGCTAGCTTAAAACATAGGCGTAAAGTCATTGGGCAAAAGATTGAAGAAACCCTGTGAATTGCAACGTGGGTTCCAATATCGCACAAGGTGGCCGGTAGGATTGACAAAGAATAAAACCGTTGAAGGAGATTAGTTGATTTTTCGTAAACTGACCGCCGGCTTCCTAGCCGCCACCGCTGCTACCGCACTGGTTGCGTGCTCTTCTGATTCCGAATCTGATTCGGCAGACTCGGCAGACAGCGCTGCACCAGAAACTCAAGCTGAGGAATCCTCCGACGCACCGTCCTCGGAGTTGCCGACCGCAACCGATCTCAACGCCATTTTGGGCACCGCAACGGATTCTGCAGCATCGCAAGAAGAAAAGGTCAAGACCGTCCAGGGCGGCGAAACCGCACCGGAACTGTTTGAGACCATGGCTGCATCCAAGGCTGAATCAGGCGCTGACTTTGAGGTCGTAGACCCAGTCATTCCGGGTTACTCGCCTGATTCCGTATTGGCCACGGTGAACTTCACCGTCCCAGAAGAGCCAGCGCAAACCGCTGAAAATGTGGAGTTCGTCTTCGAAGAAGGCACCTGGAAGCTATCCCAGTCCTGGGCATGTACCTTGATTTCCAATACGGTTACCCCAGACCAGGTACCAGAAATGTGTACTGATGGCACCGTCGATACCGGCGCCAATGAAGTTACTCAGTAACTAAAAGTTCGAGCCGGTAGTGGTTAGGAATTATCCGCTACCGGACGAAATGTCATCCGCGTGTTGGTCGATTGCAACACGCGGATTTGTGATTCTTCGGTGCCATAGGACACGCGCGTAGCGATGTCGATATCACCGTTGGTTGGCAGCGGTTGGGAGAAATCAACGGATAGATTTCCGGTAGAACGAGTTTCGGTATCCATGACTTCTAATTCGCCGCCGTCTTCCATGGCCAAGGCACCCAGCGCGGGGCGTTGGCTAATATCCATGGAAAGCTCAGCACCGGTCTCGGTGAGATCATCCAGAGTAAACGTGGTGGTTTGCAGCAAGGTGGAATCACCAGAGGTACGCGACTCGACCGTCCACACGGCACCTTCACCAATTTCTTCGTCAGGGAAGACAATCGGCATCGAGGTCAGCTCCACGATGGCTTGTTCCAAAACGGAACGGGCATCATCGTTGGCAGACTGCGGCGCTGCCAGGCGAAGGGAGGAGACCTGCCCGGCGTCGTCAGCACGCCAGCCAAATTGGAAGCCATCACCGGATTCAATATTCAACGCTTCCGTTCCCGTATAGGTAGGCGACGTCAAGGTCATAAACGCGTTGCGCGTGGCCGGAGTTTGCGCCGGGTCATCGGTAGCTTCAGAGACTTCCGCGTTGAGATTAAACCCAGTGGTTGCTTCTTCGGGAGTGCTGGATTCAAAGTCTGTGGCTACTTCGGCGTCAACCACATCTTGTGAAAAACCTTCGGTGAGCTCGAAGTACACATCTTGCTCAGAGTCGATATCCTCATAGGTGATGACGCGTTTTTCACCCTTACCGGCGTCTTCGACCGTCACGCGTGCCGCGTCGACGGGAGCGGCGACTGCTTGTTCTACCGCAGGTCCCGGGGGCTCATAGCTACAGCCGGTCAGTACTAACGCCAGGGCGATGATGGAAGCTTTCACACGCATGCATTCAAACCTACCGGATGGCTGCATCTACAATGGATTAGGTGCGCTCAAATGTGAAGATGATGGCTTTGATCATTATTGCCATTGCAGTGATTGACCAAGCAGTAAAACAGCTCATGCTGACCTGGCTAAATCCTGGGGAAGCTGTCCCCATTATCGGTGACTGGTTCCGGTTTTATCTCTTGTTTAATCCGGGCGCCGCCTTTTCCATGGGTGGGGAGGGCTCCACCTGGCTATTTACCACCATCCAATTGGCTTTTGTCATTGGCGTTGCCATTGCGGCACCGAAGGTAAAAGACCGGTGGGAAGCCGTGGGGCTGGCTATGCTGGCAGGTGGCGCACTGGGCAATTTAACGGACCGGCTTGCGCGCGAACCAGGCTTTTGGTTCGGGCATGTCGTGGATTATATTTCGGTGGGAAATTTTGCCGTATTCAATATTGCTGATGCCTGCATTACGGTAGGTGTCATTGTATTTATTCTTGCCATGTTGACTGAGGAAAGGAGGACGAAAAATGAACAGAGAAGTTCGAACCCTTCCAGTTCCTGAAGGCAATGATGGCCTGCGCATCGACGCAGCCTTGGCCAAGATGTTGGGCTTATCCCGCACCGTGGCCGCAGAACTATGCGCCGAGGGTGCAGTACTGGTCAATGGCACTACCGTGTCCAAATCCGATCGGCTCACTGCCGGGCAGTGGGTGGAAGTGACCCTGCCGGAGCCAGCAGCACCGCTTGTTCCCAAAGAGGAATTAGTGGAAGGAATGGACGTGGTCTATTCCGACGACGACATTATTGCAGTCAATAAACCCGTCGGCGTCGCAGCGCACCCCTCGGTGGGTTGGGATGGACCGACGGTCATTGGGGGATTAGCTGCCGCCGGATTTCGCATTTCCAATTCCGGCCCGCCAGAGCGCAAGGGGATTGTGCACCGGCTCGACGTCGGCACTTCCGGCGTGATGGTGGTGGCCTCCTCGGAGCGCGCCTATACAGCGTTAAAAAACGCTTTCAAAGAACGCACCGTGCACAAGACCTATCACGCGCTAGTGCAAGGATTACCCGATCCCATCGTGGGCACCATTGATGCCCCCATCGGCCGCCATCCGTCCTCGGGGTGGAAGTTCGCGGTGACCGAAGACGGTAAACACGCGATTACCCACTACAGCTTGATCGAGGCATTCCGGGAGGCATCGCTTCTCGATGTCCACCTAGAGACCGGTCGCACCCACCAAATCCGCGTGCACATGTCAGCGACTGGTCACCCGTGCTGTGGGGATCCGATGTATGGCTCTGACCCGAATCTGTCGAAGCGCCTGGGGCTGATTCGTCAATGGCTGCACGCGGTTAAATTGGGTTTTGAACACCCCGGCACGGGCCGCTGGATTGAGATTGAAACCAGCTACCCGGATGACCTCCAACACGCTTTGGACGTTCTTCGTGGCTAATCAGGGTAATTCCTCGGGCAATCGGCGTCGGCCTCAAAGCGAGTCCGCGTACGCTGCTGCGTCTCGACAGCGCAAGCCCCAGCAGGTTGCTCGCCGGCACCCGCCTGAGATTTATCGCCGGCGTCGCGTCGCTGCGATTGCCATCGTGGTCTTTTTACTTGTGCTCGTCGTATTTCTGGCCGGCGCCTGCGGGCCTGGTCCCACCCGAAGCTTGCAAGGGGACCAACTAGGCCCTGATCCAGAAGAATCTGCCGAGCAGTACCAGACTCGCGCGGCAGAAAGCGTGGAAGACGCCCGGCGCGAGACTTATGCTTTGGTGACTTTTGACCCTGCTGTGGATGCACAGACCGCAGCACAAGCTGTTGATGCCGCCGAGCGCGTCAACGCCGTGATTGCGCAGGATGATTTCCGACCCATTGAACTTCCCGAGCCCACCGACGGGGAAACCCGCGTGGACGTGCTTACCCGCGCGATTGCAAAGGAAAAGATTAACTCAGTGATTATTTACGAGGACGGCAAGACCTTGGAAGAGATCGCACAAGGCGCCGACATCTTTGCAGTGGAAGCCGCACCGCATGATGCCGCCTGGGGTGGGTTTGGTATTCGTCCACTCATTTCCGAACAGGCAGGGCAGCGATAATGGCGTGGCCGAAAAGCTTCAGAAAGCTCAGCAACTTTTCTTCTTGGCCAGCAAATTACCGCTTTGCCTACGTGCTGGTCATCGCCGGCATCTTTGTCTGCCTGGGCGTTTTAGTATTCGGCAACCAGCCCGCGGAAGGACAAGTTCTGCTTGGGTTAGGTCTTATCGTGTGCCTAGTTCTGGGGTGGATGATGCCCAGCTGGGCCTTGGACGAGACAGAAGAAAAAGCCAAGCGCGCCTGGCGTAAATAGGGCGTAAATAGCTAGCGCGCCTTAGCTACTGCGCGCTTTTACTTTTGCCTATTTGTCGGGCTCCTCGCGTATCTCGCTATTAACTGCGGGTTCTGCTGCGTTCGGAGAGTTCTCGGCTTCCGCGACCTCTGAGGCGGTCACTGTCGGCGGCAACTGCACTCGGCGTGCTTCTCGGCGGATGCGCAGCAGGTCGATCATGTACAGCGCCACCGCGAACCAGATGATGACAAAACCAATCCACCGCTCAGATGACATGTGCTCTTGGGTGACAAATACTGCCCACAGCAGCTGCATCGTCGGCGTGACGTACTGCAGCATGCCGATGGTGGACAGTGGCAAGAGCTTTGCGCCCTGGGCAAAAAGGATCAGTGGTAGGGCAGTAATTAAGCCCGACACGACCAACAAGGCGGTGTGGCTTGGGCCTTCGGATAAGAAGGTGGACTGGTCATTAACGCTTAAATAGCCAATATAAATCAGCGCTACTGGCGACATCACCAAAGTCTCTGCGGCCACAGAACCAGCTGAAGACACATTGACCTGCTTTTTCAACAGTCCATAAATGCCGAAGGACGCCGCTAGAAGCAAGGAGATCCAGGGGCCTTCACCGGTCATAAAGGTCAGCCACAGCACCGCGACGGCCGCAACGCCTACGGCGGATAGCTGCAATTTGCGCAGTTGCTCTTTTAAGATGATGACACCTAAAGCAACGGAGACTAGTGGGTTGATGAAATATCCCAACGCCGCATCTGCCACGTGCCCGGAGTTCACAGCTAAGACATAAGTGCCCCAGTTGATGGTGATAGCCACCGAGGCGGCGCTGAGCCACAGCCACGTGCGCCCGGAAAGCTGGGTCAGTTCCCGCCACGTGCCGGTGATTACAAGATAGATAATAATGAGCACCGCGGTCCAGATGATGCGGTGCGCCAAAATCTCCAGGGGGCTTGCTGGCAACAGCAAAGGGAAAAATGCTGGGAAAACTCCCCACAATAAGTAAGCCCCGATGGCGAATGGCATGTAACCCTCCGAATTAGTAAAAACCTGACCCAGGTCCTAGGCGACAGTAGTCCCAGGAGACCGCACATTTGTATTATGCAATTAGCACGCTACTCTAGTGCACTCGCGCAATCGGCACCAAGCGCATGTAGTGAGTGTAAACCCTACCGCGAACTGGTAATTCCCACCTCCGTGGCCAGATCTATACAATGACGATCATGGCGAAGAACTCCTCTTTTGTACACCTGCATAACCACACCGAATTTTCCATGCTAGATGGTATGGCCAAAGTAGATTTGCTGGCAGAAGAGGTATCCCGGCAAGAAATGCCCGCCGTGGGTATGACTGACCACGGTAATATGTTCGGCTCGGATGCGTTTTATCGACGCATGACCAAAGCTGGCGTGAAGCCCATTATTGGCATCGAGGCCTATATGGCACCAGGCTCGCGCTTTAATAAAAAGCGGCAGCTGTGGGGAACCCCGGATCAAAAACGCGATGACGTGTCGGCCTCCGGCGCGTATTTGCACCAGACCATGCTGGCAGAAAACGCCACCGGTCTATCTAATCTATTTAAGCTTTCCTCTCTCGCCTCCTATGAAGGACAGCTGGGCAAGTGGCCGCGCATGGACGCGGAGCTGATTGCAGAGCACGCCGATGGCATTATCGCGACCACGGGTTGTCCCTCTGGTGATGTGCAAACACGTCTGCGCCTGGGGCAATTTGATGAAGCGCTCGAAGCCGCCGCGATGTGGCAAGACATTTACGGCCGCGACAATTACTTCCTCGAGTTGATGGACCACGGACTGGACATCGAAAAGCGCACGCGTGACGGCCTGTTGGAAATCGGCCGCAAGCTTGACCTACCACCGCTGGTGACCAATGACTGCCACTACGTGCTGGAATCCCAAGCGCCATCGCATGAGGCGATGTTGTGCGTGCAAACCGGTAAGACCTTGATGGATCCCGACCGCTTCAAGTTCGACGGAACGGGTTACTACATTAAAACTGCTGAGCAAATGCGTGAGCTGTGGGACCACATGGTTCCGGATGGCTGCGATAACACCTTGTGGATTGCCGAGCGCGTGGAATCCTATGACTCGCTGTGGGAAGAACATTCCCACGACCGCATGCCGGTGGCAGATGTGCCTGAAGGACATACCCCTACGACGTGGTTGACCCACGAAGTGATGGAAGGTCTCAAAGACCGGTTTGACGGCAAGGAAGTCCCAGAGGAATACATCAAGCGTGCGGAGTATGAAATCTCCGTTATTGATATGAAGGGCTACCCGTCCTACTTCCTGATCGTTGCCGAGATTATTAAGCACGCCCGATCCATTGGTATCTGGGTAGGCCCTGGTCGTGGTTCGGCCGCTGGTGCACTGGTGGCTTATGCCTTGACCATTACCAATATTGACCCGATTGAACATGACCTGCTGTTTGAGCGCTTTTTGAACCCAGAGCGTCCCTCCGCACCCGATATCGATATTGACTTCGATGACCGCCGTCGCGGTGAGATGATCCAATACGCGGCTGAGCGCTGGGGCGAAGACAAGATCGCTCAGGTTATTACCTTCGGTACCGTGAAAACCAAGCAGGCGATTAAAGACGCCGCGAAGGTGCACTTTGGCCAGCCTGGTTTCCAAATGGCCGACCGAATCAACGGCGCGTTGCCACCAGCGGTGATGGCAAAGGATATTCCGCTGGCAGGTATTACTGACCCAGAGCATGAGCGTTACTCAGAAGCCGCCGAAGTCCGCCAGATGGTGGAAACCGACCCGGATGTTAAAAAGATCTATGACACCGCCCGTGGTCTTGAGGGCGTAGTCCGCCAAGCTGGCGTGCACGCGTGTGCGGTCATTATGGCGTCCGTGCGGTTGATGGACCACATCCCGATGTGGAAGCGCCCGGCCGATGGTGCGTATATCACCGGCTGGGACTATCCCGCGTGTGAGGCCATTGGCCTGCTGAAGATGGACTTTTTGGGTCTGCGTAACCTCACCGTCATTGGTGACGCGCTGGCCAATATCAAGAAAAACCGTGGCATTGACCTCAACCTCGAGGACTTGCACGCCGATGACCCACAAGTATCTAAGGTCTATGACCTGCTTTCCAGCGGTGACACCCTCGGCGTGTTCCAGCTGGACTCCGGCGGCATGCAAGAACTCCTCAAGCGCATGAAGCCAACCGGCTTTAAGGATATTGTGGCATCGCTGGCGCTGTACCGACCAGGACCTATGGGTGTGAACGCCCACTGGAACTACGCCGACCGTAAAAACGGGCGACAGGAAATTACGCCTATTCACCCCGAGCTCGAAGAACCTCTGTCGGAGATTCTGGGTGAGACCTACGGCCTGATCGTGTATCAGGAGCAGATCATGCGTATTTCCCAGAAACTGGCGAACTACACCGCTGGTGAAGCAGATGGCTTCCGTAAAGCCATGGGTAAAAAGAAACCAGAAGTGCTGGCCCAAGAATATGAGAAATTCAGCCAGGGCATGTTCACCAATGGCTACTCCAAGGGCGCGGTCGATGCGCTGTGGGGCACCATTGAGCCATTCGCGTCCTACGCGTTTAACAAGTCCCACGCCGCAGGCTACGGACTGGTGTCCTTCTGGACGGCGTACCTGAAGGCCTATTTCGCACCGGAGTACATGGCAGCGCTGTTGACCTCGGTCGCAGATAAGAAGGATAAGTCCGCCATCTACCTGGCTGACTGTCGACACCTTGGCATTAAGGTCCTGCCGCCAGATGTCAACGAATCCGCTGAGGACTTTGAGGCAGTCGGTGACGATATTCGCTTCGGCATGGGTGCTATTCGCAACGTCGGTTCTGAAGTTGTGGAATCCATTATCGAAGCGCGCCGAGATAAAGGTGCGTTTAAATCCTTCAGCGATTATCTAGACAAGATCTCCTTGGTGGCATGTACCAAGCGCGTGACGGAATCTTTGATTAAAGCTGGTGCCTTTGACTCGCTGGGCCATCCGCGCAAGGGCTTGATGCTTATTCAAGAAGACGCGGTGGACTCCGTGCAATCGACGAAGAAGGCAGCGGATAAAGGCCAATTCGACCTATTTGCAAGCTTCGGCGGCGATGACGGGGAATCAGTGTCGTCTTTTGCCATCGATATTCCGGAAGAGTCCTGGGACCGTAAACATGAGTTGGCACTGGAACGTGAAATGCTTGGTCTGTACGTCTCCGGACACCCGCTGGATGGTTTCGAAGATGCCCTGGCAGCACAGACGGACACCGCGTTGACCACGGTTGTCGCGGGTGAGATGCGCAATGGCCAAGAGATGGTCATCGGCGGCATTATCTCGGGCGTCGACCGACGTTTTTCCAAGCGCGATGGTTCGCCATGGGCCATTGTCACCATTGAGGACCACCACGGCGCCCAGGTGGAAATCCTGGTATTCAACCAGGTTTATTCTTTAGTGGCACCGCAGATTGTGGAAGACAACATTATTTTGGCCAAGGTGCAGGTGCGCGTGCGAGATGACCGCACCAGCTTCTTCTGCAATGACATCCGGGTACCGGAATTGGGGCCGGGCAACGGCGCGGGCCTGCCGCTGCGACTGAGCATGCGAACAGATCAGTGCACTATGGAAAATATTGCCAAGCTCAAGCAAGTACTGGTTAATAACAGTGGCGATTCCGATGTGTATCTGACCCTGCTCAATGGAGATGAATCCACCATGATGGTCTTAGGAGATCACCTGCGTGTGGAGCGTTCTTCCAGCTTAATGGGTGATTTAAAGGCGACCATGGGAGCCGGCATCTTAGGCTAGGGCGCCTAGGGTGTGGGTCGGGGTTGGCGCCCGTGAATAAAATTCATGGGTGCTGTGAATTCTACGATAGGGTAGACCGCACAGTCTATTTCTTTTGAAGGAGAAAAACCTCGTGGCACAAAAAATCCGCACCACACATGTTGGCTCACTCCCACGCACCCCAGAATTGCTGGAAGCAAACCAAAACCGGGCATCCGGTTCGGTTCCAGACGACGCCTTTTTTGAGATTTTAGAAAAGGCAGTGGATGAGGTCGTTGCACGCCAGGTTGAACTTGGTATCGACATCATCAACGAAGGCGAGTACGGCCACATCACCTCCGGTGCGGTGGATTACGGTTCCTGGTGGAACTACTCTTTCTCCCGCCTGGGTGGATTGACCATGACCGACGTTGACCGTTGGGCAAGCGAGGAAGTTGTGCGCTCGGAACCAGGCAAACCACGTCTGACGTCCTTCTCGGACCGCCGCGACCGGACTTTATTCCGTGAAGCCTATGAGGATCCAGAATCTGGCATCTTCACCGGCCGCGCGAAGGTGGGCAACCCTGAGTTCACCGGCCCTATTACTTATGTTGGCCAAAAGGAAGTTGACGCTGACGTCAAGCTCTTAAAAGACGCGATGGCAAAGCACAACGTCACTGACGGCTTCGTTGCTGCGCTGTCACCAGGCTCTGCAGCACGTTTGAACAATAAGTACTACGATACCGAGTCTGAGGTCATCCAGGCCTGCGGTGCGGCGTTGTCCCACGAGTACAAGGCGATTACTGACGCCGGTCTGACCGTGCAGTTCGACGCTCCTGATCTGGCTGAAGCATGGGATCAGATCAACCCTGAGCCTTCCATCGAAGACTTCCGTGGCTTTGTCCGCGAGCGCATCGACGTGCTCAACGAGTCGATTAAGGATATTCCTAAGGACCAGACCCGCTTGCACATCTGCTGGGGCTCTTGGCACGGTCCACACGTGACCGACGTGCCTTTCGGTGACATCTTGGAAGAGATTTTGCGCGCCGAGGTCGGCGGCTACACCTTCGAGGCAGCCTCCCCACGCCACGCTCACGAGTGGAAGATCTGGAAGGACGTCGAACTTCCAGACAACGTTTTGCTGTACCCAGGCGTTATTGCACACTCCACCAACGTGGTTGAGCACCCAGAGCTGGTTGCAGACCGCATTTCCAACTTCGCGGAGGTTGTTGGCCCAGACAAGGTCGTAGCCTCCACCGACTGTGGTTTGGGCGGCCGTCTGCACCACCAGATTGCGTGGGCCAAGCTGGACTCTTTGGTCAAGGGTGCAGAAATCGCGTCCAAGCGCCTGTACTAAATATATAAGTACCAAGTGCATCGTTGCTCAGCACTGGCTAGACGTATCAACCTCTACCCAGTGCTGGTGACAGAAATAAAAAGCTGAGATCCCGAATGACTGGGGTCTCAGCTTTTTGCATGCCGGGGAGAAAAGCTCCAATTAGTAGCCGAATTGCTTGAGGGCTTGGGCAATCTGGTTGCGGATCTCTGGGGAGAATGTCGCAGCGATGGTAGCTGCCTGCGTCGCAGAGGCACCAATAGCCAAGATCGCGCCGACGACGGCGAAGACCAACTCGGTGGTGTCATTGCCACGCATGGACTGCAGCCAATCAGGGACCTTCTCCCAATTTTCGTCTTCTGCCTGCTGGTCTTCTTCCTCGATGCACTCGGGTGTTTCTGGCATTCCAGAAGAGCCATAGCCGTTGACGATGCTATAACCTAGCTCCTGCGGTCCCATGAAGGATGAACCAGGGATAGTGCCGTCGTCGATGCCCTGCTCGTGGTCTTCGCGTGCCTGCGCGATGGCTTCCTGGCACTCATCGGAATAGCCTGTGCCGTCGATATGACCAACTGACGATGATGGACCTGTCGAAGGCTTGTTTTCTGCGGCCGACGCAACCGGAGCCAACGCAGATGCCGCAAGAGCAGTCGCAGCGACCATCGCCACGGCGAAACGAGATTTAGGCATGAAAGAGATCTCCTTGAAAGGCAGTAGGGAAGTTATACCTGACTGAATTTAGCAGGTCGGACGGGATCCAGAGAAGCTTCGGGGGAAATTACCTCGAACGCCATTTGTGATGGGGCTATTTCAGAAACTTTTCCACCTGGGAGCGCATATCTTTCGGCAAGACGTTGAGCAACTGATCCTTTACCCCAGGGACGATCTGCAACGCCGCAAAGACACTACCGATAACGGCAACCACAGCCGCGAGTGCACCGCCGGCAGCGAGAGCACCATTGGAAGAACCAGACGAGCCCGGCGCGCTTGAGCCGGGGGTGTTGTCCGAATTCAGCAGATCCTCCACCTCAAAGATCGTGGTGGTGCCGGAGACTTCATTGCCCACCACCAGTAGGTACTCGCCATTCGGGGAGTCTTCCTTATCGATGAAAGCGAAGCCTTCAGGACCTAGGTCACCAGCGAACTTAGTTGCCTCGTAGTTATCCTCGTCAAAGTCCACGGTGTAATCGCGGTTGTTGACGTACGTCTGGTATTTCGCATTCGCTGGGTCAGTCACGTCGTAGATAAAGACGCCCCCAACGCGCTCCGCGCCGATGAATGCATACGTGCGCTCACCAATCTGGCCAATGGTTAGAGCCTCTGGCTCTGGACCCTTGTTATCGGAGCGATCATCAAATTCTGGGCCTTCATTATCGGCATTGTGATGGAATACGCCCGGCTCATTCAACGCGGCGGTGACTTCCTCAAAGTCAGAACCAGAATCGAAGACGACATTGCCGGCGGCATCGTAGATGGAGAAAGAACGAGAGCCGTATGCGTAGAGCTCGTCGAAGCACTGTTCTTCTTCATTCCAGCCGGAGGCATTGGACAGCTTAAGGTTTCCGGCTACCTTTTTATCCGCCAGTTCTTCGAGGTTGACATCCCCCAGTGCACCGTTGCAGACCTGGCCTTCGTCGATGACATCCGCCAATTCCACCTCATCGGTATAAACCCCGGAGCCGCCCTCATCCTCGTCAACGCCCCATTCACGGGCGTCACCTTCATTGGCGGTGGCGAAATAGGTCTGGCCATTGGAGGTAAAAGCATGGATGGAATCCGGCATGCTTAAACCTTTGACGGGGATGGTGCGCAGCGCCGCGACATCGTCTTTGTTGGAAGAATCGATAGCAACCGTGGAGTGGTCAGCGATATGCGCTGGCACGATATTTTCCACCGTGGCTGAAGCGATATCGATAATGGCGATGGCGTTATTTTCCTGGAGCGTGACAAAGGCCTTGCCGTTGGCAGACGTCACGTATTCCGGCTCTAAATCCAGCGAGGGCTTATTGTGGTGGTTTTCTGGCCCAAAGATACGAATGTCTTCGTGCAGCATCCCTGGCGCATCGAAAGCTTCAAAACCTGCGGTACGAACCGCATCTTGGGTTGCAGCCGCCACGGACTCCGTTAAACTAATGACAGAGACCGAGCCTGCAGGGTCCTCCATATAGGCGGTGCCGTCGGCGTTGAGTTCATTCGACGGTTCACCTTCATTGGCGATCAACGCATATGCACCATCGTCGGTTAAATGCACGTTGTCTGGCAGTGCACCGACCGTGACGCGGCCGAGCTCAGCTGCGGCTAAATCTTCTGCTGCAGCATCAAAGAAGAGGGCTTCGCCGTTTTCTAATTTATTGTTCTGCTGAACCGCGGCGATAGCTAAACCATCTTCACGTACAGTCACGGAGTTGATCTCTTTGTCAGCACCCGCGGAGACCGAAGCAATTTTGGTGGGCTGTTGCGGGTTAGATGCATCCAGCACATCAATCTCACCCGAGCGGGCATTGACGGTCAAGATACGTTGCGAGCCGGCATGGTAAGCGACGATTTCCGCCGCAGATTCCGCGAGTTGGCCCGAGGCATAGCTACCGATGGGAGCCATCCTTACTGTGGCATCTGCTGCAGCATCGGTGTGCACCGAATCAACGATGCCATTGAAATCTTGTGCCTGAGCAACAGCAGGGGAGATGATGCCGCCGGTGAGCGCAGCAGCAGCGCACAGGGAAATGGCGCGACGAGAAAGGGACATTAATAGCTCCTTGGGAATAGTTTAAAAGAATCTCAAAACAACCTGTGTAATAGTCGTCGGCGAATATGTTGTGCTGGCAAACTTCGTGTTGAGTGTCCGTAACTGGCAGTTGAATTTCATATGAATTCACTTTCGACGGGGGCAACGCCGACATCGTTAGGCACAAGAGACTAAAATGCTTGCTCATGAGTACTAGCCAGAAGGTCACTGCAGAAAAATTCGTCCCAGTTCGCGCGAGCGATATTCAGCTGGCGCAAGCACGAATTTCTTCTGAGATTGCGCCGACACCGTTGCAATACTGCCCACGGTTGTCGGAACAGACTGGCTGCGACGTTTTTCTTAAGCGCGAAGACCTCCAAGGAGTGCGTTCTTATAAGATCCGCGGTGCATTCTTTTCCATCTCTAACCTCACTGAGGAAGAAAAAGCCGCCGGTATCGTAACTGCTTCAGCGGGCAACCACGCGCAAGGTGTCGCGTATGCGTGTAGCACCATGGGAATCAAAGGCAAGATCTTTGTTCCTGGGCCAACCCCGAAGCAAAAGCGTGATCGCATCATGGTCCATGGTGGCGACATGGTGGAGTTGGTCGTCACTGGTGCAAACTTCGATGAGGCAGCAGCGGCAGCGCATGTCGATGCTGATGCTCGCGGAGCAAATTTTATTGAACCTTTCGATGCCCGCGACACGGTTATTGGCCAGGGCACTGTCGCAGCTGAGATCATCTCGCAGCTGTCATCGCAAGGGCGCTCCTTGGACACCGTCATGGTTCCTGTTGGCGGTGGCGGACTGCTTTCTGGCATCACCAGCTATTTGGCGGATATGGCTCCGCGCACCAGCATCGTTGGTATTGAGCCAGCAGGTGCAGCATCGCTGACCGCCGCTTTCGAAGCTGATGAACCAGTCACCTTAGAAAACGTTGATCCCTTCGTTGATGGTGCTGCCGTCAAGCGTATCGGTCAGGTGCCGTACACCATCTTGGACGCCAACCGCGGCCGTTTGCACTGGGATACTGTGACCGAAGGCGCCGTATCCACAGAGCTCTTGGAGCTGTACCAAAATGAGGGCATCATCGCCGAGCCCGCAGGTGCGCTGTCCGTAACCGGATTGCGCCAGGTGAATCTGCGCCCCGGCTCCACCGTGGTCTGTGTGATCTCGGGTGGCAATAACGATGTGCTGCGTTATGCCGAAATCATGGAGCGTTCATTAGTCCACCGTGGATTGAAGCATTATTTCCTGGTCAATTTCCCCCAGGAACCCGGGCAGCTGCGCGATTTCTTGGTCAATATACTTGGCCCGGATGATGACATCACGCTGTTTGAATACCTCAAGCGCAATAACCGCGAAACCGGTGCCGCGCTCGTTGGTTTGGAACTTGGCAACGCTGCAGACATCGATGGGCTCTTAGAGCGCATGGAAGAATCGCGTATTGATTGCCGTCAGCTTAAGCCAGGCACTCCAGAATATGACTATTTGGTGGCTTAGTGCAGGTAGAATATAAACGCCCCGCGGCAGACTGCGCCGTTGAACATGAAATAGAGATCAAGCGTTCACGCTTCATCTGCCTGATTGGTCGGGTCACTAATGATGCCGAAGCGCGGGAATTTATCGACGCAGCGCGTACCCGTTTCCCGGATGCGCGCCACCATTGCTCGGCCTATATTTATCACGTGGATGCGTCGCATCCCGTTGAGCGTTCTTCTGATGATGGCGAACCGTCGGGGACTGCGGGCAAACCTATGCTCGATGTGCTCAAAGGCTCTGGCTTGATGGATATTGCCGTGGTAGTTGTTCGGTATTTTGGCGGGATTAAACTCGGCGCCGGGGGATTAGTACATGCCTATGGTGGAGTAGTCAGTGAAGCTATAGAGTTGGTAGAACCAGTGCTTCGCACGACTAGGCATCTATTTACCTTGGTTGCTCCCCATGCTGATGCTGGTCGTTGGGAAGCTGAACTTCGCAACCGCGGCTATGAGGTACTCGGCGTGGACTATGCAGCGCAAGCAACCATGACTTTGGCAGTAGCCCCTGGTGAAGAAGACGCATTATTCGACTTTATCGCCGGATTGACCCAAGCGACGGCGACGCCTAAAGAAGCTGGCACCCAATGGGTGGAAATAGCACAAGACAATTAATCGACTAGGATATATCCCATGACAATGCAGCCTCGTCCGAATAACCCCATTGAGCTGAAAAAGCAGAAGGTACGCAAGCACGCCCGCAACGGTGTAATTTCTGTTGTCGCTGGTGTTGGCGGTGGCCTCCTTGCGGGCTTAGTCCTGGCAGGCAGCTCATGGTTCTGGATATCTCTCGGTCTCGTCGTCGCTGTAGTTGGTGGCGTGTCTAATTGGGTGAAGATTCAAAAGATTGTCAACGAAAACAACAGCGGATACTAACGGCCTGCCCGTACGCATTGATGCTTGGGTCTGGGCCGTGCGTATGTTCAAAACCCGTGGCGAAGCAGCGGATGCCGTGCGCGCCGGGCACGTTAAACTCAACGGCAACGCAGTCAAACCTGCTCAACAGGTCGTGCCTGGCGACCGCGTGCGGGTGTGGAAGAACCACCATGAGCATGACTTAGAAGTCTTGCAGACCATCCGCAAACGCGTCGGCGCTCCCATTGCACGAACCTGCTATACAGATCACGCCCCGCCACCACCGCCGCGCGAATTCATGCCGGCTGTGCCACGGCGTGATCCAGGCACCGGCCGTCCCACCAAGAAGGAACGCCGCGATATGGAGAAATTCCTCGGTCGTCGACGCTAATAAGCGTTAAGTGCTCACACACAGGAGTAGCGCACTGCAAAAACTCGCCTCAGACGCGCGAAGCCGGGAGACCTGTGGGCTAATGGTTGTCTTTGGAGCGTAGCGCACGCAAAGCTTTGAGGCGGGAGTTTAGCTGCTGGCGGCGGTCCCGGCGAGTGCCGGTGTCGCCGGTGGCTTCAATGTGGTCTTTGCCAAAGCGGTTGAGCAATAGGTCATCGATAAGGCGGACTTGGCCCGGGCGGAAACGGTACTTCATGGCGTCATGCACGGTTTGAATATCGTGTTCATTGAGCAGGTTTTCTAACTGCCCCATGGTGGTGATGCCATTGGTTTCTAATAGATCGGTTAGCCAGCGGTAGTGCTCAGAGCGCGACCGTGGGAAGCGCCCATCGAGGAGCACCGCCAGAATGCCTGGCAGGGTTTCCGCTGAGATTTCGATATCGGAATCAGTGTGCTCGTCCGGATCTTTCAGCGCGGCAATTTCATCAAATTGATTATCGGCGAGCTCAATAAGTCCGGCAGCGAGTGTAAACAGTCGATCGACCTGCGGGGGCAGGGCACCGGGGCCTTGCTTATAGCGGATATCATGTTCGAATTCGGCCCAAGCGTGCTGCAAAACGGTACGGATTTGGACCTCAAAACGCATGCCGACGTAGTCCTCCAGATCTTCCATCTCATCGGTCACGCGTAGCACGAGGTGGTGAGAGCCATAGCCAAAGCCGCCAGCGACGCGTGTTTCCGCGGCTTTATCTACGGATTTAATAACTTCAAAAGAGTTGCCGAAAATCGAGATGGCTTCGGGGATGACAGTGGAGTGAAAGACGTTGACACGCACGCCCATGATGTCGTGGATTTCATCCCAGGGTTGGGAGTACATGAAACTACCGTCAGCGTTTTTCTTCTTCGCTTTGGCTTTCATTGAGGGCCACGTCTTAACGCGTGCGGCGACGCGGTCAAAGATAACGCCTGCGTCATTGAGAAGGTCTTCGATGGCATCACGAAAATCGCGTGCAGCGCGTGGGTGCACACGAACCCATTCATGGTACTGATTGCTCAGTTTAGAAATGGGCGATTCTGCCATGATGGTGGGTACTCCTTTGTACAAAGATTAGGCGCGAAATTCTTGGGGGAATCCGTGAGCCCATAATAACGGGTAAGAACAAGGACTCGGCAGTGCCGCCGCCACATTCGCTAAAGCTTTGGCCGGTAAATCAATAAAAGCGAGCAAGGAGCGGGCATCCGGAAGGACATAAACTAAAGATTGTGCACGCAAAATGCGCAATAAATGCCGGTGCAAGATTGTAAACGTTTGAGGGTGTGCAATCCAAGCCTGCGCATCGGCACCGCGTACCTTCACCTCCACCCCGGCGGGCAGATGAGAGCCAAAGCGTGCGGTGACAGAGCGGGTAGCAAACTCCAATCCCGCTGGAGTGCGCGCGGCACGTTCGAGGTTTAAAGCCGCTAAGTCCCATGCCGCTTGAATGCTGAGCCCCAAGCTATCTAGCCCACGCTGGCTGATATTGCGGCCATTGGCATGCAGCCCTAACCGCAGCCCCGGAGACAGCGCCAGGGTAGCCAGAGAATCAGAAAAGCCATCATCGGATAATGGTCGGGATTCCACCCAGGACTTGGCATGCACGGTGGGAAAGATTTCGCGTACAGACAACCTGCGGGAAATCTCCGTTGCTACCAGCGGGCTGGCCAACTGCGCCAGGGGAGTAGCAAGGGTGCGTACATGGGTTGAGAACTGAGCAGGGGAGGCTACATGAGTGAGCAAGGGGATTCTCCAATAGTCGCAAAAGGTTAATACCTTTATGGACTGCTGCGAATGAGTAAAAGGTTCCCCAGCACAACTATCTGCAGCGCTTGAAAACTGCCACAGGCGCAGCAGGTGATAACACCCGTGCGCCTGTGTCGTTCGCTACCGAAAAAATTAAAACGGTGGCTCGGTTTCTAACTCTAAGACCTCAAAAAGCTTAGAGGCAGGCCACTTTTCAATGCCCTGGCCTTTGTCATTGAGCTCATCGGCACGCTTTTCTTTCGAGGTCGTGGTGGCCCACTCACCAAGGACCAAGATGGTGGTCTTTTTGGTGACATTTTTACCCACTTGGCCGCCGTGATGGGCAATGCCATTCCACAACACGCCCTTATCAAAAGGCTCGAAGTCACCGGTTAGCGTGACGTGCTGGCCATACAGCGGGGAATTTTTATCCGCATCGGGGTTCGGATCCGGAATGGTATCCGGGGTGGCCACAGATTCCCACGGTGCCGGGCGGCGCTGGCCCTTCTTTCCAGAATCAGACTTCTTTTCCTTAGCGGGCTCAGAACTACCCCATGGGTCAGACGAAGTACGGTCGCGGAAATCGGTACCGGCACCTAAGTCTTCCGGGGAGATGGGCGCGGTGTCCTTTTTCAACACCGGCATGATGTGCTCCGCGCTCATGGCGCCGAGCTGGAAGCCTTGGGCGTCGAAGACATCGCGAATAGATTGCTCACCGGCGATCGCGTTCTCAAAAGCTGGAGCCAGGGCGGAGATGATATGCCCAGCGGCGCGGGCATCGTCCAAGGCGTCGTGGTGCTGGAAATCGCCAAAGCTTACGGCCTTGGCTACCGTGGGCAGCTTGTGATTGGCCACAGAGAGCACTTTGCTTTTCGATGCATACCTAGCCAACGCCAAAGAACACGCCAGAGCCATCTCCGGAACGGGCGTCTGGGTGCGCAAAAATGCCGAGCGCAACGCAGTGGCATCGAACTGAGCATTATGCGCGACCAGCACATCGTCGCGCATAAACGTCAGCAATTCACCCGCTGCTTCTGCGAACGTCGGTGCGTCTTTGACATCGTCCGCGGTAATGCCGTGGATGGAGATATTGATGTCATCGAAGTGATCAATCCCGGCTGGTGGCTGGCACAGCCACACCTTGGATTCGGTCTCTTCACCGGCGACGAAACGCACCGCGCCGATTTGGCAGATAGATCCCCAATTGCCATTGGCGGTTTCCACATCGACTGCCACAAAATCCAACCCCGGGGTGGAGGTTGCTGCCAAGGTACGCGTGCCAGGGCTGGTCTGCTCGGCAGAAGCTTTGCCCGAGCGCACATCATTAATCCACTGCGCGCAGGCTTTGGCATCCTGGTTCGGACCAAAGCTGACCGTCCACGCCTTAGCTTTATCATCAGAAAAGGAGATAACAATCTCGCCGCGTGTGGTGGAGCTAGGTTGTACAGCGTCGACGTTGTCGATGTCCGCAAGTGCAATCTCGCGGCGTTCTTCGCCGGTGAGCGAAGCGGTTAGCTGCGATGGAACATAAACCAAATTGCCCTGGGAGATCGACAACGAGGCTCCGAGTGTTGAAACCGTCACGTTAGGTGCTCATGCCTTTCTGCGAAATTACTGCGAATTCTCCTTCGTTCCAGCGGGAGCTGAAGCGGAGGGTTCATAAACCGGCGGCTCTGTCTGTTTGAGAACAAGAGTCGAACGGGGCTGAACTAAAAGCGTACCCTCTGCCTCATGGATGGTGTCTTCTTTGGGGTACCCGCCATGGAAAGCAGTATCAACCATCAGTTGCCACTTCGCACCCAAGTCTTGCGTGGGCAGGCGAAACTCGATTGCTTCATCGTGGGCATTGAACATCATGATAAAAGAATCATCTTTAATCTCTTGCCCAGATTGGTCACGCTCCGTAATGGCAGCACCGTTGAGATAGACCATCAACGCCTTGCCAAAGTCATGATCCCAGTCGTCTTGAGTCATCAATCGGCCGGATGGAACCAGCCACGCCACATCACGGTCACGGACATCGGCGCCTAAAGGACCGCCGGAAAAGAAGCGTTGCCGACGGAAGACGGGGTGGTTACGGCGAATAGCAATGACGCGCTTGGTAAAGGTGTACAACTCTGATGGCTTGGCCAGATCGAGCAATGACCAGTCCATCCACGCGGTCGCATTGTCTTGGCAGTAGACATTGTTATTACCGTTTTGGGATCGACCCATCTCATCGCCATGCGAAATCATTGGTGTGCCCTGTGACAGCAGCAAGGTAGTAAGGAAGTTGCGTTGCTGGCGACGTCGCAGCTTCAAGATAGCTTCATCATCAGTGGGGCCTTCCACACCGTGATTCCACGAACGGTTATGGGATTCTCCGTCGCGACCATCTTCACCATTGGCCTCATTGTGCTTGTCGTTATAAGAGACCAAGTCGCGCAACGTAAAACCGTCATGGGCAGTGATGAAGTTAATCGATGCCGTCGGGCGCCGGCCATTATTGGCATAGAGATCCGACGAGCCTGTAAGACGGGAGGCAAACTCGCCCAAGGTCGCAGGCTCACCGCGCCAGAAGTCGCGCACCGTGTCACGGTACTTGCCGTTCCATTCGCTCCAGATGGGAGGGAAGTTACCGACTTGGTAGCCGTCGTGGCCAATATCCCACGGCTCGGCGATGAGTTTGACCTGGCTGACAATCGGATCCTGTTGAACCAGATCGAAAAAGGTTGCCAGTTTATCCACGTCATCGAGCTCGCGCGCAAGCGTTGCGGCCAAGTCGAAGCGGAAACCATCGACGTGCATCTCTGTTACCCAATAGCGCAGGGAATCCATGATCAACTGCAGCGAGTGAGGATGGCGCACGTTGAGCGAGTTCCCCGTGCCGGTGTAGTCCATGTACTTGGACTTATCGTCATCGACCAAGCGGTAGTACGCGTGGTTATCAATGCCGCGAAAGGCAATCGTGGGGCCTAAGTGGTTGCCTTCGGCGGTGTGGTTATAGACCACATCGAGGATGATCTCGATTCCGGCGGCGTGATAGGCACGCACCATGGATTTAAATTCCGCCACGGCTCCGCCCGGGGTGGGGTCGGCGGCATAATCTTGCTGCGGAGCAAAGAAACCAAACGTGTTATATCCCCAGTAGTTGCGCAGGCCTAAGTTGCGAAGGCGATCATCTTGCAGGAATTGGTGCACGGGCAGTAGCTCCACCGCGGTAATGCCTAAGTCTTGGAAGTACTTGATGATGGATGGGTGCCCCATGCCGGCGTAGGTTCCGCGCAGATGCTCTGGCACATCTGGGTGCGTCATCGTCATGCCTTTGACGTGCGCTTCATAAATCACGGTGTCAGTTTCTGGAGTATTGGGGCGGCGGTCGCCCTTCCAATCGAAATAAGGGTTGATAACCACCGACAACATGGTGTGGCCGAGCGAGTCTTCTTCATTGCGACCTGTGCCTGCGGGCTCTGCATGAATATCGTAGGAATACAGTGAGGCGTCGCCGTCGAAATCGCCTTCAAAAGCATGCGCATAAGGATCGACCAACAGCTTGTTGGGATCACACCGCAGGCCATTTTCTGGATCATAAGGGCCATGAATGCGGTAGCCATAGCGTTGGCCGGGTCCGACGGTAGGTAAATAGCAGTGGAAGATTTGGGCTGTTTCTTCTTCCATCTCGATGCGGACTTCGCCTTGGTCCTCATCTATGAGACACAACTCCACTTTTTCGGCGATATCCGAAAAGATTGCAAAATTCGTACCGGCGCCATCGAAGGACGAACCCAAAGGATAAGGGCTGCCCGGCCATGGTTGTGATATTGAACTACTCGAAGCCATCATGCTTGAGAAGCTTACGGCACAAAACCATTCTTAGCGCCCTATACAGCAGCTTTTCACACGCTAGGGGGCAAACTGGCTCACTCCAGTGATGATGATTTCCGCGCCTTGCAATAAAGCCGTGTCATCGGGGGCACTGACAGTAGTTTCTGCTGTGGCTTGTGCAAGTTGGATGCGGTTTTGATCCATGACGGTGGTGCCCAAAACTAAGTGCACCAAAGTCTCCGCTGCGATATTTCGGGAGGATTCATCTGCACCCGTACCGCGGAGGGCATCTGCGAATTTTTGCGTCAGCGTCGCCCAGGTAGGGGAGTCAGCTTGTGAAAGCGCTGTGGTGACTAATTCCGCGCCATCGCGGTGCGATAAGAGAATCTTTCTTAAGTTTGCGACCAACTCCAGTGCTGAATCGCCGTGCAGGTGGGCAACGAAGCTGGAGGCGATTTCTGCAATCAGTGCCTGTTTATTGGCAACATGCCAGTACAGCGCGCCGGGCACTACACCTAGCGTGGTGGCAATGCGGCGCATAGTCATGTCCGCAAAACCGTAGGAGTTTAAAAGCTCGACGGCTGTGGTGATGATATCTTCGCGGGTCAATTGCACACTTGGGGAGTCTACCCAATGCATCCGTGCCGCAAATAGTCCCCATCTTCACAGGAACCTATGAGGTTCCCTTAAAGGCTTGGGGAAGTTTGAATTGTTAGGATATAACGCACACGATGTCTGTTGCGATGTACTAGTAGGAAGTTGGCGTCTAAGACACGAGCTTCTTGTGATGCCCGAACGAAACCTCCCAACAAGCACACACTAATACAGGAGAAAACTTGTCTTTTCCACGCCCGATGAAATTGTCCGCCGCCGCACTTGCGCTGGTCGCACCACTTGCATTAGTGGCATGTGGCTCCGGCGAAAGCGACGAAGCAGCTGCGCCATCTACTTCTGCGGTTACCTCTACTTCTGCGGTTACCTCTACGACTGAGGCGACCCCTGAAAAGGAGACCTCGTCGGCAGTGACCACGACGTCGAAGGCAGCGGAAACTTCGGAAGCCGAAGAGGCAGATGCCCAAGCGCAGAAAGAAACCCAAGAGCCTAATGCTCAAGGGGAAGATCCTGCTGCAGTCGGCCCAGCAGATGCTGCTGCCGGTAACCCTTTGGAGGGTGAAGAACTGCAGCCGGTCCAAAACGGTCAGCCTGCGGATGAGGCAACTCGTGGCGAGATCTCCGGGCTAGTCAACGGCTGGTACGAGGTTGGCGATATGCGTGCTTATATGCGCTATATCCCAGATAACACCTGCTCGCAGGTGCTGGCAGAAAACCCAGATGTTGGCAATGTTGATTACAGCGTCTTCCCACAGGTCCCCATGGACCAGGTCAGCGATAACTGGGGTGCAGCGGGCGTACAGTCCATCGACGACCTCGCTGTCAGTGGCGATACCGCTTCGGCAACCGTGACCGTTAATACCGGTGAGGGTGTTGATTCCTCGGTTATGCGCTTTAAGAATGAAGGCGGCAAGTGGCTGTTCTGTAACTAATCGGTCGAATTAGTTACTCTTAACAGTCGTGGCTCGTATAACTTTTCCCCGCACCGTCGGCTTTGGCGCGGGGCTTCTTGCATTAGTCCTCGTGGTTTATTCCATCGCAGGAATCCTTTGGGGCCTATGGCGTCCTGAAATGACAGCTACCGCGGTAGAAGGTGGTGGCTTTGCCGTTGATACTTCCTCTAATGCACAATTTCAAAGCTTTGGCACTTTTGTGCTTTCCACCGCGCTGATTGCCGGTGTGATCTCCTTTGGTGTGTTCAAATACACCAAATCCCGACGCGGGCTCGGAACCTTGCTGTATTTAGGTGTCCTAGCAGTGCTTGGGGCCTTCGTGTTTTGGCTCGTTGGTGGATATATTGCCCCCACGGTTCCTGATATGGCCTCCGAGGTCGGCAGCCAAGTCAGTTGGGTCCCTACTTTTAACCCCAGCATGGGCTTAGCCGCCGCGCCCTTCCTTTCCCTGTTGGTGTACTGGTCAGGCCTTTACCTCGTGGTCGAAGATTCTCCGAACGATGCTGCCTTAGCAGGCGCATCGGATAACGTCCCGGTGGAAGTTGGACAGCCGCTGTATTAACCGCGATTGATTCAGATTTGCACGAATGTGCCCGGAATATTCGTGTCCATCTAGTGAGATCGGTAGCTCATTTTCAAGCGGCTAAATAGCGGTCGTATGATAGGTTGAAGCACCTAATCATATTCGTTGGAAAGGCCAGCTCCATGTTGCGCGTCATCGATCTCCGGGGACGGAAATTAACCACCTCTCAGTTGCGCCGAATTATTCCTCGCGGTGGCGTGTCAGTCGCCTCCGTCGTGGAAAAAGTCGCGCCGATCGTCAGGGATATTCAGCATCGCGGAGCAGCAGCCGCACTCGATTACAGCGAACAATTCGATGGCATTCGGCCTACTGCTTTGCGCGTGCCGCAGCAGGCGCTTGATGATGCCGTCGAGCAGCTTGACCCGAAAGTCAAAGAGGCTATTGAAGGCTCCATTGAGCGCGTGCGCAAAGTACACGCGGCACAAAAGCCACAGTCCCACACCACCACTTTGGGTACCGGCGCGACGGTCACGGAGGTATTTCGCCCCGTCGAGCGCGTAGGGCTGTATGTACCAGGCGGTAAAGCTGTGTATCCCTCGTCGGTCATTATGAATACCGTTCCAGCCCAGGAAGCCGGGGCCTCGACTTTGGTTGTTGCATCCCCACCGCAGAAAGAATTCGGTGGGCTTCCGCACCCGACGGTTTTGGCTACCTGCGCCATCTTGGGCGTGGATGAAGTATGGGCTGTCGGTGGCGCGCAGGGCATTGCGCTGTTGGCCTACGGCGATAATGATGCCGAGTTGGAGCCAGTCGACATGATTACCGGCCCAGGCAATATTTTTGTCACCGCGGCCAAGCGTTTAGTGCGCGGACTGGTTGGTACCGATGCCGAGGCGGGCCCCACCGAGATTGCCGTGCTCGCGGATTCCTCGGCGAACCCAGTCTATGTTGCCTATGACCTTATTTCTCAAGCCGAGCATGATCCAATGGCGGCTAGTGTTTTAATTACGGACTCGCAAGAACTCGCAGATGCCGTAAGCGCTGAGATTGAAAAGCGTTATACCGCTACCGCCAATGCTGAGCGCGCTGAAGAAGCACTGCGCGGCGAGCAATCAGGTGTGGTGCTCGTGGATGATCTAGAACATGGCATTGTCGTAGCTGATGCCTACGCAGCCGAGCACTTAGAAATCCACACTGAAAACGCTCGTGCGGTCGCCGAGCGTATCAAGCATGCCGGAGCCATTTTCGTGGGCGATTACTCACCGGTTCCTCTCGGGGATTACTCCGCCGGTTCCAACCACGTGCTGCCGACGTCTGGCACCGCACGGTTTAACCCTGGCCTGTCTACACACACATTCTTGCGCCCAGTCAACCTGATTGAATATGACCGCGAGGGGTTAGCAGAGGTAGCCGAGGCCGTGGTGAACTTCGCCAACGCCGAGGACTTGCCGGCGCATGGCGAGGCAATCCGTGCACGATTTGAAGAAATCTAAAAGACAGGTTGATAACACGATGACTGACAATTCTTTCCAGAACGTGACAGTAGATGATTTGCCATTGCGCGATGAGCTACGCGGCAAGTCTGCCTACGGTGCACCGCAATTGCACGTCGCACACCAGCTCAACACCAATGAGAATCCGTATTCTCCCTCGGATGCGCTCATTGCTGACTTGCTGGCGGAAGTGCGCAAGATTGCGCGCGATCTTAACCGTTATCCCGAGCGTGATGCCGTCGAGCTGCGAGAATCTTTGGCCAACTACATCACGACGCAAACCGGGGTAGCAGTGGGCAAAGAGCAGGTGTGGGCGGCCAACGGCTCCAATGAAATCTTGCAGCAGCTCCTGCAGGCGTTCGCGGGACCTGGACGCAAGGCTTTAGGCTTTACTCCGTCGTATTCCATGCACCCGATTTTGTCTAGCGGCACTCAGACTGAGTTTATTGAATGCCCGCGCGGTGCCGATTTCACTATTGATATCCCGGCGGCGTTAGAAAGCATCGACAAGCATGCCCCAGATGTGGTGTTTGTAACCACCCCGAATAATCCCACCGGCGATGTGACCAGCCTGGAAGATATTGAAACGCTGATCCAAGCGGCACCGGGAATTGTCATTGTGGATGAAGCTTATGCCGAATTTAGCCCGAGCCCTTCGGCTGTAACGCTGCTGGACAAATATCCCACCAAGCTGGTGGTCTCGCGCACCATGTCTAAGGCTTTTGATTTTGCTGGCGGCCGCGTGGGCTATTTCATCGCCGCTCCGGCCTTTATCGAAGCGGTCATGTTAGTGCGTTTGCCGTACCACTTGTCGAGTCTGACTCAAGCCGCGGCGGTGGTCGCGCTACGCCATAGCGAGGACACGTTGTCGACGGTAGCGAAGCTATCTGCCGAGCGTAACCGCGTGGTCGAAGGTTTGGATAAGCTGGGCTTTAAAGTCATCCCGAGCGAATCTAACTTCGTCTTCTTCGGCGAATTCGACGACCAGCATGAAGCCTGGAAACTCTTCCTAGAGCGTGATGTGCTCATCCGCGATGTAGGAATTTCTGGGTTCTTGCGAACCACCATTGGGCTGCCCTCGGAAAATGATGCATTCTTAGAGGCAGCGGCAGCGATTGTAAAGGAGATCTAAAGTGGCGCAACGAGTAGGCACCGCAGAGCGAAAGACCTCGGAGTCAAATATCACCGTTGAGATTAATCTGGACGGTACCGGCAAGTCGGATATCTCGACTGGACTGCCTTTCTTCGATCATATGCTCACTGCTTTTGCTACCCACGGCAGCTTTGACCTGACCGTGCATTCCCAGGGTGATATTGAGATCGATGCCCATCACACAGTCGAAGACACCGCCATTGTTTTAGGCCGCGCATTTGCCGAGGCCATTGGTGATAAAAAGGGCATTCGCCGCTTTGGCTCCCAGCTATTGCCCATGGATGAGGCTTTGGTAGAAGCGGTCATCGATATCTCCGGCCGCGCCTATTACGTGATGAATGGCGAGCCCGAAAACATGGACTGGCAGATTATCGGCGGGCACTATGCCACGGTGATTAATCGCCACTTCTTTGAAACTTTTGCTATTCACTCGCAGACCACCTTGCACGTCAATGTGCGCTATGGCCGCGACCCGCACCACATCACCGAAGCAGAATACAAGGCTGTGGCGCGTGCGCTGCGGCAGGCGGTGGAAGGTGATCCTCGTCAAACGGGTATTCCTTCGACTAAGGGAGCTCTGTAAACTCCGCCGTGTACCTTGTAATTATTGTGATGTTTCTCATTGCCGGCATGCTGGTGGGAGGAGCGTGGACCGCTTATAAACAAGGGTCCAAATTTTGGACATTCATGGCAGCGGTCTTAGCGCTGGCAGCTATGGCAACGGCAATCGTATGGATGATTGGAGAGATGCAGTAATTGGCTAAAAACGGCAAGAACGAGAACAAGAACCGGCTCCACACCGTCGACGACACGAGTACTCCAGCTCCCAAGTTAGGCCCTGATGCAACCCAGGCACCGGCGAAGGTCAGCTTGTGGAAAGTGCCAGGCTTTGCGCCGACGATGGTGGCCGTAGCGGCAGCGTTTGGCGCCTGGTCCATCTTGCTTCCCGTTGTCCCAACCCAGGTCATTGCAGGTGGTGGCTCCCCGGCACTCGCGGGTGCCTCCACTGGTATTTTCATGGCCGCCACCGTGATTACGCAGATCTTTACCCCGTGGATGCTGCGGAAATTCGGCTACCGCCGGCTCATGGCGGTCTCTGCCTTCATGCTGGGCGTGCCTGCATTAGGCCACCTTTTGGGTACTGACGCTTGGGTTGTCTTGCTGTTTTCGGCACTACGCGGCACAGGCTTTGGTGCACTAACCGTTGCGGAATCTGCGCTCATGGCGGAATTAGTTCCACTGAAATACCTGGGTAAAGCCACCGGCGTGCTTGGTGTTTTTGTCGGTGCGGCACAGATGGTCTTTTTGCCCGTGGGTCTTTTTATGTCCTCCTCGTGGGGTTATGAGATTACCTATATCACCGCGGCGGTCATCGCGATTATCGCCGTCGGCATGGTGTTTCGGATTCCTGATATTCATCCGAAAACGGAGACTGAGGCGGCATCGACAAGCGACAATGCTCGCCCGCGTGTGTCTATCTGGAAGCTGGTCTTAGTCCCGGCATTGGGCCTGAGCGCGATTTCCATGAGCTACGGCCTGGTCTCGTCCTTCTTGCCAGCCACCGTGACTGATATTGACCCCGTGACCGGTGCGACCTTGGGCGGTATCATGCTGTCGATTGTTGGTGGCGCGGCGATGGTCTCGCGCTATTTCGCTGGCTCTGCCGCCGACCGCTTTGGTGAAGCGGGCCGGTTGTATATCCCCGGCCAGTTGACCTCCTTTGCGGGCATGGCCTTGATGGCCGGTGCCATTGTTGCCGGCTGGTCCGTGTGGTGGCTGGTGGTCGCCGCAGCGCTCTTTGGCCTGGGCTTTGGCGTGGTGCAGCAAGAAGCATTGCTGTCGATGTTCCAGCGTCTGCCACGTAGCCGGTCCTCGGAAGCGTCGGCGCTGTGGAATATCTCCTATGACGGCGGTACTGGTGCTGGCTCTATTATCTTCGCCGGTGTGGTGGCCAGTGCCGGTTATGCCGGTGGTTATGCCGCGGGTGCGGCAGTCATTGTCATCGGTGTGGCGTTGACTAGCTTGGACCGCTTCGCCGGTAAACACCGCGTGAGTGAATACGACAATATTAAGACCCGGCTTAAGCGCCTGCGAAAGGAAAAATAAATAATGACCCAGAAATCCGTTGCCCTGCTTGATTATGGGGCAGGAAATCTGCGCAGCGCCCAGCGTGCCCTCGAGCACGTGGGAGCGAACGTGACCGTGACCTCGGACCCGAAAATAGCGGTAGAAACAGATGGTCTTTTAGTACCCGGCGTCGGCGCTTTTGCCGCGTGCATGGCGGGGTTAAAAGCAATTCATGGCCCACGGATCATCGGCCAGCGCTTAGCAGGTGGCCGACCGGTGCTCGGTATTTGCGTTGGCATGCAAGTGCTTTTCGATGCCGGCCAAGAACACGGCATCCACACCGACGGGTGCGGGGAATGGCCTGGAACCGTGGAGCGGCTCGATGCGCAGGTCTTGCCGCACATGGGGTGGAATACCGTGGGCATGCATAAAGAATCCGAACTATTTGCAGGCCTCGATGACGATACCCGCTTTTATTTCGTGCACTCCTATGGTGCTCGGCGCTGGGAATTAGAAACTGAGATCACCACGCCACCGTTGGTGACGTGGTCACAACATGAGCAGGATCCGTTTGTCGCGGCGGTGGAAAATGGCCCGCTGTGGGCAACGCAATTTCACCCGGAGAAATCCGGGGACGCCGGATTGCAGCTGTTAGAAAACTGGTTGGAACAACTCTAGGTAGGATAAGACACCATGACCTTTACTTTATTGCCCGCAGTAGATGTAGTTGACGGCCACGCCGTACGCCTTGACCAAGGTGAGGCAGGAACCGAAAAGTCCTATGGCACGCCGTTGGAATCTGCCCTGAAGTGGCAAGAGCAAGGTGCTGAGTGGTTGCACTTTGTGGACCTGGACGCTGCTTTTAACCGTGGCTCCAACCATGAGCTGATGGCAGAAGTGATCCGCAATCTGGACATCAAGGTGGAACTTACCGGCGGAATTCGCGATGATGCGTCGCTCAAGCGCGCCTTGGACACTGGTGTGCAGCGCGTCAATATTGGTACCGCGGCCTTAGAAAACCCCGAGTGGATTGCCAAGGTGCTTGCGGAATACGGCGATAAAGTAGCCGTGGATATTGCCGTGCGCAATATCGATGGTGAATGGCGTACCCGCGGCAATGGTTGGGTCTCCGACGGCGGCGACCTGTGGGAGGTACTAGAGCGTCTAGATTCTGCCGGGTGTTCTCGCTTTGTGGTCACCGATGTCTCCAAAGACGGCACCTTGACCGGGCCTAATATTGAGCTGCTGCGCGAAGTAGCCATGGCTACCGATGCCAAGATTGTTGCCTCCGGTGGTATTTCCACTCTTGATGACGTCACGGAATTGGCGCGTTATGAAAACGAAGGTATTGATTCTGCGATCATCGGCAAGGCTTTGTACGAAGGCCGCTTCGATCTCGCGACAGCGCTTGACGCAGTAGCTAAGGTTGAGCCATTACCAGAAGAAACCCCCATTGATTTGCTGGAGTCTCGCGAATGACCTCACCGCTAGAGCTGGTTGCTATCGCCGAAGCTGTTGTTGATGATGTAGAACAGCTTTTCACCGAGGGCCTCGGCGCGCCGCCCGCCAAGTTTAAAGGCGAAGGCGACTTTGCCACGGAAGTCGATTTGGCGATCGAAGCGCAGCTGCGCAGCGCACTGACCCAACTAACCGGCATTCCGGTCTACGGCGAGGAAAGTGGTGGGGAAGCAGACCTCAACCACACCGCGTGGGTGGTAGATCCCATCGACGGCACCGCGAATTACGCAGCGGGTAGCCCCTTGTGCGGCACGGTGGTCTCACTGGTGCATGAGGCAAAACCGATTGTTGCCGTCGCTAATTTCCCGCTCTTGGGCCGACGCTTGGTTGCTGCCGACGGCATGGAACTACGCACCATTGGCGGGGCAAAATCCGGCTTTGGCGGTGGGGAAGATGCCCTGCCTTTTGAAGACTCCCGCGGTCACATCGGTTGTTCTTCGCACCTGCCCACGCCGCTTTTCGATGATTTGCGCAACGTCGGTCTACGCCCGCGCATGACAGGGTCTGTTTGCCTGGACTCCGCTTTCGTGGCACAAGGTGTCTTTGATGGGGCCGTCAATTTCTCCCCGCACCCGTGGGATAATGCCGCCGGCGCGCTCTTTATTCAATCCGTCGGCGGGGTAGCCACCGATCCGAAGGGCAACCCGTGGACAGCTTTTTCTGATGGCCTGGTCGTCGGCACGGAACAAGTTCATGCCACCATCTTGGATTCCATCAAGCGCACCGGCGTTGGAACCCGCCAAGTTTAGAAACACGCCCAATTAATTTCCCTATTTTTTTAAAAGGAGCCTGCCATGTCTGTGGCAATTCGCGTTATTCCCTGCCTCGATGTTGATCAGGGCCGAGTAGTAAAAGGCGTGAACTTTGAAAACCTCCGCGACGCCGGCGATCCCGTCGAGCTTGCAAAGCGCTACAACGAACTAGGCGCTGACGAGCTGACCTTCCTCGATGTATCTGCCTCTAAGCACGGGCGCGGAACCATGCTGGAAGTAGTGCGTCGCACCGCAGATCAGATCTTTATTCCCTTGACCGTCGGTGGTGGTGTGCGCTCTGCTGACGATGTGCGCGAGCTACTTCGCGCAGGTGCAGACAAGGTCTCGGTCAATACCTCGGCGATTGCGCGCCCTGAGCTCTTGCGTGAGCTGGCAGATATCTTTGGCTCCCAGTGCATCGTGCTATCCGTGGATGCACGCCGCAGCTCCGAGCAGCCGTCGGGCTATGAAGTCACTACTCACGGTGGCACCAAATCAGCGGGCTTGGACGCTTTGGAATGGGCACGCCAGGGCGAAGAGCTCGGCGTGGGGGAGATTTTGTTGAACTCCATGGATGGCGATGGCACGCGCAACGGCTTTGATATTGAGATGCTCAAGGCCGTGCGCGAGGTCGTTTCTGTGCCTGTTATTGCCTCCGGTGGCGCAGGAAAAGCAGCAGATTTCCCACCGGCGGTCGAAGCTGGCGCACAAGCTGTACTAGCGGCATCTATCTTCCACTTTGGTGAAGTGACCATCGACGAGGTTAAAAATGAGCTCTCGCAGGCAGGATATGAGGTACGTAAGTGAGCAATGACACCACCAGCGGCTCGGAGTCATCCGGGGATAACCGCACCGCCCCAGAAGACTATGAGCTAGCTCCTGATATTGCAGCGCGCTTAAAGCGCAATGAGCAGGGACTCGTTCCTGCCATCGTCCAGGCCGATACTGGGGAAGTGCTCATGATGGCGTGGATGGATGACCACGCGTTGGCGCACTCTTTAATGACGCGCAAGGGTACGTATTTCTCCCGATCGCGTAATGAATATTGGGTAAAAGGCGAGACCTCTGGCAATGTACAAGAGGTAATCGGTGCACGACTAGATTGTGATGGCGACACCATTTTGCTGACCGTGCGTCAGTCCGGTGGTGCATGCCATACGGGTGATAGGACCTGCTTTGATGCAGATGACCTGCTTCACCCACAACCTAAGAATCCTTCTTAAGGAGAAGTGATCTTTCATGGGTAGGCGAATCGGCCCCTTGCTCTTTGCCATAGCAGCGATTGTTTTATGGCTGTCCTCGCGCGCGACATGGGTAACAGCGCACGTCGAAGATGAACTCTCGGGCGGGCAAACCATACCGCTGAACGGCAGCTTCTGGTCTTTGGAATTGATGGGCCTGACCCTGCTGTTGCTAGCTGGCGCCCTTGCCGGTGTCGCACTGCGCCGCATCGGCCGCCGGATCGTTGGCATCATCGGCGCTTTAGCGGGTGCCGCCGTGGCGTGGGGTCCGCTGCAATTGCTCACCGGTGGGGCAGATCCAGTGCGTGCGCAGGAATTGCTGCAAAGCAGTGAAGCTAATGACAACGCGGTGGATAATGTCTCGATTTCCGCCTGGGCTCAGGTGGTCTCGGTGGATGTTTCCCAACTAGGACCATTGTTTGCAGTACTCGCGGGCGCTGCAGCTGTCTTCGGCGGCGTGCTCTTGGCCATGCAGCCGGGGGTAGACAAGCCACGCTCTCATAAATATGAAACCTCTGCGGCACGCGAAGAGGCTTTGGCCGAAGACCTGCAGAATTCCCCGGATTCTGGCCGTGTGATGTGGGACGCACTGGATGCTGATATCGATCCGACGGATTTACCTCACCAGAAATAGTGCACGATTTCATTTTCTATAGCTGAGCAAGATAGCCTAGTTGTGATCTAGACTTCACTTATCTTGAGTTCAGAACGGGAGGTATGGAGTGCCAGCCCCGATCGCTGTAGAAAATATTTTGCGCGATGTGCTTGATGATGTTGCAGCGCGCGAAGCAGCGGTGTCCTTCCAAGACGTCAAAGCCCGTTCGCGCAGCATGGCACCGCCACGGGATGCACGAGCTGCATTACTGCGCAATGGATGCTCAGTGATTACTGAACTCAAACGCGCGGTTCCTTTCAAAGGCCCCATTCCGTATTTAGATTCCCCACATTCCATGGCGAATCTTGCCGCGAATTTAGAAGATGTCGGCGTGCACTTAATGGCATGTCAGACCGAGAAGCGAAGATTCCACGGTTCACTGGAAGATATGGCCGCGGTGCGCGAAGCGACTACCGTGCCCATGATTTGCCGGGATCTCATCGTGGACCCGTATCAAATCCATGAAGCACGATGTTATGGCGCAGATGTAGTGCCGCTGCAAGTGGCGTTATTGGAGCAAGCGCGCTTGGAATCATTGCTCGACCGCATCGAGTCTTTAGGCATGGTGGCCTTATTAGAAGTGCGTAACCCAGAAGAAGTCGACCGGGCGATACAAGCAGGGGGAACGGTCGTGGGGATTAATGCCTGGTCCGTAACCTCTGATGCTCTGCATCGAGAAGCTTTTGCGGATATCGTTCCGGGATTGCCAGAAAGTGTTATTAGAATCGCTGTTGGTGGGGTGCAATCGCCGAAAGAATTATTAAGCTACGCCTCGCTCGGCGCCGATGCCATCATGGTGGGCGAATCCGTACTACGAGCGCAAAGCCCGTCAGCTTTGGCACGCAGCCTCGTTGCCACCGGACAACACCCGGCCTGCCCATCTCGTAAGGTCTAGTGCCTAAGCACCTGCTTAATATGGCACACTGAGCATGTGCAAACGATGATTTTGGCTAATATTCCATCGCCACCACAAGGTGTGTGGCACCTCGGCCCGCTTCCCATTCGCGCTTATGCCCTATGCATCATCCTCGGCATTTTAGTCGCGCTGTGGTTGACAGTCCGCCGTTATACCGCGATGGGTGGCAACCCCGACACAGTCTGGGACGCCGCTATCGTGGTTATCCCGGCTGGCATTATCGGCGGCAGGCTCTATCACGTTGCCACCGACTACGATAAGTACTTTTGTGCAGACTGTAACCCGGTGGATGCCCTTAAAATCACCAATGGTGGCCTTGGCATCTGGGGCGCGGTTGCACTCGGCGCTATCGCCGTGTGGGTGATGTTTAAAATCAAGGGCATCCCCATGGGGCCTTTTGCGGATGCCGTGGCACCTGGACTGGTGTTGGCACAGGGAATTGGCCGTTTAGGCAACTGGTTTAACCAGGAACTCTATGGCGCAGAAACCACGGTTCCATGGGCGCTGGATATCTACTACCGCGTGGATGCAGCCGGGCGCAATGCACCAATCTCGGGTCGCTCAACCGGGGAGATCATCGCCTCGGTACATCCCACATTCCTATATGAGCTGATTTGGAATGTCCTCGTGTGCCTCTTTTTGCTGTGGGCACACCGCGCGTGGAAGCTGGGCCACGGCCGCGTCTTCGCACTCTACGTTGCTGGCTACACGCTGGGCCGCTTCTTCATTGAAAATATGCGCGTAGATGAAGCAACCATGGTCTTTGGCTTCCGCATCAACGCGATTGTCTCCGTGGTGGTCTTCATCATTGCCATCATCGTGTTCTTCAGCTTGAAAAAGGGCAAGGAAACCCCCGTCGAGGTGGATCCGAAATACCATGCGGCGCTTGCCGAAAAACAGCAGGAAGACGGCGACGAGGCATCCGAGTCCACGGATAGTTCGGCGACACCAGGAAAGTCCTAGCAGGAAAGATTGACCGGAAATCTTCGGTGGGCACGCATTAGATGCCCGTTTCTACCGGGTGTTTCCGTTTTGGTTTGCTTCTTTTGGCTCTTTTTGGGCTGTAGTAGTAGCAGCGGGCTCCAACTGCGGGTAGGTTAGGAGACGTTGATTACTGCTAGAAATGAAGAGGTTAGGCACACATATGCTGGATAGAAGAACTAAAATCGTCTGTACTCTTGGTCCCGCTGTAGCCAGCGAGGACGCAATTTTGCGACTCGTTCAAGACGGCATGAATGTTGCCCGTCTCAACTTCTCGCATGGTGAGCACGCCGACCACGAACAAAACTACAACTGGGTTCGCTCGGCCACGGATGCCACCGGCCGCGCAGTCGGTATTTTGGCTGACTTGCAAGGACCAAAAATCCGTCTGGGACGGTTTACCAACGGCTCTGAGATGTGGGAAAACGGCGAAATCGTTCGCATTACCGTCGATGATGTCGAAGGTACCCACGACCGCGTCTCCACGACCTATAAGAACCTGGCGCAGGATGCGCAGCCAGGTGATCGCTTGCTTATCGATGACGGCAAGGTCGCCATCGAGTGCATCGAGGTAGATGGCAACGATGTTGTCTGTCGCGTGACCGAAGGCGGCCCAGTATCCAATAACAAGGGCGTTTCTTTGCCCGGCATGGATATCTCCGTTCCTGCGTTAAGCGACAAGGATAAGGCCGATCTGCGCTTTGCACTGAAGCTCGGCGTTGATTTCATCGCGCTGTCTTTCGTGCGCTCCCCAGCAGATATTGACTTGGTTCATGAAATCATGGACGAGGAAGGCCGTCGCGTTCCTGTCATCGCCAAGCTAGAAAAGCCAGAAGCTGTCGATGCCCTCGAATCCATCATCTTGGCTTTCGACGCGGTCATGGTCGCCCGTGGTGACCTCGGCGTGGAAGTCCCACTTGAGCAGGTTCCACTGGTGCAAAAGCGTGCCGTGCAAATTGCGCGTGAGAACGCCAAGCCCGTCATTGTGGCAACCCAGATGCTGGATTCCATGATTGAAAACTCGCGCCCCACCCGTGCGGAAGCATCAGACGTCGCGAACGCAGTGCTAGATGGCGCCGATGCCGTCATGCTGTCTGGTGAAACCTCCGTCGGTGTTGACCCACACAACGTGGTGCGCACGATGGCTCGTATTGTCCAGCGCGCGGAAACTGATGGCCGTGTGCCACCGCTATCGCATGTTCCTCGCACCAAGCGTGGCGTTATTTCCTACTCGGCGCGTGATATCGCTGAGCGCTTGAATGCCAAGGCTATCGTCGCCTTTACTACCTCGGGTGATACCGCCAAGCGTGTGGCTCGTCTGCATTCGCAGTTGCCACTGTTGGTCTTTACCCCGCACGAGGCTGTCCGTTCCCAGCTCGCTTTGACCTGGGGCGCGCAGACCTTCTTGACTCCAGATGTGGACTCCACCGATGAGATGATGCTGTCGATGGATAAGGCATTGCTGGAAATGGACGATTACGAAAAGGGCGATTTGGTTGTCGTCGTTGCTGGTACCCCAGCAGGTATCGCCGGCAATACCAATATGATTCACGCCCACGGTCTGGGAGAAGCAGTCAGCTAACCCCCGGCATCCGCATGATTTAATATGCATCTAGCCGCTACCTGCCCACGTTGTGTGGGAAAGTAGCGGCTATTTTTATCAGGTCATGGCGAAGCTACGCGCGGTCGCTATCAAGCGGGACTTGTCCGCGCATGAGGATGCGCGCGGTGCGAATGAGTGTAGTGGAGGCCAGCTCACCATCTGCGTAGTCAGCAGCGGCAATAACCGCGCCTGAGGGAGTACCCAGCCGCACGATGCTGTGCTCGGTGCTCTGCTCGGGGCTCTGCTCAGTTCTGTGGTGGCCGGTGATATCAGAGACCAACGTTCCTGGCACCGCCGCAGCGGCTGCGAGACACATGGCACCGGTCCCGGGAACCGCCAAGTGTGCTTTGCCCATTGAGATCATGCGCACCATGATGTCCACAGAATCCGCCGCCAAATCTGCGCCATCTAACGTGGTGGAATCTTGCGGCGGTGCAATAACGGCAATCTTCGGCACTACCTCCGGGCAGGTCTGAAACCCCATGGCGGCAGCACCTGCCTGCCGCAACCTTTCCAATAAAGCCATCGCCGGCCTATTAGCGTCAATTTCTCCAGGAAGTTCTGTGCCGCTCAGACCGACATCGGTGGCACGCACGATAACCACGGGCAGGGTGGAGTCCACTAAAGACACCGTGATAGCGCTGCCATCGTCATCTAAGACATTCGTCGGGGAGCCCGTGGGCAACAAGCCAGCGGTCCGGCTGCCTGCAGGAGACGGGTAGCTCAGCTGAATCGGCGAGCTCGTACCGGCTACTCCCGGCAATTCGACGGCACCCGTAGTTGCGGCACGACCGTTGACAACTTCCAACGTGACCGTGACGGTCTTGGAGGTATTGGTGTTAAATAGTTGAAATTCCTGCTGCCCATCCGGGGAAGAAATAATGCCTGCTTCTAGCGCAAAGGGGATAACTCCTGATGAGAGGTTGCCGCAGTTACCGGAATAATCAATGTGGTCGATTCCTACTTCCACCTGCCCGAAGGTGTAGTCCACGTCGAATCCCTCGCGGGTGCTAGCAGTAACCAACATGACCTTGGATAGGGAAGAAATACCGCCACCCATGCCGTTGAGCTGACGACCGTGTGGATCAGGGGAGCCCATAACATGACACAACGCAGCATCCCGGTCAGCGTCATCTGCTGGCAGGTCTGCTGCGTTAAAAAACAAGCCTTTGCTGGTACCGCCACGAATAAAGCAGGCGTTAATCCATTCCGTCATACCTGTCACTGTAGTGGCGGTAAACCTGGAAAGTACCCGGTTTGATGGCGAATTTTCGGCTTAGAGCTTGCGCTTCTTCGTCCTTTTCGCGACGGTCTTCTTCGCTTTCTTCACCGGGCTGGCCGCTGTGCTGGCAGCAGGAGCTGTAATCGGAGTGGGTTGAATTTTCCATACTTCATTCGCGTAGTCAGCAATCGTGCGATCAGAGGAGAAGCGGCCCGATTCGCAGATATTGATCCAGCACTTGCGCGCCCAGGCCAATTCATCATCCATGTAGTCCTGTGCCATGCGATCGCGGGTTTCGTGGTAGTCAGCGAAGTCGCCGAGCACATAGTAGGTATCTTGGGCATGGATTCCATAGCCATCGAGAAGCCCGGAGCGGATATCGCCGAACATGCCGGAGTTTTCTGCCCCTAAGGTGCCGTTGGTCAACGCGTCAAGCACACGCGCTAGACCAGGAACCGAGTTGTACAGCTCGCCCGGATTGTAGTTTTCTTTCAACCCCGGCAATTCTTCTGACTTTGCGCCAAAGATGTAAGCGTTATCCTCACCCACCGCGTCCACGATTTCGACATTGGCTCCATCGAGCGTGCCCAGCGTCAATGCACCGTTCATCATGAACTTCATATTGGAGGTGCCCGAGGCTTCCTTGCCTGCGGTGGAAATCTGCTCTGAGATATCCGCGGCTGGAATAATGTGCTCGGCAGGGGAGACATTGTAGTTTTCTACAAAGACCACGCGGATGAGATCACGGGTGCGCTCGTCATTATTGACCAACTCCGCAACGGTATTGATCAATTTGATGATTGCCTTAGCGCGCACGTATCCAGGAGCAGCTTTGGCACCAAAGATGAAGGTACGTGGCGGGACTTCTTCACCGTCTTCTGTGATTCGGAAGTATAGATCCAAGATGTAGAGCGCGTTCATCAGTTGGCGCTTGTATTCGTGCAAGCGCTTGATCTGCACATCGAAGATGGTTTCGGCATCGACCTCTGCGCCCTGATGTGCGTGCACCCAGGTGGCAAAGTCTTGCTTATTGGCCTGCTTAATCTCCATCAGTTCCGTCATTATGGCGTCATCATCAACATAGTTGCGCAAGTCTTGCAGCTTACTGAGGTTGGTTACCCAAGAATCAGAACCCGAAAGACGCGTGAGTAGTTCAGACAGTCGCGGATTGCACATTTCCAGCCAGCGACGCGGCGTCACACCATTGGTCTTATTATTGAACTTCTCCGGCCACAGGTCGTGCCATTCACTTAAAGTATCGGCCTTGATGATTTCGGTGTGCAAGGCAGCCACGCCATTGATGGAGTACGCGGCATAAGAGGCAATCCATGCCATGTGCACATAGCCATTGGAAACCGGTGCCATGTACTCAATGCGCTGCGGGTCTAAACCGCGGTGTGCCATATCTTCGCGAAAGCGACGGTCGATTTCGGCAATGAGCTCCCACAGGCGCCAAAACAGCTTTTGGAAGATGGATACTTCCCAGGTCTCTAATGCCTCCGCCAGCGTGGTGTGGTTGGTATAGGCAAAGGTTCTGGTCACAACGCCCCAGGCATCATCCCAGCTCATCGCGTGCTCATCGAGCAAGATGCGCAACAGCTCCGGGATGGCCAGCACGGGGTGGGTGTCATTGAGCTGGATGGAGTTGAATTCATCAAACTTGGTCAGGTCATCGCCGTGATGGGCGAGGAAGTTGTGGACGATTTCTTGCAGGGAGGCAGAAACAAAGAAGTACTGCTGGCGCACGCGCAGGACTTTGCCTTCATAGGTGGTGTCATTGGGATAGAGCACGCGGCAGATATCCATGACTTTTTCTCGCTCGACGATGGCTTCGGTAAAACGCTGGGAATTAAAAGCGTCATAATCGAATTCTGCAATCGGCTCAGCCTTCCACAAACGCAAGGTGCCGACGTTGTTCGTGCCATAGCCGGTAATCGGCATGTCATAGGGGATGGCGCGGACTTCCATGTCATCAAAATGCACGCGCCATTGTTCGGATGCGCGGCGGACGATGAAGTCATAGCCATTTTCCATCCAGGCATCCGGCTGTTCTACCTGGAACCCATTGTCAAAGCTTTGACGGAACAGTCCATAGCGATATAACAATCCGTAGCCAGTAACCGGGTAGTCCTGGGTGACGGCAGAGTCGAGGAAACATGAGGCCAAACGCCCAAGCCCGCCATTGCCCAACGCGGCATCATGTTCGGCCTCTAGAACATCGACAAGCTCGTACCCTGTGTCTTTGATGGCGTCTTTTGCCTGTTGCTCTAACCCTAAGTTGGTGAGGTTATTGAGCAACGCGCGGCCTTGCAAAAACTCCGCCGAAAAGTAGTGTTGCTGCCGGCCTTGGCCATAGGCTTTCTTGGTCTTTTCCCAATTATCAGCAATTTGTTCCATCACTGCCGCCGACAACCCAGACCAAGCTTTGCGGGCAGAAGCAGAGGGAGGAGAGACACCGGCGGCGGCGCGAATATGTCCAGGCAAAGAGTGCGCAAAGGATGCAGTGTTCATGAACGTGAGACTTCCTTGTACTTAAAGGGGCAAAAGGCCTAACGACTTGAAGCCTAATTGCAAACCCCAACTATTGCTGGACATCGGGCTACACACCCGATGAGACGCACTAAGCTAAGCCGCGTGATTCTTTCCCATAATCCGCCGCGTAACCTTGCAACCCCGAGGTTGTTATTGGAAGTGCTTACTCCCGCTCATGCGGAGGAGATGGTGGATGTGTTATCTCATCCCGATATTTATGACTTCCTCGATGATGAACCTCCCGAGCTGGAGTTTCTCCGCCAGCTGTATCGCACACAATCTCGCAATTGGTATGGGCGTCCCATCTCGTGGCACAACTGGATCATCACCAACCAGGCAACGGGTCAGGCACTGGGGTATGTCCAAGCCACGGTCAATCATTCGAAAAAGACGACCGAGCTGGGGTGGGTTGTCGCACCGGAGCACCAAGGCCAGGGCTTTGCGCGTGAGGCCACCCAACGAGTGATGGACGAAATCAGCTCGTGGGGCGGGTGTCAGTTATTTTATTGCCACATCGATAGCGACAACTATGCCTCCCAGCGCCTAGCACAGGCTTTAGGGTTCACACTGACAGAGTCCGAGCCTGACCGTGAGCAACGCTGGGAGAGAAAGTCACAGGGGAGTTAGGCTTTCGCCAGAAACGACAACACGGCGGCAGCACCAGCCTTGGTTGATGCCGTGCACGTGGGTGCGAAGTCAGGCAAGAAATTCGACTGGTGGTTGACCGGTGGGGTATCCAGCAGTTCTTCAGGAGTAGAGCCCACCAGCCAGAAGAAATACGGCACGCCCCACGCCTGCGGTAGGTAGCAGAAGTCTTCCGAGGCGGTCGATGGCTTGGCGTCGACTACCTCGTCACCAAAGACGGCATCAAAGGTATCGCGTACCGCAATGGCGGTGGCGGGGTCATTATCGGTGACTTCACCGTGGGCGAAGTATTCAAAAGACGGAGGCAAGGGGCTTGCCGATGCCACACACTCGGCCTCCACCACGCGGTGGAGTGCTTCATAAACCCGTTCTGCCAAGGCCGGGTCGTAATACCGGGTGTTGAGCACAAGCTCTGCGGAGTCCGGGATGATGTTATTTTTATCCCCGGAGTGCAGCTCGCCGACGGAAATGACGAAGAATTCCCCTGGAGGCACCTCGCGGCCCACAATTGCTTGCAGGCGAATGACGATCATTGCAGCGATGAGTGTCGGGTCAATGGCTTTATCCGGCATGGACGCATGCGCGGAACGGCCCGCGATGGTGATTCGGATAGAGTCACAGCCGGCCATGATGGGACCTTGTGAGGTTTGTACTTGACCAGCTGGGCCGGGCATCACGTGCTGACCGAGACAGACATCCGGGCGTGGGACGCGGTCGATCAGACCATCGGCCAGCATCGTCTTGGCCCCGTCGGAGGTTTCTTCCGCTGGTTGAAAAAGCGCGATAAAAGTCCCCGACCATGCACCGCGCAGGGAATCGATGATCGCGCAGGCACCGAGCAGGGCAGTAGCATGCATGTCGTGACCGCAGGCATGCATATTGCCATTGGTTGAGGCAAAGTCCACCCCGGTTTGTTCCATAACTGGCAGCGCATCAAAATCTGCGCGCATTAGCACCGTCGGGCCTTGAGAATCTGCCGCAGTGGCGTCGTCCGGACTGACATCACCTGAGCGGAAAATTGCTGCCATGCCGTATCCGCCGATACCGGTAATGAGCTCACACTCAAACTCTCGCAGTTTGTCTTCAATCTTTTGCGCCGTGCGCTCTTCGTCGTGTGAGAGCTCTGGGTGGCGGTGCAGATCTTCATAAAATTCCCGCTGCCACGTCAAGTCAGCGCTATGCGTGGCAAGCAATTCGGAAATAGAATTTGGGTGAGTCATGATCCAACTTTTTACTTAGGGTACGCTTACTTTTATGTCACTTATTCAGTTTGATGTTTTAGTCCCACACGCTCAAGCCAAGCGCGTTGGCGAAGTCTTCGAAGAAGCGCTAAATCGCCTGGTCACAGCGGAACGCATTGATTCCGCACACGTAGATATCAACGATACCCCACGCCTTCCCGAAGGCATGGAAGAACAGCTCCGCCAGACCTATCGCGATGAGCACGAAGACCACGACTTAGAAGACGCCGAGGTGTACCGCTACCTCATCACGGTGGAAGGGGTAAAGGGCTCACTGAATGAACTCGGCATGGTGCTGGGTCGGTTGCTCACCCCGCACGCGGTCCTGCCGAAGGACTGGGTATTGCTCGAAGATGAAAAGGCGCATGAATTGCCCGCAATCTTCCCGTGGGCTTTGGCTGTTAGCCGCTAGCTGTTAGTCGATAACTTCTAGCTGTGGGCAGCGGCGAACTCTTGCGCCAGTGCGCGGCCAGCTTCCTTGAGCTGGTCGTGCATGCTGCCCTGTTGCGACAGTGACGCCGACAGCGATCCGTCCGGGGCGGGGACATCAATCCTGCCGGCGACGATGCCCAGTGTTGAGTGTGCATCCGTCGCGATATCAGCTATCGTGCCCACGACCTTGCCGGTTAACGACTGCTCATCAAAAGCGCCTTCTCCCGTAATGATCAAGGTGGGTTGACCGTTCGCGTGGGCATCGTCAAGCAAATCCTGCAATCCCAGCCGGTGTGCCACGTACTGCGCGCCGGGCTGCAGCGCAATATTGGCCTCCGAGCCATACAACAGCGACGATAACCACGTCAGCCCCACGGGGATAGCCCCAGCTGCACCAAAGCCTTCGCGTTCGACATCGATGCCGGTGACTTCACACAGCTGCATCAACGCCCCGGTCAGCAGGGGAATATCCTCCTCGGTCGCGCCTTTTTGCCGCCCGTACATGCTTGCCGCGTGCAGCGGCGGACAAGTGGTATCGGCTAATAGCGTGTATTTCATTCCCGCTGCCTTGATGTTGAGCTGAGCGGTATCAATGGAATCCAGCATGACCAGCGGGGCGCCACCTTTGGGCAGTGGCAGGCCGCGGGCGTCCATGGGGGACCCACCCAACGCGGTGATAATGCCCATGCCGCCATCGACGGTGGCGGAACCTCCCAGCCCTAAGACGATGTGCTGCGCGCCGCGAGTTTGTGCATCGGCGATCAACACCCCGGTGCCATAAGTATCGGCGTGACGAACATCTAAATCATCTTCCACCGCCGGTAGTCCGGAGGCCGCTGCGACATCGATGTAGGCGGTATCGCCATGCAGGAAATAAGAGGCGGTATTGAGCCTGCCCCGGGCATCGGTGGCGGGAAGCTCTACCTTTTCCACCCGCGGCCCAGTATTGGATGCTGCCAAAGTTTGGGCAATGACTTCCGCGGTGCCTTCGCCACCATCGGCCATGGGCACTTGCTTGATGGTGGCGTGGGGGAGAACTTCGGCAACACCTTGGGCAATGACGCGCGCCGCGGCGGCGGCAGTGGCGGTTGATTTAAATGAGTCAGGGGCGATGACAATGAGCATGCGCTTGATTATAGCGATTGCTTTCACTGCCCAAATATGCCCACTTACCTTTGATGCTTGCAGTATTGGTCACTCTATAGGTAAATTAGTTTCTATCAACCGATATAAACCTGGTGGCTGTTGCCTGTAGAAGGGGCATCTTAATAAAGAAGCAGTGCCTTTAAAGTGTAAGGAAGGGCCCATAATGAACGTGGATAATAAGATTTCTGACTATTATGACAAGCTTCTCAAGCGCAATGCTGGAGAACCAGAATTCCACCAAGCTGTCTCAGAAGTCTTGGATTCGCTCAAGATCGTCCTGGGCAAGGATCCGCACTACGCCGACTACGGCCTGGTGGAGCGTCTCTGCGAGCCAGAACGTCAGCTCATCTTCCGCGTTCCTTGGATTGATGACAGCGGCAAGGTTCACGTCAACCGTGGTTTCCGCGTCCAGTTCAACTCTGCGCTTGGCCCTTACAAGGGTGGCTTGCGCTTCCACCCGTCGGTCAACCTGGGCATCATCAAGTTCCTGGGCTTTGAGCAGATTTTTAAAAACTCACTGACCGGCCTTCCTATCGGCGGCGGCAAGGGCGGCTCCGACTTTGACCCCAAGGGCAAGTCAGAGACCGAAATCATGCGCTTTTGTCAGTCGTTTATGACAGAACTGCACCGTCACATCGGTGAATATCGCGACGTTCCTGCTGGTGATATCGGAGTTGGTGGCCGCGAAATTGGTTTCCTCTTCGGGCAATACCGCCGTCTGGCCAACCAACACGAGTCCGGCGTACTCACCGGTAAGGGCTTGACCTGGGGTGGCTCCTTGGTGCGCACCGAGGCAACGGGCTTTGGCACCGTGTATCTCATGGCAGAAATGATGCGCGCCCATGGTGAATCCCTCAGCGGCGCCAAGGTTATTGTTTCCGGTTCTGGCAATGTCGCTATCTATGCAGCGGCGAAGGCACAGGAACACGGCGCCACCGTGGTTGCTATGTCCGACTCTTCTGGCTATATCTACGCTCCCAATGGCGTTGACCTTGACCTGTTGAAGGATATTAAGGGAAACCGTCGCGAGCGCATCAATGTTTACGCTGAAGAAGCAGGCGTGAAGTTCGTAGAAGGTGGCAATATTTGGGAAGTAGAAGCTGATGTTGCACTTCCTTGCGCTACCCAAAATGAGCTTGATGGTGACTCGGCACAGCTGCTGAAGAAAAATGGCGTTCGCTTTGTCGCGGAAGGCGCAAATATGCCATGTACCCCTGACGCAGTGCACATCTTCCAAGACGCCGGTATTGCCTTTGCACCAGGCAAGGCCGCCAACGCTGGCGGTGTTGCTACCTCCGCGCTGGAAATGCAGCAAAATGCTTCGCGTGATTCCTGGTCATTTGCCTATACCGATGAGCGTCTCAAGCAGATTATGACCCGGATCTTCGTCAATATCTCCACCACCGCGGCCGAGTATGACCGCGAGGGCGATTATGTCGCCGGTGCAAACATTGCTGGATTCAAAAAGGTCGCAGACGCCATGCTGGCACAGGGTGTAATTTAACCTCAGCCCTGCACAAACGCACTTCAACCCACCTGCACTTTCGGCCCCACCGAGAGTTCAGGTGGGTTTTGGCGTGGGAGATGAACCTAAAGTTGAAGTTTATATATACTTGGCTCCCATGTACCGCGTATTTGAAAGCATGGATCAGCTGGTCAATCACCTCGAGCAGGCCATGGGTGTTCCCATGACCTCCAATTGCATGGTGCCACGAAACGAAATGTTGGCACTGCTCGATGAAATGCGAAACGCCATCCCGGTAGAGCTGGATGACGCGCAAGATGTCCTGGATAACCAGGATGAAATTATCCGCAGCGCAGAAGAGCGAGCCGCTCAGATCGTGGGCGAGGCAGAAGCACAGGCGGATGACACCATCACCCGTGCAGAAACTGACTCCCAAGCCATGATCGATGACGCGAACCACCGCGCCACCTCGGCCATCGGGCAGGCGCAAGACCAGGCCGCCAGCATCGTGGAAAGTGCTCGTGCTGAAGCTGAGCGCACCGTTGCCAAGGGCAATGAGTCTTATGAGCGCGCAGTTTCTGAAGGCCACGCTGAGCAAGAGCGTTTGGTCTCTGAGTCTGAGGTTGTACGCCGCGCTAATGAAGAAGCCAACCGGATCGTCGATACGGCGCACTCGGAATCCAACCGTCTGCGCACTGAGTGCGACGAATTTGTTGATACCAAGCTCGGTGAGTTTGAAGAGTCACTGACCGGTATCTTGCGCACCATCAATTCTGACCGTGCGGCGCTGCGTCGTGGAGCCGGCGCCTCTGGCAGCCGCGCAACCCGTGGCGGTTACTCGTCCTACGAACGCGAATAGGACCCCTCAAGTCATTGCGCTCTGCTAGGGTCGCGGGTCACGCGGCCTTGGCCCTAGCGGCTATTGACTAATTAGTATGAGGTGGATTTAGCTGACGCGCTCAGCACTGCCGATATTACTGCGGCAACCAGCGCGGGTCCCGCGAGAATTGGCCATGTGGTCAAAACCATGGCGAGCTGTTGTAATTGATTGAGTGATCCGTCAAACAATGAGATAACAGCCGTGCCCGCGCTGAGGATTCCTCCAATCAGCGCGACGCTTAATACCACGGTGCCGAGCATATTGCGGGCGTAGAAGGTGATCGACGCGGTAGCCAAAGAAAAGATCAAGGCGATCACCATGATGGCAATGTCATAAGGCAATGGAAATAGCATCAGCACAAAGATGACAACGCCAGAAATTAGCGACCAGCGCACCACGCCCTTTCGAGCCACGCCATAAGGATTGATGGTCGAACGGAGCTTGTGGCGAGAAACCTGGTCTAAAACAAGACTTGCGATGATAAGGATTGCCGCGGGAAGCAGCGACCCCAAGATCAGCGGTGTCGCGCTGGAATCTAGACCATTCATGCTTAGCTATATTAGGTTGGAAGACATCAAAAAATAAAGCTCAAAACCCGCATTTCGCCTGTACATAGGGCATTGTGACCTCCTAGACAGGTGAAGTACAGATTCAAGGGTAGGCTTAAGGATGTTATGAACTCTCCACTGAAATTCAATGTGGCACAGCTTCTCCGTGCCAACTCGTTTGAACAACGCGAACAGACCGGACCTGCACCTGAGCGCATCGGCTTAGAAATGATTGCGGTGCCTAAGGGAAGCGAAATTACCGTCAATGCTGATATCACTCCGTTGGGTGAGGGATTGATGGTTGATGCCCGGATTACCGGCACCTTGGAAGGCGAGTGTGCTCGCTGCCTGAAGCCACTGGAACGTCCTTTGGATCTTAAGGTCAACCAGGTCTTTGCTATCAGTGATGATTTCATCAGTGGCGATCCCGCGGATGAAGATGATGATGTCCCAGCCGTTGTTGGCGACGAAATCGATCTCCTACAGACCGTCATTGATGAAGCCGGCATGGTCTTGCCCTTTGCCCCCACGTGTGAAGGCGGCTGCGATATCTCGACTCCAGAAGGCGTTGAGGTAGGAGTGTCCGGTGAAGAAGAAGAGCGCGTGGATCCTCGCTGGTCAGGACTGGAGAAGTTCTTGTGAGCCGAAAGAAGAAAATTAGCGGCGAACAGGCATTAGAAGAAGCCTACGCCGCAATTGATACTGCTCCGCTGCTTGCCAGCTTGAACGTTGAGCTCGAAGATAAGTATCTGCGCTTGGCATTGACACACAGGTCTTTTGCCAATGAGCACGGTCATCTTCCCAACAACGAGCGCCTGGAATTTCTAGGCGATGCGGTCTTAGGTCTATCCATTGCCGCACGGCTGTATGAAAAGTATCCAACCCGCCCGGAGTCGGATATTTCCAAGATGCGTGCTTCGATTGTGTCCCGCTTTGGGCTTGCCGATGTCGCGCGCGAGATTGGTTTGGGCGCATTTATTCTTTTGGGTAAAGGCGAAGCCAATTCCAATGGCCGCGATAAAGACTCCATCCTGGCGGATACTACGGAAGCGCTATTTGGCGCGATCTATTTGCAGCACGGTTTTGAAACCGCGCGTCGGGTTATTTTGGAGCTTTTTGCCCAGAAGGTAGATGCGGCTGTCTCCACCCGTAACCACATGGACTGGAAGACCACCCTGCAAGAGCTGTGTGCGGAAAGAAAGCTGCCAACACCAGACTATTCGGCAACCTCTACGGGGCCAGAGCATGACCAGCTTTTTACGGCGCAAGTTCATGTTGATGGTCAGCTGCTGGGTGAGGGAGTAGGGCCCAATAAAAAGCAGGCGGAGCAGCAAGCAGCTGAAAAGGCTGCACTTATTATTCGTGTGAACTAGTTGCCACTAGTTCAGCTAGTCAAGAAATATTCATGCCTGAGTTACCAGAAGTAGAAGTTGTTCGACGCGGTCTTGAGCCCCACATCGTGGATCATGCGTTCAAATCAGTAGAGATCTTGCACCCGCGAGCTAATAGGGGACAGGACGAGCCGCTGGGCGCGCTTTTGCATAACCGTGTCGTCAGCGCGGTTGCGCGACGCGGTAAATATCTGTGGTGTGAATTAGATGGACACACCGAGCGTGAAGATGATGTTTTATTCATGCATCTTGGCATGTCCGGTCAGCTTCGAATCGGGCACACTGATTCCAAGCATGTGCGCATACGCGCGCATCTCACCGATGGCGTGGATTTAAGCTTCATCGACCAGCGAACCTTTGGCTACTGGTTAGTGGCACCCAAAGCCAAAATTGATCACATTGGGCACGACCCGTTAAGTCCTGATTTCGATATCGTCGCGGCCGCGCGGAAACTGCGAACGAAGAAGACACATGTGAAAACTGCGCTGCTCGATCAGACCATTGCCTCAGGGATCGGCAATATTTATGCCGATGAAGCACTGTGGCGCGCGCACGTTTCACCATTGCGCAAAGCCAACCGGTTACTGCAGCGCGAGGCTGTCGCTATTTATGAAGCGGCGAAAGAGGTCATGCTCGAAGCGCTCGCGCAGGGCGGAACCAGCTTCGACGCGCTCTATGTCAACGTCAATGGTGAATCTGGATACTTTGCGCGCTCGCTACATGTGTATGGCCGCACCGATGAGCCATGCGATACCTGCGGGGGTCCAATCTCCCGGGTGGTGCTCAATGCACGCTCCTCACATTTTTGCCCGCTGTGCCAGCGCTAGAGCATGAAACACCGTATTGTCCTTGCTGTCATAGTTCGCGATGATCGCGTGCTCCTGGGACACCGTGCCCCAACGAGAGCTTGGTATGCGAATTGTTGGGATGTAATTGGCGGGCATATAGAGCTAGGAGAAAGTAGTGAACGGGCGCTCGTGCGCGAATGTCACGAGGAGTTGGGAATTACGGTCCAGCGCTACCAACCAGTGCCTGTAACACTGAGTGACGCCGAGATTGAACCTTCCGCATTTCCTGTCACGCAGTGGGAGGGGGAGATCCGCAACATGGCTCCGGAGGAGCACGATGCTTTGCGATGGTTCGGTCCTGAGGACCTCGGGCAGTTGCATCTCGCTGATCCGGTCTACGTCGACTGGCTCCAAGGCTTACTCAAACACTTTCAGGGGTAAACGTGGCATAAATCATACCCGCGGTCTGGTAGCGAAAATTCGTAAAACTCGGGTTGAAGAAATCCCTCGCGAGAAAAGTTCTATACAAGCGAGTGATAACCAACTTCTGCGAAATGACGGAAGTGGTGAATGCACTGCGTACTTTTAACGTTTGCCGACTCGAGGGATAGGCAGGAAGCTATTCCCAGTAGTCGCGCGAAGCTTTGCTCCATTTGCAAAATGCAATTAGTCAATCATATGACGTGCAGCGAAACCCTAAAATTGGGAAAGTTTATTGGGCAATAGGTTTGCAAACTAAGAAGTTATGGTCGGGCGAGTTTTGGCTCCTGGATTACTTGAGAACTGAAATATTTTTTGACTTTATTTACTGTCATGCCTGGCGCATATCGAAGATAAAAACTCGCAGCCTTTTGCTTCTGATACCAGGAAGATTCGGGCAAAGGTGGACACATTCGGCGCTAAAACGTGACCAAAATTCTGCTATTTCAGGGCTCACCAAAGTGTGATTCAGGTTGCTCTAAGTATTGATGATCCCCTTTAATGTCCCTATGACCTTCCTTGAGAATATTGTGGGCACATTTAATGATGGCCTGTGGACATATATTGTTCCGTGGCTGCTGGTTGGTGCGGGCATCTTTTTTGGTTTCCGCACCGCGCTCGTACAGTTGCGCATGATCCCGTCGATGTTCAAGTCCGTTGTGGAACGCCCCAAGGGAGCCGGAGATGACGCCGACGAAGACTACGGCGGAATTTCTGCGTTCCAGGCATTTACTATCTCCGCGGCTTCCCGCGTGGGCACCGGCAACGTCGCCGGTGTGGCTGTGGCCATCTCTGTTGGTGGCCCAGGCGCGGTCTTTTGGATGTGGCTTATCGCTATCTTGGGTGGCGCAACCTCATTTATTGAGTCCACATTGGCGCAGCTGTGGAAGGTGCGCGATGGCGATACCTACCGCGGTGGTCCGGCGTACTACATGAAAAAGGGCCTGGGTTGGACTCCCTTGGCAGTTATTTTCTCCGTAGCCATTGCCTTTACTTTCGGCTTTGTCTACAACGCCTTTCAGACCAATGCCATTTCGGAATCGTTCGCAACCTCATTTGGAAATGACAGCTTCACCTTCCGTGCGATCGTTGGCCTGATCATCACAGTTGTATCCGGCTTTGTCATCTTCGGTGGCGTCAAGCGCATTGCAAGCATGACCCAGGTGATTGTTCCATTCATGGCGATCGCTTACCTGATCATCGGTCTGTACGTGGTCATCACCAATATCGATGCTGTACCAACTGTCATCTACGACATCGTCTCTCATGCTCTTGGCTTCCAGCAGATCGCTGGTGCAGGCCTAGGTGCTGCCATGATGCAGGGCATCCAGCGTGGCCTATTCTCCAACGAAGCTGGTGAAGGTTCTGCTCCTAACGCAGCAGCAACCGCAACGGTATCCCACCCCGTCAAGCAGGGACTGGTGCAGACCCTGGGCGTTTACTTTGACACGCTCGTGGTTTGTTCCATTACCGCCTTCATTATTTTGCTGGGCACCGACATGGAATACGGCGGCGAAGCCGAAGGCGTTTCCTTGACCCAGATGGCGCTGTCCAATGAGGTTGGCGACTGGGGTGCACACTTGATCACCTTCATCCTCTTCTTCCTCGCCTTTTCTTCCATTTTGGGTAACTACTACTTGGCAGAAGCCAACGTGGAATACCTCACGCAGTCACCAACCTGGATCTTCCTCTTCCGCGCAGTGGTGCTTTTCTTCATCTGGTTCGGCGCGGTCGGCACGTTGCCACTGGTCTTCTCGTTGGCCGATACCGGCGCAGGTACCATGGTCATCCTCAACATCTTGGCCATTGTTCCGCTGTCTGGCGTTGCGATTAAGCTGTTGAAGAACTTCAATGAACAACGACGGCGCGGCCTCGACCCAGTCTTTCACCGGGATATGTTGCCGGAGCTGAAAAATGTTGAAGTATGGGACGGTTCAGATCCGGTAACCCGTCGTAGTTTGGATGATCTTAAAGCAAAGGAATAACAAGGATTCATGGAACGCATGACTGCCTTCGTCCGTGGAAATGTCCAAGGCGTTGGATTTCGGTGGTGGACTCGTTCGCGCGCATTGGAATTGGGTTTGGCAGGCCATGCCACAAATAAATCTGATGGCCGCGTCCAAGTTGTGGCTGAAGGCCCACGGGAAGACTGCGAAAAGCTGCTGGAGCTACTCAAGGAACAACCTTCCAGCACGAACCGTCCAGGACATGTGGAATTGGTGGTAGAGCAGTGGTCCGAGCCGAAGGGTGAGTCCGGCTTTATTGAACGCTAGACGCACGGCACGTAGTCAAAAGACTTTAAGATTCGCCCTGTAGGATTAACGCAATGCACTTAAAATCGTTGACGCTCAAAGGCTTTAAGTCTTTTGCGTCCGCGACGACCCTGAAATTCGAGCCCGGAATCTGTGCAGTCGTAGGCCCCAACGGTTCCGGCAAGTCCAATGTGGTCGACGCGCTTGCCTGGGTCATGGGCGAGGGAAGCGCAAAGACGCTGCGCGGCGGCAAGATGCAAGACGTCATCTTCGCCGGTGCGGGCGACCGCAAAGCACTAGGTCGCGCTGAGGTTACTCTCACCATTGATAATCGCGACGGCGCCCTGCCGATTGATTACGCGGAAGTATCCGTCACACGCCGCATGTTCCGCGATGGCGCTAGTGAATATGAAATCAATGGTGCCAAGGCTCGGCTCATGGACATCCAAGAGCTGTTGTCAGACTCGGGCATCGGCCGCGAAATGCACATCATCGTCGGGCAGGGCAAGCTCGCAGAAATCCTCGAGTCCCGCCCTGAAGACCGCCGCAGCTACATTGAAGAAGCAGCCGGCGTGCTCAAACACCGGCGTCGAAAAGACAAAGCCCAGCGCAAGCTCACGGGCATGCAAGCCAACCTGGATCGCTTAACGGATTTAACCGAAGAACTCGGCAAGCAACTCAAACCTTTAGAGCGTCAAGCCCAGGCAGCACAGCGTGCTGCCACGGTGCAAGCAGATCTTCGTGACGCCCGGCTGAAGTTAGCCGGCGACCGAGTAGTGCGGGTGCGCGCCGAATTTGCTGATGCCCAGCGGCAAGCAGAGATTTTAGAAGAACAGGTCGCGCAGGCCACCGAAGCTTTGGAGTCTGCTTCTGAACAACAATTAGAGCTGGAAGAAGAACTCAACGACGTAGTCCCGCAGGCAGATGCCGCGCAAAAGCTGTGGTTTGATTTGTCTACGTTGGTAGAGCGTCTAGCAGCGACGTCACGCATTGCCGAAGAACGAGCAAACAACGCCGGTGCAGTGACCAAGTACCAAGGCCAAGATCCCGATGACCTCGAAGCTCGCGCGAGCCAAGCAGATGAAGAGCACGCAGAATTGGTCTTCGCGGCGGAAGAAGCGGCAGAGGCTTTGGAATCCATCCGCGAAGAAGTTGCTGAGCGTCGCGAAGCGTTTACTGCGGCAGATAAAGAACATGCCGCACAATTGCGCGCTATTGCCGATCGCCGCGAGGGCGTAGTGCGCCTCATCTCCGAAGAAGAAGCGCTGTCGCGACAGGTAGAAGCATCAGAACAAGCTCTTGCGCATAGTGAAGATGGCGTTAACGAAGCAGTGCAGAAACTACGCCTTGCCCGGCAAGAAGCCAGTGAGGTGGAAAAGAAGCTTGCGGATTTTGACCGTGAGCGCGCGCCCTTGGATGAAGCGCATGTTCGGGCTTTAAGTGAATCCCAGGCGGCAGATTTGCGCTTGGAGCAATTACGCGATCAACAGCGCGAATTTGAGCGCACCGTCTATACGTTGCGCTCACGGATTGAGACTTTAACTAGTACCATTCCACCGACTGCGGAAATTGGAATTGACCTGCAGCCACTGGCCCAGCTGATCTCTACGCAATACGATGTGGCTTTAGCAGTCGCCTTGGGGCAGTTCGCTGAGTCCCAGGTGGGTGAAGTAGGCGCTGACTTGGTCACAGCCTTGGAAAATGCCCAGCGCACTACAGTCTTTGATAAAGCCGGGGGAGGAAAGACCCAGTGGCGCATGGAGGCCAATCTTCCGAAGGGCACCTCGTGGTTGCTCGACCACATTGTCGCCGTACCAGAGGTATCCCACGGTGTTACCCGCGTGCTTGCGGATGTGGTGTTGGTCGATGATTTTGCCACGGCACGACAGGTGGTCAATGAGGATCCGCGTCTGCGCGCGGTAACTCCTGACGGCGTCATGGTCGGCGAAGGCTGGGTGTCAGCGGGCACTGGTTCACAATCCACAGTTGAGGTCACCACCAAGATTAAGACGGCCGAACAAGAGCTGGAAACAGCCGCCCAAGATTTGACGGAACTGTCCGGCACGCTGGAAGGCGCCAAGTTAGCAGCAGAAGACGCCCAGGTCACGGCAGCGGGTGCGAAAGCGGCACTGCGGGATCATGATGCACAGGTTTCCGCCTGGAAACGTGATCACCAGCGCTTGTTATCGCAGGTGGAAACCAGCCAGAAAGAACACACAAAACTTGCCGAGCGCGCTACAGAGCTTGATGTCTCCTTGGCGAAGTTGCGCGAGCAGCTGTCCGAGGCCCGCGACCGCCTGGCGCGGGTGGATAAGGATGAACCGGACACGGAGGCATCGACAAGCGAGCGCGATGCGGCATCGACTGCCTTGGATGCTGCTAAGACCATGGAGATGGAAGCGCAGATGAGCTTGCGCTCTGCCCAGGACAAAGTAGGCCACGCTGCCGGGCGCGGTGATAGCCTGCGCCGGTTAGCCCAGCAAGAACGCGAAGCGAAAGCACGCCACGACCGGACGATGGAGCGTCGCAGAGCGCTTGGGGAGTTGGCACGCACGGTAGCAGCGCACGCCAAGCCCTTGGGTGAAAGAGCGAGCGCTGCGATGTCACGTGCGGCGCAATCCCGCGATGAGCTGGCCACTAAACGCACGGTGCTAAACAACCAGCTCAACGCCGCCAAGCAAACGGTCAATGGTGCACGCCAACGCCTCGAGCAATTGACGAACAAAGCGCACTCGGGCGATATCGCACGCTCGCAGGCGCAGGTTCGCTTGGATGAGGCAGAGTCCAAAATCTCGGAACAGCTTGGTATTGCTATTGCCGATCTATTGCAGGATTACACCCCCGGGGATGATTTCGATCGCGCTGCTGAGACCAAACGCCTAAAGCAAGCGGAAAAAGACCTGAATTCCTTGGGCAAGGTCAACCCCTTGGCGCTGGAAGAATTTAAGGCTTTGGAAGAGCGCTATTCTTTCCTGTCCACGCAATTAGATGATGTCACCCAAGCACGCACCGACTTGGAAGGCGTTATTGAAGACGTCGATGCGCAAATTCTGCAGCTCTTTAGCGATGCCTGGCATGATGTGGAAGCAGAATTCCCCAAGGTCTTCAACACGCTTTTCCCCGGCGGTGAAGGACGGCTCATCCTCACCGAACCAGATTCGTTGCTCACCTCGGGCATCGAAGTTGAAGCACGCCCACCGGGCAAGAAAGTCAAGCGCCTATCCTTGCTTTCTGGCGGGGAGAAGTCTTTGACTGCTTTGGCGATGCTGGTAGCTATCTTCCGCGCACGACCCTCGCCGTTTTATGTCATGGATGAGGTGGAAGCAGCGCTTGACGATGTCAACTTGCGTCGCTTGATTGCACTATTTGAAGAATTGCGCAAAGACTCCCAGCTCATCGTGATTACGCACCAAAAGCCGACGATGGATGTGGCGAACGTGCTCTACGGCGTGACCATGCGTGGCGACGGTGTGACCCGGGTTATTTCCCAGCGGATGAACCCAGCTCACGCAATGGAGCCCGCTAGCCGTTAAGATAGGGCGCATGGAATCGAACTTAACGTTGTGGATCGGCATTGCCGTTGTTGTCCTCATCATCGTCATTGTCCTGTTGATTTTGTGGGGCAAAAAACGCGGTGAGGATAAGAAGGTAACTTTTGACAAACCTGAGGAAGAGCCAAAAGAGCTAACCCAACAGCAAAAGTCCGGCAATTATCAAGCACAATCCGGCTTTAACTTCGCGCCCGCCAAGTCTGCGGAGCCAGTACCTGCACGCGAAGATAAAGCCCCGAGCACCGAGCATAAAAAGCCTCAGCAGGCTGCTGCGCAAGCTCCCGAAGCTCCGCAACCTCCGGTGCCACCAGTAGTTCCACCCACCCCTAACGAAGAGCCTGCTTCCGCAGAGTCTGCTACCCAGGAGCCGGACGCTGTTAAACCCGCACCTGAAAAAGCAGCGCCAGTCGAGGAAGAAAATCCGGAAGCAGATTCCGTACTCCCAGTTGAGCAGCCAGAGGAAGTAGGGGAGAAGCAGGAAGAACCAAAGGACGCTGTCGAGGAAAGCAGTGCGGCTCCACAACAGTCTGTTAATCCAGAAGAAGATTCCCCGATCTTTGATGAAGTGGCCGAAGATCTTGACGCAGAAGATGTTCGTGACGAGGTCGACGAGCACGAAAAGGCACAAGAAGCAGCTGATGCCGCAGAGGTTCAGTCGGACTCTGCCGCAGCGGCACTTGAAGAGACTCCAGTTCCGGAAGAGCCGGTTGCTACGCCTGAGCCCACCGAGCTGGTGGAAGAAATCGAGCCAGCTGGTGGCCGTCTCGGTCGCTTGCGTGGTCGTTTGTCCCGGTCTCAAAATGCCATCGGCCAAGGTTTGATGGGCATTTTATCCGCGGGCGATCTAGATGAAGATGCCTGGGAGGAAATCGAAGATACCCTCATCATGGCGGATTTGGGTACCACGGTGACGATGAAGGTCTCAGATTCCTTGCGTCAAAAGATCGCAGAGCGAGGTGTCTCCAGTGAGGCAGAAGCGCGCGCGATGTTGCGTGAGGCATTGATTGAGGTAGGTCATCCAGAAATGGATCGTTCCATCAAGGCAATGCCTCATGAAGGAAAGCCTGCAGTAATCATGGTCGTCGGCGTCAACGGCACCGGCAAGACCACCACCACGGGCAAATTAGCGCGCGTGCTGGTATCGATGGGCCACTCGGTTCTGTTGGGCGCTGCGGATACTTTCCGTGCAGCGGCTGCAGATCAGCTAGAAACCTGGGGACGTCGCGTCGGCGCTACCACCGTGCGCGGTAAAGAAGGTGCTGACCCAGCCTCTGTCGCTTTCGATGCCGTGGCAAAGGGCGTTGAGCAACAAGTCGATGTTGTCTTAGTGGATACTGCCGGGCGCTTGCATACCTCCAATGACCTGATGGATCAGCTCGGAAAGGTCAAGCGCGTCGTTGAAAAGAAGTCCTCGGTTGATGAGGTCTTGCTCGTCATTGACGCAACCGTGGGCCAAAACGGTTTGATGCAAGCACGCGTGTTCCGTGAGGTCGTTGATATCACGGGCGTCGTACTGACCAAGTTGGATGGCACCGCGAAGGGCGGAATTGTCTTCCAAGTCCAAGAAGAACTGGGTGTCCCAGTCAAGCTCGTGGGCCTGGGCGAAGGTGCAGACCACCTTGCCCCCTTTGAAGTGGAAGGCTTCGTCGATGCACTACTTGGCGAACAGTAACCTGTAGTTCGACCGAAAGCACGCCCCCGCACTCTTTGATGATGGCGGGGGCGTGCTATTGTTTCTGTGATGACGAATACAAATGCCTCACATTCCGCTGTGCGTATCAGGCACAACGGGACCAATGGCTATATCAATTCGTGGGGCCCGCACCTATCCGGTGTCATTCCTTGAGCTGAGTAGTTCACCCCGTCTTTTCATGTTCACATAATAGGAATATCTACTTGCGATGCTTTTTTATGTTTTAGTGCTTTTAGGGCTTACGGTCGCAGTTGCCCCACTGGCGTCGCGTCTCTTAGAGCGTAATGCAGGGTGGCTTCTTGCTATACCGCTGTTAGCTGGTGCCGGAATGGCGGCAGCAGCATATAGCACCGATGAGGTTCATACTGAGTCAGTGCAATGGATGCCGACCATTGGCGTGGATTTTTCTTTGCGCCTCGATGGTCTCTCGTTGGTCTTTTTGATGCTCGTGCTGCTGATCGGCGCGGGCGTGCTGGCGTACTCAACGCGGTATCTCCACCACAAGGACACTGCTTTTTACTTTTATATCTGTGGCTTCGCTGCCTCCATGGCAGTCGTCGTCACCACAGATAACCTCATGGTGTTCTACCTCGCGTGGGAGCTGACAACCCTGTGCTCCTACTTCTTGATTGCCAATTCCGGTGAAAAGGGACACCAACCGGCTATCCGTACTTTGCTGGTGACGGTATTAGGCGGACTCTTCCTGCTGGGCGCCACCGTAATTATGGCCATCAGCGCCGACACCATGTCTATCTCTGAGGTCATTGCCTCACCAATGTGGGAAGACAATATCGGGCTGAAGGCCACCGTGGCCTTCTTGATTGCGATCGCGGCGTTTACTAAGTCGGCGCAATTTCCCTTCCAAGCCTGGTTGCCGGATTCCATGGTGGCTATTGCGCCAGTTTCTGCCTATCTTCACGCGGCAGCGATGGTCAAGGCAGGTATTTATCTGATCTTGCGCTACTCGCCGCTGTTGCATGATGTGCAGTTATGGAATGTCATGCTGGTAGTCGCCGGTGGTATTACGGCCCTCTTTGGCGCATTGACTGCTATTAAGTGTGACGACCTGAAGGAACTTCTGGCGTATTCGACGATGTCGCAATTGGGCCTATTGGTTCTGACGGTTGGCATCGGCACCGATGTTGCGATTACCGCAGCCATTGTTCATACCGTTGCCCACGCCTGTTTCAAGGCGGCACTGTTTATGTCCGTCGGAATCATTGAGCATGAAACCGGCACGCGTTCGTATCAGGAATTGCGTCATACCCGGATTGTGAAGATGCCGTTTACCACGGGGATCATCATCATCTCCGGTGCATCGATGGCCGGTATCCCATTGCTACTGGGCTTTGTCTCCAAAGAAGGCCTCATTACAGCCGCACTGGAATCCGGTTTGGCACAGCCATTTACCATTCTTGTCACCGCGGTGATCGTCATTACCTCGATGTTCACCTTCGCCTACTCCTTCCGCTATATCATCGGCTCCCGCGGTGCGACCAAGCACTCGATCGCCGAAGCCGAGTACCAGGCGGAAGAGGGCGGCTATGAACCAGAACCAGTCCAGACCATTCGGGAAGCAAACCCAACTGTGTGGATTGTCCCTGGTCTTCTCGCGCTGGTTACCCTGGTGCTCGGTCTCATTCCACCGCTGATGAACTGGATCGTGAGTCAGGCAGCTTTGGCAACTACCGGGCAAAGCATCGAAGTGGAACTAGCCGTCTGGCATGGCTTTAACGTTCCGCTGGCATTGAGCGCTGTCATCATTACCTTCGGCATTATCCTGGTGAAGTTCAACCGCGAACTGGCACGTGCGATGACGAACTTTGGTGCACCAATTTCTGGTTTGGACGCAGTGGAAAATCTGCGCCAGGGAATTATCAACTTTGGCGCCAAGTACGCAACCGGCCCATCGGGTACTACCTCGATGCGTCGACACTTGGTATTGCCACTGTTAATGCTGGTGCTGATTGCTGGCGTGGGTATTTTTACCCTGCGCGATCTGCCAGAGGTCTACCGTGAAACCTCAACACCAATGGACTGGGTCTTCGTACTCATCATCGCCATCGGTGTGCTCGCCTCGGTCATGGCTAAATCACGTCTGACCGTAGTCGTCGTTGTCTCCATTGCGGGCTACGGCGTTACCTTGTGGTTCTACGCCTTGGGCGCAGCCGATGTGGCAACCACCCAGCTGACCGTAGAAATTCTGACGGTCTGTGTGCTGGTCCTGGTTCTGCACCGTCTGCCAGATCACTTCACCCCAGAAACCCGTAAGTTCCACTGGTGGTCCATCGTGCTATCCGTCGTTGTCGGCTTGTGCGCGATGCTGGCAGTTTGGGGACTGACCGGGCGTCGGGATAAGTCAGACGCGGCACGTTTGTACCTGGAGCAGGCACCGGAAGATACCGGTGGCTCTAATATCGTGAACACTATTTTGGTCGACTACCGTGCATTCGATACTTTCGGCGAGCTCACGGTCTTGGGCATGGCTGGTATCTCCATTGCGGTACTGCTGGCTAAGTTCCGCCTCGCTCCGGTGCGCGAAACCCTCCTAGACCGGAAATCACCAATCTTTGGTGCCTTCGAAAACTCGGTATTCCTGCGCGCGACCAGCCGTGTGGTTGGCCCCATCATCGTGGTGCTCTCCGTACTGCTCTTCTTCCGCGGGCACTACCAAACCGGTGGCGGATTCGTCGCGGCACTGGTTGGCTCCGGTGGCATGGCGCTGATGTATCTGTCTGCGCCAAGCAACGACAGAGCAAAGGTTCGTTGGCCATACTTCACCCTCATCGGTTCTGGTGTTGCACTGGCATCGTTGACCGGTTTGGCGGGCTTTTTCGAAGGCTCTTTCCTTACCTCGCTGCACGTGGACATCTTCGGTTCACAGCAAACTTCCGCCATGATTTTCGACTTGGGCGTTTACCTCGCGGTTCTTGGTGTCATCGTGGCCGCCTTCAACCTGCTGGGCATGCCGCGTAAGGGAGATAAGGAATTCCATATCTTGTTGGACTTAGACTCCGAACGCACTTTGGAGCGTCGAGGAGAAACCGAAGACCACAAGGCGCTTGCTGCACAGGCGGCAAATAAGACCGAAGAAAGGAGCAAGTAGATGACCCTGGCTATTTCCTCAGGCATCCTCATCGGAGGCGCTGTCTACCTCATGCTGCGCCGAGACATGCTGCGCATCGCGCTCGGGTTTACGCTTCTTTCGCACGGCATCAACTTGATGATTGTTGCCACCGGTGGCACTTATGCCCGCAATGAACCATTTGGTGAGCACACGACGGCACAGATGGCATTTGCTGCGGACCCGCTGCCACAGGCTTTCGTGCTGACTGCGATTGTTATTGGTTTTTCGATTTCGGTACTCATGTTTGTCACCGCCGCAGTAGGCGATGGCAATGATGCCACCCGTCCAGAACTCGACCTGGATGAGCACAAGGATGTGGTTCTCTAATGTGGTACAGCCCTGAACTAGTGGCATCCTTACTGCCACTGTTTGCAGCTATTCCGCTGCTTGCAGCTGGTTTATTAATTCTTTTCCAGCGTGTACGACTCCTGCAAGAAGTCGTCATGTACACCGTGTTGGGTGCGGGTTTAATTGGCTCGTGCATCCTCATTGCTATTACCGCCGATGGCACCGCCTTGGCACACCGCGTGGGTAATTGGGATGCTCTTGTAGCCATTCCTTTTGCGGTGGATATGTTCGCCGCGCTGATGCTGGTTACAGTATCTATTTTGGCGATTGTGTGTGCTTGGTTTGCCACCGCGAGTGGCTTTTCCAAAGAACCTTTCTTTGCACCACTGACCTTGGTTCTCATGTGTGGCGTCTATGGCGCATTGTTGACGGCAGATATTTTCAACTTCTTCGTCTTCATCGAGGTCATGCTGCTGCCTAGCTACGGGCTGTATGCCACGACCATCTACCGTCGCGGCGGTCGTCAGCAGCTGGCGGGTTTGCGCCTGTTTATTGTCGCCAACCTGTTTGCGTCCAATATGCTGCTCGCCGGTGTTGCCCTGGTCTACGGCTCCTACGGTGCGGTGAACCTCGCGCAGCTGCAAGGTGCGGCCAAGGAAGAACCTGCCGTGGCTATCGCGATGTCGGTTGTCATTTTGGCCATGCTGATCAAGGCCTCGGTGGTGCCAATCCACACCTGGCTGGCACGTTCTTACCCCTATACCAACCCAGCGGTCACCGCTCTGTTCTCCGGCCTGCACACCAAAGTCGGTGTTTACGCGATTTATCGTTGGTACGCCGTGATCTTTGATGGTGATGCGCGCTGGTTATGGATCTTGGTTCTGCTATTTACCCTCACTATGGTCATCGGTGTCCTCGGCGCGGTCGGGGAGAAGACCACGCGTGAGATTTTGGCCTTCCACATGGTGTCACAGCTCGGCTACATCCTCATGGGCGTCGCGCTGTTTACCCACCTGGGTATGACCGCGGGAATCTTCTATCTGATTCACCACATGATCGTCAAAGCTTCGCTGTTCTTGTCCACCGGCGCTGTCGAAGTTGCCTATGGCACAGGAGAGTTGGACAAGGTGACCAACATTTCCAAGCGAGAGCCGATCATCGCGGTCGCTTTCTTTGCCGCCGCATTGTCGCTGGCCGGAATCCCGCCATTTTCAGGATTCGTCGCAAAGTTCACCTTGCTGCTGGGAACGTGGGAAGCAAGAGAAATCTACGCGCTGGTTGCGATGTTGGTCGTCTCCCTCATTACCTTGCTGTCCATGCTCAAAATTTGGAAGGGCATGTTCTGGGGAGATCGCACCAAGGCAGCACCGAAACCACGCGCGGGACAAGATCCTGATAGCGAAGCAGCCACCATCTGCGGTGGCGTCGCGAGCTACCCAGAGCTTCCTGAGGAAGGCGCATCGGTTGCTGTTAAGGCAGCATCGGAGGCTTATATCATTGAAGATACTAAGGATGCCCGCCCACGCATTAAGTTCTGGTTGGCTGCTCCAGCAGTTATTACCGCGCTTTTGACCCTCGCCATCGGCGTGGGCGGCGAAGTTCTGCTGAACTGGTCGGATACTGCAGCAGCTGGTCTTTTAGACACCTCTAATTACGTTGAGGCGGTGCTTGGATAATGGATTATTTAACTTACCCATTTCGTTTCATTGGCTTTTGGCTCTGGTACATCAAAGAATTTACCGTTGCCAACTATTCCGTCTTGAAAGATATTTTGTCCCGCGGGCATGACTCGACTCCTGGCATTGCCCGGTACCCCTGCGAATCAGAATCTGAAGCGCACTACACACTCATCGCAGCATTGATTACCGTGACCCCAGGTACGTTGGTTGTCGGTGCGGCAGCGAATACAGAAGAAGGCCAGCGGGTGATGTATGTCCATGGCATGTACAACTCGGATGCTGATGAACTGCGTGCAGATTTGCGCGATATGGAAGAGCGCATGCTGCGCGGAGTGATGATTCACCCGCACTTTTTCTCTGACCGAAAGAAAGAGGCTTAGGTCATGGTTCTCAATATTGCAATCGTGGTGGTGGCCCTGTCCATCATTCCCTCTGCTTATCGTATGTTGATTGGCCCAACCCGTGCTGACCGCGTCTCTGCGGCCGATGCCTTGTTGTTTGTGCTCGTGGCATTGATTGCCTTGATCGGAATGAAGAAGGGGTCAGGCTTTACCTTTGACTTGGTGCTTGTCGCCTCCGTCATGGGCTTTTTGGGCGCGGTCTCGCTCTCCCGCGCGCTTATGCGAGGTGAGCGCTAATGTCAGTGCTTCTTATCATCTCCGATATCTTCTTGGTCTTAGGCGCATTTAACTTTGCAGTCTGTGCTGCCGGCATGCTGAGCTTTCGCGATGTATTTGCCCGTATTTCGGTGTTATCTACCGCGTCTGGTTTTGGCGTGACCTTCCTGCTCATTGGCGCATTCTTGCGTGACCCAAGCTGGTGGAACGTGCTGATTGGTATGGCAGCCATCGTCTTGTTGCTGGGCACTTCCGCGATTGGCTCGATCTTGATCTCCCGCGCTGCGCTGCTGCGTCGGGTTGAAATCGTGGATTGCCACTTCCAGGAAGCTGACCCGTATTACAGCGACCCTGAGGCTCTAGCGCGCGAGCAGTTTATGCGCGAGGACATGCAAGATCGTCTGTCGTAAGAGCAGATAGTCGGCAAGATAGTGGATTCGGTACCTTCGGGTACCGAATTTTTTTATGTCTGCTGAGTCACAAAACATTCCTTATTCTATAGGTCTACAGATATTCTAAAACGGTACCTGTCGAACTATAGAAAGTAGGCTACCGTGACTTCTGATACCTTGCTTGCCGCTTCCGGCAACGCCTCGTGGATGCTCATGTCGGCATCGTTGGTGTTGTTGATGACCCCGGCGTTGGCCTTGTTTTATGGCGGCATGTCCTCGCGCCGCAGTGTTTTGAACATCATGATGATGAGCTTTGGCACCTTGGGTGTCGTCAGCGTTGTCTATATCCTGTGGGGCTGGTCCATGTCTTATGGCTCCCAGTCCATTGGTGGAGTAGTGGCCAGTCCATTCGAAATGTTCGGACTTTTAAGACAAATCGTCGATGACAACGGAAACTACGTCGACGGCGCATCTGGTTATGCCAATGTCATTGACATTGGGTTCCAACTGACCTTCGCGGTTATTTCCACCGCCTTAATCTCCGGCGCCTTGGCCGAGCGGGTGAAGTTTTCCACCTGGCTGATCTTTAGCGGTGCTTGGGCGACCCTGGTGTATTTTCCATTGGCGCACATGGTGTGGGGAGGTGGCTGGCTTTCACACTCGACGCAGTCGATTTCCGCTTTGCTGTTTGGAACCACTGGTGGTGAAGCAAATGTGGTTCCGATTGATTTCGCAGGCGGGGTAGTAGTCCATATTTCTGCTGGCGCGGCTGCTTTGGTCCTTGCCTTGGTAGTCGGCAAACGCCACAGCTTTCCGAAAAGCCCGTCGCGCCCGCACAATCTCCCGCTGACGATGCTCGGCGCCGCCCTGTTGTGGTTCGGTTGGTTTGGATTCAACGGCGGGTCTGCCTTCGCAGCCGATGGCTTAGCCGGGCTCGCGTGGATTAACACCACAGCTGCAGCAGCCGCAGCAATGTTGGGCTGGATGCTCATTGAAGCTATCCGCGACAAAGCAGCTACCTCACTGGGTGCAGCCTCTGGACTCGTTGCTGGCCTGGTCACCATCACCCCGGCAGCGGGGGCATTGAACCCGTTGACGTCACTGATGTTGGGATTAATCGGCGGCATCCTGGCCTGTCTTGGCGTGGGCCTGAAATACAAATTCGGCTTCGATGACTCATTGGATGTCGTCGGCGTTCACCTCGTCGCTGGCCTGTGGGGCACCGTGGGCGTGGCATTTTTCGCCACGGATGGCGGAATGTTGACCGATGATTTTGGTTATGGCTTCCAACTACTTATCATCCAAACCGTTATTGCTGTCATCGCCATGATATTTTCGGCAGCGATGACCTTCATTATCGCAATAGCCCTGCGCGCAACCATGGGATGGCGCGTGGATAGGGAAGCAGAAGCCACGGGCATTGACTTGGCTCAGCACCGCGAAACAGCATATGAAACCGCCGGGGTCAGTACTTTTGGAACCTCAAGCGCTACTATGGGTAGAAGTGGTACAGCGCCAATCCTTCCATCCCGCACCGATATAAAGGAGTAAAACACCATGAAACTGATAACTGCAGTTCTCAAACCCTTCACCTTGCCGGATGTGCGGGCTGCCCTCGAGCATGTCAACGTTCACGGCCTGACCGTGACGGAAGTACAAGGCTATGGCCAGCAACGCGGACACAATGAGGTCTATCGAGGCGCAGAATACGCCACCGACTTCGTGCCAAAGATTAAATTGGAAATCCTCATCGCTGATGACCGCGTGGATGAAGTTGCCAATGCCATCGTCGAAGCGGCGTATACCGGCAAGATTGGTGACGGCAAGCTCTGGGTTTCCCCAGTAGAAGAAGTCATCCGCGTGCGTACCGGTGAGCGCGGAGAAGACGCAATCTAGCGTGATTTTAGACCCCCAAGAGATTCGCGCCGAGGCATATTCTTCGGCGCGAACTTTAATTGACAGTTTAGAAATCCCCGCTAATGCAGCACTTGCAGCCACGGGCTCGTTGGCGCGTCGAGAGATGACATCATATTCCGATCTCGACATGGTGCTCATTCACGCGCCCGACGAGCACATCGCGGATGAGGCAGCATCGGCGCTGTGGTATCCCATCTGGGATGCGAAATACCACCTCGATTATGCGGTGCGCACCCCGGAAGAATGCGCGGCAGTGGCGGAGACTGATGTCGCGGCCGCGTTGAGCCAATTGGACTTGACCTTTCTCGGCGGCAATAAGCAGCTTGTCGATGAAGCCCGGGCCAAGCTCTATGCCACCTGGCGAGTATCGCTGCAAAAGAACTTCGATAAGTTCATCGATTCTTCTATCGATCGGTGGCGCTGGGCAGGAGCGATTGCGTCGATGACGCGCCCGGAGATTAAAAACGGGCGCGGCGGGTTGCGCGATCTGCAGCTTCTGCGCGCTTTAGCCCTGGGAAACCTGTGTGATGTGCCCGATCTGTCCGTACAACGCGACCTTCTGTTGGATGTGCGTGTTTTGCTTCATGAGCATTCGCGTCGACACCGCGACGTTCTAGAGCCAGAATTTGCGGCAGAAATTGCCGAAGACCTAGATTTCAAAGACCGCTACGAGCTCTCCGCTGCTCTGGCAGAAGCCGCGAACACGATTTCCACCGCCGTGGAACGTGGATTGTCAACGGCGCGTGGGCTGGTCTCGCGGCGCAGCTTGCATCGGGTGCGCAAGCCCTTGGATGTCGATGTCGTCGATGAAGGTGGATATATCACCCTGGTCCGCCATGCGAATTTAGAAGATCCGGGCTTAACACTTCGCGTGGCCGCAGCTGCCGCCCGCACCGGAAATCCCGTCAAGAACGGAGTCTGGCAACTACTAACTTCCGTCCCGCCGCTGCCATCGCGCTGGCCGCGGACAACCGTCGATGATTTTTTCACCGTGTTAACGCGCCCGCAGGTGATTATCGACATGGACAAACACGGTCTGTGGCAGCGCTACGTTCCCGAATGGAATCACATTCGCGGCGTGTTGCCCCGCGAGCGCAACCATTCGCACACCATTGATTTTCACTCGGTAGAAACCGTGGCCCGCTGCGCCGAGGTGCGTACGACGGTGGGACGGCCAGACTTGTTATTGCTCGGTGCGCTTTTTCATGACATTGGCAAAGGCTATGGACGCCCGCACGAGCAAGTCGGTGCGGAAATGGTCGCGCGCATGGGACAGAAGATGGGCCTTAACCTGCCCGATCGCATGCGTGTGCAAACATTGGTGGCAGAACACACCACCTTGTCGAAGTTTGCGGCACGGATGGATCCGGCTTCAGATACAGCACGCAATGCCATCTTGGATGCGGTGCACTATGACCCCTTGACGTTGACGATGTTGACAGTATTGACAGAAGCTGATGCGAAATCGACCGGCCCGGGGGTCTGGAGCCATCGAAAAGCGTATGCCGTCCACGAGCTGTCACAGCGTGCCTTGGAAATGTTGGACACCTTTGTTCCTGCGCGCCCGCGCGTTTATGCGCCAGCCGATATTGGCTTGCAGACCAACTGGGAAGATAAACAGCTCACCATTTCCTGGCGCGGGTCTTATCAACGAGAAGTAGTAAGGCCCTTGGCGGTCGTGGCAGCGTTGGGATGGGCGGTGACTTCTGCGGCGATGGTGCGAGAAGATGATGGTTCTTATGCGGCGGAATTTACCGTGCGCGCACTGCATGAGCGTTTGGAACGAGCCGCGGATGAGGCACGGTTTGTGCAAGCGTATAAATCGGGCGTGTACTCCGTCCTGCCCGCCATTGAGAATTACCCGTCCACGGCGAACTGGCAAGTTGGCGGGGTCTTTGAGGTGCGCACCGTGGATCAGCTTGCGGGATTAGGCCATGTTATTGGCAAATTGCCTGATGTAAAGTGGTTAACTATGACCTCCCCTGGAGCAACCATGGTGGTGCAGGCAGCAATGTTTGAAACCGTTTCTCGCGCCGCAGTGGCCAGGAATGTGACCGAAGCGCTATCAGGCGGCTAAGCTAGGGGAGTTAAAAGTTCCCGAACGAAAAGATGTGCTTAAGTGTTCGAGTCACTATCAGATCGCTTACAAACGACGCTGAAAGGTCTGCGCGGTAAAGGCAAGCTGACCGAGGCAGACATCAACGCCACCGCGCGTGAGATTCGTCTTGCGCTGCTGGAAGCTGACGTGTCATTGACCGTCGTGCGCGGGTTCATCAAGCGCGTAAAAGAACGCGCTGTTGGCGCAGAGGTTTCTGAAGCGCTGAACCCTGCCCAGCAAGTTATCAAGATTGTTAATGAAGAGCTGGTCACCATCCTTGGTGGCGAGACTCGCCGTTTGCAATTTGCGAAGAACCCGCCGACGGTCATCATGCTCGCCGGTTTGCAAGGTGCTGGTAAAACCACCCTTGCCGGTAAATTAGCCAAGCATTTATCAGGTCAGGGGCACACCCCCATGCTGGTGGCCTGTGACTTGCAACGCCCTGGTGCCGTTCAGCAGCTAGAAATTGTCGGTGAGCGCGCTGGCGTTCCGACCTTTGCTCCTGATGCGGGCACCTCGGTGGATGCGCACGACCATGAGATGGGCACCTCCACGGGCGACCCCGTCCAGGTTGCACAAGCTGGTATCGAAGAAGCCAAGCGCGCGCAGCACGACGTGGTCATCATTGACACGGCTGGTCGATTGGGTATTGATGAAACCCTGATGACCCAGGCGCGTAATATTCGCGACGCCGTTAACCCCGATGAAGTGCTGTTTGTCATTGACTCCATGATTGGTCAAGACGCTGTCACAACTGCGGAAGCCTTCCGTGATGGTGTGGACTTTACCGGCGTGGTCTTGACGAAGCTGGATGGTGATGCCCGTGGTGGTGCTGCGCTGTCGATTCGTGAAGTTACCGGCAAGCCCATCATGTTTGCATCGACCGGCGAGAAGCTCGAAAACTTCGATGTCTTCCACCCAGAGCGCATGGCCAGCCGCATCTTGGGCATGGGCGATATGCTCAGCCTTATTGAGCAAGCCGAAGCCACGTTGGACCAGAGCAAGGCTGAAGACGCTGCGCGCAAGCTGGGCTCTGGTGAGCTAACTCTCGATGACTTCCTCGACCAGTTGTTGATGATCCGCAAGATGGGACCCATTGGCAACCTGCTCAAGATGATGCCTGGCGGCAAGCAAATGAGCGATATGGCAGACATGGTCGATGAGAAACAAATAGACCGCATCCAGGCCATCATTCGCGGTATGACCCCGGAAGAGCGCGCGAATCCGAAGATTCTCAATGCCTCGCGCCGCAAGCGTATTTCCATCGGTTCTGGCGTCGAAGTAGCCGATGTCAACCAGCTCATCGAACGCTTTAATGAAGCGAAGAAGATGATGACCAAGATGGCTGGCCAATTCGGCATGGGCGGCGGTGCTCGTTCGGCGACGAAGAAGAAGCCGAAGGGCCGCAAGGGCAAAAATGGCAAGCGTAAAAAGCCACGCAATACCAACCGCGGCGGTGGCATGCCACAAATGCCGGGTATGCCAGGCATGCCTGGTGGTGGTGGTGGAATGCCATCCATGGAAGAGCTGCAGAAGCTCCAAGACCAAATGGGCGGCGGTGCCGGTGGTGGCTTCCCAGGCATGGGTAATAAGTTGCCGAAGGGCATGGAAAATATCGACCTGAATAATTTGAAGTTCGATAAATAAGCCGCACACCACGGCACGTAAAAGGCTGAACTCCTGACACCATCTGGCGTCAGGAGTTCAGCTTTATTTTATGGTCAAGCTTCTAGGTAGCCGGGATCTGCGAACCGGGAAGCGCTTCACCGGGGCCTGGCTGGTATGGCAGAGGCTGATCCGCAGGTGGTTCCTCTTCGGGTGGAGCTTCTTCCGGTGGAACCTCTGCTGGAGGGGCTTCCTGGTAGAACGGTGGTTGTTCACCGCCAGGCAATTGCTCAACTGGAGCTTGCTCGCCACCGGGGTACTCACTGCCTGGAAGTGGTTGTTCTTCCGGTGCTGGCAGTGGGAGGGGATCGAAGCTTGGGACACGGGATTCTGGAATCGGCGCACCGTCCATAAACGCGCGGATGTAGTCCTCAAACAGCGGCATCGCGGAGTCTGCGAAAGCATTGGAGATATGGTGCATATCGCGATAGACCATAACGTTGCCAATAACCGTTGGGCACCATTCGGCGTCACAGAACCAATTCGATGTATCGATGGCGTACATATTGTCAAAGTTCGCGAGGATCTCTGCTGCCGGATCCAACGGGGTGTACACGCGCTCGCGCGCCATGCCACAACCAATCGGGTCTTCGGTTGCCACGTAGCACTCGTCGAACTCACGAGCCATCAGGTTCTCATCGAAGCTCCATGGGTTATCGCGCAATCCTAAGAATGGGATATTCGCGGCTTGGAGGCCTTCCCAGAACCCGACGTAGCCAGCGGGCACCATATCTGGGCCATGTCCATGTTCGCCTTGTGGGCGAGTGGTATTGGAAATGACCAAATCAGGCTCTCCTTCGAGCATCCGATCCATTGCTAGCTCGCCCCACTCGGCGCAGACGGGAGTAACCCCAGAAGTATCACCGAGCTCGATAGGGCAGTCTTGGCGCAGCAACGGAACTAGCTTAAAGCCCATGCGTTTGCCCAATTTATCCAAGCCCGAAGACCACTGTTCAGCATGGGAGCCGCCGACTAAGTAAACGGTGAATTCGGCATCGACATCACCGAAGATACAGGGATCGCCGTTGACGTCGATATCGATGAAGAAATCAGCCGGGGCATCTTTGGGAATAAAGCAGTGCACCATAGAAACCGGTGGCGCGAGACCGCCCACCAACATCGGATCTGGCTGGACGGGCTCATCCGGAACCTCCGCGCCAAAGTGCGCCATGACGCCTGGGTAGGAGGCAGGATCTAAGGTTTCACCCTCAAGGTTTTGAATAGAGCGCAACCACATTGGTTGAACCATCAGCAGTGCCACCATGCACACAGCGACAAAGCCGCCGCCAACCGCGCGCATTTTGCCACCGCGCTGCTTCAAGGTTGCTAGTGCGCGATTGACTGGCATGTCATCGGCCAATGGACGCTTGGCATGCTGGCGCAGCGGGCTTTCTAAGAAGCGGTAGGTAAGGTCCGCCAAGCCCAAGGACACCACGATGATCGTAATGCCCAACCACCATGGTGGTGTTGCCAAGCTCAATGCAGAGGTGGAAAGAATCAGCAGCGGCCAGTGCCACAGGTAGAGCGCGTAGGCGATGTCACCGAGCCAGCGCGCTGGTTTCGAGGCCATGATGCCGGAGACCTTGCCGCCGGAGCTGCCACCAATGATGATCAGAACCGCGCCGCCGAGTGGTAGGAGTGAAAGCGGGCCTGGATAAGCCGTGGAGTCAGCAATGATAGCGCCGGTGAAAAACAGCGCGATCAGGCCGACGATGGTCATAATATTGCCAAAGAACGGCGAGACCCTGAGCTTGGAGCCGTAGATGGCGAGTACTGCGCCCAGCGTTAGCTCCCAGGCACGCGACCATGTGGAGTAGTAGTTTTCACCAGTGCCAAACAAACCGTGCCGGGAGGCATAGAGGAAGGACACAATCGTGATGACGATGAGGATGGGTCCGGCGATTTGCTGCACGCTTGGAAAACGGGACTGACGAAGCCCGCTTTGCCGCGGGATTCGCGTGATGGCAGCCAAGACGAGCGCGAAGATAATGCCCATGAGGTAGAACTGACCCTGCACCGCCATTGACCACATGTGCTGCAGTGGTGAGGTATCGGCGGAAGCCGCTGCATAATCAGCATCCTGGGCTGCCAGCTCCCAGTTTTGGAAGTAAAACAGCGTCGCCGTAATTTGCTGCGCGAACTCGGTGCGCATCAACTGCGGGGTTATGAAATACACCAGCAGGGTAGTGACGCCGATAACCAAAATCAGGCTCGGCAGCAGCCTTCGCAGGGTTCGCCAAATGGGCCACCACGGGTTTAGCGAGGCATTCGGCTTGGCCGCGTAACGCAGCTGTGAGCCGAGGAAGAAATAACCCGACAGGAGCAAGAATACGTCGACGCCGCCGGATACACGGCCGACGAAGACGTGATAAAAGACCACCAGGGCGATCGCAATTCCGCGAAGTCCGTCCAGGTCATAGCGATAACGGAAGTTTCGAACTGCGTCAGTGCTCATTGAAAATCTTATGGTCCGAATCTATATACTTGGGCACGCCAAAAAGCTGGTGTGCAAAAAGTGGCTGGAATTCGGTTGTTAGATTACTTGGTTGTTAAGCCTAACTCCTATTCCTCCACGCCAGTTTTGGGAATTGACGAAATTCCTTGTAATATGGCTGAGGTTGTGTGAAATTGCACGACTGCGTAATGCCGCCAACGACCATGGTCGCCCGGCAGTCACACGCAGAAAAATCTCCAAGGGTTGAACCGGCTTGGTTAATGCCAAGCGACAGTACTGCCCAGTGACTTAGAAAAAGGAGCCATCATGGCTGCAAAGATTAAGCTTCAGCGTATCGGTAAGGTACGCAATGCACAGTACCGCGTTATTGTTGCGGACTCCCGCACCCGCCGTTCCGGCCGTGCTATCGAAACTCTCGGCATCTACCAGCCAAAGGAAGAGCCATCCGTTATCCAGATCGATTCTGAGCGTGCTCAGTACTGGATCGGCGTTGGCGCACAGCCAACCGAGCCAGTTCTCGCACTGCTGAAGATCACCGGTGACTGGCAGAAGGCTAAGGGCCTGCCAGGCGCTGAGGGCACCTTGAAGGTTGCAGAAGAGAAGCCTTCCAAGCTGGATCTGTTCAACGCTGCGTTGTCCGAGGCTAACAACGGCCCATCCGTTGAGGCTGTCACCGCAAAGCGTGCGAAGGCTAAGGAAGAAAAGGAAGCTAAGGCCGCTGCAGAAATGGCTGCCGCAGAAGCTGCTTCCGCTGCAGAGTCCTCTGAGGAAGAGTCCGCGGAGTAATTCTTTCTACACCGTGCTGCATGGCGTCGTTTCCCAATTGGGAAGCGGCGCTTTTGCTCTATTATGCTAAAGAACATGGAATTATTGATCGGTCGAGTCATCAAGTCGCACGGCATCAAAGGTGAAGTATCCGTCGACGTGACTACAGACAGCCCAGAAGAGCGCTTCTATCCGGGGGCAGTGCTCAACGGCAAGCAGGGCGCCAAAGACTTGGAATTCACCATCTCTACTGTGCGGGCGCACAAAGGCCGGCTGCTGCTGACTTTTGAAGAAATCACTGACCGAACCCAGGCCGATTCCTTGCGTGGGGTTCAATTTTTTGCCCCACCGCTAGAAGATGACGATGATGACGACGGCTTCTACGACCATGAACTAGAAGGGCTCAACCTTGTTCTGGATGGAAACGTCATCGGTGAGGTAACAGGCATCAGCCATGGTCCCGTGCAGTCGCTGCTAGAAGCGAAACTGCACAACGGCAAAGAAGCACTGATTCCATTCGTCGAAGAAATTGTTCCGGAGATCGATCTCGATGAAGGCACGTGCACTATCACGCCACCGGAAGGACTTCTGGAACTGTGAGGATTGATGTCGCAACCATTTTCCCGGAATACCTCGATCCACTACGCCATGCTTTATTAGGCAAAGCCATTGAACAAGGCCGGCTGAGCGTCGGGGTGCATGACCTACGCGACTGGGCAGCCGGTACGCATAAACCCGTTGATAGTGCTCCCGCCGGCGGAGGGCCTGGCATGGTTATGAAACCAGATGTCTGGGGACCAGCATTAGATGATATCGCCGCGGGACGTGCAGACGGCAGTGAATTAGACTCTGCCATGCCGCACTTAGAGCGCCTGCGCCATGATGAACTGCAAGGGGTAGCAGGTAATTCTTATGACGGTGAAGGTGAAGATTCCGATCTGCCGTTGCTTTTAGTGCCAACGCCAACAGGCAAGCCTTTTACCCAAGATGACGCTCGTGCGTGGTCGCACGAAAATCACATTGTCTTTGCCTGCGGCCGCTACGAAGGCATCGATCAGCGCGTCATCGATGATGCACGCAACCGGTACCGCGTGCGGGAAGTCTCCATCGGTGATTATGTGCTCATCGGTGGGGAAGTCGCCGTGCTGGTGATCGCTGAGGCTGTCGTGCGGTTAATCCCTGGCGTGCTGGGCAATAAACGCTCGCATGAGGAAGATTCCTTTTCCGATGGTCTATTGGAAGGGCCTTCTTATACCAAGCCGCGCGTGTGGCGAGATCTAGAAATTCCGGAAGTTCTTACATCCGGCAATCACGGCCTGGTAGATAAATGGCGGCGTGAGCAGTCGTTGCAGCGCACTTTGGAAAGGCGGCCGGAGCTTCTTCACGACGCCGATTTGAATAAAGCAGATAAGAAATTCTTGGAGGGGTTGGGTTGGACATCAGCGTAGATCTCTCAGTGCTGCTGTATCCCTCACAGTGGGAGAGCATCATTGAAGCATTGCCCGACCGCGCTGCCGATGCAGGCGTGCACATAGAAAATATTGCTGTCGAGCAACTCTATAGCGCTTGCGAACACGAAAACGTGCTAGTTAATGAATACTGGATGCGCCACGGTCAAGCACCCACTGGGGCAGAGGTCTACCGGATCATTGTCAACGGCTCCTCGCAGCTACCACTGAATAAATGCGCCACCGCGGTCGCAGAATCCTTCCCAGCAGAAACCACCTGGTACGGCACCGCCGAAATTGGTCATACCGAGTTTGGACTCGGCACGACCTTGGCGTGGACACGCGATTAGGTGCCCTTGACGTTGAGCACCTGGCGTAGCTCGTGCTGGACATCGACAAGCTTGGTGGCATCAGCCATTACTTGGTCGATGTCTTTATAAGCATCCGGTATTTCATCAATCCAGGCCTTGCCCGGACGGTAGACAATACCTTCCATGCGCTTGTCTAAATCTTCGGTGGTAAAGCGCTTGCGAGCTTCCGTGCGAGAGTAGCGTCGGCCAGCACCGTGCGGTGCGGAGCGCAGCGCCGGAGCAAAGCCTTTCCCTTCGACGACATAAGAACGCGTACCCATGGAGCCCGGGATGAGTGCTTTGACGCCGAGATCGGCAAGCACTGCTCCCTTGCGCGTGAGCCACACCTGTTTACTAAAGTGCTCTTCCTTGACCGTGTAGTTGTGGTGGCAGTTAATTCTTTCTGCTTCCACCACATCCGCACCCATGAATTCCGACAGGCAGCGTGCGAACCTATCCATCATTTCCTCACGGTTGAGGTAAGCAAAGTGCTGCGCCCAGTGAAGCTCCGTGATGTAGTCATCGAATTCCTGGGTACCTTCGGTTAAGTAGGCCAGGTCACGATGAGGCAAGCGCACCCAGTGCTTGTCGCACTGTTCCTGTGCTGCCGCGATGTGCTTTTGCGCAATCTTATTGCCCACGCCGCGCGAGCCAGAGTGCAAAAACATCCAGACTCGGTCTTGTTCATCCAAGCACAATTCAATGAAGTGATTTCCGCCGCCGAGGGAACCTAGCTGCTGGCGCCACTTGGGAGAATGCGATAGGTCAACCTCGTCATTCTCGGCCATCTGTGCCAGCTCGCGTGCTCGGCGATCCGCGGAGCCTTCTAGGTGCCACTCGTTATAGTTTCCGGGAGACAGCGGAATGGCAGCTTCCAGCGCATCGCGCAGCGGAATTAGATCTTTCGGCAAGTCCGCAGCAGTAAACTGCGTGCGCACGCCAATCATGCCGCAGCCGATATCAACACCGACGGCAGCAGGAATGACGGCGCCGATCGTGCCAAATACGGTGCCAACAGAAGACCCCATGCCCACGTGAGCATCGGGCATTAGCGCGACGTGCGGGTGGATAAACGGCATGCCAGCAAGTTGTTCAGCCTGCTCCATTACGGCGGGCTCTAGCACGGAAGCGAAAGTCTCCACGTGGATCTTGTCATTGAATTTGCGAGGTGCAGCCCGTTTGGGGCCGCGAGAACGAGACATAAGTCCTTCTCCTTGTCTTGAAAGGTGGTAGAAAAACAAAAACCGGCGTCAGCTGATGCTGCGCCGGAAAACTAGGATTTAGTTCACATAACTAAATCCACATGCGCGCACGCCAAAAGGAACCGAGTTGCAGTTGATATAGATGCACGGTTTTCTCCTTTTCGCAATTAAAGTCATAAAATGAACACGCGGGAATTAACGCTAGCCCGAAGTGGGGAATTAATCAATAGTCAATATGGGCGGCTGCTAGACTCGGTCGAATGATTGCAGCGACTATCGCACAAGAAATTGGGGTTCGCCCAGATCAGGTAGAAACCGCCCTGAAGCTTTTGGCGGAAGGAAATACGGTGCCGTTTATTGCCCGGTACCGCAAGGAGGTTACTGGGGGATTAGATGATACCCAGTTGCGGACCATCGAAACCCGCGCTACCTATCTCAAAGAACTAGAAGAACGCAAGCAAACAATCCTCGACGCGATTGAAGAGCAGGGAAAGCTTGACGATGCCCTGCGTCGTGAAATCCTCGAGTGCACAACCAAGGCACGCTTGGAAGACTTGTACTTGCCGTATAAGAAGCGGCGCAAAACCAAGGCCGATATTGCGCGTGAAGCAGGCCTGGAACCGTTGCTCGAGGAGCTCATCGACAAGCCCAGCGCTGACCCGAATGAACTTGCCAAGGCCTACCTGACCGAAGGCTTTGAAGACGAAAAGAAAGCCTTGGACGGCGCGCGGGCGATCATCGTGGATCGTTGTGCGCTGGATGCCGATTTGGTGGGGCAGGTGCGTGAGGAGATGTTTAGCACCGGCACCATGGAAGCAAGCGTTGTCGCTGGAAAAGAGACCGAAGGCGCGAAATTCAAGGACTACTTTGAATTTTCCGAACCTTTTGACTCGTTGCCCTCCCACCGCATCCTGGCGCTGCTACGCGGTGAATCCGAAGGCATTTTGCAGCTCAACCTCAACGCTGGCGACGATGATATTTACGAAAATATGATTGCCACTCGCTTTGAGCTGGATCGCACCTCAAAGTGGTTGTCGCAGGCCGTGCGCTGGGGCTGGCGGACCAAACTCTACATCTCAGCAGGTCTTGATGTGCGCATGCGGTTGAAAGAAATCGCCGAAGAAGGTGCGCTGAAAGTCTTTGCTACCAACCTGCGCGATGTTTTGCTTGCCGCACCAGCTGGTCAGCGCGCCACGCTGGGCTTGGACCCGGGATATCGCAACGGCGTCAAATGCGCGGTGGTTGACCCGACCGGCAAGGTGCTAGATACCAGCATTGTCTACCCACACCAGCCCCAAAACCAGTGGAGCCAGGCAGTACAAACCTTGTCCACCTTGTGCGCCACCCATGGTGTGGAATTGCTGGCCGTGGGCAACGGCACCGCCTCCCGCGAATCTGAAAAGCTGGCCGTCGAAGTCGCCGACCTTGTGGCACGAGCAGGCGGTAAGCGCCCAACCTCCGTGGTGGTGTCTGAATCCGGCGCTTCGGTCTATTCCGCATCGCAACTAGCCGCTGATGAGTTCCCGAACATGGACGTCTCGTTGCGTGGTGCGGTATCTATTGCGCGCCGCTTGCAGGATCCCTTGGCAGAGTTGGTCAAGATTGATCCGAAGGCCATTGGCGTTGGCCAATACCAACACGATGTCAACCAGGCAGCGCTCGCGCGCACCCTTGATGGTGTGGTCGAAGATGCCGTCAACGGCGTTGGCGTCGATATCAATACTGCCTCCGGCCCGCTGCTGGAGCGCGTGGCGGGTGTTAATGCCACCCTGGCGGATAATATCGTGGCTTACCGCAATGACAATGGGCTTTTTACCACGCGCAAAGAACTGAAAAAGGTTCCACGCCTGGGACCGAAAGCTTATGAGCAATCAGCCGGCTTCCTGCGCATTAGCGGTGGCAAAGACCCACTCGATAGCTCCGCTGTGCACCCTGAGGCTTACCCGGTAGTACACAAGATTGCCTCCGCGACCGGACTAACTATCGATGAGCTTATTGGCAATACTCGTGTATTGGGTGGCCTGAACCCAGCCGATTTTGCGGATGACACCTTCGGTATCCCAACGGTTAGCGATATCATCTCGGAGCTTGATAAACCTGGCCGCGACCCACGCCCGGAATTTAAGACAGCGACCTTTAAAGAAGGCGTGGAAAAGATTTCCGACCTGGTCCCCGGCATGGTGCTGGAAGGCACCGTCACCAACGTAGCTGCGTTCGGTGCTTTCGTGGATGTGGGCGTGCACCAAGACGGTCTCGTGCATATCTCAGCGATGAGCAATAAGTTCGTTTCAGACCCGCATGAGGTCGTGCGCTCCGGGGAAGTGGTCCGGGTCAAGGTCTTAGAAGTTGATGTTCCCCGCAAGCGCATCTCGTTGACCCTGCGCCTGGAAGATGAGGCGCAGGCGAAGAAACCTGAGAAAGTATCGAAGCCTCGCAAGCAGCCGCGCACCAGGCAAAAGCCCGCGCCACGTGGTTCGATGGCGGATGCTTTGAAGAATGCTGGGTTCTAAGAAATTTGTAATATTCCCGCTGCATGTGCGACAATTACTGACTGTTCTATGTAGATGGATATGAACCGGTTAGTTTTACGCTAGGGTCCTCTATCCCAAATTGAAAAGGATTGCCATGAGCAACATTCTCGATAAGATCAATGCAGCATCGCTGCGCGATGATATCCCAGCGTTTCGCCCAGGCGACACCTTGGACGTTGAGGTCAAGGTTATTGAAGGTAATAACCAGCGTACCCAGCTCTTCAAGGGTGTCTGCATCCGCCGTCAGGGCGCTGGCGTCAGCGAGACCTTCACCGTACGTAAGGTTTCCTTCGGCATCGGCGTAGAGCGTACTTTCCCAGTACACTCTCCAAACCTGGAGTCCATCACCATTGCTCGTCGTGGACGCGTTCGTCGTGCGAAGCTGTACTACCTGCGTGACCTGCGCGGTAAGAAGGCTCGTATTAAGGAGCGCCGCTAATAAACGGCTAAAGTCCCTGCCTTGTGGCAGGGACTTTTTTTGGGTTTTATGCACCAGTGGGTGCGCGTTTGCCGTCCATTGGATTGCCAGCCTCAATGATCGATCCGACATTGAGCACGGTTTCTTCATCAAAGGCACGGCCAATGATTTGCAGCCCGATGGGAAGCCCGTCCTTTAGCCCTACGGGCATCGACAGGGCAGGCAACCCGGTGAGGTTGCTGGGGCCGGTAAACCTGATGAAGTGATCGATGAGATCCACGTCGGTGCCGTTGAGGTCTGCGACCGGGGAACCAATTGTCGGTGGCATGACCGGTAAGGTCGGCGCGATGATGACATCGACTTCTTCTAGGGCCTTTGCAAAGTCCTGCTTGATCTGGCGGCGGACTTGTTGGGCTTGGAGATAATCAACAGAAGAGAAGACCTCTCCCAGCTCAAAGAGGAAGCGAATATCATCGCCGAAATCATCAGCACGGTTGATGAGATCATTGTGGTGGATAGCCGATGCCTCTGACAAGCTTGTGGCAAGCTCCGCCCATTCCGAATACGCCAGCGAAGGAATCGACACCGTCTTCACGGTGGCGCCTTGATCCGCCAATGCTTGGATTTGGTCGCGGACGCGCTTTTCGATGTCAGAATCAACGTCCTTGAAGAAGTAATCTTCTTCAACTCCAATAACCAGTTTGCTGGGATCTCCGCGCAACGCGTCTTGGTAGTTGCCCACCTCAACCTTGACGGAGGTGGGGTCGCGTTCATCGAAGCCGGCAATGACTTGCAGCAGTGCTGCCGCATCATCGACGCTCTTGGACATCGGCCCGATATGGTCCAAGGTCCACGCCAGTGGGAAGCAGCCATACTTGGCCACGAGTCCATGAGTGGGTTTGAGACCTACGAGCCCGCAAGCGGCTGACGGGATTCGAATAGACCCCGCGGTGTCTGTGCCGAGTGTGGAGAAGGACATATCAGACGCTACCGCCGCACCGGATCCACCCGAGGAGCCACCGGGTACCTTGTCCAGGTCCCAGGGGTTATGGACCGGGCCGAAGTGCGGGCTGTTGTTGTCAATGCCCCACGCATACTCATGCATGTTGAGTTTGCCGGTGAGCACGATTCCGGCTTCTTTCATCCGCGCCACCACGCTGGCATCGTCGTCGGAGACGAAGTCCTGGTGAATCTTTGAAGCCATGGTGGAGACTTCGCCGCCGATGTAGATATTGTCCTTGATGGCCATGGGAACCCCGTGCAAGGGGCCGCGGATTTTGCCAGCGGCGATTTCCTCATCGGCCTTTTTCGCATCAGCCAGTGCTTGTTCCTCGCGGAAGCTGATGTAGGCATTGACCTGCTCATTCAAAGAGCGAGCGTGCTTCAACAACGCTTGAGTCAACTCCACGGACGTGACCGTGCCGTCGTGAATGAGTGCGCCTACTTCGGTGGCTGTCTTTTTGAGCAGGGAATTATCCGACATGATCTCCTCCTGGCAGATTGCGAAGCGAGATATCGGCGTCGGCGAACGCGATATTGGAAAGATCCCCTTTAAGGTTTTGGATCTCTTCCCATTTATTTTCTAGCTTGTCGATGTTCTCCGGCTTGGGGTGAATTCCTTTGGCCGCGAGCAAGGCCTCGATGGACACAGTCATCTGATGGTCTCCGTTCACGTTAGAAATCTGCGTTCCCCGGCGAGCAGACAGGAAAACTGCCTGCTCAGGTGGAACTAATTGCCAAGGTATGTGAACGGGCGCACAAATGCAACCATTTGCGTATTAATGCACTTTTAGGCGAGGAGTTGGCGCGAGGCAAGCTCGCGGTAGAGATCGGAGGTTTCCAATAATTCTTCGTGTCGGCCGCGTGCTTGGACTTGGCACTTATCGATGACCAAAATCTGATCCGCATCAGTCACCGTGGACAATCGGTGCGCCACGATGATGACGGTCTTATCCGCACCTGCTGCGGCAATCGCATCCAAGATAAGTTGCTCGTTTTGCGAATCGACCGCGGAAGTTGGTTCATCGAGGACCAAAATGGGTGAATCCATCAGCAGCATGCGCGCTAAGGCAAGGCGCTGGCGTTGACCGCCCGATAAAGACACGCCCCGATCACCCAACACGGTATCCAAGCCTTCAGCGTCTGCGAATCGGTCGCGGAGATTGACTTGGTCTAAGGCCTGCCAGCATTGCTCGTCGGTGGCGGAGAAATTCGCAAGCTTGAGGTTTTCTCGCACGGTACCCGCCAGGATGGCAGCTTCTTGTTCCACGTATCCCACCATGGAACGCACAGATTCACGCGAGAGCGTCGACATATCCTGATCTCCCAGATAAATCGTGCCGGAAGTCGGGTCATAGAAGCGTTCCATGAGCGCTAATGTCGTGGACTTGCCGCCACCGGAAGGACCGACCAAAGCGGTCTTGGTGCCGGGCTGGACTCTAAAGGAGATATCGTCAAGCACTGGTGTCTTGCCGTCATAGGAAAAGGACACGGAATCAAAGGCAATCGCCGAAGACTTAACAGCGTCTTTGCCGGTGGCATCTTCCAAAGGTTCATCTAAAACGTTGTTGATGCGGTCGATGGCACCCATGGCTTGGCGGACGGTGGTAATCGCGCTGAAGATTGTTCCCAGGGGCATCGAGGCCATAAACATATACAGCACGAATGAAACCAAGTCGCCGACGGAAATACTGCCCGTGGCCACGCGAGCGCCGCCGATACCGAGCACGATGAGAAACGAGCCTTGCAACGCGAGCCCAGAGACTGGGTTGAGCAATGCTCCGACCTTGGCCATTTTCACACCCTCGCGGAAGGCTCGACCGGCAGAGGAGTGGAGCTCTTTTTCTACGCGTTCTTCTGCCCGAGATGCACGCACGGTACGAACTGCCACCAGTGATTTATCCATTCCGGCGCCTAATTCACCGACGGCTTCTTGGGCACGCTTGGTGTATTTCTGCATCAAGCGGGAGGCGAAGATAACTGCGATCATGGTCAACGTGATGACGGAGAGCACCACCAGCAACATCATGACATCGATAAGCGCCATGAGCACCACGGAGCCGACGATTGTGAGCACGGAAGATACCGCTTGGACCAGCCCGCCGGTAAAAGCGGTGCGCACCAACGTGGTATCTGAACCGACGCGGGTGACTAGATCACCGGTGCGGTGTTTGTCATAGGTGGTAATAGGCAAGCGCAACAGGTGAGAGACAAGGTCCCGGCGAGTAGCAAAGACGGCTGCTTCGGCGGTACGGGTTAACAGGAACCACTCCAAGCCACTGGCGACGGACGATAGCACCAGCAAGCCGATAAGCACGGCAATCAACGCGCCCATGGGTTGGCCGATTTTTTCAATGATCTGATTGATGAGCATCGGCTGCGCAAGGCCCATTAACGAGCCCAAGATGGAAAAGACTATGGCGCCACTTAAAGCCGCCTTATGATGCCCCAGCATAGATAGCAGGGTGCGGAATGAATGAGAAGATTCTGACACAAGTTCATAGTCTAATCTGCGGCTGGATTAAAGGCTGCTACGATCGGCGGGGTGAAAGACAATAGCGCTGAGAGCGACAAGAAGCAGTTGCCATGGATAGTTGAAACCCTCCTGATCGTGGCGGTGGTTTTAGCGGTTGTTGGCCTCCTTCAGGCGTTTGTTGGTCGTCAGTACGTCATTCCTTCCTCCTCGATGGAGCCGACGCTGCATGGTTGTGAGGGCTGCACCAATGACCGCATTTTGACGGAGAAGATCAGCTACTACGGCTCGGATCCTGAACCTGGCGATGTCATCGTGTTTGAAGGAACACCATCGTGGAATGCGGGATGGGAATCTCCCCGTTCCGATAACAGCGTGCTGGCAGCTATCCAAGAAGGTTTGAGCTATGTCTCGCTCGCCCCGCCGAATGAGAACAACTTGGTCAAGCGCGTCGTAGCAACCGGTGGACAAACCGTCGAATGCCAAGAAGGCGACCCGGCAGTCATGGTGGATGGCGAACCGATTGATCAGTCGTATGTCTTAAGCCCTCCGACCTATCCCATCGATCCGACCACTGGCTCGGAAGCTTGTGGTGGACAATACTTCGGGCCGATTACCGTGCCTGATGAAAATGTTTTCGTGATGGGCGATAACCGCACCAATTCGGCGGATTCACGGGCGCACTCTTTTGATGAGTATCAGGGCACGATCCCTTTGGACAATGTTCGCGGCAAGGTAGCCTTGGTCTTTTACCCATTCAGCCGTATCGGTGGAGTCGATGACCCAGAAATCCAAGGCTAGTTCTGAGCCACCACAAAGCAGCTGGGGACTGTTGTGGGAAGCCTTCCTCATCATTGTCCTAGCGTTTGTCTTGCTCATTGGCACCCAAGCGTTTGTCGGCCGGCCTTATGTCATTCCTTCTGCGTCGATGGAGCCGACCTTGCACGGTTGTGAGGGCTGTACCAATGACCGCATCTTCGTCGAAAAGCTCAGCTACTATTTCTCCGATCCGGACCCAGGTGACGTGGTGGTCTTTGAAGGCCCAGATGCGTGGAATGTCGGTTTTAGCGTGGACCGTTCCTCTAATGTCATGGTGCGCGGGATGCAAAACCTCGTCGCTGCCGCAGGACTGCGGCCTAATACCAAAAATATTTTGGTCAAACGCGTCATCGCCACCGAAGGCGATACCGTGCAGTGCCTAGAAGATGACCCTGGCGTGATGGTCAATGGCGCAGAGACCAATGACTCTTTTGTTAAATACCCACCAGATATGGAAGTAAGCCCGCAAACCGGCTCGGCAGCCTGCGGTGGGGAATACTTTGGTCCTCTCACGGTGCCCGAAGATAGCCTTTTTGTCATGGGCGATAACCGCACCAATTCTTTGGATTCGCGGTATCACCTAGGCGATAAGCTTCAAGGAACCATTCCGGTTTCCAACGTGAAAGGGCGCGTGCGCGCGGTATTTTATCCGAGATTCCACTCTGTACCTTCGGAGACGGTTTAGGTGCGCAAGCTGGTCCAAAAGCGCACCTATGAAGTAGCGCTGTCCAAAGCTGGCTTGGGCCCGGTGGCAGGGGTTGATGAAGCAGGCCGCGGTGCGTGCGCAGGTCCGATCACCATTGCTGCGTGTATTTTGCCGGAGAAAATCATTCCGAGCCTGGCTACTTTAACCGATAGTAAAAAGTTGTCTGCCAAGCAGCGTGAAGAGCTTTTCCCAGCCATTCAACGCAACGCTTTGGCTTATTCCATCGTGCACATTGACCCCGGGGACATCGATAAGCACGGCATTCAGCACGCCAATGTCTCCGGCATGCGCCGCGCAGTGGCACGCCTGGAGGTGCGCCCGCGTTATATCCTCACTGATGCGTTAAAAGTCTCCGGGTTTACCGCGCCGTACTTGCCGGTGGTCGGGGGCGATTTCGCTATTCGATGCATCGCTGCCGCCTCCGTGCTTGCGAAAGTCTCCCGGGATCACATCATGGAAGAACTCGAGGAAAAGTACCCTGGCTATGGATTGGGCAAGCACAAAGGATATGGCACCGCGGTGCATACAGAAGCGATTAAGACACTGGGAGCAACTGCGATTCATCGGATGAGTTATTCCAACGTGGCGCACGCGCATTTGGAGTTCGAAATGACTAAAGTAAACCCCAGCATCGTCGAAGGAGAAAAATAGTGAGCGCTGAAGAACTGGAAAACTACGAGGCAGAAGTTGAGCTGTCCCTCTACCGCGAATACCGCGACGTGGTTAGCCAGTTTTCCTATGTCGTGGAAACCGAGCGCCGCTTCTACCTCGCTAACGCCGTCAAACTCATCCCGCATACCAACGGCCCGGATGTGTACTACGAAGTGCGTATGTCAGATGCCTGGGTGTGGGATATGTATAGGTCTGCGCGATTTGTTCGCTATGTGCGCGTGATTACCTATAAGGATGTCAACATCGAAGAACTCGACAAACCAGAGTATATTTTGCCTGAGTAATCAGCTGTTGCTTCTTATTCTGTGGATAACTTCGCCGTGACGGTGAGTTATCCACAGTTTTGCGTTTTGTAGATGTATCACTCATTGAGTTCCAGCCTTGTGCTGCCGGAAACTGGATTTGACCAGTAAATATGGCAACACGAAAGAATTCAATGATTAATAAAACCACCAGAAAATCAGCCTTAGGAAAACGCGGGGAACGATTCGCCGCCGATTATTATCGCTCGCGCGGGGCGGAAGTCATTGCCGCGAATGTGAATTACGCAGTGGGCGAAATTGACCTCATTGTCCGCGAAAACAACGTCTTTGTCTTCGTGGAAGTCAAGACTCGGACCACCGCTGCCTATGGAATTGCTGAAGCCGTCACTCCACGCAAAATGGCGCGCATGCGAAAAGCTGCGGTGCAGTGGCTTAATGGCCGGCCCTTGTCGGAAGTCCGCTTTGATGTCATCGCATTGCAAGTTAAGGGCATGTCCTTTGAGCTCGAACATTTCGAAGCGGTGAGCTAGGTGGCTTTAGCATCATGTAAGACCTTCGCTTTAGAAGGCGTCATCGCGCACATCGTAGACATTGAAGCGAATATCGGGCCCGGACTGCCGGGTATCCACGTGGTGGGGCGAACCGATACCGCCATTAGTGAATCCCGTCAGCGCATTAAGACCGCCATTATCAATTCCAAATTATCGTGGCCGAAAACCAAGATCGTGGTCTCGCTTTCTCCCGCATCTTTGCCAAAGTCTGGCTCGCATTTTGACCTCCCCTTGGCCGTGGCCATCTTATTGGCCGGCATGCAGGCTCAAGATGAGCAATTAGCTGCCGATGGCTATGCCACCTGGGGTACTGAATCCTTTGCAGAGAAAATCGCCAACACGCTTTTTCTTGGAGAGCTCGGACTCGATGGCAGTATTCGTCCAGTGCCAGGGCTGTTATCGGCCACGGTGGCAGCCCATAAACAAGGCTTTCGCACGCTAGTTATTCCACCTGGAAATGCCGCTGAGGCACAACTTGTCAAAGACGTCCGGGTTCTTATCGCGCACAACCTACGTGAAGTATTTGACTGGCTGCGCGGCACGGCGGTTCTTAAAACTCCGTCCCATGAGCCGCCACCTCCGCGCCAGCAGCTTATGGACTTCGCAGAAATCGCGGGCCAGCACGAAGCGAAATTTGCCGTAGAAGTAGCAGCCGCCGGCGGGCACCATTTGATGATGATCGGCCCGCCCGGCTCCGGAAAATCCATGCTTGCCGCGCGCATCCCGTCCATCCTGCCGGAGCTGAGCACGGCGCAATCTGTGGAATCCACGGCTATTCATTCCCTTGCTGGGGCGATGGGCAATGTCATCGCACATGCGCCGTTTATCTCCCCGCATGCCTCGCTGTCACGTCCAGCACTACTTGGCGGTGGTTATGGCAACCCACGCCCCGGGGCAGTAAGTCTTGCGCACAATGGGGTGTTGTTTTTAGATGAAGCCAGTGAAATCTCCCCAGCTGTTCTCGATGGCCTGCGCGCACCTTTAGAAGACGGCGAAGTCCGCCTTGCCCGTGCCCAACGAGAAATTACCTACCCCGCTAGATTTCAGTTGGTCATGGCCGCTAACCCTTGCCGGTGTGCTGCCGAAGATCCCTCCAAGTGCGTGTGCCGGTCTACCGCGCGACAAGACTACTTGCGCAATATCTCCGGCCCATTGCGCGACCGCTTGGATATCGTGTTGGAATTGTCCAGCCAACAAGCGCTATTGCACACCACGGATGAAGAATCGTCCGCAACCATTGCCGCCCGTGTGACCCTTGCTCGCGAAAGAGCGGCCTATCGCTGGAAAACTCACGGGTTATCAGTAGTCCACAATGCGGCCATGCCGTCGACATATCTTCGCCGACACTGCGCGGCCGATGAAACCGCGATGGCACTAGTCAGCGCTTATCTCGCCGAAGGGCAACTATCTCAACGCGGAGTAGACCGCTGCCTGAAACTGGCGTGGACCTTGTGCGACTTAGAGGGCGAAGACTCCCCAGGTTTGGACCACATTGCACAAGCCTTGAGTCTGCGCGGGGAGGGGTTTTAGATGTTTCTCAATGACACACCGGAACAAGCCTGGGTGTATATCAACCGCGTCGTTGAACCACCCTCACGAAACCTCGCGAACTTACTTGTCGAACACCCAGTAGAGAAGGTGGCCCATGGCATCTACCACCAGGAGGCTTGGGTAGGCCCTCTGTTGCAGGAATCCGCCGCGCGCCGGGACTGGTTGCGCCAACAAGAAGACCTCGACACCATTGAGCAGGTCGGTGCTCGTCTTATCACCCCAGATAGTGCCGAATGGCCCGACTTCGACTCGGCTTTTAGGTTTTATGACAACTCAGAAGCCCCAGCCACCTTTGGTAAAGAAGCCATCGCCCCGCAATGTCTGTGGGTTAAAGGACGGCCACTGAAAGAAACAGTAGCGCAATCTGTCGCCGTCGTCGGCACGCGAGCGATCACCCCGTATGGCACCCAAGCAACCCGAAAGGTGGTCGCTGACTTAGCCAAACACCAATGGACCATCGTCTCCGGTGGTGCACTCGGGGTTGATACCGTCGCTCACGGCGCAGCCTTGGAGATGCAAACTCCTACCGTTGCGGTTGCCGCATGTGGCATTGATTATGACTATCCCGCGCGTAACGCCCCGCTTTTTGAGCGCATTGCCCGCACCGGCACTATCGTCAGCGAATTCGCGCCGGGCACCACGCCGCAACGACACCGCTTTCTCTCGCGCAATCGCCTCGTGGCAGCAATGACCGCAGGCACCGTGGTCGTCGAAGCAGCTTTTCGCTCTGGAGCGCTCAATACTCTCAATTGGGCAGAAGCATTGGGGAAGGTCACCATGGCGGTACCCGGGCCGATTACTACTCCTGGCTCGCTGGGCTGTCACCAAAGAATCCAAGAAGGACGAGCTCAGTTGGTAGCCAGTGGGGAAGAGGTACGCGAACTTATCAGCCGGGTTGGTGATGCCGATGCCGGGGCGCAGTATGAGCTGGACTTTGCAGCGAACCCCGTGCAGGCACTGTCGCGAAATGAGCTCAAAGTCTACGACGCAGTTCCGCTTCACGATGGCCATACCGCCGAAGACATTGCCCGCGACGCCGGAATGCGCATCCCGTTGGTAGTTCACTTGCTGGTGGTCTTAGAAAAGCACACGCTTATTCGCAGGGAAGGAAAAAGGTGGATTAAACTCTTAAACCATGAGTAGTTCTCAAATGGTGGAAGCTATCTACGACTTCGCCGAGCACCAACGGTATGTGCTCGGCAGGTCTGAAGCGACCATCAAAGGCTATACCTCAGACCTGCTCGACTTGGCACAAACCACAGAAGACTTTGCTTCCTTTAACCTCGCGCACCTGCGCAGTTGGCTCGCCTCAGCTGTAGCAGCGGGCAAAGCTCGCTCCACGCTGGCACGGCGCACCGCTGCGGCTAAAGCCTTTTCTACCTGGGCGGTGAAACAGGGATACCTGCGCACCGATGAAGCAGCCAAGCTTTCGACCCCCAAAGTCCCGAAGCAGCTGCCGAAAGTCCTGAACGAACAAGAAGCAGCCACGGCGATGGGAAATGCCCATTCCGTCGACGAGCTCCATTCCTTGCGTGATGCCGCAATGCTGGAATTGCTCTATGCCACAGGGATGCGCGTCTCGGAGCTGACGGGCATCGATCTGTCAGACATAGACTCGTCTCGGCAAACCATCCGCGTCTTGGGCAAGGGAAATAAACAACGCGTCGTTCCCTACGGGCAAGCCGCGCAAAAGGCACTCGATCTGTGGCTGGCGCGCCGGGCTGAGATGGCGAAGGACCCATCTGCGTTATTCGTGGGCACCCGTGGTGGGCGCATCGATCAGCGCCAGGTGCGTCGCGTCGTGGAAGCTGCCGGGCAGGTCTCACCGCACGCGCTGCGCCACTCCGCAGCCACGCACATGCTCGAAGGCGGGGCAGATTTACGCGTGGTGCAAGAATTACTGGGCCATTCCTCGTTGCAAACCACGCAGGTGTACACGCACGTGACGTCTGAACGGCTCAAGAAAGTCTTTAATCAAGCTCATCCACGGGCTTAAGGCGGATAGTCGGAGTCAGCAACGACAGCGGGTTCATATATTGGTCTTTGCCCGTTCTAGCACCCCAATGAAGCCCTGGGGCATCATCGAAGGGATGTCCCAGCTTGCCGATGACATCGCCTTCCCGAACTACCTCACCCTGGCTGACCCACCCGTGTACTGGTTGATACGTGGTTCTAATCTCCTCATGCTGAATGGAGACAGTCGGGGTTCCGGCGACCACGCCCACAAACGCCACCGTCCCATCGCCGGCAGCGAGTACTTCTTCGCCAATGTCTAGGCGAAGATCCACTCCACGGTGCCCGGGCAACCAGTTTTGTGCCGGTGGGTCATACGGGCGCAGCACACCGCTGGCGTATGACGCACCAGTAGTGGGATCCACCCATGCAAGTAGTAAAGGGACTAATAACAGCCAGCATTTCCTCATGGCCTTAATTCTTGTGTGCAACAGTGGCAAGGGTCTAGGGGAGCATCGACAAGCACTGCGAAGTTGTGGAGAACTTGGCCTAGTTGTTTATGCTTCACCAAAAAATTGTGGACAGAGCGCATGTCGGTTTGATAAGCGGGGTAGTTCTGTCTAGACTCAGGCGTGCAGTGTGTCAAGAACATGCTGACTTCGCGCGGCGAAGACAACTCATCGACAAGGTCCCTTAACCGGGTGTTGATTGGGATAGCTTCGCAGCCAGGGTGCGGCAAAACCGCACAAATAATTGTACAAAACCGAAACTGAAAGCGAGCGAAACATGGCAGTTGTAACCATGCGCGAGCTCCTCGACGCTGGTGTGCACTTTGGTCACCAGACCCGTCGTTGGAACCCAAAGATGCGTCGTCATATCTTCACTGATCGCAACGGCATCTACATCATTGACTTGCAGCAGACCCTGACCTACATCGATGAAGCATTCGAGTTCGTCAAGGAAACCGTTGCTCACGGCGGTACCGTTTTGTTTGTTGGTACCAAAAAGCAGGCTCAGGAAGCAGTTGCTGAAGAAGCAACTCGCGTTGGCATGCCATATGTCAACCACCGTTGGTTGGGCGGCATGCTCACCAACTTCCAGACTGTTTCCAAGCGTCTGAAGCGCATGAAGGAACTTCAGGCAATGGACCAGGCTGAGGACGGCTACAAGGGCCGCACCAAGAAGGAAGTTCTCATGCTGACCCGTGAGCGCACCAAGTTGGAGCGTGTTCTCGGTGGCATCTCTGAGATGACCAAGGCTCCATCCGCACTGTGGATTGTTGATACCAACAAGGAGCACATTGCTGTTGCTGAGGCGCACAAGCTGAACATTCCAGTTGTCGCTATCTTGGACACCAACTGTGACCCAGATGACGTCAACTTCCCAATCCCAGGCAACGATGACGCTATCCGCGCAACCAAGTTGCTGACCGGCATCATCGCAACCGCTGTCGACGAGGGCAAGAAGTCCCGCGAAGAGCGTCAGTTGGCTGCAGCTAAGGAAGCTGCCGGCGACACCGCTGAGAAGGACGAGCGCGACGCAGCTGAGGCTGCGGCAGAGTCCGACCCAGCATCAGCTGAATAAGCTTATGTGACTTGCCCCCGTGCCGAGTACGGTGACGGGGGCTTGTTGTTGACATAGCCGACAGATCTTACAAAAATCGGCTACGCTATTTTCTGAACATTGTTTGATTAAACAAGGAGGATCGCCCCGACTATGGCGAACTACACTGCTGCTGATGTAAAGGCACTGCGCGAAACCACCGGCTCCGGCATGCTCGACTGCAAGAAGGCTCTGGAAGAAGCAGGCGGAGACTACGACAAGGCTGTCGAGATTCTGCGCATCAAGGGCGCAAAGTCCGTTTCCAAGCGTGCAGACCGCGAAGCAACCGAAGGTCTCGTTGCTGTTTCCGGCAACACCATGATCGAGATCAACTGCGAAACTGACTTCGTTGCTAAGAACGCTGATTTCCGCGCTTTCGCTGACAAGATTGCTGAAGCAGCTGCTGCTGCAAAGGCAAACTCGGCAGAAGAGCTCAACGCCGTTCAGGTTGATGGCAAGGACGTTGCCACCTTGATCGACGAAGAGTCCGCAAAGATCGGCGAGAAGCTGCAGGCACGTCGTGCAGTGACCATCGACGGCGACAATGTTGCTGTCTACCTGCACCAGCGCTCCGCTGACTTGCCACCTGCAGTTGGCGTTCTGGTTTCCTACGAAGGTGACGCAGAAGCAGCTCGTGCAGTTGCAATGCAGGTCGCTGCGATGAAGGCAGAGTACTTGACCCGCGAAAACGTTCCAGCTGACGTCGTTGAGAAGGAACGCGAAATTGCTGAGGCAACCACTCGTGAAGAGGGCAAGCCAGAAGCTGCACTTCCAAAGATTGTTGAAGGTCGTCTCAACGGCTTCTACAAGTCCATCGTCTTGCTGGAGCAGGCTGCTTTGTCTGATTCCAAGAAGACCGTGAAGCAGGTTGCTGAAGAAGCTGGCACCACCATCACCGGCTTCGAGCGCTTTGAGGTTGGCGCTTAAGAAAGTCACTCATGTGATATCAAAAACCCGGCCAGACGCCTGGCCGGGTTTTTGTATGCCTAATGTAAGATAGAACAGACTCGAAATCACCATCAAGGAGACGTATCCCGTGACCACTGAAAGCCGTCGTACAGCCTATAAGCGCGTGATGTTAAAGCTGGGCGGTGAAATGTTCGGCGGTGGGCAAGTCGGCATTGATCCGGATGTTGTAGAAAATGTAGCTCGTCAGATTGCAGAAATTGCTCGCTCCGGCACCGAGGTAGCAGTGGTGATTGGCGGCGGCAATTTCTTCCGTGGCGCAGAGCTGTCCCAGCGTGGCATGGACCGCGCCCGCTCTGACTACATGGGCATGCTCGGCACCGTAATGAATTGCTTGGCTTTGCAGGACTTCCTCGGCCAGCTAGACGTCGACTGCCGCGTTCAGACTTCCATCAATATGGCACAGGTTGCGGAGCCATACTTGCCGCTGCGCGCTGAGCGTCACCTCGAAAAGGGGCGCGTTGTCATCTTTGGTGCTGGCATGGGCATGCCATTTTTCTCCACCGACACCACCGCAGCACAGCGCGCGCTGGAAATCGGGTGTGAGGTCCTGTTCTTGGCGAAGGGCGTAGATGGCGTGTACTCCGATGATCCACGCTCGAACCCGGATGCGGAGCTTTATGATGAAATTACTCCACGTCAGGTCATCGAACGCGGGCTGAAGGTCGCTGACGCTACCGCGTTTAGCTTGTGCATGGACAATAATATGCCGATTTTGGTGTTCAATTTGCTCACGGAGGGCAATATCGCGCGCGCCGTCAACGGTGAGCGCATTGGTACCTTGGTTCAGTCTTAGTCTGCTACATTGAATTCGAATTAATAAGGAGATCACATCATGATTGATGACATTCAACTGGAATCTGAAGAGCGTATGGCCAACTCGGTGGAGCACACCCGTGAAGAGTTGGTAACCATTCGTACCGGACGTGCTAACCCGTCGATGTTTAACGGCGTTGTCGCTGAATACTATGGCGTTCCAACTCCGATTACGCAGATGTCTTCCATCAGCGTTCCTGAGCCACGCATGCTGCTCATTAAGCCTTATGAGCAGTCCATGATGGGCGAGATCGAAAACGCTATTCGTAACTCTGACTTGGGCGTCAACCCAACCAATGACGGCCAGGTTCTGCGCGTGACCATCCCACAGCTGACCGAAGAGCGTCGTCGTGACTTGGTCAAGGTAGCAAAGTCCAAGGGCGAAGATGGCAAGATTGCTATCCGTAATATCCGCCGCAAGGCCATGGAGCAGCTGAAGAAGCTGCAAAAAGATGGTGATGCTGGCGAGGACGAAATCGCCGCAGCGGAAAAGGAAATGGAAAAGATCACCCACGGCTACATTGAGCAGGTGGACAAGCTCGTTGCCAACAAGGAAGCGGAGTTGATGGAAGTCTAGTCTTCCACCAAGCTTTCACCTGGTGCTGTCGTCATGCGGCAGCACTTTTCATATTGACGAAGGGCGACGATGAAAACTGTGCCAAAACCGAAAAATAGCGCGGGGCGTAACGTCCCCATAGCTATTGGCGTTGGCGTTGGATTAGGCGCACTCGTAATTTTTGCGATGTGGGCCGGACAGCTGGCGTGGTACATCCTCGTCGCCGTCGCGGTGGCTGGTGCCATGTGGGAAGTTCTCACGCGTCTGCGGGAGCACTCCTATCACTTGCCACGCACGTTAATGATCATCGGCGGGCAGCTGATGGTGTGGAGCTCGTGGCCTTTGGAAACTGAAGGGCTCATTGCGTTCTACGTCATTGCTGTCTTAGCTTTGATGTTTGGCCGACTTTTTCATAATGGACGACACCGGCCACCGATTAATTACCTGCGTGATACCGCAGTGGGTGTTTTCGTCCTGACATGGATTCCCATGTTCGGCTCTTTTGCCGCGATGTTGTCAGCGACCTCGCAGGGCGCGTCGTCCATTCTGGTCTTCATGCTGTGTGTAGTCGCATCCGATACTGGCGGCTACATCACCGGCGTCATGTTCGGCTCACACCCCATGGCACCGGCCGTGAGTCCGAAGAAATCCTGGGAAGGGTTTGCCGGCTCCATTATCTTTGGCATGGTCACCGGCGCATTGAGCATTCACTTCCTGCTGGAGCGCGAAGCCTGGGCCGGCGTGATCATGGGGCTTGGCTTGGTTGTCTGTGCAACCCTCGGAGACTTGGTGGAGTCTCAGTTCAAGCGCGAGCTGGGCATTAAAGATATGTCCAATATTCTGCCGGGCCACGGCGGGTTGATGGACCGCCTCGATGGCATGTTGCCGGCAGCGATGGTGACGTGGCTGGCTATTTCTTTCCTAGGCGTTTGATTTGGCGGCGCAATTCCAACATGCGCCATCCGCCAATGAGCGCCATAAATAATGCGCCGCCAATGGCAAAGAGCAAAAAGGCAATACCTGCTGGAAACTCACCAGACCACGCGAAAATATTAAGTTCTACCGACTGCTGATTTTGTAAAATGAAGATAATCAGCAAGATCAACAAGATGAATCCGATGATCAACGCAATCCAGGTTGACGCCGCGAAAGAACCTCTGACCTTTGCTTTGTCTTGTGCTGGTTGCTCAACCGCCGGTTCGATTTCGGTGGAAGCAGTGGCTTCCTCGGTTGGTTCAGTGTAGTGGTATTCCTCGGAGGGGTTTGGTGTAGTCATACCCCTCATTAAATCTGGTGAAACCGGTTTTGCCCACTTAACCCGCCCAGAATTGGGAAAAATAGTCCAAATCATGCGAAGATGGCGGATATGGCGCAACCAATTGAATTAAATTTTACTAAACCCCGTCGCGGGCTTCCCCCGAAGCACTTCGCTGACTACACCGAGGCAGAGCGCATTAAGATCCTCGATGAGCTAGGTCTGCCCAAATTCCGTGCTAAGCAACTGGCTAAGCACTACTATGTTCACCACACCGTGGACGTTGATGAAATGACCGATATTCCGGAATCCGCACGCAAGGATATCCAGGAAAAGTTTTTCCCGCCGCTGATGACCCAAATCCGCGGCTTTTCCACCGATGACGGTGAAACCACCAAGTCCCTGTGGCGCTTACATGACGGCACTCTCTTAGAGTCTGTGCTGATGCGTTACCCAGGCCGCGCGACCTTGTGTATTTCTTCCCAGGCTGGTTGCGGTATGGCCTGTCCTTTCTGCGCGACCGGTCAGGGCGGCTTGGACCGCAACTTGTCCGCAGCAGAGATCGTCGAGCAGCTGCGCAACGCTTCTAAGACCATGGAAGCTGAAGGCGGCCGCTTGACCAATGTTGTGTTCATGGGCATGGGAGAGCCACTGGCCAACTACAAGCGTGTGGTTCACGCTGTGAAGCAATTTACCGACCCCGATGGATTTGGCATGTCGATGCGCAACGTGACCATTTCCACCGTTGGTCTTGCACCAGCTGTTCGTAAGCTTGCCGATGAAGGCCTGTCCTGCACCCTGGCTATTTCCCTGCACACGCCTGACGATGAATTCCGCAACGAGCTCGTGCCCGTGAACCAACGCTGGGACGTGGATGAAATTTTGGACGCTGCGCGCTACTACGTCGATAAGACTTCCCGCCGCGTATCCATTGAATATGCACTCATTCGGGACAAGAATGACCAGGATTTCCGCGCGGACATGTTGGGACAGAAATTGCACAAGGTGCTAGGCTCAAAAGTCCACGTAAACTTGATTCCGCTCAATCCGACCCCGGGGTCTGAGTGGGACGCATCACCTAAAGAACGACAGGAAGAGTTTGTTCGCCGGGTAATTGCCCAAGGTGTTCCATGCACCGTCCGCGACACTAAGGGACAGGAGATTGCCGCAGCGTGTGGACAGCTCGCCGCTGAAGAAAGGCAGTAATGGAAGCACTTCGGATCGAAGGCCTGACTAAGAAATACGGCGATAAAGTCGCCGTAAACAATCTCAATTTGAGCATTCCTTATGGCTCAATTTATGGCATCGTCGGTCCGAACGGCGCTGGCAAGACAACCACGTTGACCATGGTCACCGGCATTACGAAACCGGATGCCGGAAAATCGTGGATTGCCGGACATGAAACGGGTTCTATCGAAGCCAAAAGGGCGATGGGCCTGTTGATGGACGGTGCGCCAGTGTTTGAAAAGCTCTCCGGCGCCGAATACTTGCAATACCTTGGCGCTTTGCGCAGCATACCCACCACAGACGTCGAAGAACGCAGCAGGGAGCTGCTCTCGGCGCTGGGGCTTAGCGATGCCGCCACGAAGTACATCGGCGACTACTCCGCCGGTATGACGAAGAAGATTCTCCTCGCCGGCGCCATCGTGCATGACCCAGAAGTGCTCATTTTGGATGAGCCGCTTGAGGCGGTGGATCCAGTATCATCCCGCATGGTGCAGCAGCTTTTGCGTAGCTACGCCGCCCGGGGAGGAACAGTCATCTTATCTTCCCACGTCATGGAGCTAGTAGAAGGTCTGTGTGACCACGTGGCTCTCATCAACAATGGGGAAGTAGCCGTCGATGGGGAACTCGACGCTGTTCGCCAAGGCAAGTCCCTAACGGATGTCTTTGTGGACTACGCAGGTGGTGCTGAATTCGACGAGTCCACCTTCACCTGGCTGCGAGGTAACTAATGACCTCCACGCTTTTTAAACTCCACCGCACCTTATGGTGGCGCACGGTGAAAAAGAACCCGACCGTGCTCATCGCCGGTGCCATGATCTTGTTCTATGGCTTGCTCAGTGTCCTGTCCATGGCCTTTCAAGTTACCTCGCCTGAAGCACTTCATGCCCCTGTAGCTTTCGGCATGGTCGCGATGCTGATTCTCGCCATGGCCATGCCCGCCAACGAGCAGCAGATCACGCAGGAAACCTTTCGAACCCTGCCGATTGAAAATCTGAAGCCCGCCATGGCACTGTCTTCCTTGTGGACATCACGCGCGATGCTGACGATGGTGTTTACCATTATTTGGGCCATCTTTGGATTTACTCAACTACCCATTGGCCAAGGCATCCTGTTTATCATCGGCTCTGTTATCGCGGCCGCCACCACGATTGTCTACATGGACGTGATTGCCAAGATCGGTAAATCTCGCAAGGAAATCCTTGGTCTGATCGGTGGCATCGGGCTTATCGGCATGATCTTCTTCGCCGTCAACATCAGCAACACCGCCGCGATGGATTTACCGCTGGATGAGGTGGGAGCGATTGCCGCATGGACTCCCTTTGGTGCCGCTACTGGTTGGGCGACAGGGAGCATCGTCAAGCTGCTCATTGCTCTTGCGACCCTCGCCCTTGGCGTGTGGCTATGGTGGCGCGATATTGAGGAAGCACCAGTACAAGCCAAAGACCATGACAAGGCCGACCTGCGGATTCCCCTCGTTCCCGATTCACCGTCTGGCATCGAGTTTGCCCGCAGCCTTCGCTACATTTTCCGCGATAATCGTCTGTTGCTCTCGGTATTGGTTCTTCCCATCGTGGTAGTTGTTCTTTTGGTGCAGTCCATCGCGCAAGGAGTCCCAGAGATATCCTATGTAGCACTGTTCGTGTGCGCGCTGATTTCTGGGGCCATCGCCGTCAATGACTTCGGCTACGACGGTCCTGCCATGTGGGTAAAGATGATCGCCCCGGTGCCCATGGGACGCCTGGTACTCGCGCGGCACTGGGCGCATATGGTCCTTCCGTTTTTGACGACTGTGATTTTCGCGGTCATCGTGTTGTCGCTTCATGGCGTGCAGGAAATAAGCATCATGGTTGCCTTCGCAAGCCTTGGTGTGCTGATGGTCTCTGCGGCGCTGTCACTGCTCCTTACGACGTACAACCCGTACCCGGTTGCCCCTCCTGGGACGAGTCCTTGGGCGGACAAGTCGGGCTACTCGGGTGCTGCCTTTGTGGCTGTGTTCGGGCTGATGTTTTTGGGATGGATCCCTGTAGCCCCTGGCGCTGTCATCTTTTTCATGGGACAACACATCATCGGCATGATGATTGCCGTGCTTATCCCCGCAGCACTGTACGCGGGCGCGATCGCGTTGGTGAACAAGACGGTTGCCAACCGCATGCCGCGCGTTTATGAAAAAGCAGGAGTCTGGGTTAATTAAAATGGAGGTTCTCCTTCCTCCACGTCTTCTTCGATGAGGACTTCCTCGCTGAGGACCTTCTCAGCGATATCTTCGACATCTGCCATCATCTGGGCGAAGACTCGAGCGTTGCGTCGACGAGCGAGGTTGGCTTGGGCTACAGTTTGTACCCACCGGGCTTTACCTTCTGACATCGGCCCGCTCGCGGTCGAACATTCCCACGTCCCATCTTGGAAAAGCCAGAAAATATCGCGGGAGAATGGGTCCATGATGTAGAAGGCGCGGCGATCCGTCTTCACGTTGTGGTGGTGCTGGCATAAGCTCGCGAGATTCCACGCTGAGGTCGGCCCGCCGTCTTGGTGGTTGTGTCGGTGGTCCGTTTGGCACCGGTGCGCGGAGACATCGCATCCTGGCCACCGGCAGGTTCCATCCATTCCGACTACCGCAGAGCGGATAGAGTCTGTGGGGGAGTACGCCGTGGTCTCGGAGGTACTGGCTTCGTCCATGTCGCGGGTGCTTGAGAGCCTTTGCAGCATCTCTTCCGCGTCTTCTGGCGTCAACCATCCGATTCCGGGGATAAAGACGGGGGCTGACTCAGTTTTTGCTTGATAGAGATTTAAAATAAGTTTTGCTTGCGGCTCTTCTTTTCCGCTCAGCAGCGCGATGGCCGCTTTGGCATAAGATATGTCTTTGCGTGCGGCAAGTTCTTTGATGCATGAGTCAATGACAGCACCGGCTTCGGAGTCCAACTGCAATTCGATAAAGGCTTGTTTTCCGGAGTAGCTAATGCAGTAACGTAGCTGCGGCTTTTTATCACCATTAGACAAAGAAGAATCCTCAAGAGCAATGAGCTCATTGAGGAAATTAGTAATGGAACGGCGAGACGGCATGCGCTGGTTGCGTCTCGTCGGGGTGAGAAACAGCGATAGCTCGAGATCTATACGCTGCATCATGTCTGGATCCGGAACGGGGCCTAATTTATCGAGAGTGTTGTTGATTCCGATAAGCCGGTCGATATCCAAGTGGCACAGGCGGTGGAAGACCGCGTTGGTTTCGGGAAGCTCACGTAGTCGCATAATGCCAAATACGGCGGCACGGACATAGCCTACGGATACGCCAAAAGTAGATGACATTTTGCGGGCATAAAGCTCGAAATCCTCATCGTCGTCGGGAATGTGTTGCATCCAAATATTGAGATCCATGCAGCGGCGAATCATGCCCTGCACAGCGAGATGATCATTGGTGTTGTTGATGGAGTAGTACGCTAATTCGTTTAATGGTTCAGGTCTTAAGGTGCACCCAAGTGCATCCCAGTCAATGGCTTCTAGGGTCGAGGTATCGGACATGCGAGTAACCACAATCTTAAAAGTATTCGAACAAAGAATCTAATTAGAAGTATAGTGTCGCCGCGGGAAAGCGCAAGGGTATCTGCTAATCAATATTCGAATATATGTTCACCGTGGTGGGCAAAGAAAAACCGCCTCCGGTTGACCCGGAAGCGGCAGGAGCGTCGCTGGTTAGTTTTCCAGTGAAGCTGTGGAGAATGGCTTCACGCGCAGGTGCTCAACGCGGGAAGGCTCGATATTCATGGCACGCAGCTCGGCATCGGAAAGCGTTGCGTAATCGCCGCCCAAGGTCTTCTGCTCGTAGGTCCAGTCTGGCTCTACGTGGCCTTCAGGCTTGTTGTGGCCGGTCAAGGTGCGCACCTGAGAAAGCTTTGGCTGGAAAGCGTGAATCAGCAAACCGATAGCAATCAGGATGGCGAAGGCGAATAGCCAAATGGTCTCAACGTGGCCCTGGTGGTTACCGAAGTTGAAACCTAGCAAGGTCAATACCGTGACCCAACCGGCGATCTGGGTGCCGGTGCGTGGGGTGCGGGACCATCCGAAGCCAGCAGAAGGAACGTCACTGGTGGACACGCCGTCGTATACCTCTGGCGCCTTGTTGTGAGAAGACACGTGCTCTCCTTATTTCTGTCAAAGCCACAATTCTTCCCATCATCTTAGTCCATCCCTGGTGTGATTGCGGTAATCCACCCCCGTAAATCATTTGCCGTTGACTAAGGTGGGGTGAGTGAAACGTATTCTGATTCTTGGCTCAACAGGTTCAATTGGCACCCAGGCGCTCGAGGTGATTGCGGATAATCGCGATAAATTCGAGGTCGTTGGCATCGCCGCAGGTGGAGCAAACCCTGACCTCGTCGTGGAGCAAGCTCGCACATTTAACCTTTCGGCGGACCGTGTGGCAGTAGCTAATACCCAGGCAGCAGCCAAGGTTGCTGATGCTTTGGGTGGGGCAGTGGTCTCGAGCGCTGCTCAGCTGGTTCGAGAGGTCGAGGCAGATACCGTTCTTAACGCGCTGGTCGGGTCGATGGGGTTGGAGGCCACGTTGGCCACCATTGAGGCGGGGGAGATTTTGGCTTTGGCCAATAAGGAGTCACTGGTTGCAGGTGGTTCCATCGTCATGGACAAGGTCAAGCCGGGGCAATTGATTCCAGTGGATTCAGAGCACTCTGCCATGGCGCAGTGTCTTCGCTCCGGGGAGCGAGGGGAGCTGGCACGCTTGGTGCTGACTGCCTCCGGTGGGCCTTTTCGCGGTTGGACCCGGGAGCAGATGTGGGAGGTCACCCCGGAGCAGGCTGCTGCGCACCCGACATGGTCGATGGGGCAGATGAATACTTTGAACTCCGCAACGTTGGTCAATAAAGGCCTCGAGCTCATTGAGGCGACGTTGCTCTTTGACATTGAAGCAGAGCTTATCGATGTCTCCGTACACCCCCAATCCATCATTCACTCGATGGCAACTTTTAAAGATGGATCAACAATTGCTCAGGCGTCTCCTCCTTCGATGAAGTTGCCTATTTCGCTCGCCTTGAACTGGCCATACCGCGTTCCTGATGCGCAGCCGGCGTTGGACTTTACGCAGTCGATGCAGTGGCAATTTGAGCCGGTGGGCGAAGCTTTCTCCGCCGTGCAATTGGCGGCGGACGTGGCGGGTAAAGGCTCTTTGCCGGCGGTGTATAACGCCGTGAATGAAGAAGCTGCCGAGGCGTTTTTAGAGGGGAAGATCAAGTTCCCGCAAATCGTCGATTGCATCACAGAAGTCTTGGATTCAGCTTCTGAGTTTGCTGGTGTACCCTCAAGCGTCGACGATGTGCTTGCGGTGGAAGCTGAAGCGCGTCAGCGGGCGCAGAAGATTTTGTCCGCGTGGTCATCCCGCTAATTTCTTAATAGAAGGCTTAACTAATGGCGAATCTCTTGGGCATCGTGCTCTTTGCCCTCGGCATCTGTCTCACAGTCGCACTGCACGAGGCGGGCCATATGTTTACCGCGCGTGCTTTTGGCATGCGTGTGCGCCGGTTTTTCATTGGCTTCGGACCCACCTTGTGGAGTGTTCGCAAAAACAAAACCGAGTACGGTGTCGCGGCTCTGCCCCTAGGTGGCTTTTGCGATATCGCCGGCATGAGCTCCCAGGATGAGTTCATCACGGAAGAAGAACGCCCGTACTTGATGTACAAAAAGCCATGGTGGCAGCGCGTCATCGTGCTCTCCGGTGGCGTGGCAGTCAACCTGATTCTGGGGTTTTTAATCCTCTTTGTCGTCGCACAAACCTCTGGTTTAGCTAATCCCAACGCGGATGTTCGTCCAGTCGTGGACGAAGTTACGTGCTCCGCAGACCAGTTAGACAATGGTGAATTGGCCGAGTGCTCCGGTACCGGACCAGGTGGCGAGGCCGGCATTGAGCCAGGGGATAGGATTCTCAACTTCAATGGTGAACCCGTCGAAACCTTCCAACAACTCCGTGAGGAAGTGCTGGTTCGCCCGGGCGAGACCGTGGATATTGAAGTCGAACGTGGCAATAGTGTGCTGGAATTTCCAGTAACCCTGGATACCGTTGAGCGCCTTGTAGACGGTGAGATGGTTGAGGCTGGATCTATTGGTTTGGTGCAGCGGCCACTAGATATCATCGAAAAGCATAGCTTTGTCGGCGCTATCCCTGCGACCTGGAATTATTCCATGTACATGCTCAATGCGACCGTGCATGGAATTGCTGAATTTCCCTCGAAGATTCCAGGAGTTGTTGCTTCCATCTTCGGCGCAGAGCGTGACGTAGAAGGGCCGATGTCTGTCGTTGGCGCATCGCGAGTCGGCGGCGAGCTTGTGGAAGCGAACCTGTGGGCGGCCTTTTTCACGATGCTGGCTTCGCTGAACTATTTCTTGGCGTTGTTTAATCTCATACCGCTGCCGCCGTTTGACGGAGGTCATATCGCAGTGGTGCTGTATGAGAAGATTCGTGATTTCTTCCGGAAAATCCGTGGAAAATCACCAGCTGGTCCCGCAGACTATACGAAACTCATGCCAATAACCTATGTAATTGCTGCGGCTTTGATGTCTGTGGCTGCGGTGATTATCGTGGCAGACTTCGTCAATCCCATTAAATTGCTCGGCTAGAAACCGGTGCTAAAGTAGGGGAACAATACCCCATGACAACAAGGAGTGTAAATGTCTATTGGTCTAGGTATCCCAGAGGGCCCTCCACCAACCTTGGCGGAGCGTCGTAAGACTCGTCAACTTTTCGTTGGCGATGTCGGCGTGGGTTCTGACCATCCGATCTCCGTGCAGTCGATGACCACAACGAAGACGCATGACGTCAACTCAACTCTGCAGCAGATTGCGCAATTGGCAACCGCTGGTTGCGATATTGTGCGCGTGGCGTGTCCTCAGACTGCTGACGCAGAGGCGCTTCCAGCGATTGCGAAGAAGTCTCCTATCCCAGTTATTGCCGATATCCACTTCCAGCCGAAGTACATCTTCGCTGCGATCGATGCCGGCTGCGCTGCGGTTCGCGTTAACCCAGGAAATATTAGGGAATTTGATGGCCGCGTCAAGGAAGTCGCGAAGGCTGCCGGCGAGGCTGGCATTCCGATCCGCATTGGCGTCAATGGCGGCTCCTTGGATAAGCGCCTATTAGAAAAGTACGGCAAGGCCACCCCAGAAGCATTGGTGGAATCCGCCATCTGGGAAGCTAGCTTGTTTGAAGAGTACGGCTACGGCGATATTGCGATCTCCGTCAAGCACTCTGACCCCGTGCTGATGGTGGAAGCCTACCGTCAGCTCGCAGAGCAGACTGATTACCCACTGCACCTGGGCGTGACTGAGGCTGGGCCGAAGTTTATGGGCACCATTAAGTCCTCCGTGGCTTTCGGTGCGCTGCTTTCGCAGGGCATTGGCGACACCATTCGTGTGTCCTTGTCCGCGGACCCAGTTGAGGAAATCAAGGTTGGCGACCAAATTCTGCAGTCGATGAACCTGCGTCCACGCAAGCTGGAAATCGTATCCTGCCCATCCTGTGGTCGCGCACAGGTGGATGTGTACAAGTTGGCTGAAGAAGTCACCGCTGGTCTGGACGGCATGGAATTCCCACTGCGCGTGGCTGTTATGGGCTGCGTGGTCAACGGTCCTGGCGAGGCTCGTGACGCCGATTTGGGCGTTGCATCCGGTAACGGTAAAGGCCAGATCTTCGTCAAGGGTGAAGTCATCAAGACGGTTCCTGAGACCAAGATTGTTGAAACCCTCATTGAAGAAGCAATGCGCATCGCTGATGAGCAGGGCCTGGAAGCTGTCGAGGGTGCGAAGGCACAGGTTCGAGTAACTCGCTAAATTTCTGTGTTGGTCAGCCGAAACAGCACCTTTTGCTGCTAGGCTGCTAACTCATGAAACGGTCGGTATCGCTGCTGTGTGCAGTAACAATAGCTGCAGGCACGGTGGTGGCGTGTACCCCCAAGCCGGTTTCAGCCGACCCCACCGTAGATTCCATCATTACTGCGATGGAATCCGGTGAAGCCTTCGGTGAATACTTTGATCAATCCGCCGAAGTCGATGACATTTTTACCTCCACCTACGAAGGTTTGCAGGCGGAAAGCGTCGATGTGGAACTCCACGATATCGACCAAAATGATTCCCGAGCGACCGCCAATTACACCATCACGTGGGATTTGCCGCGTGAGCGAGAATTGTCCTATGACACCTCGATGGTGCTTACCAAAGCCAACGATGAATGGACGGGGCGATGGCAGCCCAGCATGGTGCACCCACAGCTGGGAGCCAATCAACATTTGGAGTTGCGCTCCATTCCTGCCGAGCGCGCTAGCGTGGTTAGCTCAGACGGCGTGGAACTAATGCGCCCTGGGCTGCAGTACCGCGTGGTCGCGGATATGCGTGAAGTTGAAAGCGTGCGCGCCTTTGCAGGCAAAGTAGCTGGCGCTATCGACGAAGCCGGCGGGAAGGCTCCCGACGCAGAAGAGCTTGCCGATGAAATGCGCGAGGTCGACGGCAATTATTCCGTGGGCATTTTTGATGAAAAGGTGGGCAAGAAACTCCAAGCCCGTTTCACCGAGGACCCGCAGGTGCGCATCAATGAAGAACCTGCGTTAGTCGTGCGCGATGAAGGCTTTGCCCGGGATTTGATGTCACGGGTGTCCAACTTGGTCTCTGATGATGTCAATGGCGTCAACGGCTGGTCTATCGATGTCGTCAATGATGAGGGCGCGTCGTTTACTCAAGTAGTAGAGCACGCGCCGGATCCATCGCCAGCTGTGCGCGTGAGCATTGACTATGACGTGCAACGTGCCGCTGAGGAAGCCGTCAACCTTCGGGCAGATTCGCAGACGATGATGATCGCGATTCGTCCGTCCACGGGAGAGATTTTGGCGGTTGCGCAAACGGAAGCCGCAGACCGCGACGGTGATGTGGCGTTAAGCGGGCAGTACCCACCTGGCTCGGTCTTTAAGATTATTACCGCGGCCGCCGGAGTGGACAACCAAGGTCTGACCAGCGATTCGATCGTGCCTTGTCCGGGAACGATGGATATCTTTGGCCGTATCGTGACCAACTACAACGGCTTTTCCAAAGGCAATGTGCCGCTTATCGATGCCTTCGCGAGCTCCTGCAACACCACGTTTGCCGATATGTCCACGCAGTTAGAACCTGGGCAGCTTGCCGATGAGGCCAAGCAGTTCGGCCTGGGCATCGACTATGAGATTCCCGGACTCACGACTATGACCGGTGAAGTGCCCCATGGTGATACTCCACTGGAGCGCACCGAAGCCGGCTATGGCCAGGGGCATGACCTCGCGTCTCCGTTCGGCATGGCTTTAGTGTCTGCAACGGTTGCCAATGGCTCTACTCCGGTGCCGACCTTGGTCTCGACCGAGGAGACCAAAGTGTCCGAGAAAGTTGCCCCGCCGAGTGAGCACGTCATAAACCAAGTACGTGCGATGATGCGCCAGACCGTAACATCAGGTACTGCAGCAGGCATGCAAGCGCAAGGCGAGATCTTTGGCAAGACCGGTGAAGCTGAGATTAATAACGGATCACACGCTTGGTTCACCGGCTATCGCTCTGATGACGATATTGCTTTTGCAACGCTGGTTGTTCTGGGTGGTGGTTCGGAAACCTCGGTATCAATTACTGATTCTTTCTTCCAGAACCTGGATCAGAACCGAGCTGAACCCCAACGCGAATAAGTTCTTTGAGCAGGACTACGATGTAGGACATGACTACTCGTGAAAAGTTGAAGCCTGGCAAGCCCACCCCGGTCCGCAAGGTCCCAGATCATATTGAGCGTCCAGAATATGTTTGGAAAGATACCGTTCAAGAGGCCATGGGGGAGCCGTTTGTTCAGACCCCAGAGACCATTGAGGCGATGCGCGAGGCATCCAAGATTGCTGCTAATGCGCTCAAAGAAGCCGGCGCTGCAGTTGCTCCTGGCGTTACCACCGATGAAGTTGACCGCGTAGCTCATGAGTATATGTGTGATCACGGCGCTTATCCGTCGACGCTCGGCTACCTTGGGTTTACCAAGTCCAGCTGTGTATCGCTCAATGAGATCGTGTGCCACGGCATTCCGGATACCACCGTGATTCAAGACGGAGATATCGTGAATATCGACGTCACGGCTTATAAAAATGGCGTGCACGGCGATACCAACGCCACCTTCTTAGCGGGCAATGTCTCTGAAGAACACCGCTTGCTCGTGGAGCGCACCAAAGAATCCATGATGCGCGGTATTAAAGTAGCCAAGCCAGGACGTGAGATTAACGTTATCGGCCGTGTTATCGAGTCTTATGCGAACCGCTTTGGCTACAACGTCGTCCGCGACTTTACCGGTCACGGTGTCGGCCCCACCTTCCACAATGGTTTGGTGGTTCTGCACTATGATTCCACCGCGTACCGGAATGTTTTAGAGCCAGGCATGACGTTGACTATTGAGCCCATGTTGAACCTCGGCTCTTTGGAATACGATATCTGGTCCGATGATTGGACTGTCCAAAACCGTGACGGAAAATTCACCGCGCAATTTGAGCACACCATCGTTATTACCGAAGACGGCAATGAAATTTTGACGCTGCCGGATTAATTCCGCGCTTGAAATGCACAAAGTCGCAGCCACCACCTGGTGACTGCGACTTTTCTTATCCGGACTTCTTAGAACTGAATGAAGTGTGGGAAGTAGCCGTTGTATACGCCGTAGTTGTATGCAGCGATTGCGCCGCCAACAACGGTGCCGATAGCAGCAACGATGTTGCCATCGCGCCAGAGACGAGCCCAACCTGGGTTGGTGATATCGCCGTTATCTTCCTGGTTGCCCTTTGCGCTGCCTAAGAATTCGGTGCCAGATACGTCTTCACCAGCGTTCATTAGCTCACCGAACTTCGAGGAGAGGGTAGGGAACTGATCAGAGTCATCAGAGGACAGAACCTCTTGGCCACGCTCGGAGGACAGAACGGAAGAGCCCTCAGCGAAGGAAGAGTTGGAGTTTTGGTGATCAGCATCCTGCGCGGAAGCAGCGGTGATACCGGTGAAAGAGACAGCGACTGCGGTAGCGGCAGCAACAGCAGCGGTGCGGAATTTACGCATTAGTGTGAAACCTTTCGAGGAGTGTTTGTTAGAAGCTGCGGTTTACTGACCGAATTGGATGTAGTTAGCCAATGGGCCAACAACTAGTCCAATGATGGAACCGATCGATGCAACGACGGTCAAAGCGTAAAAGCCCTGAGCCCAATCTGGGACGTTGTCGAAGTTCTTGGAGGAGCCGAAGATATCCTGGCCGGTGAACTGGGTGTTCTTATCGTTGCCCTCGCCATGGTCGACAAGACCTGAGTCGGCGATCTTCGAAGACAGGGTTGGAGCGGAATCAGCGGTGCCGGATTCGGAGGACAGCGAAGAGCCTTCCTCGGCAGAAGCGATGGTGGCGCCGCCGAAGGCAACAGCGATTGCGGTTGCACCGGCGATAGCAGCGTTGCGGATACGCATGTGAATTTATCCTTATGAGTCGTACTGGCAGAGTCTCCAATTGAAGACCATTGTGTTATTGGAAATCCAGGGGTTTTCCAGAAACACGCGGACGCCGGGATGCGGCTGTAGCCGGTGTCACAAACGAACTCTAACGAACAACCTCGTTCTTTGCAGAGGTATAGCGTAAAAACCGCGTTTATATTCACGAATTCTGGGGCATGTAGATCATTTGGCGGCACAAAATATCAGCAAAAGTTCAGGTTATTGCCACGTCGGAATAATTGACCGCTCAGGAAAATCGGTAATGTGATTATTCCCACAAGTGGATCAAAAAGCGTCAAATTGTTGCCGGGAGGGAATGTATCTACATTGCAGAGCTGTCGAGCAGCCGTGCAATCTCGCTGTTGCCCTTGTGGGTGATGTGAATGCTGAGGTTGTGGGGTACTCCTGTTTCGATGGCGCCCGCAATGTAACGATCGGAGTTTTTCGCACACATATTGTTGTATTTGGTAGCACCATTGAGGTCGTAGAAATCGACGCCGTTGTCGCGCGCTGCTTGGTACATGTTGCTGTTGATAAACTTCTCGGCGTTATGAACCGTAGCCAGGTAGTCGAGATTAAAGCCCGGCCCGCTGTTATTGATATCCGTTCGCACTGGGCATAGTGCTCCATTCGGGGCCGAGACTGCCGGATAGGAGACCACGGTAATCTTCGCATTCGGGGCCGCCTGCCTAATGCGGTTGATGTTATCGCGCATCCCGCGGGCATAGTCTTCGCCCAGTATCAGGTCGCTGCTGGCGCCCGTGACGGGATTATCCATCATCAAACTAGGTGCGTCATTGGCGCCGAATTGAATCAGAACATTTCCGGTGCTGGCATTGAGTGCATTGGTATCGATCGCATGTCCAACTTGGGAGTACATATTGCTTCGTTGGGACTCGCCACCGGCTTTTGCTGAAGAGCACGCCATATTCACGACGTTGTGCCCAAGGGTTTTAAGCTCATTGCCAATATTTGACTGTCCCTGGGGACATCCCTGCGGTGAGGGGGCGCCTGGTTGTCCTTGGTAGAAGATTTCGCTGGATCCGGGCATCGCCTGCACGCCGCCTACCTGGGCGTAGGTGGGGTTGGCAAAGAAAGAATCGCCGAACATGACGACATTGCTCGCTGGTGCAGCATTGGCATGCGTCGCGGTCAAGGTCAGGGAAGCGAACGTGGCAACAACAGCGCCAAGTATCTTTTTAACTGGGTGCATTATTAACAACGCCTCAAAACAAAATAGGAATTACGTACTTAATCACGTAAAAATAACACATGCCGACGCCTTTGTCGGCATGTGTTAGGTAAAGCTTGGGCGTTTCTCTTATTTCACTTAGTTAAACTCCAGCCCCAGGAGTGCGTTTTCGGTGACCTCAGGCAGGGCTGGGTGAATCCAGTATTGCTTCTGTGCGAAGTCGCGAACATCCATGTCGAAGGCCATGACGGTAATCATCTGCTGAATCAAAGTGGATGCTTGAGGCCCGTAGTAGTGCGCACCGAGGAGTTTGCCGGTGTTCTTGTCGGCAATCAGTTTGCAAATGCCGTCGTTGTCTTCCATCGCCCAGCCATAAGCCACGTCGCCGTAGTTTTGAACCTTGACCGTGATGTCGAGATCCATGCCTCGGGCTTGTTCCTCAGTTAGGCCGACGGTTGCAATCTGCGGGTGGGTAAAGATTGCAGAGGGGACATGATCGTGTGGCATCGGCACCATGTCATCAGGGTTGAGCATGTTGTGACGCACGGCCTTGGTTTCCGCGTTGGCCACGTGCTTGAGCATGTAGGGCGAGGAGACATCGCCAAGCGCCCAGATGCCTTCTGCGGTGGTGCGGCCGTAGTCATCAACCTTGATGCGGCCATCGTTGTGCATGTCAATTCCAGCAGCGTCGAGATTCATCTGGTCACCGTTTGGAATACGGCCGGTGGCGACGAGAATGGCATCGGCGTCTAAGGCTGCGCCATTGTCGAGGGAGACCTTGACGCCGGTGCTGGTATTTTCCAAGTCGTTGACATTGACATGCGTGATGACATTGAAGCGCTCACGAGCCTGCTTGTTAAAGCGTGAGGACAGATCGGTATCCAGCCAGCGCAAAAGGGTCTCGGAGCGGTTGACGATGGTGACGTCGGTGCCAAGTCCGGCGAAGACGTGTGCAAACTCCATGGCAATGAAACCGCCGCCGACGATGACCAGGCTCTTCGGCTGCTCAGGCAGGCGCATGATGGTCTCGTTGGTGTGGTAAGTTGCGCCGGATTCTGCAATAGCTTCCGGGATCTGTGGGCGTGAGCCAGTGGCGATGATGATTTGATCGCCGGTGATTACGTCATCGCCGGTCTTAATGGTTTTGGGGCCAATGAATTCGGCACGCTGATCGTAGACCGTGATGTTGGGGGTTTCATCGCCACGGCGGTAGGCCTCGCCGCCTTCAGCGATCTTATCGATGCGGTTGGTAAAGACGCGATCAACGATGGAGTCCCAGTCCACGTTGGTGACTTCACCAGTAATACCGAGCTTTTGGGAGTGCTCGGTCTGGTGTGCGACATCGGCGGCGTAGACGTACATTTTGGTGGGGATGCAGCCAACATTCATGCAGGTGCCGCCGAATTTATCTTTTTCAATAATCGCGATCGATATATCATCGTGCTCTGGGGTGGGAATGGAGTTGCCCGAGCCGGCGCCGATAATAATCAAGTCGTAATGCGTCATTATTTTCCTTTACTATGCGTCTAAAAGTGTTTAAGACTAATTCTTCACGTGGTGGGTGAGGAACTTAGTGGACACCGCGAATGCTTCCTCACGTGCAGGGCGAAGGGAGAGAAATACGTCATGCCGCGCTCCTAAGATAGTGTACACGTCAACATCTTTTCCGAGGTGAGGTGCCCAATGCTGCGTCTGTTGTACATCTAATACTGCATCGGCAGTATCAGTAGCTGCCGAATAGGGCTGATTTAGATGTGAGCGCGCAGATGTTAACACTAAGGTTGGAACCCCAACATCGATGTTATCGGTGTGGACTAAATGCTGACCATTAAGTACAGCGCGTAACCAGCCCAAATATTTCCGGTGACCCCCGAGTGGCTTGAGGTGCAGGTCGTAGTTCCATTCGCCGTGGTAGTCGGCATGGATGGATTCGCCAAAGGCTTTGAGTCCGCCGCCGGGGATAGCGACGCGAGGCGCTATTTGTCCCAGGACATTGATTATTGGGCGCACCAGGCTGATTTGGAATTGGCTGAAGTTCATCAAATCGAGCCACGGGCTGTCTAGGACGAGCGCTGGAACTTTATCGCTGGATAGTTGATTAAGCCACATGGGAACAATGATGCCGGCGGTGGAGTGCGCGATGGGAACCATGCTCGGGTGGTGCTGTGAGATGACCTCAAGCGCCGCGTCCAGGTCGGGGAAATAGTATTCGAGGTCAGTGACGTAATGCCACAGTTCGCCGTCTTGTCGCGCGCGGCCACATTTGCGCAAGTCGATCGAATAGAAGGCATAGCCTTGCTGGTGGAAATACTCGGCGACGTGGGATTGAAAGAAGTAGTCAGTCATGCCGTGGACCCACAACAGGGCAGGGCGGTCTTCGATACTTTCACCGTTTGGTTGGTATCGAACTAATACGGCGCGGATATCGCCGTCGCCATCTGGGTCTTTGTCCAGGGGAAGGGTGAGGGCTTGAAAGTCTTCGCCCAGGATATCGGGCCGCCACTCGGGTTGTTGCTCCATGAAGACAAATATAACGAATTTAAACTACTGGTGCTGAAGTTAATATCGTGAAGCAATTATTGTGAAATTCGATTTATCGCCCAGGCTGAATCTCCTATTTAGAACCCTAGGGCGTATGGTTATAGGTGATGCGTGCTGTGTGCACGACTATATAATTAATAACTTTTATTCGATGACGAAGAGGTAATGTCTGGTGTCCCCCGCAAAGAATGCAGGCCAAGCAGTTGATACCGTCGACGTCGCACTAGTTGGTGCTGGCGTCATGAGTGCGACCCTGGGTGCAATGCTCAGGGAATTGGAGCCAAGTTGGACTCAAATGATCTTTGAGCGTCTTGACGGCCCGGCTCTGGAATCGTCTTCCCCGTGGAATAACGCTGGTACCGGCCACTCCGCATTGTGCGAGTTGAACTACACGCCTGAAAAGGGCGGCAAAATTGATATCTCCAAGGCGATGCACATCAATGAGCAGTTCCAGGTGGCACGTCAATTCTGGACCCACCAGGTCAACAACGGCATCTTGGCGGATCCTCGCGAGTTCATTAACCCAGTGCCACATGTGTCTTTTGCACAAGGCGAAATTCAGGTTGACTACCTCAAGCGTCGCTATGAAGCGCTGAACGGCAATCACCTCTTCCCAGACATGCAATTCAGCGATGACCGCGATGTCTTCAATGAGCACCTACCGCTGATGGGCCGCGGACGTTCGGATGACAGCAAGGTTGCTATCTCCTGGACCAACGTGGGTACCGACGTGAACTTCGGTGCGTTGACCAAGCAGTTTTTGACCGCAGCTCGCGCTGCCGGCACCGAAATCCGTTATGGACACGAAGTCACCAAGATTAAGCGCAACGGTGCGGACTGGCAGGTCTACACCAAGAACCTGCACACCGGTGATACTCAGGTCGTCAATGCGAAGTTCGTCTTCGTTGGTGCGGGCGGCTACGCCCTCGACTTGCTGCGCAAGGCTGGCGTTCGCGAGGTCGCAGGTTACGCAGGCTTCCCAGTCTCCGGCCTGTGGCTGCGTTCAACCAACAAGGACTTGGTAGAAGAGCATAACGCGAAGGTCTACGGCAAGGCAGCGGTGGGCGCTCCACCAATGTCGGTTCCTCACTTGGATACCCGCGTTATTGATGGTGAAAAGAGCTTGCTCTTTGGCCCATACGGTGGCTGGAGCCCGAAGTTCCTCAAGCAGGGCTCCTACTTGGATCTGTTCAAGTCCATTCGCCCGGATAATATCCCGTCTTACCTCGGTGTTGCTGCACAGGAGTTTGGTTTGACCAAGTACCTGGTGCAGGAAGTGCTCAAGGACTTCGACGACCGTGTTGAAGCACTGCGTGAGTACGTCCCAACGGCTGACGCCAAGGACTGGGAGACCGTGGTAGCAGGTCAGCGCGTGCAGGTGATTAAGCCAGCAGCAGCTCCACGTTTCGGTTCCCTGGAATTCGGCACCACCTTGATCAATAACCCAGAGGGCAATATTGCGGGCTTGCTCGGTGCATCACCAGGTGCATCGATCGCCCCAGCAGTCATGCTGGAATTGCTGGAGCGTTGCTTCGGCGAGCACATGATCGGTTGGGCAGACAAGCTCTACGAGATGATCCCGTCCTACGGTGAAAAGCTCGGCAAGAACCCGAAGCTGTTCGATGAGATTTGGGAGATTACCCAAAAGACTCTGCAGCTGGATAACGCTCCGGAGTTCTAAGTTCCACAGAACGTAATAAACCCTTCGAGATCCCCCGGTTGTGATAAATCGGGGTGATACTCGTGGGGCTTTTTTACTGCCTCAAGCAACTCGAAGTAGTAGGAAAGATCACCGTCGGTTGCCAATTTCAGCGCCCGGTCGAGTGGCTCATTTCGGGGAATAGTGACCGGCGCATTGGGATCACGCTTGTGGTTTTCGACGGTGATATCACCGTCAACTTTTTGCGCATCTTCGGAGTCCAGGGCCGCATTCATCACATCGGTAAACTCCCCCATGGTGGAGTTGGCGATATCGACTGCGGTGTTCGGGTCTTCATCGAAAAGCGGCAAAAGCGTCTCAGCTAACCGCGCGAGGTTCCAGCCCAAGATATTCGGCTGGTTGCCATAGCGGTAACGGCCTTGCGTATCGATGGAAGAAAAGAACGTGTCCTCATCAAACTCTTCCATAAATGCACACGGGCCGTAATCGATGGTCTCACCGGACAACGTGGTGTTATCGGTATTCATCACGCCATGGATAAAGCCCAGCCGCTGCCATTTGGCCACGGTGCGCGCTTGTGCCTGCATGACTTGGCGGAAAAGCCCTTGGTAATCCTCGCCGGGGTAGTGCCGCTGGATCGCGTAATCTGCTACGGGGCGAATCTGGTCGGTCATCGCGGCATATTGCATGGTGCCCACCCGCAGGTGACTCGCCGCCGTGCGCACGACCACCGCAGCAGGAACCACGCGATCGCGTTGAATCTTGCGGCCTGTGCCGATGACAGCCAGCCCGCGCGTGGTGGGAACACCCAAAGCGTGCATGGCCTCGGAGACCAAGTACTCGCGCAGCATTGGTCCAATGGCACCTCGGCCGTCAGAACCAGGGCGCGAAAATTGGGTGCGGCCGATGCCCTTGGCGTGAATGTCTTGGCCGTTGGCCTCTCCCAATAACAGCGCGCGGCCGTCGCCTAAAACAGGGGAGAGCTGGCCGAATTGGTGCCCCGAATAAGCCTGGGCATAGGTGTCGCCCGATTGGCCAAGAAGGAGCTTAAGCCCGTCCGCAGACTTTAGAAAGTCGACGTCGAGGCCAAGCTCTTCGGCTAATGGTTCATTGAGTACCACCAAGCTGGGATCAGGTTGCTCCTCACCGGACGCAGACTTGACCATCTCGGGGAGGGCATGTGCATAGGTGTGTTCTAGTTTCATAGGGAATTTCCACTCGTTAAGGTGCCGGAGATGCGAATGTGGACGCTGCCGCCAATCCAAATTTCTTTGCCGTCATCAAAGACATGAACCACCCCAGCGCGGCCCAACTGGGAGCCCTGGGTGGCGGTATAGGACTCTGGCACTAATTTCCGCTCACGCATAAATTGCGCGACAGAGCCGTTTAAAGAACCGGTCACGGGGTCTTCGAGACCAAACATAAAAGCACGGACTTCGTATTCCGGGCCTTCACCGTCGGAGAGTCCCACCACGCCGACTTTTTCCGCGTGGCTGGTTTGCGGCTTGAGCTCACGCACCGCCTCGGCATCGCGAAGCTGCAGAATCTTCCATCCGGGTCCGTTATCACCCCAGCTATGATCCACAACTTCCGAGGGGTCAACATTTAAGGCCGCACAGGCGCTCGCAAGATCGTCGTTAGTCAACGGACCAGACTTGAGCAAATCTGGCGTAGCGAAGGAGAAAATCTTCTGTTTATTTCCCTCATCGTTGCGAATAGCTTCTTCTTGAATGGTGACAAGCCCCAGCGCGCACTCTTGCACAATGCGGCCGTGCTTGTGTGGCTCAATACCCAAAGAACGCCACGCGCGAGCACTGCCTAGGGTGGGGTGGCCAGCGAAAGGCAGTTCCTCGAACGGGGTGAAAATACGCACCCGGTAGTCGGCAGAAGACTCGGTGGGAGGAAGCAAGAAGGAAGTCTCAGAGAAGTTGATCCAGGAAGCAATGGCTTGCATTTGCTCAGTGTCTAAGTCACCAGCATTGGCGATAACCGCCAAGGGGTTGCCCGAAAAAGGGGAGGTGGCAAAAACATCAACTTCAAAATACTCGTGCTCCATGTCCCATAGTCTAGGTCACTGCCATGGTCCGTCGGCAAGGGATTTACTATTTAAAGTCGTGACCGTTAATTATTCTCCGTTTACGCACATGGCTGATGGCACCATCAAACAAATCAACCCCCTGCTGGGCACTGAGGTGTGGACTGTGCCGGGCCGTGGGAATCGTCCCTTGGACCAGCCACAGGCCATGACAGACAATCACAGCTGTGCCTTTTGCTGGGATCGCAAGCGTGAGACACCACCGGAGAAAGCTCGCATGCTTTCCGATGCCACGGTGTTGCGCCACGTTCCCGCCGCAGAATTAGACGCGACCGATCCGGATTTTCGCCGGATTCCCAATCTCTTTGAGATTGTCACTTTCGATTATTGGCATGCCAACTATGGGACGGAAGCCGATGCAGAGCTTATCGATGCTTACCTGGCCGAAGACAGCGGCTATGACCACGTTAAAAGTGTCGTCGAAGCAAAACTGAGACGGCAGCTCGATGGTGAGGACTTGAAGCTTGCCGCGCGGGCATTTTTCTCCGGTAGCCATGATGTCATCGTCGCGCGTCGGCACCATGGGGGTTCGGGCTCATTGAGCAAAGACGAACACGCGCGGTTTATCGCTTTTACTATCGATGCGATGCGCGATTTGTATGAGAAAAACCCATACGCGAAATACGTCGCCGCATTTCAAAATTGGCTAAAACCAGCGGGCGCGTCCTTTGACCACCTGCATAAGCAATTAGTCGCCATCGATGAGCACGGTCCCGAACTGCGCAGCGTGGAGCGAGTACCCAATGTCTTCGAGGAGCGCGGAATTGAGCTTGCACGGAAACACGATTTAATCATTGCGGAAAATGAACACGCCGTGCTTTTCGCGGGCATCGGGCACCCGTATCCCACCTTGGAGGTCTACTCCAAAGCACCTGGGCGCCCGTGGGAGCACAGCGCGGCAGAGGTGCGCGGGTTTAGCGATGTCCTACACGCCGCGCACAGGGCGATTGGTGCTGGGGTGCCGTGCAATGAAGAATGGCACCACCAGCCCCGGGATGTGCACAGTCCGATGCCGTGGCGTGTGAACCTTAAACTGCGCACATCGACTCTCGCTGGTTTTGAGGGCAGCACGCATATTTATCTCAACACGATTTCGCCGTGGGACTTAAAAGAGAAAGTCTTGGAGGGCTTAGACAACCATCGTTAGCTGAGTGCCGTTGACTTCTGTGAACCGGAAGCCAGGGGTGTCCATAATGTCCTCGATGGAGTGGAGATCTTTCCCAGCGATGGCGCGGGCGAGTTGTCCTTTGTGGAACTTATTGAAGTGGGAGATCACCTTGCCCTCGGAATTTTCTACGCGGACAGTCACGGCGCTCTTGACGCGGCCAAGTGCTTGATAGGTGCCCGAGCGCAGGTCGATGATGAAGTCATCTTCCGCCTCGAGTGCTTTTGTAATGGAGTTGCCCCACCGGGACTTCATGGTGGCATCGTAAAGCTTTGTGCCCCCGGATAAACGATAAAACGGAATCATATCCCGCGGGCGCACGACGCCGAATAGGGCTGAACCGATAGCCAATTGATCCCAGGCTTTATCTGACAGAGTTTTCGCATCTAAAGCGTCGTATAAAACCCCGGTGTAGCGATATAGCGCGGGCATGGTGGGGCCAGTAAGTAACTTGGAATTTTCCTCTGCCTCCGCGCGCAATGCCTCAGAGATTTTTAACACCTTCATTGCTTCATCGACATCGTATTGTCGCAGGATATCAATGATATTTTGCCGGTTGTCGTGCAACGATGGAAAAGAAAGCGACGCTAAATCTAGCGGATCGCCGTCGCCACCGAAAGCTTTTGTTTCACTAGGAGGGAGGATAATGAGCATGCATATACAGTAGCCGTGTATTTTAGGATCATGATTACTCGCCTTTCTGAGCTGTTCTTGCGTACCCTTCGGGAGGATCCCGCAGAAGCTGAAGTCCCAAGCCACAAACTGCTAGTTCGCGCAGGTTATTTGCGACGTGCCGCACCTGGCATTTATTCCTGGTTGCCGCTGGGACTTCGTACCCTGCGCAAGATCGAGGACGTAGTCCGCGAAGAAATGAATGCGATCGGTGGCCAAGAGCTACTTTTCCCCGCTTTGCTGCCGCGCGAGCCTTATGAACTTACGGATCGGTGGACCGAATACGGTGACAACCTCTTCCGCCTCAAGGACCGCAAGGGTGCAGACATGCTGCTGGGCCCAACGCATGAGGAAATGTTTGCCCAAACGGTCAAAGACTTGTACTCCTCCTACAAGGATTTCCCCGTCACCCTGTACCAAATCCAAACCAAGTACCGCGATGAGGAGCGTCCTCGTGCCGGCATCTTGCGCGGGCGCGAATTCATCATGAAGGACTCGTACTCCTTCGATATGTCTGATGAGGGCCTCGATAAGTCCTATGCTCGCCACCGCAAGGCGTATCAGAAGATTTTTGACCGCTTAGGCATCGAGTACGCGATTTGCCAGGCAACCTCTGGCGCCATGGGTGGCTCGGCGTCCGAAGAGTTCCTGGCGGTCTCTGAAGTCGGCGAAGATACCTTCGTTCGCGCCACCGACGGCGACTACGCCGCCAACGTCGAAGCCGTGGTGACCCCAGTTCCAGCAGAGATTGATTACTCCAACCTGCCGGAGGCCAAGGAGTATGACACTCCTGATTCAGAGACTATCGACACCTTGGTCGAATGGGCACGTTCTGAAGGCATAACCATCGATGACCGCGAGGTCACTGCCGAAGACACCCTCAAGTGCATGATGGTCAAGATTGCACAACCAGGCGAAGAACCAGAACTCGCCGGTGTCTTGATCCCAGGCAGCCGCGCGCTGGCACCGAAGCGTCTGGAAGCTGCGTTGGAACCGGCGACCTTTGAGCTGGCCACCGACGCCGACTTCAAGGACAATCCATTCTTGGTCAAGGGTTATGTGGGCCCACGTGGGCTCAATGCCAATGGCGTTAAGGTCTACGCCGATCCGCGCGTGGTCTCTGGTACCTCGTGGATCACTGGTGCAGATGCGAAAAACCGCCACGTCGTTGGTTTGGTAGCAGGCCGCGATTTCCAGATCGATGAATTCGTGGAAGCCTCCGAGGTCCACGAAGGCGACCCAGCTCCAGAAGGTCAGGGCACCTTGACGCTCAAGCGCGGTATTGAGCTTGGCCACATCTTCCAGCTGGGACGGAAATACACCCAGGCCTTTGATGTGCAGATTCTGGACGAAAACGGCAAGCGTGCCATCCCCACCATGGGCTCTTATGGCATTGGTGTCTCGCGCATGATGGCGGTGTTGGCAGAACAGCGCCATGACGAAAAGGGCCTGAACTGGCCGCTCGATGTCGCGCCGTACCAAGTACACGTGGCGGTAGCCAACAAGGACGAAGATGCCACCAAGGCCGGCAACGAGCTGGTAGAAGCTTTGGATAAGGCAGGCGTCGAAGTGCTTTTCGATGACCGCCCGAAGGTTTCTCCTGGCGTTAAGTTCAAGGATGCCGAACTACTCGGCATGCCATACTGCGCGATTTTGGGCCGTTCTTTTAAAGACGGCATCATCGAATTGCGCATTCGTGGCGGCGAGACCCTCGAGGTCCCCGCCGAATCCATCGTGGACGAATTGCTGCAGCGACTGGGACGCAAGTAGTCCGCGGTTAAAGTTTTGCGGCAGCATGAATGAGCCAGCTGCGCCACTGCGAATCCTGCGCGGTGACAGCAGCTGCCTCAAAGCTATCGCGGCTTGATTGCACGAGCTCATCAGCAAATTCTTGAGCCGTGGAATCATCCGGCCAAGTCGCGGTGTATGCCGGATCCGCTACTGGAGCATCTTCGCCGATAAATTCTTGCAGCTGCACAATGAGTTCTTCGTGCGCAACGGTATCGACATCCGCGCCGTGCGCCTCGGCAACATCGAGGCCGTACACGGTGGAATATTCAAATTCCAACAGCCCGCGCGCCTCACCGAGCATGTCTTCATCGGGTGTTTCGGGGAGAGCCGCATTGCCATCGGCAAGCGCGATGGCTTGATCGATTAATAGTGGGCGGGAATCTTCCGGCGCTTTCTCGGCGAGTTCGACGAGCTGCGCAACCGCGTCCTCGCGAGAGCCTGCCGGACCTGCCGGGTCTGTGTCATCGATAACGCAGGTATCTGGCACCTGGCCATCTTCTTCCAGCCCGCAGAGACGATTGATTTCTGCAAACAGTTCCTCTGATTGCGTCCGGCGCAGCTGCGCATAGGAGGAATCTTCGGATTCTTTCGCATCCGCCTGCGCAGTTTGGGCAAGCTCCACTAAAGCGGAATCGGGCCGTGGGCCAAAGAAGTCCACGACGGCACACGAAGACAGCAGGGGGACGCATACAAGAAAGGCTGCAAAGGTAAGTCGGCGATTCACGTGGAAGACCTTACCTGCTCCCCGTTAAGCTATTGGCTATGGCTTTCCCAAGTGAACAAAAGTTAGAAGATTTCCTCACCCCGATTTTAGCCAAGCACGACTTGGATGTGGAACAGATTAAAACCACCAAAGCGGGGAAGAAGTCCCAAGTAGTCATCCGTATTGATGGCGAAAAGCGCCCGTCTTCGGATGTCTTAGAAGAGATGTCGCGCACTATCGGTGACGCCTTCGACGCCGCCGAAGAAGCTGGCGAGCTCAATTTCGGTGCCGGCTACACCCTGGAGGTCTCGACCCCTGGCGTGGACCTGCCGCTGACCGCACCGCGGCATTTTCGCCGCAATCGGGGCCGCAAGATTAAGTCTTCGCTGGGTGAAGTACGTATTGGCGCTCTCAGCGAGGATGAACAGAACGTGATTGTTGTAACAAGCGCCCGAGATATAGCCAAGGTACAAGTACAGCGATTGGAAAACCTTGTGGGTTCAGTGGTAGAAATTGAATTCGCACCTGCTCCCGCCGTGGAGCAGGATATCGTCGAGCTCAGCTTCGACGCAGCCCAAGAATTGGCTGCTGAAGACTAAGCTGACCGCTTGGATGGAACACGAGCGGTTATTGTTGGAAACGTTGAAGGATGAATAAGTGAATATTGATATCGACGCGTTGCGTGCTATCGAGACCGAGCGTGGTGTGCCAGTTACGGACTTGCTGACTTCTGTAGCAAGCGGACTGCTGTATGCATACACCGAGTACCGCGATGGCAACATCGAAGAAAACCATAAGGCCCGCGTAGATATTGATGCTGATACCGGCGAAGTTTCCGTCGTTGTTACCGAAAGCGACGAAGACGGCGAGATCATCACGGAATTTGATGACACGCCCACCAACTTCGGTCGGGTAGCTGCACCGGCTGTCCGCGATGCAATCTTCAAGCGCTTGCGCGAAGTAGAAGCAGACCGCGCCTACGATTCTTACGCTGAACTGCAGGGAACTGTTGTCTCTGGCGTCGTGCAGCAAGATTCTCACGCGAATTCCCGCGGCATCGTCGTGGTGCAACTTGGTACCGAGATTGATATTAAAGAAGGCAAAACCCAAGACGGCATCTTGCTCCCAGCGGAACAGATCCCCGGCGAGCGTTTAACCCACGGCACCCGCGTGCGGGCTTACGTCGTTGGCGTTCAAAAAGAAGGCGCTCGCGTCCAGGTTCTATTGTCGCGGACCCACCCAGAATTGGTTCGTGGACTCTTTGAGCTGGAAGTACCAGAGGTACTCGATGGCGCTGTGGAAATTGTCGCTATCGCTCGCGAAGCAGGACACCGTTCCAAGGTTGCTGTCACCGGCCAGGTCAAAGGCCTAAATGCCAAGGGTGCATGCATTGGCCCCCGCGGTCAGCGTGTGACCAACGTGATGCAGTCTTTGGGTGGCGAGAAGATCGACATCATTGATTTCAATGAGGATCCTGGCGTATACGTGGGCAATGCCTTGGCACCATCGAAAGTAGTGCGCGTGGAAGTGCTTGACCCTGAAGCGCAACTAGCACGCGTGACTGTTCCGGACTACCAGTTGTCACTTGCTATTGGTAAAGAAGGACAAAACGCACGTTTGGCAGCTCGCCTTACCGGCTGGAAGATTGATATTCATTCCGACGCTGACAAGGTCGAGTAATCAACCGCATTGGGCAAAGAAATGTCGCAAGTTCAATTTTTACGACTTTTCAAGTAGGATTGACAATGGCCCACGTGCAGCAGGAAGGAGTTGGTTTTGACCCGACTTCGGACGTGCATAGCAACACGAAAGCGCCTACCGGACACGGAGTTATTGCGTGTGGTGGCTGATACTCAAGGACGTATCATCCCCGATCCCGGCAGACGGCTTCCCGGCAGGGGAGCCTGGATAACACCAGACTTAGCTGCATACGAGCTTGCGGAGAAGCGCCGAGCATTCGCTCGGGCTCTTCGTCTGTCCGCACCCGTGGATACAGGTCAAGTACGTGAGTACTTATCCAAGACCTTCGAGATTGTAAGGAAGACCGAACACTGATGAGCACACAACGATGAAGCATCAGCGATGAAAGTCAGTAACTGATCCTAGGGGCGCCTTGTCGCCTCTAGGGAAACTAAGAGGAGACAAGTGGCAGGTAAGCTACGCGTTCATGAGCTGGCAAAACAGCTCGGAATTACCAGTAAAGAACTACTCGGCACGCTCAAAGAGCAGGGCGAGTTTGTAAAGACCGCATCATCCACCATCGAACCGCCGGTGGTGAAAAAGATGCGTGCGCATTATGAAGAGCAGGGCATCGGTGGCGACAACGCCGAGGCCGCAGCTAAGGCTGCGCCAGCAAAGGCTGAGCCAAAGAAGGCTGCAGCAAAACCAGGTGCACCAAAGCCTGGAGCTGCCAAGCCAGGCGCACCGAAACCAGGTGCTGCGAAGCCAGGCGCTGCAAAACCAGGTGCACCAAAACCTGGAGCTGCGAAGCCAAGCGCGCCGAAACCAGCCCAGGAGCCAGCAGCGGCACAGTCCGCGCCAACTCCGGCAGCGGATGCCAAGAAGCCTGCGGCTCCAGCAGCTGCAAAGCCTGGTGCCCCAAAGCCAGGCGGTCCAAAACCTGGTGCGCCCAAGCCGGGAGCACCAAAGCCTGGCGCTCCGAAGCCAGGTGCAGAAGGCGGCGACAAGCCAACCCCACGTTCCATGCCTAAACCAGGCGGCTCTCGTCGCGTGGCTAATAACCCATTTTCTTCCGGTGGTGGCGCAGGCGATCGTCCTGCACCACGCCCAGGTGGAGGAAAGGGACCACGCCCGAAGCCACAAGGTGGAAAGCGTGACGGCGGTCGTCCAGACAACCGCGAGAATAAGCCACAGTCTGGTGGTCAGGGCGGCGGACGTCGTCCATCGCCAGCAATGATGCCTTCGCATCCAAACCCAGCAGCTATGCCGCAAAAGGCAGCTGCTGCCGGTGGACGCGGTCGCGGTGGTCGCCCAGGCAACCGTCCAGGCGGCGGACAACCAGGTGGAGCACCAGGTGGATTCCGCAGTGGTCCAGGTGGACGCGGCGGACGTCGCGGCGGTACTGCAGGTGCATTCGGCCGTCCAGGCGGCGCACCACGACGCGGTAAGAAGTCGAAGCGTCAGAAGCGGAATGAATACGAGGAGCTACGCGCACCAAACGTAGTTGGTGGCGTGCGCTTGCCAGATGGCAAGGGCGCTTCCATCCGTTTGCGTCGCGGCGCATCCTTGGCGGACTTCGCTGAAAAGATCAATGCGGATCCAGCAGCATTGGTGCAGGCACTGTTTAACCTCGGTGAAATGGTGACCGCAACCGCATCGGTTTCGGAAGAGACCTTGCAGCTGCTCGGCGCGGAGATCAACTACGACGTTCAGGTTGTCTCTCCAGAAGATGAAGACCGTGAGCTGCTTGAGTCCTTCGACCTGCAGTTTGGTGACGATGAAGGTACGGCGGAAGACCTCGCGAAGCGTCCTCCAGTCGTAACCGTCATGGGTCACGTTGACCACGGTAAGACTCGTCTGTTGGACACCATCCGTCGGACGAATGAAGGCGCGGGCGAGGCCGGCGGCATTACCCAGGGCATTGGTGCGTACCAGACCCAGGTTGATGTCGATGGTGGCGAGCGCGTCATTACCTTCCTGGATACCCCAGGTCACGAGGCATTTACCGCCATGCGTGCCCGTGGTGCGAAGTCCACTGACTTGGCAATCTTGGTGGTTGCAGCTGACGACGGCGTTATGCCGCAGACAGTAGAGGCCATCAACCACGCCAAGGCAGCGGATATCCCAGTCGTGGTTGCTGTGAACAAGATCGATAAGCCAGAAGCTGCTCCGGATAAGATCCGTGGCCAGCTGACGGAATACGGCTTGGTCCCAGAAGAGTACGGTGGCGACACCATGTTCGTGGATATCTCCGCGAAGGCTGGCACCAACATCGACGCTCTGCTGGAAGCAGTTGTTCTGACTGCCGATGCAGCGCTGGAGCTTACTGCTAACCCAGACATGGATGCACAGGGTGTATCCATTGAAGCTCACCTCGACCGTGGTCGTGGCCCAGTTGCATCCGTTATCGTTCAGCGCGGTACCTTGCGCGTGGGTGACTCCATCGTTGTGGGTGACTCCTTCGGCCGCGTTCGTCGCATGCTCGATGAGTTCGGTCATGACGTTGAAGAGGCTGGCCCATCCCGTCCGGTCCAGGTTCAGGGCTTGAATGGTGTTCCAGGTGCCGGCGATAACCTGCTGGTTGTGGAAGATGACCGTGTTGCACGTCAGATTGCTGCGCAGCGTGATGCTCGTAAGCGTTCTGCTATGCAGGCGAAGTCCCGCAAGCGCGTTTCCCTCGAGGATCTGGATTCAGTACTCAAGGAGACTTCGACCCTCAACCTCATCCTCAAGGGTGACAACGCAGGTTCTGTGGAAGCACTGGAAGACTCCTTGCTCGATATTGAAATCGACGACGAGGTACAGCTCAACATCATCGACCGCGGCGTTGGTGCGGTTACCCAGACCAACGTCACCTTGGCTGCAGCCTCTGACGCTGTCATCATTGCCTTCAACGTTCGCGCTGAAGGTAAGGCAACGGAAGAAGCCAACGCTGAAGGCGTCGATGTTCGCTACTACACCGTTATCTACCGTGCTATCGAAGAAATTGAGCAGGCACTCAAGGGCATGCTCAAGCCAATCTACGAAGAGCGCGATACCGGTGGGGCAGAGATCCGTGCACTGTTCAAGTCCTCTGCTATCGGCACCATCGCTGGTTGTATGGTCACCGACGGCAAGGTCAAGCGCAACGGCAAGGTTCGCATTGTCCGCGACGGCAACGTCATCACTTCTGACGCGAAGATTCAATCTTTGCGTCATGAAAAGGACGACGTCAACGAGATCAGTGCTGGCTACGAGTGCGGCATGGTCTTGTCCTACCCAGACATCCAGGTAGGCGACCTCATTCAGGCATACGAAGAGGTTGAAGTTCCACGTACCTAAACATCAAAGGTACGGGCTACATGACGTAGCTTAGTGAACGAGATGGAACGAGAAGCCGGGCCTTGTGCCCGGCTTCTTTATCCCTAGAGCAAGTATTTTTGATTCCTAGGAAATGAACTAGGATTGTCCTGAGTTAAACACGAGATAAGTAGAGGCGGATATCATGGCTGATCATGCACGCGCGGCCCGGATGGCAAAGCGCATTCAAACTATTGTGGCGACCGCCATCGACCGTGAAATTAAAGACCGCAGGCTTGAACTAGTCACTATTACGGATACGCGCGTGACTGGTGACTTGCATGACGCGACAGTTTTCTACACCGTCCGCGGTGTCGATATTGATTCTGAGCCAGATTACGACCAGGCAGCCGAGGCACTTAACCGCGCTAAGGGGCAGTTGCGCAAGATCGTCGGTGACCAGCTACAGGTGCGCTTTACCCCGACCTTGTCGTTTGAATTCGACGCGGTGCCTGAAGCTTCGGCACACATGGAGGAGTTGCTTGCCCGGGCACGGGCACGTGATGAGGAGCTGGCCAAGCTAAAGGAAAACGCTAAGCCGGCCGGTGAAGCCAACCCTTATAAGACGGACTCGGAATAGAACTTTCCATGTCCTCTATTTCAGAAGTGGTGGGAGCACTCCAAGAAGCTGACTCGGTGTGCATCGTGGCACACCTGCGCCCAGATGCTGATGCCCTAGGTTCCATGGCGACATTGCGTTTAGCTCTGGAACAGCTAGGGAAGACCACTCGGTGCGTCGTGGGCCAGGATTGGCCTATCTCGGAAAACCTATTTACCATCCCCGGCACCGAGACCGTCGAAGTGGTGACAGCGTTGCCCCAGGGCTGTGACCTGTACGTCACGGTTGATTGTGGCTCATTGGACAGGACAGGGTTTTTGGCACCTGGCCTGGCAAAGATGATCCGCCGCGGCAAGGTTGTATGCATCGATCACCATGCTTCCAACCATGGCTTTGGCAATATCAACCTGGTCGACGTTGCGTGTGAATCCACGACAACGGTGCTCGCTCCCGTGCTGGAAGAACTAGGCGTGAGCTTAAACGCTGATATCGCTCATGCGATGTATGCAGGTTTGGTGACCGACACCGGAAGTTTCCGGTGGGGAAGACCCTACATGCATACCTTTGCGGGGCAGCTGATGGAGTATGGATTAGATACCAAGCAGATCTCAGTTGACCTGATGGATTCCAATACTGCCGAGGATTTGCAGATGCTGGGCCGCGTGCTTGCCGACGTTGAAATCATCCCGGCAGGAGAGCACACTATGGCAGTGCTGGTCGGCCGCTATGACGTGATTTCGGGGCACTCAGATTCTGCAGTGGAGACGATGGTCGATTTTGTCCGTGCCTTGGATGGCACGGACTTAGGCGTGGTCTTTAAGGAACAAGTGCCTGGATTCTGGGCAGTATCTTTGCGTTCAAATGGCGTCAATTGCGCCCAGGTTGCTGCTCGCTTAGGTGGCGGTGGCCATGTTCCGGCAGCGGGCTATTCAACTCGGGGAGAACCAGAAGAAATTATTGCGGAGTTAGCAGATATCGTTGGTCAATTCTAAAGAGTCCCAGATCTCCGCGCGGAGGGTCTTTGCCCTAGCGCTGCCTGCACTTGGCGTGCTGGCAGCCATGCCGCTGTACCTACTGTTGGATACAGCGGTGGTTGGCCGTCTTGGCGCGGAACAATTGGCGGCTCTCGGTGCGGCGGCAGCGGTGCAGTCTGTGGTCACTACCCAGCTGACCTTTTTGTCATATGGCACCACGGCGCGTTCCTCGCGGCTTTTTGGCTCTGGTGATAAACAAGGCGCTATTGCTGAGGGTGTGCAAGCCACCTATGTGGCGCTCATCGTTGGTTTTGGCCTGGCCTGCGTCATCTGGCTATTTGGTGGTCAGATTGCCCTGTGGATGACCGGTAACCCAGAAACGGCAAAGCTGTCCGCATCCTGGTTACACGTGGCTGCCTTTGCAATTCCTATTACCTTGGTCGAAATGGCCGGTAATGGTTGGTTGCGTGGCATCCAAGACACCAAAAAGCCGTTGTACTTTACTCTGGCAGGTTTAATCCCTGGAGCTATTGCCGTGCCATTTTTCGTGCACTGGTGGGGCTTAGTGGGCTCCGCGTGGGCGAATGTCTTAGGCATGGGCATTATCGCGCTGTTGTTTGTGCAGGAGCTGCTCAAGCAACACACGGGTTCGTGGCGCTTGCGGCCACAGGTCATTAAGCGACAGCTGGTGTTAGGACGCGATCTCATCATCCGCTCCGCCAGTTTGCAGGCGGCATTTTTATCCGCAGCGGCAGTGGCAGCACGCTTTGGCACGGCTCCTTTGGCAGCACACCAGGTAATGTTGCAGATCTGGAACTTCCTCACGCTAGTGCTGGATTCGCTAGCCATCGCCGCGCAGACTCTCATTGGGTCTGCTCTCGGTGCCAAGTCCGTCGATGTTGCCCGCAATGCTGGGCAGAAAATCATTCGCTATTCTGTCATCTTTTCCGGCGCATTAGCAGCCGTCTTTGCACTGGGCGCAGGTATCATTCCGCGAATCTTTACCCAAGATGCCGCTGTGCTAGAGGCCATGCGCATTCCGTGGTGGATCATGATCGGCATGATCATCGCGGGGGGCGTCTTGTTCGCCATCGATGGCGTCTTGCTGGGCGCGGGAGATGCCGCTTTCCTGCGTACTATTACCGTTGGTTCGGTGATCGTGGGATTTTTGCCTGGCATCGGTATCGCCTATGCCGCAGGCCTTGGTCTGGCCGGAATTTGGGCCGGTTTGGCGGCATTTATTGGCCTGCGAACCATAGCTGTTGTGATCCGGTTTTATTCGATGCGGTGGGCGGTCATCGATTAGCACTGCGCTAACGTTTCTGGCCACGGTGACGATAAACCTTGGAGAGCCGACGGGCTGCTAAAGTTTCAGCAGTCGATAGAAGTCAGAGTACAAGGGGTTAATCATGGCTGGACAGTCATCGCACACAACATTGTGGGCGGTCTCTGACCTGCATGCTGCGGTGAAGGCAAATAGTAAAAAGATTGATGAAATCCAGCCTTCAAATCCGGCAGATTGGCTAATTGTTGCCGGCGATGTCGCCGAACGCACCGATCTGGTGGTGCAGGTCTTAAAAGAGCTGCGGTCGCGTTTTGCCAAGGTCATTTGGGCACCGGGCAACCATGAACTATTTTCTCGCTCCACAGATCAGTTCCGAGGACGAGAAAAATATGTGGAGCTAGTCGAAGGCTGCCGCGAGATTGACGTCATCACGCCGGAAGACCCCTACCCAGTATTTAATGGCGTGACTATTGCGCCGCTATTTACGTTGTACGATTACTCGTTCCGTGCACCCGGAACCACGGTGGAACAAGCCATCGCGGCTGCAGCCGAGCGGCAAATTATGATGACGGATGAGATTGCGATTGCACCTTTTGTGGATGTGCGTGCCTGGTGCTGGGACCGTCTGGCGTACTCGATTAAGCGCCTATCGCGCATTTCCGGGCCGACGGTGCTGATTAATCACTGGCCGCTGGTACAAGAGCCAACGCTGAAAATGCGGTGGTCGGAAATTGGTTTATGGTGCGGCTCCCGGCATACTCGTCATTGGCCGACCCGCTATAACGCGGAGGCAGTGATCTATGGCCATTTGCATATGCCTTCCGTCGAAAAGATTGATGGAGTCGATCATATTGAGGTCTCTCTGGGCTACCCGCGGGAATGGCTGTCCCATCAAGGCAACCAACTGTGGCCATATCCTGTGTTGACGATGGAAGAGGATGAAACATGATGATGGAGAAATCTCTCTTCCCCGACGTCGCACGGTTTTGCTACGTCAAGACCGACCCGAAGACCTCCGACTTGGTCAATTTCCATAATCTGCACCCGCTGGAGCAATCTGTAGCGGCGCATTCCGTTGATGCCCGCAAGGCAGAATTCGGGGATGCCCGCTGGTGTGCGCATGAGGCGCTGAAAGAACTGGGTTATCAAGGCCAGGAGCCGATTTTGCGCGGGGAGCGAGGCATGCCGTTATGGCCAGCTGGCTATATCGGATCCTTAACGCACACACCTGGCTTTCGCGCGGCGGTGGTCGCGCCGACCTCACAGGTTACGTCTTTAGGTTTAGACGTTGAAGTCGCAGAGCCGCTGCCCGAAGGCGTGCTGTCGATGATTGCGCGGTCGGGGGAGATTCCGCAGATTAATCGCTTGCGCAAGGCCGAGATATCTTTTGCTGACCGGCTGCTATTTTGCGCCAAGGAAGCCACCTATAAAGCATGGTTTCCCATGACTCACCGGTGGTTGGGATTTGAGCAGGCCGAAGTAGATATTCGCGAAGATGGCACGTTGATTTCTTACTTATTGGTCCGACCAACACCAGTGCCGTTTATCTGCGGGCGCTGGATGGTGCGCGATGGCTACATCATTGTCTCCACCACCGTGGAAGCTGGCCTTGGCCACGAGCGATTGACGTATTAGCTCAACGTCGACGGATGTGCCACAAAGACGGTGGCCAAACGCTTTCCTTGTTCTTTGATGAGCGCTACTGAGCGGCCATCGGGGCCTACTGCTGCGTGCGTGCCTTTGAGGCCACGTGGTTCTAGCCATTGGCCCATCGCGAGCTTGTGCGCCTCTTCGGCGGTGACATCCAAGCGGGGATAGCAGCGCACCAACGCCTCATCCAAGCTCAGGGACAGTTGCATGGCATCGATCGGGGAGGCATCGTCAAGCAAAAATGGCCCGACGGCGGTTCTACGAAGCGCCGTTAAATGCCCGCCGACGCCCAGCGCAGCACCTAAATCGCGAGCAAGGGAGCGGATATAGGTACCAGAGGAACATTCCACCGTGACATCTAACTCGCGGGGATCCATCCGGCTATTGTGCACCTCAAAGCGGCTCACGGTGACCGGGCGGGCAGGAATATCGATGTCCTCGCCATCACGAACGCGCTGGTAGGCACGTTTGCCATCGATTTTAATGGCGCTGACTTTGGCGGGCTTTTGCATGATCTCGCCGCTGAGCTTGGCAATTTCTTCGTGGACCTGTGAATCCGTGATGTGCGCGGCTGAAGTTTCTGACAGGATGTCGCTTTCAAAATCATCGGTGGTCGTGGAAGCACCCAGGCGGATAGTAGCTTCATAGGCCTTGGTGGCTGCGACCATGTGCGCTAAAAACTTGGTGCCACGCTCAATACCCAGGATTAAAACACCCGTGGCCATGGGATCTAAGGTTCCGGCGTGGCCAACCTTGCGGGTACCAAACTCCCGCCGAACGCGGGAGACCACGTCATGAGAGGTCATGCCGGCTGGTTTATCCACAACAACAAGTCCTGAGTCAGTCATGAGGCCATAGTCTAATCGGCAAGCAAATGATCTAGCATGTAAGGCGTGGATATTTGGTACGGAACAGCAGCAGTCCCCAAAGACTTAGACAACAGTGCAGTGACCATTGGTGTCTTTGACGGTGTGCACCGCGGACATCAAAAATTAATTAACGCCACTGTTGATAAAGCCCGCCAGACGGGTTCGAAAGCAGTCATGGTGACCTTCGACCCGCACCCGGTGTCTGTGTTCCTCCCGCGCCGAGCTCCGCTGGGAATTACCACGTTGCACGAGCGTTTTTCCTTGGCGGAAACTTACGGCATTGACGCAGTTCTTGTTATCGATTTCACCAAGGAACTTTCCGGCACAACCCCAGAAAAGTACGTGGAATATCTCTTGGAAGATACGCTGCACGCCTCCCACATCGTCGTTGGCGCGAATTTCACCTTCGGTGAAAACGCCGCCGGCACCGCAGACACGCTCAAAAATATTTGTGCGGCGCGGATGACAGTCGATGTCATCGATTTGCTTGACGATGACGGGGTGCGCATTTCCTCCACGACAGTGCGCGAGTACCTGTCGCAGGGCAATGTGGCGCGGGCCAATTGGGCATTAGGGCGGCACTTTTCGGTGTCTGGACCTGTCGTACGCGGTGCTGGGCGCGGCGGCAAAGAATTGGGCTTTCCTACGGCGAATCAGTATTTCCATGACACCGTGGCATTGCCAGCCGACGGAGTCTATGCAGGGTGGCTGACGATCTTGCCGACTGAGGCACCGGTGAGTGGAAATATGGAACCAGAAATCGCCTATGCTGCTGCGATTTCGGTGGGAACTAACCCGACGTTTGGTGATGAGCAGCGCTCCGTCGAATCTTTTGTTCTCGACCGCGATGCTGATTTGTACGGCCATGATGTCAAAGTGGAATTTGTGGATCATGTCCGCACGATGGAAAAGTTTGATTCCGTGGAGCAGTTGCTCGACGTTATGGCCAAAGATGTCATCAAAACCCGTAAGATCTTGGCAGAAGATGTGGCCGCGCAGCAGATGGGGCCGACGACCTACTTCCTGCAATCTGAAAGCGCTTAAATTATGAAAATGATTCTGGACTTGGACACGGGTATCGATGATGCCTTTGCGCTCGCTTATGCCATTGCGCACCCTGATATTGAGCTCATTGGTATCACCGGCACCTACGGCAATGTCACGGTGGAACAGGGGATGGCTAATACCCAAGCGTTGTTGGAGCTGCTCGGCCAGCCAGAGATTCCCGTGTACGCAGGTGCCACCGTGGCGGGTTTTGAGGTCTCAGAGGCATCGGCGCGCATCCATGGCGCGGATGGCGTGGGAAACGTTGATATCGCTGCTGAGAAAGCGGACTCTGCGGGCGATGCCGTGGAGTTTCTTATCGCATCGGCTGCCAAATACGGTGAGGACCTAGTTGTTGTTCCCACCGGCGCGCAAACCACCCTGGCTCGTGCGCTCGAACAAGATGAGACGCTGCGCAGTATCCGCATGGTGTCTATGGGCGGCGCGCTGACGGTACCGGGGAATGTCTCTCCGGCTGCTGAAGCCAATATTTCCCAAGATCCACACTCGTCGAATACCGTGTACCAACTTGCGGAAGACATGACCATGGTGGGCTTGGATGTGACGATGCAAACACAGCTAACGCGCGCAGAAGCAGATTCCTGGCGGGGAAGTGCCGCGGGTGATGTCTTTGCCGATATGGCGGGGTATTACATCGACGCGTACCAAGACAACAATCCGCACATGGAGGGTTGTGCGCTCCATGATCCACTCGCAGTCGCCGTGGCTGCCGACCCCGACTTGGTGGATTGTCTCATTTTGCCACTGCAGGTAGACACCGAAGGCCCGACCATTGGCCGAACAATTGGTCGTTGGGAAGGCACCGATGTGGAAACGCGTGTTGCCGTTGGGGTGGACGTGGATACGTTCGTGCCCGATTTCATCGACAAGCTAGCGCAACTATTTGGCCGATTGGCCCAGTCACGGTAATATTAACCCTCGCTTTGTGACTGCGGTTCGCAGCAGTTGCGAAGTAGCAGCTTAGGCTGTTTGTTTTATGCGGACTGAAATATTTATAGGAGATAATCTCATGGCATTGACCGCTGAGAAGAAGTCCGAAATCCTCAAGGAATTTGGACTGCACGAGACCGATACCGGTTCCCCAGAGGCACAGGTTGCACTGCTGACCTCTCGCATCAATACTTTGACCGAGCACCTGAAGTTCCACAAGCATGACCACCACTCCCGTCGTGGCTTGTTGCTGATGGTTGGTCGTCGTCGTGGCCTGCTGAAGTACCTGGCTGCGAACAACATTGACCGTTACCGTGACCTGATTTCCCGTCTGGGCCTGCGTCGCTAAAGCTTGCGTCAATCGCCGCTGTTGTCATCATGACAAACAGTGGCGATTTTTTTGCGTTTTCTAGGCTTGACTCGGCCAATCAATCTCACAGTGTGAACGAGCAGCGACTTTGGTAGACTGTGGAATGTTGTACGTGCATAAATACGTAAATGAACACTTTTGATGGCGACACCGATGATCGCCAGATACTCTACGAAGGAGATCCCCTCTTAATGAGTCCACGCAATAGCGGGAAAGCACTAAACCCAAATAACCAAGTCAGCTTCGCAAAAGATGAAGACTTTGACATCCTCGAAGCAACCGCTGTTTTAGACAACGGTGACTTTGGTACCCGCACCATCACTTTCGAAACTGGCCAGCTAGCCCGTCAAGCTGATGGTTCTGTCACCACCTACTTTGATGATGACACCATGCTGTTGACCACCGTGACTGCATCCAACCAGCCGCGCGAAGGACTTGATTTCTTCCCGCTGACCGTGGATGTGGAAGAACGCATGTATGCCGCAGGTAAAATCCCCGGCTCTTTCTTCCGTCGCGAAGCCCGCCCATCGACTGAAGCCATCCTGGCGTGTCGTCTGATTGACCGCCCGCTGCGCCCGACCTTCGTTAAGGGCCTGCGCAATGAGGTTCAGGTCATCAATACCGTCTTGAGCTTGGACCCAGCGGAATACTACGACGTCATCGCCATCAACGGCTCGTCGGCTGCAACCCAGCTTTCCGGTTTGCCAGTATCTGGCCCTGTCGGCGGTGTCCGCATGGCACTGCTGGCTGATGATAAGCACCCAGAAGGCCAGTGGGTGGCATTCCCGAATGCAGAACAGCACGAGCGTGCGCTGTTTGAAATGGTCGTTGCCGGCCGTATTGTCAGCCGCAAGAACAAGGGCAAAAACGTCGACGACGTTGCCATCATGATGGTTGAAGCAGGCGCTGGCGTGCACGTGCACGAACGCGTTGCTGAAGGCGCACCAGCGCCGCAAGAGTCCACTGTTGCAGCCGGACTCGAAGCAGCCAAGCCATTCATCAAGACTCTGTGTGAAGCACAGGCAGGACTTGCTGAACGCGCGGCGAAGGAAACGAAGGAATTCCAGCTTTTCCCGCCATACGCTGACGAGGTCTACGACGCGGTTGCACGCAAGGCTGAGAAGAAGCTCAGCAAGCTGATGACCATTGCTGCGAAGCAGGAGCGCGACGAAGCTACGAATGCGCACATGGAAGAAGTCGAAGCACAGCTGCTCGAGGTCTTTACCGAAGATGATGCGTCCAAGCAGATCCGCGCTGCTTACAACCAGTTGATGAAGGAAATCGTGCGTGAGAAGATCCTCACCGAAGGTTTCCGTATCGATGGTCGTGCGGCAGAAGATATCCGTGACCTGGGCGCTGAGATTGGTTTGATCCCACGCGTACACGGCTCTGCGTTGTTTGAGCGCGGTGAAACCCAAATTCTTGGTGTGACCACCTTGGATATGCTCAAGATGGAGCAGACCATTGACTCTTTGACCCCAGTGGAGTCCAAGCGTTATATCCACCACTACAACTTCCCGCCATACTCCACCGGTGAAACCGGTCGTGTTGGTTCTCCAAAGCGCCGCGAGATTGGCCACGGTGCACTCGCAGAGCGTGCGTTGCTGCCGGTCATCCCTCCACGCGAGCAGTTCCCGTACACCATTCGCCAGGTCTCTGAGGCTCTTGGATCCAATGGTTCTACTTCCATGGGTTCGGTCTGTGCTTCGACGATGTCTTTGTACAACGCTGGCGTCCCGCTGAAGGCACCGGTTGCTGGTATTGCGATGGGTCTTGTCTCCGGCGAGGTCGACGGTGAAGAGCGCTTCGTCGCTTTGACCGATATCTTGGGTGCAGAAGACGCATTCGGCGATATGGACTTCAAGGTCGCGGGTACCAGCGACTACATCACCGCACTGCAGCTGGATACCAAGCTGGATGGCATCCCATCCGAGGTATTGGCTAATGCTTTGTCGCAGGCACGCAATGCCCGCGAAGAGATCTTGGACATCATGGCTGAGGGCATTGACGGACCAGATGAGATGTCTCCACTGGCTCCGAAGATCACCTCGATCAAGATTCCAGTATCCAAGATCGGTGAGTTGATTGGCCCGAAGGGCAAGACCATCAACACCATCACGGAAGAAACCGGCGCAGATGTGTCGATCGAAGACGACGGCACCGTCTATGTCTCCGCTACTTCCGGTGAAGCCGCAGACGCAGCCATTGAAAAGGTCAATGCCATTGCGAACCCGCAGCTTCCGAAGGTCGGCGAGCGTTTCTTGGGCACCGTTGTGAAGACAGTCGCTTTCGGCGCCTTTGTCTCCATCACGCCAGGCCGTGACGGTCTTATTCACATCTCCAACCTCGGTGGCGATGAGCGAATTGAAAAGGTCGAAGACGTTGTCAACGTCGGCGATAAGATTCAGGTAGAAATCGCGGATATTGATAACCGCGGCAAGATCTCCCTGGTTCCAGTCGAGGCTTAAGCCTTCACCCTTAACTAAAAAGCAGTGCTTCCAAGACGGAGGCACTGCTTTTTGTGATCGGTATTAGTTCATGATGTCGATGACCACGCGCGATGGATCTTCGAGGGAAGTGACCGAGTAGGCGGATTCCTTTTTCAGCCCGATGACATATTGTGACTGGGCTTCAAAGGTGGTGACGAATTCAACGCCGGTGACAACTCCTGCACCAGGGGTAGTGCCAAAGTCCATGTACTTTTCTTCCAATTCCGGAGTTGAAGGCCACGGTGTCGATTCCACGCCGACATTGATGGCAGTGGTGCCCTCATATTCAATGGGGAAGCCAGACGCCTGCTGGGTGGGCTCAGGGGTCAACGTAGTAAACCAGCCAGCTGAACCAGAGCCTTCATAGTCCAATACGACGCGGGTAAATGACCCGTGGTCAGCGACACGGACCCCGACTGGCACCAGATCGGTGCCTGACGCAGGCCGTTGCTGTTTATCCGCGGTATCAGGTGAGCCCATTGGTGGTAGTTCTTCTGAACCGTTGGTGGTTGCTTCTATCGTGTTGGGAGACGTGGTAGCCGCCGTGTCTTCTTCGCTGGTAGCAGCGGCGCTTGAGGTGGTCTCCTGGGCCGGTTCTGAAGGTGCGCTTGAATCCGCAGCTTCATCAGCGGGGGAGGAGCAGGCAGCGAGTAGTGCAGTAGTGGCTGCCAAGCTAAGGGCGATGAGGGAAAAGCGGCTGGTAGTCATACTGCCATCTTAGCTGTTTTATCAGTGACTATTGAGACAATTTGATAACAGTGGGGTGGAGATTGATTAGTGCTTCAATTGCACAAGCTGAATGATGTTGCCACACGTGTCATCGAATGCTGCGATGACAGATGGACCAACGTCGGTTGGGTCCATGGTAAAGGTCACGCCTTTTTCTTTGAGTGCTGCAGTTTCCGCTTCCACATCGTCGGAGAGGAATTGGGTGGCTGGAATTCCGTCCTTGCGGATGGCTTCGGTGTAAGCGACTGCGGCTGGGTGAGCATTGGGTTCTAGAAGTAGCTCTGTACCGCCGTCTGGGTTGGTGATGGTTAGCCACCAAAAGTCGCCATTTTTGACGCTGTCTTTGACGACAAATCCGAGCTTATCAACGTAGAAGTCATGGGCCTTTTGAACATCATCAACGAAGATGGAAGCAATATAGATACGCATGGTTCTAACGATAGCAGCGCAGCTCGCTACACTTGAGGGCTAGAGAAGATTTTTACCAACGTAAAACGCAAAGAGGAGAAGGTAGAAAATGACGATTAAAGTCGGTGTGCTTGGTGCCAAAGGCCGTGTGGGACAAGCCGTGGTTGAAGGTGTGGAAGCAAGCGATGACCTCGAGCTGGTCGCGACGATCGGTCGGGACGACTCCTTGGAACTGCTGTCTCTCAATGGCGCGGAAGTAGTGGTGGATTTCACCCAGCCAGATTCCGTCATGGGAAACTTGGAATACTGCATTGCGCAAGGCATGCACTGCGTTGTTGGAACAACCGGATTTACTGATGAGCGTTTGCAGCAAGTAGAAGCGTGGACTCAGCAGGAAGGCGCCGGCAATGTATTAATTGCACCGAACTTCGCTATTTCTGCCGTGCTGACGATGGTCTTTGCGCGTCAAGCCGCACCGTATTTCGAAACGGCGGAGGTCGTGGAATTCCACCACCCAACCAAGCTCGACGCACCTTCTGGAACCGCCATCCATACCGCTCAGGGCATCGCTCAGTCCCGCGCTGAGGCAGGCATGGGAGCAATGCCTGATGCCACAGCACAAAGCTTGGATGGTGCCCGTGGCGCTTTGGTCGACGGCATTCCGGTGCACGCTGTTCGCACCCGCGGCATGGTCGCGCACGAGGAGGTTATCTTTGGTGCAGAAGGACAGTCGCTGACGATCCGCCAGGATTCTTATGACCGCAATTCCTTTACCCCAGGCGTATTGCTGGGTGTCCGCGAAATCGAGAAATACCCAGGTCTGACCTACGGGCTGGAAAAGTACTTGGGGCTGTAAATGGCCGAGCAAGTACACCTTAATGTGCAGCTGATTGCTGCAACGCAATTTCACAAACCACCCGAACCACAGTGGGACCGCGATGATGCGGCGACCGATGCAGAAGCCCTCGTGGAATTTGCCGGGAGGGCGTGTTACGACTCTTTTGATAAGCCGAATCCTCGGACGCAGACTAATGAGTCCTATTTGCGGCACCTTCTCGAAGTCGGCCACGACGCACTGCTAGAGCACGCCACGGCCACCCTTTATATTCAGGGTATTTCGCGCTCCGCATGTCACGAATTAGTGCGCCATCGTCACTTTTCTTTCTCACAGCTGTCGCAGCGTTTCGTCCATCCGGAAAACGCTGAGGTCGTCGTCCCCAAATCCATCGCGGATGATGAGCAGCTATCGCGGCTTTTATTAGGTGCCGTTGATGAAACCCGTTTTGTCTACGAAGAGCTGTTGAGTGCACTAGAAGAAAAGCTTGCTGATGAGCCAAATGCTATTTTGCGCATGAAACAGGCACGACAAGCTGCTCGCTCCATTTTGCCCAATGCCACAGAGTCACGAATTGTGGTGACAGGTAACTACCGCACGTGGCGGCACTTTATCGCCGCTCGTGCCACGGAATACGCTGACGTGGAGATACGCAGCGTTGCTATTGCGTGTTTGCGCTTGTTAAAAGCCCAAGCACCGGTGCTTTTCGATGATTTCAATATCTCAACTTTGGCTGATGGTACGGAGATGGCATCGTCTCCGTACGCCTAAGGTGAAACCCAATTTTCGGCACACACGGCTCCCGATGTACCGAAAAGGGGGTTAAGCGGGTAATCTTGATAGCCATGAGCACAGGTATGACAGCAAGGACAGGTGTCGAGCACTTTGGCCGCGTCGGTGTCGCAATGGTTACTCCTTTTGATAGTAACGGCGCATTCGACGTGGAGAAGGCTCGGCAGCTAGCCGCACACCTGGTGGACAACGGCATTGATTCATTGATCTTGTCTGGAACCACCGGGGAATCACCCACGACCACTGTGGATGAGAAGCTGGAATTGCTCAAAGCTGTAAAGGACGAAGTAGGAGACCGGGCTAAGCTCACAGCCGGTGCGGGCACAAATGACACCGCAAGCTCGATTGAGCTAGCCAAGGCAAGCGTCGATGCTGGTGCAGATGCCCTACTGATTGTGACGCCGTATTATTCGAAGCCATCTCAAAGTGGTGTCTACGCGCACTTTGCAGCGATAGCGAATGCCACAGACTTACCTATCTGTGTCTATGACATCCCGGGTCGCTCGGGTATTCCTGTTGAAACAGATACCTTGCTGCGTATGTCAGAGCTTCCCACCGTCAAGGCCGTTAAGGACGCGAAAGGTGATTTCGCAGCGGCTTCACGCCTGATCGCAGAAACTGACCTGGCGTGGTACTCCGGTGATGATCCACTCAACCTGCCATGGTTGTCAGTTGGCGCATCCGGATTTATTTCGGTTGTTGGTCATGCCGCTCCACGTGAGCTGGCGGAACTGTGGGATGCCTTTGACCACGGTGATATCGACCGTGCTCGGGAAATTAACGCACAAACTCTTATCCCTCTGGCGGAGCAACAAGCCCGTCTTGGAGGCGTAACACTTGCAAAAGAAGCTCTGCGTATGCAGGGCATTGAAGTTGGAGATCCTCGTTTGCCAGTACTCGGCGCAGATGCCGAGGAGCTCGAGGATCTCCGTAAGACGATGAAGAAGGCTGGAGTCCTTAAAGAATGAATGAATCCCGTAACCGTCCCCGTAAGGTAACCCGAAAGGCGGGTCCACCTGCGGAGGCGCAGGAAACCGCTTCAAATGAAGCGGCTTCGCCTGTTTTCCAGGCACCTGACGACTCGGCCCAGTCCGCACAGAATGAGCGGGCAGAGGCAAAGTCATATAACTCCGACAAGAATGGCTCGGAGAATAGCCACAACAACCAGGACAATGGTGGCCAGGGCGGAAATAACAACCGTCGCTCCCGTTCCCGTGGTTCCCGCGGCCGTGGCCGGGGTGGCAATAATGGCCACAACAACCAGGGCGGCAATAACAGCCAGAGTGGCAACAACAATCAAGGCGGACGTGGCAACCGTCGCGGCGGAAATAATAACAACCGCCGGAACGTTCCAAAGTCCATGCAGGGCGCAGATTTGACCAAGCGTCTTCCACAGCCACCAAAGCAGGCTAAGGGCTCGCTGCGTATTTACGCACTGGGTGGCATTTCGGAAATTGGCCGCAACATGACCGTTTTCGAATATGACGGAAAGCTGTTGGTCATTGACTGTGGCGTGCTTTTCCCATCGTCCGGCGAGCCCGGCGTGGACTTGATTCTGCCTGACTTTGGTCCAATCGAGAACAAGATCGACAAGATTGAGGCCTTGATTGTCACTCACGCGCACGAGGACCACATTGGTGCTATTCCGTGGCTGTTGAAGCTGCGCTCTGATATTCCAATCGTTGCTTCCCGTTTCACCATTGCTTTGATCGCAGCCAAGTGTAAAGAACACCGCCAGCGACCTAAGTTCATCGAGGTCAACGAGAAGTCCGATGTAAGCTACGGCCCATTCCGTGCACGCTTCTGGGCAGTAAACCACTCTGTGCCAGACGCACTCGGTGTCATGCTGGGAACCCCAGCTGGCAACGTCATCCACACCGGTGACATCAAGCTGGATCAAACTCCATTGGATGGTCGTCCTACTGACCTTCCAGCATTGTCTCGCTACGGGGATGAAGGCGTTGACCTCATGCTGTGTGACTCGACGAATGCAAACATTCCAGGCGTTTCCGCATCAGAAGGCGACATCCCGGCTACCTTTAACCGACTAGTCGCAAGCGCCCGCCAGCGCGTTATCATCGCATCGTTTGCATCCAACGTTTACCGCGTTCAGGCTGCTATCGATGCCGCAGTAAAGGCTGGCCGCAAGGTGGCCTTCAACGGTCGTTCCATGCTGCGCAATATGGAAATCGCCGAGAAGATGGGGTTTTTGAAGGTCCCGCGCGGAACCATCGTTTCCATTGAAGACGCAGCAAAGATGGCTCCGCACAAGGTGGTCTTGATTACCACCGGTACTCAGGGCGAGCCCATGGCAGCATTGTCGCGTATGGCACGACGTGAGCACCGTCAGATCACCGTTCGTGACGGCGATATGATTGTGTTCTCTTCCTCCCTGATTCCAGGTAATGAAGAAGCTGTCTACGGCGTAATGAATATGCTGTCGCAGATCGGCGCTCAGGTTATTACCAATAAGGAAGCTAAGGTTCACGCTTCCGGCCACGGCTACGGCGGCGAGTTGCTGTTCCTCTACAATGCAGCTCGACCAAAGAACGCTATGCCGGTTCACGGCGAGTGGCGTCACCTCCGTGCCAATAAGGAATTGGCCATTTCCACGGGTGTTGACCGCGACCGAGTTGTCTTGGCACAAAACGGTGTTGTTGTGGACATGCAAAATGGTCGTGCACAGGTCGTTGGCCAGCTGACTGTTGGTCACCTCTATGTTGACGGTGTGAACATGGGCGACGTCGACGCGGATACGCTCGCGGACCGCACCAATCTAGGCTCGGGCGGCGTGGTCTCGATTACTTGTGTAATTGATAACCGCACCTCGCGTCTGCTGGAGCACCCAACGGTCTCCACGACGGGCTTTAGCGATGATGACCGCGGTATCGTGCCCGAGGTTGCTGAGTTGGTAGAAAATACCATGAATGACTTGGCATCCGAAGGTGAAAATGACACCTACCGCATGGTCCAGCGTTTGCGCCGTAAGGTTTCCAAGCTGATGGATTCGCAGTACAAGCGCGAGCCAGTTATCTTGCCGACCATCATTGGCACCTCTGGAGAGGTCTTGGTTGCAGACGAGGACGAAGTCAAAGCAACCCGTCCTTCTCAGTAGTCTTTAAGGGCTTTCACCGGCTTTTTGTCCCCCAGCATAGCTATGCTGGGGGACATGACTTTTTCTTCTGCACAACGAAATCAATTAGCGCATCTCTTTTTAGAACTAGGTCCGGACGCTCCGACCCTGTGTGAGGGGTGGGAGACTAAAGACTTAGCCGCGCATTTATGGATCCGCGAAAATCGCCAGGATGCAGCAGGTGGAATGTTCATTCCACAGCTGGAGTCGCGTTTAGAAGATCTCACGGATCAAACTCTCGACCGTGACTTCGAAGATGTAGTCAATAGCTGGGCCGCGGGCCCGCCCCGGTGGCTCAAGCCTTTCGACGCGAAGATGAACACGATGGAAAACTTTATCCACCATGAAGATGTTCGCCGCGCCAATGGCATGACTGATCCGCAACCGCTGTCTCAGGCTGCACAAAAACAGCTTTATTCCTCCCTCAAGATGTTTGCGCCGATGAGTTTGAGGAAATCAAAGAGTCCAGTGGTTCTTCACCCGCGAGGTTTTGATCGAATCGTTGCGGCGGATAAACGGGGAGTAGCTCGCAGCGGCAGCGATGTCGTTCGCGTGAGCGGTGAAGTAGGAGAGTTGTTGATCTGGGTCTCCGGCCGAGATATCGCAGACGTAACCATCAATGGGGATGGCTCCAAAATCGCCCGTTAGATTTACGGGTTACTTTCCCGCAAAAATTAAGTAAGAAAATCCCGTCATTCTAGTGTGGCTAATGTGACGAGAGGTGCATCTGCGGCTAAAGTTACAGGTATGTCTGTCAAGAATACTTCTCGCTCGTCGCGCCGACCTCGCTCTAGCACCAAGAGTGCGAACCGGTCTCGGCCTGCTCAAGCGCGAAGTGCTTCCTCTAGTGAGACTAAATTGCAGGTAACACCAAGCGCTACCAACGCTCATCAGCGAACTGGTAGCGCTTTCGGTGCTGTCGGACGCGGACTTTCCAAGGCGGCGGGCGCTACTGCCCGTGGCCTGGGTAGCATGACGCGTTCACTAGGGGAGGGGATGGCAAGTCTGAAACCGGCTTCTGATGATGACGGCGGATATGACCGCGATCTTCATGACGATGATCAACTGAGAAATGAAAAGGAGTTTGACGACATTACCGATAAACCAGCGCCCCGCAAACGGCGCAAGTCGAGCGTAACTTCAAAAGCACGTCAAGAACCTGTCCAGGAAGAGCTTTCCTTGGACGACTTTGACGATGTCGAAGAAGAGGAGGATGTCCAAGACGCTGATGCGACGGGCTGGCGAGTAACCAATCCTGATGCCATCGGGCTTATCTTGCTCGGACTTGCTGCCATTGTGGGCGCTTCGGTATGGCTCGATATCGCGGGGCCGATTGGTGCTGCCTTAGCTCAAGGCATTCATTTGGTTATCGGCGCCGGCGCACTGGTGCTGCCCGTAGCGCTGATTGCCTTAGCTCTAGTCCTGATGCTTGACATTAGTACTCCGGAGCGTGGAATTCCGACGCGCGTGATAATCGGGACCACACTGATTATCGTCGCGATGCTTGGTTTAATTCACTTGTTCGCCGGAAACCCGGGCGCTTGGGCCGACCGTATCGCCGCGGGCGGTGCCGTAGGTGCGTGGACTGGTGGGCTGCTGGCAGCTGGCTTTTCTTCCTACGTAGCAGTCCCGCTGTTGGTCTTAGTCATCATCTACGGTGCACTCCGTGTCACCGGCATTACTGTGCGAGAAGCGTTTGACTTCATTAGCGCACGAATTAAGACCTTGATATCAGGAGAAGACGCGGCTGATGGCTTCGATGAAGAAGAAGACGATGACCTCTACGGTTCAGTAAGCAATGACATTGAGGATATTGAGCGCGGCCGAGCTAGCTCACGCCCTTCCCGAACGAGCCCACGGATTACGCCGCGGGTAAGCCCCCGTCCAGCCCCGCGCAGCCCCATGGATGCTTATCCTGCGGATGCGCCTGAGCCAGGCCGGTACCCAATCGATGAGGGGCCGTCAGAAAACGACACCCAGATCCTGCCGGCGATGAGCTCTGCACCAGAGCCGAAGTCTCCAAAACCTGCCGCAACGACACCTGCGGCTCCAGCGGCGCCGGAAACCCCGAAGCCCGAGCCCACGCAGGTGATCAAGAAGTCGAAGCCGGCTCCGGCAGCTCCTGCGGCAGAGGAAGGAAACGGCGATGTTGTCTCCTCGTCGCAAGACGCGATGCGTCAGGCGATCCTGGCTCGCTCTGGTGTGGATCCGGTAACGGGCAAGCCTTCAGCTGAGCCTGTTGCGCAAGAAGAAGATGCGGTCAGTGGTGAGTCCGGTGCTTTTGAAGCGCCGGACTATGAAATCCCAGAGACCAACCTGCTGACCCCAGGTGCGCCGTCGAAGGAGCGCACGGAGGTCAATGATCGAACGATTGAAGCAATTACTGATGTCTTTGCCGAGTTTAAGATCGACGCAGCCGTAACTGGCTTTAGCCGTGGTCCGACAGTTACTCGCTACGAAATCGAGTTGGGACCTGGCGTGAAGGTCTCGAAGATCACCAACCTGCAGTCCAACTTGGCGTATGCAGTTGCGACCGAGAACGTACGTCTGTTGACGCCGATTCCGGGCAAGTCCGCCGTGGGTATTGAGGTGCCTAACCCGGACCGTGAAATGGTTCGTCTTCGTGAGGTACTGGAGGCACCTGCCACCATTGCGGATCAGGACCCCATGCTCATTGGTTTGGGCAAAGACATCGAAGGTGAGTTCATCTCGGCATCGGTACAAAAGATGCCGCACTTGCTGGTCGCCGGCGCTACCGGTTCCGGTAAATCGGCATTTGTCAACTCCCTGCTGGTCTCTTTGCTGACTAGGGCTACTCCCGAAGATGTGCGCTTGATTCTGGTGGATCCGAAGATGGTGGAATTGACTCCTTATGAGGGCATTCCGCACTTGATCACTCCAATCATTACGCAGCCGAAGAAGGCTGCGGCTGCCTTGCAGTGGTTGGTAGAAGAGATGGAACAGCGCTACATGGACATGAAGTCTGCTCGTGTGCGCCACATCAAGGACTTCAACCGCAAGGTGCGTTCGGGTGAATTGACAGCACCTCCGGGCTCGCAGCGTGAGATGCGTCCATATCCGTTTATCGTCTGTGTCGTCGACGAGTTGGCGGACTTGATGATGACCGCACCGAAGGAAATCGAAGACTCCATCGTGCGCATCACACAAAAGGCTCGTGCGGCAGGTATCCACCTGGTTCTGGCCACGCAGCGTCCATCCGTGGATGTTGTGACTGGCTTGATCAAGACCAACGTTCCTTCCCGTCTGGCTTTTGCTACCTCCTCGTTGACCGACTCCCGAGTCATCTTGGACCAAGGTGGCGCGGAAAAGCTCATCGGTATGGGCGATGCTTTGTTCATCCCGCAGGGCGGACGCCCAGTGCGCGTGCAGGGTGCGTTCGTCGCCGATGAAGAAGTCCAGGCCGTGGTAGAAGCCGCCAAGGATCAAGCACAGCCGAACTACACCGAGGGCGTGACCGAGGAGAAGGCATCGGCGGCTAAGAAGGAAATCGATGATGATATCGGCAAGGACATGGATGACTTGCTCGAGGCAGTTGACCTCGTAGTCACCTCGCAGCTGGGCTCGACCTCCATGTTGCAGCGCAAGTTACGCATCGGTTTCGCCAAGGCTGGACGCCTTATGGACTTGATGGAATCTCGCGGTGTCGTGGGCCCATCCGAAGGCTCGAAGGCACGTGAGGTCCTGGTCAAACCCGAAGAACTAGAAACCATTGTTTGGATGATTAAGGGCGCCGACCCAGCGGAAGCTCCCAAGGAAGTTCAAGAAGAGATGGCTGCCGAGGCGGAAGCTAATGAGGCAGCAGCGACCGATGCATCGCCTAGCGATGACGGCGAGAGCCGCACCGTCCAAGCGACCTATAACCCAACCCCTGGTGCTTTTTAACTAGGTGGTTGTAGTCTCACCGAGCTCCATTTAATCGCGACCTAGTACCGGTCGTTGATTAGGTGGGGCTTTCGTGTAGGATATGAGACGTCTTGGAGGGGAGTACCCTATTAATCGGCACTGATCGTCAGCACGGAAGAACTGCTTTTATCCCCATGGATAAAGCGTAGATTCTCCCGGTCGTGTCGGCCCACTTCGGTGGGTGGGGGAGACCTCCGGTCAATTTTAGTTTTCATGAGACCGGAGGATTTACAATGGGTGTACCTATATGGATTTGGCTTTTAACCGGTGCGGTTATTGCCGGATTCTTCATTTTTGATTTCTATTCGCACGTTAAAACACCCCACGAACCAACCTTGAAAGAGTCAGGAACGTGGACTGCGTTTTACGTAGCCATCGCGCTGCTCTTCGGCCTGTTGGTCTGGGGTTTGTGGGACCAAGAGCACGCGCTGCAGTACTACACGGGTTATGTGACAGAAAAGGCGTTGTCGGTCGATAACCTCTTTGTCTTCGCCTTGATTATGGGTGCGTTTAAGATCCCGCGTAAGTACCAGCAAAAGGTGCTGTTGATCGGTATTGTTCTTGCGCTGATCTTCCGCCTGGTCTTTATTTTGCTGGGTGCAGCCGTCATCGCGGCGTGGTCCGATGTCTTCTACCTCTTCGCAATCTTCCTGCTCTTTACCGCTGTCAAGCTGGTTATTGATGAAATTCGAGACGCAGAAGAAACTGACCCTAATGACATGCTCATCATTAAGTGGCTACGCAAGGTCATTCACGTCACCCCGCGTTACCACAGCGATAAGCTGACTCACCGGGAAGAGTCAGGGCCTCAAAAGGGCAAGCTCGCGCTGACTCCGTTGTTCATCGCGCTGGTAGCTATCGGCTTGATTGACATCATGTTCGCGTTTGACTCGATCCCAGCGATCTACGGTATTACCTCGGAAGCATTCCTGGTATTTACCACCAACGCGTTTTCTCTCATGGGTCTGCGTCAGATGTACTTCTTGCTCGACGGCCTGTTGGACCGCCTCGTCTACTTGTCCTACGGTCTGGGCATCATCCTCGGATTCATTGGTGTCAAGCTGCTGCTTCATGCTCTGCATGAAAACAACCTGCCATTTATCAACGGTGGTGAGAACGTCTCCGTCCCTGAGGTAGGAACCGTTGCTTCCCTGTTGGTCATCGTTGGTGTACTTGTGATCACTGTCGTGGCGTCTGTCATCAAAAACAAGCGTGATGAATCCCAGGGTGGCATCCGCATCTCGCACAACCACTATGACTGGGATGATGAAGGCAACCGCATTGTTCGCGATAAGCAGGGCGAGCTTGTCGGTTACGCTTCCGAACTTCCAGAAAGCGAATTGCCGAACGGCAAATAGTCGGTGTGTGGCTAGGCTTTCACACTAAAAGTCGGGCACCAGCTCTACATCATGTAGTAGCTGGTGCCCGATTTTTCCTTGCTCGAGTGCCGAAATGGCGTCGGTGCTAGATTTCAAACGACGCGGTCACAGGTCCCCATTCACGGATATCGCGTTTGTTAACAATTTCTTCGATCCAATAGGGATCGCCGTCCATGATGGTGACAACATCGTCAACGGTGGTGTCCTCATCCAGCTTCAAGATGATGAGAGCGCCGCGCTTCGAGTCCGTAAAAGGACCCGAGCCCAGGATCTGTTCCTGGTTGTGCAAGGTTTCAATAAACTCACGGTGCTGAGGGCGAACCTCGTCGAGGCGCGGGTTGTTTGCGTTGTAATCGTAAATGACTGCGAAGTATTTCATTGGTCTGATTGTACGCAATTTTTAGGTCCATCTCGGTGGGATGAACCATGAAAAATACATGCACGGTATTATGTCTTGTGTGGCCACTTCAAAGGAAAGCGTGAACTCAAGCTTCGAATCACCGAAGCCTTCAAACTGGAACCTGCCCAATGTTCTGACCAGTTTGCGCATCTTATTTATCCCAATTTTCGTGTGGTTGGTGCTTGCTGGTTTTCAGTGGTGGGCTTTTGGTCTATTCGCCGTGTTAATGGCGACGGATAAATTAGACGGCGATATTGCGCGCGCACGCGGCCTCATCACCGACTTTGGCAAGATCGCAGATCCGATCGCCGACAAGGCGTTGATGACTGCTGCGTTGGTGTCGTTGAACATCGTTGGTGTGTTGCCGATTTGGATTACCGTTGTCATTTTGATTCGGGAATTCGGTATCACCTTGTGGCGGATGTGGATGTTGCGCAATGGCAAGGTCGTTCCGGCATCGAAAGGCGGCAAGCTCAAGACCGTCTTGCAATCGTTCGCAGTGGCAATGTACTTGTGCCCACTGCCAGGCTGGATGGATATTCCAACCTATGTTGTCATGCTCGTGGCTGTTGCCGTCACGGTGGTTACTGGCGTGCAATATTTGCTCGATGCGCGAAAGCATAACTAAGTGTTAGCCGCTGAGATTATCCGCGCGCTTGCACGCAAAGGCGAGACCGTGGCATTTTGTGAGTCGCTCACCGCGGGTTTGGCTAGTGCCACCGTCGCGGACGTCTCCGGCGCATCGACGGTGCTCCGTGGCGGCCTTATTACCTATGCCACCGATTTGAAAGTCGACTTAGCCAACGTTAGCCAGGAGCTTATCGATGCCCACGGGGTGGTCTCCGAAGAGGTTGCCGCAGCGATGGCGGCGGGCACACGAAAGGTTTGCCATTCCACGTGGGCGGTATCGCTAACGGGGGTTGCCGGGCCGGATTCGCAGGATGGACATCCCGCAGGCGAGGTCTTTATTGGTTGCGCTGGACCTGATGGGACGTTGGTTGTGCGCGCGGTCAATGACTCGTCGGTATCCGCGCACACCGGCGACGGGGGAGAGCGCATTCAGGTACTCAGCGGCGACCGCAATGCCATTCGTACGCAAGCGGTTGACTGTGCATTGGAATTATTATTAAAGCGCCTATGACCTCCATGAAGGTTAATTTTTAAAGACGCGGGAACAAATTGAAGTTGAGCACCGTTGTACCTAGTAATGAACACTACAACTGCACTCCTCGAAAAAACCACTGGATCCCAGGCGGCTTCGGCGTCGCACAGTGCTCGAGTTCGTCATCCCGAGCCACTGCTGCGTGAAGCACTGGGACTGACACTGCGTGCTTTCCGCGCTGATAAGGGCGTTACCTTGCGTGAGCTTGCTGCGAGCGCACATGTTTCCCCCGGCTACCTTTCAGAGCTGGAACGCGGCCGCAAGGAAGTCTCCTCGGAGATGCTTGCTGCGGTTTGCCACGCGCTGGAGGTGTCCGTATCGGATGTTTTGATTGAAGCCGCTGGCAACATGGCACTGCCGACCGTCAATGAAGAGCTGGCATCCACTGCACCTGCAGCATCAGAATTCTAGCGAGGGCACACCGCGCTAGAATCGGCCGCCGTAGCTCACTGGCTGCGTCTTGGTGGCCTTTGGGCATTTTGTGATGGAATTTTCAGGCGATTCACGCGGCACTAGGAGCGGGAGTTAGCTACCATTGTGCCTGTAGAAATCTAAGGTAGCTTTAGACTTAGTAGACTTTAGTAAAATTAGACAATCTGAATCTAGAAGATGTGAATGAAAGGCCTGGGACTATGGCTAACCCGTTTGTGAAGGCTTGGAACTACTTGATGGCGTTGTTCGACTCCAAAATTGAGGAGAACGCTGACCCTAAGGTACAAATCGAGCAGGCAATTCAAGACGCACAGCGTCAGCACCAGGAATTGTCCCAGCAGGCAGCAGCAGTTATCGGTAACCAGCGACAGCTGGAGATGCAGTTGAACCGCCGCCTTGGCGAAATTGAGAAGCTGCAGGGCAATACCCGCCAAGCTCTTGAATTGGCCGATAAGGCTCGCGCTGACGGCGATGAGAACAAGGCTGTCGAATACGAAAACGCCGCAGAAGCATTTGCAGCGCAGCTCGTGACTGCGGAGCAAGCAGTTGAAGACTCGAAGCGTCTGCACGACCAGGCACTGCAGCAAGCTGATCAGGCTAAGAAGGCCGTTGAGCGCAACGCCGGAACGCTTCGTGAGAAGGTTGCGGAACGTTCCAAGCTGCTCAGCCAGCTGGAGCAGGCCAAGATGCAGGAAAAGGTCTCGGACTCGCTGTCGAGCATGAATGACCTGACCAACACCTCGGGTCCATCCTTGGACTCGGTGCGCGATAAGATTGAGCGTCGCTACTCCAAGGCCTTGGGCCAGGCTGAGTTGGCTTCTAACTCGGTGGAAGGTCGCATGGCTGAGGTACAGCAGGCTGGCATCCAGATGGCTGGACACTCGCGTCTGGAGCAGATTCGCTCGGAGATGAACTCGAATAAGTCTGTAGAGTCTGGCTCTTCGGCCAATAATAAGTCGATTGAGTCTGGTGCTAATGATTCTGCGCCATCGGCTACTGATGACGCAGTACAGGCTCGCTTGCGCGAGCTACGCGGTGAGTAAGATTTAACTCGCTGAGAATAAAAGCGGTGGAGATTCCCAAGTAAGGGGATCTCCACCGCTTGTTGTTTTGCCAGGTGGCCTTTTGCCGGTTGGCTTAGTCGTCCATTCCGCGTGCTTGAAGTGCTTCGCCAATGGCGCGCGCACGGCGAATCGAACGGATCAACACGGGGGTTCCGAAAGCTGTAATGGAAAAGCCAGCGCCGCGGGCTTTCCGCGCATCGAGGACTTCGCCGACGGTGGCAAACATCAATGGGATCAGGCGAATGGTTAAAGACATGGCCAGCGTGATGTTATCGACCGGAACCCCGAAGCGTTTGAGAGGCGCTAGGGAAGTCTCTACCGATTCCATGATCTCATTGACAGTCGAGGTTAGCGTGAGCAAAAACGCAATGAGCATGGAGGCAAACAGCGTCAGAAACATCGTCAGCGCATAGTCAAAGTCACGTGCCCACCACTGAAAGGCTGCAAGGGGTACCAAAATGATTAATGGCGGCCACAGCTGAGAAAAGGCTACGCGCGGCGGAATGGACGCTACAACGTAGAATGCGGCGGCGACAGCGCACGCAATGAGCCCACGAGTTGGGGTGGTGGCCACCACGGAGGTCACAATGATGAAGATAATGATAAAGAGCAATTTCCAGCTGGCCGAAAGCTGGTGCAGGGGAGTGTCTTTATCGACATAGACCGCTAGAGGGATGTTTTTGGTTTTCATCGCACAGCTCGTTGTTCCATCAGCTCCGTGTAGAAACTGATTGTCTCGGCGGGCGCGCCGTCATATGCCACTGCGTGATTATCAATGCAGATCACGCGGTCGAAATCAGAGAGAAACTCCAAGTCATGAGTAACTACGATAACTTGTTGCTCGAGTGCTGCAAATTCGCGTCGAATGCGGTTGCGATTAATCAGATCCAACAAGGTGGTTGGTTCATCAGCCAAGATGAGGATCGGATCAATGACCAAGACCGCTGCCATCGCCAACATTTGCTTTTGGCCGCCGGAGAGCGTGTGCGGGGAATGGTCCGCCAGATCGCTGAGCTGGAAACGTTCAAGCGCGGCATCGACAAGCGCATTGCGTTGCTGCTTGGGCATTTTGAACCGGCGCAATGAAAAAGCCACGTCGTCACGTACATTAGGCATGACAATTTGGTTCTCCGCATCGGAGAAAATGAAGCCAATCTTCTTCCGTAGTTCTTTGCCGTGGTCGGAAACATCCAGACCGTCGACGCTCACGGTTCCTGACGTGGGTTCGCCGAGCCCATTAATCAACCTGGTCATCGTAGATTTTCCAGAGCCATTAGCGCCAATGATTCCAATCCGATGTTCTGTGAGATTCAGATTGATATCGCTGAGCACTGGAGTGTCATCAAAGGCGACGTCGACGTGTTCGAACTTGATGGTTGGCACTACACAGTCCTCTTTTTGCGTGCAATGAGGTCAGGGAATGCCGCGTGGACACCCAAGGCGATGATGATGGCGATAACAATCTTTGCGCTATCTGGGACAAGGAAAGGAATTTGCGCGGCAAATGCAGGGGCCAGCTCTAATCCGGAGCGGAGCATAAGACCAATGGAGCCGCATACGTATTGCACAGCCAAACCCGCGATGGCGGCGACAATGAGCGTTATGGCCATGCCACCCTTATTGCGCGGTGCACGGTAGGCAATAAGCCCTGCAACGGCTGGGGCCAGCACGTAGCCTACGATGTAGCCTGCTGTTGGTCCTGCCAAGGCACGAAGAGTTGTGCCGCCGCCCGCCAAAACTGGCAGCGCTAAGCCTAAAATGAGGAATAATAGACCGACGTACAGTCCACGGCGTCCTCCTAGCACGAGGCCCGCCAGGATGATTGCGGCATTTTGCATGACGATGGGCACGCCGGCCGCACCGACAGGGATCGATACGAACGCGAGGACAATGATGAGCGCGGTAAAGACCGCTACATAAGCCAGATCCGTCGCTAGGGAAGTTTTCTTCATGGAAAATACTGTAGAGCAAAGTTATTCACGCTGGCAAACCCTTATTTTGAACAGTGTTTAAGCTGGCGTTTTGTATCACTGCGCTATGATGACCCCCATGCGATTAACGGAGTTTGAGCAATTGCTGCAGGACGTTTTTGGATCCCCGCAGGGTAGGTGGATTGCACATTCGCATGTGGTGTCCACGCTGGGAGAAACTCCAGATGATCTAATCGAACGCGGATACGATTTGTCGCAGGTGTGGAAAGAGTTATGTGATGACTTTTCTGTCCCAGAAGACGAGCGATTGGGGATAGATCGACCCGGAAAGTAGGTCGGATCAAGGCGCGGGCAATTCGCGCGCAACTCGCCCTATTCGAATGTGCAATCGAATAAGAACGCGTGTAGAATTCGAACTGTCAAACGTGGCCGATAGTCTCGACGACGTAATAATCTTTAGTGCGGGAACTAATTGTTAGGCACTGAAGTCTAGAAACTACAGTGGGTATTTAAATAGAAAGCAGCACGCTGCTGTAACCGCTCACTCATGAATTTAACTTTAAGGAACGCACATGGCTGCAAAGAAGAAGTCAACGGCAACCAAGCCGGGTGAAGATCGCAAAAAGGCTCTCGACGCCGCAATGTCCATGATTGAAAAGGACTTCGGCAAGGGTGCTGTTATGCGCCTGGGTGAGGAAAACCGCCCGCCGATTCAGGCCATTTCTTCGGGCAACACTGCAATTGACATCGCTCTTGGTATTGGTGGCTTCCCGCGCGGTCGTGTGGTTGAGGTTTATGGTCCGGAATCTTCCGGTAAGACCACCGTGGCGCTTCACGCTATTGCCGAGGCTCAGAAAACTGGCGGCATCGCGGCCTTTATTGACGCCGAGCACGCCTTAGACCCTGAGTACGCACGTCTATTGGGTGTAGATACCGATAATCTGCTGGTATCGCAGCCTGATACCGGTGAACAAGCTCTAGAGATCGCGGACATGCTGGTGCGTTCTGGAGCTATCGACATTATTGTTATTGACTCGGTGGCAGCCCTTACTCCGAAGGCCGAAATTGAAGGTGAGATGGGTGACTCTCACGTGGGCCTTCAGGCACGTTTGATGTCCCAGGCGCTGCGTAAGATGACCGGTGCTTTGTACAACTCCGGCACCACGGCAATCTTTATTAACCAGCTGCGTGAAAAGATTGGCGTGATGTTCGGCTCGCCGGAGACCACCACTGGTGGTAAGGCGCTGAAGTTCTACGCGTCGGTACGCTGCGATATTCGCCGTATCCAAACGCTCAAGGATGGCCAGGACGCGATTGGTAACCGCACCCGCATTAAGATTGTGAAGAACAAAGTCTCTCCACCGTTTAAGATTGCGGAGTTTGACATCATGTACGGCGAGGGCATCTCCCGTGAGTCTTCCATCATCGACTTGGGCGTGGAGCACGGCTTTATCAAAAAGTCTGGCTCGTGGTTTACCTACGAAGGCGACCAGCTCGGTCAGGGTAAAGAAAAAGCTCGTAACTTCTTAAAGAACAGCCCTGAACTGGCCGATGAGATTGAGAAGAAGATCTTCCAGAAACTCGGTGTCGGTGAGTACGCGAAGACCTCAGGCGAAGAGGCTGCCATGGATGTGCCGGGCGCAGAAGACCCTTTGACCGATGATCCGGCAGGTTTTGTGCCCAACGTCGACTTTGATGACGAAGACGAAGAATAGAAACTATTAGTTTGCAATGAGTGCGCGGAATTCAGTCCCAGACTGGGTCCGCGCATTTTTTAGACCATGCATGGGATGAGAAGAAGGGGATTGTCAGTGACGGCGCAACAGCCGAGCGAGGAGAAGCTAGCAAAGCTTCGCCAGGCCTTAGAAGATTACGCTGAGGGAGCTGTACGCAATCCGCTCATTGACCATGAAGCGGAAGAAGCGAAAGCAGACGTGCGCGCGCGGGCGCTGCGGTTGCTGGATGAACGCGCACGCTCTCGGCATGAGCTACACGAGCGCCTGGTTAAGCTCGAGTTTGCTGAGCCCGTCATTGAGGATGTCCTGGATGACCTAACGGGTGTGGGGCTTATCAATGATGAAGCCTTCGCTACCGAGTGGGTGAGACAGCGGCACGCCCGCCGCGGTAAATCCGCCCGCGCGCTCAATCAGGAGCTTATTCGCAAGGGGATAGCGCCTGCCATCCGCGAGCAGGCGCTGGAGCAAATCGATGACGATGATGAAGAGGAAATGGCGTGGAAACTCGCTGTAAAAAAGGCGAAGTCCATTAAGCACGTACCGGAAGATCGGGCTGAGCGTGACAAGGCGTTACGCCGGATCGTTGGTGTACTTGCTCGACGGGGCTTCAACGGAGGAATGTCCCTCAACCTCGCACGCCGCGCTTTGGATGAGCGCTGCGAGGAGTTGGGGACAGCTTAAATAGTAGAAATTTTTACTCCGACGGGTTAGTGATTTCCTTATACCCAGGAGCGCGCCAGTCGACGTTGGCATTGTCTTTGGTATCAATGCCTTGATCTGGTTGTTCTGGCACCTTGGCAATAATATTTTTGCGAGCACGGCCAGCGCGTAGCTGGCGTTCAATGCGCTGTGCCAGGGTAGTAAGACCCCAGTTGATGAGCACCATAATGATGCCGACGATAACCAGGGACGCAAGGAAGTTCTGGTTGTACGATGCGGACTGGATACCAGAGCGCACGATTTCGACGTAGCCAATTTGGTAGCCCAGTGCGGAGTCTTTCAATGCAATGACCATCTGTGCAATCAACGCTGGCAACATGGAGGCAATTGCTTGCGGGAGAAGAACGCGGTACATCGTCAAGCGATGAGACAGACCAATAGCCTTGGCCGCTTCTGTTTGTCCCTTGGGCAAAGACCGGATGCCGGAGCGCAGGATCTCTGCAATCACTGAGCCGTTGTACAAGGTCAATGCCAAGACGACGGCGGAGAAGGCAAGTTGTTGCGAGGGGACGAGGTCGTAGACAGCGAAGAGCTGGTACGCGAAAATCATCAACAACAGCACGGGGATAGCGCGGAAGAATTCCACGATGACACCGCAGATCCATCGGACAATGCGATGTTCAGATAGGCGTCCTAGCCCTAGTACCACGCCGAAGATACACGCGAGGATGATGGAAGCAAATGCAGAAAAGAGCGTGCCGCGAAGACCAGGCAGCAAGTAGGTGGTCCAGGTTTGGCTCTGCAAAAATGGGGTCCACAATCGGCTTTCAAACTGGCCGTTGTTGTTAAGCGTCCATGCCACCCAAGCGATGACCGCGAGGAAAATCACGGCGGCAATGACGGAATAGATGCGGTTGTTTCGGCGCCCTTTGGGCCCGGGAGCATCGTAGAGAACAGTAGCGCGTACAGCCATTACTTCTTCACCGCCATTTTCTCAGAGAGTTTGCCTAAGCCAAGACCCATCGGCAACGTCAAGATGATGAAGCCAAGTGCGAAGACGAAGAAGATAATAAAGAGCTGATTCGCGTGGTTCTCAATCGTTGACTTCATCAGCAGGGATGCTTCAGCCACACCGATGGTCGAGGCAATCGTCGTATTCTTGGTCAACGCGATAAGCGTATTGCCCAGCGGAACAATGGCAGCGCGAACGGCCTGTGGGAAGACGATCTTTCTGAACATGTCGGAAAAGCTCAAGCCAATTGACCGGGCTGCTTCAGCTTGACCAAAATCCACGGTGTTGATGCCGGAGCGCAGGGACTCAGCAACGAACGCTGAGGTGTACAAGATAAAGCCCACGATGGCGAGGCGGAAGTTGTTGTCAGCCAAAAAGGTTGACGATTCGCGACTCGCCAGAGCCATACCCAGGTTCTGGTACAGACCAAAGGAACAGAACAAGACGATAAGCGTCAGGGGAGTATTACGGACCACGGAGATATAAAACGTGGATATAGACCGTAAAATCGCGACCGGTGAGACGCGCATGGCGGTGAGAATGGTTCCAAGAATGATTGCACCAATCGCCGACCAAAAAGTCAGTTGGATGGTTAGCCAAAACGCTGGCCATAAGCCAGGTAATAGCTGTTCCCACATGGCGTTCATAGTTCTCCTCGTATAGTTTGCAAGCACATAATGCGTATTGAGCGAGAAAAGCCCCGGCTATGTTGGAATCACGGGGCTTTTCTAGGCATTACGCGGCAGGATTATTCATCCAGGAAGGAAAGGTCACCTGGGGTGCCTTCGGTGATTGCTTCGCCTTCGCCCAAGTTGTCGGAAATGAACTGGTCGAACGAGCCATCATCGATCATTGCTTGTAACGCGGTGTTGATAGCGTCGGTGCCTTCCTCGTCATCCTTAGTCAAGCCGATGCCGTAGTACTCGTTAGTAAATGGCTCGCCATCTTGCTCGAGTTCTACAACGCGGAAGTTGCCAGGAGACTGTGCTGCATAACCGTTGAGGATGGTTGCGTCGGTGGTCATGGCATCAACGTTGCCCTGGCGCAGTGCCTCAGTACAGCTGGAGTAGGTGTCATATTCCTGCAGCTGGACGGTAGGAAGGGCTTCCTTGACCTTTTGTGCTGGGGTCGAACCGGTGACCGAGCACAAGATCTTGCCGTCCAAATCATCAAGACCAGAGATTTCATCATTGCCGTCTTGGAGCAACAAGGCCTGGTGGGTCAGCAGGTATGGCCCACCGAAGTTGACCGACTCTGAACGACCTGGGTTGATGGAGTAAGTAGCGGTGATCATGTCGACCTCACCGTTTTGGATGAGAGTTTCACGCTGTGCGGAAGGTGCCTCGCGCCAGTCGATGGAGGGCTCCTCCCAGCCATTTTCTTCCGCGATGGAGTTAACAACGTAGGTTGCAACATCAACATCAAGACCGGTCATGGATCCGTCGGGTTCGCGAAGTCCCAGACCAGGTTGGTCAAACTTGGTGCCCAGGGTGACATTGCCCGCCTCGATGGAGCCGAGTAGACCTTCGGAGTCGCCTCCGCCGGAGTCGCCACAAGCGGCAAGGAGGCTGCCCGAAATAGCTACGGAGCCGATGATCGCTGCGATACGAGTAATAGAACGTGACATGGTTTTCTCCTTATGTGAAAGATAGGGAAGTTGTTACAGGGTTAGTGAGAAAGAATCTTGCCCAAGAAGTCTTTGGCACGGTCAGACTGTGGGTTATCAAAGAAGTTTGCCGGATCCGAGTCCTCGACAATTTCTCCGTCCGCCATAAATAAAATCCGGTCTGCAGCACGCCGAGCAAAACCCATCTCGTGTGTTACGACGACCATGGTCATTCCGTCCTTGACGAGGGAAGCCATAACATCAAGGACTTCATTGACCATTTCTGGGTCAAGCGCTGAAGTAGGCTCGTCGAAAAGCATGATTTTGGGTTCCATGGCGAGTGCACGCGCAATGACCACGCGCTGTTGTTGACCGCCCGAAAGCTGTGCGGGATATTTTGAAGCCTGGTTGCCAATACCCACGCGATCGAGAAGCTGCATTGCACGCTCTTCGGCTGCGGACTTTTTCAGCTTGCGCACCTTGATGGGGCCCAAGGTGACGTTGTCTAAAATTGTCAGGTGTGGAAACAGGTTGAACTGCTGGAAAACCATTCCGACATCGGCGCGCAGCTTTGCTAGCTGGTTGCCTTCTTCTGGGAGGATGGTTCCATCAATTTCAATGGTTCCTTCTTCAATTGTTTCAAGTCTGTTGATGGTTCGGCAGAGCGTTGACTTACCGGATCCAGACGGACCAAGAACTACCACGACTTCGCCGTGCGCAACCTCTAAGTCAATATCTTTGAGCGCTTGGAAGTCATCGAAGAACTTCTGCACGCCGCTCATGCGAATCATCGGAGTGTCTGTCACTTCACTTTCTCCCTTCGCGTGTGTTTTGCAGCATAGTGAGAATCGTAGGCGGTAATCTTCGCAAGGAAGGCTTAGTTTAAGTAACAAATTGATAAACTTCGCAACTATTGCAAATATTTCCGCCGTGCGATTTGCCGATATCGCAGGTTGCGGCGTATACAGTATTGTTTCGCATGCAAAGCCAATATTTGTGAATGTCTTTGGGTAAATATGCAAAATAGCCCCCAATAGTGCCCCCGTTTTGCCCTGTTCGCTCACCGCAGGTGTCGACGCGCTAGTGTGTCGTCGGTGGTTAGGCACTGGTGCAAAAGGCCACTACAATGACCACACGTGGAAACCAAGCGCGAAAACCCCAATGAAAACCCTGTGGCCTTAAGCAACGCGGCAACTGCTGTTGCCGAAGAACAACCTCGTACCTACGAGGTTCGTACTTTTGGCTGTCAGATGAATGTTCATGACTCCGAGCGAATTTCCGGCCTTTTGGAAGAGGCTGGCTATATCGCCGCGGAGCAGGAGGCTGAGCCGGATCTCGTGGTCTTTAACACGTGTGCTGTCCGTGAAAATGCGGATAAGCGCCTTTATGGCTCGCTCGGTGCGTTGAAGAAGGTTAAAGAAAATCACCCGGGAATGCAGATTGCTGTTGGTGGTTGCTTAGCGCAAAAAGATAAAGACACCGTTGTTTCCAATGCACCGTGGGTAGATGCAGTATTTGGTACTCATAATATGGCAGCGCTTCCAACCCTGTTGGAACGCGCACGCCACAATGAGAAGGCCCAGGTAGAAATCGTTGACTCGCTGGAGGCGTTTCCTTCTGTACTGCCTGCGAAGCGTGAGTCCTCCTACGCAGGTTGGGTCTCTATTTCCGTGGGCTGCAACAACACATGTACTTTCTGCATCGTTCCTTCCCTGCGCGGTAAGGAAGAAGACCGTCGTCCCGGCGATATCTTGGCCGAGGTGCAAGCATTGGTTGACCAGGGTGTTACCGAAGTGACCCTGTTGGGACAAAACGTGAACTCTTATGGCGTGAATTTTGCGGATCCTGATTTGCCGCGCGATAAATTCGCCTTTTCCAAGCTCCTTCGTGCCGTTGGCGCGATTGAAGGATTAGAGCGTTTGCGGTTTACTTCCCCGCACCCTGCGGAATTTACCTCTGATGTCATTGACGCGATGGCTGAGACTCCCGCGGTCTGCCCACAGCTGCACATGCCGCTGCAGTCTGGATCCGACAAAGTACTCAAGAATATGCGCCGGTCTTACCGCACGAAGAAGTTCATGCGCATTGTGGATGAAGTACGTGAGAAGATGCCGCATGCTGCTATCACCACGGATATCATCGTCGGTTTCCCAGGAGAGACCGAGGAAGATTTCCAAGGCACCATGGATATCGTGCGGCGTGCACGTTTTAGCGCCGCATACACCTTCCAGTACTCACCACGGCCTGGCACTCCCGCTGCCACCATGGACGAGCAGGTGCCAAAGCACGTCGTGCAGGAGCGTTTCGAGCGGTTGATTAAGCTGCAAGATGAGATTGCGGCGGAAGAAAATGCCAAGCTGATCGGCACGGACGTGGAGCTTTTGGTGCAAGCTGAAGGCCGCAAAAATAATGAAAAGCACCGCCTTAGTGGTCGTGCCCGTGATGGCCGTTTGGTGCACTTTGCACCGGTCGCTAACGGCGAAGACATCTCTGAGCAGATCCGTCCTGGCGATATCGTGCACACGACCATTACGGATGCCGGTTCCTTCTTCTTGATCGCTGATGAAGGAGTGGCGTCGCACCGTCGCACAAAAGCCGGTGATATGTCGGCGTTGGGTCAGACCCCAACAACTCAGCCCATTGGCGTTGGTTTGGGATTGCCCAAGATTGGCAAGCCAGCCGAGCAGCCCGCGTCGTCGCCAGCGTGTGGCATCTAAAGTGGCGAATGTACAACAACGAGTAGGCTAGGTAACTGTGTCTAAGCAGCAAGAAAACCCCATCCAAGCAGAGCGTAGAATTGCTCGAACCATGGACTTGCGAAACCAAGTCATTCCGCTCACCATTGCGGTTGCGTTCTACCTCGCATGGCTCATTTTGCCGCATTCGGCAGGGATTCATGGTTTTGAAATCATTACTTTCTCCGCCGAAGCTCGCGAGAAAATGTCCATCGCAGAGTTTATCTTTGCTATTTTGGCCACGTTTGGCGTGGGTATTTGTACAACGCTGACGCTTATTACCCGCCGCGCGCTTTTCGGCTTAGTCGGTTGGATGTTGGTGACCGTCGGTCTTGCCTACTCGCTGTTTATGGTGTGGATGCGCGGCTCACGCGCTGATGGCGCGGAAATTGGTTTGTGGTGCGGCATCATTGCCGTTGCGATTGCAACCGTGTCCTTTTCCTTAGTTGCATTACGCCGCAGTCCTGAGCAGATCGAGGCGGCAGAAAATGCGCGCCAGGCTGCATCCCAGCTAGATACGGTTGGCCAGGCCCAGATGGATATTCGTCGAGAAGCGGCGCCAGAGGTTAACCCATTGCTTGTCGATGACCGCAGGGAGCGAGCAGCACGGCGCCACCGCGGCAACCAAGCAAATAGAAACCAACGTCCTGAGGCTTAAGCGAGCTACGGGCTGGCTAAGCCTTTAACTCCCAAGCCTCAGATTGGGAGATTCCAGTGGCCCCAAGGCCATCAAAGATGTGGTTCATCGCGGTATCATCCACCCCGATGGAGGCATAAGCTCGTTGTACATCGGGCCAGTGTTCGCGCAGTTTCGTCAAGGCAAATAGCTTGATTCTGGTAGCAAGTTGCTGCTGCCGCCATTCGCGGGCCGTGACCGTGACGGTCCACTCGGCGACTTCTGGATCAGAGCCGGCATGGCGGCCTAGTTCTGTTAACGCCACGACGGTCTGCCTCGAATCATCGACGAGCGCTACCATGAGCGTATGCGCATTACGCGAGCGCAGCCGGCCGTGCGCCTCCGCCAGGCGGGTGCGGTTCCACTGAATTGGTTCCACGCTGAGATCGCCCGTGAGGGAATCTTCGGAGGCGATAGTCAGCAAGCGGATGACATCGTCCAGAAAGTCTTCGGGGATGTCATAGTCCAGCCATGCGTGTGCGCTAAAACCTGCAGGAATGAGCACAGTCGCTGGGTATTCAGGCACGTGGACTTTGACTTGGCGCTCCGCGTGTTTGATATTAAACCCTGCCGCACGATAAGCAGCGCTGAAAGGATCCGCGTCAGCAGGCGTCCCGTCAGCGTGTAATGAACTAGCCTGCAGGGTGCTACGACCCATCTTCTGTGCCAAATCTAATCCGTGATTAACGAGCGTGGTAGCAACGTGCTGGGCATCGTCGTCCAGCGGTTGGCCCGGAAGCGGGAGAAAGTTGACGTCGAGGACGAAGTCTAAGTCAGCTGTGTCTTTTTCTTCCAGCAATGGCACGCTGATGTGGATAAATCCGGCGTAGTCATAGTCGGGGCACTCACCGGTGGATGGGATATAGGGCACGCCCAAAGGAGAGACTTCACCGAGCGGTTGAGTGCCTTCAACTAGGGCGAAGATATGGGTGGTTGATTCATTCGAGCCGCGGAGTCGGTGAACGACGCGTTCGGGGGAGGCTGAGGCAGCAGGATCACCACTGGCTTCCTGCGCATACAAATTAGCCATAAACGCAAAAGTGCGTACGGCATCAGAGGGCGTAGGAATAAATCCCTCCGGGCTCGCTGCAGTCGCAGCAGAAGAACCGGAGGGAAATTGTGGTGGCGCAAACTGCACGAGATGCAGGTTATCCACGGTTAGTTAACTTCTTCTTAGCTTTCTACTGCAGCTTCAGCAGTCTTTGCCCACTCAGCCCACTGGGCAGCCTGGGCACGCAGTTCTTCTGCCGTTGCGGTCTTGCCTTTGGCTTCAGCGGCTTCAGCTTGCGCGGTAAACTCGTCAACCTTTGCCTTGAATTGGTCAACGCGGGCTTGTACTTCTGGATCGGTGCGGCGCCAATTGGACTCTTCTGCATCAGCGACGCGCTTTTCCAAAGCGCCAATCTTGTCTTCATACTGGCGGATCTGTTCGCGTGGCACGAACCCAATGGCTTCCCACTTTTCTTGCAGCTCACGCAGCTTCGCCTTGGCAGCGTCGACGTTTTCGCCGGATCAATCTGCGGGTCGTATTCCGCGATGAGCGCATCTTTCGCGCGTGCGTTTTCCGCAAACTCTTGGTCGCGTTGGCTATTGACAGCATCGCGTTCGGCAAAGAAGTAGTCTTGGGCGCCACGGAACGCTGCCCAGAGTTGGTCATCAACCTCGCGTGGTGCTCGGCCGGCAGCTTTCCACTCCTTCATCAAATCACGGTAGGCACGCGCAGTTGGACCCCAATCCGTGGATGTCTTTAGAGCTTCGGCGCGCTCGACCAGTTCTTCCTTCTTCTTGCGTGCTGCAGCGCGTCCACGGTCAAGTTCTGCGAAGTGCGCACCGCGGCGACGGTTGAAGGCATCACGGGCGCGCGAGTAACGCTTCCACAGGCCATCATCGGTCTTGCGGTCGATGCCTTTAATCTTCTTCCACTCATTGAGGATTTCCCGAATGCGGTCGCCGGCTGCCTTCCACTCCGTGGAGTTTTCCGCGATCTCTTCAGCTTCTGCCGCAAGTTTTTCCTTGGCAGCGATAGCTTCCTCGCGTCGACGTGCTTTATCCGCGGCAGCTTGTTCACCCGCTTTAACGGAGTGTTCTTGGATGGCATCTAAACGTTTTTCCAACGCCGCTAAATCGCCCACGACAGCTGCCGTGGGAACCGTGGCTTTGAGATCCGCCGCGGTTTGTTTAATGGACTCCGCTTCGTCTGGGTGTGCTTTGAGGCGTGCTTCCAAAAGTTCTACCTCGGTGGCCAGGTCGTCGTAGCGTGCACCAAAGTGCGCCAGGCCTTCTTCTGCGGTGCCTGCCTGCCAGCTACCTACCTCGCGCTCCCCATCGGCAGTGGTGACAAAGACCGTGCCATTGTCATCAATTCGACCCCATTTGCTCGGGTCGGATTGCGGAGGTTTATTCATCGTAACCACCGCCGGCGCAGTTGGTGCTGCCGGGGACTTAGCGCCTGGGCGCGGGCCCGGCTTCGGCATATTGGCAGGGGAGGGGGTAGAGGTAGCCATGAGATGAACTCCGTCCTTACTTGAAAGGCTGTGCCGCGCGTCACGGCTGCCGAGAAATTAAATAACGAACGCCCACTTTTAAGGTACGCACGTGTCTTGTTACACAATAGCGCGATTTGGGCATCATTGTCAGGGGTTAAAGTCACGAATGTCTGTGAGCGGGCTTAGGATAGAACACACAATGAACAATGTCGTCTTCATCCCCGGTTCGCCGGCGCTTATTCCGGAGCTTTCACCTCATGATGTGCCATCGCGGCGGTTGCTTGATGCAGCAGTGGAGCTGATTGCACAGCTTCATCAGCAACATCCTCGAGCAATCCATGTGGTCTCATCGCAGGATAAGCGTTGGTACACCGCGCACGCCGGTAGCTTTCGCGCGTGGGGTGCGCCGCAGGTACAGCTGGGGCAGGGCCATTTCCTCGGTGAGCTCATTAGCCGCTATATCCTGCACGCAGCGGGAGTACCAGCAGCGGATATCGTCGAATGCCGCAGCGAGATTGGTGAAATAGATGCGGACGCTTTGACCATCGTGGTTCTCGATGGCAGCGCAGGGTTAACGCCGCGTGCACCGTTGGCTTTGCTGGAGACAGCAGCGCAAGCAGATCAGTGGTGTCAGCAGGTCCTTCGCGGCCAAGCGGAGCAGGTCGATGCACAAAAACTTGTCGATGCCGGGGTGATCGAACCCGAACTGTGGCTGGAAGTGGCACACCACAAGCCCGAGAAGGCGGAGCTTATAGATTCTGATGCATCGCTTGGGGTTGGTCGGTACATTGCAGCTTGGAAGGTATAAAAGCGTGGACGAAGAAAAACTCAGGCCCATCGTGGTTGTCGGGCCCACTGCGTCTGGCAAGTCAGCATTGTCCTTGCAGCTTGCGCACCACTTCGATGGCGAAGTGGTCAACTGTGACTCTATGCAGCTGTATCGCGGTATGGATATTGGCACCGCCAAGCTAACCGTGGAGGAACGCGAAGGCATTCCGCATCATCAGTTGGATGTGTGGGATATAACTGAGACGGCCTCGGTTGCTCGCTACCAAGACGATGCCGTGCGCGATGTAGAAGAAATTATGTCGCGTGGGAAACGCCCGATCATCGTCGGCGGTTCCATGATGTATGTGCAGTCATTAGTAGACGCGTGGGCATTTCCACCTACTGATCCAGATGTGCGCGCGAAGTATGAAGCGGAGCTTAACGAGCTTGGCGTCCAAGCAATGCACGCCAAGTTGGCTGAGGTGGACCCGCAGGCAGCTTCGATTATCGAAGACAATGACCCGCGTCGTACGGTGCGCGCCCTAGAAGTCATTGAACTGACGGGAAAGCCGTTTCAAGCTAGCCAGCCACCGAAGAATGCGCCACCGCGCTGGAATGCGCAATTGCTGGGGCTAGAAACCAACGCCGATTGGCTCAATCCCCGCATCGAACTGCGCACTAATCTCATGTTCGAACAAGGCTTGGTGGGCGAAGTCGAAGCCTTGCTGGACCAGGGCTTGGTCCGAGACTCTACGGCAGGTCGTGCCATCGGCTATGCCCAAGTGTTGCAAGCGATGGCAGGCGAGCTGGAGTGGGATGAGGCAGTCGAGAAAACCATTATCGGGACTCGGCGTTATGTGCGTCGCCAGCGTTCGTGGTTTCACCGCGATAAGCGCATCCAGTGGTTAGATGCTACGGCACCGACCCTGCCACAGGCATCGCAGATGCTGGAAGTTATAGAATAGACACTATGGCTAATATCTCCACTGCATCGCTACCATTTGCCAAAGGTCATGGCACGGAAAATGATTTCATCATCGTCAATGACCCAGAAGGCAAGATTTCGCTCGACGCTGACCGCGTGGCGGCATTATGTGATCGCCGAGCGGGTATCGGTGCCGATGGTTTGCTGCGCGTAATCCGTGCGCAAGCACTCGTGGACAATGGCGAGATTGATGAGCTCGCTGAAGGTATTGCTGGCGATGACTGGTTTATGGACTACCGCAATGCGGATGGCTCCATTGCCGAGATGTGTGGCAACGGCACTCGCGTCTTCGCCCACTGGGTAGTGGCGCAAGGACTCGTGTCGGTACCACCTCGGGGCGCGGCCGGTAAGGGAATATCTTTTACCGTGGGAACTCGCGCGGGAGCGAAGCCAGTTACCGTGCACGCCTGCGACTCTCGTCGTGCAGATGTCAGCGTAGAGATGGGCGTACCCGAGGTCATGGGATTGTCAACCGCTCAGATGGCCGGGTTCTTTTATGCGGGACTTGGCGTGGATATGGGAAATCCTCACCTTGCTGCCACCATTCCAGGCCTGGATGCAGAAGCTTTGGCTGAGCTGGTGTTGGAACAACCAGTGTATGACGCCGAATTTTTCCCACACGGGCTTAACGTTGAAGTCGTTACTCCACTGAAAGACGGCGAAGTGAATATGCGCGTTTTTGAACGCGGAGTGGGAGAGACCCGCTCGTGTGGTACGGGTACCGTTGCAGCAGCTGTATCAGCGTTGGCAGATGCGGGCGCAGTGACTGGTTCCGTCACGGTGAACGTCCCAGGTGGACAAGTACAGGTTGAAGTACGTGAAGACGGCTCAACCTTGCGTGGTCCTTCTGAAATTGTGGCTACTGGCTTGGCTGCTATTTAAGCAGAAACGAGGGATTAATAATCCCCGCGGGAGTTAGGATCGTATTTCGGTCCTAGCGCCAGCGCGGCACGCCGAGCTTCCAGCCAGGACTCTTTAAGCTCAAAGGAGCGCTGATCCGTCACCGTCAACAGCTGTTCGAGCTCGTTGGTTTCCATGCTTGGGCTTGCCAGACGGGCCTCTAAGCGGCGAAGGAAGCGTTTAGCGGTAGACAGCTGATAGTGGAATTTTTCCACGGCTGGGTCTTGGCATTCGGGGTCTAGCAAGGCAGGGCGGTGCAAGGTGCGATCCGCAATTGCCTCGGCCTCTGGCGAGTGAGCGAAGTGTTCAAATTCTTCGGCCACATCCTCGATGTCATCGGCAGATAGCGAGATAGAGGAACGCAGGGTCTTTTGCTCAGAGGCATCGGGCCGTGAATACAGCATAAACAATGCGAGCGGCAAAATAATCAGGCAGATAAGAAGGCCGGTGAGACGAAGAGAACTGAGCACAACGAAAACAGCGACCATAATGGCGATTACGCCAAAAATGGTGCGCTGACGTGCTGTTAATCCGCTCGGGCGCCACTGCATGATAATTAGTGCCCGCCGCAGCCACCTGAACCGCAAGCACAACCGCCGCCGGAGCCACAGCCACCGGACATAGGAGTGAGAACAGTTGCGGTCATCAGGGCGGTACCAGCAAGGACAGTATCCTTGGCTGGCAGATCACCGAATGATTCAGGAAGGCACAGGTCGAACGGGAATGCACCGTCGAGTACTAGGTGCATGAACCGCTTGCCACTGAGTTGGTTGTGGCGCCATCCAGATTCCAAAACGCGGGCCGCAAAGCGAGCGCCCGGGGTCGGGGCAGCGCCACCGTTGCCGGAGTTGATTACTTCCGCACCCTCGGACTCAAAGAGTGCTGGGTAGGCACCTTCTGCTTCTTCGAAAGCCGCCACGGAGTCATAAGACTTCACCGCAAGTCCCATCGCAGTGATACCTACTTGCTGCCACTGCTGTTCTTCCACCTCAGCCAAAAGCGGGCCTTGGGCAAGGTTGGCCGTGATTTCCGCAATGGTGTCTCCGGTTGGGGTGATGATGTTCATATAGCTCAAAACATCATTGACCATGGAGACATGCGCGAAAGCTTGGGTAATACCTTCGAAGCCAATGTAGGTCGAAAATGGTTCCACAGCGAGGATGTTCAGCTGCGCACCGGAAGCGTCTGCGAACTGAACCAGCTGGCCACCACGGACTTCACCAGTCACGGTGAGCTGGTTGGTGGCAATAGCTGCTTCCACAACGTCTTGCCATTGCTCAGAATCGAAACCGAGCGCAAGCATTTCTGAGTGGGTCTGGGCGGTAGTCATGGATTTGATTCTAGTCCCTAATGTGCGTTAGTGAAAATGTGTCGAAGACATTTACGGACTTTTACCAGTAACTCCTAGCCAATAGCACGGGTTTCATGCGATACTGGGAGGACAATGACAGATTTTTCAAACCGATTTGATAGTGATAAAGAACGCGACGAGCTTTTGGCGCGTGCTTTTTCAGAAAATACCCCGCAGCCCCTTTCTGGTGAGCGCGAAGAAGAAGATTTTACCGTTGGCGAGCTAGAGCTCGCAGAACGTAATGCTGTCCGCCAGGCGACGAGACGAACTGAGATTCGCCACGAAGACGCGGATGATGTTTATGAAGTTGAATACCGCAAGCTGCGCCTTGAACAGGTTATTTTGGTCGGTGTCTGGACCGAAGGCACCATCGCAGAAGTAGAAGCCGCCATGGCGGAACTTGCTGCCTTGACGGAAACTGCTGGCGCAGAAATCGTCGACATGCTCTACCAAAAGCGCGAAAAGCCTGACGCCGGTACCTTTATCGGCTCTGGCAAGGTCAAAGAGCTCAAACAGATCATCGAGTCCACGGGAGCAGATACCGTCATTTGTGACGGTGAACTTACCCCTGGTCAGCTCAACGCGCTGGAAAGGGAACTCAACACCAAGGTCATTGACCGCACCATGTTGGTGTTGGACATCTTTGCTCAACACGCGAAGTCAAAAGAAGGTAAAGCTCAGGTTGCGCTCGCGCAGCTGGAATACCTGTACACCCATACCCGTGGTTGGGGTGGCAACCTGTCACGCCAGGCCGGTGGCCGTGCCGGTTCAAACGGTGGCGTTGGTCTGCGCGGACCTGGTGAGACCAAAATTGAGTCGGATCGACGCCGGATCCGCTCGGAAATGTCGCGTTTGCGCAAGGAATTAAAAGGCATGCAGACCGCGCGTGACGTTAAGCGCGCTGGACGGCAGCGCTCCACGGTGCCGCAGATTGCTATCGCTGGCTATACCAACGCCGGCAAGTCCTCTTTGATTAATGCGCTCACAGGTGCGGGCGTATTGGTTGAGGATGCACTTTTTGCGACCTTGGATCCCACCACGCGTAAGGCAGAACTGGGCGATGGACGCCACGTGGTGCTGACTGACACCGTAGGTTTTGTGCGCCATCTTCCCACCCAGCTGGTGGAAGCTTTTAAGTCCACGTTGGAAGAAGTCTTTAATGCGGACTTAATGCTGCACGTCGTGGATGGCGCAGATCCATTCCCGTTGAAGCAGATCGAAGCCGTCAACAAAGTAATCTATGACATCGCGAAGGAAACAGGGGAGACCCCGCCACCAGAAATCATCGTGGTCAACAAGATTGACGCGGCTGATGATTTGGCCCTTGCGGAGATTCGCCACGTTTTAGACCGTGAGAATGTCGTCTACGTATCGGCCGCTACCGGCGAAGGCATTAGCGAGTTAACTACCCGAATTGAGCTCTTTTTAAATTCGCTCGATTCTCACGTGCAGCTCTTGGTGCCTTTTACCCGCGGCGATGTTATCGCCCGCGTCCATGACTTGGGCACCGTGCTGGAAGAGTCTTATCTGGCAGCTGGAACCTTCGTCGATGTGCGCTTGCCGGCGCAGGTTGCTGGTGAGGTAGAAGAATTCATTGTCGATGAAGAAGAACTGAAGAATCTTCATGACGACGACCCCACGTCCACGGACTCAAAGCGCAGCGCTTCTTAAACGTCTTTGGTTCCTTCCGGGGTTGCTGAGGCATTTATTTAGGTGAAATTGCCGGCATACGCAATAATAGAATTTCGTGAGTTCATTAATTGGCTGGAAGCTGCACGGCGACGGTAAGAAAATTCAACCAGGGGCAGTAGTTTCTCCTGAAGAGCGCCTGAACTGGCCGCGAACCATTGGCATTGGCATGCAGCATGTCATTGCGATGTTTGGTGCAACGTTACTGGTGCCAACACTGACGGGCTTTCCCGTTAACACCACGCTGTTATTCTCCGGCGTCGGCACCATCTTATTCCTGCTGATTACCCGCAATCGACTCCCGTCGTATCTCGGGTCCTCTTTCGCGTTTATTGCGCCCTTGTCCGCATCCCAGCAATACGGGATTGGTGCGCAGGCTGGTTCCATCTTGGTCACGGGCCTGTGCTTGGTTGTTATTGGCTTCATCGTCAAAGCTGCTGGGCGCAAGGTTGTTGATGCTGTGATGCCACCGGCGGTGACCGGTGCGATCGTCGCACTGATCGGTTTGAACTTGGCGCCGACCGCGGCGTCCAACTTCCAAACCCAACCGGCGGTCGCGGCCGTAACCCTAGTGGCCATTGTGCTGTGCACGATTGCCGGGCGTGGGATGATTTCTCGCCTCGGAATCCTCATCGGTGTCATGATCGGTTGGATCTTTGCAGCTCTAACCGGCAATCTCAGCGAGGGAGCTGCCGAAACCATCGCGGACGCAGCGTGGATCGGTCTGCCGGATTTCCATGCGCCTGAGTTCAACTTTTCCGCGATTGCCGTGGCGTTGCCGGTATTGGTGGTGTTGATTGCGGAAAACGTCGGCCACGTCAAGGCTGTCAGCGAGATGACCAAGCGTGACTTGGATGACCTGGCCGGCGACGCGCTCGTTGCCGATGGTCTGGCTACTACGTTGGCCGGTGGCTTTGGCGGTTCGGCAACTACTACCTACGCTGAAAATATTGGCGTGATGGCGGCAACGCGCGTGTATTCGACCGCTGCGTATTGGGTTGCGGCAGCGACTGCAATTGCCTTGGCTTTTATCCCGAAGTTCGGCGCGTTAATTTTCACCATTCCCACAGGCGTGCTGGGTGGTGCCACCTTGGTGCTGTATGGCCTCATTGGCATGCTGGGTATTCGCATCTGGATGGACAATAAGGTCAATTTCAACAACCCCGTCAACCTCACCTGCGCGGCGGTGGCGCTGGTAGCGGGTATTGGCAACTTAACGCTAACTGTCTTCGGTATTACCTTGGAAGGTATTGCTTGGGGCTCCCTCGGGATTATCATCGCGTACCCGATTTTAAAGCGCTTGTACGAAACCGTAGGTGAAGGCGAACACGCGAAGTACTAGCTTTTGACAGTGGTAGCCTAGGCGGTACAGCACCAGCTGTGGCGTACCGAATAGGAGTGCCCGCTATGAAGTTTGAACTCACCACCGTTCCCGCTCACCACATTCTTTGTATCCGCAACAGTGTCCCACTGGCGGAAATCTCAACCTTTCTCAAGCCCTGCTATGAACGCATGGAAGCGCTGATGACCAAAGCTGGCGCGGATAGTGCGGGAGGACGGGCGTATACCTACTCCATTTCCCCTGATGACATTGATATCGCTGCTGCCTTTGTTATCGCCGACCAGGATTTAGAAGCTGTTCAGCAAGCAGTCGCCGAAGCTCAAGAAACTCACGGTGATGGCAGCGCTGATGACGTAGAAATCATCAGCTTTGATGAAGGCCCGGCAGCGATGGCTGTGCATCACGGCAGCTATAACCAGCTGGGCCAGTCCTGGGATGGGTTCGCCCAAGAACTTGCCACACAAGGAATTAAGGTCGCAGAACCTACTTTTGAAGACTACGTTGACCGCGGGGATGGAGATACCAGCGCGGCGGTCACGAATTTGTACTGGTACCTCCCGAACTAATTGCGGGATCTAAAAAGGGTCTAAGCACAACCGTTGAGGAAGTGCTTAGACCCTTTTTATTAGGTCAATAGACCGAGCAGCTTAAGCGTCGAGGTCTTGTTCGATCAGGCCTGCGATCTTGTCAACGGCTTCTGCGTTATCGGAGGTCACGGTGACTTCATCGCCTTGTTCAGCACCCAGTGCCATAATCATCAACGACGAGGCAGCGTCAGTTTCATCGTCATCTTCCTCACCGACGAGCGCCAAGAAGATGTCCTCATCAAATTCTGCTGCGGCATCAGCGATGATGGATGCTGGGCGAGCATGCAGCCCGACGGAGGAACCGACCTTTACAGTCTTAGAAGCCATGATTTATTAAATCCTTTCCCGAATTAAAATTTCTCTCACCAGTTTAAAGTCGAAACCGAAAATCTGCCACGAAGGGTGAGGCTTTCGTGAGAAGTCCCAGCTGCTTCCTTGGGTTTAGGCAGCTGCGACGGCAGACTTTTCTGCGGCATCTTTCGCTGCAGCTTCCTGAATGGTCTCATTTGGCCAAAATTGCTTCAGCGCAATGACCAAGACAGCTGCCACGATCGTGCCGACAAGGATCGCTACGAGATAGCCCCAGATGGGCTCGATAGCAAAGAGCACGAAGATACCACCGTGTGGGGCACGAGAGCCCACACCGAATGCCATGATGAGCGCACCAGTGGTGGCACCGCCGGCCATCATCGCCGGAATCACGCGGAATGGATCGGCCGCTGCGAAGGGGATTGCGCCTTCGGAGACAAACGCCAGGCCCATCAGCCAGGACGACTTGCCGTTTTCTTGCTCCGCTGGGGTAAACAGGTTCTTGCGCACGAAGGTGGCAATGGACAAAGCGATTGGTGGAACCATGCCAGCAGCCATGACCGCAGCCATGATTTCCAGAGAGGCCTGGTCACCGGTAGACAGCCCCGCAGTACCGAAGAGATACGCGGCCTTGTTAATTGGCCCGCCCAGGTCAGAACACATCATCAGGCCCAGAACTATGCCCAGCACGACGGCCGAGGAGCCCGACATGCCGCTGAGCATATTCTGCAGGCCAGTCATCAGTGCCTCAAGTGGTGCGCCGAGCACGAAGTACATGGCCAGACCGACGACCAAGGTGGTCAGCAGCGGAATGAGCATGACAGGCATCAACGACACCATCCAGCGTGGCACCTTCCAGGAGCCAATCCACATGGCGATAAGACCAGCGAGCAGACCGGTGACCAAACCACCGATAAAGCCGGCACCGACGGTCACAGCGATGGCACCGCCAGCAAAGCCCGGCGCGATACCAGGGCGTCCGGCAAGCGCGTAGGCAATGTAGCCGGACAAGGCAGAGACAATAAAGCCCATGGCAGCTTGGCCGGTGGCAAAGAGTACGGCACCGATATACAGCAGGAGTCCGGAGCGTTCGAAGGTTAAGGTTTCTCCATCGACGTCGACTTGGTTGCCGGGGAGGTTGGTCAAGGAGTATTCGGTGGAAATCGCCTGCCAACCATTGGCCATATCCGCCCCGCCGAAGAGAAAGCCCAAAGCAAGGAGCAAACCACCGGCAGCCACGAATGGCACCATGTAGGACACACCGGTCATTACTGCCTGCTGGATGCGCTTTCCCCAGCCAAGCTGACCGCCGCTTTCTTCGGCAGTGGAACCACCGGCCGCGTGGGTACCACTGACGGTGCGCGCAGAAGGGTTATTCGCGGCAGCAACGGCTTCGTTCAACATGACGTCGGGTTCGTTGATGGCCCGTTTGACGCCGGATTCGATAACTGGTTTGCCAGCAAAGCGCTCCCGGTCGCGCACGCCCACATCGGTGGCGAAGATGACCGCATCCGCAGCATCGATGACCGATTGTGCAACGGGGGTGTTATTCGACGAGCCCTGGGTTTCTACCGTCAGCTGGAGGTCCTTGCGGGTCTCTGCTGATTGGGTCAAGGCATCGGCTGCCATATAGGTGTGTGCAATGCCGGTGGGGCAGGCGGTGACAGCAACCACGTTGAGAACGTGAGCATCGCTTGTCGATGCAGCTTCTGCCGCAGCAGGCTCTGCGGCAGCAGGCTCCGCAGAAGCAGGATTTGCGGCAGCAGGCTCCGCAGAAGCAGCTTCTGCTTGTGCCTTCGGCTTCTTTTCCGCGTTGACAACGTCGCTGACGAGTGTGACGATTTCTTCGTTGGTGCTAGCGGTGCGCAGTGACTCGAGGAAATCCTTGCGCACTAAAGCACGCGCCAATTTCGACAAAATCTTCAGGTGCGCCTTGCCGCCACCAGCAGGGGCAGCGATGAGAAATACCAACTCGGCATCGCCATCGGGCCCGGAGAAATCAACGGGACGCGACAACCGGGCGAACGCCAGGGTGGGCTCGCTGACGGCCTCGGAACGGCAGTGCGGAATGGCTACTTGCCCTGGCACGCCAGTACCCGCTTGGGATTCGCGTTCGATGGCAGGTTGAGCTAAACCTTCCACATCGCTGGCGCGCCCAGCGTCGTGGACGATGGTCGCGAGCTGTGTGATGACAGAGTCGACGGACGTGCCCAAGTCAGCATCGAGGGCGACTAAGTCTGTCGTAATAATATCGGAAGCCATAACTGGACTCTCCTTGATTTATAAAAGGGAAAGGTGGGCGCTGCTTACTTCAGTTGACGAACGGTGGTCTGCGACAGGTTCAGCATATCTGGAGTGGGAATGGTGGTCCCGGGTAATGAGGTTGCTGCGGAGCCGTAGGCCACGGACTGCTGCAAGGATTCCGGCAGGGTTTTACCGGCTGCTTTGGCCAGCAAAAATCCCGCGAGACTACTATCACCTGCGCCGACGGTGGAGGTGACCGTAATTGGCGGCGGGCTCGCAATCCACGCGCCGGATTCGGTGACCAGCAACGCGCCAGCCGCGCCGAGGGTCACCAGCACGTATTTCACGCCTTGGGCGTTGACCTTGTGGGCGGCGGCAATGACACCGGAAAAGTCTCCACGTTCTGCAGCTTCTTCTAGCGCTAGTCCGTCTTCGCCGACGAGTTGTCCCAGCTCTAAGCCATTGGGCTTTAACAGGTCCGGGGCAGCAACATCGAGGTGCTGCGAGATTTCTTCCATAGGCTTATCGGACGTATCCAGCGCGATGTGTACCTCAGGCGCTGCCTGGCGAAGGGCCTTAATTGCGGTGACATAAAAATCTGTTGGCACGCCATTGGGCAATGAACCCGCCATTACTACCCAGGAAGCGTTGGCTGCGGCGTCGCAGGTGGCATCGATAAGCTGCTGTTGCGCGCCGTGATCAACCAGCGGGCCTTTGCCATTGAGTTTGGTAGTACGCCCGGATGCTTCCGTTACCGTGGTATTGGTACGGATAGTCTCCGCGATTTCGACGGTTTTGATGTCAACGTTGATATCGCGAACCAGAGAAATAAACGGATCATGGGCGGCGGCGGGAAACACCGCCAAGGTGGGTTGGCTAGCCAACGTCACTGCGTGCGCGACATTGATTCCCTTTCCACCTGCCGCGTTGGTCATGCTTTGGGCACGGTGAACGGTGCCTGGTTTTAGCGAGGAATCCAAGGCGATCGTGGCATCGATGCTGGGATTAGGAGTCAGGGTCACAATCATGAGGCGCGGGGTTCTCCAAAAGTTAGCTATATTGGGGCAAAGCCATGCGGACAAAGCCCGAATACATGGCGAATACTTGGGATATTACTCAATAATGTTGATTGTTGCCCGAATATGTCCGGTTGTCAATGATATCCTTTGGTTATTCTGGGGAATATACTTTCCGCAACCATTGATAACTTCACACCTCTAATCCGTAACACTGTTTCGCTCAGCGCAAGCATGAACACTGGCGCAAAGAGCGCACAAGACAAGGGAGAAGACACACCATGTCAAAGTCCATTAACGGTACAGGCGTTGTCGCCGGCGTCGCCTATGCTCCGGCAGTGTGGGTACGTCCCCGCCCTGACATGCCCCAACCCGGTGCCTCGATTGCTGAAGATGCACGCGATAGCGAGTTTGAGCGCTTTCAACAAGCAGCTGAGGTCGTAGCTGGCCGCTTGCAGGAGCGCGCTGCCGAGGCTGATGGACACGCCAAGGAAGTCCTCGACGCCACCGCAGGCATGGTCAAAGACCGTGGTTGGCATAAGGCAGTAAAAAAGAACATCGCCGGAGGCCATAATGCGGAATATGCCGTAGTCGGTGCTACCGATAAATTTGTGGCGATGTTTGAATCCGCGGGCGGGGTCATGGCAGAGCGCACCACTGACTTGCGCGATGTGCGTGACCGCGTGATCGCAGAATTGCGCGGGGAAGAAGAGCCCGGCCTGCCGCATATTGACGGCGAGGCAATTTTGCTTGCCGATGACCTGGCACCTGCCGATACCGCCACCTTGGACACGACCCACGTCAAAGCCTTGGTGACAGAACTTGGCGGGCCAACTAGTCACACGGCTATTATCGCTCGCCAGCTGGATATTCCTTGTATCGTCGCTGCGGGCAAATCACTGCGCGAGATTGACTCGTCGACTGTCATTTTTGTCGATGGCGCCCTTGGCACTATCACTACCGGCGCCGATGAGACCGAGGCACGGCAGGCCGTTGCCGATTACAAGGTCCGTGCAGAAAAAATCGCACAGTGGACCGGCCCAGCGCACACCAAAGACGGCCACGCCATCCAAGTCCTGGCCAATGTTGCCGATGGCAATGCCGCGCGCTTAGCCGCCCAATCCCAAGCAGAAGGCATTGGCCTATATCGCACCGAGTTGTCTTTCCTTTCGGCCAATTCTGAACCCTCGGTTGATGAGCAGGCGAAAGTCTACGGCAAGGTCTTTGATGCGTTCCCTGATTCCAAAGTTGTGGTGCGCACGCTCGATGCCGGCTCGGATAAGCCGATTTCCTATGCCACGTTGGACGATGAAGAAAACCCGGCGCTTGGGGTGCGTGGTCTGCGCATCGCCCGCGATAATGAATCCTTGCTTACGCGTCAATTAGATGCGATTGCGCAAGCAGCATCTCAACGCAGCGATGATGCCCAAACCTGGGTCATGGCTCCCATGGTTGCGACCTCAACGGAAGCGCAGTGGTTTGCTGAGCTGTGCCGCGAGCGTGGCTTAGTACCAGGTGCGATGGTGGAAGTACCGGCGGCAGCATTGATGGCAGATACCATCATGCCGCACCTAGACTTTGTCTCCATTGGTACTAACGACCTGACCCAGTACACGATGGCTGCAGACCGCCTGTCTCCGCAGCTGGCTTACCTGACTGACCCTTGGCAGCCGGCCGTCCTGCGTCTTATCCAGCACACCTGCATTGGCGGGGCAGATAACAATGTCCCCGTCGGCGTTTGCGGTGAGGCAGCAGCAGATCCTCTGCTGGCCTGCGTTCTAGTCGGCCTCGGCGTGAATTCTCTTTCCGCTGCATCGACGGCAATTGCCGGTGTTGGTGCGCAGCTAGCCGAGGTCACCCTAGAGCAATGCCAAGAGATGGCGGAAGCCGCTATCTACTCCCCAGGAGCGCCAGAAGCACGCACGGCAGTGCGCGCGCTGTTGGATGGCTACAACTCCTAAACTCAACACAAAAAGGGCTGACCCGCGAATTTCGGGGTCAGCCCTTTTTCTTAACTGCGGGTGACGTCATCGACGACAACGACGTCGATTTCACGCTCGCGCAGCGAATTCAAAAATAGCTCCGAAGCTCCACTATCGGTGATGACCACATCGACTTCCGAAATGGGCGCGAAGCTAACGAGATAATCCGTGCCGAGCTTGGAAGAATCGCACAAGACCACAACCTTGTGCGCGTTGGTGACAAACGCCGATTTAATCGCTGCTTCCTGAGCATCAGCGGTCGACAACCCGTGATCAAGGGTGAGGGCATTGGTGCCGATGAAGGCAACATCGGCGCGCAACAATGCCATTGTGCGCAGTGCAGTGTCACCAACGACAGCCTGCGTGATGGCGCGGACGGTACCGCCCAGCAATTGGACATACTGGATTCCACTATTGGCCAGTGACAGGGCAATCGGCAAGCTATTAGACACAATAGATAGCTGGTGGGCAGTGGGGGTTTGCCCGATTAGATCTGCAACCGCGCTGGTGGTTGTTCCCGCATCCAAAAAGATGCTGCCGTGTCCTTGGGGCAGAAAATCCATGGCAGCCCGAGCGATCGCCATTTTGGCTGTGGTTGCCGAACGCAGCCGTGAATCAAGGGTCAACTCTGAGGTCTGGAAAGACTGTGAGGCAACGGCGCCGCCGTGCACGCGGTGCACGACACCCTCGCGGTCAAGAACAGCTAGGTCACGGCGGATAGTTTCCGCGGTGACGTCGAAACGCTCAGAGAGCTCGGTGACATTAACTCGGCCTTCGACCGCAGTCATTGAAGCAATTTGTCGGCGTCGCTCCTCGGCGTACATACGGCATCCCTTTCCCCGTGGGTCTAAGTTAAAAATATAGGCCACACCCAAAACCTGGTGCTGTGCTTCCGAATACAAAATTACGGATGAACAAAAATGTGGATTTCTGTCCTATTTGAGCTGTGTTTCCTCCAGAATGCCATGAAATTCAGAACTAAACACAGATTGTGTCTGACCACCCCGGGTAAGTCGCGCCTGTTGGCCTGTGAAGACGCGGACATTAACAACGGTCAGGGCATTGAAAGCGGACAAACCAATGTGGGAATACCTGCGGATCAGAATTTCTCGCTGCTACCCATTCGGGGGGATGAAATCGGTAGTATCCCACAACTCGACGCATAGAAAAAGACCGTATCCTCACCGAGTGGGAGGATACGGTCGACAGCGCGGGGCTTCGTTAAATCTTGCGAATGACCGAGACAACCTTGCCCATAATCGTGGCATTATCACCAGGAATTGGCGCGAACGCCTCGTTGTGCGGAAGCAACCAGATGCCACTGGAATCTTGGTGGAATTCCTTCACGGTTGCTTCTTCATTGTCGAGAAGAGCTGCCACGAAGTCACCGGATTCGGCGGTCGGCTGGGAGCGGATGATGACCCAGTCACCGTCCAAAATAGCGGCATCCTTCATGGATTCACCAACAACCTTGAGCATGTACAACTCGCCCTTGCCCACGATCTCATCAGGAAGAGGGTAGTAGGCATCAACATTTTCTTCCGCGGTAATCGGCGCACCGGCTGCGATGCGGCCGACGACTGGAATATAGTTCACCCCAGACGCGGTCTCTGGCAGCGCATCTTCCTCAGTGGAGGCTGCGGCAGCCTTGCGGCCGGGCTTTGGATCATCGTCCATCGCAAATTGACGAAGGTCTACAGCGCGCGGCTTATTGGGATCGCGGCGAAGGAATCCTTTTTGCTCCAGCTGATTGAGCTGATATGCAACAGACGACGTGGACTGAAGCCCGACAGCATCGCCGATTTCGCGAATGCTTGGCGGATAGCCACGTAGGACGACTGCATCTTTGATGACTTCTAAAATCCGACGTTGCCGAGGGGTCAACTCAGAAATATCGGGGCGGGGAGTGACTCCACGAGGCTTGGCCATTTTAAACTCCTTGGCTTTCTAAGCCCGCCCTAAACATCGGGCTCAGCGGCTTAGTTGGATTGGACGTAGTTCAGTGGGTAGCGGGCTTTCGGCGACAGGATTCAACCTATTTATGCGATATTCCATTTGTATCACGTTTTGCACCCATGTTCGACTATTTCGGCCGTCGTGTGGACAACCTTTCGAATACCTGTTATAAATCGAACATAGAAAATCAATCGAACAGTTGCGCGAATGGCTAATTCTGGTGTCTAGGAAGATAGATAGTGTCGTTTGCGTAATCGAAAGGACAACACGATGGCTATTGCACTTAATCGCGGAAACGTTAATTCAGCACGATCTTCATCAGCTACCTCTACGCATGTACGTCGGGTTCCCTCCGCATCCGTATGGGAACCCGCCATGCGGGAGCCGCGTGTCAATCATGTTCGCACTCTTGAGGCAAGCACTAGAACACTACAGCGAACCACGGTCGAACACGACATTCGTTCCCGAGAATCGCGTCCGCGCGAAACTGCGGGACAATGGGAAAGTGTTCGAAGTAATCTAGCTCTCGGCGCTGTGTTCGGAGCGGCAGCGATTTTGGGTACTCTTTTTGCAGGTATCAGCGCCCCAGATGAGCCAGCTTCGCCTACCACGAGCATTAGTAGTCAGCCGGTCGCGGGCGACGTGCAAGCGCGTTAAAGGCTTGGCAAACCGCTATATCCCATGGATCCGCAAGCCTACGCAGCACCGCTGATTACATGCTTAGGCGGTCCATTGTGGTTTGCATGTGGGCAGTAGACTAGTTCTAGTATTCAAACGCCTCACATGGTGAGCTAGTGTCAGCAATTCTACGTAAGGACGCTCGTTGTTCTGCCCATTTTGTCATCATGAACAATCCCGTGTCATCGATTCTCGCGTCATCGATGCAGGTTCTTCAATTCGCCGGCGCCGTGAGTGCGCGTCATGCCGGGGTCGCTTCACCACCATTGAAAAAGCCATCCTTTTGGTGGTCAAGCGTAATGGCTTAGCGGAGCCGTTTAGCCGCGATAAGCTCATCCGGGGCGTGCGACGCGCGTGCCAAGGACGGGACGTCAGCGATGATTCTCTCAAGCGTCTGGCTCAAGAAGTAGAAGAGCGCGTGCGCAGCCACGGCAGCTCACAAGTCAACGCCAATGAAATTGGCCTGGCCATCTTGGACCCACTGCGGGACCTTGATGAAGTGGCTTATCTACGCTTTGCATCGGTCTATAAATCTTTCGACAGCGCTGACGACTTTGAGTCTGAAATTCGACTCATGCGACGCCGCGAACGCGACGTCTAAGTCTCATGTCAAGGCAGTGGGCTAGTTAAAGCTTGTCCACCGCCTTTTGTATGCGTCGCAGAGAGACAGCATGAGCGGTTCCAAGACGCTGGGCAAACAGGGAAACGCGAAGCTCTTGAATCATCCACCGGATAGCTTTCACCTCGCGTGATTTCACGCGCCCCGCCGGAAGGTTGCGCAACTTGTTGTCGAGGTAGGCCTTGGCATTTTCCACCTCAGCTTGGCGGTCTGCATCCTTATCAGGATCAACGCCCATTTCTTCCAAGCGGATACTCATCGCCTGCAGATAGCGGGGCAAATGGCGCAGGTGTTCAATCCCATGAACCGTAATTGCATGCTTGGGCAGCAAGAACTCCAGCTGCTTGCGCATGTCATCAATAGCCGGCCCAGTCCACTTCTTGAGTTCATCAGCAACACGAGCGTACTGCACCAAAGCAGGTGCCAAGGCCACCACGGATTGCCGCACACGCCCTGGAACCTTCGGCTTAACCTGTTCTTTGAGCGCCGTAAATTCCTCAGGAGTACGCACAGGTCCGCCGGATTCCATCATCACGTCACGGATTGCCGCGACGCGGGCATCGTTGACTAAAGCGTCTGCGCCATAGTTATCAATGGCAACGCGTTGCTGCAACGGTAGCCCCTTGATCATCTGGGTGGTGTTGACCGTGATCTCACGCATCAGCAAGGTCAGCGTCGTAGTAATCATTGCCGAGTCAGCCGCCGCCTTGGTGGCGTGGACCTTGACCTCAATACCCTCAGGCGTTGCTACGAGCGCCGGATAGGCCACGACCTCATGGCCGTCAACGACGGTCGCGACTTCTTCGTCGATGCTTCCAAGGGTATCTTCTGTCCACTCGGAGACTGCTGCAGATTCTTTCGCTCGTCCAAGTTGTGACATGGAAGAACTAATCGATCCCGCTTGGCGTTTGACCAACTGTGCCAAGGCACGGTCAGAGTCGATGACTTGGCCCTTCTTATTGACCGCAGCAAAGTTGAACTTCAAATGCGCAGGCAAAGCTTCTGGCCGGAAATCGGAAGCTGAGATGCCAGAGCCGCCTAATTCTCTTAAGACATCGGAAAGTTGCTGGACCAAGCTGCCTTGATAAGGAATCAGCTTATCCAACGCCCGGCTGGCAAACTCAGGAACTGGAACCACGGAGCGTCGCAAAGCCTTCGGCAAAGTACGCATTAGTTCTGTAACCAGCTCTTCACGAAGACCCGGCACCAACCAGTCAAAGCCGTCATTGTCGAGACCAGCCAGCAAAGGAACCGGAACCATGATGGTTACGCCATCCATCGGATCTCCCGGCTCAAAACGGTAGGTCAGCTCATAATCAATGGAACCTTGCTTCCAATGATCTGGAAAAGCATCTTCTGTAACCGTGGAGTCATCATTGAGGAGTGCTTCTGGGTCGAAGTCCAACAGCGTGGGATTTTTCTGGCGTTCCTTCTTCCACCAGGAATCGAAATATCGTCCAGTTGTGACCTTGGCAGGAAGGCGTTTGTCGTAAAAATCAAACAGCGTATCTTCATCGACCACGATGCCGCGACGACGTGCCTTCTCTTCGTACTGACTGGCGTCTTCTAGCTTCTTGACGTTTTCGTGAAAGAAGTGATGATGCGTATTCCAATTTCCACCGATAAGCGCTTCACGAATGAACATATCGCGTGCAGCAACGGGATCGATGCGGTGATAAGGCACCGTCCGGTCAGCAACGACCGTGACGCCATACAAGGTTGAACGCTGGGTGGCCATTGCAGCTGCGCGCTTTGAGGACCACGTGGGCTCCGAGTAATTGTGGCGCAGCAAATCGCCTGCGAGGGCTTCGACCCACGCCGGTTCAATCTTGGCGACATCGCGTGCCCAGAGCCGAGATGTTTCGACCAGCTCAGCGGCCATGATGAATTCCGGCGGTTTCTTAGCTAGAGCAGAACCAGGGAAGATGAGGAATTTCGTGTTCCGAGCACCATAAAATTCCTTGGAATTGCCGTCACGGGCGCCGATATTCGACAACAGCCCAGAAAGCAGTGATTGGTGAATATTGTCGTCGTGGCGCTTGGTCTCCGTAGCAGTCCAGCCCAATTGCTTGGCAACACTTTGCAATTGGCGAACGAGATCAAACCACTCGCGGATTCGCATGTAGTGCAGGAATTCCTTCTTCATGCGCTTGCGGAACGCGTTGCCCGACATTTCGCCGCGAGAGTCTTGGATGTAATCCCACAGCTTGAGCATGGACAGAAAATCTGAGGTCTTGTCCTTAAACCGTGCGTGGGCCTGATCTGCTTGGGCTTGGAACTCAAGCGGACGCTCGCGGACGTCTTGAATAGTCATTGCCGAGACGATAACCATCACATCGCTTAAAACCCCGAGCTTTTGAGACTCTACCAGCATGCGAGCCATGCGCGGATCAACGGGGATTCGCGCCAAATCCCGGCCGATAGAGGTCAGCTTGGGCAGTCCTGCTTCCTCGGTATCTTCTAATGCGGAAAGCTCATGCAGCAGCATAAGGCCATCGCGAATGGCTTTGGTCTCTGGGGGTTGAACGAACGGGAACTCCTCAATTGCGCCCAAGCGAAGCGAGACCATCTGCAAGATGACGCTGGCCAAGTTGGTGCGCAAGATCTCCGGATCAGTAAATTCCGGACGAGACTCGAAGTCTTCTTCGGAGTAGAGGCGAATCGCAATACCATCTGCCACACGACCACAGCGTCCGGAGCGCTGATTAGCCGAAGCTTGTGAAATCGGCTCAATGGGCAGGCGCTGAACTTTAGTGCGAGTGGAGTAGCGAGAGATTCGTGCCGTACCGGTATCGATCACATAGTGAATACCAGGGACGGTCAAGGATGTTTCCGCAATATTGGTTGCTAGAACGATGCGGCGACCGGAATGCGGGCTAAAGACGCGGTGCTGTTCTTGATTAGAAAGCCGACCAAAGAGGGGAGTAACTTCCACCCCGCGCCAGTGACGGGCTTCAATTGCCTCCATGGCATCGCGGATATCGCGCTCTCCTGGAAAGAAGCACAGAATATCGCCATTGCCTTCTTTCATAAGCTCGGCGATTGCTTCACATAAGCCATCGAGTGGATCTTGATCGACTAATTTTCCATCGACTTCAAACTGCAATGGGCGATATCGAATTTCGACGGGAAAGGTTCGTCCGGAAACCTCAATGATGGGGGCAGGTTTGCCGTCCTGGTCCGCGAAGTGCTCCGCAAAACGTTCGGGATCGATCGTTGCCGAGGTGATGATGACTTTTAGATCTGGGCGGCGGGGGAGAAGACGCTTTAAATAGCCCAAAAGGAAGTCGATATTGAGCGAACGCTCGTGGGCCTCATCGATGATGATCGTGTCATAGGCATTAAGGAAGCGGTCTCTTTGCATTTCTGCCAGCAAGATACCGTCGGTCATCAACTTCACCGCGGTGGTGTTGGTAACACGGTCATCGAAACGAATGGCATAGCCGACAGACTCTCCCAAGTCTTGCCCTAATTCATCCGCGATGCGCTCCGCCACGGTGCGAGCTGCCAGTCGGCGTGGCTGGGTATGGCCAATTAGCCCGCGGCGCCCACGGCCGAGTTCCAAACAAATCTTCGGAATCTGCGTGGTTTTACCCGAACCGGTTTCACCAGCGATAATGACGACCTGGTTATTCGCAATCGCGTCGGCAATGTCGTCTTTGCGTTCACTAACCGGTAAAGCTGCAGGATATTCCAAGGTGGGCACGTGGGCATCGATAAGCTCAATGCGCTGTGCTGCCTTGTCGATATCTGCGCTAATGGCTGAAAGCGCTTTCGGGGCGCGTGCTTTAGAGAGGCGACGGCGAAAAGACCGTTCTTCAGTCAGTGAAACGTGCGCTAGACGCTCATATAATTCTCGACGCGTCGGCGCACTGGGGGAACTATCGCGGTGTGAGTTACTCATGGCTAGTGGAAAATGATACCCGTTATCCATGCCTTTCCCCAGTTATTACGACATGAGAACAATCCGCCGAAAATGCCTATGCGAAATCGCAGGGTGTGTATTGACACGGTAACGTGATTAGAGGCGTATTTAGAGCACTCAAGGCGTAAATTCTCGTGCAGAGATGAGCCGATGATTGGAGAAGGAGAGAGATTTGAGCACTCCATACAATGGTAGCAACGACGGCTACGGAGATAATGAAAACGACGGATTCGGGAACTTGCCGCGCTACGGTTCCACCGATCACCCCGAAGACCAGCCGGGATACGGCAGGTCAGACCAACCTTATTCTTCCGGCTACGACTCTGCCTATGGCTCGCAGGGCTACAGCGGTGCGCAATTCGGTGGCCCGGGCTACTCGGAACAGCCGTATTACGGCGCAAATCCCCACGACAACCTCGTAGCAACCAATGGCAAGCTGCAGATTTTTAACGCCATCGGATTCGGTTTCAAGCGCACATTTTCCAATGCCAAGCTGTGGCTGTTGGGCTCTGTCGCTTTTATTGCCTTTACGATGGTCCTGGGCGCAATCGCAGGTGCATTGACCGGCTCTGGTTCAGAACCTTCTCAGGTCGGTCCGGATATCACCGGCAACTTCTTAAGCCTGATTTCACTATTGCTCATGCCATTTATCTACCGTTTGGCGACCAAAGAAGTAGATTCGCGTGCTACCGGGTGGTCTACGATCGGCAAAGACGTTCACTATTGGCCGACTATTGCCATCACCATTATTTTGTGGCTGATTGGCCTGGTCTTTTCATTCATTTTCGTCGATCAAGCCCTCAACGGGCTCTTAGCTGATCTGGACAGTGCGGCTACCAATGACACCGCAGAAATGGAAGCTTTAGCGGCGGAGATGGGCAGCTTCTTCGGACTTATTTCTCTGTTGATGCTTGCTACGTTGTTCTTAACCCCGCTGTACCAGCTCATGGTGTGGTACGCCGCCGACGGTCGCGGGGGCATTGGGCAGGCAATTGTCCAAGGATTTAAAGCTGGCGCGTCCAACTACCTGCGCCTAGTGGGCTTCAATATCGTCGTCAGCATCATCATGATGTTCGTCATTATTGTGACACTTGGTCTCGGAACTATTATCGCCTTGCCGATGTACCTGTTGGCGCAAGCCCATGCCTACCGACAAATTGCTGGTGGGCCGGTCCCAGACGACAGCGTTAAGAACGCTTAAAGCACCGTGTGGTGGTGGAACCGGGCTTATCCGACCTTCTGTTCCACCACATTGCGGGAGCGAGCTACTGCAGCCTCATAAGCTTGCACGACGAGCTCTCCGAAGTGCCTAAACTCTTCACCGCGTGCTGCTGAAGCACGGAAGACCAAACCGATCTCTCGCTCGGCGATGACATCATCGCGGAATGTCGCCAGGCTGAGTTTGTCATTGGTGTACTCGGTGGCAATGGCTGATTCCGGCAGGAGAGTCGAGCCTAACCCGCCGAGCACCAATTGGATAATGGTGGTCAGCGAGGACGCACGGGTAATCGAATTCGTGGCATCGGCCGGGTTTAAATCAGCGCGACGGCACAGATCCATGATCTGATCGCGTAAGCAATGACCGTCATCGAGAAGCAAAAGCTCCAAGTCTTTAATCTGCGACAAGGTCACGTCCGTATCGCCGGCCAAAGGATGACCCTCGGGCAAGACAATGGAAAAGCGCTCACGATAAAGTGGTACTGATACCAGCCCAGAACCTTCTGCTGGCAGCGCAATGACTGCCATGTCTAGCTGGCCATCACGCAACTTCTGAGTCAGGTGCGTTGTTTGTTCTTCAACAATCCTGGGCTCCAGGCCCGGAAACTGCGTCTTAATATCAGTTAAGATCTGTGGCAAAATATATGGTGCCACCGTGGGGATCATGCCGATGGTTAAAGGACCTGCGAGCTCACCATGGGCGCCGCGCGCGTGGGTGAGAAAGATATCTGCCGCTTCCAACGTGGCTTTCGCATAAGGCAAAAGGCGCTCTCCAGCAGAAGTTACGATGACTTTCCGCGTGGAGCGTTCAATTAACTGAATTTCGAGACCTTGCTCGAGCGCCACCAACGCTTGGGAAAGGGAAGGTTGGGATATTCTCAACTTTTGAGCGGCTGTACCGAAATGCTTATTCTCCGCAATTGTCACGAAGGTTCGCAGCTGCGCCAGGGTAGGACGGTACTCTTTATCGAACATGCCTATAACTCTACACGAACCGATTGTGAAAACTATAAATCGCCCTGCTATTGATAACCATTTCAACTAGATGCAGGTGAAGTGGCTATCAGAGACGGTTAAAGTTACGACTGGCACACATAAGACCCAGTGGGAAATAGTGAATCTGCCGCAATATTATAGGTAGCTAATCCTAAACAATAGATAGCAGGTTGGCGTTATGACATTGCATAACTTGAAGCAATTGATTCCGGCTTACGCCAAGGACCAAGTGCGCAATCTCGACATGCTTATTTCTTCCACAGTGTTGACTGACCAGCAAAAATGGGGATGTTTTCTCGTTGCCGCAGCCACGTCATCGAATGACGACTTGCTCAAATACATTGATGCGGAAGCGAAGGAGCATTTAACCGCGGATGCCAAAAGCGTTGCTTTAGCGTGTGCTACCGCGATGACCCTGAATAACTACGGCTTTAGGGCCAAGCACTGGTTAGGCCAGGACTTTGACGTCGTACGGTTCGGGCTGCGTAATACAGTGTCTTTAAAGCCCGGTGTTAGCCAAGCGGACTACGAGCTGTGGGCCATTGCTGTCTCCACCGTCAATGGGTGTGAGCAGTGCTTGCAAGCCCACTTTCGGGAAGGCCAAGTACACGGGCTGGAACCTGCACAGATTTGGCAAGCTGTCCAGATTGCTGCGGTTACCCAGTCCATCGCACACACGCTGCGCGTGCACGGTGTACTAGGGCAGCAGGACGGCGGCTTTTAGGAATCAATGCGCAAGCTGGAGAGGCGAACCTCTCCGGCTTCATCCGAGGCGTCTAAATCAACGGTGGCCACGAATTGGTACCCGTGGTCGCCTTCGGGATCCTTGATAATTTGGCGCACTTCCCAGGAACGACCCGAGGTATCGCCGAGTCGGAAGAATTCTTTTCCGCGGGCTTCTGGGCCGGTCTCCATGTCGTCATATTCATCAAAGTAATCATCCAAGTAAGCACCGAAGTCTGGAATATCTTCCAGATAGTCGAGCATCTCTTCTAAACGGTCTTCCTTTTCGAACGCGAAGAGTTGAACGATTCGGAAGAGGTAGTTTCGAACCATGATGGTAAACGCCCGGCGATTGGAAGTCAGCAACGTTGGGTCTTCCACACCAAAGGCCAGCTCGCGGTCGAGGGTGTCTTGAGAAATTGGGGAGTCTTCCCCGGTCATCTCTGCCCATTCATCGACCAATGACGAGTCGACCTGACGAATTAATTCTCCGAGCCACTCGATGACATCGGCTAACTCATCAGTCATGTATTCATCTGGGATGGATTGACGCAACGTGCGCCAGGCATCAGTGAGATAGCGCAGAATAACACCTTCGGACCGAGCCAGACCGTAGGTGGCAACGAGGTCAGAGAATGTCATCGCATTTTCCAGCATGTCGCGTACAACGGACTTTGGCGACAGTTCAAACTCTTTTACCCACGGATTAGATTCTGCGAAGGTGTCATAGCTTTGCTCTAACAGCTCTTCCAGCGGCTTCGGCCAGGTGACGTCTTCAACAATGGCCATGCGCTCGGTGTAGTCCACGCCTTCGGCCTTTAGCGCCGCAATCTCTTCGCCTCGCCGTTGTGATTGCTGTGCCTGTAATACTTGGCGGGGGTCATCCAGAATGGATTCAAATACGGAGATGACATCCAAATAAAACGTGGGCGATTCTTTATCCAACAAAGACAGCGCGGCCAGCGCGAACGGGGACAGTGGTTGGTTCAAAGCAAAATCCCGTGGCAATTCGCGCACGAGGTGGTAGGGACGGCCGTAGATATCCAGCCCCTTGGTGGAACGCTGCACCAGCCCAGCATTAAGCAACCCTCGGAAGAGATCGAGAGCAGTGAGGATATGTTTGTTTTGTTGCGTACGAGTGTCATGGTTCGTGCGCAGCAGATGCTTCATGTGCTCATATCCATCACCGTGGCGCGCGAGCACGTTCAGCAGCATCGAGTTAGACACGCGAAATTGCGAGGTGAGCTGCTCAGGTTCGGCATGAATGATGCGGTCAAACGTCTTTTCCGACCAAGTAACCGAACCGTCGCGAGGAGCCTTCTTTTTAAGTTTCTTCAACTTCGCGGGATCCGAAGAAAGACGCCGGCGTGCCTTGGCGTTTTCGATCTCGTGCTCTGGCGCTTCGACGACCACGGTGCCCTCGGTGTCATAGCCGGCACGACCTGCGCGACCTGCAATCTGGTGGAACTCACGAGATTTCAGAATTCGTTCACGACGGCCATCATATTTCGCTAACCCGGTCATCAATACGGTGCGAATAGGCACATTGATACCAACACCAAGTGTGTCTGTGCCACAGATGACTTTGAGCAAACCCTTTTGCGCAAGACGCTCTACTAAGCGCCGGTACTTTGGCAGCATGCCGGCATGGTGAACACCAATGCCGCGGCGGACCAATTTTGATAAGTCTTTGCCAAATGTCGTGGTGAAGCGGAAAGTACCAATTTCTTGCGCAATGCGTTGTTTTTCCTCCGGGGTAATAAGCCCGGATAACGAGGTCAGCGCCTGTGCACGCTCAGAAGCTTCACGCTGGGAGAAATGCACGATATAAATCGGAGCCTTGCCCGAATCTAAAAGCTCCTGGACCGTGTCATGAACCGCCAGGAAAGTATAGGAAAAATCCAGCGGCACAGGGCGGGTAGTACCGCCGACGAAGGTGGTCTCGCGTCCAGTACGGTCCGTGAGGTCCTTTTCCAGCCAGTCCGTGTCACCCAAAGTCGCGGACATCAAAAGAAATTGGGCTTTTGGCAGCTCCAATAGCGGGACTTGCCATGCCCAGCCGCGCTCCGGGTCGGAGTAGTAGTGGAACTCATCCATTACTACTTGGTCGATATTTGCCTCCGCGCCATCGCGCAGCGCAATATTGGCAACAATTTCTGCGGTGGCAGCAATGATAGGTGCCTTGCCATTGACCGTGGCATCACCAGTCATCATGCCCACGTTTTCAGGGCCAAAGATTTCACATAGCGCGAAGAATTTCTCACTGACCAAAGCCTTAATCGGGGCAGTGTAAAAAGAGCGCTGACCGCGTGACATGGCAATAAAGTGCGCGGCATTAGCCACCATGGATTTACCAGAACCCGTTGGCGTAGCCAGGATGACATTATCGCCAGTCAGCAGGGCTAACGATGCTTCCTCCTGAGCTGGGTATAAAGAAATCCCTCGCGAGCTGATCCAAGACACGAATGTGTCCCACACAGCCTCATCAACGAGGGATTCGGGTACTTCTTCCAAGTCAGGCAACATCTGGGAAAGGTTCATCACCCCTCCCAGCCTAGTTACCTTGCTAGCTAGAAGTCATCCTCAGGGTTAGAGTCATCGTGGTCATCTTTATCTTCGTCTAAGAAATCATCGACCGTGTCTAAATCCGCAAGGAAGCGTTGGAACTCCGCACTAATTTCTTCGCCCGTTGGAACATTTTGCTCACCGGGCATGATTGCCTGGGGATGCTCGGTGCGGTAGCGCTCCATGTAGGCGTCATATTGATCTTCCAGTGAGCGAACAACGTGAACGATCTCTTCCGAATCATTCACCTGTTCTTCCAACTGGTTATCGACGCGTTCGATGTCGTGCTCCAAAGACTTCAATGGCAAGGTCAGTCCAGCTGCCTCAGAGACTGCATCGAGCAATTGATGCGTGGCATGAGGGTAGGGGGAGGAAGCAAGGTAGTGCGGAACATGCGCCGTGTATCCTGCGACATTGCGGCCGCGCTGGGCCAGTTCACGCTCAATATAAAACGATGCGGAGCCTGGAACAATCATCTTGGATTCCATGCGAACCATGCGAGAGACAAGCTCTGCTGAGTTGCCATGCGCTGTTACGACCAGAGGACGGGTGTGGGGCACGGGCATTGGTGCGGCATACAAGCAGATGGTGTTTTTGACATCAAAGCGAGTCACCAATTCGGAGACAGCCTTGGTAAAAGACTCCCAGCGCAAATCTGGCTCAGGCCCTGAAAGCAGGAGAAATGGCTTACCCTCAGTATCTTTGAGCACCCGGATATCTAAATCTAATGACTCGACTTCGACCGGCTGGTCAATATCAATGGTGACCGCGGGGCGACGTGAGCGGTAGTCGATGAGCTCATCAGAGTTAAAAGTAGCCAATGGGCGTGATTCCAGAGCAGCCTTGAGGTGATCAGCGCTGGATTCAACCGACAACCCGGCATCAGCATAGCCGTGCATTGCCACCACTAGCGTTGGCCCCTCGTCTACCGGTGGTGCGGGATATTCCAACTCATACATGCGACGTTCGTTATCTTGCATGATAAACCTCCTTTTACTACCACGTTCAACACACTTCATGGATAAAGTATTCCCAGCGCTGATTGGTGCTAACCGCGGTGATTGTCCAACTATTCTAGGCCAAAGCTCACCCAAGGTGTGCCAAGCTGCTGAGAATTCGCGGGCGCGTCTATCAACCTGTGGATAACTGTGATGATATATCAACAAAAGACGCAAGCTATCCACAGAATTGGCCTGTGAGACTTGGTTGCTCTGGTGTACACGCACGATCTTCGCGAGTCTTAAAGCATGACTAACTCTTCGACGCTTCGTACCCCTGGACAACTACTAGCTAATATCCCCGGAATCCTCGGATTCTATCCCTCTGATTCTATCGTCTTGATGGCCTTTGAAGAAAACAACGGCGACCTTGCGCTGGGGCCAACACTTCGGTTTGATATCTCAGATTTGAGCTCGACGTTGGCTGACGCATTAACCGCAGTTGATTACCACCGATGCGTGTTCATCATGCCTTTTGCCATAACCACGTCTCAGGATGCAGATCTGCTCAGCATCGCCGGAGAAATATTTCATCACGCCTCACTATTGGATGTGCCGATAACCGCGATGTGGCACACCACCGAAATTGCAGACGGGGAGCCTTTCGCCATCATTGAGCGCGATCTTGATGCAGCACAATTGGAATTGATTGGTTCTACTGAGGACCTGCCGGAGAGCTGGAAATCTGGCTACATCGACAAGGTCGTAAACTCTGCCACGATGGAGCCGTTCATTAAAGAAGGGCGCTTGCCGGGCTACGATCGGGACGAAGCACACGCTCCATTGCACGTGCGTAACCATATTATAGACGCCGATACTTTAGATCTAACCCAGGGCCAAGCACTTCATGCCGCGGCAATCATGCATGAGAAAAATAGCTTGGCAATCCCACGGTATGGGTATGGCTTAGAAGATCTCCTCAATGAGTGCGAGGAGTTGATCTCCCAAGCGGCTTCCTATGGCTTTGATGCCGCCGATAGTTGTCTGCATGACATTGGGATCTTAGGTGTAGCCGCTATGACCATGGGCAATACCTATGTTCGCGACCTAACGGCAGCGACGTATTTGGACCACCCGGAAGAAACTGCAGCGATTATGCTTGCAACGTCGCAGTCGTTTACCGGGGTGATTCGCAATAACGCCTTGTGCATATACGCCGCTGCTCAAATCAAACGAGGAATGCCCATGTACGCAGGCATGGCATTGGGAGCTTCCCAAAGCGCAGACCGACAGCATTCACTGACATCACTGATGCTGCAGTGTTATCTCAATGGACTGGCGAAGAACTGCGTGGACAATATCTACCAGGGAAGCGCCAACGCGCGCAGTCACCACTACCGAAAGCGCGCAGAAGCCCAAGAGGATCCGGAAGGTTCTGCGCGAGCAGGCCGCGAGAAATCCAGTGGTGCAGACACACCGGATTTCGATGATGCGGCATAGCGTTTGTGTTTATTTGATGCGCTGAGCGGAGTGCGCGCGGTCACCGAGCTGGCTGGTAAATGCCCAAGCATCGGAAACAATGGTGTGCAGGTCAGTACGGGTTGGGTTCCAGCCCAGCTGGGACTTGATCTTTGCTGACGATGCAATGAGGGTCGCCGGGTCACCAGCGCGGCGAGGCGCGACTTCTGCGGGGATGGGGTGACCGGTGACTTCGCGGCACGTCTCAATGACTTGCTTGACCGAGTAACCGTCTCCGGAACCCAGATTGAAGATGCGGTGCTCTCCTGAGACATTCGCCTCGAGTGCCAAAAGGTGAGCATCAGCGAGATCGCGAACGTGGATATAGTCGCGAACTGCAGTGCCGTCGACGGTGTCCCAGTCATCGCCGAAGATGAAAATCTTATCGCGATGTCCAAGGGCTACCTGCAAGATGATGGGGATGAGATGAGTTTCCACTTCTCGGTTCTCGCCGATCTCGCCATACGCGCCAGCCACATTAAAGTAGCGCAACGAGGTGGCGCCAAAGCCATAGGCCTTGGCATACGAGGTGATCATGTAATCAATCGCTAGCTTGGACGCACCATAAGGATTCGTCGGCTGCGTTGGCATGGACTCGGTGATTGGAACCTCTTCCGGTTCGCCGTAGGTTGCAGCCGTTGAAGAAAAGACCAAGTTGCTCACGTCATTCGCACGCATTGCCTCTAAAAGCGTGAGTGTGGTGACAACATTGTGCTGCCAATACTCTGCTGGCATTGCCACGGATTCTCCGACGAGGGAACGCGCTGCAAAGTGAACAACACCGTCGAAGCCGCCTTGCCCCAGCACGTCGCCAACGACATTGGCAACATCGCCTTCCACCAAGGTGGCTTGAGCAGGTACTGCCTCACGGTTACCGGTGGAAAAATTGTCAATAATGGTGACTTCATGGCCAGCTTCAACCAGAGTTGCAGCACACACGCTGCCAACATATCCGGCGCCACCAGTAACGAGTAGTTTCATGTCAGACCTACCAAACGGTTTGAAAAAGTAATGGGCGAGACTTCCTCCGCGCCACGGCCCTAGGTTGAGATTTTATCTACAACCTTAAAAACCAGAAAGGGTTCGAACCTTGAAAAAGATTCGAACCCCCAAAAATAAACGCGGGGTAATTAACGCAGAGCGACGCGAATCGCGTGTGCGTAATCGTCCGCCAATTGTACAGTTCCGCCGTCAGTGTTAGTGAGAGTGACTACGCCACCTTCTTGGCGAACGGTGACATCCGCGCCCACATTCATGCCAGCAGCGTAAAGGTTTTTGAATGCGTCCCCGTCATACTGAATGATCTCATTGATCTGGGTGATGGTGGCCTCCACGTCCTCGCCATGCGGCAAGTCGATGGCACGCTTGTCATCATTGAACGGGGCAGACACTGCGCCCAGCTTTTCCAAACCAGGGATGGGGTTGCCGAACGGGGAGAGCGCTGGATCATCAATGACAGCAACGACGCGACGTTCCACATCCTCACTCATGACGTGCTCCCAGCGGCAGGCTTCATCGTGTACCTGGTGGATATCGAGCCCCAGGACATCGGTGAGCAAACGCTCTGCGAGGCGATGCTTGCGCATGACGGAGGTGGCGTGCTCGCGCCCTTCCGGAGTTAAGTCAAGACTACGGTCCGGACGAACGTGCAATAATCCATCGCGTTCCATGCGCGCAACTGTCTGGGAAACAGTTGGGCCAGATTGCTCGAGACGCTCAGCAATGCGTGCGCGGAGAGGGACAATGCCTTCTTCTTCTAATTCATAGATGGTGCGCAGATACATCTCTGTGGTATCGACTAAGTCCCTCACGTGGCGACCCTTTCAGCAACAAAGAAAAACAGTTAATTACTTACACACTAGCGCACTTTTTCCGCCAGGACCTTTATGGCGGACACGAAGTCCACCCGTAAATGCTGTGCCTAGGTGGTGTTATTGGAATATGTGATATATATCGGCGGTTATAAAAGGTTTAGTTTTAACTTAGCACAAATTGGCAAATTTGTTCCATCAGCGCGGTGCGCTGGCATTAGTGGACACCACCGTCGAAACGCAATGAAAAATCCACCGCCGCTACATTCCTTGTGGCGCCGGTGGATAGCTTTAAACTGCGTTACTGTGCCGCTTTAAACCTACTGGGCGTACTCGCGGAGACGGTCCGCACGATTGCCATCACGTAGCTTGGCCATGACTTCACGTTCAATCTGGCGCACACGCTCGCGGGAGAGACCGAACTTGCGGCCAATCTGATCCAAGGTGCGTGGCACACCATCATCGAGCCCGTAGCGCAAACGGATAACGTCCTGTTCGCGCTGCTCAAGGGTGCCGATAACATCCCGGATATCAGAGTGGCGCATAGATGCAACCACAGCTGTTTCTGCATCGGTTGCCTCAGCATCTTCGATGAAGTCGCCCAATGGAGCTTCCTCATCTGCACCAACTGGCATATCTAAGGAGACAGGATCGCGGGATTGGCGGAGCAGCATCTCAATCTTGTTTTCTTCGATGCCGGATTCTTCCGCCAATTCCTCGTTAGTGGCCTCACGGCCCAGGGATTGGTACATCTCGCGCTTGATGCGCGAGAGCTTATTGACCTGCTCTACCAGGTGTACGGGTAGGCGGATGGTGCGCGACTGGTCGGCCATGCCGCGGGTAATAGCCTGGCGAATCCACCACGTTGCGTAGGTGGAGAACTTAAAGCCCTTGGCGTAATCAAACTTTTCCATCGCGCGGATAAGGCCCAGGTTGCCCTCTTGGATGAGGTCGAGCAGCGGCATGCCGCGGCCCGTGTAGCGCTTCGCCAAGGAAACAACCAAACGCAAGTTAGCCTCCAGCAGGTGGGAACGTGCCTTCTTGCCTTCTTTGACCAGGATTTTCATATCGCGCTTTTCGGCGCGAGTGAGCTTTTCTGCGGTATTGAGCTTGTACTCTGCGTACAGGCCAATTTCAATGGCCTGCGCTAGTTCAACTTCGTCTTCTGCAGAAAGCAGTGCTGTTTTGCCAATACCGTTGAGGTATACGCGAACTAAGTCAGCGGAAGGGTTGTCATTGGTCTGACCGCGGCGTGAACCCCGGTCAACTTCCTTTTCATTATTATCTGAAGCGTCATGGGAATTCTGGGCAGATGCTTTGGTCATCGTTGGCCTCCTGAATTTATCGCCGGTTACATAATGTCCAACGGGCGGTGCGCCAAATAAGTTCCCGAACTAAAGAAAAGTTTCTCCCCGGCCGGTAAAAGGCACCCTAATCGGGGGCACAACGACTCCTTATTTAGGCCTCAACGAGCACAGTAAAGGGACCATCGTTGACAGAAGAGACTTTCATCATCGCCCCGAATCGTCCTTCTTCTACATGCACATCTCGCGCCCGCAATTGCTCAATGATCTTATTGATGACCGGTTCGGCTGCCGGTCCAGGCGCCGCATCCGACCACGAAGGGCGGCGCCCCTTAGCCGTGCGTCCATACAAGGTGAACTGGCTGACTACTAGGACGGGAGCACCGGTTGTCTCCACAGAGGTTTCTCCGTCCAAGATGCGAAGCTCCGCTATCTTGCGAGCCATGGTGGCAATCTTGTTCTCCAGCACCGTCGGGTCTTTCTCGCCAGCCTCAATATCTTCGGTTGAAACGCCGACCAGGGCTAGCAGCCCGCCGGTGTCTGGAGCATCAAAGCTTCCCACGACCTCATCGTCGACGGTGACCGAAGCCGAAAGACAGCGGGTTAAAACTGCGCGCATGGAAAAGAGACTCCTTTGTAGGTGTGCGGTGAGCGGTTGTGGGGAAAATGTTTGAGCTAGATGACCGGGCCAAGTTCGGTGGGGTAGAGGAAACCATGGCGGACTAAATCAGTAATCGCCGGCAACGCTGCTGTAAATAATTCCTCAGAATCATAGTCATTGGCCACGGCATATAGTTCCAATGTCTCACGCAGATTGAGCCCTTGCGGGTTGAGACCGGCCACAATCGCTGCGATATGTTCATCGACTTCATGCGTCCAGCGCGGGCCTTCTGTACGCGTTAGACGCATGGTGGCGCGGGAGAACCCGAAGCCGAGTTGCGAGTTAGACAGCGCAATATCTTCACGGGCAACGCCTGGGCGAAGCCCAAATTGTTTATCCCCGAGCTCATCGGGCAGTAAGTTGCGCAACCAGTTAGCGCGCATAAAGTGCTCTTCCACCTCGGGACCTAAAGCGTCCTCAAAAGCTTGCGGGATTTCCTCGGCGGTTACTTCTGACGGCAAAGAATCATCAATGCGTTGTAAGGCGACGAAGCCAAAACCAATGCCGGTAACATCGTTGTCGCGGAAGTGTTCTAGCCACAGTCGCGAGCGTTCCCGACCTTCCGGACTGCGCGGGTCGATGGATTCATCTTTGAGCCAGGTAGATACATACAGCGCCGGATCAGCGACATCGCGCTGCAATACCCACGCGCTGACCCCAGTCCGCGGTAGCCATGATGCAACGCGCTGTTGCCAGGGTTGATCTGGGGTATGCACCCACGCCGCAAGCAGATGTGCCATTCCGCCGGGATTGAGATGCTCCGCAGCTTCAGAGACTACGAGCTCACTAGCGCCATCGAGATCTAACCCCGAGTCACGGTAGACGTGGCCAACCTCCGGAAGACCCACCACAAACGGCGGGTTAGCCACGATGCGATCGAAGCGCTCGTCGGCGACAGGTTCAAACCAGCTGCCATGGCGAAAATCCACGTGTGTGGCATCGGTGGTCGCAAGCGTTGCTTGTGCAAGCGCTAATGCGCGCTCGTGAACATCGGTAGCTACGATGCGCTCCGCGCTGTTTAATTGCCCGAGCAATTGCACACCCGATCCCGTACCCAAATCTAAGACCGAATGCACTGGGGTCGTAGGCGTGGTGCGCAGCAGCGACAAGCTGGCAGCACCAAGGCCTAAAACGTGGTCAGAGCCGGGGACGTGGTCGACGATGGAAGCATCCACGTCAGAAAAGACCCAGCGGTTGGTGCCATCGATGACATGGGAACGAATATCCAGGGCGATTCGTACCACCCCGGAGGCGTTGGTGACGGCCACGTTGGCATCGACAAGCTTTGTTGCCATGACCGAACCTACGGCCTTAGCCAATTCTGTTGCCGGCATGGGCTCATGCAAAAGGAATAACCTGATGAGCAGATCCATCTGACTGCCATGTGCCGTAGCTACCTCGACCGCTGCTGGCTCACCGCGATACAAAGCCTCGGTTGCCTGTGGGCCTAGGTGAGCGGCAACGCCATGGGAATTAAAACCAGCCTTGTCAAAGACCGTTATTAGTTCCTGTGCGAGCGAATGCACGGGAAGATCGGGGTTAAGCGGCGGGCAAAATTCGGTCATCTATTCATCCTTTGAAGAATCTGGGTCATCTGAAGCATCATCCGTGGAGTTGGACGATTTATTGCTGCGTGATGTGGAATCAGTGACATGGTCAATAATGTCAGATTCACGGCGCGGGGAGTCAGTGTATTCCAGCTGCGGCGCATCACCTGCAGCTAAAGCTTCCGTGCGTGCTTGCCGTGCTAGCGCAGGCTTGTACGTGTTTCTTTCGCGCGGGTCACGTTTTTGCCCACGCGCATTGGCAAAGACCACCGCGATCCATGGCAGGGGAATGGTCACGCCTGAGATTAAGGCGGCCGGAATCCACGCGTTAAAGGCATAAATGAGCCACAGGGACAGCAACAGGGATGGAACGCGCAAAAACATCAAGATGCCATAGCCGATTTCGCGTCGGTGGCGATCTTGGCCAGGGGAGATCTGGGCATCTGTAATCAGCACAGATGACTTGCGGCGCCACCACGGCTTGGCGGTGGATTTACCCTTGCCTTTGTTGTGACCGGAACTCATGGTTTCCAAGCCTAGACCGATCACCCACCCAAATTCGATACGCCCCTACCTGCGGCTTGCTCATTCGGCGGGGTTTTGGGGCAAGATGGAGGGCGTGAGTACGACGACAAAGACTATTGAGAGACCAGACATCCGTGAGGATGTAAGTAACACTGACGATGACACCCCGAAGTTCTTTCACTACGTCAAAAAGAACCAGATTGTGGACTCTGCTGTGTCCGGCAAGATGGTGGTTGCGTTGTGCGGGGAGACCTTTCCGGTGACGAAACAGGCAAAGCCGGGTTCGCCGGTCTGCCCCGACTGTGAACGGATTTATAAGGGCCTGCGTCGAAAGTGAGTGCACAGACTTCCAGGAACAAGGGTCAACTACGTGCCTGGCAGCAAGCCGCACTTGATAAATTCCTCGCCACCAAGCCACGGGACTTCATGGCGGTGGCAACGCCAGGTGCAGGTAAGACGACCTTCGCCCTGCGCGTAGCTACCGAGCTACTGGATTCGCGTGCGGTTGAGCGCATCATCGTGGTGGTGCCCACCGAGCACCTCAAGGTGCAGTGGTCAGCTGCCGGGGCACGAGTGGGCTTATCGCTCGATCCCAATTTCACCAACTCTTCGGCCGTTAACCCTTCTTTCGACGGCATTGTGGTCACCTATGCCCAGGTGGGCATGCACCCGTTTAAGCACCGCGCGGTGACTTCTGCTCGCCGCACTTTGGTGATCTTGGATGAGATTCACCACGCGGGCGATGCCAAAAGCTGGGGCGATGGTGTGCGCGAAGCTTACGATGACGCGGAACACCGACTATCGCTAACCGGTACGCCGTTTCGTTCCGATGATTCGCAGATTCCGTTTGTGCGCTATGAAGAAGACGGCGAAGGCCACTTGGTGTCGCAGTCCGACCACACTTATGACTACGGGCATGCGCTTGCCGATGGTGTTGTGCGCCCTGTTGTCTTCTTGGCCTATTCGGGTGAAGCCCGCTGGCGTACCTCTGCTGGTGAGGAATTCGCCGCGCGTTTAGGTGATCCCCTCAACCCGGAGCAAACCGCACGTGCCTGGAAGACGGCGCTTGATCCTCGCGGTGACTGGATTCCTTCTGTGTTGCAGGCTGCGCACACGCGTTTGCTGCAGATGCGTCGGAATATGCCCGATGCCGGTGGGCTAGTAATTGCCACGGATACGGCCACTGCGCGTGCCTATGCCAAAATCCTTAAAGAGCTGTCCTCCACGCCGGTATCGGTGATTTTGTCAGATGAGCCTGGTTCTTCCGAGCGCATTCAAGAATTTTCCGATAGCCGCGATGAGTGGATGGTTGCGGTACGCATGGTGTCCGAAGGCGTTGACGTTCCCCGACTCGCAGTCGGTGTCTACGCAACCTCAGCATCCACGCCGCTCTTTTTCGCACAGGCCATCGGCCGCTTTGTTCGTTCCCGCATGCCGGGTGAGACAGCATCTGTCTTTTTGCCATCCGTGCCACGGCTGTTGGGGCTTGCGGAGAACATGGAAAAGTCCCGCGACCACGTCCTTGGCAAACCAGACCGGGAAGATGATGGTTGGGATGAAGAGCTAGTAGCCCAGGCCAATAAGGAACAAACCGAACCGGACCTGGAACCCTCCTATGAATCCATCGGCGCCGATGCGGAATTCTCCTCGCTGATCTACGACGGCTCGCAGTTTAATACTGCCGCCCTTGACTCCGAGGATGATGCTGATTTCTTAGGCATTCCAGGTCTATTGGACGCCGACCAGGTCAAGGACTTGCTGCGTAAAAAGCAGGAAGAAGAAATGGATGCGCGTGCGGCGAAAGAACGCGAAGAGCGCGCTGCCCAAGCGGCAGAAGAACATCGCCGCAAAATCCATGGTCTGCCTTCGGCACCGGCTAATAGGCGCGGGGGTGAAAGTAGTGCGCAAGACGACTCTGACTCTCCAGTTGCCATTGATGAAGTCACGAACCTGCGCAAGGAGCTCAACACCGTAGTCTCCATTACCGCGGGGCGTACCGGGCGACCACACGGCGCCATCCACACGGAAGCGCGTAAGGCCTGTGGTGGACCACCGACTGCTTTGTGCAACGCGGAGCAATTACGCGAAAGAATTGAATACCTCCGCAAGTGGTAAGACAACATCGAGCGGCTACCAGCGCGCCGGGCTTTTAAGTTCTCGGGCTGGTAGCCGCTTTTCTCTGTCCTGAAGAAGCAGTTCCCGGTAGGCTAACTAGATAGGTTCTGGATTGACGAGTCACAGATGTACTCGGACAGGATTGTGTGAAGATTTTGATGTAGCCAAAGACTCTAAGGATTGTTGATTATGTCCAACCCCAACCACAACCCCTACGACCCAGCACAAGGGCCTCAAGATGGCGATCAGCCTTATGGGGACCAGCCCTACGGTGGGCAACCACAGGGCGACCAACCTCTTGGCGGGCAGCCAGGCGATAACTCCTACGGCAACGGGGACTACTCGAGCGGCAATGGTCTTCCCAGCTACGGTGGCTCAGGCCAAGCAGCCGGCGGGTACCAAGAACCGGGCTATGGCGGTTACCAGCAGTACCAGGGATACGCTGGCGGGCAAGTCAACGACGCACCAGCGAAGAAATCGGCTATGGCATTAGCCGCGTTTATCATCGGCATTATTTCGCTGCTTGCCATGATTACGAGCTTTTCCATCGTTCCGGGCATTGTCGGCGTGATCGTTGCGATCATCGCATTGGTGCGCAACCGTAAGAAGCCAAAGCCAGCGCGTCGCACCTGGATGTCTGTACTGGGCCTTATCTTCTCCCTGATTGGTATCGTGGCCACCCTGGCTATCTTCGGAGTGATTTTGGCATTCATGGGTGATCCTGCGGTGCAGGCATGTATGGACCGCACGAGTTCAACTGAGGAGCTTCAAGCATGTATCGAGTCGGCAATACAGTAACGCCAATCACGACGGGACAGTAACCCCGATCACTGCTATGAGCTTGTAAATTGCGTCCTGCAATTAGGTGCAGTACAGCTAGATAGCAGGAAGATTATGCACGCTGTCGTGCATGCGGCGCCTGGCACAGAAGCACCACATGATGGTTCTGTGACGGGCGCTGTTTCTGTGAGCAAACCGCCACACGTGTGGAAGCTAGAGATGTCGTGTGTGGACTCGGTCAAAACTACGCTTGGTCGCTCACCTCGGCGCACCGTACATGCTCCGGCAGATGCGAAAGTATTGCGTGCGCTAGGCACTAATTAAATACATAATATGAATAGTTAAGGACGAAGGGGAGCAATAAGCAGTGAGTGAGCTAAAAGGCCCGAGAAGAAAGACGCTGACGTTGTCGGATTGGTGGACGGCCTTTATCGCCATCAATTCGACCGCCACCAGGTGGCCCGGCGCACTGCGGGCGGCACTAGCTATCCTTATCCCGGGCAGCATCGCTATGCTCACCGGCAATAAGGACGCAATTCTGCTTATTTGTGCTGGAGCTTTTACTGTCATCTACGGCGAGGGCATTGTCTATCGCAAACGCTGGAAAGTCATGCTGACTGCGGGTGCATTGCTATGGACGGGCGCTACCGTCGGCGCGTTAGTCGGCACCTTGGTCTTTGCCCCCGGCAATGGGCATTGGTGGCTGTTGCTGACCGCCCTTTTTGTTTCCGTATTGGGTGCAGGCACAGTCTTTGTACAAAACGCCTTGCGCCTGCCACCGCCTGGCGGCTTTTTCATCGTCATGGTCACCGGTGGCTCCACCATGCTCGCGCGCGCCGGGATTGACCCACTAGAGGCAGCTTTTTGGCCGCTGACCGCAATTGCTACGGGATTGGTGCTCGGTATGTTGCCCGCGCTGTTGGATCCACATGGGCCAGAACGGGCAACAGTAGCCACCCTGGAGCGCGCGACGAAGGCTTTTGAAGAAGCTAAAGATGATGCGCTAGCCCGCCACCATCAAGCACAAACTGCACTGGCAACCGCGTGGGAAGCTATTGCAGATGCCGGGATTGTCCGTGCAGGGCGCGTAGTTATCGCCTCGCAACAAGAGCTGGTCGACCGCACACTCAAAGCGCAAAAGGCGATTGTTAAACGCAATCAAGCCGACTCTGGGGCCGTTTCGGAAACGCTTTTTGAATCCACGAATCTCATTGACCCGGAGCGCACCGCGATGCCGCACTCGCGGCCAACAGCACGCTATCGCATCTATCGCTCACTCACCGCAGATAGCCACGCGATGGTCACGGCGAAGAAGGTACTGGTTGCTGGTCTTGCCACGGGCGTGGTGGGTGTGGCGCTGGGACTTAACCGCCCTGACTGGGGCGTGATCTCTGCGTTGTTGATTTTGCAGAATGGCCCGGAAAAAATTCCCGGCACCATTCGCGGCACGCACCGCGTTTTAGGCTCCATTTTGGGACTGGGTTTATTTTCCATGTTCTATCTTTTCGGCGTCGATGGTTGGACGATGCTGGCCGCCTTGGCCATCTGTCAGTTCTTTGCCGAGATCATGGTGGTCAAAAACTACGCGCTGTGTGTTATTTTCTCCACGCCATTGGCCCTATTGATGGGCGGTATCGAAGAACCACTCGGGGACCTGGTCATCTCGCGCAGCTCTGAGATTGCGCTGTCGGTCCTATTTGCCTTCATCGTGTTGTGGTTTATGAGCAATAGCTCCAAGGCTCGGGAAAACATCCGGTTGCAGATGCGCGCGTACCAATCCATGTCCACTGTCTTGGGCAGCCTGCTCACCGGAACTCCTGATGATGCGCTCGTGCAACGTCGGGACTTGCAGTACGAGTTATTATCGGAACGACGTTCCATTCAAACCTTGGCTATGGATCATCCAGAACAAGCCCAACAGCAGTGGGAAAAACACCGTGCACTTCAGCACGCCGGCTATGAAATCCTGGATTACTGCTCACTCAGCCCTAATACCATGATGGAACACGGAGCTTTAGGCACACTTATTGCCTCGGTGCGCAAGATATCCCCGGCGCATGACCGCAGTTTTTGAGACCTCATCACGCGAAGATGAAAAAAGTCGGAGGTCATTACAAGCGCAGAATTGAAGTTGTGCAACGATGGTGAACATGGCTGAAACGATCTATCTAGTCGCGCCCGCGGGGCATCCAAATTTCGGTGATGAATATATCGTTTCTGCGTGGTTACGCGAGCTTTCTCGCAGACGCCCCCACACCCAAGTTATTTTGGACTGCCACACCCCAGGCATAGCGTCCATCCTGCACGCCAATGTGCATCCGCACCTGACAGTCACAGACACGTTATGGCAACTGGGACTGCTGTGTGAGACTGATGATGACGTAGTCGAAGCAATCAGCAATACCTATTCGCAGCCAATGCTGACTACTAGCTTAAACCTGGCGAAATCCGCCGAAATCGTGCATGTCCTGGGCGGCGGCTGGTTCAATGACACCTGGCCGCACCACCTGAAAGTATTGGCTGGAGCAGCTTGTTTAGGAACAGAACGCAAAGTCATGACGGGGCAAGGTTTTATCCCCGGCGATGAGATTAAAGAACGGCTGGGACATTGGCTGCAGCGCTTTGATCACATTACTGTCCGCGATGAACCATCCGAGGCATTATTTGCAGACCTTGCCCAAATAGAGCGTGGAGTGGATGACGCCTGGTTAGCAGCGCCCGATACCACCGCCGAACACGGCTTGGGGTGGGGCAATGAGGATGCCCGCGCGCGGGATTTCGTCATCGTCGCACAATCAGATCTTTTAGGTATTGAAGTAGAAGAACTCGCACGCCGTATTCTCCGGCAGCTCAAGCACTTAAATGCCACCGGCGATAATATCGCCTACGTTGAGTGCATCCCTGAAGATGACCACAAAGTGCTTGATATTTTGCGCGAGCTGGACCCACAGCTGATGGACCAGACCCGCGTTGTGCCCTTTGATGAGCTGTGGGCGTTTGGTCTGCCCACCCGTGAAGGCCAGACGTGGATTTCTACGCGCTTTCACCCGCACCTAGTAGCATCCGCACGTGGAATCTCCGGCATCGCGGTCTCTGCCCACACCGGCATGTATTACACCGTCAAGCACGCTTCAGTGGGTTCTGCGTGGACGATCACCGACCTATATGAGCCCGTAACCCCCGGCGGGCCAGTGTCCCCGCAACACGGCGAGGATTTGCGCGAAGCCGCCGAGGATTTGGCCGAAGATATTTACCCAGTGACCTCAGGCCAGCAGTTTAAACAAAGCCTCAAGGCCATCGGGCGCCTAGCCAAACGCCGCATCACCCGATAGGTATTTACCGGGAAAGCGGACGACATCAGGTTTTAAGGAACGCGCTTGGTCCATTCCTCCGTGGAGTATTTCTCATCCACTAGGGTCTGGACTGCTTCGAGGTCAGCATCGCTTAGCTCTACCTCCTCAGCACCGTAGCGAGAAGAAAACACCGACTTCAATGTGTTAATAATATGCTCACGTGAGGCACCGGTTTGCCGGCGCAGCGGGTCAACACGCTTTTTCGCACTGCGCAGACCCTTATCCGAAATCTTGACTTTGCCAATGCGCAGGACTTGCGTCATCATGTCGGCGTCAATGTCATAGGACATAGTCACGTGGTGCAATACGGCGCCGCCTCGACGCTTTTGCGCGGCACCACCGATCTTGCCGCCGGTAGAGGTGATGTCATTGATGGGGACATACCACGCATCCACGCCGTGTTCCTTTAGCGCTGCAAGAACCCAGCGGTCCAGGTATTCATAGGATTGTTCGTAGCTAAGGCCTGCGACCAAGGATTCTGGGGCGTAGACGGAGTAGGTAATGCAGTTGCCACCTTCCATGAACATGGCGCCGCCGCCGGACATGCGGCGGACGACAGTGACGTCATGTTCTTCGACGCCTTCTGGGTGCAGTTCGTTGACATAAGACTGGAAGCTTCCGATTACGGTAGCTCGATCTTCCCAGTCCCAAATGCGCATGGTGGGTTTGCGCTCACCGCGGGAGACTTGCTCTAAGATAAGTTCGTCCAAGGCCACATTGACTGGGGTGGGCAAAATACCCGGGTGGAGGATTTCCCATTCGAAGTCCGTAAAATCCTTGGCGTCGGTCACCGCGCGCCGTACCGCTAAGGCAACGTCGCTGGTGGCAAAGCCTTGCAGTTCCGCATGGTCGAACTCCGCTAAAGCGGCATCCATCTTGGCTTGTAAACGCGGGGCAGGATCGCTTGTCGATGCCCCCTCCAATGCCCGAGATAACGCAAAGAAGGCCTCATCTGGTTCGATGAAGAAATCACCAGAAATCTTAACCTCTTTAATGATGTCTTCGTCTGCGTCCACATCGACGACCACTAATTTTCCGCCGGGTACTTTCAATTCAAAGTGTTTGCTCATAACCCCCACACTAGTGAAAGAGTGAGGGCTTGAGTTACCGATACCTTGGCCCATGAGCCAGACAGAGAAAAGCCTGACGAAGAAGCGCAAGGCAAGCGGCTACTAGCCGCGCTGGGCGAGTACCTACGCGGAGGGCGCAGACTCAGGTGCGGAGGCTTTGGTAGTTTCTGGGCGCGTCTTCAACGTCCGTGAGGCGGAGAAGATGACGGCGCCAAGAAGGCCGACGATGGCGAAGGCGAAAAAGCCCCACGGGTAGGCCAGGCCCTGTGCAACCAGCAGACCACCCAGCATGGGGCCGGAAATCGCGCCGAGGCGGCCCACACCGGCGGATAGGCCCATGGCAGAGGCGCGAACAGAAGCGGGGTGGTTTTCGCCCACGAAGCCATAGACCAATACCTGGGAAGAAAAGACGAAGATACCCGTCAAGAAGATCATGACGTACAACGCGATAAGCGGAAGCTTGACCGCGAGCAGGGCAAGGAAGACTGCCGAGGCAATAAACCACACCAAGCTGGTCTTGCGCGGGGAGACCTGGTCGGCGATTTTGCCGGAGATAAGCAATCCCACGACGGCGCCGATATTAAGCACCATCAAAAAGGCGAGCGAGTTGCCCAGATTGTAATCGGCGTCGCGCATAATCTGAGGTAACCAGGTATTCATGCCATAGACCAAGAGCAAGCCCATAAAGGATGTGCCCCAGATGGCCAGGGTATTGCGACGGAAGGTCGCGCCAAGGAGAACCTTCATGGTGCCGCTGTTTTCTATTTCGGCTGCGTGCTTGTCACCTAGTTCATCGTCAAGCGAAATGTTGTAGTCAGCGGCGATGGCGCGAGCTTCCTCCACGCGGCCGGCGGCCATGAGGTACTGCGGAGATTCGGGCAGTAAGAAATACATCGCGGGCAACAACACGAGAGCCGGCGCAGCACCAGCGATAAACAGTGAGTGCCAGCCCAGCGGCTCAATCATCAAAATACCCAACAGGGCAGTAGCAACCGCGCCGACGTGATAGCCCGTCATCAAAATCGTGGATGCCGAGCCGGATTTCGTGACCCCACGAAACTCCGTGACTAGTGAGATTCCTGTTGGCAGCGCGCCACCAAGGCCTGCACCGGCGAGAAAACGCAGCAGCGCGAATAAAGTGATATTCGTGGTAAAGGCGAGACCGAGCGTGAACAGTGAAAATAGCGCTACCGCCATCATCATCACGCGGCGGCGGCCGAATTTATCGGTCAGGAAAGAAATAACGAGCGCACCCAGCATCATGCCTACCAGTCCCGAGGTAGAGACCAAGGTTGCTTCGGCCGCGCCGAAATCCCAGCGGGTATCTTCCATCATGGATGGAATGGCAACGCCGAGAACAACTAGGTCAAAACCGTCGAGCAGGAGCGCAAGCCAACACAACGTGGTGATGACGGCCGGGTTTTTCATGCCACGAGCGGTGTGCGTACTGGCAGCGGATAAAGACGTCATGAGAAAAGATGTAGTCCTTGTTTAAAGTGCTTCGATTGACGGAAAGTCCCAGCCGACGTACTGCTGAGCGAGCAGCTGACGTCCGGCGTCGGAGGTAACAACGGTGGAAAGTTCTGCCAGGCGGCGGTTGGTCTGAAAGAGTGTGGACATTTCATTTTCCGCCGGCACCGAGTGCAGCATGGACGACATCCAGTAGCTAAAGTGCTGGGTCTTCCACACGCGTGGCAAGGCACGCTCACTGTAGGTATCGAGCAGGGAAGTATCAGACTTCTTCACGGCGCGAACCAAGCTCGGGGCAAGCGCGCAGACATCTGCCATCGCCAGGTTCAAGCCCTTCGCACCGGTTGGAGGCACGGTGTGCGCCGCATCGCCAGCGATGAACAGACGGCCGCGCTGCATCGGGTCAGTAACGGCAGATCGGAAGCGCAAGACAGCCTTGTCGGTGATTTCGCCTTCGGAGACCGTGACGGTATCGGAATCCGCGCGTAGGTGCAGTTGCTCCCAAATACGATCATCAGACCACATATCTGGCGTATCGTCTGGGTTGCACTGCAAGTAGTAGCGCTGCACATTTTCCGAGCGCGTAGAAATTAGCGCGAAGCCCTCTGGGTGGGTCGCATAGATGAGCTCCGGCGCGGTCTGTGGCGCATTGACCATAATGCCGAACCAAGCAAACGGGTATTCGTGCTTCATTCGCAGGCCACCGTCGTCGGTAATGAGCTTGCGAGCCAGCGACTTGGAACCGTCAGCACCGACGACAAAATCGGCGCTGAGCACACCTTCTGTGCCATCGGCGGTGCGGTAGTGGACCTTGGGGTTATCTGATTCATGGTCTGCAATGGAGACTACTTCGGTGTCAAACCACAGCTCGCCGTCATCGCTGAGCCGCTTAGCGATGAGATCGATAAGCACTTCATGCTGAGGATAAACAGCAACTTGCTTGCCTGTGTATTTGGCAAAGTCAATGCGGTGGCTTTCTCCAGCAATCGAAATGGAGATGCCTTCATCGATTTCTGCCTCTCGATCAAGCCTTTCACCGACGCCAGTTTTGCGCAGCAAATCAATGGTGCCTTGTTCCAAAATGCCAGCGCGAACGGTGCTTTCTACCTCTTCGCGGCTTTGCTTTTCGATGACAACAGATTCCACGCCTTCCAGATGGAGCAGATGCGAGAGCATGAGTCCTGCCGGCCCAGCGCCGATGATGGCTACTGGAGTATGTGAAGAATCTGAATTGGTTGGGGTGCCCATTGTTATGCCTCTTTCCACAAAAATTGGTCGGGACTGTTAGTGGGGTAGGGGAATATCCCACTTAACGAAAGCAATCAAAAGTGACGCTAGAAACAATATAATGAATAAACACTGCACCGAGGGCGGATTCGCTAGGCGAACGCGACCCACTGGGGGCGGTGCTGTGACCTGCACATCTCTAGGGGGTGTTTGTAGCTCAAATAAATCGGGGGTGAGATTGGGGTGTGGGACATGGACTCAATCTCTGATGTGAAAGCCCGAGTTTCGTTCTCGGATAATGAAATTTTTAGCGGGTTTGGATCCGATGGATTGAGATGGAGAAACCGCGGCGATTTTGGGTAGAAAAGTAGTGCTCATCGACCATATTAAAGTCTGTGATCGCTGAGAAAAAACATTCTAAAAAAGCTGGCTTATCATTTGTTTATATGTCATACTCGTAGTTGTCAGCGCGTGGCCCCCGGTACTTCACCCCCGAATGTACCGGCGCGAGCCCCCTGACACGGAGACACTAGGCCACCCCCCGAGCCTGGTGTCTCCACTTATGTTTTCACCCTCCACACACTCGGTGCCATAGAACGCCACAACGATAAAACGGCACAAGGGGCAGCTTCCGTGAAAGTGGAAGCCGCCCCTTGAAAGCGAGACTGTTCATTAGTCCAGGTAGTCGCGCAGAACCTGGGAGCGTGATGGGTGACGCAGCTTAGACATCGTCTTCGACTCAATCTGACGGATACGCTCACGGGTAACACCGTAGACTTGACCGATTTCGTCTAAAGTCCGTGGCATGCCATCGGTCAGACCAAAGCGCAGACGAACTACGCCAGCCTCGCGCTCTGACAGGGTAGTCAATACATCCTGGAGTTGATCCTGCAACAAGGTGAACGAGACGGCATCGACAGCAATAACTGCCTCAGAGTCTTCGATGAAGTCACCGAGCTGCGAGTCGCCTTCATCACCAATGGTCTGGTCCAAGGAAATGGGCTCACGAGCATACTGCTGGATCTCCAGCACCTTTTCCTCGGTGATGTCCATTTCCTTTGCCAACTCCTGTGGGGTTGGCTCGCGGCCCAAATCCTGAAGAAGCTCGCGCTGGATGCGGCCTAGCTTATTGATGACCTCAACCATGTGGACCGGAATACGAATAGTACGAGCCTGGTCCGCCATAGCGCGAGTAATAGCCTGACGGATCCACCACGTAGCGTAAGTCGAGAACTTGTAGCCCTTGGTGTAGTCAAACTTTTCTACCGCGCGGATAAGACCCAAGTTGCCTTCCTGGATCAGATCCAAAAAGGCCATGCCACGGCCGGTGTAGCGCTTTGCCAGGGAAACAACCAGACGCAGGTTAGCTTCTAGCAGGTGGTTTTTAGCCTTGCGGCCATCGCGCGCAATCCACCGCAGGTCACGCTTTTGCGCCGGCGACAGCTTCGCAGCTGCATCACCTTCTGCGGTCAAACGCTCCATTTCGTCCATGCGGTGTTGGGCATACAGGCCGGCTTCAATACGCTCTGCTAAAGAAACCTCTTGCTCGGCGTTAAGAAGCGCGACCTTACCGATTTGCTTGAGGTAGGCGCGAACGGAGTCAGCGGAAGCAGTAAGCTGCGCATCCTTGCGAGCTTGACGCAGGGTGGCAGACTCATCTTCGTCCCAGACGCTGGCACCAGCGTCTTCTTCTTCCTCTTCGTCTTCTTCCTCGATGTCCTCATCGGGTTCAACGAATTCTTCGTCGTCCGCTACCGCTGGATCGAAGTCAGCCTCCGGCTGCTCTTCATCCTCGTTAGCGTTAACATCCTGCTCTTCTAATGCTTCCTCATCGCTGGAGTCCGAGGAAGCCTGAGCAGGAGAGGTCGCCTTCTTTGCTGCCGACTTCCGGACAGTCTTTTTGGCGGTCTTTTTCGCTGCCGTCTTCTTAGCGGTCTTCTTCGCTGTCTTTTTGGCCGTTTTCTTCGCCGTCTTCTTAGCGGTTTTCTTGGCCGTTTTCTTCGCGGTCTTCTTGGCAGGGGTCTTTACCGCAGGATCTTCCTCTGCGCCCTCGCCGAAAGCCTGGTCTGAAGATTCAGTGGCTGCCACGTACGCCCTTTCGCCTAGACATGATTTGTTTGAAACTTAACACGCATCAGTTGTAAAACCTGGATATACACCCTCAAAGTGCGGCGAGTCAGTAAAAGGCCAGCATTGACGCTTTCATTTCCTTCGTCGGAAGAGGGGCTGCAGCATGAACTGCGCATCCACCACGTGCATAGTTGCTCAATATTGAACGGTCGACCTCCCAGTATAGATGATTATCCATCGCCACTGCTAGAACGGGTCGGCATTGGCTCTATTATAGAGAGCTTTTATTATTTTTGTGTTTAACACTCACAGGTAAATTTCAGCTGAATTAAGGAGCAATGTCTTTGGTGACAGCCATTGCGGCTCCAATGATTCCTGCCTTATTGCGCAGATGAGCAGGGATAACTTCAGTCTGAACCGTAAGATACGGCCCCCACTTGTCAAAGCGACGTGAGATTCCGCCGCCAATGATAAACAAGTCGGGGTTAAATAAGGCCTCATACTCATGAAGAGCGCGGTCGACGCGCTGTGCCCATTTTCTAAACGATAACCCGAAGTCGTCTTTTGCTGCCGATGAGGCTTGGTGTTCTGCTTCGTCACCATCGACTATCAAGTGCCCAAGTTCTGTATTGGGCCACAACTTGCCGTCCATGAGGAATGCGGAGCCGATCCCCGTGCCGAGCGTGAGGAAGATGACCTGTCCATTCTTTGCCTTGGCTTCTCCAAAAGCTACTTCAGCAAGGCCCGCAGCATCTGCGTCATTGAGAATGGAGATATGCCGCTCGCGCCCGAGGTGACGATGGAACAACTCATATGCGTCCGTGCCAATCCACGACTTGTCGATATTGGCCGCAGACAGCACCATTTGTCCCTTTACGATAGAGGGCACGGTGATGCCGATCGGGCCGTCCCATTTCGCTTTCTGGACTATTTCTAACACGGTTGCTGCAACCGCTTCTGGGGTGGCTGGCTTAGGGGTAGAGATTTTGATGCGCTCACCAACGAATTCGCCGGTGTCTAAATCAACGATGGCGCCTTTAATTCCTGAGCCGCCCACGTCAATGCCGAAGGAAGTGTTCATGCGCACGATCTTATAGAAGTGCACAATGGTTGGTATGACTGAATTCGATGTGCGTGAATTTCGTGACTACGCCGCTGATCTGGCACAGCAGGCAGCGTCTTTAATTTCGACCAAAAGGTCCGAGATTACGGCCACGGGTGATATCCGTGCTCACAGCCAGACGAAGACTTCCGCGGTAGACCCCGTGACTGAGGTCGATACCGCAGCTGAAGAGTTCGTGGTGGGAAGTATCCGTCGGGACCGGCCAGACGATGGAATCATCGGGGAAGAAGGCGCCAATGTAGCCTCCTCGTCCGGTGTTTCCTGGGTGATTGACCCGATTGATGGCACCGTGAACTTTATGTACGGGTTGGGGGAGTACGCAGTTTCCTTGGCGGCCATGGTTGATGGCCAGTACGTCGCCGGAGCGGTCATCAATGTTGTAAAAGGCACGTTGTATTCCGCAGCTGTCGGCCATGGAGCTACCGTGACATTTCCGGACGGTACCAGCACAACTTTGCGCTGCCGGGAAGAAACTGATCCAGGGCTGTCCCTCGTAGCCACCGGCTTTGGCTATACCGAGACGCGTCGCGCAGGCCAAGCCAAGATTTTGCAGGAGCTGCTGCCGCAAGTGCGCGATATTCGCCGCATGGGCTCAGCAGCACTTGATTTGTGCCGTGTTGCCGAAGGCACGGTGGATGCCTACTACGAGCATGGCGTCAAGATTTGGGACGTTGCCGCCGGAGTGGTGATCGCGCGTGAAGCTGGTGCGCACGTGTATGTGCCTAAGCAGTGGGAGACCGGTACGGATCGCGGTTCACTAGTCTGGGCTGCTTCGGCTGAGCTGGCACCGGCTTTTGAGCGGCTTTTGGCGTCGGCGGGCGCGGCTGAAGTTATCGACTAAAACTGCCTCGTTTGCACTGTGCATTCTTTGGGCAAATCGGGGGTCTGTACAGCCGGAGTAGGGGTAAAATCACAACCCCGTTCGCTATCAGAGAATGTGCAGGTAGTAGCCTTAAAATTGCGGAAGATATACGCTATGGGGGTAAAAAATTCTCATTCTATTGAGGACGAGAATGACAGATGGACAAATGTGCCTTAGTATGCGCGATCGACGAAACGTAAACCGTATGTAAAACCCTATTTAAGGACATATCTATGGCAACCGATTACGACGCACCCCGTCGCCGAGTCGAAGACGAGCTGGAGACCGATTCCCTCGAAGGTCTTAAGGCTGCTGAAAACGAAAACAACGGTATGGACGATGACGGCGAAATTGTTGAGCCGTTTGAACCGCCAACAGTGGATCTCACTGGTGAAGAGCTTAACGTCACCGTAGTTCCACGCCAGGAGAACGAATTTACTTGTTCTTCGTGCTTTATCGTGCAGCCAAAGCGACGCCTTTCCCATGAGGAAGACGGCCAGCCGATCTGTCTCGATTGCGCTTAACCCCAATACGCAAGTGACGGCACCTTCATTGCGAAGATGCCGTCACTTTTTAATGTTCTGCTCGCACTAGGAGTCTAAGTCTTTAATGGCTTGGTCTGCTTGCTCAGGCACAAATGCGCGGAGAAGAGCTTCTGGGTCTTTCGAGCTGACCAACCAGTAAGGCGTGGGATCTTCTGGGTCGTCGAGCACCAACATCACCAATTCATCGACCCACTGGTGGGTCACAAGAAATGCAGCAGGGTCTAGCTGTGGCCCTAAAGCACTGCGTCGCGCCGACTTCGGTACCGCCAAGCTGCGCGCGACTACATCGCTTGGCAACTGGGCACCTTTGACCAGTAACCAGCGCGTGTTATCCGGATCCTTTTCAACGCGGATGATGGTTTTCGACATGGACACCAAAGCCCATGCGATCAGCGCGAAGACAATAAGAAAGGTGATGACCGGCAAAATGCCCTGCCGGTTTAGCCCCACCGTTGCAGCAGTCAATCCGGCCACAAAGGCAGCTCCTAGCCACCAGTACCACGGAACCCATTGTCGTTCCCGGTACAAAACCTCGGCAGGTGCGGCAGTACCACCACCCGCGTTGCCATTAGCGGGGGTGCTGTTTGGAGTGGAATTAGCAGATGAAGTCACAAAATATAAGTGTACTTGTTCCATGTTTTTTCGCGAACTACCTTGACTTAGACCACACACCGAAGCGCGTGTCGTCTTTGGTGGCATCAACGCAGCGAGATGAGAAGATGCCTCACTCGTGCTTTAAGTGCTCCTTGAGCATTCCTTGCGTGGTTGAGGGCGGTATGGTGTGGGACGTGAATGCGAATAAGAATATGACTGACAATCTCAATGGCACGTCGGCTGCTGCGGAACTTGCTCCGCTAGCCGATGTAGCTATCAAGCGTCTGGATAAAGAGCTGCCGCTGCCACATCGTGCTCATCGCGGTGACGCCGGTGCGGACCTCTACGCTGCCGAAGCGGTCACGCTGCAACCGGGCGAGCGTGCTTTGGTGGGAACAGGCATCGCCATTGCTTTACCTTTGGGCACCGTCGGGCTTATTCACCCTCGTTCTGGGCTTGCCGCCAAGCATGGCTTAAGCGTGGTTAACACCCCAGGAACCGTCGATGCTGACTATCGCGGCGAGATTAAGGTGTGCTTGATCAATCATGATCAGCATGAAGCAATTGAGATTACGCGCGGAATGCGTATTGCGCAGCTGGTGATCCAACGCGTAGAGCTCGTTGATTTTGTCGAGGTAGAAGAACTCGATGACACCACGCGTGGAGCTGGTGGATACGGCTCTACCGGCGTTTAAGCCTGCGCCAGAGAGATTTAATCCACTCCTCGACGTGAGAAAAAGTGCATGATTTTATCGTCGTGTGCCTGAAGAATTCTCCAGCTTCGTTAGGCTGGTAAGAAATACTTTCAATTCCGTAGCCCACCAGGCCCAGGGTTGTCTCCAGCGTCTGGTCCGAGCGGAAGTAATAAAAATGATGAAAATCAGACCGATATTTTCGTCTGAAGGGATGATGACACACCATGGCACTTTGGCCTTTTGGTAAGAAAAAGAAGAAAGATAACGCGGATGAAGCAACATCCGCTGAAATCCCAACGCCGCCCGAGGCGAGTGATGCTACCGAACCGGCACAGCCAGCCGAGTCGGACAATGAGCAGACCTTAGGCGTTGATACGCCAGCTCCAGCAGATACTCCTGGTGATGCAGCAGCCGCTTCGGGGCTGAACGTTACCGTGAACCCACATGATGCCATCAATGGCGATACCGGCCCATTTGATGGTGACTCAGTGGATATTGAAACTTTTGATTTCTCCGAGTTTTCCACCGGCATCTTGGACTTGAAATCAATGAAGATTCCACTGCCTAAGCGCTCTCAGGTGCAGGTAGAAATGGGTCCGCAAGGGCCAAAGATGTTGCATATCATCACGGAATTTGGGCGGATTACCCCAGTGGCCTTTGCCGCCCCTCGCTCCAGCGGCCAGTGGGAATCATCCGTTGGCGAATTGGTAGAAAATATCCATCGAGATGGCATGCAAACCGACCTGGAGGAAGGGCCGTGGGGAACTGAGATCGTCGCGCAGAATGCCAATGGCATGATCCGCATTATCGGAATCGAAGGCCCACGGTGGCTACTGCGGCTAACTCTAGCTGCACCCACAGGCAAGGAAGAGGGGTTGACCGAGCTTGCACGTGAAGTCGCCTCCCGGGTATTTGTCTACCGCGGCGACGAACCAATTTTGGCTGGCAACTCACTTCCGGTCACTATGCCACCGCAGCTGGTCAAGCAGGTGCAAGACGAGATGGAGCGTCGTAAAAACGAACAGAGCCAGACCCAGGCGAATCCGCAGCAAAACACTAACGCTGCGAATAAGGCTGCTCAGGAAGCGGCCGCCCGGCAGCTGTTTCAGATGCTTGGTGGAAATTCCGCAGCTCAAGCTGCAGCCAAGAACTCAGAGAATCATCCGGAAAATGACCCCGATGATGCCGATCAGCGGCCCGAATCGGATGACTCCTCGGAAAATGATTCCGATGGAGGCTCTACCTCCAAGTAGAGTAGAGCTATCGCAAGCGCCCAAGCACCAATACCCGTGCGTGCTGTGGGCGCTTATTTCTCAGTACGATGTCAAAGGCAATATTTAAACGGTGAATGACCTGAATGACCCAATTGGAAAAGACAGCGCAGGCTCGGCCGCTGCGCATCCTAGTGGTGCGCAAGACTCAGCACAGTCCAAGGTAAAAGCGGAACGAAAGCCCATTGAAGAGCAGACATTGCTCGAGCAGATGGGCGGGTGGCAGGGCCTGGTCTCAACCACGTTGCCAATTGTGGTGTTAGTGCCCGTCAACAGTAAGTGGGGGCTCGGTCCGGCGCTTATTGCTGCATTGGCGGTGGCGCTGGTCATCTTAGTGTGGCGCGTGGTGCGTAAAGAAACCATTCAGCCAGCTATCTCGGGCTTTCTGGGCGTAGCGTTTTGTGCCGCCATTGCGTGGTTTACCGGCGATGCCAAAGGATATTTCCTCTACGGAATCTGGGCATCATTAGTCTTTGCCGTGGTCGCTCTGGCATCAGTGCTATTCAAGTGGCCTGCTGTTGGTGTGATCTGGAAGGGCATCAACGGCGAAGACATGATGTGGCAGCGAGTTACCCCTGCTCGTCGCGCGTATGCAATCGCAACGCTGGGCTGGGTCGTTATTTTTGTGGCCCGCTTTATCGTGCAAAACAATCTCTATAATTCTTCCGATACCACCACGCTGGGTATCGTGCGCATCCTGATGGGCTGGCCTTTAACCGGAGTCGTGACAGCCTTGACAGTGTGGATGGTTCGGCGCGCAAATAAGGCAATCGAGGTCGCCGTCGAGCGCGGGGACATTGTCCCGAAAGCAGAAAAACCAACCGGCGACTCTGAGGCCTCGGATGCCAATTCCCAAGAATCTGCAGATCACGCTGCTGAAACCATCAATGACGGTGACCAAAACCAATAGGAAGGAGTGCCCATGAGCACACCAGAAAAATCACAGCGGACAGAACAAGAGGGGGCGATTAAAGTCGGAGATACTTTTGCGCTGACCGTTGACCGCATGGCGCACGGCGGGGAAGGCATTGGCAATGCACCCGATGGCCGCATTGTCTTCGTCCAAGGCGGGTTCCCCGGAGACGAGGTCGAGGTCCGCGTGACCAAAGCTAAGAAGTCTTTTGCGCACGCTGAGCTTGTAACGGTGCTGCAGGCAGGTCCGCACCGAGTAGCATCGTCATGCCCTGCCGCGGAATTGGGCGCCGGCTGCTGTGATTTTGCCGAGCTCAATCCCGCGTCAGAAGTAGGGATCAAGCTGGACATTTTGGTTGACCAGCTGCATCGTGTAGCAAAAGCAACCGACATTCCGGATATCGAGACGATCAACCTTAACCCACAACGCGGATGGCGCACCCGTGTGCGTTTGGGAGTAGATGAGCAAGGCCGTGCAGGCGCGCGCAAGCGCAACTCCAATGACATTGTGCACGAGGTAGCGTGTTCGCAACTAGTGCCAGGGCTTGTCGATGGCCTGGTGGGCGCAGATGCTCGCCGTTTTACCCCGAACTCGGAAGTCATCGCGGTTATCGATAGCAAAGGTGACCGCCACGTGGTGGAATCTTCCAAAGCACCTCGCGGACGCCGCGTGGAAAAGGTCACCACGGTCATCGAAGGATCTGGTGACGTTGTAGAACAAGCAGACGGCCATGAGTTTAGCTTTCCAGCGACGGCATTTTGGCAAGCACATATCGCGGCACCGGAAACTTACGCGGAAGTGATTCGGGAGTACCTCAAAGACTGCCCACACACCGTCGGACGTGAGCCTTTGGGCTGGGATTTATATGGCGGCGTAGGCGTCTTCGTTCCCGCTATTGCCCGCAGCCTCGGCTCGCCGCAGAAGCCTGCGCGCGTGATTTCCGTGGACTATTCACCGGCCGCAACCGCGCTAAATCAATCAGATCTTGAACAATATGAGCTCGATGTCGTCTCCGACCGTGTGGAAAAGGTTGCCGCGCAGCTACCTGGCCCAACCGCAGTGGTCTTGGATCCGCCGCGCACGGGTGCTGGCTTGGACGTCGTTTCAACCGTGGCGTCAGTAGCCCCACAGCGCGTGGTGCACGTGGGTTGTGACCCAGCGACGTTTGCGCGCGATATCAACTATTGGAATGAGCACGGATTTCAGGTTCAGCGCTTGTCTTTGGTCAACGCTTTCCCCGGAACCCACCATTTTGAGGTTATTGCGCTACTAGAACCTGGAATCGCGGAAGAAATGTTAGAAGTTTCAGAATCCGAAGACGTCTAATTCGGCTTTTCTTCACGCGTTGAAAGGATTGTTCGCAAGCTCAAGTATCCTGCGGGTAGGCATTCACGCTTTGCGTACTTTGCGGGGTACGGTAGATCCTAAAATATCGCGCTCGATGTCACCCTGAAACGCTGTCTCAACTCCGCCGCAGGAGCGCGAGCAACGTGAAAGTTTCACAACAAATTGTCATGCCCCGTCGTTAGCAAAGGGATTCTAAACACTCCATGGGAATTCTTAATAAGGTGTCCTCACCGCAAGACCTGAAAAACCTGTCCGATGACAAAGTAGAGGAGTTGGCTGCCGAGATTCGCCAATTCCTCATTGATAAGGTTTCAATCACTGGCGGACACCTGGGCCCAAATCTCGGTGTGGTGGAACTGACCATCGCGTTGCATCGAGTCTTTGATTCTCCGCGCGATCCCATTGTCTTCGACACCTCGCATCAGTCGTATGTGCACAAGATTTTGACGGGTCGCGCAGAGCAGTTTGATTCCTTGCGGCAAAAAGACGGCTTGTCGGGCTACACCGACCGTGGTGAATCAGAACATGACTGGACTGAGTCTTCCCATGCTTCGGCCGCAGTTTCCGTTGTGGACGGGCTCAGCAAAGCGTTTAGTATCAAGGGCGAAGCAGGGCGTAATGCAGTCGCGGTCGTTGGCGACGGTGCGCTGACCGGCGGCATGTGCTGGGAAGCTTTAAACAATATTTCTGCTGATAACGAGCGCAATGCCGTTATCGTGGTCAATGACAATGGACGCAGCTACTCACCAACCATCGGTGGTCTATCCGCAAACCTCAGCCGTATCCGTGCCCAGCACGGCTATGACGAGTTGATGGAGCACGGCAAGAAGACCTTGAAGTCTTTGGGCTGGGTTGGTCACCGTACATTCGATGCATTGCGTGCGGTAAAAGAAGGCGTGAAGTCGTCGATCTTACCGACGGAAATGTTCCCTGAACTCGGAATGAAATACATCGGCCCCGTCAATGGCCACGATTTGGAAGCTTTGGATCACGCACTCAGTTATGCGCGTGATTATGACGGGCCAATCATTGTCCATGTGGTCACTGAGAAGGGGCACGGCTTCGCCCCAGCCGTTAATGAGCCACAGGATCAGATGCACTCTACCGGCGCGATTGACCCAGTAACGGGCGTGCCCAAGGGCAAGAGCCAGCCTGGATGGACCGCAGTATTTTCGGAAGAACTCATTGCTGCTGCGGAACAGCGCGACGATATTGTGGCTATCACTGCTGCGATGGCTGGGCCTACAGGCCTTGTTCCATTCGCACAAAAGTTCCCAGATCGATTCTTCGATGTTGGAATTGCAGAACAGCATGCAATGGCTTCTGCGTCGGGGCTTGCTCTCGGCGGAATGCACCCTGTCGTGGCTATCTATTCGACGTTCTTAAACCGTGCCTTCGATCAGCTCCTCATGGATATTGCACTGCTGAAGCAGCCAGTAACTATCGTCTTGGATCGCGCAGGGGTCACAGGGTCTGATGGTCCAAGCCACAACGGCGTGTGGGACATGTCCTTAACGACGATCATTCCCGGCATCCACGTTGCCGCCCCACGCGACGGGCAGCGCCTGCGTGAGCTTTTCCAAGAATCCTTGGACATTAAATCCGGCCCCTCGGTTGTCCGCTTTCCAAAGGGTAACCTGCTCGAGGATATGGACGCGGTAGCAAGCACCGACGATGGTGTCGATATCCTATTTGAGTCTGAGCAAGAGCGCTTTGCTGATGACACCACCAAGAAGGTTTTGATTATCTCCGTCGGTGCGATGTCGGCACGCTCTTTGGGTGCTGCGGAAATTCTCGAAGAGCAGGGGATGGCTGTGACCGTCGTTGACCCGAGGTGGCTGTGCCCAGTGGCACCGTCATTAGTGGAGATGGCCGATGAACACGAAATCGTCGTTGTTGCTGAAGACGGCATGATGCGTGCTGGCGTTGGCTCGCTTTTCGATGAAGCCTTCTCCGCCGCGGAAGTTGATACTCCGCTGCGTCGCGTTGCTTTCCCCAGCATTTTCCCTAAGCACGGCTCTCGGGGTGAAGTGCTCGAAGAGGTAGGAATGGACGCCGACGGTATTGCCGCCGCAGTAACCGAGTGGGTCGACAACCTGCACTAAGCTGCAAAAATTACGACGGGCACCCGGCCACTACGGTACGGGTGCCCGTTTGGATTTGAGAGGCGTTGGGCTAGAGAAGTTCTAGTTCTAATACCGGTATAAGCTGCTCAATCTGCCAATTACGCAGCCCTTCATCGTGTAAGAAATCTGCAAGCTCGGAGGTTGTGGAAACTGTTTGAGCGCGGCCTCCAAAGTACGGATTCTTAACATCGCCTCGAACAGCCCACACAGCATTACGCAAGACCGTAACGCTTACGATGGAATCAGCCACTACAGCAATGTCGTCAGCTAATTCATCGCGGCGCTCCCGGAGAATATTCGCAAGCTCTAAAAGGTCGGCGTAATTGTTTTTCAAGAACTGCTTATTCGGAAATTCCGGATGCGGATCCGGCAGCGCAGGCCAACCTTGAGGGTCGGAATCCGCAGCACTACGAATAATATGGGCCCACGCGTTGAGCTCATCGGAGGACCGTTTCCGCAACTGCGGAATGCGGCGAAGCTGATTGACAGACCGCGGAATGCGTTTGGCCAGTTCTACCAATGTGGTATTAGAAAGAATCTGTCCAGGGGCAATATCAGAATCTAAGGCTTCCTTTTCACGTTCTTGCCAGAGCGCTTTGGCGACCGCCAAACTCTGCGGCTCATAAATTCCACGCAGGCTTCGGGATTCATACCAGTGCCGGGGAGCAGGGGCTGAAATATTGGCAAACTGTTTGACGATTACCGCGAATTCTTCCTGTGCCCACTCTGTTTTATCTTCTTGCTCAAGTTCATAGGCCATCTCGTCTGCAAGCTCCAAGAGAGTATCCACGTCTAAGGCAGCGTAGATGAGCTGAGCCTTTGATAGGGGAAAGCGGGACCAATCGGTGGCCCCGTAGCCTTTATCGAGTTCAATGCCTAGAAACTCTTCCGTGACGGAAGCGAGGTTAGGGTTTTGAATTCCTAAAAGCCGTCCCGCTACTTCCGTGTCAAACAAGGAGCCGGGGTAAAGACCTAGCCAGGCCAGGCTCGTTAAGTCCGTGACTGCGGCGTGAACAACCCACTTTTCGCCATTGACAACGGGGGCTAACACCTCGCGCACATCATCGCGAATGCCCTCGGGTGCAACGAGAAAAATCGGAGTATCAGCTCGGCGGAGCTGGATGAGAAAGGCTCGGTCATCGTAGCGAAAAGACGACGCACGTTCAGTGTCGATAGCGATGGGACCCGAGCCTTGAGCGAGGATGCGTGCGGCATCCTCAACTCCGGCGCGCGTGGATACTACGGTGGGAATTCCACCTTCAGGAACACGGCGCGGAGAAGTCATAGGATAAAAGAGTAGTCGACTGATGAGATAAACCTGTGTATATCGCGTGCCTGTTGTGCAAGTACTTTGCTTCCTTGGCATGCGTACACAGATTTAGCGGGACAGCTCAGTCACACCTTCCGGAGGAAGCCCGGCAACGTTGGCCAAAACTCGCGCAAAGGCCTCAACATGCTTGGTTAAATCAATGCCAGACGCGGTCCATGATGCACGCATCTCCATTTGATGTGCACGCGGTGGTCCGCCGATTTCGCCGAAGCGAACTGACGCTGTTGCAGTCACGGTTCCGCCGAGGTTGGTGTGGGTAGCGCCGAGCTCTTCTAACGACTCCGTTAGCCATTCCCACGCCACATCGGGAAGCAGCGGGTCGCCTGCTACATCGGAATCCATGTCGGCCTGAATATAGGCGACAAGGCGCATGGCGCCTTCCCAGGCTTCTTCAGCTCCGGGATCGTGGAGAAGAATCAGGCGGCCGAAAGCATCACCATCGGTTTCAACAGGGATGATGTCGTCAGCGCTATGATCGCCAACCTCAAGGCCAACCGCGTGGCTAAAGGGTGCTAGCTTTTGCGGCGGGCGAATGGTGCCCAAGGTGATCTCTGAACGAAGCTGCGCTGCGTGCATTGATTCAACAGCTTGAGAAAATGCAGGTGGTGTCATGTTTTCTGAATCTCCAGCGGTGTTGTGCGCTCCATTTGTATCGCCGGAAATCGGCGTAGGGGCGCCAGTTGCGTGCTGGGTAGGTGCGTCGGAAATGCTCACGAGTCTCAACCTATAGTTTAAAGTTCGCCATTGCATTTAGGCGCGCCGTGTCACATTTGGTGCAATTCGTCATCATCCAACTTATGATGGATATCGTAGTTATTTGGATTGATGAAAGGTTGGGCCAAAGCAAATGGCAAAGCTCGATTACAAGGCGCTGAACGAGAAGCAGCAGTACTCACAACACGCGGTCTTTAAGGTGCCAGCGGGCGCTTTGGGTACGGAGCGCGCAGAGATCATCGCTGAGGCTCAGCAGTTCTTCCAGAATGTCGAAGAAGCGGGTGTCGTAACCATTCGCGGCATCTACGATCTCACCGCCATGCGCGATAGTGCTGACTTTATGATCTGGTGGCACGCAGAGGAATTTTCAGATATTCAAAAAGTATTCGCGGACTTCCGACGTCTCACCGTGCTTGGCCAGGTCTCTGAAGTCACGTGGATTGGCAATTCCTTGCACCGTCCAGCAGAGTTCAACAAATCTCACTTGCCGTCATTCGTCATGGGCGAAGAACCAGAAGAGTGGATCGCTGTTTATCCATTTGTGCGTTCCTATGACTGGTACCTACTGGAAGACGAAAAGCGTCGCAAGATTTTGATGGAGCACGGTATGGCCGCACGTGACTATCCAGATGTTCGCGCGAACACCGTTCCCGCCTTCGCGCTCGGCGACTATGAGTGGGTCTTGGCTTTTGAGGCTCCGACTCTCGACCGAATCGTGGACCTGATGTACGTCATGCGCTACACGGATGCTCGTCTGTATGTTCGCGATGAGATTCCATTCCACACCGGCCGTCGAGTCAAGGACGTTTCCGAACTGATTGAAATTCTGCCCTAGGGTGAAAACTTTCACTCGTGAGACAAGCGAGGGTATAAGTACATAAATGCATAAGTGCCAAGTGGTGGCACACAAAAGCGGTGGCGCGAGCAAATGAATATTGCTCGCGCCACCGCTTTGCTATGAAGTTTTCTAAACTAACGCCGTAGCTTAGCTATGCGGGTTACTTGTCTGAATCTGCGCCTTCGAAGTTCATCGAAATAGAGTTGATGCAGTAGCGCAGATCGGTTGGGGTGTCGTAGCCTTCGCCAGCAAAGACGTGGCCTAGGTGGGAATTGCAATTGGCGCATAGAACCTCGGTGCGAACCATGCCTAAGGAGCGGTCCTCGCGCTCAATAATGTTGTCGCCTGCGAGCGGGGAGAAGAAAGAAGGCCAGCCGCAGTCGGAGGCAAACTTCTCAGTGGAGCGGAAGAGCTCAGCATTGCAGGCGCGGCAGCGGTATACGCCCTCCGCGGTGGTATTGGTGTATTCACCGATATGGGGACGCTCGGTGCCCGCTTGGCGCAGAACCTGGTATTCCTCAGGGCTGAGGCGCTGACGCCATTCGTCTTCGGTGAGCTTGCTAAAATCGACGGCTGTTTCGGCAGCAGTTGTTGCGTTTACAAATTTATCGGACATGTCTTCTAGTCTACGCCGGATTTTTTACTTGTAAACGCCACCATCCCAGGGCTGTTGCTGCTGTGACCACAATGAGCAGTACCCAGCCAAGGGTGCCGATGTAAGTGCCCATCCACCTGCCGAAATCCGGCCACAGGGTAGATGTCCAGCTATTCGGGATAAGGAATAGAGTTGCTGCCAACCATGCGGGCCACGAATGGAATACGCTGCGTGGGAGAAATACGGTGAAGATCATGGGAAATAGCCACATGGAGTAGTACTGCTGGCCTAAAGAAGACAAGGTGAAGACTCCGACCATGAGCAGGCCACTAGTGGTCAAAGCCCACAACATGACATCGGTTGTACGCCACCGAAGCAGCACGATGGTGCCGATTGCTACTGCTGCTGCAACCAATAACCACACTGGCCAGTACAAGGCGTCAGAAATATCGAAATAGGCTTGCCATCCAGCAAGCGAAGAGTTTGCATAATCACGAGGCTCACCAAGGTATGGCATCAGCTTCGTGAAGTAGTCTTGCGCGCCCGGGATGATCTGCCAAGCAACCACGTTTAGTGCCACCGGGATCGCAATTCCTGTGACGGTGGTGCGCCAGTCCAGTCGTACTACGGAAAGAAATAGCAGGGGTGCAAACTGAGGTTTAATCACGATCGCAAGCCCAATCGCAATGCCAGCGACAAAGCGCTGGGTTTTCGAAGTCCGCGATAGTGGATGTATCTGATTCGCAGCAGGGGCGAAATCGAATGACCTCACAAAGGCGTAGAGAAATACTGCGAGAAGTAGCAATAAAACGCCATTGATATTCGAGAAAGTCAACGTATTAATGACACTCTCAGTGGAAAAAGCCACGGCGATAGATGCCGGCAGAACTGGGCCGCGCAATGATTGACCCACGAGGTGAGTCAATAGCGCCAACGCGGCAACGATAGCGAGGCTATTGACAGTGATAAACAGGTATCGCGCTACCTCAAAGTCATCTATCGCAGCCATCGGCATAAGTAATAACGTTGCCCCGGGGTTATAGAGATACAGCGGGTCAACGTGGTTATAGGCCTGGTCATAGACTGGAAGTCCAGTAAAGGCTCGCGAAAGCGCGTTATACACCGTCGAGAAATCATCTGTCGCTGTTCCATTAAAAGCGGTGACGACAGTACGGTGCAGCGCGAGCACGATCGCCAAAGGCCACGCCGCTGCAGTCAGAACCTTTGCGATCTTTGGTCCGTTTGAAAAACCATCCCGTGGGCTCGCATGGCTCTGGGGCCTCGGGCTGAGGGGTGCGGAGGCGGAGCCTAGAGACTCCAATCGGTTCTGAAATGCAGCTGTCACATCGGACGATATTACGTGGTCGGCACGACTGCGTACCGAAGAAACACCGTCGAGTCGGTATCTACCGCGACCTTTTCTAAGGTGAAGTCGATGGTGCCTTCTGAAGAGCCGCCAATGGCAGAGATAGCTTTGTCGGAGACCAGGGTCCTTTCGACATTGCCCGTTAGCTTCGGGTCAAGCGTCAAATACATCTGGTCAACGGCATGATCGGCAATGAAAAGACCGAAGAGCCCTGGGCCGCCCTCGCACACGATCTTATTGAGGCCCTTGGCACTTAACGCTTGCACAATCTCATTAGCGCTTCCAGTGCCACTATTAATAAATTCCACACCGGCCTGTTTCAACGCTTCGCGCTTTTCAGCGTATTCCGGGGAATTCATCGACTTATCGTTAGCGATGACAAAAGGAGGGGTGATTGCTTCTGTCACAAACTTTGATTGTGGATCCACGTTGAAGGAGTTGGTCACCACAGCGATAGGGGCGGGCGTTGGACGTTCCTTGGTGGGTTGAGCCCCGCCGTAGTCTTCTATCGAGACAGTGCCGCTGCCGACGACGATGACATCGGCGCGTTCGCGAAGACCGAGGAACAATGCGGTGTCGGCATCGTTGCCCATGGCTTGGCTATTGCCGAAGAGCGTTGCCGAGCCAGATAGTGTCGAGACCTCGACAAAGCGAACGTGAGGCTTGTCGGATGATGGGTCGGGTCCGATGATGTCACTTGCGTCAGGGGAGGTGTCGGGCAGCGGGGTAAAAGATTGGTCAGTCATGACACCAATTTAGCCCTGTGCGGCGGGAGAGTAAATTACATCGGCGTAATTAGCATCTGAAATTCCTACTATTGAACTGGTGCGAAAGCTGGAGTGAGCGGGGGATTTGGAAACTACGGCCGCAAAGGATAAAGTTTCATATCGCAACACAGCACGAGTGTTTTTAACTAATCTTCTTCAGAATAGTTCTCGTGGTGAGAAGCAGTGCGGATGTAGCGCAGTTGGTAGCGCATCACCTTGCCAAGGTGAGGGTCGCGAGTTCGAGTCTCGTCATCCGCTCAAAGTTTCATTACGATGAGACTTGGTTTAGCGCGATTAGCTCAGCGGTAGAGCACTACCTCGACACGGTAGGGGTCACTGGTTCAATCCCAGTATCGCGCACACGGATATCCACTTCGGTGGTAAATCCTAGAAACCGGGCCTGGTTTCGTTTGCGGATGTAGCGCAGTTGGTAGCGCATCACCTTGCCAAGGTGAGGGTCGCGAGTTCGAGTCTCGTCATCCGCTCTGGTTCTTTTACGGTTTGCCGTCAAAGTTCCTGAGGCGGTTCGCCACGGTGGAATGGCCGAGTGGTGAGGCAACGGTCTGCAAAACCGTGCACACGGGTTCGATTCCCGTTTCCACCTCAATTTGTGCTGTCTGTAGAGACAGGTACAAGGCGCGATTAGCTCAGCGGTAGAGCACTACCTCGACACGGTAGGGGTCACTGGTTCAATCCCAGTATCGCGCACACGGATATCCACTTCGGTGGTAAATCCTAGAAACCGGGCCTGGTTTCGTTTGCGGATGTAGCGCAGTTGGTAGCGCATCACCTTGCCAAGGTGAGGGTCGCGAGTTCGAGTCTCGTCATCCGCTCAACCCAAGGTGGGTCACTCGGAGTTTAGAGTGACCCACTTTCTGTATGCCCAGATCTCACGGCCATCTCAAAGCTGAGAAATGACGGCGCCGTCGAGCTTCGTCTTGTGTTTGATGTCACCTTTGATAGCGTGGCAACTCCCGTCCGTTCAATAAAAGTAATGGTTATCAATAGCATCCGTCTTTCGGATGAACTTGTTGCGACTTTTACGAAGTGACGCCATGGAACTAATGTGAGCATCGATGCGACTAAATCCTTAGTACATCTATTGTACGTCGAACTTTGTCTATCACATGGGCTCACCACAGGAATTGTTCCTGGGGCCAAGGAGTGAAAAATGATTCAATCACCAATCCGCCTGAAAAGGACGCTTACCGCCGGTGCAGTCGTTGTAGGTCTTGGCGCATCGTCTGCCTTTTTGGCACCACTTGCTTCGGCACATGACTCTGCGATTGGCGGCAGCATCACCGAAGGCGATGTATTGGATGAATTCCCTGAAGAAATCATGATTGAATTCTCGGCAATCCCACGCAATGGATTTAATAACTTCGCTGTCACGGATCAGGACACTGGCGAGGTTCTCTTTTCTGAGGAACCTGAAATCAATGAACGCGAACTGACTATTACCACCCCGGAAGGCCAGGACCCGGGCGATGGTGATTACATGCTGGGTTTCCAGATCACCTCGTCTGACGGTCACGCTACCCGCGGTGGCATTTCATTTAGCGTTGATTCCGGTGAAGGTGCCGGCGCTGCAGAAGACGGCCAAAGTGAAGAATCTACCGAAGCATCCGGCGCGGCCGGTGCAGATAATTCCGATGATTCTTCTACGTCGACCGCCGCAGAAGAAGCCAGCGAAGGTCTGAGCACCCCATTGAAGTGGACTCTTGCTGGAGTAGGCGTTCTTGCCGTGATTGCCGTCGCTGCCGTGATGCTGGTCAAGCGTCGCGGCTATGACGCCGAGTAAGGCCGAATAAGTCTGCCTACGCAGAGATAGTTTCATTTTTACTATTACCCCGTCAGTTCGCTGGCGGAGAAAGTCTGATTTTCATGCTTAAGCACTCCCGTATTCTCGTTTCTGTAGTCGCTGCGTCCGCGCTGGCGTTGGCAGGCTGCTCCAATTCCGAGCAGGAGTCCACCCAAGGCGACACTGCTGCTGAAACCGCAGCGAACACGCCAGCGGAATCGGATGACAATGACGCGGCCACGGAAGACGCTGAAGACTCTGAGGACGCAGCGGATGATGTACTGGAGTTTGAAGATGGTGTGGTCCGTGCGATGGCTGAGGATGCTGATATGACCGCCATCTTTGGCACCTTGGTCAATGAATCTTCCGAAGATATTGAAATCACGGGCTTTAGCTCCAGCGTTGATGCTGGCGTCAATGAGATTCATGAGACCGTTGATGGCCAAATGCAGGAGATGGAAGATCCTCTCATCATTCCTGCCGGCGAGTCTGTCACTCTAGAGCCGGGCGGCGCACACTTTATGCTCATGGAAGTTAAAGAACCAGTGATGGCAGGCGACGAAGTCACCGTGACGGTTGAGCTAGCCGATGGCTCCACGGAAGACTTTGATGATGTCCCAGTACGCAATATTGGCGCCGGTGATGAAAACTACGGCGACCTCGGCCATGACGACCACGGCGATCATGGTGATCACGACGATCACGACGGTCACGGTGACCAGGACGAGAGTTAAGTTTCGCTGCGGTGCCTTTCAAAGGCACCGCATTCACGGGTGAAGTAGGAGAAAAATTTCATGGTTGAGCTCGACCGACGAACACTGTTAGTTCGCGGTGGACTGGCCAGCGGTCTCGCAGCTACCGGCGCGATTATCGCTGGATGTAGCAATTCAGAGGTAACAAATAACGCTGCAGCTGGTGCTGGTGTTGATGCTGGTGCGGGAGAGGGAGCATCGACAAGCACTGCGAATGCCGACCCTGCCGATACTGCTTTGCGCGATGCCATGGTGTCTTTCGACGGCGACCACCAAGCCGGAATTACTGCTACTTCCCACGCAGTATTGAACTTGCTGGGGTTCAACCTCAAAGACTTTGTTGGCAAAAAAGAATTCGCTAATTTGATGCGGCTGTGGACGGCCGATGCGCGCGCTTTGTGCACGGCCGAAACCCCCGCTGGTTCCTTAGAACCGGAAATGGCTGATACCCCAGCTAACCTCACCATTACTTGCGGGCTCGGCGAGCGGGTCTTTGATGTCATCGGTGCATCCGAACTGCGACCGGATTGGCTTCGGGATGTGGAAGCTTTCGACCGCGATAAGCTTTCCGATGAGTGGGCCCAGACCGATATCGTCTTGCAAATCTGCTGCGATGACCCAGTGACCGCAGGTCATGCCATGCGCCATATGATTCGCGCGGGGCAAGACTACGCGGAAGTCGCGTGGTTGCAGCAAGGCTATGGCCATGCCTACGGGGCCGGTGCGAAGGGCGCCACCATGCGCAATCAGTTTGGGCAGCTCGATGGCACCGTCAATCCCCGCACTGCAGGAGAGATGGACGAGCAGGTCTGGATTGATGAGGGGCCCGAGTGGGCCCGCGGTGGAACATCCATGGTGGTGCGCCGCATTCGCATGAATCTGGATACCTGGGAAAAACTAGACCGCAATTCGCGCGAGAATTCCATTGGTCGCACACTCGATAACGGGGCACCGTTGACGGGTGAAGAGGAATTTGATGAGCCGGATTTCGATGCCGTGGATAAATACGGGCTTCCGACCATTGACCGCAATTCGCATATCGCTCGGGCACAAGCTCCCGAGGGTGAACCAGAAGAACACATGCTTCGCCGCGCATTCAATTATGACCTGCAGCCGGACTATGCGCCGATTTCAGAAACCGGCTTTGTTGCTGACGATGAAGAAATCTCCGGCACGGATGTCCAGCTGTCCAATTCCGGACTGATTTTCATCTGCTTCCAAAAGGATATGACCAAGGTTTTTGAACCCATGCAGCGGCGGATGGATGAAGTGGATTTACTCAATGAGTGGATCACTCACATTGGCTCTGCCGTGTATTTTGTCCCGCCGGGAGTGAAATCAGGCGCCACCACGGGGACCTTTTGGGCGGAAACCCTACTGGACGCGGTAGGATAGCGAGGTTAGATCTTGTACATCAGGGTGGCGGCCAGGTAAGCCGTTTTTCCCACTAGCGCAAAAGGAGCGCACATGTCAGAAGCAATCGCCGCCATTTCGGTCAATTACGAGCCGTTTTCCTGCCCCGCAGGAACAGCAGTGGGCGCAGCAATGAGGGAACTGGGCTTGCCCAATAAAGGCCCAGAGGCGGTTGTGGTGGTTCGTGATACTGAGGGCACACTCAAAGACCTCGCGCACGTTCCTACCGAAGACAGCGTATTTACTCCAGTTGCCGCATGTGAAGAAGATGGCCGCGCCGTTATCCGCCACTCGTGCGCGCATGTTTTGGCACAGGCAGTGCAGGCAGAATTTCCTGGCACCAAGCTAGGCATTGGCCCTGCAATTGAAAACGGCTTCTACTACGATTTCCAAACTGAGGAGCCGTTTACGCCTGAGGACCTCAAGGTCATCGAAAAGCGCATGAAGAAGATCATCAAAACCGGTCAGCGGTTTGAGCGCGGTGTGTTTGCCTCGAATGAAGAGGCCGCTGAGGCGCTGCGCGATGAGCCTTTCAAGCTGGAACTGGTGGAAGATAAGGGCAACGTTGACCCGAACTCTGATGAAGCCACCGAGGTGGGCTCTGGTGAGCTGACCTATTACGATAACGTCAACCCACGTAGCAATGAGGTGGAGTGGTCAGACCTATGCCGCGGTCCACACATTCCCACCACCAAGTACATTCCAGCGTTTACGCTGACCCGTTCTTCCGCTGCGTACTGGCGCGGCGATCAAAACAACGCTGGCCTGCAGCGCATCTACGGCACCGCCTGGGAATCCAAGGAATCCCTTGAGGCGTACCAGATGATGATGGAAGAGGCCGAAAAGCGCGACCACCGTCGTCTAGGTGCTGAGCTTGACCTGTTTAGCTTCCCCGATGACCTAGGCTCCGGCCTGCCGGTATTCCACCCCAACGGTGGCATCGTGCGCACGGAGATGGAGGAGCACTCGCGTCGTCGTCACATCGAAGCTGGCTACTCCTTTGTCAACACCCCGCACATCACCAAACAAGACCTCTTTGAGCGCTCAGGTCACCTGGGCTTTTACAAAGACGGCATGTTCCCGCCGATGCACGTCGATGCCGAGTATGACGCTGAGGGCAACGAGACCAAGCCAGGGCAGGATTACTACCTCAAGCCCATGAACTGCCCGATGCACAACCTCATCTTTGACACCCGTGGTCGTTCCTACCGCGAGCTACCACTGCGTCTATTTGAGTTCGGGAATGTCTACCGCTATGAAAAATCTGGCGTTATCCATGGCCTGACCCGTGCACGTGGCTTTACCCAGGATGATGCGCACATCTACTGCACCGAAGATCAGCTCGAAGAAGAACTCACCTCAGTTCTAGACTTCATTATTTCCTTGCTGCAGGACTACGGCCTGGATGATTTCTACCTAGAGCTGTCCACCCGCGATCCCAATAAGTCCGTGGGTTCGGAAGAAATCTGGGAGCGCTCGACCGCGATCTTGGCGCGCGTGGCAGAAAAATCTGGCCTGGAGCTCGTGCCTGACCCAGAAGGCGCTGCGTTCTACGGCCCGAAGATTTCCGTGCAGGCTCGCGATGCCATTGGTCGTACCTGGCAGATGTCCACTGTGCAGCTGGACTTCAACATGCCGGAGCGCTTTAACCTGGAATACACCGCATCCGATGGCTCAAAGAAGCAGCCAATCATGATTCACCGCGCGCTGTTTGGTTCCATCGAGCGCTTCTTCGGCGTCCTGCTGGAGCACTACGCCGGTGCATTCCCAGCATGGCTGGCACCGCACCAGGTCGTGGGCATTCCAGTCTCCGAAGACAACGTTGGCCACTTGGAGCAGGTGATTGCGAAGCTGTGTAAAAAGGGTATCCGCGCGGATGTTGATACCTCTGATGACCGCATGCAGAAAAAGATTCGCAATCACACCACCGGCAAGGTGCCGTTCATGCTGCTCGCCGGAGCCCGTGACGCGGAAGCAAATGCGGTGTCATTCCGCTTCCTCGATGGATCCCAAGCCAATGGCATCGACGTGGATGAAGCAGTTGAGCTGATTGCCAACTGGGTTGCCCAGCGCAATAACGCCCAGCCCAACCAGGAAAATATTGAGGCCTACCGCAGCCAGAACGCCTAGGCAGCGTGCTTTGCTGGTTTAAGCTGTGCCTTAATCCAGCAGGCTCGTGCCTGACCCCACCCAGAGTTACTCACCGCTGTTGTCGGTGAACAGAAAGGACACCTCCTCCGTCATGGCCAATTCCTCCGCACCACGTGAGCACGAAGGACACGAGGGCTCCGATGTATATGTGGACTCGGGGGTGGGGGAGCCAGACCGTTTAGAACGGATTTGGGCGCCATTTCGCATGGCGTACATCAATAAACGCACGAAAGATCCGTTTGTTGAAGCACCGAAAAAAGACGATGAAGAGGCATTAATCATCGCCCGCGGGGAGTATGTCTACGCCCTTTTGAACCTCTTTCCCTATAACGCGGGCCACCTCATGGTGGTGCCGTACCGCAAGGAATCCAATTTCGAAGATCTCACCGACGACGAGACTGCTGAGCTGATGGCCTTTGTGAAAAAGTCCATTCGCGTGCTCAAAAAAGTATCTCGGCCCGAAGGAATCAACGTCGGATTTAATCTCGGCAAGGCTTCAGGCGGGTCTGTGGGAGACCATCTTCACATGCATGTCGTGCCGCGCTGGTCTGGGGACAGCAATTTTATGACTATTCTTGATGGCACGAAGGTCTTGCCGCAGCTATTAAAAGATACGCGGCAAGTCCTTGCCGATGGCTGGCAAGAAATTGAGTTGGAGGATCAGCGGATGGAGACGTCAAGAATGGAGAACCCCCGTGCTTAGCGTCCATGGGCGCAAGCCCGCGGCAGTGTTTGTTGAACCTGTCGCCCGCACCTTCCTGAAAATAGGTCTCACGCCCAATGCAGTCACGCTTATTGGCACCTTTGTCACCATCGCGATTACCGTGACGCTGATTCCGAGTGGGCATCTTTTTGCCGCAGCGGTCTTTTCCGGTATCTTTGCCGCTTTTGACATGGTCGACGGCACCATGGCGCGTTTAAGCGGCGGCGCAACGAAGTTCGGCGCGACGCTGGATGCCAGCTGCGACCGGATTACCGATGGCGCGCTGTTCGCTGCCATTATTTGGTACCTGATTTACCAGGACCATGCACACCCCGCCACCATCTTTGCGGCCCTTGTCGTACTCGTGACCTCCCAGGTCATCTCGTACGTCAAGGCGCGTGGCGAAGCCTCCGGCTTTTCCATGATCGGCGGGCTTATCGAACGCCCTGAGCGTTTGATCCTCGGTCTCGTTGGCATTGGTCTGGAAGGACTTGGCATTCCGTATATCCTCCCCATCAGCCTGTGGCTATTGGCGGTTGGTTCTTGCTACACCGTATACCAACGCTTAATGCAGGCTTATAAGCAAGACAAAGAGGCAACAAGCACCGCTAAAGGTGCGCAGCCAGCATCAGGGGGATGATGGTGAAAAAGGAAGATCTTTCCGCCGCAGGCTATTTCGCCGGCTGGTCCGTAGTCAAGCATTTACCCTTGCCTATTGCGAGATGGCTATTTACCAAGGTCGCAGACAAGGTCTCTGACAACGGCAAAGGTATGGAGCAGCTGCGCCGCAATCTCATGCGTGTGGTGGGGCCAGAAAATGTCACGCGAAAGCTAGTGCGTGATTCCATGCGCTCATATATGCGCTATTGGATGGAAGCTTTCCGTCTGCAAAGCATGCAGAAAGATCCAGGTTTGCACAGCCAACTACTTGCAGGTTTAGAGGGCAAGGAGCTTCTCGATGCCTCCTTGGCCTCACCACACGGCACTATCCTGGCGCTAACGCATAGCGGCAACTGGGATATGGCCGGGGTGTTTTTGGTAGGTTATGACGGTCCTTTTACCACGGTTGCGGAACGGGTAAAACCGGAAAGCCTTTTTGAAGCATTCGTGGACTATCGCGAATCTTTAGGCTTTCGAGTCATCGCCTTGACCGGTGGGGACCAACCTCCCTATGAACAACTGAAAAAGGCCTTGGAAGCTGGGGAAGTGGTGTGTCTGCTCAGTGAACGAGACCTCACCCGCAGTGGCGTGGAAGTCGATTTCTTTGGCGAGCCCTGTTCGATGGCCGCGGGCCCAGCACTTTTAGCCCAAGAAACCGGCGCTAACCTCCACGCTGTGCACTGCTTTTTTACCGATGAGGACGAAGGCGTACAGCCTGGGTGGAAAATGACGGTCTCAGAGCCGCTTGCGGTGACAGACACGCAAGGCACCACGCAGCGCATCGCGCAACAGTTTGAGAAATTTCTGCGGCGCCGTCCGCAAGATTGGCACATGCTGCAGCCGCAGTGGACTGCTGACATTGAGGCACGTCGACAACGCCGCGCTGCTCGCAAGTCCAAGCAGCAGAAAGAATAGGGGCGAGGTATGCGTATTGGTTTAGTCTGCCCGTATTCTTTTGATGAACCGGGGGGCGTTCAAGCCCACATGCTTGATTTAGCAACCGTGTTTATTGAACAAGGGCACTTCGTGCAGGTCCTTGGCCCGGCGTCAAAAGACACTGATGTCCCAGATTTCGTTGTCAAAGGCGGCGGCGCTATCCCGATTACCTACAATGGCTCGGTCGCGCGCTTAGCCATTGGCCCGCACGTGACCCGACATGTGAAAAAGTTTATTCGCGATGGCAACTTCGATGTCTTGCACATCCACGAGCCCAATTCACCGAGCTACTCCATGCGCGCCCTAAGCCTGGTCGAAGGCCCGATCGTGGCAACGTATCACGCCTCGGCAGCCAGTTCACGCGTGCTGCAAATTTTTCGCCCCGTGCTCAATCCCATGCTGGAAAAGATTCGCGGTGGCATCGCCGTCTCGGAAATGGCCCGCCGCTGGCAGGTAGAACAGCTCGGTGGAGATCCCATTCTCATTCCCAATGGCGTGGACACCTCGGTGTATGCGGCAGCGCGCCAGCACCATGTCAGTGCCAGCGCGGAGCTAACCGCGCCAGATGTTGACGGAGGCACCGTAGACACTGAGGGCCACGACCAAGAGAACAACCGTTTAGAGATTGTATTCCTGGGCCGCCTGGATGAGTCGCGCAAGGGACTGGACGTTCTCCTCGATGCGCTTGAGCATATTCATCGCCCCATCCGGGTGACGATTATGGGTGGCGGCCACGCGCGCTCGCGCCCTGGTGTGGATTTTGTTGGACGCGTATCTGATCTAGACAAGGCCACCATCTTGGGGCGCGCGGATATCTATGTTGCGCCGAACCGGGGTGGTGAGTCTTTCGGCATCGTGCTGGTGGAAGCCATGGCTGCGGGATGTGCCGTGATTGCCAGTGACTTGGAAGCCTTCGCCGCAGTCTGTGACGCCGATTCTGAGCAACCCGCTGGGTTGCTGTTTAAAAATGGCGACTCCCGGGACTTAGCTGCAAAAATCACGCACCTGATCGATAATGAACACGAACGCAAACAACTTATTGCGGCTGGTGTCGAACGAGCGCAGCAATACGATTGGGACCACGTGGCCGCTGCGGTGATGCAGGTGTACGAAACCGTCCAAGACGGCACCAAAGTTCGGATCGGTTAATTGCTATGACTACTTTTTTGCTCGTTCTCGGCGCGGTCATCATCACCATTGCTGCGCTGTGGGCGGTTTTTACAGCACAGCGGCTGAATACTTTGCATATTCGCACTGACGCTGCTTTGGCGCAATTACAAGCGATGTTAGACCGTCGCGCGGCGGTCATTGGCGCATTGATCCCGTCCCTGGCGCCAATTACTACGAAGACAGAAGCCGTTCCGCTTCGGCACGGGAAACTAGGGGAGCGCTCGCAATTAGAACGCGAGCTCAATGTCCAAGTGCAGCAAGCTGTAGCCTCCGATGAGAGCCTTGTGCACACGATTTCTTCTAATGCTCAGTTAGTCGATGCCGAAACTCGCGTGCAATTGGCGCACCGCTTTTACAATGAAGCGGTGGCTGATACCCGAGCCCTGCGATTGCGCCCAGCCGTGCGTCTATTTCGCCTCGGCGGTACCGCACCGCTTCCTGATTTCTTCGAGTACTCTTTTCAACTCGATTACTCATAACACTGTCCAGCAGATTGCTGCCCTGCATAACTCCGCCCAGCAGATTGCTGCCCGGGATAGCGATTTACTGCGGCGAGCTCTGCGAAGATTCGGCTGATATAGCTTGCGGCGAGGCCTTGGGCCTGGAAGCAGTGTCTGGGTGTGCCGAAGCGTCGCGAGCAGATGCTTCGCTAGTCGATGCCGTGTCCGTGTCTGGCGTACTCGGCGTTGCCGTGCTCGGGTTTGCCGCGCTTGGCGACGCCACGCTGGCAGGTACAGCGTCTTCAGTATCAGCACCTGGGGTCGGTGCTAGTGGGGTCGACGCTGGCGAGGATTCAGCTGACGGGTCGTGCTTGCTCATTTTCCAATCGCACCAGGTTTCCAACGCGAGCCAGATAAGCGCGAGCACCGCCATGACCACGATGAGAATATTGCGCAGCCCGAGTGCTGCAACCGGAGCATATTCAACTCCGACGTCTTGCCAAATAAAGTTGTAGTTGGCCGGATAGACAAAAGAACCCAAGCCCGCGCAGACCAACGTTAGCAGCGCTAGCAGCGCCAAGAGCACGCGTATTACGATGCGGGTTTTAGGCGTTCCCGCCATCTTCGGCTGACGGATGGCAACCGCAAGCAGCGGGCCGAACCACACGATGTACTGCGGGGAAAATACCTTATTGGTGGCAATGAGCAATAAGACCATCACAGCAAAAAATGCAATGGTGCTGCGTGGGTGCCACGTGCCCACGAAAAAGCGCCATAATGCCCACAGCAGGGCAAATGCGATAGTCGCAATCATGGCGCAGATGGACCACGTAATCGCCTGATCCACACCTGGCCCGGAGATTTCAAAACTCTTGGAGCTGGCGTATCCCATCTCCCAACGCTCAGGTTCAAAAAACGCTTGATAGATAAAAGGCGTCGCGGGGATGGATTCAATCTGCAAGCCGCGGTTTTCTTGATACGTCAACGGACTGATCAAGCGATCCCAGCCGCGGGTGAATACCGTGACGGCACATAGGGCAATCAGCGCGCCGAAAAAGCTTAATAAGCGCAGCCACGTCTTACCCTTGGTTAAACGTCCAACGAGTCCCGCGGCTAAAACTCCCGGCCACAGCTTCATGGTGGTGGCAAAGGCAAGCAGGGCGGCGGCAATATTAGGCCAGCGTACGATGCAGGCGGCCGCTGCTGCCACGGCAAGAGCTGGGAAGATGTCCAGGCGCATATAAAACACTTGCCCGGTTAATGTGCCAAAAAATACCCACAACCAGCCGGCGTAATATACCCGCGAATTGTTTTGATGTCCGCGAAGAACAAAGGCGAGGAAAAGTGCATCGAAAAGCATGCACATCAACACAAACGCGATATAGAAAGCGTCTATTCTATTGCCGATTAAAAAGGTCAGTACCTCAACCGGCCACGTGCCGGCATGCGGATACTCCGTCATCATCGTGGGGTCATCGCCGAATTCCCCGTAGAAGTAGTAGGCGACATCGCCGCGCGGAGAATAGTCATTCAAAATGATGAGCCCGAGGAGGATCCGGGCGATCACCCAAGCTGTCCACACCGCCGGAACGGTAGCGACAAGTCGCTTTAAAATTGGCATGCGTCCATGGCCTTTATGTGATTGAGAAAACAACGGGGAAGAGGAAAGGGTTCAACAATCCAGCGTAGGTTAGCTGGTCTGTCCTTCAATAGCTGATTCCACATCCACAGGTGGGCCAAGCATCAATAGCACGCTAAAGACGATGACAACGAGGATGAACACGATAAGAATGGAACGAACAGGGTGGCGTACCACCTGCGCCAAAATCACGTCGAAGAAACCTTGTGGCTTTTCATCGCGGTTGGTGTAGCGCCAACCACCTTCCAATAGTCCCTTGCGGTCAGCCCAGATAGCAAAGGGCAACGCGGCCCACGGAATAACGGAAACAACAAGACCCAGAATGCCGATGCCAAAGGGCCAGCGGTTGTTAATCCAGACCAAGACGGTGATGAACATAAAGCATAGGAAGCCAAAACCGTGGATTCCGCCGGCGATGGGAACGACGGCTTCGGTAACTCCTGAGTACTTAAGGATCATTCCCACAATGAGGAAGGTCCAGGTAAACATTTCCAGATAAGCGACTACTCTATGCAGCTTCTTCGGCATCATATCCAACATGGTAACCAATGAATGTGCATATTGATGCACTGGACAGGCTGCCAGGGGTTTAGGATTGCTCACATATGATTGCTGGATTCATCTACCGTGGATCATTTCAGGAAACCTAAGGAGTATTAAGTGTCTGCTAGCGCCTCTCAGTCAGTTCACGACGTAGTGGAGATGAAACCCCTCGGCGAGGACATGTACCAGGGGCCGGCTATCCCTACTGCGTTTACCCGCACTTTTGGCGGCCAGGTGGTGGCCCAGGGGCTGCGTGCGGCGCAGCTGACCGTGGATGGGAAAAATACACACTCGCTGCACTGCTATTTTCTCGAAGGTGGCGTGGCTGCCCAGCCGATTGATTTCCGGGTTGAGCGCGTTCGCGATGGTCGCTCTTTCGCGGCACGGCGCGTGGAAGGGTACCAAAACGGCAAACGCATGATGATTATGACGGCGAGCTTCCACCATGACCAAGATCGTGGGCCTGAGCACGCCACACAGATGCCACAGGTGCCCGGTCCCGAAGAATCCATTGATCACTTGGAAATCCGTCCCCAGGCAGCGAAGAAGCGCGCGTTAGATTGGATGGACTGGGATATCCGAGCGGTACCGGAAGACAAGCTGAGCCACGAGCAGATCCACCCGGCCGGGCAGGGGACTCATCAGTATCTCTGGTTTAAAAACACCAGCGACATGGACTCTGACCAAGCAGTGCACCAGGCGGCGCTGGCATATCTTTCGGATATGACCTTGCTCTACACCGCTTTGTTGGATCACCCGGCCCAAGAGTTGCAAGTAGCGAGCTTGGATCACGCCATGTGGTTTCTACGCCCCGTACGTGTCGATGAGTGGCTCTTGGTGGATCAATACTCCCCATCAGCCGGAGGTGGCGTGGGCTTGACCAAGGGAAATGTGTTTAACCAAGCTGGGGAATTAGTAGCCGTGCTATCTCAGGAAGGCCTGCTTCGCGCCAAGCACTAGCTGCACGAGAGATAAACCCATCACTCGTTTTTCCGTGGGGCACAATACTGAGAACACAAGAAGAACGTATAGTTGATACAGAGCTAAAATTTCACGTACGAAAGGTAACTTGAATGGCAGGCCACTCAAAGTGGGCAACTACGAAGCATAAAAAAGCAGCGAATGACGCTAAGCGCGGCAAGGAATTCGCAAAGTTAGTCAAAAATATCGAAGTTGCAGCGCGAACCGGTGGCGGTGACCCGGCAGCCAACCCAACCTTGGACGACATGATCAAAAAGGCCAAGAAGGCCTCCGTCCCCAACGACAACATCGAGCGCGCGCGCAAGCGTGGCTCCGGTGAAGAAGCCGGTGGTGCTGACTGGGAAAACATCATGTACGAAGGCTATGGCCCGAACGGTGTCGCCATGCTGATCGAGTGTCTGACAGATAACCGCAACCGCGCGGCAACTGAAGTCCGCACCGCGATGTCCCGCAACGGTGGCAACCTTGGCGAATCTGGCTCGGTGTCATACATGTTTACCCGCACCGGCGTTGTTGTGGTGCACAAGGGCGAACTGGACGTCGATGACGTAATGATGGCGGTCTTAGAGGCAGGCGCCGAAGACGTTAATGATTTGGGTGAGGTCTTTGAGATCACGTGCCAGCCAACCGACATTGGCCCAGTCAAAGAAGCCCTCGCTGCAGCAGACATTGAAGTCGAGGACTCTGATCAGGACTTCCGCGCTTCCGTCGAGGTTCCCCTTGGTGTGGAAGAAGCGAAGAAGGTCATGCGCTTGATTGATGCTTTGGAAGATTCTGATGACGTTCAAAACGTCTACACCAACATGGATCTCTCTGATGATGTCATCGCTGCTTTGGATGAAGACTAGCTAAAACAAACCTCATCTCGGTGCACCTACGTCCCACGTCATGGGCATAGGTGCACTTCTTTGTTTGCTGGGTATGGTAGAACATATGTGTGAGGAAATGGTGTGCGCGAAGGAAACTGGCATACCTTCTCTAAAATCAGCACCAAAAAGATCGCGGCGGTAAAGGACGGTACGGCAATTGAACCTTGAGGGTTTGCGTGTCATGGGCATCGACCCGGGATTGACCCGCTGTGGTTTGTCTGTTGTGCAAGCAGGTCGAGGTCGCGCCGTCATCCCGATCTCAGTGGGAGTTGCTCGGACCCCGCCAGAAGAAGATCTAGCAAAGCGCCTGCTGCGACTTTCTACTGCGGTCGAGGAGTGGATGGATGACTACAAGCCAGATGTGGTCGCCATTGAAAGACTTTTTGAACGCGGCAATGTCTCAACCGTGCTGCACACTGCACACGGCGTTGGCGTGTTGATGTTGGCGGCCGCCAAGCGGGATATTCCGGTGTATATGTACACCCCGTCTGAAGTGAAAAAGGCGATCTCCGGCAATGGCCGGGCAGATAAAAAGCAGATGACCGTGATGATTACACGCATTCTCGGATTAACGGAGGCTCCCAAACCAGCCGATGCCGCCGATGCTTTAGCGCTGGCAGTATGTCACTGTTGGCGCGCCCCAGTTATTCAGCGTGCAGAAATTGCCCAACAGCAGTTGAAGAAATTGGACGAAGAACGCCGTAAACAAGCGTTAAAGAAATAGTTGGAAATCACCTCGCTGTAGCTATTTCTAAACCACAGCGAAACCACCAACCTTTGAATAAGGCAGTAAAATACAACCCGAGTCTTCGGGGTGGAATAGATAATGAAACGGAGCTAGAAATCACGTGATTGCATCATTGAGCGGCGAGGTTTTATCCATCGCATTGGATCACGCTGTCATTGAATGCGGCGGAGTCGGCTACCAATTCTTAGCCACACCGAAAACTTTGGCAACCTTGATCCGTGGGGACCATGCCCGGGTCATGACATCGATGACCGTCAAGGAAGATGCCAGGACTTTGTATGGCTTTACCAACGATGAAGATCGCGCGATGTTTCATCAGCTACAGGCAGTGTCTGGGCTTGGACCCAAACTTGCCATCGCTTGTTTATCAGTTCTTGATGCTCGTGAAATTGCCGTGGCGATTAGCAACGGAGATGCCAAGAAACTGCAGACCATTCCGGGTGTTGGCAAGCGGATGTCAGAGCGTATGGCGCTGGAGTTAAAAGATAAGGTCAACAACTTTATTGGCACACCGGATGCAAGTGATAGTGAAACCACCGCCACGCAGACGGGGCTGCCGGTTGGCAGCGGCGCGATTGTCGATACCGTCGTCGAAGCCCTAGTTGGATTGGGCTTTACTGAAAAGGCCGCGCGTCCGGTAGTAGAAAGCCACGTGGCAGAATCGAAAACTCCAGAGAAATTGGAAACTGCCACCGTGCTGCGCGCCTCGCTGTCCGCTTTAAGCGGTAGTAAATAAGGGCGAGGAAAAGAAAAACAGGGAAAGTAAGGACACCACATGTCGGATGTAGAACGCACTGAGTTCCAGCTTCCGGACGACGCTGCGCGCCCGATGCCATTGCAACGCAATGAAAATGTTGAGGCAGAAGTCCAAAACGGTGAGCATGATGTTGAACGCTCACTACGCCCGAAAGGTTTGGACGAATTCATCGGCCAGCCCAAGGTGAAAGAGCAGCTTTCCCTGGTTCTTACCGGTGCGAAAAATCGTGGGGTAACCCCAGACCACGTCCTGCTATCGGGCCCACCAGGTTTGGGTAAAACCACCATGGCCATGATTATTGCCCAGGAAATGGGCACGAGTTTGCGCATGACCTCCGGCCCAGCACTCGAGCGTGCCGGCGATCTGGCAGCGATGTTGTCGAATCTGATGGAAGGCGACATTCTTTTCATCGACGAAATTCACCGCATCGCGCGTCCGGCAGAAGAAATGCTGTACATGGCGATGGAAGATTTCCGTATCGACGTCATCGTGGGTAAAGGCCCTGGCGCAACCTCCATTCCTTTGGAGATTCCGCCCTTTACCCTAGTGGGTGCAACCACCCGTGCCGGCATGCTGACTGGTCCGCTACGTGACCGTTTCGGCTTTACTGCTCAGATGGAGTACTACAACAACGACGACTTGGAGCACGTGGTCACACGCGCGGCCCGGATCCTGGGCGTGGAGATTGATAATGACGCGGCCGTCGAGATTGGCTCACGCTCACGTGGCACCCCGCGTATTGCCAACCGGCTTTTGCGCCGTGTGCGTGACTTTGCTGAAGTAAATGGTGATGGGCATGTGGATATGGCAGCAGCGCGCGGTGCATTGGAAGTCTTTGACGTTGACCATATGGGCCTAGACCGCCTTGACCGTGCGGTGCTGACCGCACTGATTAAAGGCCATGGTGGTGGGCCGGTAGGCGTTAATACTCTTGCGATTGCCGTGGGTGAAGAACCTTCGACTGTCGAGGAAGTGTGTGAGCCGTATTTGGTTCGTGCGGGAATGATTGCACGCTCTGCTAGGGGACGTGTGGCCACTCGTTCGGCTTGGGAGCATTTGGGTATGACTCCGCCTGACACGGCCGCCGGGCTTTTCTGACGTAGAGTCCGACCCAGATAATCAGACTGGATGTTCGCGTGTAGAGAACAAGCCTGCGCGGGACAGAGACTTTGGCAAAGTTCTGGCAGGATGGAAATATTATGGAATTAATCTTTCTTGCAGTAATCCTTGTCCTTTTCCTTCTCCCTAGTATCCTGATCGGACGCAAGCAGCGCCAGCGTCAACGCCAGGTCGTTGAGTTTCAGCAAAGCCTGGTTCCAGGCCAGCGTGTAGTAACCGCCGGTGGCATTGTCGGGACTGTGGTCTCCACCAATAACAATGCTGTGGAGCTAGAAGTAGCGCCGAATGTCATTATGACTTTTGAACGCATGGGTATCCTTCGCAGCGCAGATGCACTGGAAACCGCCGGAGGAACCGGGGGAGCAGCTGTCGATAATCAGCAGCCAGCCGGTGAATCTATCCCTAACTCTCAGTCTTTTGATGATCGCGGAACCCATCCTGAAAATTATCCGCAGAATCCAGAATCTGGTCATTCCGATGATGGCGACTATGGCACGTTCCCAGAATCGAAGAACTAGCAGATAATAAGCATATAAACGCACCCGCGTGCCGTTCCTGTTTGGAATGCCGCGGGTGCATTTGTGATCCATCAACGACATTCCTTGCAGAAGTCCCTTGGTTGCTTACCTGCGGGGATTTGTGGTTAGGGCGTAGCGCTTCTCACATGCTCCTCAAAATGCCAAGGTCGGGTGCGGCATTGCCAGAATAATGACGTACGATGATGGTTTGTATTTGGTCATCATGACGCGCAGGAATATTTGCTGCACGCGCAAGGGCCACAAAGCTAGATAGTCAATAAAGTCAATCAGTGGGAGATTAGCCTTGTCCGCTCCTCATCGCGGCGCGATCAGTAACAAAAGTCGCACCTGGCCGAAACGCGCATTGGCGCTTTTCGGCCTCATAGTGATCGCTCTCTACGCATTAGTGCTTTTTACTGGTGATCGTTCGCTAAGCCCCAAGCTTGGCATCGATCTTCAAGGTGGTACGCGCGTAACGCTGGTACCTCAAGGTGAAGAGCCCACCCAGGATCAGCTGTCACAAGCGCGCAATATCTTGGAACAGCGTGTTAACGGCATGGGCGTCTCCGGCGCCGAGGTTGTCACCAACGGCAACACCCTGGTGATTACCGTGCCGGGTGAAGACACCACGCAGGCGCAAGCTGTAGGTGCGACTTCTCAGCTGCTGTTTCGCCCCGTAGCTGAGCAGCCAATGCCAGACCCAGCAGCGCTGGGAGAGACCATCGAAGACATGGCTAATCGATGGGTCGAATATGACGTGCTGTCTGTGGAGAGTGCGAATGAAACCCTCAAGCAAGTTGATGATGCCGTAAGCCCAACCACAGAAGATGAAGGTGCGGATGCAGACGATGCTGACTCTGATGCACCGACGGTGACCGCCGAGCCGATGCCAGAACCGGAGAACTCTCTGGAAGCTGCTGAACGCCGCGATGAGATGACTGAGATGTTGTTGAAAGACCGTCAGTCAGAAGACCCGACTGTTCAGGCCGCGGCACTGTCATTGATGCAGTGTGATGCAGAGACTGACCCGCTGGCAGGTGCAGATGATCCTGCCTTGCCGTTTGTCACCTGTGACTACGCCAACCAAGCTCCGTACCTCTTGCACCCAGCACCGTTGCTCAATGGCGTCGAGGATCCAGCAGGGCCACGGTTGACCGGTAATGAAATTGATACCGACTCGCCAATTAATGGCGGTCTTAACCCCCAGAGCGGTCAGATGGAGATTAGCTTCTCCTTCCAGACCGGTGATGGTCCTTCCGGTTCGGACACGTGGGCGAAGTTGACCGAAGAGTACTTGCAGCAGCAGATTGCCATTACCTTGGACTCCGAAGTAATTTCCGCACCCGTTATTGAAGGTGTTACGCCATACGGTTCCGCGACATCTATCACGGGACAATTTACGCAGGAAGAAGCCCAAAGCCTGGCTAATAACCTGCGCTACGGTGCGTTGCCACTGTCCTTTACCGGCGAAGACGGAGAATCCGGTGGTACCACCGAAATCGTGCCACCATCCTTGGGCAAGACCGCTCTTGAAGCCGGCCTTATCGCCGGTGTAGTCGGCCTGATTTTGGTCGCTGCGTACTCCATCTACTACTTCCGTGCACTGGCCGGGGTTTCCCTGATTACCCTCGTAGGCGCAGCCATTTTGACCTACGGCTCCATCGTCTTGTTGGGTCGTTGGATTGGCTACTCCCTGGACTTGTCAGGTATTGCCGGTTTGGTCATTGGTATTGGCGCCACAGCAGACTCGTTCGTTGTTTACTTCGAACGAATTAAGGACGAATTGCTGGATGGCAGAACCTTCAGATCCGCGGCAACCAAGGCCTGGGAGCGAGCTCGCTCCACCATTATTACTGGTAACGCCGTTACCTTAATTGGTGCCATTGTGGTCTACATGCTGGCTGTCGGTGAAGTTAAGGGCTTTGCCTTCACCCTTGGTCTGACCACCGTATTCGACATTATTGTCTCCTTCCTCATCATGGCTCCATTGATGCAGTTGGCTGCGCGCCGACCAGCATTTGCCAAGCCATCGATGAACGGCTTGGGCGGCATCTTTGCACTGGCCGAAGAACGCCGCGAGCAAGGCTTCTTCTCGTCGGCGCATAAACGCCCAAGCACCGAGGAAGCCGCTGATGATGCTACTGAAGACGAAGAACCAGTAAATAAACTTCGAAGCGTTGTAGGACCTGCATCCACGAATGCGGGGGCGTCTGAGGCATCCGATATACCCGAAAGCGGGGATTCGAACTCCGCCAAGCCCTCGGATCAGGACTCCCAGGAGGAGAAATAATCATGGCTGCAAAGAAAACTAAGATTTCCCGCATGGATCGCCTCTATCTCGATGAGGGCGGATTTGATTTCATCAGCCGGTCCAAGACGTGGTACTCCATCACCGTTGGTCTATTAGTAGTAGCGATTGCCGCTATCGCTATCCGCGGGTTTACTCTCTCGCTTGATTTTGAGGGCGGAACTAAAGTCAGCCTGCCTGCAGCTGATCTCAATGAGCAGGCCGTTTCGGAAGTCTTCCAGGAATCAACGGGCGTGGAGCCAGAACAAGTCCAAATTGTTGGCAGCGGTGACTCTGCGACTTTGGAAGTTAACTCAGAGCGCTTGTCAGAAGAACAAGCTGATGCTGCTCGTCTAGCTATTTATGAAGAGTTTGAGCCGGTAAACCCATCAGGTGAGGCCACTCCTGATGCCGTGGGCGTGTCCACTGTCTCTGAATCGTGGGGCTCGACCATTACCCAGCGCATGGTCATCGCGATGATCGTCTTTCTCGTCATCGCGACCGCATATGTTGCATTCCGTTTGCAGCGGACCATGGCACTCGCAGCAATTATTGCGTTGATTGCGGACGGCATCATCATCGCCGGCATCTATGCGCTGTTTGGCATGGAAGTCTCGCCCGCAGTAATTATTGGTCTGCTCACGGTATTGACCTTCTCCATCTATGACTCCGTGATTGTCTTTGACAAGGTCAACGAGAATACGGAGGGGATTACGGGGCAAAGAAGCCGAACGTATGCCGAGCAAACAAACTTGGCGATTAATCAGACAGTGATGCGTTCAATTTCGACCTCTGTTATTTCGGCGCTGCCAATTATTGCGCTGTTTGTAGTCGCTGTCTGGATGATGGGCATTGGTACACTACGTGACCTTGCATTGATTCAGCTCATCGGTGTCATCGAAGGTATCTTCTCCTCGATCTTCTTGGCGTCACCACTGGTGGTGACCTTGGCTAATCGCAGCAAGAAGATTAAAGCGCACAATAAAGAGGTCGCGGAATACCGCGCAAACGCGCAATATAGCGATGAGGATGCAGATGCGACCGGCTCCAAGCGACAGGTGGTTTCACCGACCACGCCAGCAAGCAACTTGGAAGGAACTCAAATTTCCAATACTGGTTCTTCCTGGCGTCCAAGACGCTAGAGCCAAGCTATAGCTTGCTCACGAATTACGTACAGCACCGCTTTCCGGCGGTGCTGTTGGCTTTATAGCTGCTGTATTAGCCGAGATCATTTTCATTGGTTATTGCAGGGCTGCAGTAGTAAAATTCCTGCTTTGTGAAGGAGACATGTGCCATGACTAAAAAAGCGGTATCGGCGCTAGATTCATCGGCTACACCACCGCACCGCCCGCGTGCGTGGCGCAGCCGGGCTGGTGTAGCAATCCTGGCTGCATCAACAATGCTTTTAACAGCATGTTCCTCCGGCGAGGAGCAACCAGGCGATCAGGAGCTCGGGCCTGCGGAAAAGAAGGCCTCGGAGTATCCGGGATACCTTGCTAACTCCGAGCTGACTACCGCTAACGCTGGAACCGCGTTCGGTACCGCATCCGTGGCATCACAATTGTCAGCGCGCTTATACCCCGGGGCATTCGTCTCTGGTCCCACGGGCCAATTCGTTCCCAATTCAGATTTGGTGACCACCGAAGAGTGGATGGAGGGGGACCAGCGCAATGTTTTGTACACGATTGCTGAAGACGCCAACTACTCCGATGGCACGCCGGTAACGTGTGATGATTTCTTGCTGTCGTTTACAGCGGGGCAGATGCAGGAATTATTTGGCTCGAATATGCCCATGATGGACCAGGTCGAATCCGTTGCGTGTGCGCCTGAGAATAAGAAGTTCTTAGTAAAGTTTCAGCCGGGCCAAGGCGGACAGTGGCGGTCCATGTTTGGCCCGGGAACTGTTATGCCAGCGCACAAGATTGCTGAGCGTGCAGAAATCAGCAGGGAAGAATTGGTCAACGCCTTATATTCCCAGGATCCCAGCCAACTTGGGCGCATCGCCGAAATCTGGCGCTTCGCTTTTGGTCTAGAGCATTTCACGCCAGAAATGCATGTCTCGTACGGGCCTTTCGCCATCGACAGCGTGGGCGAGCAGGGAGAGGTTCTGCTCAAGCGCAATGAGAACTATTACGGGGACCCAGCTGCGCTGGAAAACCTGGTGGTATGGCCAATTGACGCGGATGTAGCAGAAGTAACGCAGCAAGATAACTTGTTGGTTGCTGACGCAGCAGTGTCTAAGCCCAAGTGGTTTGATAGTGAAACCATGTCAGATGACTTCGAAATTGAAGACGTCGTTGGCGATCTGACAGACTCACTTATCTTTTCTGACTCGGGAGTCTTTGAACAGCAGTGGGCACGCCAAGCATTTGCGGCCTGCATCGACCAAAATGAGATTGCAAAGGTCAGCTCCGATGCTTCTGGAGTCGATGTCCCGCCGGTATATACCCACGCCGTCAACCACAATGACCCCATGGCGCGAACCTTGTCTTCTGTGACGGAAGAGCACAAAAAGACAGACCTAGAAAAGGCCGGCCAGCTGTCGGGAATGACCATTCGCATTGGCTATCTCGGCGAAGATGAGCGCCTACAAGCCATGGTTGATTCCATTCGCCAGCAGTGTGAGCCCGCAGGTATCACCGTGGAGGAAGTATCCGGTGGCAATGTCTCTGCTGCATTCCTTGAGATGGACCCAGAAACCTGGCTTCCCAGCATTGATGCCTTCTTAGGGCCTATCGATGCGCGCACGCAGTACGGAGTCAACTCCGCGAGCTTGGCGCGCGTTGATGAACTCCGCGATGAAGAACGCCACCTCTGGGAGGACCTGCCAGGGCTTCCTCTATCCGCAGAGCCACACACCTTCTTTATCTCTCCGCGTTTAGCTAATGCGGTGCCATACACTGGCAGCACAGGCATTGGCTGGAACATGGACCGCTGGTATGTCCAAGATGTTCCAGAGTCTGAACAACCATCGGGAGATGATTCAGAGGGGGAGAGCTCTGAAAGTTCTTCGGCCAGTTGATAGTCTGCTTGTGCAGCATTAAGTCTCTTAAAAGCAATCCAGGAGGCTTCATGCTTTTATTTTGCGCAGACACCCCGCGTTTCCCCTCTCAGAGATTAGGTCCTAAGGTTTAACACCGTGAACTCAAAGTATTCCAATGCCATCGAAGCCATCCAGGATAAAATCCGCTACGTTCAAGACTTCCCGGAAAAGGGTGTGCTCTTTGAAGACCTCACTCCGGTCTTAGCGGATGCGGATGCATTTTCCACCGTTATTGATGGCCTCGCAGATGCATGTGAAAAGCTCGGCGCTGACCTAATCGCCGGGTTGGATGCACGCGGGTTCCTTTTGGGCTCGGCTGCTGCCTACAAATTGGGCACCGGAGTGCTTGCTGTGCGCAAGGCTGGCAAGCTGCCGCCACCAGTTCTGCACCAGGAGTATTCGCTGGAGTACGGATCAGCAGCGTTGGAGATCCCCGCAGACGGGGCAGTCATTAAGGGCACCAAGATTGCGCTTGTCGATGACGTCTTGGCCACCGGCGGAACCCTTGCCGGGGCACGCCAGCTCTTGGAAACTGCTGGTGCCGAGGTCGTAGGTGCCGTCGTGGTCTTGGAAGTTGATGGCCTGGGCGGCCGCGAGAAGTTCGGCGACCTTCCAATTAGTGTGCTGAATGCCACAGCAGATTAAGACGCGCTAAACTAGATTCATTAGGATTCGGTATAGGGCCTGATGTTTGCATCGAAGCATCGCCAGCCGAAGAAGTAGTGAGTGAAAGGGCGCACATGACGAACAACAAGTCGACGAAACGCCCAGCCGGAAGTGGCGTTCGCAGTATGTCAGCCCGCCTTGCGCGCTCGCTGACAGGGGGTCGCGTCAAGGTAAATCCGGTCTTGGATCCGTTGCTGTCTATCCACCGGCAGTTTCATCCTCGCGCTGATGTTGAGTTGCTCAACAATGCCTATTCGACAGCGGAGACTTTACACGAAGGAGTCTTCCGCAAGTCCGGTGAGCCGTACATCACCCACCCGCTGGCAGTAGCTACCATTACGGCCGAAATCGGTATGGACACCACCACCGTGGTCGCAGCATTGCTGCACGATACGGTCGAAGATACCGATTACTCGCTGGATGATTTAACTGCGGATTTTGGTCCAGAGGTCGCCCGCTTGGTCGACGGGGTGACCAAGCTGGACAAGGTCGCGCTTGGCGCGGCTGCGGAAGCAGAGACAATCCGCAAGATGATTGTCGCGATGGCTCATGACCCGCGTGTATTGGTCATCAAGGTTGCCGACCGGTTGCACAATATGCGCACCATGCGCTTCCTTCCGCCCGAGAAGCAGGCAAAGAAGGCTCGTCAGACTCTCGACGTCATTGCACCCTTGGCACACCGCTTGGGCATGGCAAACGTCAAATGGGAGCTGGAAGACCTTGCTTTTGCCATCTTGTACCCGAAAAAGTACGACGAAATTGTGCGCATGGTCGCAGACCGAGCGCCCTCGCGTGATCGGGCTCTAGCGGAGATCAAGGAGCAAGTAAGCTCCGCGCTAAAAGACAATGGCATTGACGCCGAAGTTATGGGCCGGCCAAAGCACTATTGGTCTATTTATCAAAAGATGATCGTGCGTGGCCGGGACTTTGCAGAAATCTTTGACCTCGTCGGTATTCGTATCCTGGTCGACGATGTCAATAATTGCTACGCCGCCATCGGTGTCGTCCACTCTCTGTTCCAGGCGCTACCTGGCCGGTTCAAGGACTATATTTCCGCTCCACGGTTTGGTGTGTATCAGTCTTTGCACACCACGGTGATTGCTGGCGAATCCACTCTGGAAGTGCAAGTACGTACGCACGAGATGCACTACAACGCCGAATTCGGCGTGGCTGCTCACTGGCGCTACAAGGAAATGAAGGGCAAAAACTCCGGCAATAGCGAAGAGATCGATCAGATGGCGTGGATGCGCCAGCTGCTGGACTGGCAAAAAGAAGCTGCGGATCCCAATGAGTTTTTGGACTCGCTGCGCTATGGCCTGACCTCCCAGCAGATCTTTGCATTCACGCCCAAAGGTGATGTCGTCACGCTGCCTGCCGGTTCAACTCCCGTGGATTTCGCGTATGCAGTCCATACTGAGGTTGGCCACCGCTGTATCGGCGCGAAGGTCAACGGCAAGCTGGTGGCTTTGGAATCGGAGCTGAAATCCGGTGACAAGGTAGAAATCTTTACCTCCAAAGATGCCAACGCCGGCCCATCCCGCGACTGGCAGGAATTTTTGGTCTCGCCACGCGCTAAGGCCAAGGTGCGCCAGTGGTTTGCCAAGGAACGCCGTGAAGAGCACTTGGAAGCTGGCCGTGATGCGCTAGCGTCCGAGGTACAGCGCGGTGGTTTGCCCATGCACCGCCTATTTACTGCAACGTCAATGAAGCAGGTGGCGGAACAGCTGCATTTCGACGATGTCGATTCTCTGTACACCGCGATTGGTGCAGGGCATGTCTCTGCTCAGCATGTTGCTAACCAGCTCATGGCGCTGTTTGGAGACCAAGAAGACGCTGTCGATGCATTGGCGTCTCGCACTCCGTTGTCGGAGCTGGAAAGCTCGCGTGCGAAGCAAAGGCAACAAACTGCGGATTCCAGCAGCGGCACCGGCATTTTGGTCGAAGGTAGCCCAGACATCCTGGCTAAGCTCGCGAAGTGTTGTCAGCCCGTCCCCGGAGACGAGATTTTCGGCTTTGTCACTCGTGGCGGTGGCGTGTCGGTGCACCGAGCCGATTGCACCAATGCGGAAAAGCTCAAGAGCGAGCCGGAACGCATGATGCAGGTCGAATGGGAGCAGGGCAAGTCTTCCTCGGGTGCCTTTGCTGCGACCCTGCAACTAGAAGCGCTGGATCGTCAAGGCCTGCTCTTTGAGGTTACGAAGGTGTTTACCGAGGCGAAGCTGAACGTGTTATCGATGAGTTCGGTCAGGGGAGAAGACCATATTGCGACCTTGCAATTTACCTTCTCCGTATCGGATACGAAGCAGCTCGGTTCGCTGATGACGACGCTGCGTAACACTGAAGGCGTCTTTGATGTCTACCGCGTCACCGCCTAAAAAGGGGTAGTAATACCCCCGCGGGGTGGCAGGTAGATGACGACTCGGTGAACTGTTTCAATCTGTGAGGTAAAAGCACAGGTGGGGCTGAAAAGTTGGGCTGCCGAGTTGTTTTAAAGGCGATATAAAGACTCCTGTAAGTAAACTCTTATTATTCTCACAGGAGAACTCGTGTCTAAGTTCCGTCGTTTCGGCCGTCTACTCGCCGCAACCACCGTTTCCGCCACCCTTGTAGTTGGCGCCCCAGTGGCCTTGGCTCAAGAAGGTAATGTTGTTGATTTCTCGGTCACCAATATCACTGACTTCCATGGTCACCTTTCCGCTCAAGAACTGCAGGATAATCCTGCTGATTCCGAAATGGGTGCAGCCAAGCTGAAGGCACTGATTGACTACGTCAATCAAGACCAGGAATACGTCATGACCACCTCCGGCGATAACGTAGGCGGCAGTGCATTCGTCTCCGCTATTGCAGACGACGCGCCAACCTTGGACATCCTCAACATGCTTGGTGTGCAGGCCTCGGCTGCCGGTAACCATGAATTTGATAAGGGTTACCAGGATCTGACCGGTCGCATTGCGGAAGCGTCAGATTATCCAATCCTGGGCGCCAATGTGACCCTGAATGGTCGGCCTTTATTGGATGCCTCTGAGGTCGTTGAAGTGGACGGCGTCAAAGTTGGTTTTGTCGGCACGGTAACAACCTTGACCAAAGATAAGGTTTCTCCCTCTGCGGTTGAAGGCGTGGAGTTCTCCGATCCAGTTGAGGCTACTAACCGTGAAGCAGACCGATTGACCGAATCTGGTGAAGCCGATGTTGTTGTCGCGCTGATGCACGAAGACGCTGAGCAATACGCTGCTGGTTTTAACGAGAACGTGGATATCCTCTTTGGCGGCGATTCCCACCAGCGCAGCAGCGGGGAAGTGCCACGTGAAGGAGCGCTACCGCTGTATTGGGCGCAGGGACATGAGTACGGCAAGGTCTTGCAGGATGCGGACATCTCCTTTAACAAGGACACGGGCGAAATCGAGTCGATTGATATCACTCAGTATGACCGCAGCATGCCCGAGGTCGAAGCACTGGAACCAGATGCTGAAGTAGCAGCGCGAGTAGCTGCTGCGGAAGCAACCGCGGAAGAGCTCGGTGCTGAGGTCGTTGGGCACATGGACCGAGCGACCTACCGTGGCCAAGACGAAGGCGCGGGCTCTGGTTCTAACCGTGGCGTTGAATCTACGTTGAACTCTCTGATCGCGGATGCCAACCGCGCTTCGGTGGAAAAGCAGGTAGGCGCCACGATTGACTTAGGCATCATGAATGCTGGTGGCGTCCGTGCAGACCTTCCTGCAGGCGACGTTACTTTCCAAGACGTGTTGACCGTTCAGCCCTTCGGTAACTCCATTGCCTATGGCACGCTAGCGGGCCAGGACATCTTGGATGCTCTGGAAGCACAGTGGCAGCCTGGCAATTCTCGTCCACGCTTGGCCCTCGGATTGTCGGCAGGCTTTGAGTATGCCTATGACCCAACGGCTGAACAGGGCCAGCGCGTTCTTTCTGCCACTCTGGATGGGGAAGAAATCGATCCGGCTGGAGAGTACACCGTGGCAACGTCCACCTTCCTCTTCGACGGTGGCGACAGCTTCCAGTCCCTAGCGAATGTCCAAAACCTCACTGATGTGGGCTACATGGACTACTCGGTGCTCAATGATTACATTGCGGATGGAGCTGAGGTTCAGGAAGGCCAGTCCGATATTGGTATCACGACCGAGGGAACGCTGGCTGCAGGCGAGGACGTGACGTTTAACCTCACCTCGCTGAACTACACCATGGCAGAAGATCCACAGGCGACTACTGCAACCGTCAAGGTGGGAGACATTGAGGAAACCGCTGCGATCGACACTGCTTGGAATGCCGACGAAGATGGCCAGAAAAATGAGTTTGGTCGCGCCACAGTCGAATTGACCCTGCCCGACAATGTTTCGGAAAATGATCTTGTCACTGTTTCCACCGACGCTGGCACTGAGGTCACCGTGCCACTGAGCGCATTGGACGGCGAAGGCGCCCCGGTAGGTGACGGTAATACCGGAACGTCCTCCGGCACCTCCCAGGGCTCGTCTGCTGCGGCTGGCATCGCTGGAGTATTAGCAGCAATCGCTGGTATCGCGGCGTTTGTTGGCCTAAGCGGACAGTTTGATCAGTTTGTTCCTGCGAATTTGCAGCGTGCCCTCGATGATCTGCGTCGTCAGATTGATCAGCTCAACCCCATCAAATTCTAAAATCACGATATGACAAAGACGGCGCGTAGCTAATCAAAGTACGCGCTGTTTACGGGCGGGTGGATCTTCCTTACCAGGGGAGAACCACCCGCCTTAGGTCTGTGTCCAGCTGGTAGGGTAGATAGCGTGAGTTGGACAGATGCGATTATGGACCAGGCCCGACAACAGCTTTATATCGACCCAGCCCGCATTCCCATCGTCATTCTCGCGGCTGTAGCGATTTACCTAGTCTTCTTAATGCTAGTAAAGATCTTCGGCTCGCGCGTCCTTGCATCGATGTCAGCGTCTGATGCCGTCGTCATCATCATGTTCGGCGCTGTGGCCGGTCGCGTACTGATAGGACATCCGCCGACGCTTGCAACGGGCATCATCGGTCTTGCTACCTTGATGGCGCTGCAAGCATTCTTCGGCCTTCTCCGCGAAAAGATTGGGATCGGCCATATCATTGACCGCGATCCGATCTTGTTGATGTTTGACGGAACCATTGTCAGCAACGGTCTGCGAAAGTCTCACTTTTCCTACGATGATGTCCGAACTTCGATCCGCAATGCCGGCCTCGGAAGCTTCACACAAGTACAAGCAATGATCCTCGAGCCCTCCGGCGATGTCTCTATTATCCGTGTCGGTACGAAACTCGACCCGGAGATCTTGCAAGATGTACGCGGAGCTCAAGAACTTCTACAAGCACCCAAGCAGGAACCGCACCCTTAGACCCTGCGCCGCTAATGTGCGGAATCTTTTACCTTTGTGAGGTTGGAATTCGCGTTCTCCGCTGGCTGGGACAGGGACAATGGCCAAGTGATTTTCATGTTGCGGGCCCTTAAAAACGAGAAAAGCTGCCATGGGCAATGCCCGGGCAGCTTTATCAGTACCTAAAGATTATTTAAGGTACTTACCAGCGAAGGAGAATACTGCTCCCAATGCGCCGACGATAGCGGTGAAGACGGAGATCCATGCGGTAATCTCGCCGGCATCCAAGCCTTCGGAGGAACTCTTCTCTTCTTCCTTGTTTTCGCCTTCGCCGTCGTTGCCTTCAGGGTTTTCGGCGTCGGTTGCGTCTTCGCCGTCCTTGTTCTCTTCAGGGTCGGCCTTCTTCTCGTCTTTAGACGAGTTGCCGAATGAGCTGCCCTGGAAGAGGTCGCCAACGCTGGAGGTTGAATTCTTTGGTGCTTCTTCAGCGGATGCGACGGAGGTGCCTGCGAAGGCTACTGCTACTGCGGTGGCGCCGGCAACAAGTGCCTTGCGGGGGAAAAGCTTCATGATGAAATCCTTCAGAGGGGTGAAAGTTCGATAGACGTCCTGATAATATCCCGGCGTTCAGGCTTCTGCAACAAAACTCAAAGGTTTTATCAAGAGTGTGATTTGCCACATAAACGCGTGGGGCGCATGTGAAAGTTGACTGGTAGTGGAACTAATTGGTGAAGAATGAAACTACTGAGGGGGTGAATGAAAAATCTCCGTTGGGGGAGTCCAACGGAGATCTTCAGAGAAGCTATTGTGACGGTGTGTGGCTCTAAGCCTTAGACAACGGTCGCGGATTCAATGCGAACTTCTTCGGCAGGAGCGCCGTCGGCGCCGCCGCCTTCAACGCCCTTTTCAGCAATGGCATCGAGAGTTTCCAAGCCTTCATCGGTGATGTTGCCGAAGTAGGTGTAATCAGGAGCCAGGGTGGAATCAGCGTAGTTCAAGAAGAACTGCGAACCGTTGGTATCAGCGCCGGCATTGGCCATGGCGATAGAACCGCGTGGGTAGATGGTTTGAACAGCGGTGTCGTCCATCTCATCGGTGGGGTACTCGTTGGCGAACTGGAAGCCAGGTCCGCCGGAGCCAGAACCGGTTGGGTCACCACACTGCAGCACAGCAAGGCCGCCGGTGGTCATACGGTGACAGATGGTGTCGTTGTAGTAGCCCTGATCAACCAAATCAGTAATGGCGTTGACCGTACAAGGTGCCAGCGAGCGGTCTAATTCCATAGGGATTTCGCCCTGGTTGGTCGCCAAGTTCACGGTAACCGTGCCTTCATTGGAGATATCGTCACCGTTAGGTACGGTGGCATCCTTAGCTGCTTCGCCGGATTCGTTGTACTCACACTGCACGGTAGGCTCCAGTGGTGTTTCACGCTGGCCAGCAAGAGTGATTGCTTCCTGCTCTTCAGGCGGAGTATCCGTCTCCGTGGCGTCTTCAGCGACAACGTCTTCCTCGCCGCTTTGGGTGGCGAAGTAGGTGATGCCACCGCCGATGATCAAAATGGCGAAGACAGAGGCAATAACAACGCCAAACGGGCGCGCCTTTTCTTTGCGGTCGCGAGCTTTAATCTCACGCTCGAGATGGGTGAGGGCTTCTTCGCCACGCTTTTTATTACTACTAGTCACCGGGTGGTCCTTAGCTAGTGGTTGAACAGGTGCAACTGACGCAGAAATTCCTCACTCCATCGACGGGAAAGTGCCATGATGTGCAAGATAATCTGCGCCAAGTATCTCGCACTGATTCTAGCGTGAACCCACCTGGCTAGTTGAAACACCCCGGGGCATGGCGGGAAGTCACCGTGACTATTTGTGGGGAGAGAAAAATAGTTGATGGCGAGGAAGTAAAAACGCCAGTATCGTTTGTGGCATGGCTAATGTAACTTTTCAATCCAATCCAGCACAGACCGCAGGCGACCTTCCAGCAAAGGGCGAAGCGCTTCCAGACTTCACCGTGGTAGGCACCGACCTGTCCGATATCACCCCAGCAGACTACGCAGGCAAGCGCCTGGTACTTTCCCTGTTCCCATCGATTGATACCGGTGTGTGCCAGGCACAGACCCGTGCTTTCAATGAGAAGGCAAACTCCTTGGACAACACCGTTGTTCTTTGCATCTCCAAGGACCTTCCTTTCGCTCTGGAGCGTTTCTGCGCCGCAGAAGGCCTAGACAATGTGGTTGCAGGCTCCGCCTTCCGTTCTTCCTTCGGTGAAGACTTCGGCGCCACCTTGCAGGATTCTCCACTGGCTGGCCTTTTGGCCCGTGGCGTTGTGGTCACCGATGAAGACCACAAGGTCGTCTACGCAAAGTTCGTGGATGAGGTCACCGAAGAGCCAAACTACGATGAGGCATTGGCTGCGCTTTAAGCAACAGCCAACACCAGGCCCATAGCTTCGGCTTTTACTCCGGTTACTCGCTTCGTGCGGGGAGCCGGAGTTTTTCATTTCGCTTTATTTTCTGCTCTGCGCAGGCACAAGATAGGGTAGAGAACATGCAAATTCTCGGTTTTGGGGCAGGTCCATATAAGACGAATACCTATATCGTCGAGCACGATAGCCGTGCGTTTGTTGTCGATCCCGGAATGCACACGATGAATCAGGTCATCGAGCTAAGTCAAGAACATGGCTTTGATATTGAGGCCATCGTGTTATCGCACGGGCACCTAGACCACACCCGGGAGGCCGGGGATTTAGCCAAGCGGTTGAACATTCCCGTTTATATTCATCCCGAGGATGAGTTTATGTTGGACGATGGCACGGGAGCAACGCCGCAGACGCTATTGCTTTTCGATGCCACGTCGATGACCCCCATTGACGATATTCGCCATCTGCACCAAGGTGAGACGCTGAAGCTCCTCGGATTCGAATTCGATGTGCACCATTGCCCGGGACATTCTCCCGGCAGCGTGGTGATCGTCGCCGAGGATTTCGCGTTGACTGGAGACGTCCTGTTTAAAGGCTCCATCGGGCGCACCGACCTGCAGCACTCTGACCCGCAGGCCATGCAAGAGTCCTTGGGTCGGTTGCTAGAAATCTTGGAAGATAAGTTGACGCTGCTGCCCGGTCATGGTCCAACGACGACGATGCGCGCGGAAAGAAAGACCAATGGGTTTCTTCTCAACCTGGGCGATGTAATCTAGAAGCCGTGAGTGATAAGAAGCAGTTTCAAGCCCTCAAGGCACCCAAGGGCGTGCCTGATTACGTTCCGCCGCAGTCCGCGACTTTTGACGCCGTGCGCTCCACTCTTGTGGGACAAGCGTATTTAGCGGGTTATTCACATATTGAACTGCCGGTGTTTGAAGACACCACGCTTTTTGCACGCGGTGTCGGGGAATCCACCGATGTGGTGTCCAAGGAAATGTATACCTTCGCTGACCGTGGCGAGCGTAGCGTGACCTTGCGTCCTGAAGGCACCGCGGGCGTGATGCGCGCTGTTATCCAGCACAACTTGGATCGTGGACAGCTGCCAGTCAAGCTTGCTTATTACGGCCCCTTTTTCCGCTATGAACGTCCGCAGGCAGGCCGCTACCGTCAGCTGCAGCAGGTGGGCGTCGAAGCCATCGGCGTGGATGATCCTGCCTTAGACGCAGAAGTCGTTGCTTTGGCAGACCGCGGGTACCGTGCCTTGGGACTGAGCGAATTCCGCCTCGAGATGACCTCGTTGGGCTGCGGCAACTGCCGTCCGGCCTACCGCGAAAAGCTCCAGGAATTCCTCTTCTCCTTGGACCTGGACGAGGAAACTCGCCACCGCGCGGAAATTAATCCGCTGCGCGTTTTGGATGATAAACGCCCAGAGATGCAAGAAGCGACCGCCGATGCTCCACTCATGCTGGATTATCTGTGTGAAGACTGCCGCGAGCACTTTGAAACCGTGAAGTCTTTGCTCAATGACATGCAAGTGCCGTTTGAGATCAATCCTCGTATGGTGCGTGGCTTGGACTATTACACCAAGACCACCTTCGAGTTTGTTCACGACGGCCTGGGCGCCCAGTCGGGCATTGGCGGCGGTGGCCGCTACGACGGGCTCATGGCGCAGCTAGGCGGTCAGGACCTGTCTGGCATCGGCTTCGGTCTCGGTGTGGACCGCGCCGTGCTGGCCCTGGAAGCAGAGGGCAAGTCCATTCCCGTCGTCGAGGAGCGCGCAGCAGTATATGGCGTTGCCTTGGGCGGCGAAGCTAAAAAGAAAATGGTTTCCATCGTCAACGACCTGCGTCTGGCGGGCATTAGCACCGATATGTCCTATGGCGACCGTGGCTTAAAAGGCGCGATGAAGGGCGCCGACCGTGCGGGTGCGCGTTTCGCTTTGGTCCTTGGTGACCAGGAGTTAGAAAACGGCACCGTGGCACTGAAGGACTTGGTTGCCCATGAGCAAGAAGATATTGCGCTAGACAATATCGTGGAGACCTTGGCCAAAAAGCTTCAGGCCTAGCTCTGAATAAGCTAAGCGCCGTGCTGGTTCAAAATGACAGGCACGGCGCTTTTTGCTGTCATAAGCGTGTGAGCTCAGCCCACGCTTAGCACTCCACGTGGGAGACAGAGATTCCTAAGGTCTTTGCCAAACCACCAAGGGAGGTTTCTTTGTACTTGGTGTGCATATCGCGGCCGGTTTCGGCCATGGTCTGCACGGCATTATCTAAGGTGACGTGGTGTGTGCCTTCACCCATGCGTGCCAAGCGCGCGGAATTAATAGACTTCACAGCACCGATCGCATTGCGCTCGATACACGGAATTTGCACCAATCCACCGACGGGATCGCAGGTCAGGCCTAAGTTATGCTCCAGGGCGATTTCCGCCGCGTTTTCAATCTGGGCAGGCGTTGAACCCAAAATTTCTGCCAAACCGGCAGCCGCCATGGAAGAAGCAGAGCCGACCTCGCCTTGGCAGCCGACTTCCGCGCCGGAAATAGACGCATTTTGTTTGATGATCATGCCGACGGCACCAGCGGTGAGCAGGAAGCGACATGCAGTTTCGCGCGTGAAATCGGGCAGGAAATCGCGCGCGTAGTGTAATACCGCGGGGATAATGCCGCAAGCACCATTGGTCGGAGCGGTGACCACGCGGCCGCCGGCAGCATTTTGCTCATTGACAGCAAGGGCATAAAGGTTGACCCATTCCATCGCAGAAAACCCGGATGCCGGATCATCGCGGTGATCGAGTAATTGGGCATAGAGCTGTGGCGCACGGCGGCTAACCTGCAGGCCGCCAGGCAGAATTCCTTTCGCAGAGATGCCATCGGTCACGCACTCGCGCATAACATCCCACACCAGATCTAAGTGTGCGTTAACTTTCGCAATACCGCCGTCGTCGCGGTGGATGAAGTCTTCATTCGCGGCGACAATCTCCCAGATGGTCTTATCGTGTTCGTGACACAAGGCCAAGAGCTGATCACCAGTGGTGAAATCATAGGGCATGGCATCATCGTTATTTTGTGCTGCGGCCATGCCAGCGGGGACCTCTTGAGTTTCTTGCAGCTGCGCATCTAACTCGGCACGGGAGAGCACGAAACCGCCACCGACGGAAAAGTACTCCATATTGCTGGCAAGTTCATTACCGTCTTTATCCCAGGCACTAAAGATCAGGCAATTGGGGTGTTCGGGAACGGGCTTGTTATTAAACGCAATTGAGTAATTCATACTGCCCGCGGGACCAGAGATCGAGCCTTCGCGGGCAATCAGACTGCCAGCGCGGGGTTCGGCATCGACGGGAACAGTCAGCGGCGTCCAGCCGGCTAGTCCTAAAATGACGGCGCGGTCAGTGGAGTGGCCTTTACCCGTAGCGGATAAGGAACCGCGCAGCTCGGTGTGCACGGTGGCTGGTATGTGGGGCAAAGACTCCACAAAGGTCTTGGCCGCACGCATGGGGCCGACGGTATGTGAAGACGATGGCCCGACGCCGATGGAGAAGATGTCAATGACGCTAATAGTCATCTCAAGACTTCCTTCCTTGTGCAATAGAAGATGAAGCAGGAAAGTAAAACAGCGCAAAACTAAAAAATGCGCACGTATCTATGTGACAGTCTAACGCCCATGGCAAGAATTAATTCGCCATTGGCACTAGATAAATATTCACATCAACGTGCGCATGCTGAGTCAGCGTATTAACGCTGCTCAGCGTCGTGTTTACTTTAGTAAGTCAGACATCGGGACGAAATCATCAGTATCAATTCCCACCCCAGACTTGCGTTTTCTGCCAGTGCTGTGGGAGAAGTCCTTGGCAAGACCTTCGACATGGTCGGGGTTAGCAACGATGAAATTCGCTAATTCCTCAGCGGCGCGAGTAATACGCTGTTCGATGCGTGTGCCTTCGGGAGTGCCAAAGTCCTCGGTCGCCTGGAATACGCCGGTGGGCATCACCATCGCGTGCAAGAACGTCATCAAAGGTCGCAACGCAAAGTCCAGCACCATGCTGTGGCGTGCGGAACCTGCGGTTGCCGCGATGATAGTCGGCATGTCATTGATGCTTTCGACATCCAGGGAGTCGAAGAACATCTTAAACAGCCCGGAATAGCTGCCTTGGAAAATCGGGGTCACCACGATGAGGCCGTCGGCTGCAGAAAGCGTCTTTCTGGCATCGTCAAGCAATGGCGTCTCCGCAGCCATGTTAACTAGTGATGCTGCCAATTCTTCGGCGTAATCACGAGCTTCAATATAGTGAACTTCAATGGCCTCACCGCGCGAGGTAACGGCGCTATCCACGGCCGCGGCAATCTTTTCGCCCAACTGGCGAGTCGATGACGGGGTGGACAAGCCTGCGGTGACAACCGCCAACGAACGCATTATCTATTCAACTCTTTTCATTCAAATAAAGCTGTAGGTCTATCCAGCCTACCCGGTAGAGATAGGCACGATTGTCCTAGGATTCCTCTGCTACCTTGCCCGGTGCGACCTGGAAGTGCGGGTTCTCGCGGTTGGCCTTCAGCGATGCGTGTGACGGTGGGTTGGACGGCACGTGCTCAGGGCGACGTTCTTCCATGCGACGACGCAGCTCCGGAACGATCTGGGTGCCCAGGATTTCGATCTGGTTGAGCACAACTTCCAGTGGCAGACCGGCGTGATCCATGAGGAAGAGCTGGCGCTGGTAATCGCCGACCCAGTCGGCAAATTGCATGGTGCGGTCAATGACCTGCTCCACGGTGCCGACGGTCAGTGGAGTTAGCTCGGTAAATTCTTCCAAGCTGGGGCCGTGTCCGTAGACCGGTGCGACATCGAAGTAAGGGCGGAACTGCTTCTTTGCTTCTTCTTCGGTGTCGGCGACGAAGATTTGCCCGCCGAGGCCGACGATGGCTTGGTCCGCGCGGCCGTGGCCATAGGCTTCGAAGCGGCGACGGTACATGCCGACCATTTGCGCGACGTGTTCTTTATTCCAGAAGATATTGTTGTGGAAGTAGCCATCGCCATAAAATGCTGCTTGCTCTGCAATCTGTGGCGAGCGGATGGAACCATGCCAGACAAATGGTGGGACATCATCGAGTGGGAACGGCGTAGAGGTATATCCCTGCAGCGGGGTGCGGAATTTACCTTCCCAAGAAATGTTCTTCTCGCGCCATAAACGGCGCAGCAAGTGGTAATTTTCAATCGACAAAGGGATACCTTCGCGGATGTCCTTGCCAAACCATGGGTACACCGGACCGGTGTTGCCGCGGCCCATCATCAAATCCACGCGCCCGCCGGATAGGTGCTGCAAGAAGGCGAAGTCTTCGGCGATCTTCAGTGGGTCATTGGTGGTAATCAACGTAGTCGATGTCGACAGGATGAGATTTTCTGTCTGCGCTGCGATATAACCCAAGTGCGTGGTGGGCGAGGAGGGCACAAACGGTGGATTGTGGTGCTCGCCCGTGGCAAAGACGTCCAGCCCTACTTCCTCGGCCTTAAGCGCGATCTGGGTCATGGAATTAATGCGCTCGTGCTCGGTCGGGGTCTTGCCGGTTAGCGGGTCTTGGGTGACATCGCCAATGGTCATGATTCCAAATTGCATTTTCAGAGTCCTAACTTTGGGTGCGCGGAGGAGTTTAACTTCAAGCTTTAAGTGTTTACGAAGTGTAGCTTAACATATCTATGACATGTCAACAAGAAGTGGCGGAATCTATTCCATACTTAAAGAATCAATTAAAACCGCGAGGTCAGATGAGGTGATGATCCGTAATGGGCGTTGGTTGCGATTGCCTGTCTCCGTGACGATGGCCGCGTAGGGGAGCCGGCCATTCTTATCGGGACTAATCAAGGCATCGACTGCTTCTTGCGCTGTAGTTTCGCGCGCTAGAAATACCGCCTCATCGACTTTGTCCACCATGGCTAAAACATCACCGATGGTGCGCGCATCTAGCGTGTTATTATCCGCCAGATCACGAGCCACCCACCGGGAGATGGTGTTGGTGGTCAATAGCTGGACAAATTTATTGTCCTCATAGACGGGGATCTGCGCATAACCTTGCTTGCGGATTACGTGCAAGGCCTCGGAAATGGCTGAAGATGGAGTCAGACTCACGACGTCAGTGGGCTGAAGGATGCTGAGTGCAATGGGTGGGTCCATTAATATCCCGCGCAACATTTCAATATCTTCCACGACCACCGGATGCGGCTCGGCTATCGGCTCGCCATCGTGGTAGCGGCCGTGGGAGATGGCGTTGCGAAGATTTCCATAATCTTTGAGCACTTCGCCCTGCCGGCGTGAGAGCAGGTGCTTGTCCACGGCGCGGTCGACCATCCACCAAAAAGAATCAGAGCGCTTGGCATCGAGCGTAATACGCAAATGCGTTTCAATATCATTAAATGCGGCCAAGAAGGGGATAGCCCGGCTTTGATAGTCCGCGGCATTAGTCCGGGACGGGAGTTCTTGCTCTTGTGAAGAAGGCGTCATGGACTTGAGGTTACCGATATTTCCTCGTGCTGCGCCGGCGTCGAACTACTGGTGAGGTGGACTTATGTAGCTGTTTTGACGCTTTAGGAGTTGTAAACCCCGCGCTCGAGGAAGTCGCATGATGCCATGGAACCTTCGTTATAGCCGGTCAGGAAAGCATCCTGGCGTTGCTGGGAGCTGCCGTGAGTAAAAGTATCGGGACGAATCTCCCCGCCGGAGCGTTGCTGGATATTGTCATCGCCCACCGCGCGGGCAGTATCTACTGCTGTGGCTACTTGCTCCGGGGTGATTGGCTCCAATAGTGCATCCTCGCCCTTATCAGCGTGCGATGCCCAAATTCCGGCGTAGCAGTCTGCCTGCAACTCAATTTTGACAGCGTTGGAATCTGCACCGGGGTCGTTATAATTCGACAACCCTAGGGTGCCTTCAAGCTGCTGCACGTGATGGCCAAATTCGTGGGCAACGATATACATCTGTGCCAATGGCGCATCGGAGCCGCCTAATTGCTCGAGCTGTTCAAAGAACGAGACATCAAAATAGGCAGTTTGATCGCCGGGGCAATAAAACGGGCCGGTGGCTGAGGATGCCGCACCGCAGCCAGTCTGGGTGGCATCGCGGAAAATATTGCGACCCGGTTCCGTGTAGTCAATGCCAGCCTGCTGGGGAAGTACCTCGGCCCACACGTTATCGACGGAAATGCCGGTGTAATCAACGCGGCAATCGGCATAAGTATTGCCATCTTCCAAGGTTTGGCAGTGTGCCAAGGCGTCGGTGCTTTCCTCGCCGCCTTCGATCGCCGGCTGTGACTGGTCTTGTCCGCCGAAAACGTCATCGATTTGCGACGGGCTACCGCCCAAGAGAAGGAAAAGACCGACCAACAACACTGAACCAAGACCACCGCCGGCAGCGATCATGCCCCCGCGGCCTCCGCGACCGGACGAAGCGCGTCTGCCCTGCGGAACGGAACCCTTTTTGAATGTCATGAGCTGATCATGCCACAGCAAAGGACGAGAAATATGGTGACGCAAGAAGATTTTTCAAAGCTGTGACAAAGAAATTGCGGCCTGGTTGCTCGAACACAGGCTCGTGGGCGAGCGTCGAAGAAGATTGACCCCCTTCGGCGCTGGGGACAACGAAGGCGAGTAGACTTGGGCCGTTCATGTCTTCTTCGAGCTTGTCGCGCGCGCTGTCTACGCAAGGCGATGCTCGGGGAAGTGGTTGCATATCTGAAAGGAATGAACACTAACGTGTTGCGTACACACCTAGCGGGCGAACTCCGCAAAGAGCTCACCGGCGAAACCGTCACCTTAACCGGTTGGGTTTCCCGACGTCGTGACCACGGCGGCGTTATCTTTATTGACCTGCGCGACCGTTCCGGTCTCGCCCAGGCAGTATTCCGCGAATCTGAGGTAGCAGAGCAAGCTCACGAGCTGCGCTCAGAATTCGTCGTGAGGGTAACTGGCGTTGTGGAAGCTCGTCCAGAAGGTTCTGAAAACCCGAATCTGGCATCTGGCGAGATCGAACTCAATGTCACCGAGCTTGAGGTGTTGAATAAGTCAGCAGCACTGCCATTCCAGATTGATGACCCATCGACCTCTGGCGAGGTGGGTGAAGAAGCACGACTGCGCTACCGCTACCTCGACCTGCGTCGCAAGGCACAAGGCGATGCATTGCGCCTGCGTTCTGCAGCGAACCGTGCTGCCCGCCGCGTGCTCGATAACCACGAGTTCACCGAGATTGAAACCCCAACGCTCACCCGCTCGACCCCAGAAGGTGCGCGTGACTTCCTCGTGCCAGCACGGCTTAAGCCAGGTTCCTGGTACGCGTTGCCACAGTCGCCACAGCTGTTTAAGCAGCTGCTCATGGTCGCCGGCATGGAGCGTTACTATCAGCTAGCGCGTTGCTACCGCGACGAAGACTTCCGCGCGGACCGCCAGCCAGAATTTACCCAGCTGGATGTCGAGATGTCCTTCGTGGACCAAGAAGACGTCATTGCCTTGGGCGAAGAGATCATCGCTGAGCTGTGGAAGCTCATTGGCTATGAAATCACCACGCCAATTCCACGGATGACCTACGCCGATGCCATGAAGTACTACGGCAGTGATAAGCCGGACCTGCGCTTTGACATCAAGCTTGTAGAGTGCACCGACTTCTTCAAGGACACCACCTTCCGCGTATTCCAAAATGAATATGTCGGCGCTGTTGTGATGGAAGGTGGCGCGTCCCAGCCACGTCGCCAATTCGATGCTTGGCAAGAATGGGCAAAGCAGCGCGGTGCAAAGGGCCTTGCTTATATCACCGTTGCAGAAGACGGCACCCTCGGCGGCCCAGTGGCGAAAAACATCACTGACGCTGAGCGCGAAGGAATTGCAGAGCACGTCGGCGCAAAACCTGGCGATGCCATCTTCTTCGCCGCAGGTGATACCAAGTCGTCCCGCGCGCTGCTGGGTGCAGCACGTGGTGAGATCGCACGCAAGAATGACCTCATTAAAGAAGGCGACTGGGCATTTACCTGGGTTGTCGATGCGCCAATGTTTGAACCAGCAGCAGAAGCAACCGCATCTGGTGATGTCGCACTGGGCAACTCCTCCTGGACTGCCGTGCACCACGCGTTTACTTCTCCGAAGCCTGAGTGGTTGGACTCGTTTGATGACAACCCAGGTGAAGCAACCGCATATGCCTATGACATCGTGTGCAACGGTAACGAAATCGGTGGCGGTTCCATCCGTATCCACAACGCTGAGGTGCAAAAGCGCGTATTCAACGTCATGGGTATCGGCGAGGAAGAAGCACAAGAGAAGTTCGGCTTCTTGCTGGATGCATTCCAGTACGGCGCACCACCACACGGTGGCATCGCCTTTGGCTGGGACCGCATTGTCTCCCTGCTCGGCGGCTTTGACTCCATCCGCGATGTCATTGCCTTCCCGAAGTCGGGCGGCGGTGTCGACCCACTGACGGACGCGCCAGCTCCAATTCCTGCACAGCAGCGTAAGGAAACTGGTGTTGACTTCAAGCCTGAAAAGGCTAAGTCCAAGGAAGAAGACAAGGCGAAGGCCTAAACAAACCCTCTCCCGGGCACCGGTTTCTACCCGGTTGCCCGGGCGCTGAATTTAGCAGTCGAAAACACTATTTTCCACCACAAAGCTATTACAGTGGTAGTAGTGGTTTCACACCCAAGGAGAAGACCGTGAATCTGGAACAACAACAAGTCGTCGACATTGCTCAGGACTTGCTGTCGCGGCGATTTGGCGGTCAACAAAAACTCTCCGAAATTGAGCGGCTTTCTGGTTCCGGTCACGCGATTGTCTTACGCGCTCGCGTAGCGTCCTCGCCATTTCTGCAGCAGCGCACGGTGGTGCTCAAGCACAACCCGCCAACCGGGCACGCCATTGATGATGTGGCCTTTATTAGTGAAGTCGTGGCATATCAATTCACCACGTCACTGTCGGAGGACACTCGGCCCGGACCAGTGCTGCTAGCGCATGATATTGATCAGCGTATTTTGGTCCTGACAGACTTGGGCGATTCCAATACTTTGTCGGATACTTTGATCAAGGCTGATGATGAAGAACGCATGCAGGTAATTCGCGCCCTGGGCACCGAATTAGGGCAGATGCATGCCGATACGGCAGGACGTGAGCCGGACTTTGAAGCATTAGCTAACCGGGTAATCCGCAACCAACCGGATATTGTCAATCACCAATTGCGTGCAGAAGCGCTGCACAACTCCATCTACTTGGGCTTGGAAGTCCTAGAGCGCGCAGGGCTTACCCCACCCGAGGAAGTCACGCAGTATGCCAATGCTTCGGCCGCGACATTGCTCAGTGGGAATGAACGGGCGTTTACACCCTTTGACCTGTCCCCAGATAACATCATTGTCTCGCAGAAGATTTCCTTTCTTGATTATGAATGGGCGGGCTTCCGCAACGTCGGTTTTGACGTCGCTTGCGTGATTGCTGGATTCCCACAATTTCTCTTCGCACGTCCCATTTCAGATGACGAGGCCGATGTCTTTGTGCACGCATGGGCGCGCGAGGTCGTGGAAACCTGGCCACGTTTCGGTGAAAGTGAAGAGCTTAACCGCTTGATTGTCCGTTCACTGATCGGCTGGGCGTTATCGAGCGTTGCTACGATGTACACCGGTGGAATCGAAGAACTCGCAGCTTTTTCTTCCGAGAACCGGGAAATCGATGACCGGATCGCCAACTCTTTGTTGCGTCCGAGCAGCGACACTCCGTTTAGCGAAGATGAGCTGTTGATTCGCCGCGATCTCTTTGAGACTTTTGAATCTCTGCATCGCTTTGCAGCTCGGCGCGGACGCGGTACGTATGCTGAGGAATATCAGATCATCGGAGATTTCAGCCAGCAAGTGGCAGAACGACTTCAGGAAATTTATCCCGGAAATTATCACCAGATCTAATCGTTGGGCTCTCGTGCTGGCCGAAGCGCTTAGATTGTTGGATTCTCGTCTTAAGGTTAGTAGGTAGACATGGCCCAGGACTCGCTATTTCCCACGAGCTCTTCTATCGGCTCGGAGGGCGAATCTGCATCTGGCATCACTGGTCGCGGTGGATCGATGTTTGCATCCCACAGTGGCTCGCCGCTGGCAGCACGCATGCGCCCGCAACAATTGGACGAAGTGTTGGGACAAGACCATTTGCTTGCTCCCGGAAAGCCCTTGCGCCGATTGGTGGAAGGCTCCGGTGAAGCCTCCGTTATTTTGTATGGCCCGCCCGGTACGGGCAAGACCACCATCGCGTCGTTGATTGCCTCAGCAATGGGGCAGAACTTCGTGGGCCTATCAGCGCTGGATTCTGGTGTGAAACAAGTCCGTGAAGTCATCACGCATGCCCGCCAAGAAGCTATCCGGGGTGTGCGCACGGTGCTTTTTATTGATGAGGTCCACAGGTTTTCTAAAACCCAGCAGGACGCTTTGCTGGCTGCTGTTGAAAACCGCACCGTCTTGTTGGTAGCGGCGACGACGGAGAACCCGTCCTTTTCGGTGGTGGCACCACTATTGTCGCGTTCTTTGTTGTTGCAGCTTAATTCTTTGGAACCGGAACACATCAGTGAACTCATTGATCGCGCCATCGAGTCCCCACGAGGATTAGATGGGCGCATCACGATCGCTGATGATGCAAAGAAGCAGCTGACGATGCTCGCTGGTGGTGATGCCCGCCGGGTGCTGACTTACTTGGAAGCTGCCGCGGAAACGGCCGAAGATGCTGCAAGCGAAGATACCGCCACCGACTCCGAGGCGGAGGACCACACTGGCGCGGAGACAGAGCAGCCAGAGGCTGCGAAGCCGGTGTTGACCTCGGAAATCTTGAATGCCAGCGTCAATCGTGCGGTGGTGCGCTATGACCGCGACGGCGATCAGCATTATGACGTGGTCTCAGCGTTTATTAAATCTATTCGCGGATCGGATGTAGACGCGGCGTTGCACTATCTAGCCCGCATGGTCGAAGCAGGGGAGGACCCTCGCTTTATCGCGCGGCGGCTGATCGTGCATGCGTCAGAAGATATTGGCATGGCGGATCCCACGGCCTTGCCCACCGCAGTTGCAGCCGCACAGGCGGCGCAGTTGATCGGGCTGCCGGAAGCGCGCATTCCGCTTGCCCAGGCAGTGATTCATTTGGCCACAGCACCGAAATCCAATTCAGTCATGCAAGCAATCGCTGCCGCACAAGAAGATATTGCTCGCGGGAAAATTGGGCATGTCCCACCGCACTTGCGCGATGGGCACTATGAGGGCGCGCAGCGCTTGGGAAGTGCCGTGGGCTATCAATTCCCGCATGATGATCCACGCGGTGTGGTCGGGCAGCAGTACTTGCCAGAAGAGCTTGTCGATGCCCAGTATTACCACCCCACGAATCACGGCGCGGAAAAACGTATTCAGGAATACCTGCCGCGTCTGCGCAATATTGTGCGCGATGATAAAAACGCTGGTCGGGGCAAATAAGATTTTCTCGTCTGAAAATCCTGCCCCGTATTCCGAACTAGCGCACAAGGCGGGTAAAGTCTTGTGTGTTAAGTCCGCGCTGTATAGAGACTGATAGAGTGCGGGCGAAAGATTTAGTTCAGTAGTAGTTGTTTTATCGCTGCCAATTGATACAGCAGATAGATGCAACCGATAGATATCAAAGGACACTGCACAGTGAAGACTCATGAGATTCGCGAACGGTTTACCCAACACTTCGTCAATAGTGGACATGAAGCGGTACCGAGCGCCTCATTGATTCTGGATGATCCGAACCTGCTGTTCGTCAATGCTGGCATGGTTCCTTTCAAGCCTTATTTCTTAGGTCAGCAAAACCCGCCTTATCCCAATGGTTTGGCAACCTCTATCCAAAAGTGCGTGCGCACCTTGGATATTGAAGAAGTAGGCATCACCACTCGCCACAACACCTTCTTCCAGATGGCGGGCAACTTCTCCTTTGGCCAGTACTTTAAAGAAGGCGCCATTAAAAACGCCTGGGCACTGCTGACCAATTCCGTTGACGACGGTGGCTTTGGCCTAGAGCCAGACCGCCTGTGGGTCACCGTCTACCTCGATGACGACGAGGCAGCTGATATTTGGCACGACAAGGTCGGTGTACCCAAAGAGCGCATCCAACGCATGGGCATGGAAGACAACTACTGGTCCATGGGCGTTCCAGGGCCTTGTGGACCGTGTTCAGAGATCTACTACGATCGCGGCCCAGAATATGGTGTCGAAGGCGGCCCAGAAGCGGATGATAACCGCTACATGGAAATCTGGAACCTCGTCTTTATGCAAAATATCCGCGGCGAAGGCGACGGCAAGGGCAATTTCGAGATCCTTGGTGAACTGCCCAAGAAAAACATTGATACCGGTATGGGCGTCGAGCGCGTGGCCTGTATCTTGCAAAATGTCGACAACGTCTATGAGACCGACCTTCTGGCACCGGTAATCGCCGAGGCAGAAAAGGTCACCGGCGCGAGCTACGAAGACCCAAAGGCAGAGCGCATCAACGATGTGCGCTTCCGCGTGATTGCAGACCACTCTCGCACCGCCATGATGCTGATTTTGGATGGTGTTACTCCATCCAATGAGGGCCGTGGCTATATCCTGCGCCGTTTGGTTCGCCGCATTATCCGTTCCGCACGTCTGCTGGGAGCACAGGCAGAGGTCTTGGAGCGTTTCATGAACACCATCATGGACACCATGGAGCTGTCGTACCCAGAGATCGCGCAAAACCGCGAGCGCATCTTGCGCGTTGCTCTCAATGAAGAGAAGTCTTTCTTAAAGACCTTGGAGTCGGGTACCCACCGCTTCGATGAGGTCGCTGCTGCAGCGAAGTCACAGGGCAAGACCGTGGTTAAAGGTGATGAGGCTTTCGAGCTGCATGACACCTACGGTTTCCCGATTGACCTGACGTTGGAGATGGCTGCCGAAGCCGGACTCGACGTTGACATGGATTCCTTCGATGCTGCGATGGCGCAACAGCGCGAGCGCGCTAAGGCGGATAACCGCGCGAAAAAGCACGGCCATGCTGATGAGACTTTGTACCGCGAGTGGGTAGATAACCAACCCACCATCTTTACCGGCTATGAAGAACTGGCTTCTGATGCCAAGGTCATCGGCCTAGTTCGCGATGGTGAAAAGGTCACCTCTGCGGGTGAAGGCGAGCAGATTGAAGTCATCTTGGACCACAGCCCGCTGTATGCGGAATCCGGTGGACAGATGGCTGACCGCGGTCGCATCTTTACTGGCGGTACCGTCTTGGACGTCAATGACGTGCAAAAAATCGGTAAGAAGCTGTGGGTGCACAAGGCAACCGTGGCATCCGGTGGTCTGGATTTGGGCTCGGCAGTAACCGCTGAGGTCGATCAACAATGGCGCCACGGTGCGACCCAGGCGCACACCGCAACGCACCTAATTCACGCTGCGCTGCGCCAGGTTCTTGGCCCAACGGCTGTGCAGGCTGGTTCGTTGAACCGTCCGGGCTACTTGCGCTTTGACTTCAACTACACCGAGCAGCTCAGCGCGGATCAGTTGGATGAGATTGCTCTTATCGCCAACCAGGCAGTCGACTCCGACTTGGCTGTCAACACCATTGAAACCTCACTCGAGGAAGCCAAGGCCATGGGCGCAATGGCTTTGTTCGGTGAAAACTACGGCAACAATGTCCGCGTAGTGGAAATCGGTGGACCATTTTCCATCGAGCTGTGCGGTGGTACCCACGTTGCACATTCTTCCCAGATTGGTCCCGTATCCGTGCTGGGTGAATCCTCGGTGGGCTCAGGCGCGCGTCGTATTGAGGCCTACTCCGGCATGGATGCGTTTAAGTACTACTCCAAGGAAGCAGCGCTTGTCGATGCCGTGTCGAAGGACCTCAAGGTTCCTTCCGATGACCTGCCGGGCCGTATCGCAGCGCTGACCGACAAGCTCAAGCAGGCCGAAAAAGAAATTGCCAAGCTGCACCAAGCTCAGCTGCAGGCCAAGTCGGCGGAGTTTGTCGCTCAGGCCCAAGACATCAATGGCTTTAAGGTGCTGACCTTGGATCTGCCACAGGGTGTTGCTGCCGGTGACCTGCGCACGCTCGCCACTGACTTGCGCAACCGCATGCAAAACGAGGATGCGATCATCGTTCTCGCAGCAGCTAGTGGTGACAAGTTGCCATTTATCGCAGCTGCGACGAAGTCCGCTGTGGCACGCGGTGTGAAGTCCGGGGACATCGTCAAGCTCTTTGGCGAATATGTCGATGGCCGCGGTGGCGGCAAGCCGGATATGGCTCAAGGCGCTGGCAATAATCCTGGCGGTGTGGAACAGGGCTTTGCAGCTGTTCGTGACTTCGCCGACAAGCTATAACGAAAGCCAATAGACCGATGGCGAAAGTTTCACCAGATTCCCCAGGCGTAGATGATCCCGGCTCCGGCCGGCGTCTTGGCTTAGACGTCGGTACGGTCCGCATCGGCGTCGCTGTCTCGGACAGGGATGCGCGCTTGGCGATGCCCGTGGAAACCGTGCCCCGGGAAACTGGACTGAAAGACTCCGACAAGGCGGACATCGATAAGCTGCTGGCGATTATCTCGGAGTACGCCATCGTGGAAATTGTGGTGGGATTACCCCGCGATTTGCAGGGCAACGGCTCGGCGAGCGTGAAGCACGCCAAAGAGATTGCTTTTCGTCTCAAACGCCGTTTGAATAAGCCTTTTGCGACCGATCCCACCCCGCCACACCCGGTGCCGGTGGTGCGTATGGGCGATGAGCGACTTACTACCGTCGCAGCGACCACGGCGCTACGTGCGTCGGGGGTAAGCGAAAAGAAGGGCCGCGCGGTAATTGACCAGGCTGCAGCGGTAGAAATCCTGCAATCCTGGCTCGATGGGCGAGTAGTCGCCTTGAAAGATTAAGGTGGATAAGTCACTACGCCGTTTCCCAGCGTTATCTCAGAATTGACGCTAGGATATCTCAAAAAGGTAACGATTTATCGGTATGCCTGCTCGCTTAACGAACATTGAGCGACTACTGTGGTGGCGTTAATACTTGTAGATGGCAACATTGTGAACCACCGTCAGGCATTTACAATGCAAACGACCCCAAGGAGCCGTAACCTTCGTGAGCCACAAAGATCCTCGACTGGCCAAATCCATGAAGCCAGTTCATGTCAAGCGCCGCCAACGCGGACTTGCGGTACTGATCTCTTCTTTCGTGTTGATCATCGGAGCCGTGGTCTACATTGCCATCCGCGTGATAAGCGGTAGTGGTGGCGAATCAGACGGTAACGACTACCAAGGTGACGGCAATGGCACCGTGGAGCTCGTGCAGATTCCTGAGGGCTCGTCGATCTCACAGCTGGGCCCGGAGCTGGAACAGCGCGATATCGTTAAATCAGATGGCGCCTTCCAGGCTGCCGCAGCTAGCAATATGGATGCCGGCAATATTCAGCCCGGCTTTTACCGCCTGCAGGGCCAGATGAGCGCCAGCTCAGCTGTGGAGGCACTGCTGAACGAAGAAAATCGCGTGGACATGCTGGAAGTTCAGGGCGGTTCGACGCTGATGGATATCAACGTCCTGGGCGGCGATACCCGCTACGGTATCTACTCCTTGATTGAGGCGGTGACCTGTAATGATGGTCAGTGCGTGAAGAAGGAAGAGCTCGAAAACACCGCTGCCACGGTTGACCCTGCGCAGTTGGGTGCTCCCGAGTGGGCTTTGGACGATATTCGTGCTCGTGGCGATGACCCAAAGCGTATCGAAGGTCTGATTGCTCCGGGACAATACGTTTTGGATCCGCATATGAACGCGGAAGAAATCCTCACCGACCTGATTACTCGTTCCACCGAGCGTTACAACGAGACCGGTATTGAAGACCGTGCCCGCGCTATCGGCATTACCCCGTATGAGCTTTTGACCTCTGCCTCTTTGGTTGAGCGCGAAGCACCAGCCGGTGAATTCGATAAGGTAGCGCGCGTGATTTTGAACCGCTTGGATGAGCCCATGCGCTTGGAATTCGACTCCACGGTTAACTACGGCCTCGAAGATGTTGAGTTGGCGACCACCGATGAAGACCGCGAAAAGGTCACGCCGTGGAATACCTACGCGATGGATGGACTGCCTGAAACCCCAATTGCATCGCCTTCCGAGGAAGCCATCACCGCGATGGAAAACCCAGCGGAAGGCGAGTGGCTCTTCTTTGTCACCATCGATGATCAAGGCACCACGGTCTTTACCAATACCTTCGAAGAGCACCTCGAGCAGGTAGATCGCGCCATCGATTCTGGCATTCTAGATACACAACGCCCATAGTTTTATTTCCGGTTTACAAGGAGCTTTGAGGTTTTATGCCACGCGCAGCGGTCTTGGGTCAGCCCATTGCCCATTCCATGTCCCCAATTCTGCACACCGCAGGGTATAAGGCTCTAGGGCTGGACGATTGGTCCTATTCGCGCATTGAAACCGATGCGCAGACGCTGCCCGACATCGTGGGCGAAGTCGACGATGACTACCGTGGCTTTTCGGTCACCATGCCAGGAAAGTTTGCGGCGCTGAACATGGCGACCGAGGTGACAGACCGTGCGCGGCTGATGGGCTCCGCTAATACGTTAGTGCGCATCGACGGCGGCTGGCGCGCGGATAATACTGATACCGAAGGTGTTGAAGGAGCGCTGACGGAATTGCTCGGCCGAGCAGATGGCATGCGCCTGCTGGATTCTTTCAAGCCTGCACCGCGTGCCTTGCTTATCGGCTCGGGCGGAACGGCACGGCCGGCCTTGTGGGCCTTGGCCCAGCGCGGTATTAAGCACATTGATTTGCTCAACCGCACCGACCGTCGCGAAGAGCTCACGCACTTGATGGACGAGCTCGACCTGGAGATTTCCCCGGTCACCTATGATGACAATATTGCAAGTATCGCGCAGCGTGCAGAAGTAATTGTCTCTACCGTGCCCTCACCGGCTTTGGAAGGGCACCACAAAGCGCTGGCGTACGCGCCGATTCTGGATGTCATCTACGATCCGTGGCCAACGCCGCTGACCGTGCATGCTGCCGCCGATGGCTACCCGACGGTGGGTGGGCACCGCATGCTGGCCTATCAATCATTTAGCCAATTTGAGCAGTTCACGGGCCATAAAGCTCCCCGCGAGGCCATGTTTGATGCCTTGCATCACTACATGCGCGATAGAAACGTCAATAGACTGTACTAGTAACAAGCTCGGGTACACGCCTCGTACCGTAGGAGCACTGGGCAACATACTTGGGGGAGTGTGTCTGTGACTAGCTGGTTCTCGTCGTTTCTTTTACTCATTGCGCTTGTGTGGGCGCTTGTACTGTGTGTTTATGATATCCGGCAGCGACGGTTGCCGGATTTTCTCACGCTACCGGTCGGGGGCCTGGCCCTTGCGTGGATTTTATCGACCCTGCAGTGGGTGGGGCTCTGGGGGCTTATCTGGCCGGTGCTGTATCTCGTGCTCGCGGTGATAAGTCACGGCCACGGCATGGGCGGCGGCGATATCAAGTTGGCGGTGCCCTTGGGCATCGTTATTGCCGTTTACGCGGGCGTCGTTGCCGTGATGGTCGCAATAGCCTTAACCGCTGTTGTGGCCGTGGTGTGGGGCATGGGTCTGCGATGGAAGGGGCATCGACAAGCACTGCGATTTTCTGACCCACCGAACGGTCCGGCCATGCTTTTAGCCACCGCGGTGGTGATTTTTACACCACTGTAGGGGGAGTGCTGAATCAAACCTGGAGGCAAATGGTTCATTGCGGCTGCCCCCGTGTGATAATGGTTGGCATGCTTCGTTGGACTACTGCAGGAGAATCCCACGGCCAGGCGCTCATTGCGATGCTTGAGCATATGCCGGCTGGTGTACCCGTTGACCGTGATGAAATTTCATTCCAGCTCGCTCGTCGTCGCCTCGGCTATGGCCGCGGTGCGCGCATGAAGTTTGAGGCGGATGAATTGACGCTGCTGACAGGCATCCGTCATGGCTATACCCTGGGCAGCCCGATTGCCATCATGATTGGCAATACCGAATGGCCAAAATGGACCACCATCATGTCCCCAGAAAAGTTGGACATGGATGATCCCGAGGTCGCTAAAGCCATGGATTCCGGACGCGGTGCACCGTTGACCCGTCCACGTCCCGGCCACGCGGACTTTGCGGGCATGATCAAATACGGACATTCCGAAGCGCGCCCTATTTTGGAACGTTCCTCGGCGCGTGAAACCGCTGCACGCGTTGCTGCCGCCACCGTCGCGCGCAGCTTCTTGCGCGAGTGCCTGGGCGTCGAAGTGCTCTCGCATGTGATCTCCATTGGCCGCTCGGAGCCTTATGAAGGCCCAGCGCCGACCTTTGATGCATTAGATGCCATCGATGAATCCCCGGTGCGCGCATTCGACCAGGCCGCAGGCGAGTCGATGGTCACCGAGATTGAAAAGGCCAAAAAGCAAGGCGATACCCTCGGTGGCATCGTAGAAGTAGTTGTAGATGGCCTGCCGATTGGCTTGGGCTCACACATCTCCGGCGATGACCGCCTCGATGCCCAGTTGGCTGCTGCGTTAATGAGTATCCAAGCGATCAAGGGCGTAGAAATCGGCGATGGCTTTGAAGAAGCACGTCGTCCAGGTTCCGAAGCTCATGATGAAATGGTGCGCACCGATGATGGCGTGGACCGCTTGAGCAACCGCGCCGGCGGGCTCGAAGGTGGCATGACCAATGGCCAGCAGCTGCGCGTGCGCGCGGCCATGAAGCCTATTTCCACGGTGCCACGTGCGCTGAAGACCGTGGATATGGCAAGCGGTAAAGCTGCAACCGGCATCCACCAGCGCTCTGATGTCTGCGCTGTCCCCGCTGCCGGCGTGGTTGCCGAGTCCATGGTGGCTTTGGTGCTTGCGCGTGCCGTGCTGGATAAATTTGGCGGCGACAGCCTTGCTGAGACCAAGCGCAATATTGCTGCTTACCAGGAATACGTCGCAGAACGTTTGGCTTTCGACCAGGACAATTGATCATGACTCTTACCAATATTCCACCGCAGCCAACTGCTGAAACGCGCCCGCGCGTTGTGTTGGTCGGTCCTCCCGGTGCTGGCAAATCCACCATCGGCCGGCGCTTATCGCGTGCTTTAAATGTGGGTCTCGTCGATTCTGACGAGCTCATCGAAGAAGCTGAAGGCACCTCCTGCGGTGAAGTGTTTGCCGGTTTAGGCGAGCCGAAATTCCGAGAGATTGAGGCCGAGCACGTCGCCGAGGCGCTGCAATCTGACGGCGTGGTTTCGCTCGGCGGCGGCGCAATTTTAACGGAATCAACCCGGCAACTCTTGGTCAACCACGTGGTGGTGCTCGTTGATGTCTCCGCAGAAGAAGGCGCACGCCGAACCGCCCGCGAATCCACCCGCCCGGTGCTCGCAGCTGATGACCCTGCTGAACACTACCGCCAGTTGTTGGAAGAGCGTCAGCCTTTATACCGGGAGGTGGCGAATTTCCGCGCGCGCACCGATGACCGCACGCCACAGCAAGTAGTCGGCGATATCCTCGGGTTCCTCGAGACCGTGTGCTCCTAAGAGGCTTACACCTACCCGCCACAATGGATTACCCAGTTTGAAAGAAAGGCTTTGCCCACCATGACCACAATCGCAGTGAACGGACCTTCGCCCTACGAGGTGGTCATTGACCACGACCTCAACGCGGGCATCGCTAAGCATGCGAAAGCAACCGGTGCTGACAAGGTGATGGTGGTCCATCAACCCGCCATTGCTGAACCAGCCGCTGAGCTTGCCGAGCAATTGCGCGCGGAAGGTCTGTACGTCGTGGTGGAAGAAGTACCTGATGCCGAGGCCGGCAAGCAGGTGGAAACCCCGATTAGGCTATGGGACCGGTTGGGGGAAGAAAATTTCTCCCGCACGGATGCCATCGTCGGCCTCGGCGGCGGAGCCGTAACAGATATGGCAGGTTTTGTGGCTGCTACCTGGATGCGCGGCATTAAAGTCATCCAGGTGCCCACGACCTTGCTGGCGATGGTTGATGCCGCAGTCGGCGGCAAGACCGGTATTAATACCTCGGCTGGTAAAAACCTCGTGGGCGCATTCCACGAGCCATCGGCCGTCTTTATCGATTTGCAGCGACTGCGCACGCTGCCGGCGCAGGAGATTGTTGCCGGCTCTGCCGAAATTATTAAGACTGGTTTCATCCTCGACCCAGTTATCATCGAGCGCTATGAACAAGACCCCGCGGCGTGTATCGACCCGGAGGGATTCCTGCCTGAACTTATTGCGCGCTCTGTCGCGGTCAAAGCCAAGGTCGTGGGCGAAGACCTCAAGGAAGCCGGCCTGCGCGAAACTCTAAACTATGGCCACACCTTCGGCCACGCGGTGGAGCTACGCGAGAACTACCGGTGGCGCCATGGCAACGCGGTTGCGGTGGGCATGATGTTCATCGCACAGCTTTCTTACGCACAGGGGCTTATCGATGCCGACGTGGTCGCTTTGCATGAGCGAATCCTGCGCAATATTGGCTTGCCCACCACCTATGAGCCAGGACATTTTGACGAGCTTTACCAGGCTATGACGCGCGATAAGAAAAACCGTCACGGCAACCTGCGCTTTGTGGCGTTAACCGGTGTGGGAAACACCACCCGTTTAGAGGGGCCCAGCGTGGAGAATCTGCGTGCGGCCTATGATGTGATCTCGAGCTAAAAAATTCACCCAAGAAAGCGGAAATAGTATGAAGATTGTTGTAGTCAACGGCCCAAACTTGAACCGACTGGGAAAGCGTCAGCCGGAAATCTATGGCTCGACCACCTTGGCCGATATTGAACAGCTCGTGCGCAAGCATGCGGATAACGCCGGTGTGGAATTAGATTTTGTGCAGTCCAACCACGAAGGTGTGTTGCTGGATACCGTGCATGCCGCCGCCGATGAGGGCGCAGCGGTAATTATCAACCCCGGTGCCTTTACTCATACCTCAGTGGCCTTGCGTGATGCCCTAGCGGAGATTGCCGATGGCAAGGGCTTTGTCGAGGTCCATATCTCCAATGTGCACGCGCGTGAAGAATTCCGCCAGCACTCCTACCTCTCCGATAAAGCAGTCGGTGTTATCGCAGGTCTGGGAGTCTACGGCTATGTGGCTGCGCTGGGATATTTCACCCAGGATTTTGCACCGAAAAAGGCCTAGGCGGCTAAGCTACACAGTAGTGGACAGCAGACCCCGCAGGTGGGTCATTGGTACTGGTCTGGTGTGCAGACCAGGTGGATCATGGCCGGTGTATAACGGCACGGCGATGACATGAGAGAAAAGGAAGAATAGCAATTATGGGCTTGGCAGATACTCGCTTTAGTGACCGGCGCCGCGCGCTGGCGGCAACGTTGGCAGCGCAGCGTATCGATGCAATTTTAGTTACTGACCTGACTCACATGCGCTACCTGACGGGCTTTTCTGGTTCCAATGGCGCGCTGCTGTTGCGCAAGGATCTCTCTGCGGTAGTGACCACCGATGGTCGGTACACCACTCAAATCGCTGAAGAAGTACCTGATATCGAAGCCATGATTCAGCGCAGGGTAGGCCCAAACCTTTTGGAAACACTGGAAGGACCACAGCGCGTCGGCTTTGAAGCTGCGTATGTCTCTGTTGCAGAGTTTAAGAAATTTGAGGAAGCCTGCCCAGCCGATGTCACGCTCGTGCCAGTGACCGGAGTGATTGAAAAGCAGCGCGAGAAGAAGGACTACTTCGAGCTGGAGCAGCTCGAAAGCATTGCGCTGCTGGCCAATAATGCCCTAGAAGATCTGCTGGACGCAGGGGAGTTGGCCATCGGTCGCACCGAGCGGCAGGTCGCAGCGGATCTGGAATACCGCATGCGCAAAGCCGGTGCAGAGCGCGTGAGCTTTGACACCATCGTGGCATCCGGGCCGAATTCCGCCAAGCCGCACCACGGCGCCGAAGACCGCGTGATTGAACAAGGTGATCTCATCACCATTGACTTTGGTGCGCATTTGCGCGGCTTCAACTCCGATATGACGCGTACTTTTGTCGCCGGTGAAGTTACTGATTTTGCCAAAGAAATCTACGATATTGTGCTCGAGGCGCAATTAGCTGGCGTGGCGGCAGCGACCCCGGGCACTGCGTTGTACGACGTCGACCGGGCATGCCGTCAGATCATTGAAGATGCCGGCTATGGTGAATACTTTGTCCACTCCACCGGTCATGGCATTGGCCTGCATGTCCACGAAGGCCCTTCAGCTGCGGTAACCGGCAAGGGACATCTGGAAGAAAATATGACGCTGACTATTGAGCCTGGTATTTACGTTCCAGGTAAAGGTGGCGTGCGCATTGAAGACACCTTGATTATTACCTCGGGCGTGCCGAAGATTATTACCCCGTCCTCGAAGGAGCTGCGCATTATCTAGCAAAAGCCTAGACTGCGCACATAGAACCTTATTTAGCCGCAAGACTTAGTCCAGTAACGTGTGCACACGCGGCTGTAGTAGGATAATAGACCGTACTTTTACACGAACCATCACAGGAGATTCTCGTGGCAGATACCAGCGACTTCAAGAATGGGCTTGTTTTAAAAATTGATAACAAGCTTCAGCAGATTATTGAGTTTCAGCACGTTAAGCCGGGCAAGGGCCCAGCTTTTGTGCGCAGCAAGCTCAAAGATGTTGTTACCGGCAAGGTAACCGATAAGACTTGGAGTGCAGGCACCAAGGTTGAAACCGCTACGGTTGACCGTCGCGATATGACGTACCTGTACAACGACGGCACCAGCTACGTTGTCATGGATGACACCAACTACGAGCAGGTCGAGCTGCCGGAAGAAAAGTTCGGCGACTCCGCGAAGTTCCTCCAGGAAAACATGCGCGTGCAGGTTTCCTTCTATGAGGGCGACGCTCTTTTTGCTGAGCTTCCTATCTCTGTTGAGCTCAAGATTGAGCACACGGAGCCAGGTCTGCAAGGCGACCGCTCATCGGGCGGCACCAAGCCAGCAACCTTGGAAACCGGCGCGGAGATCCATGTTCCACTGTTTATTGAAATTGGCAACGTAGTCCGCATTGATACCCGCACGGGCGAGTACCAGTCTCGTGTGAGCAACTAATCGTGACTGAAGAACACTCCAATAACGCGCCGGAAACGCCGGAAACACCTGAAGCACGGGCTGAAGCATCGGCTGAATCCACAGCCACTTCTCAGCGTGTGCCCAAGCTGCGCCGTCATGGTGCACGGTACCGGGCACGCCGCCGGGCGGCCGACATCATGTACGAAGCGGAAAACCGCGACATGGACCCGGTGGCTATCGTGGAAGACCGCATTAAGCTGGCGCGCGAAGATGAACACGGCGTGGCTCCTATCGCCGAATACACCAAGGTGCTCGTCACCGGGGTAGCAGAAGAGCTGGACACCATCGATAGCACCATCGAGCGCTATTTGGCCGAAGATTGGGAGCTGTACCGAATCCCCGCCGTTGACCGCGCCATTATGCGCGTGGCGGTGTGGGAATTGCTGTACAACTCCGAGGAAATCGATTTGGCAACCGCAGTGTCTGAAGGCGTGGAGCTCGCTAGCGAATACTCCACCGATGCCGCAGCGCCGTATATCAACGCTGTACTTGATGACGTCGCGCATTCCCGTTCCGAGGACAACCCCATGAACGTGGAAGCAGAAGCTGAGGAGCTGGCGGAAGCCGATGAGCCAGCTGACGCAGATGAGCTCGATCCCATCGACTCAGGTTTCGAGGAGACGCCGGAGGAACCGGAGGAACCGGCAGTTTCAGAGGAGCCACGAGAAGCTGATTCCGAGAACTCAGTTGCTCCTGAAGGCTCCGAGGAGCCGGGGGAGTCCGAGGTTCCCGAGACCCCTGAAACTCCTGAGACACCTGGAACGCCACAGGCTGGCACTGAGAGTAACTCTCAGCAGTAGTCTTGAGCCCTTGAGCTTGTTGAGCCCGTTGAGACGCGTGCTTTAGTTGAAGCCGCCTCGCCCGTCCACCCTGAGTGGAATTTGGGCGAGGCGGTGTTGTTTTCTGAGTAGGGTAGGAAAGATGAGCAAATTCAAAGTCAAAGATGCCCTGAAACTTCGCGTGGACAAACCCTTTGATTTCACCGACTATGATCCGGCTTCAACACCTGGGTTTACTGGCGATAAGAAAGATCTGAAAAAGCAGGCCAAGCGCTTTGATGATGAACTAAGCGAGCTTCAAGAACTGCTCTTTGCCAATGGGCGTGCACTCGGTCCTGATGCTCCAGCCATCCTGGTCATCTTGCAAGGCATGGATACCTCCGGCAAGGGCGGGGCGGTAAAATCCGTCTTCTCCGTCTTTGACCCGCAAGGTACGACCACGGTGGGGTTTGGAAAACCCACTGAAGAAGAACTCGAGCATGACTTCTTATGGCGCATCCGCAACCACGATCCGCGCCCGGGGCAAATTGTGGCCTTTGACCGCTCGCATTATGAAGACGTTGTTACCCAACGCGTGCACGGCTGGGTGGATGAGAAAGAAATTAACCGCCGCTTTGATGCGATTCGTACCTATGAGAAAGAGCTCGCCGACCGTGGGGTGCGCATCGTCAAGGCATTTTTGCATATTTCCAAAGACTTCCAGGTAGAAAATCTCTTGGAGCGCGTCGACGACCCGAAGAAGTACTGGAAATATGATGAATCTGATGTCACCGAACGTGGCTTTTGGCAGGATTACTCCCGAGCCTATGCTGACGCCATTAACCGCACGGACGAAGATCATGCGCCGTGGTACATTCTGCCTTCTGATAATAAGAAATATGCGCGCATGGCATTGAAGTTTCTGATCCTCGAGGCGTTGCGGGAGATGGACCTATCGTGGCCCGAGGCAGACTTTGATCCCGAGGTTGAGCGCCAGCGCATCCTGGCTTCGAAATAGCAGCGAAGACACCGTCGCAGACACAGCCGAAGACAACGAAGCGCCCACTCCCGAGCAGGAAGTGGGCGCTTAGTGATGGCGGCTTAGTTTGCGCCAGTTTCGTCTTGTGCGGATTCAGATCCGAGCTTGGCCATCTCTTCAGCGGCAGTGACAAGCGCGTCCTGGGCAGCCAGCACGCCGTCCACGGCGACCTTGAGGGACTGCGCCAGCTGGTCATCGTTAAGCCCAGCGAGGTGAGTAAATTCGCGTTCGGTGCGAACAATGAGTTGGTCTTCGTGTTCGGTAATTACCGCACGCGCACCGAAAGAGACGGTGTTGATCTGACCGGCGGCCAAAAACAGACCAGCATCAGCATTGGCAAAGGACGCATCAGTGCCCACGTCAGCGCGAACAATGATGACCGACGGCAACACGGCAAACATAATGTTTAGACCGTTGAGGTTTGCCATCGCCACGGCATCAGCGCCCTTGGCCTTTTCCAAGGTGATGTCGAATTGCGTCATTGCGTTGATGACGCGGTCAATATCTACGCCGGGAAGGGCATTGTCCAGGGAAGATTCGGTGCTTGCGTTATCAGCGTTATTGGCATTAGTCATGGTTGTGGTCGCTCTCCCAAGTCACAAGGTCAGGGTGCTTTTGTTCGATCCATTCGAAAGAACCCAAGATGGCATCGATGGTGGTCATGATGAAGGCATCGAGTTGGTTACGCGAGGCTCCCGCACCAACATGCAGCTCACGGAATGCAGAGACCGCGAGCTCTTCTGCGCTGCTGTCGAAAAAGCGCAGCGTTGGAGCGAAATTGTCCTGATTCCACTGGTTAGTCAGCATGAGAACCTGGGGGCCCTGCGTGGTTGGAAAAGCACCGCGCCACAAAGAGTCAATGACTAAGGTGTTGTCACGGATTTGCATAGCGATGGCTGCATTGGAAAACCCGGTGCGCAGAATAGACCCGGTTTCTCCATCCGGGGTTTCTACGTCTTCCATGCGGTAGACCAACTGCTTGTCGTCAAAGATTTCCGCCACTCGTGCCAAAGTGACATCTTCGACTGGTGTATCCGGAACAATGGTAGGTTCTTCGGAGCTCACTTCATCAGTCCTTAGATAAGATTGGTTAATGTTTTCGTCCTACCCAGCATAACGGCTTAAAACAAATGCGTCCGTTCGGTAGGGTATTTCTACCTTCATCCCAGGTTGAAAGCCCATGTGCTCATACAGGTACCAATTAAGGTTGCCGGTCATGCGCTCGCGAGTGGTGTCATTGGCGCGCAACCAATACGAACGAGAATGCATCAGCGTGTGCAATTGCTCCACGTGCAGAGTTTGGCTCCAATAGTCGTGGTACTCCTCCGCGAGGTGAAACGGAGCGTGGACTTCTGGTTTGAAATCAGGACGTTGGATATCGCCGGAGTGCATGATGCGGGTAAGACGCAGCACCCAGGGATCCGCGTGCACGTCGATGGTATTCCACACCAACACGGCTTTGCCGCCAGGGGCTAAAACGCGGTCTAGTTCTTCACATGCAGCTTTGGCGTCCATCCAGTGCCACGCTTGGGCGCAAAAGGCAGCATCGACGGAAGCATTGGCCAAAGCTAGTTCTTCGCCGGTTCCGCGCCAGCATGGAATGCCACGAGCTTTTAAAACGCGCACCATATCGGGGGAGGGATCGCAGGCTACTACTACGGAGTGCGGCAGACTTAGGGTAAGCTTACCTGTTCCGGCGCCGATGTCGACGGCCACCAAGCCGGGCGCGAGCTGCCCGATAAATTCAGGATAGGACGGGCGAATTTCATCGTAAAGCTCTGCGCCGTGATGAAAAGCCTGCGCCGCGGCCGCCTTGTGTTGCGCGGTGGCAAATTTCGGCCCCTGTTTGCGTGAGGGAGGCCGATAGCTGGGGTAATGCTCTGGGCTAGGCTGGGGTGGTTGTTGTGTCATAGAGTTTTCGAATGTCAAAGTGGGTGAGGTGAGGTCGTGGCAGCGCTTCCACAGGCAAGTGATCCGCGGTGGTTAATTAAAACATTATTCTCCCGCAAGGAACGCACCATCCCTGCTGCAATTTTAATGTCCATTACTTTTATCTGTAATGGTCTATCGCCAGTAATCGTTGGGCAAGCCATCGACCGGGCAATCGCTACTGGCAGCTTATCCACATTGTGGCTGTGGGTTGTCATCCTGCTGTCTACATTTTGCATTAACGCCGCAGCCGGCTGGTTTGCTCGCTCACTATTTCAGCGAGCCGCCTTAGAAATCGGACACGAGCTGCGCATGACGGTCACTGACCGCATTTCGCACCCCAAAGGTATGGCTGGAAAGCCACGCACGGCAGGAGAGCTGCTGTCGATTGCCTCGGCAGATACCCAACGCGTCTCGGATGCCGTGATGATGACGGTGTTTCCAGTTGCAGAGATTGTGTCAATTATCTACGTTGCCGTCATGGTCTCCAGCGTTAATCTCGCTCTGGGCTTGGGAGTGCTCCTAGGTGGGCCGATCGTGGTGATGATTTCGTTGAAATCCGCCACCCCGCTGCGCAAGCGCTCGGCGAAGCGACAAAGTGCTTTGGCGGCAGCATCAGCGACCGCGACTGATGTGGTGCAAGGACTGCGCATCTTAAAAGGTCTGGGTGCGGTGGATACGGTCCGGTCGCGCTATCACGCGGTGTCGGATAATGCTTATCAGAAGACGGTGGACGCCAATGGCGCCCAGGCACGTCTGAATGCCATTACGGAAACAGCGGGTGCCTTCTACGTCATCATCGTCGGCATTAGCTCGGGGTTGATGGCGCTCAATGGCCTAATGTCGGTAGGTGAGCTCATCACCGTGGTCGGGCTGACGCAGTTCATCATCACTCCGATGACGATGTTGGGCAAAAATATCGCATCGCGCTGGGCCACTGCGCAGGCTTCCGGTCGCCGCATCCAGGAGCTTTTGCTTAGCGATGCCTCCTTCACGACCACCCAACCCACCCTTCCCGCGTTGCGGCCGGGGATAACGGTGGTGACGCAGTCACCACCGGAAGAACTCGTTAATCTGCCGCGAGAAAGATATATCGTGGCACCGCATGATTCTCATATGTTTGAAGGAACCGTGCTTGAAAATGTCCATCCGGATCGCGAGCGCGCCTTGTGGGCACTCGATGTTGCCTCCGCGGAAGATATCCCCGGTGGCCCGGACCGCCAAGTTGGGGAAAACGGTGGGCACTTATCCGGTGGGCAGCGCCAGCGCGTCGCTCTAGCGCGCGCGATTGCTGCCGATGCCGACGTGCTCATTCTTCAAGATCCCACCACCGCGGTGGACTCGGTAACAGAGCAAACCATCGCTGAGCG